>CAUQVF010000054.1:0-3140 GCA_963521605.1 uncultured Peptostreptococcaceae bacterium | reverse complement strand
TCGGATAATTTTTTAGTAGGAACGCATGATGGATATTCATATAAAGATTATTGGATAATTCATAAATAAAAAGGATAGATTAAAAAATATAGTTAAAATTCAAGGAAACAGTAAATCAAAAAGGTTTACTGTTTTTTCTTTGCCTAAAAACAGAAAGAAAGGAAAATAGAAAATGAAAAACATAGATGAAAAAATTTTAATGGCAGAAGAAGAAATCAAGTAGTTACAAAATAAAAGAAAAAAGCTCATTAGTCAGCAGAAACAGGAAGAGAGAAAAAAGAGAGATAGACGCCTTTATGAAAAAGGAGCAGTCTTTGAAAGTATCTTTTCCGCAAGCAAAGACTTCACAAAAGACGAATTTTATCAACTAATTATATTCCCAAATATCAAAGAAGCAATCAATCAAAAAATCAAAAAAATCATAGCAAAGCGAGAGGAAAACGGAAATCAAAATACAGAAATGCAAGAGGAAGAAACAGAGATAGAGGAATAGTCCCTTGTTTACAAGGGCGCACTTATACACCTTAACAGGTGCGTGCGTTCTCCGAAGGCTCTTAGCAGAGGGCATATCAGCTAACGCTGATACAGGGGAGCTACACTCCCCTACGGAAATAAATTTCCTACCCCTTGTGTACTTCCTAAAAAAATCGGATAAAAGCTATCCGATTTTTTTAGGAAGTCTTATCTATCGCCACCATATCCATATAAGAAAAAGAGAGGAGGTTTTTAGCTATGGCGATATACCATTTTTGCATAAAGATTATCTCAAGAGGAAAAGGCAAAAGTGCGGTAGCAGCTTCCGCCTATCGTAGTGGCGAAAAGATAAAAAATGAATATGACGGCATAGTCCACGACTTTACAAGAAAAGGCGGAATAGCCCATACTGAAATTCTATTACCACAAAATGCACCACAGGAATTTTCAGACAGAGGAACATTATGGAACAGTGTCGAGAAAATAGAAAAAAGTAAAAACTCACAGCTTGCAAGAGAAATTGAAGTTGCTCTACCTAAAGAATTAGACCGAGAAAAACAAATAAATCTTGTAAGAGAATATGTAAAAGAAAATTTTGTAGAAGTCGGTATGTGTGCCGATATTGCATTACACGATAAAAATGACGGAAATCCACATGCACATATCCTACTAACCATGCGACCACTAAACGAAGATACAACATGGGGAGCAAAATCAAAAAAGGAATATATCCTTGATGAAAACGGAGAAAAAGTAAAACTAAAAAATGGAAATTTCAAAACAAGAAAAATAGATACAGTCGATTGGAACAAGCAAGACAAGGCAGAGCATTGGCGAAAAGCATGGGCAGACATTACAAATAAATATCTTGAAGAAAACAGCATATATGATAAAGTTGACCATCGTTCTTATCAAAGACAGGGCATAGAACAAATACCGACCATTCATTTAGGAGTATCAGCAAGTCAAATGGAAAAGAAAGGCATAGCCACAGACAGAGGAAATATCAACCGAGAAATCAAACATCAAAATGCGATTTTAAGAGAAATCTCAAGAAGAATAAAAGCATTACTAAATTGGATAAGAGGAATAGGCAAAGAAGAAAAAACAGAAAACGAAAATATAAAGTCCACCTTCACACCCAAAGAAAATCTGTTATCAGTTTTTGAAAATCTTATCCGTAAAAATGCAGATAAGAATAATGCAGGCTTAGAAAAATATATTGAGAGTTATCAGCTACTCAAAGAGAAAAATATCACTTCCGTATCTGAACTGAAAGAAAGCATGGTTACTTTAAGAGATAAGAATTACAAGACCACAAGAACTATTAAAGATACCGAAAAGAAGATTGATGAAAAAACACAACTTATCGACCAAGCAGAGAAATATTTGAAGCATAAGGACATCTACAAAGCCTATACCAAACTAAAGAAAAATAAACAGGATACTTTCTACAATGAACATACCGCAGAGATTATTTTATTTGAAAGTGCAAGGAAGTATTTGAAAGAACATTTAGGCGAAAGCAAATCCTTAAATATATCCAAATTGAAATTGGAAGTAACAGCCTTGAAGAAAGAAAAAGATAGTCTGTATTCTCAAATCATAGACCTACGGAAAGAAGTGGAACAAGCTGAAAGTGTTAGAAGCTGTATAGAGAATTTGCAACAAGAAAACAGAGAAATAACACAGGCAAAGAAACAAGAATTAGAGCTATAAAACTAAGTAAAAATATGATAAAATATTCAAGATATTAAGTGAAACAAATTGGAAGTTGTGTAGGTGATGAATATGATATTTCATGAATTTGGTTATAAAAATTTTCCACATATATTATTGATACATGGCGGAGGTAATTCCTGGTGGAATTATCTTCGGCAGGCTCAAATGTTATCCGATAAATACCATGTAATTTTACCAACACTTAATGGTCATGGAGAAGAATATCAAAAAGATTACATTTCAACTGAAGATTCTGCACTGCAAATTATGGATTATATAAAGAATAATTGTGATGGGAAATTGTTTGCTGTGGGTGGCGTTTCTCTGGGCGGTCAAATTGCAATTGAGTTATTGTCATTAGATAGTGATATAGCTCATAAAGCAATAATAGATGGGAGTATTTGTATTCCTCAACCCAAATTAGCAAGAATTAGTATAGTTATTGTAAAGTTATTTGGAAAACTTATGTTTAGCAAAGTGGCATGCAAAATCCAGTTGAGTTTAATGAAAAAAATGTATCCCAATATGGCTTATCCAGAAGAAATAGAAAATTACTATATGGAGGATATGCCAAGGATTCCCATTAAAACATTAGTTACTATGTACCAAACATATATGGGAAGATATACACTTAAAAATGCTATTACAGAAAGTAAAGCACAGGTTTTATATATTTATGGTGAAAAAGAAATGAGTTGCGTTAAGGAGTCGGCTAAGCTATTTAAGGAAATGCATCCCAATTGTACTCTGTATGAAGCTAAAGGTTATAATCATGGATATTTATCAGCTTATCTACCTTTAGAGTGGATGGCTCTGGTTAATCCATTTTTGAAAAACAATATTTATTAATAAAACCTAAACCTAAATTATAAAGTTATATGACAAATTTGAATTTACCGAGGTAACATAGAATGAAAAAGATGAGAGCAATAGTGGAAAAAGGG
>CAUQVF010000053.1:0-3399 GCA_963521605.1 uncultured Peptostreptococcaceae bacterium | reverse complement strand
GTATACGCAGTGGACTATGAGGGTAAAGCTTTCTTAAAAGAAGTATATTTTGAAGGCGACAGCATAAGGCTTGTATCATTGAACAAGAAATACGATGATATAATTATTGATTTACCTGTAGATCCTGGTACATATTTAAATATTGTCGGTAAAGTAGTCGGTAGCTTTACACCTGTTGAGGTGTAAGTATTATAGGCAAGGTTGTAGAACTTAGGATGCAATTTTAAATGCACTCCCATAAATATTTATTAAAATTGGAGAACTTAATGTATGGGTTTTTTAGATAACTTCAAAGGAAAACAATATAAAGCAGACTTAGAACAATTGCAAAAGGAACATGAGCAATTATTATCCCTTTTAACACCGGAAATGCAAAACGCGTTTACTCTTCAGCAAAAAATAGCAGAACTTAATTTACAATATAGCGAACTGACCAACTCTATAAGTTTAAAAAATCAAGAGTTGAATTCTATAATTCAGGAAATTACATCAAAAAAGGCTGATATAATTTGGCTTGATGAAGCTATACAAATTCAGGAGTTTGGTTTATACGAACCGCAATTTGACTTTGCTTCTTCTTTAGATTACAAAGAGGAACTTGCAAGGATCCGGAAAAGGCAAAAGGATTTAATTAAAGATAATAGAGCGGTTACCGGAAATACCGGATGGTCTGTAAACGGGAATTTTGCTCAAGGTAAAAAAATGGTTACAGACACTCAAAAGCTTTTACTTAGAGCTTTTAATAATGAATGTGATGACTTAGTAGCCAAAGTAAAATATACAAACTTTGATGCATCTTTAAATAAAATGTATAAGTCTTCAGAAGCTATATCTAAATTAGGATCCATAATGTCAATTTCTATTACTCAAATTTATCTTGATACAAAGGTAAAAGAATTGCGCTTGGCTTTTGAATATCAGATGAAAAAGCAACAAGAGAAAGAAGAGTTACAGGCTGCTAGGGCTGAGCAAAGAGAGCAGGCTAAAGTTGAAAGAGAATTAGCCGAAGAGCGTAAGAAACTTGACAAAGAACAAACCCATTACCAAACTGCATATGAAAAGATTCAAAAACAGCTTGAAATGGACCCGGATAATGCTGAGTCACAGCACTTGAATGATGTGGAGCATGCACTAAAGGACGTTGATTACAGATCTGCCAATATAAAAGCCGGGTATGTATATATCATTTCAAATATTGGTGCCTTTGGAAGTGACATATATAAGATTGGCATGACCAGAAGATTAGAACCGATGGATAGAATTGACGAATTAGGTAGTGCATCAGTACCTTTTAATTTTGACGTCCACGCAATGATATTTTCAGATGATGCTCCTGCTTTGGAAGCAGCTTTACATAGGGCATTTGAGGATAGAAAGCTAAATATGGTGAACCGGCGACGAGAATTTTTCCATGTTACTCTTGATGAAATTAAGACAGTTGTAAAAAATAATTTTGATAAGACGGTTGAATTTAACGATATTCCAAATGCTGAGCAATTTAGAGTAAGTCAAAAAATGAGAGGTGAAAGTGTGGCTCAGATACCTGAAACCCATATAACACCGCATGCCGTAAACAACTCAAATAAAAGTAATGAACAACTCAATACTATTACCCCTGAAGTAATAGTTAATCATTTTAAAAATTTAGACTTGTTCTTTACTAAAAATGGAAACTACTATGAATTTAAGAAAAAAGGTACTGAAAACATTTTATTTAAATACGGAATCTATAAACAGAAACCTAATATTTTTGTAAAAATACAAAGGTACCCTATTAGTAGCTTAAGTGATTTAGAGCGTATACCAATAACATAGCAAACACAAAGCCAGCTTGTTCACTACGGAGTTGCTCATGCTAGGTAGATACTTTTGATATTTTGCAAAAATAGAAACTTGTTTTAAGTTACATTAAAACGAGGTAAAACAAATTTAAAACAAGTTTTGCGTTTTTAAATAATGAAAACGGTTTAAATATAAACCAGTCGATTTCGACCTGTTTCCGTTTTGGAAACAACTGATTTTTCCAACTTGTTCCATTTTAGAACAAGTTCAACCATTTCAAAAAATGAAAAAGTTCAACTACCGAGGTTTTTTCGGTAGTTCAAAATAAAAAAGAACCCCCGCACGCCAATGCGAAAGTTCTCAAGGATTACCCACTTGCGTGGCAATGCCTAATGAATCAACTGCGATATTCACAAATAAATATCAGCTATTATTATACCATTTAGGCAGGCACCTCGCAAGAGGTGTTATTTTTATACTCAAAAGGAGGTCTAAATGGCTACAGCTAAGAAACTGCCATCAGGTAGCTACAGATGTCAGATATACGACTATACGGACGACAAGGGCAAAAGACATTATAAGTCTTTCACAGCAAAAACAAAAAAAGAAGCGGAGCATATGGCCACAGCCTACAAACTTGATAATGTAGACACATCTAAAAATTCAGATATAAAACTTGAAGACGCTATGCTTAATTATTGCGCAATGAAGTCTAACATCTTATCGCCTACTACTTTAGTAAATTATAAGCGACTTATATATAATGCTTTTGACGGCTATTTAAGGCTTCCTTTAAGTAAATTTACGCCGGATCTGATACAAAGGTGGATAAATGCTTATGCAGTCAGTAGGAGTCCAAAGACCGTAAAGAATGCCTATGGCTTTTTATATACGGTCCTTAAGGCCTACTATCCGAACTTACATATGAATGTAAGCTTGCCACAAAGGATAAAGCCAAGGCTATATGTGCCTACAGATGAAGATATAAAAGCTATCATAGAGTACTGCAAAGAAAAAGATAGAGATATGCTTATAGCCGTATACCTTGCCGCTTTTGGTACTCTTAGACGGTCTGAAGTATGCGCCCTGACTGTAGAGGATGTGGAGGGAAGTATAATACGTATAAATAAAGCTTTAGTGTATACAGAGGGAAAGGACTGGACCGTAAAGACGACAAAGACGACATCAAGTACAAGGGATATAGATATGCCTGACTACATAATTAAAGAGTTGCCCACAGAGGGCAAGCTTGTAGATCTGAACCCCAATCAGATTACACATCGCTTCGCTAGGATACTAAAAGTTTTAAAGATACAGTCTTTCAGATTTCACGACTTAAGACACTATGCGGCAAGTATGATGCATGCGATAGGTGTGCCGGATGTATATATCATGCAAAGAGGTGGTTGGGCATCTGACGGCACACTAAAGAGTATATATAGGGGCGTTATGGATGACTACAAAGAAAGATTTACAAACAAAGTTATGGAGCATATCAAAAATATGCAACACGAAATATCACACAAAGAAAAATAGCCCTTGATTTTACAAGGACTATAGTTAAGCTGCTGACGGGACTCGGACCCGTGACCTCCTCACTACCAATGAGGTGCGCTA
>CAUQVF010000052.1:0-3717 GCA_963521605.1 uncultured Peptostreptococcaceae bacterium | reverse complement strand
TTTCATAACGTTTTGTGCCTTGAGCAAAGCGAAAGGAATGGGTATAAATATGAAATGGTTATTCTACATTTACTATCCGCCACATCTTGTGGCAGTGGGAGTATTAAGACTGATACTGTATGGAAATGTGAATATTTTATTTTAAATAAATCAATTTACCATTCCAAAAAATTCATTATTATATTAACCATGATTTCCTTTTCTTCAGGTTTTGATTCTGCTAAAAGCAAAGTGATTGCGACCAAGGTACTGTCTGAAATAATTTTTTGGTTAGCTCTAAACAGCAAATTGTTTTTATTTAAAAAGTATAGAAATATACTTGCTGCGATTCGTTTGCATCTATCTGTAAAAGGATGATCCTTGACAGTAAAATAAAGAAGATTTGCAGCTTTTTCCTGGACAGTAGGATATGTATCTTCTCCCAGTACTGTCTGTTAAATGGAACTGATGATGCCTTCCAAAGCACCTTTGCTTTTTTCATTAACAACATAACCTTGCATAATATAATCTTTAAAAAATAGATATAGCCCAGCGTCTGAAAGCGATTCCCCTACTTGATTTAACTCTATAACCGATTGAAATAATCATATCAAGGTTGTAATAGTTAAAAGGCCTCTCTATTTCTCGTCCACCCTCATTTTGAACTCATGCAAAATTTGCACAAGTTGCGATTGGATCTAATTCATTCTCTTTAAATATGTTTTTTATGTGTCGTTGTATTACTGAACGATCTCTATCAAATAATTCTTACATCATCAGTAAGTGTTATTTTTGACTCAGCAATAATAAAATAAGAGTAATAAATGATGGAGGTGTTTTATATGCAAATAATTTTAAAAGTAGAATCATTAAAAAAATATTATGGAAAAGAGCCTAATTTGACAAAAGCATTAGATGGAATCTCTTTTCAGGTTATAAAAGGCGAGTTCTTAGGAATAATGGGAAGTAGTGGCTCAGGAAAAACTACGCTTCTTAATTGCCTTGCAACAATTATTAAGCCGACGGACGGTTTAATTCAAATGCAGAATCATGATTTGAGTAAATTAAAGGGAAATCAACTGGCAGATTATAGAGGCAAAGAAATAGGATATCTTTTTCAGAATTTTGAGTTGTTAGATAATTTGACTGCGAAAGAAAATATTTTATTACCCCTATCTTTACATAATGTGGATGATGTAGAAAGCAAAAGAAGATTAGATTTACTTGCAGGATATTTAGATATTTCTGAGCTTCTAAGTAAATTTCCGTCTCAGATGTCAGGAGGTCAGAGACAGAGGGTAGCGGCAGCACGTGCTTTGATTTTAGATCCTAAAATTGTATTTGCAGACGAACCGACAGGTGCATTAGACTCGAAAAACGCCAATATTTTAATGCAAAAACTGTCAGCCATGAATGAAATGGAAAATACTACGATTCTTATGGTTACTCATGATTCTGTTGCAGCCAGTTTTTGTAATCGAATTTTATTTATACAGGATGGGAAATTATTCCATGAAATAAGACGAGATTATCCAAGAGAAACGCAGCAGGATTTTTATCAGAGAGTACTAAAGGTCATGTCAACACTTGCCGGAGGTGATCAGAATGTTTTTTAAATTAGTTGTAAGAAATAGTAAGAGAGACAGAAAAAGTAATGGGTTGTATTTCAGCTCAATGATTATATCTATTATTGCTTTTTATATTATACTTTCTTTATCTCATCAGGATATTATGATTTTTCTAAAGAAGATGGAAAGTGATGCAGTAGACAGACTTTTTACCCTTATTCCGATTTTTTATGTATCAACATTGGTCATACTGTTTTTTTGGTATATTTTGCAAGTAGCATGCAGATGGAAAGAAGAAAGCATGAGTTTGGGATGTATCTCACACTGGGAATGCGTAGAAACAAGCTGTTTTTAATGCTTTTGTTGGAAGACTTGAGAAATAATATTATAGCACTTGGTATTGGACTTCCTATTGCCGTATTTATTTCTGAGCTAATAAGCTTAATAACGGCTAAAGCAGTTGGACTTGGTATTATAGGACATCGGTTTTCTTTATCATTTATGGCACTCTTGTTTACCATTGCAGGTTTTTTGCTAGTAAAATTTATAGCTTATATTTTTTTAAGTGCGAGGACGGTAAGCAGGGAGATTGGAGAGCTTCTATCCTATACTCCTTCCGGAATGAAAAGAGTGCTACCTAAAGGTATTTATTTTATTGTTTCTATCTTAGGAATTCTGCTACTTGCAAAAGCATACTACTATGGAATAAGTGGTGAAGCTTGGAATAGCGCAATAAATATGGGCATTACGGTTTTATTGGGTACTACCGGTACTATTTGCATTTTCTTTGGGATGCGGCTATTTATAGGATTATTTGCTGAGTTGAGAAACAAACGCAAACTACATACCTATAATTTTAGACAGATTCAAGAGTTGGTGATTCATCGTTCTACCATGCTTGCTGTTTGCTCGCTTTTGATATTCTCTGCGCTGTGCTTGTTTGCAGCCGGTGTTGCAATCTCAACCAATAGTAGAAATGAACAAACTCATATTTTAGATTACACATTTAAGGACGAAAGTTTAAAATTTGAAGAAAACCTTGATGCGGATACAATAAAAAAGAAGCTTGCAGCCAAAGGATTGGATTCTCAATTTTCAAATATAATTGAAATTAGAATAGGTAATCCAAAAATTGACAATACGGTGTCATTTGAAGATATTATTAATGAAATAAAAAAACAGAAAGATAGCAAAATCAAGGAAACAATGGTTCATAATTTAGAACAGTACGAGAACTGTTATTTAATTTCGCTTACCGGATATAATGAAATAAGGAAGGCTGCAAAAATGAATACAATAGGATTAAAAGCTAATGAAGCTTGCTTATATATGGGAAAAGATTTTAATATTGATGAAGTCATGATAAATTCTATCCTGCAAACCAATCCTACGGTTAAAATTATGGGAGATGAACTGAAAATTAACGGCGAAGTCCAGTCATTACCGCTTATCACAGATAGAGAAATCACCCTATCTGTAGCATTGATAGTATCGGATGATATTTTTCAAAGATATACGGATGGCAAATATTCAACCTATGTCAGTGGAATTTTGCACCCTGATATTGTTAAAGAAAAAGGATTGATGCGTGCTATTTCTGATACAAATGAAAAGCTTAGTCAAACATCACTTGAATTTGAAAGTTATATACAAAACATGGGAAGACAATTATTCTTTATCATCTCAGCGAGCTATATTACCATTTACCTTGCCATCATTTTACTTGTGGTTGCGAATACAATAATCGGTGTTCAGTTTTTAATGGGGCAAAGAAAATCACATAGACGGTATCAAACATTGATACATCTTGGAGCAACATATAAAACACTCTGCAAATCATCTGAAAAACAAATCAGTTGGTATTTCGGATTGCCTATTGCCATTGCAGTTATAAATAGCTTTTTTGGTGTTAGTTCATTATTTACAGGCATTTTGCCATCAAGTGCAAGGATATATATTGGACAAGAGTTTGCTATGGCTGGGTTTATTATACTCTTGTTAGGTGTATTTGAGTGTGTATATATAATAGCTGTTAAAAAGAATAGCAATAAGTATTTATGGTCATTGATGGAACCGAGAAGAGAAGAGTAGAGTAAAAAATATGGGAAGGAAGGCAAGATTGAAAATGAAAAGTATAGGATATCCATTCCCTTAATCGCATCATAAACAA
>CAUQVF010000051.1:0-3893 GCA_963521605.1 uncultured Peptostreptococcaceae bacterium | reverse complement strand
AATGCCACAGATGACTAAGGGAGGAAAATATATTTTTGGTTGGTCGAGGATAAGAGTAAATGGAGAACTGATCTTTCCGAGAATGGCGATAGATGAATATAAGCTGAAAGAAGAAAATCACATTTATATTGTTTCAGGAAGTAAGCAAACAGGAGGGTTTAGTGTAATGACCGAACCTTTACTTTCTCATTCAGCACTCAAAAATGTTTTGGAAGAAAATCCAAGTTTAGCAGACAGAAGTTTGAGCGAGGGAGAGTTGATTGCTTACAAAGGAAGAAAATACTGTTGGCTTGCACTAAAAGAAAATACAGTATATCTTTCAGATGATTTGATGAAGATGTTAGAAATAAAAGTCGGGGATAAACTCTTAGCTATTCGTAGCAGTGATATTGCTTTTACAATGGGTGTAAAGGGAAGCTTGATAGAGAAAGCGAACGGCTATCAAGGAATTATTGAAGAATTTTGAGTAAGAAAATTACAAGGAGGTTGAAATAAAATGATATTTTGAAATGATGAAAAATAACAGGTTAATTTTAATAGAAAACTTTTTTTGATACGAGAGGACTGTTTACGCCAAAGTGTAGAAGTCCTCCTTTTTTATACTCAAAAACCAAAATCAGAGAGCATAAAAAGTAGGGTTACACAATGGATAAAAAAGAATATTATCTTTGTGTCAAAGGAAAAGCTGTATCCGTAAGTGAAGAAGTCTATAAAGTCTATTGGAAGATAACTTAGCATCAGATATGTATGAGTATAAAAACATCATGTAAATGCTTAAAATTGTTGTATGGAAAAAATATTGTATTTATAATAAGATGATAATGATATGGTAATAAACTCAGTTATGAAGGAGAGAATATATAAATGCGAATTCAATTTACAGTAAGCGATGAAGAACTGAAAATTTTAACTAAAAAAGCAATAGAGGGTAATTACCCAAACATTAGTGAATATTGTAAGTATAGCTAGTTTACAAGAGAATACAAGCTATGCCAGTCTATATAATACCTTACTAAATAAAATATGCTCCTTGCTGAAAGACAAAGAGTTTGTTTTACGAGAGTTAGTCGCAACACCACCTGCTTTGATTGGCAGATGGTTTTATGAAAATGTAAATAACGGACTTGTAAAGAATGTAGAACACATCGGAAAAGCTGAAGGTGGAGTAGAAAAATACAAAATAATATGATATTGATTTCAAAAAGTCACGCAGTGCGTGTCGGATTGGAAAAGATATTTAGATGATTTTAGAGGTGCATTTCATGACAGAAAAAAATAAAGAGATTGTGGTAATAGATGAAACTACAATCAAAAGTAAGATTTACTATATAAGAAATCAAAAGATTATGCTTGATTTTGAACTTGCTGAAATTTATGGATATTCTACAAAAAGATTTAACGAGCAAGTTAAAAGAAATAATGAAAAATTTGATGATGATTTTATGTTTCAATTGACTGATGAGGAGATAGCTGAACTTTCAAGGTCGCAAAATGCGACCTTGAACAAAGGAACAGGTAGAGGAAGCAATATAAAGTACAATCCCTACGCCTTTACAGAACAAGGTATTTATATGCTTATGACTGTATTAAGGGGAGAACTTGCAGTTAAGCAAAGCAAGGCTTTAATACGAATGTTTAAGCAGATGAAAGATTTCTTTATTGAAAATCAAGATTTTATCGGTTCAAAAGAATTAGTACAAATTGCTATTCAAACGAACCAAAACACAAATGATATTGCAGAAATAAAATCTCAGATGGCTACTAAAGAGGATTTAAAAAAGGTAATGGATAATTTTATAGATCCGGACACCTACAAACATTTCCTCTTGATGAATGGAGATAAGATAGAAGCCGATGTTGCCTATACTAAGATATATAAGTCTGCTAAGAAAAGCATTTATGTAATAGATAACTATATAGGCTTAAAAACATTAGAACTGTTAAGAGCTACAAAAGATAGTGTTGAAGTCATTATATTTAGCGACAATGTAAGAAATAAAGATATGCTTACAAAAAATATCTTAAACGATTTTATAAGAGATTATCCTAACATCAACTTAAAAATGAAGATTGCAGGTAAAAAGTATCATGATAGGTATATTGCAATAGACTATGGAACAGAAAATGAAGCCTTTTATCTTTGTGGAGCATCATCGAAGGATGCAGGAAATAAAATATCAAGCATTACCAAGATAGAAGAATCATCGAAGGATATGTATCATACAATGTTTGGTGGAATGTTAAACAATAAGAATTTAAAAATTTAGTATGTAAATAACAGATTTGACAGTTATATGAGCTTTAAGCAAGGCGGTAGAAGTATAATCTATCGTCTTTTTAATTGTAACAAACAGGAAGAACACTATATGGAAGAAAAAAGAAATGAACAAAGACAACAAAGAAAATTATAAAGACCATTTATGAGGTTGTTGTCCAATTCAATGATAACTCAACTGAAACAATACAAGATAAACTGACAAGAATTATGCTAAGGGAGTTGCCAAGAAAATCGAGCGAAAAAAAATAGGATTTTGATTAAAAAGTCCTTGACAAGTTGCAACAAGTAATACACAAAAATATATTATAGCTTTTTTATATAGTAAAAAAGCTGTTGCAAAATAGGGGTTGTATACAAGCTATAATGGAATTTTAACCAAATGAGATTATATAGCTTATAACAAATCTTAAAATGCAGCAGCCCTTTTACAGTCAGAAAAATGGGGCAGGACTCTAACTCGGCTCTTTTTTCACCTCAACCTTTCCGTCTTTTACTATTATGGCTTCTTCGTTGTTTATCGGCAGAAGTTTTAGCTTATCTTTGTATACTTTTAGTATCTCTTCCGTGCTTTCTACAAAGGGGTATTCTTTATTGTGCGGAAGTGTATAGAAGTCTACAAGAGCAAGTCCGCTATAGTCTTTTAATTCTTTTGCGACTGTTTTATCATCCATTATATGATTGTATTCTATGTCAGGAGCACTTATTATAGCTCCTGCCGACTCTCCCATATATAACATTCCATTTGATACCCTCTGCCTGATAAGCTCACAAAGTTCCTTCTTTTTAAGTTCCTGTAAGAGGTAGAAGGTATTACCGCCTGATATATAAAGACACTCACATACATCAAGTATATCTATTATTTCAGCGTATTCTCTTTTTGATATGTCCAGGATATTTAGGCTGTATCCCAGATCTCTGAATGTATCTATTGCCTCATCAACATATTTTGTATAACTTTCTACATTGGAAGCAGTAGGTATGAACACTATTTCTTTTACTTTTAAGTCTGATAAAAAATCTTCTGCAAGCTTTTTAGTTCCTGCCAAATAGGATGTTAAAAACAGTTCCATATTCCCTCCTTGTATATGCAATACCAGTAAATAGCGGCACATAAGCCTTATTACTGCTTTATTAATAGACTCAAATTTCACACACTCACAATCGTGTCAGTGTATTAAAAAATCAATACTTTAGCTAACAAAATGATGATTTTTCTATCACATAAACCGTTACAAACATATCTTGCCTTGGACACGCTCTCTTAACTAAAGCCTCGCAGCGGTACTAAGCTTTATCTTCGCCTGACGGCTTGATAAAGCAAGTACCGGCGGTCTCAGATTGTCCTTGGCAAGATAGTTTAACGGTTTATGTGCCTAAGGTGCCGACGGAGGGGGAGAGGTGTAGGTACACTTTTATATAACGCCACATCCCCTATAGGAAGAGCTTTTTTTAATTTGAAATAAAAGTCGCTGCCACACCTCCCCCTCTTCCTTCCTCTTAGTAACACAAACAATAGCCATGTATCTACCTAAACCCCTTATACAGATATTTCTTGCGGGTTGGTAATTACAGAAACACTCCCTATTTCAATCTTTTTAGCGGTTAGTACTGTTAA
>CAUQVF010000050.1:0-3963 GCA_963521605.1 uncultured Peptostreptococcaceae bacterium | reverse complement strand
TTGGTAAGGCGGGAAGAAAGCGTCACATGGGTATAAGACCTACAGTTCGTGGTTCCGTTATGAACCCTAATGACCATCCACACGGTGGTGGTGAAGGTAAGACAGGAATCGGTCGTCCGGGTCCATCTACTCCTTGGGGCAAGCCGGCTCTTGGTCTTAAGACTAGAAACAAGAAGAAACAGTCTAATAAGTTAATTATAAGAAGAAGAGATGGTAAGGCCACTAACTAATAAAGGAGGAAAGATAAATGTCACGTTCACTTAAAAAAGGACCATTTGCAGATGCAAGTTTATTAAAGAAAGTTGATGCAATGAACAAGGCCGGCGACAAGAGTGTTATTAAAACATGGTCACGCCGTTCTACAATCTTCCCACAGATGGTAGGCCATACTATTGCTGTTCATGACGGAAGAAAGCATGTTCCGGTATATATTACCGAGGATATGGTAGGACATAAGCTTGGTGAGTTCGTTGCTACAAGAACTTATAAAGGACATAAAGCTGACGATAAGAAAGCTTCAAGATAAGAGAGGGTTGAAAGGAGGTTTTTTAAATGGCAAAAGGACATAGATCCCAGATTAAAAGAGAAAGAAATGCAGTTAAGGACACCAGACCATCAGCTAAGCTCTCATATGCCAGAGTACCTGTTCAAAAAGCATGTTTCGTGCTTGATGCGATCAGAGGAAAGAATGTTGATGAGGCTTTGGGTATTCTTATGTATAGCCCAAGATATGCGTCAAGTGTTATCAAGAAATTGGTAGAGTCGGCAGTTGCTAATGCTGAGAACAATAATAATTTAGATCCATCTAAATTATATATTGCAGAATGTTATGCAAGTGACGGCCCTATAATGAAGAGAATTAAGCCAAGAGCACAGGGTAGAGCTTATCGTATCGAGAAGAGAATGAGCCATATCACAGTGGTCTTAGATGAAAGATAGGAGGAGACGCGAAGATGGGACAGAAAGTTAATCCACATGGACTTAGAGTCGGTGTTATAAAAGACTGGAGCTCCAGATGGTACGCTGATAAGGATTTCGCTGATTGTTTAGTAGAAGACTACAATATCAGAAAGTTCCTAAAGAACAAACTTTATTCAGCAAGCGTATCAGATATTGAAATAGAGCGTGCTTCAGACAGAGTTAGAATAATACTTCATACTGCAAGACCGGGTGTTGTTATCGGAAAGCAGGGTGCTGAAGTTGAGAAATTAAAGAAGGAAGTATCAAAGTTTACAGATAAGAAAGTATTCATTGATATCAAAGAAATCAAGAGACCGGACAGAGATGCTCAACTTGTAGCTGAAAGTATCGCTACACAGCTTGAGAACCGTATTTCATTCCGTAGAGCAATGAAGTCAACAATGTCAAGAAGTATGAAGGCAGGAGTACTTGGTATTAAGGCAAGCTGCTCAGGACGTCTTGGCGGTGCCGACATGGCTCGTACAGAGTTCTATTCAGAGGGTACAATTCCTCTTCAGACATTAAGAGCTGACATTCAGTATGGTTTTGCTGAGGCAAACACAACATACGGTAAAGTTGGTGTTAAGGTTTGGATATATACCGGTGAGGTGCTTCCTCAAAGAAAAACACAGGAAGGGAGCGTAAAATAATATGTTAATGCCTAAGAGAGTAAAGCGTAGAAAACAGTTTAGAGGTTCTATGGCCGGAAAGGCCTTAAGAGGCAATAAGATCACTTATGGTGAGTATGGTTTAGTATCCCTTGATCCTTGTTGGATAAAGTCAAACCAGATAGAGGCTGCCAGAGTTGCTATGACTCGTTATATCAAGCGTGGCGGTAAAGTTTGGATAAAGATTTTCCCTGATAAGCCTGTTACAGCAAAACCTGCTGAGACTCGAATGGGTTCAGGTAAGGGATCTACAGAATATTGGGTAGCTGTTGTAAAGCCCGGTCGTGTATTATTTGAGATCGCAGGCGTACCTGAAGAGGTTGCCAGAGAGGCTCTTCGTCTTGCAATGCATAAGCTTCCTTGCAGATGTAAGATAGTTTCAAAGGCTGATTTGGAAGGCGGTGAAGCAAGTGAAAACTAAGAATTATGTAAACGAATTAAAGTCAAAAAGCTTAGAACAGTTAAATGAGGAATTGGTTTCCGCAAAGAAGGAACTTTTCAACCTTAGATTCCAAAATGCAACCAGCCAGTTGGATAACACTTCAAGAATTAAGGAAGTTCGTAGAAACATTGCCAGAATTCAGACAGTTATCACTGAGAATGCAAAATTGGCATAAAGATAAAGGAGATAAACCGTGGAGAGAAATCTTAGAAAAACCCGTATCGGCAAGGTTGTTAGCGATAAGATGGATAAGACAATCACTGTTGCAATCGAAGACCATGTAAAGCATCCACTTTATGGCAAGATTGTAAAGAAGACTGTTAAGTTCAAGGCACATGATGAAAAGAATGAATGTAACATTGGCGATACTGTAAAGATTATGGAAACAAGACCTCTTTCAAAAGATAAGAGATGGAGACTTGTACAGATAATTGAGAAGGCAAAATAATTTAGGTAGGAAGGAGTATCCGGCATGATTCAGCAGGAAACAAGATTGAAGGTAGCCGATAACACCGGAGCAAAGGAATTGCTTACAATTCGTGTTATGGGTGGTTCAACTAGAAGATATGCTCATATCGGCGATATAATCGTCGCTACCGTTAAAGATGCAACACCAGGCGGTGTTGTAAAGAAAGGTGATGTTGTTAAGGCTGTTGTAGTAAGATCAGTCAATAGCACACGCCGTAAAGACGGTTCATACATCAGATTCGATGAAAACGCAGCAGTTATAATCAAGGATGACAAGACTCCAAGAGGTACTCGTATCTTTGGACCGGTTGCAAGAGAACTTCGTGAGAAGCATTTCATGAAGATTGTATCTCTCGCACCTGAAGTATTATAAGGAGGTCTAGCGTGCATAAAATCAAAAGAGACGATATGGTTAAGATCATATCCGGCAAAGATAAAGGCAAGACAGGTAAAGTATTAAAGGTTGATACTAAGAAGAACAGAGTAGTAGTTGAAGGCTGTAATATGATTACAAAGCATACAAAACCAAGTATGGCTAACCAAAACGGTGGAATCGTAAATACAGAGGGAACTATTGATATATCAAATGTAATGTTAGTTGTTGACGGTAAGGCTACAAGAGTCGGTTTTGAAGTAAAAGACGGCAAAAAAGTTCGTGTAGCTAAGAAGACCGGCAAGGCTATCGACTAATTGGAAAGGAGGAAAACATGACAAGATTAAGGGAAACATATGAGAACGAAATCGTTTCAAAGATGATTGAGAAGTTTGGCTATAAGAATCCTATGCAGGTACCGAAGCTTGATAAGATCGTTATCAACATGGCTGTCGGTGAAGCAAAAGATAATGCAAAAGTATTAGATGCTGCAGTTAGAGATCTTGAAATTATCTCCGGACAAAAGGCGGTAGTTACAAAGGCAAAGAAATCAGTTGCTAACTTTAAACTTAGAGAGGGTATGCCTATAGGTTGTAAGGTAACTCTTCGTGGTTCAAAGATGTATGAGTTTGCTGACAGACTTATAAATCTTGCTCTTCCAAGAGTGCGTGACTTTAGAGGTGTAAATCCTAATGCATTTGACGGTAGAGGAAATTATGCTCTTGGAGTTAAGGAACAGCTTATCTTCCCTGAGATAGAGTATGATAAGATTGATAAGGTGCGTGGTATGGATGTTATATTCGTTACTACAGCAAACACAGATGAAGAAGCTAGAGAACTTTTGACATTATTCAATATGCCATTTTTCAAATAATTTAGGAGGAAGATTTCATGGCAAAGACTTCAATGAAGATTAAGCAGGCCAGACCGGCAAAATTCTCTACAAGAGAATATAGCAGATGCAAAATCTGTGGTCGTCCACATGCTTATCTTAAAAAGTATGGTATCTGTAGAATTTGCTTCCGTGAGTTGGCTTATAAAGGTCAAATTCC
>CAUQVF010000049.1:0-4616 GCA_963521605.1 uncultured Peptostreptococcaceae bacterium | reverse complement strand
CCCTTTTTGTGTGCAATAAAATATTAAAATTTGAAGCTTAGAATCTATTTATATATCCAATTTTTCAACAATCTCTCCATTTTCCTCTTTTTTCATAATCTTTTTAATAATTTCTTCTCCAAGATACCGTGAAAATAAAGTCAAGTCTTTTGATACTTCAAATACAATATTATGTTTTATACTGTCTGTATCAAAACTTAAGTCATATTTATCTTTATTATTCCAATAATTCCAATTTACATCCGTTCTCTCATAGTAAACATAATTTCTCTTTTTTGTAATATAAATTCTTTTATTGATGAGTGTTTTTTTATCATCAGATATAAATGTATCTGAATATATCTTTATTCCTTCAAAAAGCTTATATTCCCTAATCCTGTCATTTGAAATATTTAATTTAATCTCGCTATATTCCATATTACCACCTTTCTTTTATAACACTGTTTTGCAGATAGTATACTACTTACAAGTTACCTTTTATATAATAAATCTAAGTAATAATAAAAGACTAAGTTCTACTGTACACGGGTAAGCTTGTTTTCTACTGTATTGTCTGTGGTTGGCTTTGCCAATTTTTTCGTAATTGCATATGTACTTAATGTGCTTGTTCAATATGTTGAGTAATACAGAAGCATGACTTGGAGCAAATATATTAATAAAATAAATATTATTTTTAAATATATTATTTACAACAATATAGAGTTGTGCTATAAATTGACTAAGGAGGTAGAGTTGTGTTAATAACAAGAAGAGTCACAAATAAGAAAGAATTGGAAGAAATAGATGTTTCTGATTTGTATAATCTTACATTAGGAGGAAACTTATGAATGAAAAGAAGTTATTTAGCGTTTCTTTTTTTATGAATTTTGTGTTTTCTATGCTCACTACATTACTGCCATTAATTGTGTTTAATATAAATGAATCGACAAAAGACATAAATGTTATAATGATCACATTCACCGGTTCATTATTAGTTACACGATTATTTTCGATTTGGAATTTGTTGAGGGTAAAAACAGAAATTGTATTAGGATGTATACTTTTTACTGTTAGTTGCCTTATTTTAGTAATCGAAAGCAATAGTATGGAATGGATGTTTGTGGGATCACTTTTATTTGGACTATCTATTGGTTTAGTTCCTCCTGCAATTTTAGTTTTACTTAGTGAAAATAAAGATAAGAGAACTTTTAATTTAGGCATATACAATTCTATAGTGGCTATAGCTTCGATATTTTCTCCCATAATTGGTGAAAATATATATTACAAGAATCCATATTTGCTTTTTTTTTGGTGGGTTATATTTGCAAGCATAATGACCATAGTGGCATTATTGTTAAAGAAGGAAAAGAACAATTATGAGAGTACAACAAATTATAAAGCAGTTTATAATTTAAAAAAAGTCGTGTCAAATACAATGTTTCAAATTTCATTCATTATTCTTTTATTTTCATCTATATCATATGGATCAATAGTTGCTTATTTACCTGTTTATTTTGAGACATTGAGCTTGTCTATTGGAATATATTATTTGTTTTTTTGGGCGGGATACATTTTGATGCAGTTTGTTAGGAGAATTAGGTATAGTTTTTGTACGGTATTGTGTGCGTTGATTTTTATTTCGTTGGTACAACTTTCCCTTGTATTATTTGAAGAAGCTTTTATAGTATATTTTTTTGCGTGGATATATGGGTTAGGCTATGGTAGCTTATTTAAAGTATTTTATGTAGAGGTTGGTAGCTTCAATACCGAGGAAGAACGCAGTATAGGTTTTTCTATTTTAAGTTTGATTTCATATATTGGGGTAGGAATAGCTCCGGTTTTCTTGATACCTTTTAATATTGACTGGAAAATGCTTTTTACCGGAAATCTTTTTTATAGTATAATAGCAATAATTATATTTTCGTTTTTGAGAAAAAAATCTATGAAAGATGATATCTAAAATGAGAGCCGTTTCTCAACATTAGGATATGTAAGAAACGAATTTAAATAAAAGTAATGGGATTATAGGTAACCCTTAAACAACCTAAAAAATTATAAGGAGATAATATAACACTTTTTTGAATAGTTATATTGAAAGAAAAAATATGGAACTTAACAATAAAAAAGTTAAAGAATTACTACCTCAAAAGGAACCATTTTGTGAAGATTTGTCAAGGACATAAACAAAATTTCTTTAATAAATTTATATCTTCTCTGTTTCTCTCTTGATTAGCTTTAGTATTTTATTCTTGTATGTTTCCCCTGTACCTTGCTTAAAATGTAGGTTTACAGTATATTTTGTTTTTCCAATATCCATTATTAACTGTTTATTGGGTGGTGCTTGTATTTTCCTTTTTTCTTCTTCCATAAGTTCTCCTTTCCATTTTTGACAAAGAAAAAACAGTAAATCTTTTTTGATTTACTGTTCTGAGAATTGCATATTATATTTTCTTAAATTAAATTGTGTATCTCAATCATCTGTAAATTCAAATAAATCTTCTACACTAACATTAAATACTTTTGCAATATCCATGGCTAATTTTAATGATGGATTATATTTCCCATTTTCAAGATGTACAATAGTTTCTCTTCTGGCATTTACCATTTCAGCAAGTTCAGATTGCTTATATTTTGCCTTTTCTCGATATTCTTTCACTTTCGTTATAAATGCCATAATTATACCCCTTTAGAATCCATAATTAAAAATATAATCGTACGAAGTATTGTAATTGCAATTACGCTTCCGATAATAAGCCATCCCATAATTGCTGTTGAAATTGCGTTTACATGACCTAAAATTCCTCCTAAATATGCTATAATCACCATCAAAAGACAAAAAACTTTCAAGCATATCGCATCACATCTGAGTAGATTTTTTTCTGCAAATTCATCAAAGTATTCTTTCTTATATTTTCTTACTCTAAAATAATGTACTATCAGTATCAAAAATAAAAGAAAACCCCAATAGCTTGAAAATTGTCGATATTCAGGCTGATAGTCGCTTCTACTCCACAACCAATAATACCCTGCAATTAAAATTGCAATGATAATTTTTGTTGCAACAACTTCTCGTATAGATACTTTGTTTTTCATTTCAAATTCTCCTTACATATAATTTCAAGTGATATATTTCTAACTCGTTGTTATAAATATATCACATAATAATTTTAATATCAATAGCAAAGTTATAAATATTTCACTTTTGTTTTTACAGACCTAACTCATTGCTCTTTACCTGTGATGGTCGCTTTTCTTGTTCCTGTAATCGCTCTATACAAGTCTTAACTTTTTCTGCCTGTTTAACTTCTTCTCGTATTTCTAATATTTGATTATATAGACTCTTTTTTTCTTTCTTCAAAGTATCAACTTCCGATTTCCATTTGGATATATTTAAGGTCTTGTTATCTCCTAAATGTTCTTTCAGATATTTCTTAGCACTTTCAAATAAAATAATCTCTGCCGTATGCTCATTATAAAAATCTTCTTGTTTGCTTTTCTTTATCTTGGTATAAGCTTTGTAGGTGTCTTTATGTTTCAAATATTTTTCTGCTTGGTCGATAAGCTCTACTTTGTCATTGGTTTTCTTTTCAGTATCTTTTATGGCTCTTGTAGTCTTGTAATTCTTATCTCTTAATGCTGATATACTTTCTTTCAATTCGGATATTGATGTAATATTTTTTCTTTAAGGAATTGATAGCTTTCAATATATTTTTCTAAGTCTGCATTGTGGTTATCTGAGTTTTCTTTTATGAAATGAGAGAGCATATCTGTTAAATCATTTTGTTTTGGTAGGGTAGTGGATTGTATAGCCATATCGTCCTGTTTATCTTTTGAAGTATCATTATTTTTATCTTTCGTTAAACTCCTTATCCATCTCATTAAGGCTTTTATTCGTCTTGCAATTTCTCTTAATATCTTGTTTTGATGTTTGATTTCTCGGTTGATATTTCCTCTGTTGGTAACAATACCTTTTTTCTCCATTTGACTTGCCGATACTCCTAAATGAATGGTCGGTATTTGTTCTATGCCTTGTCTTTCATAGGAGCGGTGGTCAACTTTTTCCTGTATACTGTTTTCTTCAAGATATTTGTTTGTAATATCTGCCCACGACTTTCGCCACTCTTTTGCTTTGTCTTGCTCGTTCCAATCGACTTTATCTATTTTTCTTGTTTTGTAATTGCCGTTTTTGAGTTTTACTTTTTCTCCGTTTTCATCAAGGATATATTCCTTTTTTGATTTCGCTCCCCATGTTTTATCTTCGTTTAGCGGTCGCATAGTTAAAAGTATATGGGCGTGTGGGTTTCCATCATTTTTATCGTGTAGGGCAATATCGGCACACATACCGACTTTCACAAAATTTTCTTTTACATATTCTCTTACAAGATTTATTTGTTTTTCTCTGCTTAATTCTTTAGGTAATGCAATTTCTATTTCTCTTGCAAGCTGTGAATTTTTACTTTTTTCTATTTTCTCCACGCTATTCCATAAGACAGAACGGTTTGAAAATTCTTCAGGTGCATTTTGCGGTAATAGAATTTCGGTATGGGCTATTCCACCTTTTCTTGTAAAGTCATGGACTACTCCGTCATATTCGTTTTTTATTTTTTCGCCACTACGATAAGCGGAAGCTGCTACTG
>CAUQVF010000048.1:0-5015 GCA_963521605.1 uncultured Peptostreptococcaceae bacterium | reverse complement strand
AAAAGCATTACACACAGAAGCTGGATTGAGTGACATTTTAAACGGTGATTAGTATAATATTATCAAAGATAGGAAAAGTCAGAAATTTTGTATAATATTATAAAAATATCCAAGAACAAATATAAAAAAGAGACACTTCGTTTTTAAGGCGAGGTGTTTTTTATTGTTTATACTATGAGATTTATAGGTATAATAGGCTTAGAAAAATCAGAATTTAGATAAAATAAATAGCTCAAATAAGTTTTGGTATTATGATTTTAGGTATATTTAGATATAATTATGTTTTTTAAATTTATGTTGATATAAAAATTTTAAATCGCAAAAAATATTATTTTTATAAAAGGAGGAAATAAATGAATATTTTAGTTTTGTTAAAACAAGTGCCAAATGTTAGTGAAATTTCAATAGATCCGCAAACATTGGCTATAGATAGAAGTAGGGCAGGTCAAGTGTTGAATCCTGAGGATTTGCATGCATTAGAAGCAGGACTTACACTTGCAGCTGAAAAACAAGGCAGTGTAACTGTACTTTCTATGGGACCTGAAGGATGTGAGGCTGTATTAAGGGAAGGTCTTGGTATGGGGGCTAATAAAGCAGTTCGTATAACAGATGACAGTTTTGTAGGTTCAGATACTCTTATAACAGCAGATGTACTAAAAGCAGCCATAAATCATCTTGGAAATTTTGATGCTATCTTTTGTGGAGCAAACTCAATAGATGGAAATACAAGTCAAATAGCAGGCAAATTAGGAGCTATGCTTAATATAGCTACGCTTACAAATGCATCAAGTATTGAGTTTAAAGAAAATGAAATAGAGATATCAAGAAAAGCAGGGACAGGATACGAAAAATTATCAGCTTCTTTTCCGCTTATTTGTTCTGTAACAAGCGATGTCAATGAACCACGTTCAGTTTCTATGAAGGGACGTATGGCAGCAAAAAAAGCTGAGATACAAGTAATAGATAATACTATATTAGGCATTAAAGATCTAAAAAGTCCATCAAAAGTAGATTCTCTTTTTGCACCGGAAAAGTTAAAAGTAGGCTCATTTGTTGATGGAGCTACTACTGTAGAAAAAGTGGACAAACTAATAAGCATACTATCTGATGCACAAGCTATATAGGGAGGATTATTTTTATGAATACAGCTTCTATTTGGGTAATTTTTGAATCAAATCACGAAAAAAATCGTGTGTGTCAAGAATTAATGAAAAAAGCGAAAGAATTAGCAAAATTACAAAATACAAAAGCAGTAGCGGTAATAATAAATAAAGAACAAGATACACTTGTGGAACAGGCAAAACAATGCGGAGCTGACGAAATAATCGTCGTGAAACAAGAATCTCATTTTGAAACAGATGCTTATATCGTAAGCAAATTAATAGAAAAGTATCAACCTAAAATTATATTAATCGGTGAGACAACATACGGAAAAGACTTGTCAGCACAACTATCAGCCAAGGCTCACATAGGTATAGCTTGTAACAATAGTGATATACAGGTGGAAAATGACAAGATATCTTGGATACGTCCATCTTATAATGGCAAGTTAAATACTAAGATAGTTATAGATACATTCCCTCAAATAGGTACTTTTAAGGCGGGGACATTTAGAGTAGAAGGCATAGAGCAAGGAGAGGCAACTGTAATAGAGGAAAATATAGAAGTTCCGGCGACTGTAAAACTTACTAAAATTTTAGGATTTACACCTGATGAAAAACTTATGCAGGTAAATATAGAAGATGCAGAAGTCATAGTGGCAGGCGGACGTGGAGTCGGCAGTAAAGAAGGCTTTGAAAAACTATTTACTCTTGCAAAATTGCTTGGTGGAAATGTAGGCGGTACAAGACCTGTATGCGATGATGGATGGTTGGAAAGAGATAGACAAATAGGTATAACAGGAAAAACTGTAGCACCTAAATTATATATAGCCTTAGGAATATCAGGTCAAGTGCCTCATGTATCAGGTATGAAGGAGTCAGACCATATAATTGCTGTAAATACTGATAAAGATGCAAAGATATTCGATGTAGCACATCATTGTATAGTAGCAGATTTGCATGAAGTAGTAGACTCATTAATAGAAAAATTAAAATAATTATAACATAGATTTATAGGTATTATGAAAGTTTGGTAATACTGTTGACTTTAAGTCGTTATAATTATTAAATACAAATATACTAAATGACGGTAGCGATACCGTCTTTTTTTTATAAGCTTACACTAAAATATAATGGAAATTAATATAGTAGTATGTGTAAATGCTCAGCTTTGTGAGAGATTTGCTTATTTTGATTGATATTATCAGCAATTTGAAATATAATATGGATAAAGTATTTTGATTTATAAAAGGATGTATTGCGGAAAATGACACTTAGATTTTTAGCTTTATTAGATAAATATGACTTGCTACTATATTATTTAGTAATAATTAACATAGTTACATTTGCAACTTTTGCGATAGATAAAATAGCTGCTATTAGGCATAAAACAAGAATAAAAGTTGCAACACTATTGGGACTTTCCTTCTTAGGAGGCTCAATAGGAGCATTGATAGGAATGTACCTTTTACGTCACAAGACCAAAAAATATTACTTTACTATAGGAGTTCCACTGATGTTAATAATGCAAATAGTAGGAATCTACTTTTTGATGAATGTAAAATAATAATTTAAATTGCCCTAATTTTTGAAAGGATAGTTATGGAGTTAAACAGATATTTAGTGGCATACTTTGTTTTTAGTGTTTTAGGTTGGATATGGGAAAGCATATATTGTACAGTCAAAGAAAGGAAGTGGCAAAATCGTGGCTTTTTATACGGTCCTCTATGTCCAATATATGGTTTTGGCTCAATTGTAGCATTATTAGTTTATGATTTAATTTCTTTTGGTATAATCCATCAACTTTCATGGTGGATGATATTAATTATAGGTTTTTTCTTTAGTATGGTATTGGAATATCCAACTTCATATATACTTGAAAAGAAATTTCACGCAAGATGGTGGGATTACAGTAATTTGCCACTTAATATAAATGGAAGGACATGTGTAATTACTTCTATAGGCTTTGGTATAGGAGCAATTATAATTATGAATTATTTAATTCCGCTTTATGAACAAACTTTAGTAAGTGTACCAAATATTATCGTTGCTGTTATTAGCATTATTCTGGTGGCATTACATTCTTCGGATTTTACACTTACAGTGTCTCACTTAACTAATTTCCAAAGGAACATTGACGAAATTGAAAATGCATTCCAAAGTAAAATGACTGAGGAAGTTGATAAAATTTTTGAAAGACATAGTAAATTATATGGTAGAACATTAAGCAGAATTGCTTCTTTTAAGATGAAGGAATCGCATAAAATGGTAGCAGAGAGAATAATAAAGGCAATGCATGAATCAAAATGGAGGAAATAATATGCTATTATTGGATTATTTGAAATGGAGAAATGATGTCAGTTTTTCAGTGTCAGATTTTAACGATGTAGATAATGTAATTTTGTCTTGTCTTGCATATATGGATTTTGGAGAATTGTTCAGTGAACAAAACAGGACATATAGTATAGAAGAAGTATTTAAACTGTTTTGTGAAAAACACTCTTTGGAAGAACTTAAGGAAAATAAGATGTTCATAGAAAGGGTGCCGCTATTACTTGAAGATATGGTTTTGGGTGATAGATTCAAGGGAACAAAGATTGGATACTATAAGGAAGATTTTGAAAAAGAGTCCGTTAAACAATTTGCAGCCGTCGTATTTATACTTCCTGATGGAAGAAATTACATCTCTTTCCGTGGAACAGACAGTACGATAACAGGATGGAAAGAGGATTTTCTCATGAGTTGCTCATCAGATACAGAGGGAGCAAAAGAAGCAGTTACTTATTTAAATGAAGTGTCCAATTTCCTCGAGGGAGATTTAATGATAGGCGGACATTCAAAAGGCGGTAATTTTGCAATGTATGCGTCATGCTTTTGCGATGAGTCAGTAAAGGAACGCATTATCAAAGTATATAATAATGACGGACCGGGATTTAGATATGAAATCATAAATACTGATGAATATAAGAAGGCTCTGCCGAAGATATGCAGCATTGTTCCACAAACATCAATGATAGGTCAGTTGCTCTCTAATGAAGCTAAACAGATAGTAATTAAAAGTAATGCAACAGGTATATTTCAGCATGACGCTATGACTTGGGAAGTAGAAAAAGATAAGTTTGTAGACAGTGAATTGGATGATTTCAGTAAATTTGTAAACTCAGCATTGGGAACTTGGTTGGAAGAGCTTGACGATGAAACAAGGGAATCAGTAGTATCTACAGTGTTTACTATGATAGAAGATACAGGGGCGGAAACATTCAAAGAATTAGGTGCCAGTCTATTTAAAAATGCAGAACTTATTATCAAGGGATTAGTAAATCTTCCTAAAGAAAAAAGGGATGAATTGATGACTGCCTTAGGTAGCTTAGTTCAGATTAGTAGTAAAAATATCTTTGACAAAATCCCAAAAATCCAATTTAGTAATCCATTTTCCGCAGATCAGATAGGAAATGCGGAATAATATAAATCTTATATACTTTAATATTAATGTTCTTTCTAATCAAATTAGATAGGCTACTGTAGATGAATTAGAAGAATTATGAGAAAAAGGCAATTTTGAAATAGAGTTTAGGACATGTCGTCCTATTATTAACCGTACAAAAAAGGACTACATTAAACTATGTGCTGATTTAATATCAAAGCAAAACTACAAGACCATCATATGTGTTAGGATAGTTTTTATTATGATTATATCTATCTTTTTCCTTATAAAGAGGGTGAAACTCCATTATTTGGGTATAGAAAGCAGAGTAGTTTCAAGAGGAGGTAAAATAATGATAGAAAATAGACCTGAGTTTGATAAAATCACATCGTTTGATGAATTTAATAAATACTATTGGTATCGTGAAGAACTTTCGCAGATATGCAAGTCATTAGGATTAGAATATAAAGGTACAAAACAGGAACTCAATT
>CAUQVF010000047.1:0-5621 GCA_963521605.1 uncultured Peptostreptococcaceae bacterium | reverse complement strand
TATTACCGTAAAGTACATGACCTGTATTATCGTCAATAGTATAATCTATTATACGAGTGTTAAGATAAGCAATTATCTTATCTTCACCGTTCTCTTGCTTATATCCTTTAAGCTGCACGGATAATACGGCTATCCTGTCAATAATATTGGTTCTGTGAGCTTCAATATCTGACTGCAACTGCATTTCCATCTGTGCATAAAAATCATCTGTAAGATAGGGACGCAAGGAACTTATATCCTTCTTTTGCCAAGCATTTTGTAACTGGACATACCAATTGGCCAGTTTCTCCCTAAACTGCACCTCATCAAAGTTAGGATCAAGACTTAAGTAATCCGACATAGGTTTTAAGTCTGTAAGCGGTGTGGCATTATCAACAGTTACCCTTCTTTCGGATGGAGAATCTTTAGATGATTTTATAAGGACAATTATTACCATTATTGTAAATGCTACCGCATAGATCCACATAGTATAGTCATCATCATCGTCATCATAAGTGTTTCCGCTATAATAAGTATAACTTCTTCCGCTATTATAACTGTTTCCACTGTTATAGCTTCTTCCACTGCTTGAAGAACGCCTTCTACCGCCGCCATAGTCACTGTTTCCGCTAAAATTACCAAAATCAGCTTTTGCATTAAGACTTCCCAGTACAACTGCTAAGCAAGCAATAAATAAGCAAAACAAATACTTTATTTTCTTATTCATATACTTTTATTACTCCCTTCTTACAAAATTAAGTAAGAGTATTTTAACGAATTAGAGTTTTGGACCGGCTGAAACTAAAGCCTTACCGGCTGCATTACCCTCGTATTTTGCAAAGTTCTTTATGAAACGCCCTGCAAGATCTTTGGCTTTTTCTTCCCATACTGCCACATCTTCATAGGTATCTCTGGGATCGAGTATTTTGTCATCAACTCCGGGTAAAGATGTAGGCACTTCAAAATTAAAGTAAGGTATCTTCTTGGTTTCAGACTTTTCTATAGATCCGTCAAGTATAGCATCTATGATTCCACGAGTATCCTTTATGGAAATTCTCTTTCCGCTTCCGTTCCATCCTGTATTTACAAGGAAGGCTCTTGAACCGTTAGCTTCCATTCTCTTAACAAGCTCCTCTGCATACTTGGTTGGATGAAGCTCAAGGAACGCCTGTCCGAAGCAAGCTGAGAAAGTAGGAGTAGGCTCGGTAATTCCACGCTCCGTACCTGCAAGCTTAGCTGTAAATCCTGAAAGGAAGTAGTACTTTGTCTGCTCAGGTGTAAGTATTGACACCGGAGGAAGTACTCCGAAAGCATCGGCTGAAAGGAAGATAACATCCTTTGCCGCCGGTGCCTTTGAAACCGGACGAACTATCTTTTCTATATGCTCTATAGGGTAAGATACTCTGGTATTCTCGGTTACACTTCCGTCAGTAAAGTCGATTTTTCCGTCCTTATCAAGTGTAACATTCTCTAAAAGAGCATTTCTCTTAATTGCTTTGTAAATATCCGGCTCAGACTCCTTGTCAAGGTTAATTACCTTAGCATAACAGCCGCCTTCAAAGTTGAATATACCGTTGTCATCCCAACCATGCTCATCATCTCCGATCAAAAGTCTCTTAGGATCTGTAGAAAGAGTAGTCTTACCTGTACCTGAAAGACCGAAGAATATAGCTGTATTCTTACCGTTTACATCAGTATTTGCAGAGCAGTGCATAGAAGCTATGCCTTTAAGAGGAAGATAATAGTTCATCATAGAGAACATACCCTTCTTCATCTCTCCGCCGTACCAAGTATTAACTATAACCTGCTCACGGCTTGTTATATTAAACATTATAGCAGTTTCCGAATTAAGACCGAGCTCCTTATAGTTGTCGATCTTAGCCTTTGATGCATTATATACTACAAAGTCAGGCTCAAAATTTTCAAGCTCTTCCTTGGTAGGATTTATAAACATATTTGTTACAAAATGTGCCTGCCACGCTACTTCCATGATAAAACGTACTGCCATTCTTGAACTTTCATCAGCACCGCAAAAAGCATCCACTACAAAAAGTCTTTTGTTGGAAAGTTCTTTCTTTGCAAGATCTTTTACCACTTCCCAAGCCTTCTTGCTTGCAGGATGATTATCATTCTTATACTCGGCACTTGTCCACCACACGGTATCCTTTGAGGTCTCATCCATAACTATATACTTATCCTGAGGTGAACGACCGGTATAGATACCTGTCATAACATTAAGCGCACCAAGTTCACTTTCCTGTGCCTTCTCATAACCTTCAAGTTCCGGCTTTAACTCTTCTTTATAAAGTTCCTCATAAGAAGGATTATGCACGATTTCAGTAGTTCCTACAATACCATATTTACTTAAATCTATTTTCATTAAATTATCCTCTCCTCTACAATATATTATCAAATATTATACAAAGAATAATATAATGTCAATATAAACCTATTTATAAATATCTTTTTCCACCTAAACTACTCTACTTTTTTAAATGTACCGTCAGTATTGAATTCCATATAGTAACTTTGAACCTGATTGTAATCTCCGCCCTCTCCTATAGTATTGATCATAATATGACTTGTATCATTAGAGAAGTGGGACTCGGCTACCGCCTGCTCAACCTCATTAAGCTCTAAAACTCCGTTATCATCAAGCTTAAATACATCCGTAAAATATGACACATCTCCAACCGGAACCTGTATCAGCATAAACATATCACCTTTTACATTGATCAAATGCATATTGCTTGGTGTATACATATATTGCACGCTGTTCTTCTTTCCTGCCAAATCAATATTTACAACAGTTTCATAATCATTGGCATCATCTGTGCTTACTGAAAGTCTTACCACCTTATCTCCTATCTTAATAGGATAATTTGCATTTACAAATATAGGATAGATGTAGCTTTCAGGTTTTGAGGTATAAGACTGTTTTATAATATCCTTATGCTCATTAAATGATACGCTGTATACCAGTACACCTGCTCCGTCCGCACTTACAAGATCCTTTTGAATATAAAATATAATTCCGTCATAGCTTAATGCCCATGCCGCCTTACTGTCCCAACCTTGTTTTGAAAGTCCCTCTTTAAGTTTGCTTTCCGTATCATGCACAAACTTTACGCTTGGATAAGAAGCCTTAAGCTCATCCGTAAGTACCTTATATATACCCTCATCAGCTACATCGCTTAAGTTTAGCTCCTTTCCGTCACTTGAACTATAGTTGACAGTACTAAAATTCCTGTTAGACTCACCAAAACCCGACTCAAGATCCGTATAAACAGCTTCTTCACTTACTATACTGAATACTTTTGAATCCGTCCTAAGCACTCTGTTATATATCTGATACTCCGAACCTTCGCCTATACCCTTGCTTTTCCCGTACTCTTTTGCACTTTGGTTAAACTCTTTTATTGCAGCCTTTAATGCATCATAACCCTCATTTTCTATAACTATATTGTCATTATCATTAACAGCGTATATATAGTCCACATTTTCTATAACATCTTCCGTACTTTCCTTACTCTCTTCCTTGCTTTCCTCGCTGCTTTCCTTAACCTCCTCAGTAGTCTCGGTAGTTTCTGCCGGTTCCTCTTTCTTGGCACAGCCGGCTGCGGCAAGCCCCAGACACAGGCTTACTAAAAGTAAACTCAGCGCCTTGCTCAAACTCCTCTTTTTCATAGTATCTCCCTTTCTTTTTGAGAAATTTCCAAATATAAAATGATTATATAAATTTTTATCAAAATAAATCCGATTTAAGTTCTATTTTTTTCTCAATAACAAAAATTTCATACAGTTTTTTATATTTAGATATAACTATTATACATAGTAATCAGGTTTAAGTATATACGCTTTTATATATTTTATTTAATATATCTTTATGTTATACTTAAAATCAAACAAATGTGGTTTTTGTAGTAATTTTAGGAGGTAGCTTATGATTAAGAAATATTTGCTTTTGTCTCTTGTTTGTTTTTCACTTTTAAGCTTAAGTGCTTGCACTATCTTCCAACAGGCAGATACCGAGGAAACTACAGCAAAAAAGAAAAAGAAAAAAAAGAAAAACACGGATAAAACCGAAGACACTGATGAAGAAGAAGTGGAGGAAGAAGATGAAGAGGAGGTAGTTGATTACGGTGATTTTGAGTTTCTGGACCTTGATGTAAGTTTGGACATTGTAAATACTTCACAAAAACAGGGTACTTACAATAAGCTTAATCTTAACAGTACAGGCTACGATAAGCTTGCACAGGCTATTGATAAGCTAAATACTCAATCTAAGACTTCTTACGAAAAAAACGCCGATGAAGATATGTATTACGAAAACAATTATATTGTAAGTCGTGCCGATAACAGAATCTTAAGCATATTTTTACAAGAAGAAGCGTATGGTGATTACAATGATTTGAGTCTGCTGTCATCAGTTACCTATGACAGTAAAACAGGCAAGAAGATAGCCTTGTCCGACATAATGAACCTTAACTTTGATTTTGATAAGATCTACTCCGATTTTACGCTTGATACATTAATAAAAGACCCGGATAAATTCAAATCAAGGGTAAAGAGTATGATAGCCGATGAAGCAAGCGGCAAAAATGACTATACGGCTGACCAAACGATAGCATGGACTTTGGGATATAACGGAGTAAGTATATTTACACCTGTAGAAGTTACAGAGGATTCCGTTTCTTACACCAAGCTTATACAGTTCGATATACCTTATTCCAAATACCCTGAGCTTTATAATAAAAAATATGTGGCAGAGCCTGTAGAATTTGCTTTTAGTGTAGCCCCAAACGGTGAGTTTTATTATGACTTAAACGGTGATAAGACTCCTGAGCATATAAAGCTAAATACAAGTATCGATGCACAGACCTATAGTATAAATGAGTATATCGTTGACATAGACGGTAATGTCAACAAAATAGACGCCGGCGATTTGTCAGGCTACTCTATAGAGGAGTTTTTATTTGCAAGGGTCAATGATAAAAATTATTTGATGTTTAATGAAAGAGGTGACAATGACGGAAACATTGTTCGTGTGCTTGACCTTAATAAACTTCAGATTGTATCAGATACTGAATTTGAACCCTACCCATACTTTTCTGCTGTAGGCTTAATTGCATACAATCCTAAAAAGATACTGCTCTCAAACAGAATATATACGATCAGCACTGTTTCTGTAAGCAATATATATGAATTTGGTACCGATGAGAAATTCAAAGCACTAAACAGTGTTTATAAGGTAGAGTCAAAACTTGATTTTGTTTCAAAAGTAGATCTGTCAGTCAGTGTTTTATCTGAAAATGGTGAAGTTACTGAAAACACTACCATACCTTCCGGTACACACTTCTATCCTTATGAGACGGACTCAACTTCATATACCGACTATAAGCTTTTAGACGGCAGAACAGTCAGGATACCTATGACTCATGACGATGAAATGGGCTACGGTTATACTATACAGGGACTTCCTATCAATGAAGTGTTTGAAGGGATTTTATTTGCAGGATAGGAGACTTAAGCGTTGATTGGTAGATAAATAGCTATTGTTTATGTTACCAATGGGATACGGCGAGGAAGATAAAAAACTCCGTATAATTCAATCTTTTTAGCGGTTAACCCTTTTGATAAAG
>CAUQVF010000046.1:0-6101 GCA_963521605.1 uncultured Peptostreptococcaceae bacterium | reverse complement strand
GAATAAAAGGACTTGGCGCAAAAAGAGTAGCTGACATATTGGAGGCACTTGAGAAGGAGTTGGCGTGCTAAAAAAGAGAGGTGAAGAATGAAGATAAAAACAATGTATACATGTGAAGTTTGTGGTACGAATTACGAAGATAAGAACAGAGCGGAGGGATGCGAAAATAGTCACAAAGTCGGGCTTGAGATAGAGAGAGCCGACTACCTACCGTATAATAGCCGTGATAATGACTTTAAGGGCTTTCCTTTACGGATATGGGTGAGAGCAAAAGACGGCACATGTGCGGTATACAAGAGGTGAGTGATGACAGCAAAAGAATATCTTAGACAACTTTTAAGCATTGAAAGACTTATACAAGTAAAGACTACAGAGCGTGAAAGGCTTATGGCACTTGCTACAAAGGTTACAAGTGCTTTAAGTGATTGCAAGGTAGAGACAAGCCCAGACAACACAAGGACCCAAAGCATCATCATAAAGATGGCAGAGCTTAGAGAGGAGATAGAGGAGCAGACAAGCAGATATACAAGTCTTTATCACAAGATAGAAGAAGAGATAGATAGCATGGAAGATGATCGCTATAAAATTCTTTTAATTATGCGATATATGAAGGGTGCAAGCTTTAGTGATATAGCGGACAAGCTTGGATATGAAAAAAGATGGACTTTAGTATTGCACAAAAGAGCTTTGAAAGATTTTGAAAAGAGGCACTGCATATAAAAGATTGAGAAAAGTTGTTGATATTATGTCGACAACTTTTTTATTTTCATAAAAAAAATATTTAAAAAGTGTTGACATAATACGCAATGCGTGCTATAATAAAGACAGTTAAGGAAAGCACTTAACAAGATAAAAAAATTTTAAGGAGGGTTTAACAATGTTAAACAGAAACGAAATTATGGAGCTTATAGAAAGAATCGAAAAGGCAAGCAACTGGGACGATATCGAAACAGCAGAGTATGAGAAACTTTGCGAAAGTCTAGGGCTTGATTATCACGATTATGACGACCCCGACAGACTCTTTGACGACATCAAGGAAGCAGCAAAAAAGTTAAGCTAAACAACAATCAAAAAAAACGCAAGCCGCCGAAAGGTGGCTTGCAGATAAAAGAGGTAAAAGTGGACGATAAAGAAAGATTAAAAGAACTAAGAAAAGAACTCGGATTGTCACAGGCGAAATTTGCAGAGCGGTTTGGAATTCCGCTCAGGACTTTGCAAGACTGGGAGTATGGGAGGAGAGAGGTGAGGAGTTATATAGTTGATATGATGTATAGGATTAAAGGTCTTGAGAAAGAACTTGAAAATAGATAAAAAATATTTTAAAAAGCGTTGACATAATACGCAATGCGTGCTATAATAAAGACAGTTAAGAGAGGTAAACAAAAACCTCCAACATGAAAGGAGAACAAAGATGGAAGTTTTAAGAAGAGAAGAGTATAGCAAGGAAACAACATTATTTATAGATTACAGAAAGTTCTTGCAAGACTACAGCGAAAAATCATATTTACTAAAGTATAAAAAAGTGGCAGATACAAATATAATCTCAGAAGTATATGTGCCGAAGTCAGTAGTAGACATTGAAGGAAATATTCAAATATGGTTCGCAGAGAAAGAGGGAATCCCTTGCTTGACTATATATACCAATGCGATTTGGGAGCTTACAGAAAGAATTCCACTTTCAAAAAAAATAATCAAGGAACTGACTGAAGATATAAAAGTACTTGACGGGGAAGAGAAGGCTAAAGCAAAAAAAAAGCTTGAAAAGACAAAAGAGAGACTTGACAAGCATATGACAAAACTTGAGAGTACAATCGCAGAAGTATCAAAAAAGCTTATAGAGGTGTAAGAGAGACTTAAGAAGCAAGAAAAACCTTGCTTCTTTTTTTATTAGGACATCGCAATGCACCTCTTGACAGTGTTATACTGTAGTCGTCAAAGATGTAAAACTTTGACGACCTTTTTTCTTTTTTATTTACTGAGTGACATGTTCATCCTATGTTTTCTTATCGTGAAAGCGCCCCGTGAGCAAGGGCGCTTTTGTTGTATAAAGATGGAGATGTAAAAAAGATGATATACAAAAGATGTTCACACTGTGGGAGAAGATATGAAGCCGGAAAGAAGTGCGGGTGTGGATTTAAAAGGGAGTATCCACAGCCGACAGGTACAAGGGCATTATATAAAGCGGGTAGATGGCAAGCATTACGTAAAGTAATTATAGCAAGGTATCAAGGTTTAGACCCTTGGGCTTTTTTGCACGGCCGCATTGAGTACGCTACTACCGTACATCATATAGTCACGGCAGAGGACGACCCTACACTCTTTTATGTAGAAGACAATCTCATACCTTTATCAAGGTCAAGCCATGATGAAATTCATGTGCTGTACAGAAAGAGTGAGGCCAGCAAGGCAGAGACACAAGCAAAGCTTAAAAGTTTAGTAAAGAAGATAGCATACTAAAGTTTATTAGATGAGATACGCCCTAAGGGGTAGGGGGTTCGGGGAAGTATTCAGACAATTTCCAATGACCGCCGCCCCAGCTTTCAAAACGTAAATTTCTAAAAACCGCCCAAAAGTGGGCAAATTGTGCATAAAAAAGCCCGAAAGGAGGGAGAAATGGCAAGACCGCGAAAAATAATTTCGATGCAGACGGGCAATATAAAAAAAGATGTCAGGGCAAGAAGAGAATATGAAGAATCACTTATAAAGACCGATGGCGACGAGCTTGAAAAAGTTCCTCCTTCGGTCTTTATTGATGCTGTGGCAAAAAAAGAGTATGAGCGTATAAGAAAAAATTTGAAGAGTATAGAAATCATAGGCAATCTGGACCGTAACAGCATGATTGTCTATGCAAATGCCTACTCTATGTATACGAGAGCGTCGAAAGAGATTAAAAAGAAAGACTTTGAACCCGTCGTCGAGACCAGTTCTGGCAAAAAGCCCAATCCTATGTATGCAATTTTGGAACAAGCAAAAAAGGATATGGACACGGCAGGCAACGCTTTGGGGATGTCTGCAAGTTCAAGGCTTAAGATTGCAGCAGAAAAGGCAAAAGGACAAGAAGAAAATCTTATGCAGATGTTTGGAGATATATAGATATGAGTCACTTGGAGGACATAAAGCAATACGCAAGAAGCTGTTTATCGGACGAAATCCCGTCAGGGCAGAAGCATAAGTGGGCATGTCAGAGATTTCTTGACGACTTGGACAGAGTGGGTACGACTGACTTTCCTTACATCTGGAGTGAAGACAACGCAAATAGAATAGTTACTTGGTTTTCTTTGCTGAAACATTCAAAAGGAGCCTTGGCAGGCAAGCCAATCGTTTTGACGGGTTGGCAAAAGTTCAGGGCATGTCAGCTATATGGATGGATACACAGAGAGACGGGAAGAAAAAGGTTCAAGAAGAGTTTTACTGAAGTGGGGCGTAAGAACGCAAAATCTCAAATGGAAGCAGGCGAAGCGCTTTTTGAAATAGCTATTCAAGCTACTAAAAATCACGAGACATATGAGGTATATACAGCCGGCACAAAACGCGACCAGTCAAAGATTGTATTCAGTGAGTGCGATTTGATGACTAAAGGCTCAATATTGCGGTCGAAATTTAATTTCAAGCGCGATGAGATAGTGCATATAAAGACGGGTTCTTTCATAAAACCACTATCGAAAGAGGATGGTAAGACGGGCGATGGTACCAATCCTGCGTGTCTTATCCTCGATGAATACCACCAGCACCCGACCACCGATTTTTACGACCTTGGACTTGGCTCAAACACCAAGGAGCCAATGCTTACGATAATCACCACAGCGGGTAAGGATTTAACTTATCCTTGCTACACGCAAGAGTACGATTATTGCTCAAAGGTCTTAGATCCTGATGTAGACGTAAAAAATGATGAATATTTTATTGATATTTGCGAAGCTGATAAGGGTGACGACTCTGGAGCATTGGAAACGTGGCAAAAAGCAAACCCGATAAGGGCTTTTTATGAAGAAGGTGTAAAAAAGATAGCTGAAGATTATGAGATAGCCAAGCAAATACCTGAAAAAATGATTGCTTTCATGACTAAAGTACTCAATATTTGGGTATCGGCCGCAAATAACGGCTATATGGATATGAAAAAATGGAAGGCTTGCGAAGTCAAGGAGTTTCCTATCGACTTAAGAGGGCGACCTGTGTATATCGGTTTTGATATGTCGTCAAAAATCGACCTTACATCGGTCGGCTTTGTTGTGCCGTTTCAGACCGATAAATTGGATAGCAGTAGCAAGAAGATAGTAAATTACGCTGTTTGGACGCACAGCTTTATACCGACGGTCGATAAATTAAGAGAACACATAATAAAAGATAAGGTACCGTATGATGCTTGGGAGCGACTCGGATATTTGACGCTGACAAATACGCCGATAGTCGACCAATCGACTGTAATGCAATATGTGCTTGATGAGTGCGCAAAGCATCAACTCGATATTCAGTGCTTATGTTTCGACCCGGCAAATGCATCAAAATTGATGATGGACTTATCAGATGAAGGCTACACAGTAGAAGAAGTATATCAAAGCCATAAGAGTTTGAATGAAAGTACTCAAGGCTTCAGGGAGCAGGTTTATTCAGGTAATGTGTTGTATCTGCATAACCCGCTTTTTAATTACGCTATGTCTAATGCAGTTGTAAGGACAAATAACGGACTTATAAAGATAGATAAGGACGCAACTACTAAGCGTATCGACCCTGTGGATGCCACTTTGGGGGCGTTTAAGTTGGCTTTGTATCACGATTTTGAGTCGGAAAGCTACAACGATTATGTAGAAAATATTTTGAAAGGAAGGACGGGATAAAATGGGATTTTTGAGCAATTTGAAAAACTTTTTTATACCTGAAACGGCGGACACAGCAAGTGAAAGGCTCCGTCAGTGGCTGGGGATAGATGATGATATTACTACACCAAAGGCACTTGCAGAGACCACATACTTCACTTGTCTGAAAGTCTTATCGGAGACCATGGGTAAAATGCCGCTAAAGCTATATAAAGAAGATGCGACAGGCGGAAGAGTGAGGGCCGATGCTGTGGATGTGCTTTTATACAGGCCAAACAGCGTTATGACACCGTCAACCTTTTGGTCGACTATGGAGGCAAATTGCCAGCACTATGGTAATGCCTATGCTTGGATACAAAGAGACTATGATAAGGGAATAAAGACGGGAAAGATACAGATAAAAGCTTTCTGGATTATGAAGTCGGATTGCGTGACAGTATACATGGATGACGTGGGAGTTTTTGGAGATAAAGGAAGGCTGTACTATCGGTACAACAACCCGCAAAACGGCGAAACATCAATCTTCAGACAAGAAGATGTATTGCATATAAAAAATTGGCTTTCTTGGGATGGTGTTATGGGTCTTTCAGTAAGGGAGATACTAAAAAGCACCATACAGGGAGCAGGATACTCACAAAGATATCTTGAAAAGCTGTATAAAAGTGGACTGACTGCATCAAGTGTACTTCAGTACACAGGCGACCTTGATGAAAAATTGAGGACACAATTACAGAAAAAGTATAACGAGCTTCTTACAGGTGCGGAAAATGCGGGCAAAGTGGTAGCATTGCCAATCGGAATGAAACTTGAGCCGCTTACTTATACGCTTGCGGATGCACAGTATATGGAGCTTAAGAAGTACAGTGCCTTGCAGATTGCGGCAGCTTTCGGAGTAAAGCCAAATCAGATCAATGATTATGAGAAGAGTAGCTACTCAAATTCAGAGTCGCAGCAGCTTAGCTTTTTGATAGATACGATGATGTACAGACTCAATCAGTATGAGCAGGAGATAAATTACAAGTGCTTGACTGATGAACAGAGATCAAAAGGATTTGTATACAAATTCAATGAAAAAGTGCTTTTGCGTGCCAATATGGAGACACAAATGCAATCTATAACTTCGGCAGTCCAAAACGGTATATATACACCAAATGAAGGCCGTCACCTTTTGGATCTTCCTTCTTTGGAGGGTGGTGATGTGCTTATAGTAAACGGCAATTATGTGCCTCTTACTGATGTAGGGGCTGCATATAACTTAGGAAAGGAGGGCAAAGGATGATACTCAAG
>CAUQVF010000045.1:0-6787 GCA_963521605.1 uncultured Peptostreptococcaceae bacterium | reverse complement strand
ATCACCCTTTATAATTATACCATAAATGATTGGCTTTTTAAAGGGTTTTTAGTATTAATTTTTTATTTACATCTTAAATTACAATTCTAATTTTAAAGAATTTCCTTCTAAATATACAGCCTTTGATTCTCTTATTTTAATCTTCTCATCTTCTGTAAAACCTATAGTTTCACCATCTTTAAGCAATACATCATCTTTTAATATATATTGAAGTATTGACAAAAGGAAATAGTATAATTCTTCACTATCCATAGCAGAATTTATAATTTCCATTTCAGATTTTCCAAATTCCTTCATACCATAAGTATATACACTGCTCTTATCTCCATCTTTTATAATACCTATATACACCCAAAGTTGAATAGGCAACATTTCCTCTTTCATCATCTTTGCAAAGTCAAGATAAAGATTTTTAGGTAGTAATAGTGTAGATGTTCCATTATAGACGCCTATGGCATTTTCACTGCTTCTTAAGATAGAGGCATTAACCTTTGAAAGTATGGAATAGCTCATTACCGAATCTTCCCTGCCGGAAATAATGGATACTATTGCATGCATAGTATGTTCTTTAGTTTCTTCTTCCACATTATTCCATAGATAAGAATATCCATATATGGATTCAAGATCCTCAGCAGGTATTGGAAATGTCATAAGAGCAACAGCTACAAGCTTATCATCTATTACAAATGTAGCTGTATCATTATCTCCTCCAACATCTTTAACATCCAGTCCCCAATATGTTTTTAAGTCTTGTACTACTTCATCCAAAGAATATGCTTTATCACCTTTGAACATCGGCATCGATAATATAACACTTCCATTACTTTGCTTTTTTTCTTCCTTTTTTTCTTCTTTTTTTCCAAATAATTTTTTTAGAAATCCCATAGCTTTCTCCTTTTTATAATTCGGCTATATAGCTTTATGATTCAAATTTTAAATAAATTGAGCTATCATATAATCTTCCGGTCAACAAACTTCGCTTTTTTTACTTAGCAAGTCATATCATCACATTGGAATATACCTGCTGTTCTACGTTTAATTATTATTTTGACATCATTAAATAGAAACTAAGCTACTATTTATCCTCTAACATATTATTTAATATATTTCAAAAAACTTATCAATTACACCTGTCTTTTTATTTTGAAAAGTCTTTTTAAGTTCGTCAATATTTTTTGTAAATTTGTTAAGTGAGTAAAGTAAGTATACACCCTGATTTATTCTAATTTGTATAAAATATGCCAATCTTGATATTTTTACTTTAAATACATATCCATTAGATTTTCTATTTCTTTAGATATATCATTAAACTTTTCTTTATAGTTTACATTACATAGCTTGGTTTTATGTTTATGTTTTTGAAGCATTTCATCAATTTCATTATCTTGAAAAATTTCATTAATATTTTGTTCTCTAACTATGATAGCTTCATCATCCAAAATACCAATCATTTTCAACGGGTTAATATTAATTATATTTTGCAAACCAAGGTCTTTTGTCCCTATATAATGATAATTTATTGCTTCCTCTTTTAAATTATTAACTCAACTTCCCCACATGAAAAGCATATTAAAAACATTGAAATTTGAGTGTATTTTTAAATTATAATATTATACTTGACATAGTTTTTTCAGTGTTTTTATTTTTTTGATAAATATGCAAATTTCAATAAATATTATTCAGAAAATTGTGTGTCAAGTAGTATATTAAAAAATCAATAAATATTTAAATTTCAACTACAATTGCGATAATTTTAGTGGGAAAGTTGAGTACATTTGTATAGTAGTTTAAAAACTTATATTTTTTACTACTTCTATCGCTGTATTTATCACTTCATCAAAACTTATTTCTTTTGCGTAAATAAATCTTTTTTGATAGATACTCCATCGTATTTTAAGGTCCTTTTCTACTTTTAAGCCCTCTAATACCTTCAGAATACTATCCATGTTAAAATCTGTACTCCTATACATAAATGTATTTTTACACGCTTTCTTTAAATGCTCAAAATCTATTTCCTCTTTTTTCAAATTATACAAAATATAAATATCATAAAAATCTTTACTTCGGCTGTTAAACATCCCTCTTTGATAGACTGTTTGAATCTTCTCAGCAAGCATAGTTTCTATATTGTATGCACAAATATTAAAAAATCTGTCACTGAAAATGCTTTTGTATTCATATGATATTTCACTTGGTGTAATTGGATCTCCTGTTGCTATATCAAGCGGAATAATTTGCCTAACATTTTCAAATCTGCAAAGAACTGTAATTCTAAATCCCCCGTATTCATCTTCTTTACGAATTTCTTCTATTTTCTGAATCTCATAAGTAATTCCATTATCATTGCTTCTTTGAAAAACTTTTTCAAATCTCTGCTTTATATTTTCTCTGCTAAGAGAGAATCTTTTTATTAAAAAATCAATATCTACAGTGCTTCTCTGCCTTATTCCAATTACATTTGCAAGTAAAAATCCTCCTTTAAATATAAAGTTTTCTCTCTCATCACTATCTGATATTTGTTCTAAAATACTATCTAAAAAATAATGTGTTTGTATCACATTAAAACTAAGTCCTGTTTCTTTTGATAGTTTCTGACATATCGCTCTTAACTTATCTTTATTCATAAATAAGCTCCAAAATTTCTTTTACTTTTTCATATATCTTCATATTCTTAGAATACTCATAGAGTTTATTAAAATCCTTATTTTCATAACGAACATATTTATTAATAGTTTTAGTAAACAGTTCTGTTTCTATTTCACTTCTATTTCTGATAAAATCACATAGCGTTCTTTCCAAATCGTAGACTTTTACAACATTTCCAAACATCGTTTGACACGTTGTAATACCTAAACCATAAAATGCTTTTGTTACATAGTGGATTCTCACATTTCTGTTTATACGATGAGCATTATAACCTTTATATACTGTAGCTTCCATTCCTAATGGAATTATGTCTGTAAATTGATGGAGATATAGAGCTGATACATATGAAAACACTGCAACTTTACACCTATTATGGAAAAAATAATATTCATCATAATCCCCATTTGAATCTATATATATTCCCCTGTCTGCACGAATTATCTCTCCTGTTTCTATCATTCGTGTTAGATATATAGTTGGAATGTTAGAATCTTTAAGTTCCTTACTTGTAATAACTCCTCCACTTTTATTCAATTTTTCTTTTATCTTTTTTACATAATCCATTATATCACCTTCTTTTTTGTTATAATTGTGCTTACATTATACTGTTATATACGCACAAACACAACATTCTTTTTATATTTTTTAGCTTTTTTTCAATACTTGGTCAAGAGATATTGATATTTCAATCATATTTTTTGTTTATTACATCTATTTTATTTGCTATTTTAAGACCTCTTTACATATTATATATAATCAATTACTATTTTATCATTATTATCTGTATTGTCAGTATTTTAAAATATTTCAAATTAAAATATAGTAGAATTATACTAAAATATAATAGAATCACAGAAATACTTTGCAAATAATAGCTTAAAAAATTTATTAATTGAAAATATGTTAAAGTGTATCAATGGGATAATATTGACAAAATCCATAGTTTAAATAGAGTTTATACTAATCTCCATTTAAAAAGTCATGTAAAGTATTTTGTGTGGTGATTATTTTTAATATTGTATGATATTCATAAACAGAATAACTACATGGTTATTTAAAAGGTTTTTAGTATTAGTATTAATATCATAACATATAAAAAGACAGTATAACTACCGCCTTTTAAAAATCATAAAGAATTAATATTTAAATGAGCTTACACTATTATATATTTTAGTATCCATCTAATACAAAACTAATACTTATACCTATAGAGCAAGACTTGGATCTGAAGCAAACCATGTTTGTGTATCTCTTTCTTGACACTCTGGGGTTACCGGGTCATCCCAAGCTACATCATCTATCCACGAAACTCCAAATATGAATTTACTACTTTTAGTTTCTTCTAAAATAATATATGAAAGTCCATTTTCTAAATATTCTATATCATAGTCATTAGTAGCATTGATTAATACTCCATTATGACAGTCCCTTTGTTCCCCAAGCAAAGCTATCGAAAGTTTTACTCTATCCTTATTATAAAAACTGAGACATTCTAAATTCTCTCCACTTTCTACAGTTCTATTAATTGGTTCTAAATTATTAATTACACACGAAAGAGAGTGTTTACTGCCATCAGGTATATAATTAACTTCTATCTGATATCGTCCTAACACATTAGGGCATAAATTTTCTATTTTACGACCTTCTTTTGCAATATACGGAATTTTTTCTCCATCAATTAAAATTTCTATTGTTCCTAATGCTGTATTTAGTAAATTCAATTACATCCCCCATAACTTTTAATCCACTATTCTTGTTATATCTCAAATAAAAATACAACTTTAGATTATATTATAAATATTAAATACTGTGATTTCAACAATAAATTGCATATAGCCACTCAATTATATAAATTATAAGGCTATGAACTAGCCATCTTTTCAAAAGAAGCCTTTAACAATAGAAAAAACATTGTTAAGGGCTTTGCTAAAATCAGCAAAATAAAATCAATTTTATTTTTTGACATGTAATTTATTATCACATAAAAGATTATCTTCCAGCTTTATACATGACATTAAATATCAATAAATCATAATCTTAACTTAATCTATTTCCTTATTTTAACTGTACTTTTATAAATAGTCCCTGACAATCTATCAAATAAGAAAGGTCGGTTAAATAACACTGATACGACAGTGACTACTGCAAATACCATTAGAATCAGAAAAGTAATTGGAAGCAACCATGGGAATAATATAGATTCTGCATCTTTATTAAACTCATTCATCAGATACATTAATCCTGAAGGAATTAAGTAAAAATATCCCATTAATAATCCTCCTCTAAGGATTGTACGAATCCACCTTAAATTTTCAAATTCTATAGCAAACTTTAACAAAGCACTGCCTAAAGTTTTGCCATTCAACAAAGGAAGCAAACTGAAGTAGAGAGTCAAAAATATCCAAAAAGGAAGTGATGTTTTTGATATTGCATAAGGAATATTGACAATCCACACATCTATGATAAGTGATAGGCAAACACGAATTGAAGAAACTCGTAAGCCTGCCTGTAAAGCTTTCTCATCAATTTCTTCTCTAGATGGAAGAAAGTGCATAGCTAAGCCTCCAAACGCATAACCAATACAGCCTCCGGCAGTATTTTGAATAATATCATCTATATCAGCCAATCTATATGGACCAGGGTATATGAAATATAGTCCTGAAAATTGAGTCAATTCAAAAAATAAGCTTAATAGAGCTGTCAATAGCAAAGTCTTCTTAAAACTGCATTTGAAATAATAACGTAAGTACACTCCAAATGGAATCAACATCAAGACATTGAATGCAGGAACGTAGAAAGTGGGATGTTTCAACGCCTTTAACCAAGTTGCAGGCATGGAAACAACAAAAGGATTATCCTTTATGAAATCCATAATAAATGAAAATGGAATAAGATTCAACATATCCTTATAGCTGTTGTGAATACTGTCTCTATTAGGTAAGGGCAAAATGACCAATAGATATACTGCTAATAAATACAAAATAAATGAATATACAATCAAGGTTCTTAACTTATTGATAGAACCATACTTCCTATAATTAATAATCATATAAGGCAAGGTAATAAAAAACGCCAAAGCCGGAAAAACCAGCATTGCAACTTTTATAGAAATTAAATATCCCATTATATCTCCTTTTTAATTTAAATAAAACACAAGCTTTGTTATATAAGGAAAGATTAAACAAGCAAATTTAAAGCAGTATTATACTGCTGAAGTCATAAACAGTCAAGTTTTATATAACACATTGTATATTTTCAATCCAATATTAAGTTTTATAAAATAATGAACAATATATTGGATAAATAATAATTATGTCACTAATAATCGCTATTTAATACTAGAAAGTCATTAAAAAGCAATGTAATTACATCACAGCAAAGTTATTGAAAATACATATATACCGTCGCTTAGAATAGATACTTGCTTTTATAAACTATGATTAATATAAATTTCTAAAAGATATAATGCGTAAATTAAAAAATTTATATCATTTCAGCATAGAAAAAGACGGTATCATCACCGCCTTTTAAAAGTTATTTTGAATTATTATTTGTTCTATTTTTTATAAATTTATTTTATAATCTGCTAATATTATAAAATCTTACATACTCTATTTATTGATAAACTCTTTTAAAAATTGCTCACCTGTACCATATTTTTCATATACATAGTCAATATCTTTATCACCTCTACCTGAAAGATTTACAAGTATTGAACCTGAATTTTGATTTTGAGCATGCTTTATTGCATATGCCAAAGCATGTGAGCTTTCTATTGCAGGAATTATTCCTTCATAACGTGATAGTAAGAAAAATGCTTGCATAGCCTCATCATCATTCACTGCTTCATATTTTACTCTTCCGCACTGTCTCAAATATGCGTGTTCAGGTCCGACAGACGGATAGTCAAGTCCGCTTGCTATGGAGTACACAGGTAATGGTTCACCTTTTTCATCTTGTAAGAGTATACTTTCAAAGCCATGAAGAACTCCTTTTTTACCGAATTTCATACTTGCTGCATGCTCTCCTACTCCCTCGCCTTTTCCAAGCGGTTCTACACCGACAATGTCAACAGGCTCTGACAAGAATGCTTCAAACATTCCTATTGCATTAGAGCCTCCTCCAACAGCCGCACAAACGA
>CAUQVF010000044.1:0-7368 GCA_963521605.1 uncultured Peptostreptococcaceae bacterium | reverse complement strand
CGGATATAATATCATATTTTTATCCTGTGTGTCAATAGATTTTTTTAATTTTTTTTAATTTTTTTTACTTATTTTTCCTATTACCCTATTTTTCAACAAATTTCTTTTTAATATTTTGATTTTTATTTCCTTCTTACTTAACTTTTTATTTTAATTAATATATTAATATTATAGCATTTTAAACTTTTCATAATTACATTACTAAATTTTCAAAATTTTGCTTATTAAAATAATTACTAAATTCATTTTTTATTTTTTATTCTCTAATGTTATTTTTCGAAAATTATTGTTTTTTTTTTAGTTTTGTGTTATCCTTTATAAGCGTTAGATTTATAAGTGTATTATTTTACTTGTTTATCCTAAATATTGTTTTATACAATTTAAAATTTTTTTTAATATTTTTATGCACCCATAGCTCAGCAGGATAGAGCTACAGTTTCCTAAACTGTGAGTCGGAGGTTCAAGTCCTCTTGGGTGCACCATTAGCGGAAGAGATGTTGATATTTCAACATCTCTTTTTTTATAATTCTTATGTACTTCCTATAAAAAAACCATTTAAAACTAATTTTTATACTAAAAACCTTATAAATCACCATGTAAATATTTTGCTTATGAATGTCATACAATTTAAAAGTAATCATCATAAAAAATTTTCGCATGACTTTTTAAATGAGATTAGTAATATAGCATTATACGAAACTAAAAAAGCGTTGATATCAACATATTTACAGTTAATATCAACGCTTGACTTTTATGTATGGTGGAGATGATGGGAAACTTCATAACCACCATATACATTAGACATTTCAACACTTTATAATATCTGTGTTGCGATTGGGTTGCTTTTAGTTTTCCTCTTTATCAAATTCACTTCTATCTTTTTACCTTGTAGCATTTCTTTCGTTAGCTTACTTCTTTTGCATATAACTTACAGCAATATCAATGATAGTAGACAGTGTAGCTTCATCAAGATTTACACCTGTCTTGTCATATATCTCCTGTATAGCTTTTTTCATAGCTTCTGCTTTTTTCTCTTGAGCAGATAGTTTTGTTTGCTCCAAGCCAACTACTATAGTCATTATAATATCAGCTATCTTTTGCAACTTAACATCTTTAAAAGACATCTTAGTAAGCAGCAAAGTAAGTTTAAGCTCTGTAATATAGTCCATCTTGATTTTCTTTTTTTCTATGCAAAATACAGTAACGATAAAACCAAATGTGATTGCTATCGCTATTATTATATCTGATTTAATCATATCTCTATCTCCTTTCAGCCAATTTAGCCATCATAACCCACAATGCCCAGTTTGATTTATCAATGTTCTTGATATGCACCTCAGGACTATTCAATAGCTTTAATTCAGCTAATTTATTGATTGCCTGTACTGCATATTCTTTTTCTTTTTCACTCATAGTTTTAACTTCTCCTTTCTTGTCTAATACATCTGTATCAATCTTTTCTTCATATCTAAGCACACAATCCCAACCGCCACGATGATAATTTTTATACTTAGATATATTAATCTCATAGCCGGTTTGGTCGCCAGGTCTTCCGCCTGTAGCTCGTCCAAGTTCGTTTATACTTGCCTGTACTATTAAGCCATTGCCGATATATACAGCCACATGGTGTACTTCATTAAGCAAGATATCTCCTCTCACTAAGCCTGCACCTGTAGCAATATTTACAGCGTTTCTTACATCTTTAAAACCACAGTTTATAAATGCTTGTTTCATATTGCCTGTATAAGTAGTACCGTACTTAGATTTTACAGGAAATCCTGCCTTTTCAAATGCTGTAATGGTAAGTGACGAACAGTCATAATCTCCACGCTCGCCCCATCGTTGGTTTTGGTCGTAACCATGTGAGCTGTCTTGAGCTATCTCTATCATAAATCTTACAGCCTTTTCAACTCTATTCAACGCTTATCACTCCTTTCCTAATTTTTTGCATTAAAAAAGACACCTTTTACAGTGTCTTTAAAATATCTGTTTATTTTTCTTTTTCTTCTCGTTCTTTTCTATTTGAGTTTGTTGCATATATAAAAGCTACAACAAGTGATGCTAAATTACCAATCACTAAAGAAAATCCAATAACATCTTTACCTAAAACAATAAGATAAGCACCTATGCCTATCGTAATCAAGGATAAGATAAAACCTAAAATCATACCTAATCTACTATCTTTTATTTTAGAATCAATAACTTTATTTTCAAGTTCTACCCTATGATGTAATTGATCTTCTGTCATTCGTATAATTCTATCAGCAAATCCTGGAGATATTTCCTCATATTTTCTTAATGTATCAGGATGCGGTATAGGTCCCTGATACATTTCTATTTGTTCTTTTTTTACACTTATTTTAGACGGAGTCTCGTTATTGTTTTTTGGATAATGTTTTTTTGACTTCACTTTTCATAACCTTTCTCATATCATTTCCAACAGCTCGCCAATCTGAGCTTATAGCTCTATAATCAGCTTCTTTATCACTTTTAGAATAATTGTAATTATTTAAAGTTGAGCCAAAATCTAATAATCTACCAACTCCCTCAATAAAAGATGGAGTAGAGAATAAATAACTTGATGTATTCATATATATCACCTCTTAATATACATAAGCACCTAATCAATTAAGTGCTTACTTATATTATACCACATTAAGTCAATACTACATATAGTTATTTGTGTGATAAAAAAACTATATATAGTATTTCTTTATAGATATTTATACCCACTATTTATTATTCTATACTCCATTCCTGAAATCTTCTTGTCCAAGCTCCACATTATCCATACGATTTATAATCTGCTCCCTTATCTTGCCTTTTCTTATGTTCTCAAATCCTGACTTAGCTATTAATACAGTTAAAACAGGAGCAGAAAAAAGCACTACTTTATCAAGCGTATCTTTTGCCAAGTCAACATTTTTAAGAATATAAGCAAGATACATATTTTCTATAAAAACAATAAAAACTAATGCTATAATCAAAAACATTAGTTTTTTACTCGCTTCAATATATTTTTTATCCTTGATCAACTCTTTTTTACTATCTTCTTCTTTTAACTTTTTATATACTTCTAACACTCTTTCATCTTCTGTCATATCAACACCTTACTTAAATATAAAATTTTGAATAATATAAGCTGCGACTGTTCCAAACAAGCTAAAAGATATTAGTCTTAAAACATTTGTTAAGCTTTCAAGTTGTTTGATTAAATTGTATAATCTTACATCCATAGCAGAAAAAGACTGTTCAAGCTTATCTATCCTTGTTGAATGATTATTTATTCTACCCTTGTTATCATCTATTTTTTCATTTAAACGTGTATATCTTTCGTCACATACATTACATTTATTTTCCATACACTCTCCTTTTTTTAATCTAAGGCAATAAAAAAAGACCTTGTCAGTCCTCATTTATTGCCCCTATATTTAATTAAGCCTCTTCCGTTTCTTCTTCAATGATTTCTAAAGATGTTGTTGCCTCGGAAGGTTCCAATATCTCTAAAATTTCATTGTATTCATCAAAGGTTATTCTATCTCTTGTAAGAAAAATATCAAGTTTAGTTTTGAAATCTTCTATCTTTTCTTTGTTCCCTTTTCTTGCCAATTTCTTAGCCAATATTTTCAAGTAGTCTACTGTTTTCATCATTTTCAAAATCTCCTTTTATTAAATCATTAAATTCATTATCTATTATAGATTCTGCCATTTCTTCGATTTGACGCTTTAGTTTAACTTTTTCAATGTCATCTACAAGGTTATTATCTTCATCAAATTCTAAATTTTGTATGTTAGTACCGTCTTTCACTTCTACTATCTCCCACTCTGAATTGTCATGAGTATATAACTGCATAGTAGAGTATTTATTAATTTCTTTATGCCCTGTAGGATTTCTAATGTAGTTAATCAGCACTTTCATCTTGCACCTCGTCCAAATATTTGTTTTTGTAGCCTTTTCTAATAGCCGAAAGGGTATAAAAAAAGACACCATCTTTGATAGTATCTGATTTAACAGTAAATGATTTTTCTGTAATATCTGTAGCATATAGCGGTATAAATTTATCTTTTGAAGTTAGTAATATGTGATAGTCATCCGTTTCTATTGTTTCTAAAAAAATAGGATCTAATTCAATTTTGCATACCCCATCCTTAAGTTCACCAGTTCCTTGAGTGGCAAAATAACACCTATCAGTTTCATATGCGTATAAAAGTCTTCCGCCATAGTTTTCAGTAAAAACCAAAGAGTTTTTATCCCCCAGTACTTTCAGCCCGCCTCTACCACCTATAACAACACCTTGATCACCCGCTAATATTTGTATTCCTCTTCTGAACTCCAAGTTCATAAAATTATTACTTCCCCGAACAAAAAAAGTATTAGAGTTAGATGCTAAACCCATCAATACTCCATTTCGATAGTTTGAATTTCCTCCATAAAATTCTAACATGCCATTTAACTGCGAGTCATTTATATCATACTCAGTAGGATGTATCTTTAATGTGACTATATCTGTATCTCCCTGAGCCATGTGAGTTTCTAATACACCTCTATTATCAACCGTTATATATCTATCAGCAGGACCCATCCTAACACGACCACCGTTGATATTAGCACCATTTACTGTGCCACCCGTAACAGTAGAGCCTAATATATTTACACCTTGGATTTCTAAACCTTTGATTATACCAGCTACTAAGCTATCAGCTGTAAATCCTGCACCTGTACCAAATGTTCTCCAATCCCAACTACCATCGGGCAACTTGGAATTGGCAATCATAAACCCAGTTGAGTTTAATCTCATTGCCCATTTTGAATTTGATTCAGTTGGCTGGTCATGTATTAATAGTCCATTGCTATCCAATGTTACAGTTCCAGTAGTATTACTTACAAGGGTTTTAGAAGTGTTAAGAGTTCCAGCTATCTCACTTGCTATAACTTGGCCTAAATCATTAGTTATGCGTTTAATCTTGTCCCAATCTTTACTTGACTCAGACACTTCTTTTTTAAACTCCTGTAGAGCTTTTTTATTTTCAGTAATGCCTGATAAACTACCTTTAATATCAGATAAGATATTGCCAAGCTTTACCCTTGTATTTTCTTTGCGAAGTGGATTATATTCCCATTCAACTATCCTTGCTTTAACTTCGATACCTAACAACTCATCTATAACTGTTATTGTATCTCCCAACTCAAAATATTCTAATTCACCATAATCTGGTTGCTCTCTTAAATCAATAATATCCACTTCATAAGATATTTTTGGATTGCCTTGCTCATCTCTTTCTTTTCTATCAATTGTCCGCCTTACTGATTTAAGATTTTTTCCCAGTCTAAAATGAACGCCTCTGTCCTGCCCTCTGCGGTTAGGTACAGAAATTTGTTTTTGAAAATACCTTAATTCACCTTTCCAGTCGTTTGCTATAGCAATTGTAATTGCCTTAGCATTAGTTTCTTGTTCATATTGGATATTTGTTTTAAGTGTAATATCAGAACCTTGATAGGTAAATCCTGTACCTTGCAAACAAGCTAACATTACAGTATTAATATCTTTATAGATATACTTAAAATCATCAAATTTAGTATTAAGCAAATCATAAGAGATATGCTCAGCTTGACAGGATATATATGTCATTCCATTTGATGTTCTCTCGTCAACTATTTTAACTGGTCTAAAATAATCATTATCTATCTCAAGTACATTGTTCTCATCATAAAGATAGACTGTTTTTAATTCTTCAATGCTGCCTTTGAATGATAGAGTATACTCACCATTGATTATTTCTCTTATCAATATATCATCTTGAATATGATTGAGATAAGCTAATGTATTATAGTTTTTGTCAAGTATTTTTAAAATCTTTATCATCTCCTATCAATTGTAGGTGTTCTACTTTTCTAAACCTCTTGTAATGTCATATAGATTATCTCTTTGGTTATAGTAAATCTGCTCCAATATTTTGTAAACAATTGCCATATGTGAATCCAACAATTTTTATCTTATCAGGAGCATTTTTCAGTGTCAAATCTTCATTATAGGCATTTATATAGTATTTTAATTTTTGTTCAAAATTTGCTTTTGGATTTATGATTATTTCGCTTTCTTCAAATCCATACATTTCAATTTTTACAGCTACATACATAGCATTATTTTTTATTGCACTTTCAAAGCAATTTACAAGATTATTTAATTTCATTTTTTTAACCATCCTTTTAATAATTCCATTGATTATTGTTTCTTGTCTCAATTTTTGACATGAAAAATAAGCCCTCGTTTGAGTGCTTAAAAATATATAATAACTTAAATTAAGCTATTAGTTTATCATACTGTATTTTTGCATTTATTAAACTTGTCTCAGCGTATATCTGTGTTGTAGTTATACTCTGATGCCCGAGCAAGGTTTGTATTATGTCTAATGACATTCCTTTGCTTAATAAATGCGTTGCAAATGTATGACGTAACAAGTGCGGATATAGATTTTTGCTTGTTTTTAATTTTACTCTTACTCCAATCTTTTTTACTATATCTTCAAGTCCTGCCTTTTTTATTCGTTCGAATGGTGCTTTTTCTCTTAGTATCAATGCTCCGCTTACTCTGTCTTTTACATATTCTAAGAGTAAGATTTTACATCTTTCAGAGAAAAATACGATCCTTTCCTTGTTCCCCTTGCCGATTACTTTTATCTGTTTGCTTTGAAAGTCTATATCTTCTACATTACAGTTTACTATCTCGCTAAGTCTGCATCCTGTTGAGTAGAAAAGCTCTATAATTAGACTTTCTCTTGTATTTTCACAAGCAAACCTAAGCTTTTCAATCTCGTCAAATGTCAATGAATTTCTCTTATTTGATGTCTTGAAATGTTTTAGATTTACTCTTTCAAATATATTTTCATCTGTGTAATTCTCATCCCTTAACCACTTAAAAAATGCTCTCAAGATATGAATATAATTGACTATCGTGCTATCACTGTTATTTTTTACATTAGTTAGATAGTCAATATATCTTCTTATATCATCTATACTTACAACTCTTACATCTTTAGATTGTAAAAATCTACTGAATAATTCTATCTGTAACTTATATCCTGTTATTGTCTGCTCTGATTTTCTTTCAGACTTCATAGCATAGATATACTTTTGTTTCAATGCGTTTATGTCATACTCTTCTATGCTCTTTTTATGTGTTATCTTATAGTTTTTGAATATGTCTTTTGTTATAGCTTTAAAATCTTGTTTGCTTAAATTTGTGAATTTTTCAATCTTTTCAAATACTTCATCTTGCAATCTTTTATACTCTTTATTTCTCACTTTTTTGCACCTCTTTTTTGAAAAGATTATAGCAAAAATTATTTAATTTAGGATAATAAAGTTGA
>CAUQVF010000043.1:0-8803 GCA_963521605.1 uncultured Peptostreptococcaceae bacterium | reverse complement strand
TATAAATATGACTTAGAAATGTCTAATTCTTTTATTACATCAGTAACATTAAGACCTGCCATCTTCATCCCTCCTTGCCACATTTTAATACATTTAGTAGACATTATAGCATATTTTACCAGTTGTTTCTATATTTTTAGTGAAAAAGCAGATGCTAATTGCATCAATAGTGGATTCCTTTTTCTTAGTTTTATATCCCCACTAAGATAATCATTCATATTAGCTATTAAATTTTCTAAGTCGTCCTACAGTGTCAATATAATATCTTCCTTTTGAAGAAAATAATTTCAAGAACTCTTAATAACGATATTTCATACTAAAATCTAATAGAATAATGGAGTTATTTTGTAAAAAATTTATACACTAAAAGTTCTTTAAAAAAGATATACTAAAGAGCATCACAAGGGCAAAATCCATAGTTTATACTAAAACCTAATAGAATCATGGAATTATTTTATAAAAATCTATGCACTAAAAGTTTATTAACAAAAGATATACTAAAGAGTATAACAAGTATAAATCCATAGTTTAAATAGAGTTTAGTATTAAATATATTTTAGTCTCAGTCAAAGTCCCTTCGGAAATAAAATACGCAGAAAAAGCACATAACTTTAAGATTATATAATCTTAAAGTTATGTGCTCGTCTTTAATTAATCATAATAGTAATTACTTACAACAATTTTGGAATATCTTTCCCTTTTATGTTAACTCCTAAAATAGCTACACCCAAGAAAAGTATACCAATTGAAAATACTGTCCTATACTTTACTATCTTATCAATAAATACTTTATTTTCAGTATCTTTAATCGAAATTTTATCAGCTATTTCTATCATTTGTTTTGTTATTTTTTCTCTCTCTTCTTTAGAAATATCTTCCATATGAAGTTGATTGCTTAGTTCATCTAAAATTTGTTTATAAGCCTGAATTGTCAATCTTTGACTTTCTTCATTTTTTTCTAAAGCAGTGTCACACATTTTATTTAACTGAGCAACTATTGACTCAGATAACTTAGCAAATGCAGGATATTGTTCTATAATCTTAATCGCAACTTCTTTGTCCATATTGGGAATCAAAGAAACAAACTCCATTATCTTATCCTTAGATAAGTTTCTAAAGCTGTCAATTTTTAATGCATTCTTTACTTCTTCAACAGATACAAGAGTCTTACTCATTCCTTACCTCACATATTAAATTTATCACATTATACTAAGCAATTAAAATGAAAGCTTAAATTCAACAACTCCCTTTTGAACTTATTTTTTCTTGATTTTAGTATCAAAATAGTATCACTCAAGAGTTTTTTGCTCCTGCAAAACGCCGAAACGCTGTATTTTCAACCGTTATATAACAAAAACATATTTGTTACTGTTACTCCCACTCTATAGTCCCTGGGGGTTTACTTGTTATGTCGTACACTATTCTGTTTATGTGGCTTACTTCGTTGACTATTCTTGTTGATACCTTGTCTAAGACTTCGTATGGTATTCTTGCCCAGTCTGCTGTCATAAAGTCTGTTGTCCTTACTCCTCTTAGGGCGAGTGTGTAGTCGTATGTTCTGAAATCTCCCATTACTCCTACTGTCCTTGTGTTTGTCAGCACTGCAAAGTATTGATTTATCTCTTTGTCCAGTCCTGCCTTTGCAATCTCGTCTCTGAATATAAAGTCTGCGTCTCTTAAAATGTCAAGTTTTTCCTTTGTTATCTCTCCCATTACTCTTATGGCAAGTCCCGGTCCGGGGAATGGTTGACGATGTACAAGGTATTCAGGAAGTCCAAGTTCAAGTCCTAGTCTTCTCACCTCGTCTTTAAATAAATCTCTAAGCGGCTCTATTATATCCTTAAAATCTACATAGTCAGGCAACCCTCCAACGTTGTGGTGGCTCTTTATCACCGCTGCGTCGCCTTTTCCGCTTTCTACCACGTCGGCATATATCGTTCCTTGTGCCAAAAAGTCTACCTTGCCGATTTTTTTCGCCTCTTCTTCGAATACTCTGATGAATTCTTCGCCTATTATCTTTCTTTTTTGCTCAGGTTCTGACACTCCAGCCAATTTTCCCAAGAATCTGTCTTGAGCATTTACTCTTATAAAGTTCATTCCTGAGTTTTTAAAGGCTGCTTCTACTTCATCACCCTCGTTTTTTCTCATAAGTCCATGGTCTACAAATATACAAGTGAGGTTTGAGCCTATCGCCTTTGATATTAATGCAGCTACTACTGATGAGTCCACTCCGCCTGACAATGCAAGCAGTACCTTTTTGTCTCCTACCCTTTGTCTTACTTCTTCTACAGCTACGCTAGCGTAGTTTTTCATTGACCAGTCCTTTGAAAAATTACAGATATTTAAAAAGTTTTCCAATATAGTCTCGCCAAATTGTGTGTGCTCAACTTCTGCATGGAACTGTACTCCGTAGAACTTTCTCTTGACGTCTTGCATTGCAGCAACAGGACAGTTATCAGTAGTTGCAGTTATTTCAAATCCTTCAGGCAATATTTCCACATAGTCTATGTGGCTCATCCATGTATCTTGAGTCTTGTCAGTATTTTCAAATATATTTCCTGATTTTACTATAGTCGTCTTTGTCTTTCCAAATTCCTTATTTTGTGCTGTAGATACCTTACCACCAAGCATTTGTGTCATCATCTGCATACCGTAGCATATGCCAAGTATTGGCACTCCAAGATTGAATATCTCTTTATCCACCATAGGTGAGCCTTCTTCATATACTGAGTTTGGTCCGCCGGTAAATATTATGCCCTTGGGATTTAGACTTTTTATCCTTTCAATACTTGCATTGTAAGGCAGTATCTCGCAGTATACGTTCTTGTCTCTTACTCTTCTTGCTATCAACTGGTTGTATTGACCGCCAAAGTCAAGTATCAAAGCTAATTCTTTTTCCATAATACGCTCCTCTTTTATAATATTGATAGAAAATAATTTCAAAAAATACTTATATCTAATTAACACTTATTTGTGCTGAGTTTTAGTAAAATTACAAATATAGCAGCTTATTTATAAATAAGCTACGCTTTTAATTAAATCATCAAGAAATTATCCATAACTTAGAAAGATAATCTTATTAATACTGAGTTTATAATGCTTTTATGTGAGCAACTTTTCTTAGTCTATTTATATATCTAAGTCTTAAAATCAAAAATAAAAATATCCAATCTCAAAACAATGATTGGCAAAATACCAATCATTGTCAATAAATTATACATTAATATTGAATTTTAACTTTCCGTCTTTTATCAGCCCTACTACTACAGGCTCTGCTTCGTCGAAGAATTTAAGCGCTATCAAATCTGCCGTATAGCCTTCCTTTATCTCGCCTTTGTTATTAAGTCCAAGAGCGTCAGCAGGATTTCTTGATAGATATCTGGATATTTTATTAAGGCTCATGTGCTTGCACATCTCTCCGATAAATACCAAGAGCTCGTTAGGTTTTCTGTCTGATGATATTATAGTGTTTTCGTCAACAAGAGAGCAGTCGTTACAGCTTAGTATCCTTGATACATTAATCAATTTGAAGAACACGTCTTTTTGGATATCTTCCTTGTTGTTGTCCTTAGTGATTTTGATTATATCTGTAGTATCCTTAAATTCATTGTATATCTTACTTGCAGAGCTGTATTCCGGAGTGCATACCCTCACTCCCTTGAAATGTGCGTATTTTATCAGATATGCCAGCTCGTCGATATTGGCATCTTCTCTAAGTTGCTTTATCCTGTCTATGACCTTGTCCGCCATATCCTCAGTCAGGTTGAGATTTGTCTGCATAAACTCCTGCATATACTGGTCTTTGTAGACTCTATTGTCCTTGTCGTAGGATTTTATCTCGTAAGATACAAAGTCAAGGAGTTTTTCGTCCAATAAAAACTTGACATCATCCATAGTCCTTATGGATTTTATCTGAAATTTGAGATGTGTCTTGTTGTCTATTATTGATGATGGGTGTAAGTCATATTTTTTGATATTACTTATAAGTTCAATTGTCTTTGCCTTTTCCTCATCCATATTTTTTATCTTTTTTTCTGTAAGGTATAGACTGTGATATACCGTAGTGACTCCTGATGAAGCATAGGCGTATTCTATCTCTCTGAGCTTGTTCATAGAAGAGCCTATCGACGGTGAAAGGGTCTCCTTTTTTTCCATGTTGCTACTGCTTATGTTGATTATTCCCGGCATTATATAAGAGCCGCTATAGTCCACGACATACTTTTTCTCTTCATCCTTTATTTCTTTTTCTATAGATGATATGATATTGCCGTCGATTTTTATATATCCCTCTTGTATATTGTCTTGCAACACTATTTTGTCTGAATAAATTATCACCATTTCATCACCTTTTATCATAGTTTTATAAATTCTTCCCATTCATACTGTCTGCCCAGTATTATCAGATTTTCGCCTTCTTCCAGCCTTATATCTATATCGTATTTTTGCTTGAAATATATTACATTTTTCTTCCTGTTGCCCACTATCTTTGATATGAAAGTCCTGGGACAAAGTATTTTTAGAGTTTTCTGATTGAAATTATCCGCAATTATTAATTTTTCGATATTTTCTCTAAATATCTCGCTAATGACCATCTCACCAAAGGCACTGTGAAAAGGTCCTGCCACCATGTCCTTGCCTATGGCGATATTTTCTGTCGCCTGAAGACCTATGCGAATCACCTTGATATTTGCATTTTCAAAGCTCTTGTACATATCCTTAGCATAGATTACCGCATCTTCCAGCGATATAGGCTGATATTTTTTTTCATGGTAGAGTCTTTCAAGGGCTGTATCTTTTATCACCAGCACCGGATATATCCTTGCTATGTCAGGGCATATGTCTACTACCTTTTCTATGGTCTGATACAGCTTTTCCCTACTATCTCCGAGCAAGCCTATCATCAGTTGCAGTCCGAGTTTGATATTTGTCTTTCTTATTAATTTACAAGCCTCATATACGCTCTTGCTGTCATGCCCTCTGTTGTTGAGCCTTAGCACCTCATCATCCATAGATTGTACTCCCAGCTCCACTGTGTGTACCTTGTGTCTTAGCAGTCTTTCAATAACTTCATCATCTATGGCATCAGGTCTTGTTGAGAGCTTTATCTGCACTTGTCTGCCTATTTGCCCGGCTATGTCGTTTGCAAGGCTGAGACATCTTTCCTGCACCTCTTTTTCTATGGCGGTGAAACTCCCTCCGAAAAATGCAATCTCTACAGTATCTGTCTCCTTCATGGTGGATATGCTGCTTATTATGCCCTCTCTCATCGCCTCATAGTCAAGGAGGGTCTTTTGTCCGGATATCTTGACCTGATTGCAAAATATGCAGTCATTTGGACATCCCATATGCGGTATATAGACCGATGCGGTTTTTTTCAATCTAATCTTCCTTTTTGATAATATTTGCAAGTATTTTTGCTGTGAATTTCCCTGCAAAATATTATAATATTTAACTTATAACTAATCTTCTATTTGAGTATTTATATAAATATTTAAAACATTAATTCTTTATAATTTGCCTAAATCTTGCATTTTGCTTACAAATTAAAATCCACTGTCAAAAAACTCTTTAACCGCATACTTTAATTCATAAGTTTTGTTATCTCTTATATTTTGTCCGAGTTTTGCAAGGCATCCTTTGCTGCCAACTGCTCTGCCTCTTTTTTACTATGTCCCTTACCTGTACCTATGAGCTTGTTGTCGCAGTACACTCCTATGGTAAATATCCTCTCGTGGTCAGGTCCTTTCATAGCTATAAGCTCATATCTCAGCGTTCTGCCACGTACTTTTTGCACTTCCTCTTGCAACTTGCTCTTGTAGTCGTCATTTTTCTTATTGTCCAGTGCGTTTTTAATAGTGTCTCCCAGCCAGTCGAGTACATATTTTGATGCAGTGTCAAAATCTGAGTCAAGATATATAGCTGCAATCAGTGCCTCTACCGCATCTGCAAGTATCGACGCCCTCTTTGCTCCACCTGAGATTTTTTCGCCCTTGCCAAGCTTGATATGTTGACCCAAATTTAGCTTTTCAGCTATGTGCATCAGCGACTTCTCGCAGACTATAATCGAGCGTATCTTGGTAAGCTCGCCCTCTTTGAGACTGCTCTTGTATGCGAAGATATAGTTGCTTACTATCAGTCCCAGTACAGAATCTCCCAAAAATTCAAGTCTTTCATTATCTTTTGTCGACTTGTGCTCGTTGACGTATGAGCTATGCGTCAGTGCTGTTTGCAGATAATTCTTGTTTTTGAACTTGTAGCCTATTGTGCTTTCTACAGCTTCCAAAAACAGCCTGTCCTTATCTTTCATCTTCTCCTCCTTTTTTTTAAATTTTTATGAAATTTTTTAAAAAATCATCTTCAATTATAACATATTTTATAAAATAATACACTATAAAAATATGTAGTTTAAATTAGTCAAAAAAAGCACCTGATACTAAATATTTCAATATTTTAAAGATTTTTCGCCCACCATATAACTTTATAAAAATCATAGTTAAAAAGCTATTTTAAATAAAATCTCTTAAATACTTGAAATATCATATCAGGTGCTGTTGATATATTTTATTAAATTGTGTATCTTATTTGCAAAAGTCCATCCTTAAAAAACTTATTTCGCCTTAAAGCCCTCCACAAATGTGGAAATGAAAAATATCGTCGTAGGCTGATAGATGATGTCCACGAGGAAGGCACCTACTATAGGCACTATCATCATAGCCTTTCTTGACATGCCGTATTTTTCGTTGATTGCAGTCATATTTACTATGGCTGTAGGGGTTGCTCCAAGACCGTGTCCGCAAAGACCGCTGCACATTACTGCCGCATCGTAGTTGGCGCCTAAGATTCTAAACACTATGAAGTATGCCACTATAACCATGAAAAGCACTTGGCATATCAAGACGAACAATACTGAGCCTATAAGGTCTGAAAGCTCCCAAAGTTTGAGTGTCATCATAGCAAGCGAAAGATATAGATTCAGCATTACATCTCCTATGCCGTCTACAAGACTATAGTCGAATTTGTAAATCTTGGCACTTTCATTTACATTTCTGACTATTACCGCTATAAACATGGCTCCGACATAAGTCGGAAAGTCGAGTTTTTTACCTGACAAGGCTGAAATCAGCACACTGACCTTAGATGCCACTATACTGCCCACCGCCATACATATCAGTATTACAACTACGTTTTTGATGATGTCCAACTGTGTGAGTTTTTCCTTAGAGCCTACATTGATATTTTCTACAGATGTATCAAAATTTTCACTGCTATCAGGCTTGAGATTATTCTTTTCTATCAATCTTCTTCCCAAAGGTCCGCCTATCATTACACCGCTGATAAGTCCAAATGTCGCAGCTGCAGCACCAACAAGAGGTGCTATATCATAGCCCATAGCCTTAAAAGAATCACCATATGCAAGAGCGGCGCCGTGTCCGCCTATCATGGATATTGAGCTGGACAAAAGCGCATAAGGAGCCTCAAGGCCTGTAATCTTAGATACGATGATGCCTATTGTATTTTGGAAGATGGAGATGATGCCGCAACAAATCCAGTAAACAATGAGTAATTTACCGCCTTTTTTAAGAAGTAAGATACTTGCTCCAAGACCTACTGTTGTAAAAAATGCCAGCATAAATGTAGATTGGAATATATTTTCAAAATTGAAAACAAAGGCTCTGCTCTGCTTGCCGGCAAAGGTGATGAACATAAACAAAAATCCGCCGACAACCGGTGCCGGTATACAATACTTCTCAAGAAAGCTCACTTTTTTCTTGATGAAATAGCCAAGCAACAACAAGACTCCGGCAAGTGCCAATGTCAGTGTCGCATCCAAACTTATGGTAAATATACCTTCAACAACTTCAAACTTCATAAAAAAACCTCCCTTATAACATCGCAAATTATACACAATCTATTAAAAATCCATTTAGATTTACATAGCTATTTCTATTATAAAGTGAATCTTCCATGCAAAATCCCACTACTTGTAAGCTTGCCCTTATATTTTGTGACTTTAATTTAAAATCATCAACAAATTCTTATGTTTAATCATGAAATTATTTATCAAAAATATATTAATGCTCATACTCTAATTTGTATTAATAATTATCGCTTATTTTTTAAGTAATTCCTTGCTGTCTAGCATTATAGTAACAGGTCCGACATTTTGGATATCCACCCTCATATCCGCTCCGAAGACCCCTGTTTTTACGATCATGCCGTTGTCTTTGAGTCTTTGTCCGAATTTTTCGTACATTTCATTGGCATAGGTAGGATTGCCCGCCTTAGTAAAGCCCGGTCTGTTACCATGAGTACAGTCAGCATACAAGGTAAACTGAGATATGAGGAGTATCTCTCCATCTACGGCTTTTATATCCACATTCATCTTGCCGTTTTCATCTTCAAGTACACGCAGTTTTACTATCTTATCCACCAATTTGTTCATATCTTCGTCAGTATCTTCATCGCAGACACCAAGCAATATGACAAAGCCCTTTTCTATGCCTTCCTTAAATTCGTACTCTCCGTCTTTTTTGATAGAAACTGCTGACTTTCCAGCTCTTTGCAATAATGCTCTCATAACTTCCCCTTCTACACTCTTATTTATACTTATACTAATATCTATTTAATCTATGGATAATTTTCATAAATAATTTACAAGTTAGTATATTATTTATGACTTTATTATAAATAAACTTAAAAAGATTTATCCTATTATTATATTAGATTTTAGTATTAATACTAATACTAATACTAATCACCGTTTAAAATGTCACTCAATCCAGCTTCTGTGTGTAATGCTTTT
>CAUQVF010000042.1:0-9455 GCA_963521605.1 uncultured Peptostreptococcaceae bacterium | reverse complement strand
TCATTTCTTTGCTCAAAGTTATTGAATTTTGTACCTGTAGGCTTCTTTGCAGCAGACGCACTTGCAGGCTTATATTTGTCTTGCTCTCTTGACAACCAAGCGTTTACAAAGCGCTTCATGCCCACTTTCGTTTTTCGTTTTGTGGGATTAGCGTCTGACCATCCGACCATCTTTCGCATCTCTTGATAGATGTCTACCGACGGATACAAGCTCTTGTACAAGTCTATATCCGCTTGAAAGAAGGGATAGCCCTCTCCCGTGTTGGTCGGTATCTCAAATAACGGCCGCTTTTTTTCATCTGTCGCCTGCTGCTCTTTTTTTGGCTCCGTGCAAACATCTGCGATAGCAGATGTATATTCTATTTCTTCTTCTACTTCTACTTCTACTTCAGGCGGTGGGTTACCGTGGTCAACCGTGGTTAACGGTGGGTCACCGTGGGTCACCGTGGAATTGTCAAAACTATCACAATCTTCTAAAATTGGAGGCTCCGGATACAGCGACCTTTTTGCTTGTATCCTTTGATGCTTTTCCCAACTCGGAAAGTAAAAATACATCTCTTCGCCGACTCTATAGATTTTCACTAAGCCTTCATTTTGTAGCTCTTTAAAGCCAGCACTGATACTTTTAGCCGTCACATCCTTGCGCCTTGGAAAGCAAAACCCTTTTACCAAGTCAGGGTCTGCGCTACCTCTTCCGTAATCGTCTACATAAGTGAGTAGATATGTCCAAAGTCTAAACTGAAAATCAGTCAATCTATTTATTTGTAAATCTGTCCTTATGGTCTCTTTTATCATCCTATTGCCCATATCTTCTCCTTTTTATCATCAAAGAGATAAGCCATGCGGTGCTTTTAAGCTGTGACACATATACCAAAAATTAGAAGTATTTAAAGCTTGAAAATTCCTATGGTCAAGTTCTATACAGCTGGCATATCGGGAATGTACCGGACGGCCCTCCATCTGCTTTCTCATTGTGCTACGCACCTACAGAGGTTGGTCAACACGGCAAGCCCCTACGACCCAGTCGCATTACTGTGATACCTAAAATATTAAGCATAAATATTTTTTTGTTTCGGTTCGCACCTTAGCTTTATCTCTATGATTTTTTCTTAGTCTTGATTACTCAAAAAGCGCCTTACTTATGTCGTCACCTTCTTCTTTCACTTCCTCCTGCTTCTTTGTATCCCCTTTCTCTTCTGTATCTTCCTTCTTCTCTGTAGCCTCACTGTCAACTACTTTATCACTGTTACTTTCTGCATAATTATTCACATCTTCTTCAGTCTCCACATATGACTTACTGCCGTCTGAATTTATCACTGCCATATCTGAATCTATGGCAGTGACTAAATCTATACTCATAATTCCCCACTTACTTATCAGTTGCCTAAGCATTGTCTTGTAGGCCATGCCGTCAAAATCTTTCGACCAGAAAGTATATTGATTGCCTTTCCTCTTATCCGCTACATATCCGGCAGAGTACTTAAGCGCGTGCGCTTCCATCTTTGCCTTGCTCCAGTACATCGCCTTTTTAAAGCCGTTCGTATACTCAAACATTGCATAATATCCGATTGTCGGCGCCTTTTCTCTTTCCTCTTCGTCGTCTATCAGATTTACTTCTATCTCTTCATTAAGCGGATCGTATTGAACAAGCTCACCTTCTTTTATCGCAAGCACATTGATTTTTTTATACTGTCCTGACCTGATAGCAAGTTGCAAGTATCCCTTATAACCAAGGACAAACTGAGCAAGTGTTATACCCTTGTTTTTATCCTTAAAAGGCACTAAATAGTACTGGCCAAGCTGTGGGCTTGGTGATAGATTAAGACTTTCGCCAAGCAATGCCCCTGATAAGATTGAAGAGTTCGTACACTCTTGAAGCATAGTATTATTATTTACCGCCGATACAATAGAACTTATAAACCTTGTACCGTTTTTACTGCCCACGACCTTATTTATTTGCTCCTTGACTGCATCCGCTGTCAGGTACGCTGTGAAGCCTGTCGCTTTCTTCTTTGCTACTAAACTGTTTTGTACTGCCATTTTTATATCCTCCTAATTTTGATATTATTTAACTTTAGCCATGCGGCTAACATTTTTGCTTCTTCACTACTAATATATGCTTCAAATGCTGTCCACTCTCTTTTTACATCTGTAGCAGGTTCTTCTGCTTCTTGCGGATCCGAGGCGGCGCCCTTAATTTCTTCTTCCTTTTCCTGTTCTTTTCTCTCTTCTTCAGACTTTTTCTTTTCAGCTATATCGACCATATACTTTGCTTTTTCAAGCGCCTCATTGAGATTCAAAGTCTCTTTGTATACTTCTGTAGCCTCAAAGCTGTACTCCTTAAGCTCCGCTATGGTCTTAAGATTGCACTTGATAGAATTGAAAATATTATTTATGACCGTTTCAACCTGCTTTAAGGAAGTGGAAGCGTTCAAAAATTTATCTTCAAAAACCTGCTCAAAACTTATAAATTTAAGCTCTTCACCTGCTGCATCTTTTAACTTCTCAAACAGCGCCTTGACTTCTTCAAGTTTCTTTTGCTTTTTCTCTTCCTCGTAACCTTTTATTTGCGCATCTATCAAAGCAACAGGCTCCTTTATGACTGCAAGCAAGTCTTTTATTTGTGCTTCAAATTGCTCATACGGCTGTAAGCACTTCTTTTTAATCTCTTTTCGCTTGCTGTCTATAGCAGTCGCCAAGGCGTTAAGTTTTGCCCTGTCGACTTTCGCTTCTCTTATCTGCTCTTCTGTGTATATGCGGCCTTTGTACTCTTCAAGCTTCTGAGATAACTCTGCTTTGAGTTCCTCATAATTACACTCAATAGCCTTTATAAAGCCGTCTTCACGCGGATTGTATATCTTTAGTTCCATAGTCCTCCTTCTTTTTGCGACATAATAATGTCGCTATTTTCGCTATATTGTCGCTTCCGCCAAAATAGACCATATTGTCGACGTCACCAAAATGGTCGTCTTTCCCGATGTCGGGAAAATGGTTTATATATCTGGAAGTATCAAGTCAGGCATCCTCCTAGCCTCTACACACTTCCAGAATTTTCTTTCTTCTTCTGCTAAATACTCTATATCTCCTAATACTTCGCTTCTTTCGATAAAGTAGTGCTTAGTCTGCAAGTATATCTGACCGCCGAATTCACTCTTAAGTTGTGCTTTAAGCACCACAAAATCAAATTCAGTGACCATCAAGTAATGCAGAACTTGTATAAAGTAATTGTCGGGGATTCTGTCCTTCCACTTCTCTTTCTGCATACTCTGTAATATATTTGTTGTCTTTATCTCAAGAATGCCCCTTCTGCCGTCCTCATCTGTAAGCTCACCGTCAAGGCTTGCATGCGCGAAGGGATACCTTGAATTTAAGTACATGTTGTTATCAAAGTACTGTACTTGATATTGTGGAAAGTCTAATCTAAACAACTCTCTTAGATGCTCCTCCGCCTTTGTGCCATATAGCACGTAAGGCTTATCGGATATGTCAGGGCTTTCTTTTTGCCCCGTCTTTTCTAAGTACAAATCGGTATTTGTCTTATAGGGATTCAATCCCACAATTGCGGCGGCATCTGAACCGCCGATTCTACTCCTATGTTTTAACCACTCTTCACGATTGGCCAATATCTTTCTTTCTATCATCTTTTTTAAACCTTTAAAATCATGCTTGCGACCTGCTCCGCTGTGAAGTCCAGTGTGGCTGCTATCGCTCTTAACTCAAACACTGTCATGTCCGCCGGGTGGTCTCTTTTATGTGCCACCGTCTTTTCGCATTTGCCTATAAGGCTTGCAATATTTTTTGTCTTCAGTCCTTTAAGCTCAAGGCCTGCCAGATATGCAGCCCTAAAGCTTCTATCCATCATCTCCGTCCTTGACGGTGCTAATCTCGGCATTTACCTTTTCCTCCTCATGTTTTTTATGACCTGTTAAGTCATTTGATAAGCATTTTTGCAAGCGTCATTATAAAGACCGCATCTGCTGCTATGAGTACAGCAAGTGCAAGATAGACTCTGCTTTTAAGTGTATTTATTTCTGCTTTTTGTATCTTCAGATTCAGATCTTGCATAGATACCGCATTATAAATGCCTCTGTATCTGTCTTTTAAATACTCAAAGTCTTCTCTTTGCTTAAAGACCCTATTCTCTAAGCTATGCAGTGCCTTCTCTTTCTCTTCTTCCGCTGTGCCTCTTGTCAGCGTAGGAATTACAACCCCTTTTATAATTTCCATTTTTTTTACTCCTAAATGTATTTATTTAATTCTTTTTCTATTGCATCTAGTTTGTATACATTTGTAGTTGGGTTATCATACAAACTGTCTAAATTGTCGTAGTAGAAATGCATATTCTTATGTTTGCGCTTCTTTTTCCAGTTAGGAATATATATATCAACATCAATTTGTTGAACATGAGTATGCCAAGTGAAGAACACTTCTGCCCTCATTTTTTTGTTTACTTCTATACATTTATCAAAAATTCTTTTTATTATTTCAACCTGCTTTTCATTTATCATGTTTACCCCGCCTTTCTTGTATGAGTGAATTGCCTTTTCCTTATGCGGCTCTTCCAATATTCAATTCTACTTTCTACTGTTTCAATCTGTGGCATGTACCAATCAAAAAGATTGCCCTTCCACAAATCATAATCGGATCCGTAGCAGTCGTAAGCGCCGTTTACAAGCGTTTCACGACCGTCTTTTAATTCTTCATTCCATTGTTTTTCTAAGTCTGCAAGCTTTCGCTTGTCCCTCTTCAAATTTTCCTGTAATTCGCCACATGTGTATGGCTTCATATATCTTTTGATTTTCATTGTTTTCTCCTTTACGCATTCAAAAATAAATTTACAAAGTATACTTGCCCCTTGCCTGTGACCTTTGTCGTCTTTGTCACGACATTCACACCGTCACTATTTATATAGCTGCCTTCTTTTATCTCAAACAGTCCTCTATCCATAGATGCCTGAGTCGGCATATTCTTACTACTTCCGGACTTCATCAAGAAGCCTTTTTCTCTAAGCTTTTCAAAAAGCCTGTTGGCGCCGATATCAACTCCGTTTTGCCTGAGTAGCTTCGCAAGGTCGCCGACTAAAATTGATGTATGGCTTGCCGATACCGCATCGGCAAATAATGCCTTTGGCTTCATTGTGTCGTTTTCAACCTCCAATGCTTTCCTTGCTTCTCTTTCCTCTTTAAGCTTGCTTGCCATCTGGATAATTAAATCCGGATTATCCAGCAATTCGTCTGTGGCGTATAAGCCATGTTTGCGGATGGATGGAAGAACTTCTGAAGTTACCCACCTTTTAAAGGCTTTCGCATTCGGTAACTTGCTGGATAGGATTAAACTGTATAAGCCTGATTCGTTGATAACTGTTAATTCTTGACTCCCACCAAGGGTGTCACATTTCGTTACTCCCTTATCTTCATCATCTACATGGTCGCCTATCGCTTTTCTTGGATTGCTATATCCCAATACCTCTGCTACATCTTTACCCACGAACCAAGGCTCTTTATCAATTTCTATTATTCGGATTTCTCCGAATAATTCATTTTTAAAAATTTTTAATTCGTTCATACTCCTCCTTTTAGCTTGCCTTTTCTTCTTTATCCTCTGCAATCACTCGAGCCATTTCCATGCCCTCTGCCAGCCCGAGCAGGTACTCTTGCTTCTCAAGGCTTAATTTGGGAATGTATTCTTTTAAAATTGCTACTATTTTTTTTGCGTCTCTCTTTGTCTTTGTCATTTCTTTACTCCTTTCTACCCCCTAAGGGGCGAGGCTTTAAGCCTCTTTTTCATTTATTGCGAATACTATCGGATCATCCCAACGGGATTTGATTTCAATGGTTTCATAGTCTTTGTAATAATTTTTAACCTTTCTTACATATCTTTTCCCTGATTTAAGTAAGGAAAGTTTATCGTCTGATGTAAAGGTTATTGTTTTTTCAGTTCTACTTACCACTTTGACCTCACAACCTAAGCTGTCTATATAGGTTTTTCCTACTTCAAATTTTTTCATTTCCATAATCTCCTTTCTTTGTATCCCCTTGAGGGAAGGGGCTAAGCCCCTGTTTTTAAATTTCAGATATTGCATGTATGCCATAATCGGATCCGTAAACTGATTCGTAATCGTTATGGTATATGCATATTTTCTTTCTGTATGTCTTACCTGTTTCGAGGTATCCGTTTCCTTTTTTTACAAATAGCTGTACAGTTTTTTCTGTTCTGCTTATTACCTCAAATCGTGCTTTTATGAAATCTGTGTAAGTCTTTCCAACTTCAAATTTTTTCATTTTTGTTCTCCTTTGTGTTTCCCTTGTCGTTTATACATACATAATACACCGTGTAAACGACTTTGTCAATGCCTTTTTGTCGTTTTTACGAACTTTTTTTCTTGACTTTTTTTCTTCACTCTTATATACTAAGGAGGTAACACAAAGAAACTTATATCTGATATGGAAAGGAGGTATATGGGCGAAAGAGTAAAGGAACTTAGGACAGTCCTTGGACTATCTGGCGAGAAGTTTGGTGAAAAGATTGGAGTTAAGCGATCTGCTATATCAGATATAGAAAGAGGTCGAAATAATTTAAGCGAGCAAAATATTCTTGCTATATGTAGAGAATTCAATGTAAATGAAGAATGGCTGCGGACCGGCACGGGCGAAATGTTCAAAGATATGACGCTTGATGAAGAAATAATAAGTTTTATCGGCGAGGTTCAGTGGGATGCTTCTAATACATTTAAGAAGAGATTCATCTCAGCAATAGCAAAATTAAATGAAGAAGAGTGGAAGGTCTTAGAAAAGATTATTATAGATATGGCTTCCACTGTAGAAGAAAAAGAGCAATAAAAAAAGACTGACATCAGTCAGCCTTAAGAAGTTTTTTGAGATATATAAGAACAAGTCTTATATGCCTCGAACTGGCAAGCGACAATAATTTGTTTAACTCTTTTAAATCTTCTTTATTATTATTCATGTTGCACCCCTCCTGCTACCCTGCACAAAACTAAAATAGCGATGTAATAAATATATCGAATGTTTGTTCGATTGTCAAGGTGGTAGGAGTAGGATTTTATAAATTTTTAGGAGGACTATATGAAAAAAGAATTGATAGCATTAGCAATCGCTACAGCCGTGATGTCGGCAGGGTGTGGAGCAAGCGCAACAACTAGCACCGAGGCGACTACTGCAGAAACTACTGCGACAGAGGCAACCACTGAGGCAGTAGACAAAAAAGAAGAAATGAAAAAGGCTTACGACCTTAATGATCCGATACGCATAAATGATGATGCGACAGGCAAATGGAAGCTTAACCGCATGACGGGGGCAACAAATCCTATTGATTTTGCTTTTGACTACTACAAGAATTTTATGGAGCCTGACGAAATTCACTTTATAATCAACTTTTCGACAAAGACAACAACTTCTATACAGTATAACACCGGAATGTTATATGTTAGAGTTATGGAACATGTGGATAAGGAAGAAGTATCTGCAAAAACACTCGGAAAAGGTACGCTTCTACAAGAAAAGTATTTTAATGCCGAAACCGGTGAACCCTATGAGGCAAGTGCATCAAGTGATGTTGCTCCTGTCTCAAGTGATGAACTTGTGGCCAAAGTGACTGAAATTTTGCCCAACTATATCACTCCGGGAGCGGAGTTGAAAAGCGTAACTATGAATGAAAATAAAAATCTTTCTATAGTAGTAGATCTAACTCATGCCAATGACAATAGTAAAATACAGTTTCCTATGGATGTGATAGCTGAAACTTCTGTATCTGAAATTACAGACCCTATACTTGGCTTAGGTGATGAATACTTTAATGCTTGGGATACTATAAGTCTTGACTTCGGTGAGTATGGCCATGTTACGTTTAGCAAGTCAGATGTAGCGGCTAATGCAGCAGGCAAATACTTCTCTTATGAGGGTAATATCCTGCAAAAATAACTTGTTTTAAACGATATTAAAACAAGCTTTAAACAAGCTTAAAACAAGTTTTGCGTTTTTAAATAATGAAAACGGCTTAAATCCAAGGTTTTTAGCTTGTTTAAATTAAAAAATAATTTAAACTAGGTCGAATTCGACCAGTTTCCAAAATGGAAACAACTTGTTCCAAAATAGAACAAGTTCAACCGTTTCAAAAAATGAAAATGTTCAACTACCGAAGTTTTCTCGGTAGTTCAAAACAAAAAAAGAACCCCTGTATGTCATTACGGAGGTTCTCAAGGATTACTCACTTGCGTGAGCGTGCTAAATGTATATTTTTAGAACAATATTATTATACCATTTAGGCATGCACCTTGCAAGGGTGTTATTTTTATACTCAAAAAGGAGGTCTAAATGGCTACAGCTAAAAAACTGCCGTCAGGAAGCTACAGATGTCAAATATACGACTATACGGACGACAAGGGCAAAAAGCATTATAAGTCTTTTACTGCAAAGACAAAAAAGGAAGCGGAGCATATGGCTACAGCTTACAAGCTTGATAATGTAGATACATCTAAGAATTTAGATATAAAGCTTGAAGACGCTATGCTCAATTACTGTGCTATGAAGTCTAACATCTTGTCGCCTACTACTTTAGTAAATTATAAAAGGCTTATATACAACGCCTTTGACGGCTATTTAAGGCTTCCTTTAAGCAAATTTACTCCGGATCTAGTGCAACGGTGGGTAAATGCTTACGCTGTCGGTAGAAGTCCAAAGACCGTGAAAAACGCATACGGATTTTTATATGCAGTCCTTAAGGCTTACTATCCGAATATGCATATAAATATAAGCTTGCCACAAAGGATAAAGTCACGACTATATGTGCCCACAGATGCAGACATAAAGGCTATAATAGAGTACTGTAAAGAAAAAGATAGAGATATGCTCATAGCTGTATACCTTGCGGCGTTTGGCACCCTCAGACGCTCTGAAGTGTGCGCCCTGACTGCAGGAGATGTAGAGGGCAGTATAATACATATAAATAAGGCGCTTGTGTATACAGAAAGCAAGGATTGGACCGTCAAGACTACAAAGACAACATCAAGCACACGCGATATAGATATGCCTGATTACATAATCAAAGAGTTGCCCGCATCGGGCAAGCTTGTGGATCTGAACCCTAATCAGATTACACATCGCTTCGCAAAGATATTAAAGAGTTTAGAGATACAGTCTTTCAGATTTCACGATTTAAGACATTACGCTGCAAGCATGATGCATGCGATAGGTGTGCCGGATGTGTACATCATGCAAAGAGGCGGTTGGGCGTCCGACGGTACTTTAAAAAAGATATACAGAGGAGTCATGGACGACTACAATGAAAGATTTACAAGTAAAGTGCTTGAGCATATTAAAAATATATCACACGAAATATCACACAAATAAAAAGAACCCTTGATTTTTCAAGGGTTTTAGTTAAGCGCGAGACGGGACTCGAACCCGCGACCCCGACCTTGGCAAGGTCGTACTCCAC
>CAUQVF010000041.1:0-10604 GCA_963521605.1 uncultured Peptostreptococcaceae bacterium | reverse complement strand
AATAAATCTTATGATTAAATAAGATAAAAATATTTCGATTCAGATACGAGCAGAATAAGGCGAGTGAATTAAACTTAACAAAGTTATGCGAAGTATCAAAGAATATTTTCACATTTAAAACGAGTAATTCGAGGCAGACAAGTGAAAGACGAGGGAGCGTATACAATACGTGACTGAGGAATGATATGAAGTCTAACGAAGAAGGACGAAGTTTAAAATGAGAAAAGAACAATATGGTTATAACAGAGAAGAGGATACACCTGTTCCCATACCGAACACAGAAGTTAAGCTCTTCATCGCTGATGGTACTTAGACCGTAGGGTCTTGGGAGAGTAGGTCATAGCCAATTGTAAAGAAGGCGGGCATTGTATGCTCGTCTTTTTTTGTAAAATTTTTGATATTTTATTTATACCAAAAACTCATTAAAAAGCCATGTAATTACATAACAACATTGTCATTGAAAATTCATATAATTTATAATATCAGTTTAAATAAAAACTTGCTATTATAAATGCAGATTAGTATTAATAATAATTCCTATTTTGCAAAAGGCTACAATCATTATGATACTCTTTATACTAATACTAAAAACCTATCAAAAAGCCTTGTAATTTTTTTACAGCAAGATAATTGATAATCTGTAAAAAAAATAATTTGCTAAACTAACAATCTTGGCATTATAAATGGTGATTAGTATTATAATAATCTATATTTTTCAAAAGACTATAATCATTATGATACTCTTTATACTAACAATTAATTAAATAGAGTTTAGTATAAGCAGACATATCTTAATTTAATTTTTTTATCATTATCTAAATTATCTAATTATAATTTAATCAGTAATTTTTAAAATTTCTTTAAATACATATTTTTAAAGCTTTATTCTTTTAATTTTACATATTTTATTTACTTTTCTTATTTTAGTTTTAATCTTCTAACTCAACTTTCTAACATCTAAAAGCTATTAAATACATTGAAACTTCAGTATATTGTAAAATTATAATATTATACACAACATAGTTTTTTAAGTGTTTTTTTATAAATGTCAAAATTTCAATAAATATCATTTAGAAAATTGTCTGTCAAGTAGTGTATTAAAAATTCATTTAATATTTAAATTTCAACTAAAATCATTATAATTTTAGTAGGAAAGTTGTGTCTTCAAATATAAGATTATTGGAAAAATTTTCACCATGTGTTATAATCAATATGTCGATTTAATCTATATAACTAATAATTGTATAGTTATATCTAATTAGTTTAGTATTTAAGTTTAGTATTTTGATTAAGGAGGATGTTGTGAGAAGAATAAGAAAACATGAGAAGATGAATATTCCGCCATTGTCAATTACTATTTTTCTAATAATAGTGCAACTTTTGATACTGATAGGAGTTTACTATTATATGGAAGATTTGCAGGATATATTTAATATATCTTGGCATATTATTTCTGTTGTTGCTGCGATTTTTGTAATAAACAAGGAAAATGAAAATTCTGCTTATAAGATAGCTTGGATAATGCCTATGTGTATTTTCCCGATAGTAGGTCTTATACTGTATGTAATTATAAAAGTATTTTCAGGTAGTAAGCTTTTAACCCTGATGTTGCGAGATAAAATTAGAAAATCAAGAGTCTATATATCTCAAAACAATGCTACTATGGAGGAATTTTTAAAGGTAGATCCTGAATTTGCAGGTATGGCAAACTATCTTTACAAACATGAGTATTTCCCTATTTATGCCAATGAGGGAGTTACATACTATCCTTTAGGAGAGCTTGTTTTTGACGCAATTAAAGAGGAGATTCTAAAAGCTAAAGATTATATTTTTATGGAGTTTTTTATAGTTTCTCAAGGTGAGTTACTCACTGAATTACTTGATATGTTAGAGAAAAAGGTCGAAGAGGGTGTTGAAGTAAGACTGCTCTATGACGGTTCTAATATGTTTTCGCTACCTAAACACTATTATGATTATATCTGTTCTAAGGGGATTTATTGTAAGATATTTTCTCCTGTTACAGCCATACTGTCATCATATCAAAACAATAGAGATCATAGGAAAATTGTTGTAGTAGACGGCAAGGTGGCATTTACCGGCGGAATAAATATAGCTGATGAATATGTTAACAAAAAAGTCAGATTTGGACATTGGAAAGACAGTGGTGTTAAGATAGTAGGAGAAGGGGTTTATTCAATATTAACGCAGTTTCTACAAATTTGGAATATTGATAAGCAAGGACTTGTGGAAGATTATGAACAATACCTTAGCACTGTTAAGGAAGAAAAAATATATGAACATTATGATAACTTCCTTTTACCTTACTCAGATTATCCTGATGATGAGAATGACAATCCAGCTGAGGCAATATATATTCACATCTTATTCTATGCGAAAAAATACGTCAATATAATGACACCTTATCTTATTATTGATGATGAACTCATGTTGGCTATGAGATATGCTTCAAGCAGAGGAGTGCGTGTAAGATTACTACTGCCGGGGATTCCTGACAAAAAGATACCATATCTCATTGCGCAGAGCTATTTTTTACCACTTTTAAGTTACGGCGTGGAAATATACACATATACAAAGGGTTTTGTTCACTCCAAGGTCTTTGTTTCTGATGATGTTGTCAGTACAGTGGGCACTGTGAATTTGGACTATCGCAGTTTGTATTTACATTTTGAAAATGGTATATTCTTCTACAATGAAGCACTTGCAAAGACAATAAATGAAGACTTTGAAAAGACTATAGCGGAATCTAAGAAGGTAACTATAGAAGAGGTTAAAAATATGTCCAAAATAAAAAAATATACGGCAAGAATATTGAAATTATTGGCGCCATTAATGTAAAATATAGGGAAGTTTATGAACACATATGATTTATCGTTGATGCAAAATTCAAAATATATAGATAATTTATACACTTATAAATCAGAGGAAGAATTTGACATAGGTGATATTGTACTTGTAGATTTTGGAATGGGGAAAAAGATAGTGGAAGGCATAGTTGTCCGTAAAAATCATAGCCCATCAAATTCTAAGACCAAGGAGATAATATCAAGGCTTGAAAATACCTATAGCCTTAATAAAATCCAAGTAGATACAGCTCTTTTTGTAAGGGAAAACTATATGTCAACTTACTATGAGTCTTTTAAACTCTTTACTTCCCCTTCCAATTATACAAAATTATCTGAAAATTTTGATTTAATCATCAAAGTGAAAGACGAAGAAAAACTTGAAGATATTATTCAAAGTACAAGAAAAAATGCAAAGACAAAGCTTTCGTTTCTAAAAGCCTTGCAAAAATATCCAACAATAGAAAAAAGCATCTTATCACAGATGTTGGATATAAAAGTTGATAAATATATCAAGGAATTAGAAGAAGAAAAAGTAGTTACTGTTCAAAAAGTAAGGATATATGCTAAAAATAACTTTGTGAAAGAAGATATTGAAGAAATAGGATTAAATGAAGAACAGAGCTATGTCTATAATAAAATACTTGCTCAAAGAGAAAAAAAACCGATACTCTTGCACGGTGTCACAGGTAGCGGAAAGACAAAGGTGTACATCAATCTTGTAAAAGAAATATTAAAACAAGGGAAAAATGCTGTAATTTTAGTACCGGAAATCTCACTAACAATGCAGACAATCAAGCGATTTGTAGATGAGTTTGACGAAGACATAGCGGTAATTCACAGCAATCTAACAAAGAGGGAAAAATTCGAGCAGTGGCTTAAAATAAAAAATAAGGTATCAAAGATAGTAATTGGAGCAAGGTCAGCTCTTTTTTCACCTCTTGAAGATGTAGGCATAATAATAATTGACGAATGTCATGATGACGCATACAGATCGGATATGTCTCCCAAATATGATACTATTCAGGTGGCAGATTTTATTGCACAAAAATATGATGCTCATCTAATACTTGCAAGTGCAACACCGTCAATTTCTCAGTTTTACAGAGCAAAAGAAGGAAGTTATGATATATTTTCACTAAAAAAAAGAGCAAATGAAAAGCCACTTCCAAGAGTGGAGATTGTAAATATGCTTGAAGATATGAAAAGCGGAAATAAGTTGGAGTTAAGTACAAAATTACAACTTGAGATGAAAAGGGAGCTTGCAAAGGGCAATCAGGTAATACTTTTTTTGAATAAAAGAGGTTATTCCAACCAACTTACCTGCGACAATTGCGGCTATGTTCCCAAGTGTGAAAACTGCGATATTTCTCTAACTTATCATAAGACGACAAATAGTTATAAATGTCATTACTGTAATTTTGAGACCATAGCTTATAGGACCTGCCCTCAGTGTCATGACGGCAATTTTATATACATGGGTAGTGGAACTCAAAAGTTAGAGACTCAGGTAAAAAACCTCTTTCCATCAGCTGAAGTATTTAGAATGGATAGAGACACAACGATGCAAAAGGGTGAAAACGAAAAGATACTTACAAATTTTCGCAATACTCCAAGATCGGTTCTTATAGGTACTCAGATGATAGGAAAGGGACATGACTTTCCAAATGTATCTTTAGTTGGGGTAATTAATGCCGACCAGGGAATATATGCACCTGATTATAAGGCTTTGGAACGTTCGTACAATATTTTGGAGCAGGTGGGAGGAAGAGCCGGGAGAGGAGATGAAGAGGGTACAGTAATTATTCAGACCTTCTCAAATGCCAACTCACTGCTATACTATCTCAAAACTCATAGCTATGAAGATTTTTATGAAGATGAGATAGAAAAAAGAAAGATATTCAAATACGAGCCTTTTGGAAATATAATAAGGCTGATAATCTCATCTGTAGATGATGAGCAGGCACAAAAGACATCATATAAGATAAGAGATGCAATAAAATTTTATAATGAAACACGTCTAAACTTAGCACTTAAGATATATGAGCCATCCACTTGTAGTATTACAAGGATAGACAATAAATTCAGATATCAGATAGTAATAAGGGTGGACAACGAGAACTTGTTTAAGTGTAAGACTATGATAAACTATGTGCTTACACAAAAAAGAAAGGTTGTTCTTACAAATGACAGCATATCTGTTTCAGTAGATGTTAATCCTGACAATATGCTGTAGAGTTAAAATTGCTTGTATATTTAATAATAGAGTTATAAAACAAGTCTGATTAAATTATGTGCTTATAAATAAAAATCGGAGGTGTATTATGGAGTTTTTTGACAAAAAATATGAGATTTTCAATATGTTCAATAAGGATTGGGGCTTGGCTACAGCCGGTAATATAGATGACTTTGATGGCTGCACTATAAGCTGGGGCTCACTTGGTGATATATGGGGTGGAGGTAGTAACAGCAGGTATATAGCAACTGTTTATGTACATCCTGATAGATATACACAAAAATATCTGCAATATAACGATTATTTCTCTGTTTCGTTTTTTGACAAGATTTATAAAAGAGATTTGGAAATATTAGGGACTAAATCAAAAAGAGACGGAGATAAGTTTGCTCTTACCTCTCTTACTCCTATAAGCAAAGGAAATACTGTCATATATGAAGAGGCTAATCTTACTTTTATATGTAGAAAAATCTACTATGAGCAATTTAATGCCAAAAATATAGCTCCGGACGTGCTTTTGAGCATATATCCTGATGGCAGACAACCGCATTTTCAATATATAGGTGAGATAGTTGAAGTAATAGACAAGAGATAAAAATTTTAAAATAAAGAGGTAATTATGGAAAGAATTGATATAGAGCAAATAAAGCAAGATTTTTACAAGATGAAAAAAATCAAATTCAAAAGAGATGAGGTTTTTGAATACTATATCTTGGATGAAGATTATATAGAAAAATTGGAAGAATTTTTTGATATAATGAGCAAAAGCACTACTCGTATGCTTTTTGCCAGAAATTCACTTGAAGAAAACAAGAGCATATACTCTCGTGGCGGGAAATTTATCGGAGTATTTGAAAATGGTAATCTTGCAGCCATTACAATTACAGATTTATGTGATGAAGAAAACTATATGATAAAACTTGCAAATATAGAAGGAGAAGATATTGCAAAGACTGTACTTCTTGATACACTCTGCGTTTTGCCTCCATACAGAGGTAATCAGCTCCAAAGAAAGCTGATGCTCATATGTGAGTATATCTATTTGCAAGAAGGCTATAAATACTTGCTATCCACTGTTTCTCCTATGAATTATCACTCAATTCAAAACTATCTTGGGCTTAACTACACTATTTTTGACATTCAAGAGCTTTATGGAAATGAAAAATACAATCCTGTAATGAGGTATCTCGTACAATTGGAGATAGGCAAGACACTTGAGGAGGTGCCTGAGCAATATAGTGTGCTAAATACAGATACAGAAAGGCAAAAAGAAGTAATAGCACTGGGTTTTGTGGGTATGAAGATAATCAATGTGTTTTCTACTGAGAAGTTTTTTGTAAGTTATTCCAAGGCTTACTATAGTTAAAATAAGATTTTATATAATATGTTGAAATAAAAATATATTTTATTAAGAAGTAAAGTTGGAAAAAAGCTTTTAATTCAAAAGTTATTTAGCTATTTCAAACATTATTAATAAGTATAAATTTTAAAATAAAGGAGAAGCTTAATGTCATTAAATTTAGAACCTAAGCAAGTCTTTGATTGGTTTTATAAGATAAATCAGATACCAAGAGAGTCAGGACATGAAGAGGAAATTTCAAATTTCTTGGTAGATTTTGCCAAGAAGAGAAATCTTGAAGTGATACAAGATGAAGAATATAACGTAATAATCAAGAAAAAGGCGTCAGCTGGCTATGAAAATTCAAAGCCGGTGATAATACAAGGGCATATGGACATGGTATGCGTAAAAGAAGACAACAGCAAACATGATTTTAGAAAAGATCCTATAAAGATGATAGTGGACGGAGATTTTCTAAGGGCAGATGGTACTACACTCGGTGGAGATGATGGAATAGCTGTAGCTTATGCACTTGCAATACTTGACGGAGATTACAAACATCCTGCTCTTGAAGTGCTCATCACTACAAATGAAGAGACAGGCATGCAAGGAGCTGCAAATATAAAAGAAGGAATGCTCGTCGGTAAAAGACTGATAAATATAGACTCGGAAGAAGAGGGAGTATTTTTATCAGGTTGTGCTGGTGGAGTAATGGCAGAGACAACTTTTGACATCGAAGAAGAAAAAAACGACTTGAAAGATGCCATGAAGATTAGTGTGAGCGGTCTAAAGGGCGGACACTCAGGAATGATGATAAAATATCAAAGAGCCAATGCCATAAAAGTAATATTTAGAATTATAAATCAAATCAGAAAGTATACAGATGTAAAGATATCAAGTATATCAGGCGGTATAAAACACAATGCTATACCTGACTTTGCTGCTGCTGAGATAGCCGTATCCGACTATGACAAGGCAAATGAAGTAGCAAAAAAAATAATACAGGAGATAAAAGACGAGTACAAGGTACAAGATGAAAATCTAAAGGTTGAAATTGGAAAATGCAAACTTGAGACAGTATTTACAAAAGAATTGACAAATAGGCTCATAGATTACTTTCTAATTGTAAAAGATCAGGTAGTAATAATGTCTAATGATGTTGAAGATTTAGTTCAGACTTCTTTGAATAATGCGATATTAAAAAGAGAAGGCTCTCAAATCTTGCTTTTGACGTCAATAAGATCATCTGTAGAAAGTCAGCTTGATATGATGATAGAAGATCTAAGTGCACTTGCAAGAGTCTTAAATGCAAAATTTGAGCTTAAAAACAGATATCCTGCATGGCAGTTTGAACGTGAAAGTCAGATAAGAGACATAGCCCTTTCAACTTATAAAGAGATATTTGACAAAGAGGGTAAGATAGATCTGATTCACGCCGGACTTGAGTGCGGATTGCTCAAAAAAGTCCTTAGTGATTGCGATATGATAAGTTACGGACCATTTATGTATGATGTGCATTCACCAAGGGAGAGGATAAGCATTTCATCAGCAAAGAGAATGTGGGACTTTACAGTAAAATTATTAGAAAATCTCAAATAGTCACTTTTTTAGCGCCAAGGCAAATTTGTATTTTTTACAGTTTTAAAATATATTTTTGTGGTATACTTGAAAGAACTGAGAAAAATTTTGAATATTTCAATTTTTCCAAATAATAAATAAAGCAAAAAGTTAAAAACGGTATTGTTAAAACTACAGGGGTGACTAATGATAGAAGAAAGACTGAATAGGCTTGCTAATATCGAATACAAAAAAGATTTTAAGAAATTAAGTAAAAGTCAGGTATTTGAAACTTTGATGGCATTTACTAAAGAAGAAATTGAAAAAAAGAAGAAAATCACAGGAGATAGAAAGCTCTACTATGTATCAGCAGAATTCCTTATAGGAAAGCTGTTGTCAAACAATCTTATAAATCTTGGTATCTATGATGAGGTATGCAAGATTCTTGAAGAAAACAAGTTTAAGATAGAAGATATAGAAGAAATTGAAGATGAACCGTCACTTGGTAACGGTGGACTTGGGAGATTGGCTGCATGTTTCCTTGACTCCATAGCAACTCTTGGACTAAATGGAGACGGAGTAGGTATTAACTATCACTTTGGACTTTTCAAACAAATGTTCATAGAAAACAAGCAGTACGAAGAGATAAATCCTTGGATGAACAAGCAAACATTTCTTACTGAGACTGATGTGAAATTTGAAGTGGAATTTGGAGAGCATACAGTTAACGCTCGTATGTACGACATTCCGGTAATGGGATACAATCAAGGATATAACTACCTACACCTGTTTGATATTGACACAGTGGATGAGAGGATAGTAAAAGAGGGCATATACTTTGACAAAAGTGATATATCTCAAAACCTTACTTTATTTCTATATCCTGATGACTCAGACGACAGAGGTAAGCTTTTAAGAATTTATCAACAATATTTCATGGTAAGTTGTGGAGCACAGCTTATATTGAAGGAACTTAAGGACAAGGGACATGATGTCAAAGATTTACACAAATATGTTGTAATTCAAATTAATGACACTCATCCTACACTTATAATACCAGAGCTTATAAGATTGCTCGAAAAAGAAGGTATAAGCTTTGAAGATGCTGTAGAAATAGTTACAAAGACAGTCAATTATACTAATCACACTATTTTGGCTGAGGCTCTCGAAAAATGGCCTTATGCATTTTTGAAAGCTGTAGTACCTCAGTTGATGATGACTATAGAAAGACTCAATACCTATGTAAAAGAGATAGTAAAAGATAAAAAAGTATATATAATAGACAAAGAACATAGGGTTCATATGGCTAATATAGCTATACATTTTTCATCAAATGTCAACGGTGTGGCAAAACTTCACACTGACATACTCAAAAAAGAGGAATTGGCAGCTTTTTATAACATCTATCCTGAAAAATTCAATAATAAGACAAACGGCATAACTTTCAGACGTTGGTTGCTCCACACTAATAAGGAGTTGGCAGACTACATCACTTCTCTTATTGGTGATGATTATAAGAAAGACGCTACAAAACTTGAAGAGCTTGCTAAGTTCATAGATGACAAGGTAGTGCTCAAGCAACTGCAAACTATAAAGCAACATAGGAAGACACAGCTTGCAAATTATATAAGAAAGCATGAAAAGATAGATGTAAATCCACGCTCTATATTTGACGTACAGATAAAGAGAATTCACGAATACAAGAGACAACAGATGAACTTGCTTTATATCATCAACAAATATCTTGAAATAAAGCAGGGTATATATCCGAAAAACTCCATAACATTTATATTCGGAGGTAAGGCAGCTCCGGCTTATACTATTGCCAAAGATATAATCCATGCCATCTTATGTTTGCAACAGATAATAGATGAAGATGAAACTGTAAAAAAATATATCAAGGTAGTAATGGTGCAAAACTACAATGTATCTTACGCACAAAAGATAATACCTGCAGCTGATATATCAGAGCAGATTTCGCTTGCATCAAAAGAGGCATCAGGTACAGGTAATATGAAGTTGATGCTCAACGGAGCTATAACACTGGGCACTATGGATGGAGCAAATGTTGAGATTGCTGATCTTGTAGGCAAGAAAAACATAAGTATCTTCGGTAAGTCAAGCAAGCAGATAATAAGACTTTACAAGAAGTCATCTTACTCACCAAAAGACTACTATTCAAACAGTGAAGTAATAAAAAGTGCTGTAGATTTCTTGATTTCAAAGCCTATGCTAAGTGCAGGGGATAAGGAATCCCTTACAAGACTGCATAGAGACATAACTACAAAAGACTACTTTATGGCTCTTATAGATTTGGAAGATTATATAGCAGTAAAAGACAAGTTGATAAAATCTTACAAAGTAAAGGAAAAATGGGCACAAAAAATGCTTATAAACATCGCTAAGGCGGGATATTTCTCATCAGATAGGACTATAGCAGACTACAACGAGGATATATGGCATTTATAAGAGATAAATTATAAAATTAAATATTGAAGTTTTATAAAATCAAAAAATAGTGATATCCAAGAGGTATCACTATTTTTTTGAATAGATATAGGCTCTATAATAAATATGGGGGAGATAAAATATAAAAAAGTATATCAAAAAT
>CAUQVF010000040.1:0-10783 GCA_963521605.1 uncultured Peptostreptococcaceae bacterium | reverse complement strand
CAAAATAAAACTGACAATGCTGTGCAAAGTGAAACACAAAATACAGCTGAACAAAAAAATACAGCAAGTCCTGTAAGTTCACAACAAAGTACATCAAATACTCAAAGTTCGCAAATGCCTACTAATGAGGCGAAGAAGGAAGAAAAAGCTGAAACGGTAGCTCCTCCACCTATAAAGCTACCTAAACACGATACTGTTATAGTAGATAACAACTTGGATATGCCAAGAAAAAAGGTGGCTCCTGCTAATACAGACGCTAAGGTTGTAAATACAAATCAAAATGCGCAAAGTTCTGCTGAAGATAAAGTACAAATTCAAGCACAAAATACATCAACAGCGCAAAATGTACAAAAAAGTGAAGTCCCTAATAAGGATAATAATCAAAATTCAAAAGATATAAATCAGGGAATAAAAGCAGAAGTTAAAACTGAGCCGGCTCATCCATTGCCTCCGATAAAACTACCTAAACATGAAACTGTGATAGTAGACAATAACTTGGATATGCTGAAGAAAAAGTCACTTGATGAAAAAACAGATACTAAGGTAAAAAATACAAGTCAAAATCAGCAAGATACTGCTGATAACTCAAATGTAAAAGTACAAACACAAAATGTAGCAAATACTGACCAAAACGTTCAAGTGCAAACACAAAAACAAGTGCAAAATGTACAGGAACAAAGTCAAAAACAAGCACAAGATACAGCTACAGTGCAAAATACTCAAAATAATGTACAACAAAGTAAATTTAATGCTCAAAGTCAACATGACGAGGTACAGGCACCTCCGCCACCAATAAAACTACCTAAGCACGAAACAGTAATAGTAGACAATAATCTGGATATAGAATCCGGCAAAAAGAATAAAAAGAATAAAAAAGCGGATAAAAATGCTGAAAAAAATACTGCTAAAAATAATGTAGTAAAAGAAGCGGAAGTTAAGACAGTACAACAGACAAGCTCAAAGGACAATAAACTAAGTAAAGATGTTAAAACAACTGAAGCAAAGGTATCAGAGACTGAAAAAATAGTGCAAAACAAAGCTGTTGAAACTAAAGATGCCAAAACAGAAATAAAACAAAAAGAGGATAATGCACAAAACAAAGCAAAATCTCAAGATGTAAATGCAAAAATAGCTGTTGAAAATAAAACAACACAGGTAGAAAAAGCTAAGCTTGAAGAGCTTGAGAAAAAAGTTCCTACTTTCAATGATAGAGATGACTCAAATCATCTAAGAAGATCTCAGATAATTTCTCAAAGTACAAGTGATATAATGACTTTAATTTCATCTGATATGTATGCGGGATTTTGGATAAGATGTGTTGCGTTTTTTGTTGACGCAGTCTTTGTAGCAGGATTGATGAATATAGCAGTATACTTTGATATAGAAAGCTATATTCCTATGTCAATCGGTATAGTCTATATGGTTTTGTTTGCTTTTTATTCATTTGTATTTGTATATCTTTTTGATGGTCAAAGTATAGGAAAGATGTTGACAGGAATTAAAGTAGTAGAAGATAAGGGGAATAAATTAGCGTTTTCTACAGTATTTGTAAGAGAGTTTGCCGGTAAGATAATAATGATACCTCTATTTTTAACATTTATATTCACGGCATTTTCTTACAAAAAACGCAGCCTCATGGACTATCTTTCAGATACAAGCGTTATAAAATCCAAATATCAATCTTTGTATTATGAATTAATGACAGATATAGAGGAACACTAAATATCAATACTAAAATTGATTAGACAATGTTAGTTTAAAAAAACTACACAGTCTTAAAAATCATAGATATAGTGTTAAAATGCATTAGAGAGCTTCGGCTCTCTTTTTCGTGTCTAATAGCAAACTCTATCTGGTACTAATCACCATTTATGATGGCAATTATCCATTTAATACTAAACTCTATTTAAACTATGGATACTATTAGATTTTAGTATTAAAGCTACGTTGGATGTTATAGCTATTTCCAATAGCTTTGTTGAGATATAATTACATGTTTTTTTGAGTTTTTGTATGAAATATGAAAAGATATTTATTTAAGTATGTGGAATTTACAGTAAATCCAAAAACATAGTGTAATAATGGATAAAATATTTTTAGTAATTTACAATAAAGTCATAAATCATATGCTATTTTTCAAAAACTATTTATGAAAAAGATCCTTATATTAAGTATATAATAGTATAAGTTGAAAGTTAAGAAAGAAAAATTTATTATTATTGTAATAACTATGTAATATAAAAAGTAGAACAAAATATTCAAAATAATTTTTATGGTAAAAAAATAAATAAAAAAATTTTTTAATTATTGTTGACAAACACAAATAAAAGTAGTAAGATAATATCTGTAGTTAGCACTCGATGTTAAAGAGTGCTAACAAAAAAAATAAAAACTTATCCGGAAATTAAAGGAAGATAGATATGAAAACAAATCTTAGCGAAAGGAAAATGAAAATACTCAAGTTCATAGTGGAAGAGTATATATCCACTGCAGAACCGATAGGCTCAAGGACGATATCCAAAAATAAAGATCTTGCAATAAGCGCAGCTACTATTCGTAACGAGATGTCTGATCTTGAAGATATGGGCTACCTTATCTCACCTCACGTTTCTGCCGGTAGAGTGCCTTCACAGATGGCGTATGCACTGTATGTGGATGAGCTGATGAAGGATAATACTTTGGAACTTAAGGAAAAAGAACTAATCAGAAAAACTCTGGATAATAATATAAATCAAATTCAAAATTTACTTGATGAAACTGTAAATATTCTGACTTCTTTGACAAACTATACTTCCATAGCGATAATGAAGGCAAGCGAAGAAAAAGAAAATAAGATAAGTCACTTTGACATGGTAAAGGTCAGCGAACATCAGATAGTGATGATAATGGTAATGGAAGATGGCACAGTTAACAGCAAGAATATATACATCGAAAAAGAGATAGACGCTGAGAAAATTCAGATTATATCTCAGACTATAAAAGATCAGATTATAGGAAAGGACATATATTCTTTAGGTGATAAATTCGTACAATATGTCAAGTCCGAGATAATGTGGTATGATGAATTGCTGGACAATATGCTAAATACAATAAATAGCAGTGTTTTACAAGATACACCGTTTAGCATAATGTTAAAGGGTACAAATAATATATTTAATTATCCTGAGTTTAATGATATATCCACAGTGAAGTCTTTTTTGACTTTGCTTGACAATAAGGATGAGCTTGTGGAAGTGCTCCAAAATCATGGAGTAACCAAAGATAATGTCAATATAATAATAGGCGACAAGTCGATGGGAGATGTACTGGATAATTGCTCAATCATCACCGCCAATTTCAGGTTGGATGGCAGAATGGTGGGTAAGTTCGGTATTATAGGTCCTAAGCGTATGGATTACGGTAAGGCGTATTCATTAATGAGATATATCAGCAAGTGTTTGGATGAGCTGTAAGGAGGAGAAATGGAAAATAACAATCTAAAAGAAAAAAAAGAAATTAATTCGGAGATAGAGACGGATGAAATAAAAGAAAATAGCGAAGTTGAAAATGCTTGTGACGAAACTCAAAAAGAGATGGATGAACAACAAAAACAACTTGAAGAACTCCAAGGACAAGTCGATCAGATGAAAGATTTGGCTCAAAGAACACAGGCAGAATTTATGAATTACAAGAAGAGAGTGGCAAAGGAGATGCAGGATATATCAACATTTGCCAACGAAAATATAATTACTCAACTGCTCTTGGTATTGGATAACTTTGATAGAGCAATTGAGAGTGAAAAAGATAATGACACACCGTTTTTACAAGGTGTAATAATGATTAAGAAACAACTTGAAGATACACTTTTCAAAAACGGATTGGAAGAAATAGATGCCTTAGGACAGGAGTTTGATCCTAACTTCCACCACGCAGTAATGCAGGAGGAAGCTGACGAAAAGAATAAGGTCTTGGAAGTCTTTCAAAAAGGATATAAACTTAAAGAAAAGGTGATACGTCCTTCAATGGTTAAGGTATCACAATAATCTTGTTTCACTGTGTTTACAAATCATCTTTTTGTACTGAAACTTAATAAAATAATGTAAAAGTTTAGTCTTAATTATTTTGATTTTAACTGTAATTTAGGATGCTTAGATAGAATTGATTTAGAATTTTTATGCTATTTAAAGTCTTTCAGTATAGCAATTGCTTGTAAATGCGGTTTTATATAAATATTTAAAATAATAACTAAAAACAAAACAATGTTACAATCATAATTTTATTAATTAATAATAACGGAGGAAATTTAAAATGGCTAAAACAATAGGAATAGATTTAGGAACAACAAACTCTTGCGTAGCAGTAATGGAAGGTGGAGAAGCAGTCGTAATATCAAATACTGAAGGAATGAGAACTACACCTTCAGTAGTGGCATTTTCAAAAGATGGAGAAAGAATAGTAGGGGAACCTGCTAAAAGACAGGCTGTAACAAATCCTGACAGAACTATATCATCTATAAAAAGAGAAATGGGTAGAGATTATAAGGTTACTATAGATGGTAAAAACTACTCTCCACAAGAAATATCAGCAATCATACTTCAAAAGTTGAAAGCTGATGCTGAAAGCTATCTTGGAGAAAAGGTAACAGAAGCGGTAATAACAGTTCCTGCATACTTTACTGACGCACAAAGACAGGCTACAAAGGATGCCGGAAAGATAGCAGGACTTGATGTAAAAAGAATAATAAACGAACCTACAGCAGCTGCATTGGCTTATGGTGTAGATAAAGACGGAGTAGAAGAAAAGATATTGGTATTTGACCTTGGTGGCGGTACATTTGACGTCAGCATACTTGAAATTGCAGACGGTACTTTCGAAGTGCTTGCAACAAGCGGTAACAACAAGCTTGGTGGAGATGATTTTGATGATGTATTGGTAAACTATATATCAGAAGAATTTATGAAAACTGACGGTGTAGACCTTAGAAAAGATAAGATGTCTGCTCAAAGACTTAAAGATGCTGCAGAAAAGGCTAAAAAGGAATTATCTTCAACATTATCTACAAATATCAACCTACCATTTATAACTGCAACTTCTGAAGGTCCTAAGCACCTTAACATGGACATTACAAGAGCAAAATTCAACGAATTGACTGCTCACCTTGTAGAACAAACTATGGAACCTACAAGAAAGGCTCTTCAAGACTCAGGTCTAAGCGTAAATGACTTGGCTAAGATATTGTTGGTAGGCGGCTCTACAAGAATACCTGCTGTTCAAGAAGCTATAAAGAAATTCACAGGAAAAGAACCTTCAAAGGGCATCAACCCTGATGAGTGTGTGGCTCTTGGTGCTGCAATCCAAGCCGGTGTATTGGCAGGAGATGTCAAAGACGTATTGTTGCTTGACGTTACTCCACTTTCACTTGGTATAGAAACATTGGGTGGAGTATTCACTAAAATAATAGAAAGAAATACTACAATACCTACTAAGAAATCACAGGTATTTTCTACAGCAGAAGACAATCAAAGTGCTGTTGATATCCATGTATTGCAAGGTGAAAGAGAATTTGCAGATGGAAATATAACTCTTGGAAGATTCAGACTTGATGAGATACCTCCTGCAAGAAGGGGAATGCCGCAAATAGAAGTAACATTCGATATAGACTCAAACGGTATCGTTCACGTTACTGCTAAAGACTTGGGAACAGGTAAGGAAAATAAGATAACTATAACATCTTCAACAAATCTATCAGAAGATGAAATCAATAAAAAAGTGCAAGAAGCAAAGATGCACGAAGAAGAAGACAAGAAAAAGAAAGAAAGAGTTGAAGCTGTAAATCATGCTGAAAATACAATTTATCAAACTGAAAAAACACTTGCTGACCTTGGTGACAAGGTAACAGAAGGAGAAAAATCAGCAGTTGAAGGAGCTATAGAAGATCTTAAGAAACTTAAAGACAATTCTGCCTCTACTGCAAAAGAAATAAGAGACGGTATTGAAAAATTGATGAAATCTTTCGAGCCTATATCTCAAAAGTTGTACGAACAAGCACAAAGTGCTCAAAACGCACAAAATGCAGGAGAAGCTCCACAAGATGCACCTTCTCAAGATGACGGAGTAGTTGACGCAGATTATACTGAAGTAAAAGACGACGATAATAAATAATATATGAGATAAGACTTGAATCAGGTGCTGAAAAAGTACTTGATTTAAGTTTTAAAAATATGTTAGTATTGTTATCTGCATATATCAGTATAGGTTGTGCAAAGAGAAGGTGGTGAGAAAAAAATATGGCAGGAAAGAAAGATTTTTACGAGTTGCTCGGTGTCAACAAGGATGCCAGTGACCAAGAGATAAAAAAAGCATATAGAAAACTTGCAATGAAATATCACCCTGATAAAAATCAGGGAAATAAGGAAGCTGAAGAAAAATTCAAAGAAATCAACGAGGCTTATGAAGTCTTATCCGATAAGGATAAGAGGGCTAAGTATGACAGATTCGGACCTGATGCTTACAATGCACAAGGTGGAGGATTTTCAGGTGGTGGGTTCTCCGGCGAATTTGACTTCGGTGACATATTTTCAGATCTTTTCGGTGGTGGCGGATTTGGCGGTTTCGGTGGATTTTCTTCAGGAAACAGGAGAAACAGCGCAAAGGCACCAAGAAAAGGTCAAGATGTTCGTATCAGACTCAATATTACATTTGAAGAGGCAGCATTTGGCGTAAAAAAAGAAATAGAAGTACCAATAGAGGAAAACTGTCAATTCTGTAAGGGTACAGGCGCAAAAGACGGTACAGCTAAGGAAAAATGTACTACTTGTAACGGCGAGGGCGTAATAACAAATACTGTAAGGACACCTCTTGGTACAATGATGAACCAAAGCGTATGTCATGACTGTAACGGAACAGGCGAAAGAATAACTGAAAAATGTACTCATTGTAAAGGCACAGGAAGAATAAAGGAAAAGAGAAAAGTTACTGTAGACATACCTGCAGGTATAGACGATCAAAATATATTGAGAGTAAGCGGACAAGGTCAAGCCGGCTATAACGGAGGGCCTAAGGGAGATTTGCAGGTTGTTGTTACTATACAAAAGCATAAGATATTTAAACGTGAAGGCTACGACGTTCATTTGGAGATGCCTATCACATTTGTACAGGCTGCACTTGGTGATGAGGTGGAAGTACCTACACTTGACGGTAAGGTAAAATACAAGATACCTGAGGGCACTCAAAGCGGTACTGTATTTAGACTAAGGTCAAAGGGTATAACAAGACTACACTCAAAATCAAGGGGAGATCAACTTATAAAGGTAATAGTTGAAGTACCAAAATCACTTTCTGAAAAACAAAAAGAAGCATTAAGGGAGTATGCAAGGGTAACAGGAGACGAGGTAAATCAACAAAGTAAGAACTTTTTAGATAAATTAAGAGATTTCTTCACTGAATAGGAATATAGGCATGTCTATAAGATGTGCCTATTTTTTTATTGACATTATAGCAAAAACATAATATTATTTTATTTTAATAATTAATACTAATATTATATTCATTAATGGATAAATTTATATAGAACTTTGTTCAACTATTCTAAAATCTTAACTTTAAAATGAAAGTCAAGAAATGAAAATATACATAGTTCTATTAATATTGGTATAATCAAAAAATTTCATAATAATAAAAATTTATTTGAGTATTTTATCATTACAAGATAAAAAGAATATAATAGGGGGAATTTAATGAAATATAACAACATAGATTTTGAACAGCTTAAAAACAGCATAGATTCTGCGGCTGCAAGAGTGGCAATGCAAGATGTGATAAGAAAGACACCTCTTCTTCACAGTGAGAAGCTCAGCGACACTTATGGCAATGAGATATACTTAAAGCCTGAGTGTTTGCAAAAAACCGGCTCTTTCAAGATAAGAGGAGCATATAATAAGATGAGAAAGCTCAGTGAAGAAGAAAAAAGCAGGGGAGTAATATGTGCATCTGCCGGAAATCACGCTCAGGGAGTGGCATTTTCTGCCAAAAAATTAGGTATTAAGGCTACAATAGTAATGCCTGAGACCTCTCCTCTCATAAAGGTAAATGCTACTAAGAGCTACGGAGTGGATGTGGTATTAAGCGGTGAAGTATACGATGAAGCCTATGAAGCATCTAAAAAATTGGAAAAAGAACACGGATATACCTTCATTCACCCTTTTAACGATGTGGATGTCATTGAAGGTCAGGGCACTATAGCAAATGAAATTTTGGAAGACCTGCCTGATGCAGATTGCATCTTAGTGCCGGTAGGCGGTGGCGGACTTATCTCAGGCGTTGCTCTTTCAGCTCTTAAAATAAATCCTAAGATAAAGGTAATAGGGGTAGAGCCTACAGGAGCAAATGCAATGCACTCGTCATTAATCAACGGACATATTACCAATCTTAATTCCGTATCCACGATAGCTGATGGTGTGGCAGTGAAAAATCCGGGAGAAATTTGCTACGACATCATCAAAAATACAGTAAGCGATATAATAGAAGTGACAGACTTTGAAATAATGGAAGCATATCTGTCTCTACTCCAAAATCACAAGTTGGTATCTGAAAATTCAGGATCCTTGAGTATAGCCGCACTTAGTAAGTTAAAATCAAAGAATAAGAAGATTGTTTCACTTATAAGCGGTGGAAATATAGATGTGCTTACCATGTCATCAATGATAAACAAGGGACTTATTTCAATGGGAAGAACATTTTGTTTTTCTGTTACCTTGCCGGACGTCCCGGGTCAACTTGTCAAGATTTCAAAGATATTGGCAGATTCAAAGGCGAATGTAATAAAACTTGATCACAATCAATTCAAATCATATAACAGATTTAACAATGTTTCTCTTGAAGTGACAGTAGAGACAAATGGTCATGCGCATATTGAAGAAATATCTGATTTATTATACGAAAACGGCTACCATATAATTAGAATTTATTAATTCTAATTATATTATGAAAAGTTAATGTATTTTGAGACAGGAGGTATCTTATGGACAAGAAGCTACATGGAGTAATGATGCAGACCTTTGAATGGTATCTACCTGATGACTGCTCTCACTGGGATAAGCTTGCTCAAATGTCAGCAGAGCTTTCAAAAGCGGGTATAACTGCTGTTTGGCTACCACCGGCATATAAGGGTCAAGGAGGTAAAAGTGATGTGGGATATGGAGTATACGACATCTATGACTTGGGAGAGTTCGACCAAAAGGGTGGCATAGCTACAAAATATGGCACGAGAGAGCAGTATTTAAACTGTATTAAAAAACTCCAAGAAAATGACATCGACGTATATTGTGACATTGTGCTCAATCATATGATGGGAGCGGATGAGTCTGAGAAAGTCATGGCAATAGAACAGGACTCTTCCGATAGGAACAAAAATATTTCTGAAGCAAAGGAAATATCAGCTTGGACAAAGTTTACTTTTCCAGCAAGAGGAGGGAAATATAGCGACTTTATATGGACAAAGGACTGCTTTGACGGTATTGATTGGGATCAGCAAAGACAAAAGTCAGGAATTTATAATTTCGAGGGAGTTCCTTGGGATAGCGGAGTAGATAAAGAAAATGAAAACTATGACTATCTGATGGGAGCGGACCTTTGCTTTGGAAATAAGAAAGTTGTAAATCAACTCTTGATTTGGGGAGATTGGTATGTCAGAACTACAGGTCTTGACGGATTCAGATTGGATGCGGTAAAACATATTGATTACAATTTCTATCCAAAATGGCTTGGAAACTTGAGAGATGTATATGATAAGGAATTTTTTGCTGTAGGAGAATATTGGCATAACGATATCAATGTTTTAAAGGAATATTTGGAAAATACTGATGAATGTATGTCGCTCTTTGACGTACCACTTCATGAAAAATTTCATACTGTAAGCACAAGTAATGGAAATTTTGATTTGAGAAATATATTCAAAGATACTCTTACAAAGGAGAATCCTACCAAGTCTGTAACATTTGTGGACAATCACGATACACAAAAAGGACAGGCACTTCAAAGTCCTGTACAAAATTGGTTTATTCCTCATGCCTATAGCCTTATATTGCTCAGAGATACCGGCTATCCTTGTATATTCTACGGTCATTACTACGGCATGGAGCATAGTGATGTACCAGCATTTAAGGAAACTATAGATAAACTTCTCTTTGTCAGACATAATCTTATGTATGGTAAAGTAAACGACTATTTGGATGAAGAAAGTGTCATAGGATGGAGTTTTGAAGGCGATGAAAAAAGTAATGATGACGGATTTGCAGTTATTTTGACCGACAGTGTGCAAAGTGAAAAGAATATCTATGTTGGTGAAAAACACAAGGGGCAGATTTGGGTAGATATACTTGGAAATTCTGATGAAAAAGTTACTATTGGAGAAGACGGTTTTGCTGTATTTAAGGTGCAAGACGGTAGTGTAAGTGTCTACTGTAAGGAAGAAATTGTAAGTAGTATGTAAGTGTTTAATATAGAATTACAAAAAAGGTGATGAAAGATATTTCAAATAATTTTGAAACTATCATTTATCACCTTTTGTAATTATTATCAGCATACTATTATCTAATTAATTTATGGATAATAGTCATAGTTATAGAATATTACAAATTGTCTAAGAACATTTTAGCAATTATTCTTTAAGTAATAGTATAAAATCCGACACTTTAAGTTTGTTGTGTCAACTTTTTACCTTACTATTCTTAGTTTGCTTTTTGTATAAAGTTAGGTTCTTTGTCAATAGTGGGGGTGTAAAAACACCTCTACTATTGTTAAATAC
>CAUQVF010000039.1:0-11300 GCA_963521605.1 uncultured Peptostreptococcaceae bacterium | reverse complement strand
ATGACTATATAGCTACACTTTGCATTAAACTATAATGTTATAGAACATACTTCAGAAGAATAGCCAGTTTTATTTTCCGTACAAAGCTTTGCAAGAACTTGTTTTAATGAGCTTGGAATTGAACTGATAATTTCTGCTTTGTCGAAGTAAAACTACTAAACATGATATTACTAAGAGGAAGTAAAAGCAAATAGTCGATACTTCCTTTTTTGATGCTTAAAAATAAAGATTGGTAAAAATAAACTAATTACATTCAAAAACCTTGAAAGGATATGCACGGCACTTGATTGTATGCCCAATGATGTGATTAACTTTGATTATGATTATGAAAAGAAAGAAGATGAGCAAAATTAAGTGAAAATACGAAATTTCAATGAATGGACTTTTTGATAGAATAAATACTATAGTTGTTTATTATGTTAACTTATAATGATGGTATAAATTTAAATTTAGCTAAATATGAGGGACGATTTAAGATGATAAGTTTAGAACTGATGTCTAAAGAAAATAGTATTGATATATATTTTTTTGAAAAAGAAAATAAAAAATATTTTGAGCAGAATTTACTTCCTAGACCAATTAACTATTTTGATTTAGAAAGTTTTAAAGAAATTACAAATGAATTGTTAGTTGAACAAGACAATCACGAAGTTTACATGTACCTTATAAGAAATTTTCAAGGTGTTATTGTCGGAAGAATCAATTTAATTATTTTTGGAAATGATAAAAAAACAGCTGAACTTGGATATAGAATAGGAGAAAATTATACTAATTTAGGTTATGCAAGTGAGGCAGTTAAAATTGTTTTAGATAAAGCATTCAATATTTATGCTTTAAATAAAATTATTGCGGGAACAGCAACAGATAATTTTGCGTCTAAGAAAGTACTTAAAAAAAATGGCTTTACATTTAGCAGGATTATAGAAAATGATTTGCAAATTAATAATAAATGGATTCATACAGAAGTATATGAGATAACGAATTTGTAGCATAGTAATTTTAAAATCAAAGTTGGGAGTGTAAATAGTTTTGACATGCCAACTTTTTATCGCATAATAACAAACATTTTAGCCACTATATTTTACTTGCATTTTTAAGAGTTTTGCTATAAACTGTTTAAATTTGTCAATAATTGGTAGAAAATATATATGATATTAATTTTTATTTATAATATGTTTTTTGACATATTGATATAAGTAAAAATTTATGGTAATAGACATTAAAATTCTCTTTTTTACTCAAACGAGCTTGTGATATATCAAGCAAAAAATTTTTAGATAAGGGATTTATGTCATTTATAATTTAATATAATTCAATTATTAATAAAAGGAGATATTTTCATGAGCAAGATAATAAAAAATTTCCCGGTAGAAGAAGTTACAAACCTTGCAGGGCAAGTTATTATACAAGAAGGTCAAATAGTGAGCAAGACTCTTGCACAAAATAAGCATGTAAGCATAACAATCTTTGCCTTCGACAAGGACGAAGAAATAAGCACACATGAGTCAGATGGCGACGCTATGGTCAACGTGCTTGAAGGCAAGGGAAAGTTTATCATAGACGGTAAGGAATATATAGTTTCTGCCGGAGAAAGCATAATAATGCCATCAAGAAAGCCTCACAGCGTTTATGCAATAGAACAATTTAAGATGATGCTTGTGGTTGTATTCCCAAGCTAAGATTTGTGATAAGGAGTCTGAATTAATTTTCAGGCTCCTATTTTTTCATATCCAAACTATTATTATAAATTTATTGAAAATGTTCTGTTTTAACATATCCAAAATATAAATTTGTTCCTTATAATTCTTGACATAATTTTACAATCATATTACAATAATATGGTAAGTTATTTTTAAATTAAATTAGAATATGAAAATGTTAAAAAAATCAAGTCTCAGCGAAAGGGAGTAATCAATAACATTAAAATTAAAGGATACAACTGTAAATTATATGTATTAAAAAGTTTATCATATTTGAAATTTATAGATTTATAAGTGTTCACATATTTTTAAAAACAACAATTTTATACTGTTTTACACAGCCTTTATGTATTGTGTATGATTATTTCCCTTTAAAAGAGATTAAGGGAGGTGGTCATAGTTATGGATTTTAAAGTATTGGCAATGGTATTTATTTTCTCATTTTTGTCTTTTGCAGTAGGATATATAGTCAGAAAGACAGTTGCGGAAAAAAAGATTATATCTGCTGAAACCTATGCCAAAAACTTGGTTGAAAATGCTCAAAAAGACGCAGAGGCGTCAAAAAAAGAGAAGGTTCTTGAAGCTAAGGAAGAAATACACAAGATGCGTCAGGAACACGATAAAGAGTACAAGGACAGAAGAAATGAACTGCAAAAATTTGAAAGGCGTCTTGTACAAAAGGAAGAACAGCTTGATAAAAAAATTGGTCAAGTAGATGAAAAAGACAAGAAATTATCAGATACCGAGCAAAAATTAAAAGAGCGTGAAAGTAAGATAGATGAGATAAGAGAGCAACAACTGCGTAAATTGGAAGAAGTATCCAATCTGACAGTCGATGAGGCAAGAAAACAGGTGCTTGATGCAGCTGAAAGAGATCTCAAATATGAACTTTCTGCAAAGATAAAAGAGCTCGAAACAAAGGCTAAAGATGAAGCTGAAAAAAATGCAAGAGAGATAGTGGCTTATGCAATCCAAAAAGTGGCGGCTGATCAGGTGTCGGAAACTACGGTCAGTGTTGTTAATCTACCTAATGAAGAGATGAAGGGTAGAATAATAGGCCGTGAAGGTAGAAATATAAGAGCTATTGAAAATCTTACAGGTGTGGATTTGATTGTAGATGACACGCCTGAGGCTGTAGTATTGTCAGCCTTTGATCCTATAAGGAGAGAAGTGGCAAGAATTGCCCTTGAAAAACTGATAGCTGACGGTAGAATACACCCTGCAAGAATTGAAGAGATGGTTGAAAAAGCAAGAAAAGAAGTGGACAAGGCAATCAAGGAACATGGCGAAAAAGCATTGCTTGAAACAGGAATATACGGAATGCACCCTGAGCTTGTCAGACTGCTTGGAAGATTGCACTATAGGACAAGTTACGGTCAAAATGTGCTTAAACATTCGATAGAAATTTCCCATCTTTGTGGAATTATAGCTGCGGAACTTGGCGGAGATGTAAAATTGGCTAAGCGTGCCGGACTCGTGCATGACATCGGCAAGGCTGTTGATCATGAGATGGAAGGTACTCATGTTGAAATAGGCATGGATCTTTTAAGACGTTACAAAGAATCTGATGAAGTAATACATGCAATGTCTACTCATCACGGAGATTACGAACCTCAAACAATCGAGGCTGTCATTGTTACAGCTGCAGATGCAATATCGGCAGCAAGACCGGGAGCAAGAAGAGAGACCTTGGAAACATATATCAAGCGTCTTGAAAAATTGGAAGAAATTGCAAACTCTTTTGAAGAAGTGGAAAAATCTTTTGCAATCCAAGCCGGTAGAGAAGTGCGAATAATGGTTAAACCTGACAAGATAGACGATGCTCTGTTGCCTAAGCTTGCAAGAGATGTAGCTAAGATGATAGAAGAGCAGATGGAATATCCGGGACAAATTAAGGTGAATATATTAAGAGAAACCAGAACGGTAGACTATGCCAGATAATATGAAATTATAAAGACTTGTAAATAACTCATACTAATTTGTGTTTAAAATTAAAATAAAAAATGTAGGCTAATATTTGAAAGCTCAGATATTGTCCTACATTTTTTTTATTACTTTCTATCAATTATCTTTTTTCTTATATCAAACAGCCCTGTATAAGTCGAGATTACATAGAGATTGCTGTCAAAACTCAAGAGAGTATCTATGCACTTATCAATGTCTTTTTCCACTGATATATTGTCGCATATCCTCGAGAATTTGACTCTCGTAGCCATTTCATAGGCTCTTGTTCCTGTCAAAATCACATTGTCGAGCTTGCTCATATATTCAAAATTGACATCCCATATCCACGATATGTCCTTGCCATCGGCAAAGTTATCATTAAGTAGGATAATAAAGGATTTTTTGCCTTTCTCATCCTCGATATACTTTAGAATTTCATTTGCTCCGGCAGGATTTTTCACCAAATTTAGCAGTATCATCTTATTTTTGACTTCTATAGTCTCCATTCTACCTATGCCGAGGTAAAAATGTGAGAACACATCATCAAGCACCTTTTCATCCAAGTTGTGCTTAATACATAGGCAAGACGCAGCTGTAAGATTATATATGTGATATGTCGCCGCCAAATTATAGTGTAGAGTGCAGATTTTCTTTGAATTTGAAACAAGATCAAAGCTCTTTTGGGCGTAGTTTATATTTTCCGCAGTAAAATCAGGCAAGTCTGAAGAAAAATTACAAGATATGCAGTGATATTTTCCTATGTGTGAATATTGGTAGTAGTCGTGTATCAACTCGCTACCGCATACCGGACAGAACCTGCCCTCCTTCGCCTCCTCAGATTTCTCTTTGGAATGAGGTACTTTTTCCACTCCAAAAGTTATAACCTCGGCATTTTTAACAAAATGCGCAAATCTGTTGACATTTGGATCGTCTTCGTTAAGATACAGTCTTCCATGGTAGTTTAACAGTGAGTTTTGAATCTTGAGTATGATGGTCTCCATCTCACCTACCCTGTCCAACTGATCTCTGAAAAAGTTTGTTATCACTATATCAGATGCATTTATATAAGGAAGATTTTTTGCCAGTGTAAGCTCGTCAACTTCCAGTACGAGGACATCTGCATTGATTTTAAAGTCAAGTGATGAATTTTTAATCAATAGACTTGCTATTCCGTTTATTATATTGTCCCCTCTTGAGTTGGAAACAGTTTTATATCCCGCTTTTTCAAAGCTTTGATATATCAAGTTGGCAGTCGAGGTCTTACCGTTTGTGCCTGTTACCAATATGGTTTTTTGCGGATATTTGAAATATTTAAGCAAGATAGGGCAGATTTTCACCGCTATCTTTCCCGGGAGTGAACCTCCGTTTCTACCTAATATCTTAAGTAAGACAAGTATAAGCTTGCCGGCTATAAGTGCTAAATGATGCATTAAAGTCTCCTATTTTCAAACTTAGATCAATCAAAAAATAACTATACTGAAAATATCCACATTAAAGGCGATTATAGATACTATATTTTGCAAAATATCACCAAGCATTGTAAAACTAAACTTTTACATATAGAAAACTTCATAATCTTGTATTTTAAGTATCTATTCATGCTTTGCAAGCAAGAGTATAAAATTGACTTTTTTAGATGGTATTTTACATGCAAACAGTTCAAATTATTAAAGCATTTACCTAAAAACTGCAGTGTAAAATTTTCAGCTATCATTAGATTGATATAAGTATATTTTCTCAACAAATTATAACATGATTTTTCAAGTTTTGATATGATTTTCTGAAAATATTTTCAAAAAGTTGAAAAATCATTTTGAAAATAGTATAATTATTCATTATATCAAATTTTGGAGAGTAAAATGGAGCTAAAAATATTGCACCTTTATCATGATATTATGGATTTATATGGTGATAAGGGTAATATGATGACTATAAAATACAGATGTGAACAAAGAGGCATAAACTTTATATATGATACCTGCAGTATAGGAGAGGAAAAGGACTACAGCTCTTATGACCTGATATTTATGGGTGGTGGAGCTGACAAGGAGCAGCTCATATTGTCCAAGGATTTGCTGTCAAAAAGGACGCAGCTGGCAAAGGCCATGGACAGCGGTACATTTTTTTTACTTATCTGCGGAGGATATCAGCTGTTTGGACAGTATTATGTCAATGCTGATGGACATAAGATACAGGGTCTTGGATTTTTCGATTATGCCACTGAAAAGTCAAAGAGCAACGACAGATGTATTGGAAATATCTACCTCGATGTTGAAATAGACGGAGAGAGATTTGACGTGCTTGGATTTGAAAATCATGGCGGTCAAACCTACGGTAATGACGAAAGCTACTTCGGCAAAGTTATATTTGGCAATGGCAACTACTATGGAGCTAAGTCTGAGGGCTTTTATAAAGATAATGTCTTGGGAACTTATATACATGGACCCCTCTTGCCTAAAAACCCTGCCTTAGCTGATTTTATCATAAGAAAGGCTCTTTTGAAAAATCATGGAGAAGTAAGTCTGGAGAAGCTTGACGACAGCATAGAGGTAAATGCAAAAAAGGAATTGCTTGAAAACTTGGGGCAAAAAAGAATAATAGAAGACTAAAAATTACAGGAGAACTTGATGAAAAAACCGATATTAATTGGAATTACAGGAGGTACAGGCTCTGGTAAAACTACCGTAGCCGAGGCAATACACTCGGCATTTGAGGGCAACAGTATCACCATGATAATGCAAGATTCATATTATAAGGATCAAAGTCACATCACCTTTGAAGAAAGATTAAAGACCAACTACGACCATCCCCATTCTATAGATATGGATCATCTTATCAGGGATTTGAAATCTCTGATGTCAGGTAAGAGCGTAGATATGCCGGTATATGACTTTGCTGAGCATACAAGAAAGAGTGAGACTATACACATAGTGCCTACCGATATTATAATAGTAGAGGGCATACTTGTGCTGGACGACAAGAATTTGAGAGATTTACTGGACATCAAAATATATGTAGACACTGATGCAGACATAAGGATACTTAGGAGGATGCAAAGGGATATCAACGAGAGAGGACGTAGCATGGAGTCGGTTATAAATCAATATTTAAATGTGGTAAGACCTATGCACGAGCAATTCACGGAGCCTACTAAGAGGTATGCCGACATCATAATACCTGAAGGCGGAAGAAATAGGGTAGCTATTGATGTGATAATTAGAAGTATCAAGGAATATTTGAGAAATTAAAACTAAGTTGTAGTAAAGTGCCTTAGTATTAATTTATAGAAAGAATCCATAAAAATTAAAAACATCAACTTTATACAAGAAAATACTACAGTTTATTGAAACTATAGCTAGTATTCATCAATAGTTTTAAAAAGAAGAATATTATTTATATGACATCTTAAATACAACGGAAATATGTTATCTATTATTTTTTATTTTATTCTAAAATCTAATAGAATAATGGAAATATTTTATAAAAAATGATGTCGAAAAAGATATGCTAAGGAGTATACTAAAGATAGAATCTATAGTTTAAATAGAGCTTAGTATTATATTAATATATTCGTATAAAAAGCAAATAAAAAGGCTATATCCTCAACTAAGAGATATAGCCATAATATTTCAGCGATGATAAGCTTCTTATTTTCTGCTGAATTTTTTGTTGAATTTTTCCACTCTACCACCTTTTTCAACGTTCTTGCTTTGTCCTGTATAGAAAGGATGGCAAGCTGAGCAGATTTCTACCTTTACTTCGTCTTTTGTAGATGCTGAAGTAAATGTATTTCCACAAGCACAGTGTACTGTTACTTCTTTGAAATTTGGATGTATATCTGGTTTCATTATTTTCACCTCTTATAAATAATGGGCAATAGTTGCTTGTTATTGCCTAAAAATATTTTAACCATGTAATTCTATCATATTTCCACATAAAAATCAATTACTAATTTATTTTACAACTTTTGTTTTACAACTTTTGATTTTTCATTTTTTAATAATTAAGCGATATTTTGTTAAGATACTTATATTCGCGTGCTAAGAGTATAAGGGCTATTAAAAGAATTATAATGTCGTTTATCGGTAAGGCGAGCCATACTCCGATTACATTTCCCCCAAGTAAAATAGGAAGTATCAAAACAAGGGGAACAACCAAGGCAAGTTGCCTAAATAACACTAAAAGCCCTGCCTGTTTGGCTTTTCCAAGTGATTGAAAATAAGTAACTACCATTATCAACAGCCCATAAGTAGGGAAGATGGAAAACATAAGTCTAAAGTTTGTGACTCCTGCAGATACTATATCAGGATTGGTGATAAAGGCTGATAATATCTGAGAGGAGAATAATTCTATATTTATAAAAAATGCTCCTGCAAGGCAGGTAGAACCTATTATAAATACATTCGTAAGCTTTTTAACTCTCTTATATTCCTTTGCTCCAAAATTTGTTCCTACAGCAGGTTGCATACCTTGGCTCATCCCCCATATAGGTACGAAGGCAAGCTGCATTACTCTTTGTGATGCTCCCATAAGCGCTATTTGCGTATCTCCGCCATAACGAACTGCGGTATTGTATATGACCGTCATCTGCACAAGCATCATTATCTGCATAAGCATGGCGCTTGTACCTACAGAAAAGATTTCTCCGTTTAACTCCTTGGCAATTCTTATACCATGAATTTTTACTACTGGGCTTTTTTTCAAAAAATAAATCAAGGTAGCCAATGCCTGTACAAACTGTGATATAACAGTGGCTATTGCGACAGCCTGTGGACCTTGGGAAGGAAGTAGTTTTATAAATATAGGATCAAGTATTATATTTAAAAATGCACCCGATGCCATGATTCCCATTGCTATACCCATACGTCCTTCTGCACGAATGACCATATTAGCAGCTTGCATAAAATTTACAAATATGGATCCTATGTATACTGTCCTTAGGTAAGATACGCCCATATCATGAACGACTCCCTGTGCCCCTGAAAGATTGAGAAAAGAAGGTGCAAGTATCATACCCAAAATAATGACAGCAGTAGAAAGTAGTAAAATCAACAATATCAAATTCCCCATAATCTTATCTACAGTTTTTTGATCTTTCTTTCCTATCGCACGAGAAAGCACTGAGCCTGAACCTATTCCTACAAGTACGGCAATGGCATTGTTTATCATTACAAAGGGCGATGCCGCAGATACTGCACTCATTGCATCTGTACCTACCATCTGCCCTACATAAATAGAGTCTACAAAGGCGTAAAGCCCCACTATAAACTGACCTAAAATAGCCGGAATACTGAGAGATATCATAAGTTTCCATGGTTTTTCGCTCAACAATCTATCTCTAACTTCCATAAGTAATTCACCTCCATAAATCTCATCTTAACCAATATAGCTGATATTTGCTTACAGTAAAATCTTATCTTCACTCTTACTGTAACTAAGACCTGTCTAATACTACTTTATAAATAATAAAGTCATAGAAAATATAAATTTCTATACTAATAACTCTCCCATCCTGATTTTTATTCAAATTTTTTACCTAAGTTATATGTCATTTGTTGATACTTGACTATTTTTAAGCGGCATATTATTTAGAATATCCATCTTTTTAAGTCATTTTTATACATTAATATCAAATTAGTAGCCTTATACTAAAATCTAATAGAATAATGGAAATATATCATAAAAAATAACACACTAAATATTTATTAACTAAAGATTAATAAAATCCATAGTTTAAATAGAGTTTAGTATTAGAATATAATTAATAAGTTATAGTTATTTTTTAGACTTAAAGCAAAAATCACACTTTTCACCGTCCATTCCCAAGGTCTGACTCCTTATAAACTCAAGCTTATCTATATTGCCAAACACTATGTGGTCACATAGACAAAATATCTCGCAAATGTCATAGCAATCAAAGTAGCTACAGGTATCTGCCCAAAGGCATTTCAACACATCCATGGAAAACTCTTCCCTATCTTGTATCAATATCCTACTTTTCCAGATTTCTTCTCCCTTCATTCCTTTTTTCATAAATATACTGAATACTTTGAAAAATCCCGGAATATGAAAGAAAGTTTTTAAAATCCCATTAAATTTATGAGCACGATAATAGGAATATTCCCTTACCAGTTCTCTTGCCTCTGACTTTGATATGTTATTTTCTATAAGCAGCTGATACAAGGCAATATCAGGTAAAATACTGCTTATCTGCCTTTTCTTCTGATTTTTAGTCCACGACATATCTTCATTTAGTCTTTGGATTAAACTATCCATCTTAAGCCTATGATTTTCATCAATATGTTCCAAAATCTCATCACTTAGCTTTCCAGTAAAAAAATCCTTATATTTCATATTTTTCACCTGCTTTTAAAGAAATTCTGATATACCATCCCAGCCTGAGTTGAAAAATCTTGCAAGTTCTTCTATATACTTCATAGCCTTGTCCCTTGTCATATCATGTACTACTGTCTCAAAAACACCTGTAAAGTAAGCACTGGTAATCATGTGATGAAGTTCATGACTGACCTGTCCTTTTATCTTCCCCCTTTCTCTTAAGAGTTCAAAATATTTTTCTGAACGTTCCACGTCAAGCTCTACCAACTCATGTATAAAATTTGAATATTTCGTCCCTTGGGCGCAACATACTATAAGTTTGAATTCATCAAAATTATCATATATGTAGTTGACAAACTGCCTCAAATATTGTGTTGACAGTTCTTTTGTGCTTGAGGTCCTATTTTCCGGAACTAAGTCAAAAAATGTATCTTGTGCCTCTCTTAGCATCTTGACTAAGTTATCTGCTGTATCTGAGACAAGTGCTTCAAAAAGTGAAGCCTTGTCAGGATAATATCCGTAAAATGCACCCTTGGTAAATCCTGCTTCACTTACAATCTTTTGAAGAGATGCATCTTTAAATCCATATTTTAAAAACTCTCTCTTCCCTACTTCCAATATCTTCATCTGAGTTTGCGTTATATTCATTGCTCTTCCTCTTATTTAATTTTAATAATATACCATCAGTATATACTACCGGTATATTATCATATTTTTGATATTAAGTCAATAGTTTTTATCAAATGCAATATATTTTTGATATTATTATGATATTTAATTTTTTTATGTATAAATTGTTAATTTCTTTCTTTTATTGTTTAAATTGTCCACTTTGTTTATAATAGCAATACTTTAATATAGGATTATTTAATACTAAAATTTAATAAAACAATGGATAAATCTTTTTTAGTGTATTTATAATAAAGTCATAACTCATATACTTTTTTGTAAATAATTTATGAAAATTATCCATAGATTAGATAGATAATAGTAAAAATATTTGTTAAGTAAAGATATGCTATAGAGTTATCATAAGTACAGAATTGATAAAATCCATAATTTAAATAGAGTTAGTTTTGATATTCACTAAATAAAAAAAGATAAGGTCATATTAAAACCTTATCTTATTCAAGTAATTTTATATATACGAGTAATGTCAGTATTTAAAATATTCTTACTATTTTATCATATCGCCTGTCATTATCTTATAGAGTATAGTGCAAATCTCAGCTCTTGATATATTTTTCTTGGCATTTACATTTCCGTCATATCCTTCGATAAGTTTGTTTTTTACCGACCACGCCATATATTTTTTTGACC
>CAUQVF010000038.1:0-11888 GCA_963521605.1 uncultured Peptostreptococcaceae bacterium | reverse complement strand
TAGTATAGTCATTTTTTACATTATTCCATCTATCTTCATTTAATTTTATATAATTGTTCATCTTATAATCTCCTCGTAATTTTATATTATTTCGATTTAAGTTGAATATGTTGCGATTACATTTTTCTCAGCCCTACAAATTCTAATTTGTCAATTTATAGTCCACTTTATTATATCATTTTTCCTATATTTTGTCTTTAATCAAGCTGAATATTCATTCTTGTAACCATATTTTTATCTCCCAAATATTTGTTATAGAAGCTTAATTTCATTTACAGCTTTTATTATAATTATTGCATAATTATAAAATTTTTACCTTTCTAAACATGCCTCTAATACTAAAATCTAATAGAATAATGGAAATATTTTATAAGAAATGATGCAATAAAAGTTTATTGGCAAAAGATATGCTAAAGAGTATCCTAAAGTGAGAATCCATATTTTAAATAGAGTTCAGTATAAATGACAAAAAAAGTATATCCCCATTTAGAAAGATATACTTTTTTGTTTTATATAAGTCATAGTTTTTAAGTTACAACTTTTAATATCATTTTATCTAAAATCAGACTCTATATTGCTGAAAATAGCTAAATATATAGCTGTTATTCCTGCTTAAGTTTTGTATTTTCATTTTCTTACTTTTTTGTTGAAGATTTTTTTGAAGCGGTTTTTTTGTCACTTGTCTTTTTAGAAGTAGCTTTCTTAGTTTCTACATCTTTTGATGTTTTTTTAGCTGATGTTTTTCTAGCTGTAGCTTTTTTATTTTCAATACCTGCTTTACTATCCTTAGCTGTTGCAACTTCTTTCTTAGTATCTTTTATAGCTTCTTCTTTGACAAGTGCCATATCAAGTACAGTTTCCATATCTTCAGCAAGGGTAAATGTCATCTGCTCCCTTATTTCCTTAGGCAGGTCCTCAATGTCTTTTTCATTTTCACTCGGCAAGATTATATTGTATATTCCTGCTCTATGTGCCGCAAGGAACTTTTCTTTTATTCCGCCTACAGGCAGTACTCTACCACGCAGTGTTATCTCTCCTGTCATAGCAATATCTTCTCTTACCTTGATATTTGTAAGAGCTGACACTATAGCTGTAGCCATGGTTACACCTGCCGAAGGTCCGTCCTTAGGAGTTGCACCCTCAGGTATGTGTATGTGGATGTCCTTGTTTTTGTAAAACTCAGGATCTATTTTGTACTTTTCGCTTATTGAACGTACATAGCTTAGACCTGTCTTTGCAGATTCCTTCATCACATCGCCAAGTTTGCCAGTAAGCTCTATCTTGCCGTTACCGTTCATGACATTTACTTCTACAGATAGGGTATCTCCACCTACCTGAGTCCATGCGAGACCTCTTACTATACCTACTTGAGACTGTTTATTTGCAACTTCAAATTTGAACACTTCCTTGCCCAAGAATTCTGTCAATTCATCAGCTTTTATCGTTACTGACCTCATCCTTGGAGAAAGCACCTTTTTCTTGGCAATCTTTCTACATATTGTGGCAATTTTTTGCTCTAAGGCTCTGACTCCTGATTCTCTGGTGAAATTAGTGATTATTTTTTGCATGACATCATCGCTTATCTTGATAAAGTCTTCTTTGAAATTATGCTCTTTTATCTGTTTGGGCAAGAGATATCTCTTTGCTATTTCTAATTTTTCCTGTTCAGTATATCCGCTGAGTCTTATAATTTCCATTCTGTCTATCAGCGGTCTCGGTATGCTGTCAAGAGTGTTTGCAGTTGTTATGAACATCACCTTTGACAGGTCAAATTCATACTCCAAGTAGTGATCTGTAAATGTCTTGTTTTGCTCAGGGTCAAGCACCTCAAGCATGGCAGACTCTACAGAGCCTTTGTAATCTTGCGACATCTTGTCTATCTCATCAAAGAGTATGACAGGATTATTCGACTTAACTTCTATAAGAGTGTTGATTATTCTGCCGGGTATAGCTCCTATATAGGTACGTCTATGTCCTCTTATCTCTGCCTCATCTCTTACTCCACCCAGTGATATCCTTGCAAATTTTCTATTTACAGACTTTGCTATGGATTTTGCTATGGAAGTCTTACCAACACCCGGAGGACCTACAAAGCATATGATAGGTGATTTCAGATTTTTGGAGATTTTTTTGACAGCAAGATATTCCACTATCCTGTCTTTTACCTTTTCCATACCGAAATGTTCAGAGTCAAGTATCTCCTCACAGTATTTGAGGTCTATTTTTTCGTCAGTTTGTTTGTCCCAAGGCAATGAGAAGAAGGTATCTATATAGTTTCTTGTCACTTCCGCCTCAGAGCTGTATCTATTTTCTCTTTCAAGTTTTGATAGTTCTTTTTCTATTTTTTCTTTTATACTATCGCTTATATTGAGTTTTTTAAGTTCTTCTCTGTATTTTTCCACCTTTGAGCTGTTACCGTCACCAAACTGTCCAAGTTCCTTATTTATTGCGTCAAGCTGGTTTCTAAGATAGTGTATTCTCTCGTTTTTTGTCATCTCACGTCTTATTTGACGGTGTATTTTTTGCTCTATTTTAGCAATCTTAGACTCATCAACAAGCATATCGTAGAGTAGTTTTATCCTCTTAGTCTCGTCAAGCTCGAAGAGTATATCCAATCTTTGTGAGAAAGAAAAAGGTAGATAGGTAGACGCTATATCGCAGAACCTGCCTGCAGATTTTATCTCCTTTAGCATATTTACAGTATCTTGTACATTTCTTGTCCTAAGCTCGATGTATTCTTCGAGTATCTCTATTGATGTACGTATATATGCTGTCTGTTCAAAGCTGACTTCTTCACTGTTTTTTATTTCCTCAGCATCAGCTTCCATATAATTTTCATCTTGATATAGTTTTGAAATTATACATCTATTTTCTCCTTCGATCAGCACTCTTACTACGCTGCCTTGGAGTCTTAAAATTTGTTTTATATTACATATTATTCCTATCTCATGCAATTCGTCGATGTTTTTGATTTCATCCACGTCCATATTTTTTTGTATGGCTATTATTATTTTTTTGTTGTTTGCCATAGCTTCTTCCACAGCTTGGACAGACTTTTCTCTGCCTACGTCCATCTGCATCGTTGTATATGGGAAAATAGCAAATCCCGAAGTTACTATCAACGGGATTTTAGTATATATTGTATTTTGTTCCAATTAAACCATCCTTTCCGCTTTGTATCTTATATACCCTGTTTTATCTCTTAACTATCGTAATATCTTCTTGTTTTCTGTTAAATAGTTGTAAAAATTTATTTATCTGTTCCTCGTAAGAAGATGTATTGTCCATTTTCAGGTATATACTCTTAATGCCGGATACGTCAGGTATTTTTGAGTTTTGGCTTAGGTATAGATACATTGCGTTCTTGTTGTTGGGCTCGCCCTTATACACTCCTATTATCTTACAATCTCTTCCGCCTATGTTTATATTTTTGTCCACTGCTGAATTAGAGCCCTTAAAGTAGATTTTTGACGTTGCCTCACTTATAAGGCAGTGATTTTTCATGTCGTCTTCCTTTGAAAAAAATCTGCCTTCAGTCATGGAAATTTTTTTAATAGAACGAAGCTGTTCATTTGTATAATTGACTATGGAGATGCTGACTATATTATTTGCCTGTACTTCTTTGAAAACAGGTATTTCATAGCTGAACGAGTTTGAATCTTTCTGATTTTTAAGCAATTCTTCAAGGGTGAAGCTCTTTTCGTCACTTACTACCACATAGTCATCGGGTATTATCTCGCTTTTGAAAAAAACTACTCCCACTATCGCAACAGCTATTGCAATACTTATTACCTTCCATACAAGTTTCATAAAATCATCACCTTCTTTAGTATATAAATAAAATCTACGGATATTTTCATAATTTAACAAAGATTTGTATAATTTTGCACAGTCTTTTTTACGCAAATTAAAAAATGAAGTATTTTAAAAATTATAAGCTTAAAATCATTGTAAATACATAATTACAGTTGTTTTTTGAATAAGTTATATGATAATTAATTGAGCATATAATCATATATTGAAAAATTAAATTTAGACTGATTAATGCTACAAAATATCTTACTTTAAACAATTATATCATAAAAAGTTTTAAAATAAAACAATAATATAGCTTATTATTATTAATTGGAATAATTACAAATTAGAAGACTTGAGGCCTTTATGATATATGTTTTAAACTTTTAGTATTTGATTTAAATTTAAGAACCTTAAACATTTAATTATTAATCTTTGATTTAGTACATATTTATAAAGCTTCTAAATATATTATCGATATTTCCAAAGGATTTTGTAATAAAAAAGAGAAGTAGGGACTTTTACTCCTATACTTCTCCAAATTTTATATTTATACTGATAATTAATAGTAAAAACTTATTAAAAAGCCATGTAATCACATCTCAACAAAGTTATTGAAAAGCCTACGATTGAATTACAGTATAATTGTTTATAATTCATTAGTTAATAAATACTTGGCATTATAAATAGTGATTGGTATTAGCGGTAAATTCAAGAAAAACGAATAAATTGCAGTGTTAAATAGTCTATTACTAATTGATATTTTATTATTTTAAATATCTTTTTGTACGGCTCCCTTGGCTCCTGATGATACGCTCATAGAGTATCTCTTGAGATATCCGCTTACACTTGGCTGTTTTGGAGTAAAATCTGCCATTCTCTTTTCTATTTCTTCATCACTCAGCATCAAAGTCAGCTTCCCATTGTTGATATCTACATGTATCTTGTCACCGTCTTGTACTATGCCTATGATTCCGCCTTCTGCAGCCTCAGGTGTGACGTGTCCTATGGCTGCACCTCTTGAGCCTCCTGAGAATCTACCGTCAGTAATCAAACATACCTTATCGTCAAGACCCATACCGCAAAGCGCAGATGTAGGTGTGAGCATCTCCCTCATGCCAGGTCCGCCTATTGGCCCCTCGTATCTTATGATTACTACATCACCGGCCTTTATCTTACCGGCAAATATATCGTCGCTTGCTTCTTCTTCGCTGTCATATACCCTTGCATTTAGGGTCACATCCATCATCTTTTCATCTACAGCGGATTTTTTAACCACAGCCCCCTCTTTAGCAAGATTACCAAAGAGCACTTTGATACCGCCTGTTTGTGAATAAGGATTTTCTACGTCTTTTATTATCTTATTTGACTTCTTATTTACAGATTGTATCATTTCGCCTATAGGCTTTTCATATACTGTATAGGCGTCTTCTTCTATGAGATTTTTCTTAGAAAGTTCTTTTAAGACTGCATAGATACCGCCGGCTTCGTCAAGTTCTTGAATGTGATAAGGTCCGGCAGGAGACAGCTTACAAAGATTCGGCGTCCTTGAGCTTACCTCGTCTATTACTTTCAAATCTATAGGGCAGTGAGCTTCTCTTGCTATAGCTGTAAGGTGTAGCACGGTATTTGTACTGCAACCAAGTGCCATATCCAAAGTCAAGGCGTTTTTGATTGATTTTTCATTTATTATATCCCTTGGTAATATGTTTTTTTCTACCAAAGACATTATCTTTCTGCCTGAATTTCTCGCAAGAGTCTTTCTCTTTGAATATACAGCAGGCACAGTACCGTTGCCTCTTAGTGAAATGCCCAGTGCCTCAGTAATACAGTTCATAGAGTTGGCTGTAAACATACCTGAGCAGCTGCCACAAGTAGGACAGGCATTTTCTTCAACTTCAAGCATTTCTTCTTCGCTACATTCATTGAGCGAATACTTGCCTACTACTTCAAAGCCTGTGACCAAGTCTATGTCTTCATCTTCCCTCTTACCTGAGAGCATAGGTCCGCCACTTACTATTATAGTAGGTATGTTTATTCTGCAAGCTGCCATTATCATAGCAGGTACAGTCTTGTCACAGTTTGGAATAAGCACAAGACCGTCAAATTGGTGCGCCTTTGCCATTACTTCAACTGATTCAAGTATCAGCTCTCTACTTGGAAGTGAGTATCTCATACCCTCGTGGTTCATAGCAATACCGTCACATACTGCAATAGCAGGAAATTCAAAAGGTATACCGCCTTCCATCAATATTCCCTTTTTCACTTCTTCCGCAAGAGTCCTAAGGTGAATATGTCCGGGTACAATTTCGTTAAAAGAGTTACATACTCCTATAAAAGGTTTTTTGAAGTCGCTCTCATCAAGTCCCAGAGAACGTAACAAAGACCTGTGAGGTGTCCTTGCGTAGCCTGATTTTACATTATTACTTTGCATTTTATCTCCTTTACATCAAATAGCAATTTATAATATCATATTTCATGCCATCTTAAATTTGATACCGATATTTTATTAAATTTTGTTATTATATCCATTGCTATGCTACTAAAACTTAGTTTAGACAAATTAGCTTTATAAAAAATATATAAGTGTAATCACATATAAATTTTTTTTGAATATTGGGATAAGCTCTTACATAGCTGTCATTTAAAAACATCTCTTGTATATAACAAAATTTGTATTAGCTAAGGCACTTTAGAAATATGAATAAGATTAACAAATAGTATGTCCATATTTTTGGACAAAAGATTATTAAAATTATACTACAAATTTGCCAAAAGTAAAGGAAAAATTAAAATTCACATACATCAATTTATCTGATTGATTTGAAGCTATTATAAAATGGTAAAAAATTAATACATAATTAATAATTTAATTAAGTAGAACTTTATATTTATATTAGATAATAATATATATTGGTAAATTATATTTAATTTTAGTATTAATTTGTATAATCTATGAAACAATACTGTTATATGAAGAATAATTTTCAGACTCTTTATCATAGACTCTGAAATACATATGGACTTAATTTTCAGTATTAAAGGAGAAATATATGAATATCAACATCAAACAAATGCGTAGAGATGTGAGAAAAAACATATATACAAATAAATTTAACTTCTATATTAAGGCTGTCTTTTTACAATTAATACTGTCAGCCATAGGAAGTTTTCTTATAAGATTTGTATTTAGGCTAATACTTATATCTTGCGGACTGGAAAATCTCAATATAGATAATTTCTTTGAGTTGTTTGATAACCCTCTAAGCATCATCTTGCTGATAATGCTGTTTTTACTTATAAGCATACTTATCTTTATTGAATTTTCAGCACTTACCCTCATGGTATACTTATCATATAACGACGGATTATTTTCATGGTCAAAAAATATAAAAACAGCCTTTATGAAATGGAAAAAACTTCAAATAAGACAGCTTTTTTTCTTTATAATATATTTCATACTGATGATTCCTGTATCAAATTTGGGACTCAGCTCGATTTTTTCTGAAAAACTAAAAATACCGGATTTTATAACAGGAGAAATAGCAAAGACTAATATTGGCAGAATATCTTTGTGGATATTAGGCTTCATATGTGCTTATGCGAATCTAAGGTTGATTTTTTCAATACCTCTTACTGTCATTAATGACGACACTTTTTTTGCAAATATGAAGAAAAGTATTAATATGACAAAAAAAGGAAAATTAAAATTCTTGGCTCTACTTGGAACTTTACAAATTATAATACTTACTATAAGTTCAGTAAGTATAATTTTGTTGGCATTAGGATTTAACTTTATTGATAAGAGTGGCAATATACCGCTTTACAATACTATTTTTTATACCATGATGAGGATAATAATCTTCTTTTTTGTCGCCATTACAAAGCTAACCATAATATCTGTAATAGTTAAGGTCATAATGGAGCAGGAAGATTTTTCTCCGAACATCAAGTACAAAAGAGACGATAAGATAAAAAAACGCAAAATTTTTGCCGCTATCTTGAGTTTTACGCTGATTATAACTTTGGGACATGAGGGTTATCAGATGTTTTCAGAGCCGCTCAATGAACAAATTCTGGTGATAGCTCACAGGGGATATACGCAAAATGCTGTGGAAAACTCAATTGAAGCATTGGAAGCGGCATCAAAGGCAGGTGCTGACTATGTGGAAGTGGATATATTGCTTACAAAGGACAATAAATTTGTAGTAATGCACGATTTCAATCTTAAAAGACTTGCAGGATTAAATAAAAAAGTGCAAGATATGAATTATGACGAGGTGGTAGGTCTAATCATAAAACAGGGTAAGTTTAAAAGCAAGATTCCATCTTTTGAAGAATTTGTAAAAAAAGCTAAAGAGCTTAAGATAAAACTTCTCGTAGAGCTCAAGCCTCACGGGGGAGAACCGGACAATTATGTGGATATCTTCATAGAAGAGATGAAAAGATTGGATGTGGAAAAAAGCTATAAAGTTATGTCCCTTGACTTAAATGTCATGGAAGAACTGGAAGAAAAGGACTCTCAAATAGAAACAGGCTACGTGATTCCTATGCAATTTGGAACTTTTGGACAGACTAATGTTGACTTTTTTGCGATAGAAAACTTTTCATACAACGACATATTGAATTTTCAAGCAAAAAATGAGGATAAGGAAGTGTTCGTCTGGACTATCAACGATATAGACCTTATGGGCAAATACATTCACAAGGGCATATCAGCAATAATAACTGACCACCCGAACGTTCTCAAAGAAGAAATTGAATATGCGAAGATGAACAACAGCTACTTAGAAAAATTGTATAGACTTTTGGACACAGGATTTTAAAAAGAAATATATTGATGATTAATTATGAAAAAACTATAGTTAGTATTATATTTAGATTGTATAGATAAAATGTAATAGAAATTATTTTGAGACTTAAATGTTAAAAAACATTAAGAGAGAAAGGTAAAACCATGGCTGAAAATATTAACAAATCTGATGCGATAAATCAAAGGCTCCAACTCCACAGGAAGATATGGGCAATAGCTGACGATGTGCGTGGAGCTGTAGATGGATGGGATTTCAAGCAATATGTACTGGGGATATTATTTTATCGTTTCATATCAGAAAATATGTGTGAATACTTCAACAAAGCAGAAAGAGAAGTCTATGAAGAAGAGCTTAAAGAAGCTAAAGAAAAGGGAACTGAAGATGATATAGAGCCGTTTGACTTCGACTATGCAAGTCTAAGTGATGAAGAGGCAAGGAAAGATTTTATGTCGGGAACTGTAGAGGATAAGGGATTTTTCATTCTTCCAAGTCAACTTTTTGCAAATGTAGTGAAAAATGCAGACCAAAACGAAAATCTCAATACCGATCTTGCTAACATCTTCAAATCCATAGAGGGCAGTGCAGTAGGTTATCAATCGGAAGAAGATATCAAGGGACTATTTGAAGATTTAGATACTACAAGCACAAGGCTTGGCTCAACAGTTAAAGAAAAAAACGAAAGGCTTACAAAAATACTTAAGGGTATAGCAGAAATCAACTTTGCAGACTTTAAAAATAACGACATAGACGCATTTGGAGATGCTTATGAGTTTTTAATATCCAATTATGCAAGTAATGCAGGGAAATCTGGTGGAGAATTTTTCACTCCTCAAACAGTTTCCAAACTTCTATCAAGATTGGTAATGTATGGAAAAACTGATATAAATAAGGTATATGATCCAACATGTGGTAGCGGCTCACTTTTGCTACAGATGAAAAAACAGTTTGAAGCGCATATAATTGAAGATGGATTTTTTGGGCAGGAAATAAACATGACCAATTATAACCTTGCAAGGATGAATATGTTTCTTCACAATGTAAACTACAATAATTTTTCAATAAAAAGGGGAGATACCTTACTCAATCCTTTACACAAAGATGAAAAGCCTTTTGACGCAATAGTTTCCAATCCGCCATACTCAATAAAATGGGTAGGAGATGGGGATCCTGTACTTATAAATGATGAGAGATTTGCACCGGCAGGCAAACTTGCACCAAAATCTTATGCAGACTATGCCTTTATCATGCACTCACTAAGCTATTTATCAAGTAAGGGATGTGCTGCAATAGTATGCTTTCCTGGGATATTTTACCGCAAAGGTGCCGAACAGACTATAAGAAAATACTTAATAGACAACAATTTCATTGATTGCGTTATACAACTTCCTGAAAATTTGTTTTTCGGTACTTCAATAGCCACTTGTATATTGGTAATGGCAAAGAACAAGGTTGAAAACAAGGTGCTGTTTATAGATGCAAGCAAGGAATTCAAAAAAGAAACTAATAACAACATACTTGAAGAGGAAAATATAGCCGCTATAGTAGAAGAGTTTGCAAACAGGACTGATAAACAGTATTTTTCAAGATATGTAGATGTTGATGAGATAGTGCAAAACGACTATAACCTTTCCGTTTCAACCTATGTGGAAAAAGAAGACACAAGGGAAGTAATAGATATAAAGGTGCTCAATGCTCAGATAAAGGAGACAGTTGAAAAGATAGATATACTTCGAGCAGAGATAAATAAGATAGTAAGGGAGCTTAAAAATGAGTAAAGAAACAGTATGGTTATCACAACAACAGATGGCGGAGTTATTTAAAACATCAAGGACAAATATTGTAGAACACATAGGGAATATATATGACGAAGGTGAATTAGATAGAAACTCAACCTGTCGGGATTTCCGACAGCTTCGAAAAGAAGGCAGTCGTAATGTTTCAAGAAATATCCCTTTAAACGAGATAAAAGCCATTGAGCAAAAAGTTAAAAAAGGTGGAAAAGAAAATGAGTAAGATAGAAGAACTATTGAAAAATGAAAAAGTTGAATGGAAGAGGCTGGGAGAAGTATCAAATATTGTAAAAGGAAAACAGTTTAATAAAAGAGATATGTTAGATGTTGGAAAATATCCGGTGATTAATGGTGGAATGTCACCATCAGGCTATATAGATTTATTTAATGAAAAGGAGAATACTATAACTGTGTCTCAAGGTGGAGCCTCAGCTGGATATGTAAATTTTATTGAAACAAAATTTTGGCTAGGGGCACATGCCTTTTCTATATCTCCCAGTGATACAATTATAAAACAGTATAACTATGAATATAATAATTTTAATAGATTTTTATTCCATATATTGAAACATAATCAAGTAAAACTTCAAGACTCAAAAGAAGGTGCTGGTATACCCAGTGTTTCAAAGGAAAAACTATACAATGTAATGATACCCATAACGAATACAGAAATTCAAGAAAAAATTGTAAAAACACTTGACAAATTCACAAAATATGTTACAGAATTACAGACAGAATTACAGACAGAATTACAATTTCGACTTAAACAATATGAGTACTATAGAAATATGCTTTTAAGTGAAAATTCTCTTAATGAAATCTCTGCTAAACTGGAAAGTCAACTTATTCAGGGAACACATAAAATACAGTTTAGTAAAGATGAAAAAACTGAATGTGCTGGAATTGAAAATTATATAAACTGGTATAAAATAGCTGATGTTTGTTTAAGACAAAGAGGAATTCCAATCACTGCAGAGAAAATGAAAGAATTGCACAAAGATAACGCACCTGTGAGGATTTTTGCTGGTGGAAACACATTTGCAGATATTTCAATTGATGATATAGATGAGAAGAATGTAATCAATACACCAAGCGTAGTTGTGAAATCACGTGGGAATATAGATTTTGAATTTTATGATAAGGAGTTTAGTCATAAAAATGAGATGTGGTCTTACTCTTCATTGGATAACAATATATTGAATATAAAATTTATGTATTATTATCTGAAAAATAATGTGCAATATTTTAGAGATAATGCAATATCCGGTAAGTTACCGCAGATATCTACAGGCACTACAGATAATTACAAAATACCAATTCCAAATATTGAAATACAAAACCATATAGTTACTATACTTGATAAATTTCAAGACATACTTTCAGGTACAAAAGGAATGTTGCCAAAGGAGATAGAACTAAGGCAAAAACAATATGAATATTATCGTGAAAAACTCTTGACATTTGATGTAGACTATGGTAGAGAGAGAGA
>CAUQVF010000037.1:0-13189 GCA_963521605.1 uncultured Peptostreptococcaceae bacterium | reverse complement strand
GAGTAGGTCATAGCCAATTGTAAAGAAGGCGGGCATTGTATGCTCGTCTTTTTTTATCTTAATTTAATTGATGCAACATTTTATACTTTAATAAAAATATAGTTATACTAATACTAATCTCTATTTAAACTATGGATTTATAGTTGTGACACTCTTTGGCATACATTTTATTAACACACTTTGAGTGTATCATTTTTTTATAAAATAACTCCATTATTCTATTAGGTTTTAGTATAAAAACCTTTTTAAATGGAGATTAGTATTAACACATAATTTATTATTTATGATTACTTTATATAAAAATCGTATAGTTTAATTTTAATAAGTATTATTTATAGATTTAGATGAAAATTTTTTATGTATCGAATATCTTACCTTATTATATATTATCTGTTTTAAATTTGTTCTCTACAAATATTTTAAATACCTAATAATATAAGCAACTAATATAAAAAACTCCTATACACAATTTATATGCATATAAGAGTTTTTAATTATTTATAAATCTTTCGTCCAGTTATTAAAACTTTTCTAATATTTTTTTCACTTCATCCTTATTTGTGGCAGTTCTTATTTCCTTAGCTATTTCCTTGCATTTTTCATAAGAAGATGAGCGTATTATTGATTTAATAGCTCCCACTTGAGTAAATGCCACTGAGAACTCATCAAGTCCCATGCCCAGAAGCATCTTGCACGCTTTTTCATCTCCGGCAAACTCACCGCACATTCCTACAACTATGTTTTCCTTATGTCCTGCGTCTATGACCTTTTGTATTGCATGGAGTACAGCAGGATTGAAGGAATCATACATATTGGCAATCTTGTCGTTTCCTCTGTCCACGGCAAGCATGTATTGAGTTAGGTCATTTGTTCCTATGCTGAAAAAGTCTACATATTTTGCAAAATTTTCCGCCTCCATAACTGACGCCGGAGTTTCTATCATCATTCCTACCTTTATATCCTTATTGTAGGCTATTTTTTCTCTGTCAAGCTCAGCCTTACATTCTTGAAGTACAGCATTTGCCTGTATCAGCTCTTCTATTGATATTATCATAGGATACATGATGCTTACATTGCCAAAGGCACTTGCTCTTAGTAATGCCCTAAGTTGCTGCTTAAACATATCCTTGAGTTCAAGAGAAATTCTTATTGCTCTAAAACCTAAGAATGGATTTTCTTCTTTTTGGAATTCATAGTATGAAAGCTCTTTGTCGCCGCCTATGTCAAGAGTTCTTATTATTACTTCTCCGCTGCATATTTGTACAGCTTCCTTGTATACTTCGAACTGTTCTTCTTCTGTCGGAAAATGAGTGTTTTCCATGTATAGAAATTCACTTCTGAAAAGTCCTATGCCATCTATATAGCATTTTACAGCATTTTTGACATCTTCTATATTTCCTACATTAGAGTATACCAGCACCCTCTTGCCATCTGTAGTAATCGGTTCAAGGTGCAAACTTTCCTTTATCTTTTCTTCATGTTTAATGAATTCTTCCTGTTTTTTCTCAAAATCTTTTATTACATCATCAGAAGGATTGACATATACGTCGCCCTTTCCTGCATCTATGATTATCATATCTCCGTCATTTACCTGATTCATGAGGTCATCCACTCCTACAAGGGCAGGTAATCCCAAATTACGAGCCATTATGCAGACATGGCTTGTCACCCCTCCAAACTGAGTGGCAAAGCCCAAGACATAGTCAAGATTCATAGAAGCTGTATCTGATGGAGCAAGGTCTGATGAGATTATTATAGCAGGCTCATTCATAAGTGAGAGATTTTTTATCTCCACATTTTTGAGTTTGCTTAGCAGTCTTTGATAGATATCCTTTATGTCATCAGCTCTTTGACGCATATATTCATCGTCCATTGATTCAAATATCATAACAAATTCATCTATGGTTTCTTTTAATGCAATTTGTACATTTTTTCCTTCAGCAATCTTTCCAATTACCCCCTCAGCAAGAGCGACATCTCCTACTAATTCAAGGTGGGCGGAGAAAATTTCGTTATTTTTCGCAAGTTCTTCCAAATCGGAAGAGACCTTTGCAACTGCGTCTGAAAATAACTTTTCTTCAGCTTGCCTATCGCTAAAAGAATAGCTGTCCGGACTTAGAGATACTTTTTCAAATTTGTATGCCTTTCCTATTGCAAAGCCTTTTGAAGAAGTTTTTTCTACAGAAAATTTTTTCATAAATTATCTCCTTTACTTATAAATTAGGTAAACGAAATTTTCACTTTACTAAAAACAGCATTATTTTAATAAAATTTTACTGGAAAACTTGAATAAGAAATCTCGCCTACTATGGGTAAAGTTTATATTATTTTAAAATATCAAATATTTTTAGTGAGAATGCAATATTGCCATACAAATTGATATAAAAAAAGACAAGAAAAACAAGGTTGGTCTACAACCGGTCTTACTTATCTTTTTTATTATCTACTCACCAAGTCCATTTTCTATGGCTTCTATTACTGTTTGAAGATCAGCTTCTTCAGTTTCTCCGTCGCATTCTACAATTATCTCGTCGCCAAGATTTATTTGTGCAGACATAACATTAAGTACACTTTTTGCATTTACTTTTTTATCACCTTTTACAAGAGTTACAGATGATTTACATCCTCCTGCTATCTTTGATAATATACCTGCAGGTCTTAAATGTAGTCCTGTCTTGTTGGAAATAGTAATTTTTTTGCTTACCATAGCTCAATCTCCTTATTTATAATATTTTCTCCGCTAAAAATTACCGGAAATAACTTTCACAAATCCGCTTTATTCTTAAAGTATTCCCACTTATAATAAAAATAAACAAAATTATCATTTTTAACTTAGCTATCTAATGACTGAAATTTAGAAATAATTTTGCAAAAATTTATGAAAAAAATCCTTATTTGTGATATAATTAAGAATTATATAATTTACATTTACGATTATTAGAGACGGATATTTTAAAAGGAGACATTATGCCAAAAAGTATGACAGGGTACGGGAAATGTATGTATACTGATGATACCTGTAAGATAGTAGTGGAGATTAAATCCGTCAACAGCAGATATTTGGAACTTGTAAATAAGATTCCTCGCTCACTGAACTATTTTGAGGACAGTATAAGAAAATCCATAAGCGAAAAAATAAAAAGAGGTAGGGTAGAGACTTTTATACAGCTTGATTCCTACTCACAAGACACTATTCATTTTATGGACGAAAAGATGGCTTTGTACTATAAGAATGTCTTTGATGAGATAGAGAAAAAAACAGGTATAAAAAATGATATGGCTATGTCGAACTATATCAATCTCCCAAATATTTTGAACAAAAATGAAAGTATAGATGACAGTTTACAGGAAAAGATACTCAGCACCTTAAAAACTGCAATTGACAGCCTCAACACTATGAGGGAAAATGAGGGTACTAAGATTGCCAAAGACCTTAAAGTAAGGGCGGATTTACTTAAAGAGCATGCCAAGACTCTGGAAGGCTACACAAAGGATATTGAAAAAAGCGTCTTTGAAAAATTGCAAAAGAAGATTACTGAGATGACATCACAGCTTGGAGTAGAGGCAGATAATTCAAAAATCATAGAACAGGCAGCATTTTATGCAGATAAGATGAATGTAACTGAGGAGATTGTCAGACTGTACTCACACATAGAGCAGTTAAATGAATTTTTGCAAGAAGACAGTGTAGAGATAGGCAAGAAGATAGATTTTTTATTGCAAGAGATGAACAGGGAGATAAACACCGTAGGCTCCAAGAGCCAAAAAAGCGAGATAATATCGCTGGTGGTGGACATAAAATCCGAAATAGAAAAAATAAGGGAACAAATACAAAATATAGAATAAAGGAGAGTCATATGAGGAAAAAGGGGCTACTTATCGTGGTATCGGGACCTGCCGGAGTAGGTAAGGGTACGCTTTGTAAGGCCTATATAAAGAAATTTGACGATATGAAACTGTCCGTATCTACAACGACGAGAAATCCACGAGAGGGCGAAAAAGACGGAGTGGAGTACAATTTTACTACTGTAGAAAATTTTAAAAAGATGATAGAAAGTGACGACTTGCTTGAATATGTCAACGTCTTTGACAACTATTACGGTACATCAAAAAAATGGGTAGAGGAGCAAATTGACGCCGGAAACGACATAATATTGGAGATAGACATAGTAGGAGCTATGAATGTCAAGAAGGTCTATAGCGATGCAATACTGATATTCTTGCTTCCACCGTCTTATGAAGTTCTCAAGTCAAGGCTGGAAAACAGGAAGACAGAAAATGCCGACCAGATACAAAAGAGGCTCTCAAGGATGACACAAGAGATAAATATTATGAGGGACTATGACTATTTTGTGGTAAATGACGACCTTGACGACTCTTTGACACTTATGAAATCTATAATAGACACACAAAGGTGCAGTGTAAAGAGATACGGAGATGACAAGATTGACTGCTATCTAAAGACTATTACCAAGCTTGAAAATATAATTAATGAATAAGCCTTATATAGAGATTTCTTTAAATATAATAGACTTATTATTACTAAGAAGAAAAAATCAAACTTTTTTCCAAATTAGATAGTGAAAAATTCAGACTAATCACCATTTTTAATGTTATATATATTGACTTATTGAAATATATTTTTTTGTAGTTTTGAACAACTCATCTTTAATATATCTTAGGACTGTTTAATTGCTTTTTAGTACCAGACTTTATACAAAATTAATTGAAACAGTTTTATAATATTTTAACTTATGACATAGCTCAAAATTCAGCTAAGATTTATGTGTACTAAACTAATTCAATTAATCATATAATTAAGTCAATTAGTATAGATTAGTTGAAACTATATAAAATAAGTATAGACGCTAATAAATAAGAAATATTAATAATCTTATACTAAAAACCTTTTAAATCACCATGTAAATATTTTGCTTTTGAATGTCGTACAATTTAAAAATAATAACCATATAAAATACTTTGCATTACTTTTTAAATGGAGATTAGTATTAAAAATAAAAGGGGGAGAGATGTTCAGCGAGATAATAACTGCCGGTACCTACGGAATAGACGGCTTTAAGGTATCGGTAGAATCTGATATCAGCAAGGGTATGTCCGGTATTACCATAGTGGGCTTACCTGCTGTTGCTGTAAAAGAGTCCAAAGACAGGATAAAATCTGCTATAACGAACAGTTTTTTCAACTATCCCATAACCAAGAAGATAGTGATAAATCTCTCTCCTGCAGATATCAAAAAAGAAGGCTCACACTACGACCTGCCTATAGCTCTTGCCATTATGAGTGAAAATGTCAAGATGAACGAAGAAAAGTTGAAAACTACGGCATTTTTGGGCGAGCTTTCATTGGACGGCAAGTTAAAAAAGATAAAGGCCTCTACTGCACTCATACTTGGACTGCTCAAGGACAAAAATATAAAAAGCGTCGTAATTCCAAAGAGCAATGAAAAAGAGGCGTCTATGATACCCGACATCAATATATTTATGGCTGACGACATAAATCAGGTGATAGAGTATTTGCAAGATGAAAGAGATTTGCCCCTTGTTGGAGATTTCAAAGAATTCAGCACTGTAGAGCTAAAAAAGGACTTCTCCGATGTAAAGGGCTCTTTTACTGTCAAAAGGGCAGCTCAGATATCGGCGGCAGGATTCCACAATCTGATGATGATAGGCTCTCCAGGCTCAGGCAAGACGATGATAGCCTCAAGGATGAATACGATAATGCCGCAGCTCAACGAAGATGAATACATAGAGGTCAGCAAGATATATTCATTTTTGGGAGACATACCGGACGACATCGTGCTTAGAAACAGACCTTTTCGCTCACCGCATCACACCATCACCTACACCTCGCTCATAGGCGGAGGATCTATGGCGGTGCCCGGTGAAGTAGTGCTTGCACATAGCGGTATACTGTTTATGGATGAGTTTTTAAACTTTGACAAAAAGCTAATTCAAGGACTGAGACAGCCTATCGAAGATAAGTTTGTAACTATCTCAAGGGTAAATTATAAGCTGACTTACCCAAGTAATTTCTTGCTTGTATGTGCTACCAATCCTTGTCCTTGCGGTAATTTTCTAAATCCGCAAAAGGAATGTACATGTACGGAGAAAAAGATACATGACTATCTGCAAAAGGTGTCTGCTCCAATGCTTGACAGAATAGACATATTTGTCGAGACATCGCCCATACCTTATGACGACCTTACAAACACAAAAATTGAAGAACTTAGCTCAGAAAAATTGAAAGAGGGCGTGGACAAGGCCATAAGGATACAAAAGGAGAGATTTAAAGAGCTTGCCATAAACTACAATTCCCAAATGGGAGTAAAAGAGATAGAAAAATACTGTATACTTGATGAAGAGGCTGAAAAACTGACTTCACTTTTTTTCAAATCTGCAAAGCTGACAGCAAGGAGTTATCATAGACTGCTCAAGGTGGCAAGGACGATAGCAGACATGGACCAAAGTCAGATAATAGCTCAAAATCACATAGCAGAGGCGATAAACTTCCGCAAGACCTTCAGTAAGTATTTTGAAAAAATATAAACTTATGAAATTGATTTGATTATTATAGCTATGCTTACAATGTTAAATATATTAAATTTTAGCTGTAAATAAGCGGATTTTAAAACATATACTTTCTATATTGAGCTACAGTTAAAGTCTGACAGTTTTATAAGTAAGTATTGAAATAATAAAAAATTATATTTAATAGATTTTATAATACAATAAAGATAAGGCTAATTTTTTTTGGAATATTTATAATAATGCACTATTTTAATTGAAATTCCAATGATATATCCATAGATTAAATAGATAAGGTCATTACTAAAAAATAAAGATAGAGGAGAAAATAATGGAACTGGAAAAAAAATACTCACCTCAGGACTTTGAGGACAAGATATATAAGAAGTGGGAAGACGGCGGATACTTCAAGGCAAAGATGACAAATCCGGACAAGACTTATTGTATAGTGCTGCCACCACCAAATATCACAGGTCAGCTCCACATGGGGCATGCCCTTGACCATACTTTGCAGGACATACTGATAAGATTCAAGAGAATGCAGGGCTATGATACCTTGTGGCAACCGGGGACAGACCACGCTTCCATAGCTACAGAAGTAAAGGTTGTAGAAAAAATCAAAAACGAAGAGGGCAAGAGCAAGGAAGAAATAGGTAGAGAAGAGTTTTTGAAAAGAGCTTGGGCTTGGAAGGAAGAGTTTGGCGGTAAGATAGTAAGCCAGATGAAAAAGTTGGGAGACTCATGCGACTGGTCAAGAGAGAGATTTACCATGGACGAAGGTTGCAACGAAGCTGTAAACGAGTTTTTCGTAAAACTATATGAGGACGGCTACATCTACAGAGGCAACAGGATAATAAATTGGTGTCCTGACTGCAAGACTTCACTTTCAGACGCTGAAGTAGACCATGAGGAAACAGGCGGACATTTCTACCATATAAAATACAAAATAGAAAACAGCAATGATTTTGTAGAAATAGCAACTACAAGACCGGAAACCATGCTCGGAGATACAGCTGTAGCTGTCAATCCTAACGACGACAGATATAAGAGTCTGATTGGAAAAAATGTAATCCTGCCTATATTAGATAGGGTGATACCTGTTGTTGCCGATGAATACGTGGATATGGAATTTGGTACAGGAGTTGTAAAGATAACACCTTGCCATGATCCAAACGACTTTGAAGTCGGACAAAGACATAACTTGGAGCAAATTCTGGTAATGAACGAAGACGGCACAATGAATGAAAATGCCGGCAAATACCAAGGAATGGACAGGTACGAATGTAGAAAGCAAATAATAGAAGACCTCAAAAAAATAGATAAATTAGTAAAGATAGTAGAGCATAGCCATAACGTAGGGCATTGCTACAGATGTAATACCGTAGTTGAGCCTATGACGTCAAAGCAATGGTTTGTCAAGATGGACGCTCTTGCCAAGCCTGCAATAGAAGTGCTTAAAAACAAGGAACTCAATCTCGTACCCTCAAGATTTGACAAGATATATGTAAACTGGCTCGAAAATATAAGAGACTGGTGTATATCAAGACAACTATGGTGGGGACATCAGATACCTGCTTATTATTGCGAGGACTGCGCTCATATGCAGGTGTCAAAGACTAAGGTGGAGTCTTGTGAAAAATGTGGCTCATCACATATACACCAAGATGAAGACGTGCTTGACACTTGGTTTTCTTCTGCGCTTTGGCCTATGTCTACACTTGGCTATCCGCAAAAGACTGAGGAATTCGAGCATTTCTTCCCGACTAATACCCTTGTTACAGGATATGACATAATATTCTTCTGGGTTATAAGAATGGTATTTTCATCTCTTTATATTACGGACAAATCACCTTTTAAAGACGTATTTATACATGGCTTGGTAAGAGACTCTCAAGGAAGGAAGATGAGCAAGTCGCTTGGTAACGGTATAGATCCGCTTGAAGTAATAGACAGCTTCGGAGCAGATGCCTTGAGATTTACACTTGCAACAGGTAACTCTCCCGGCAACGATATGAGATACTACGATGAGAGAGTTACAGCATCGAGAAATTTTGCCAATAAGATATGGAACTCTGCAAGATTTATACTGATGAATCTGGATGAAGGCATAGCTCTTTCGCAGGAGGAAATAGAAAAGAATCTTGAAATAGCTGATAAATGGATATTATCAAGAGCAAACTCTGTCGCAAGAGAAATGACTGAAAATATGGACAAATATGAGCTTGGTATAGCAGTACAAAAGGTCTATGACTTCGCATGGAACGAGTTTTGCGACTGGTATATAGAAATGGTAAAATCAAGACTGTACAATGATGAAGACAAGACATCAAAACAAGTTGCTCTTTACACGCTCAAAAAAGTCCTAAAAGACATACTCAAACTCTTACATCCTTTCATGCCTTTTGTTACAGAAGAGATATGGGAAAAATTCGAAGATAAGGAAGAACCTGTACTCATAGTAGCAAAATGGGTAGAATACGACGAAAATAAGAACTTTGCCAAGGAGGAAGAAATAATAGCAAATCTCATAGACGCCATAACAAAGATGAGAAATGCAAGGGCAAATATGAATATCGCACCTTCAAAAAAAGCCTCACTTATCATAGTAATGCAAGATGAGAGTAAAAAAGAACTCTTTGAAAAAGCGGCAAAATACTTTATCTCCGTAGGAGCAACTACAGATGTAAGATTTGAAAATCAGTCAAACGTAGTTGAAGATGCCATCAAAGTAGTAACTCAGTATGCCAACTTATATATACCTACAGGCGACTTGATAGACGTGCAAAAAGAGATGCAAAGGCTTGAAAAGGAAAGAGAAAAACTGCTCAGTGAGATAGACAGAGTAGTCAAAAAACTTGCCAATGAAAGCTTTGTAGCAAAGGCTCCACAAAAGCTGGTAGATGAAGAAAAGGCTAAAAAAGAAAAGTATGAAAAAATGCTTGAAGAAGTGGAAGAAGCAATAGGAAAAATAAAAAAATAAGATATTTTTAAAACTTAAAGGAGTGAGAATGGATTTTCTTACAAAAAGACCGAGAAGACTTAGAAAAAATCAAGTCATAAGGGATATGATATCAGAGACATCTCTATCTGTATCTGATTTTATCTACCCTATCTTTACAGTGGAAGGTGAAAAAATCAGACAGGAGATAAGCTCCATGCCTGACTGCTACCAATATTCGGTAGATATGCTTGAAGAAGAGATACTTCAGCTGAAAAACTTGGGCATAAAGGCTGTACTGCTCTTTGGAGTGCCTAATCATAAGGATGAGATTGCAAGCGCCGCTTTTGACGAAGACGGAGTAGTGCAAAGAGCAGTGAGAAAAATCAAGTCGATAGATGAGGAAATATATGTAATAACTGACGTATGCATGTGTGCCTATACATCGCATGGACACTGCGGCATTATAAAGGACGACTATGTGGACAACGACGAGTCGCTCAAATATATATCCAAGATAGCACTGTCACACGCAAAAGCAGGAGCAGACATGGTCGCACCCTCTGATATGATGGACGGTAGAGTGGGGAAGATAAGACAGAGCTTGGATGAAAACGGCTTTGAAAATGTCGGCATACTTTCCTATTCATCAAAGTACGCATCAAATTACTACGGACCTTTCAGAGAGGCTGCTCATTCAGCTCCGCAAAAAGGCGACAGAAAATCATATCAGATGGACTTTCGCAACAAGAAAGAGGGACTGCGTGAGGTGGCACTTGACATCCAAGAGGGAGCAGATATGGTTATGGTCAAACCTGCACTTGCGTATTTAGACGTTATAAATGAGGTCAAAAACACTTTCAACATACCACTTGTGGCATACAATGTCAGTGGAGAATATGCCATGCTCAAAAATGCAGTAAAGCAAAATATAGTGTCTGAAGCAGTGATATATGAGACTCTAACATCTATAAAAAGAGCAGGAGCAGACATAATAATAAGCTACTTCGCCAAGTATATAGCTGAAAAATTAAAAGGATAATAAATTACTAAGATGGATTTTTATTGCTGATAATTTATAAGCTTAAGAGAATAGTTCTATGACTTTCTAAACTAAGAATATTAAAGTTGTTGATATTCAAATGCATTTAAAAATATAATATTATAATTGATATAGTTTTTGCAGTGTTTAAATTTACTCAATAAATACTATTAGATAAATTGATATAAGTTTGAATTTCAACTAAGATTTCTATAATTTAGTTGAAAAGTCAAGTAAAATAATATTTTTTAACATAAACTTATCAGAAAATCTGATAATAATAAAATGGATGTTTTTATAAGATGAAAAATAAATTATGGAGATGATATTTTGCAACTTCTCAAAAAACTCAAATATATAATTATAATCTTGACTATCTTCGTAGTTGCACTTTATCTATATATAGCCTTTTTGATGATGGGAAACCAAATCTCAAAAAATGTCTATATCAACAATGTCAATGTCTCAGGCTTGACTAAGGAGGAGGCTATAGCAAAGGTAAATGCAGATGTGAAGCTTCAAGATCTCACACTGATATATGGAAAGTACAAATTTTCCAAAGAATTTGACGAAATAGGATTTAAATACTCCGTTGACAAAGCGGTAAATGAGGCATTTTCAGTAGCCAAGGGTATAAATTTTTTTGAAAATGTCAGTAACTTAATCAAGTTAAATATGGGAGATAGAAAAGATATACGGCTTAGCTATGAATATGATGAAAAGCTGTTGGATAAGTTTATAGCGGAGATATCAAAAAAATTAAATACAAAACCTAAAGAAGCGACAATATTTGCAGCAAACGGAAAGGTGACTGTTACTGCAGGAAAAGACGGCAAAGTCGTACAAAAAGAAAAGCTGATTAATGACATAAACGAGGCAATAAATACTGCTGCAACACCTTTTGTAGAAGTAAAAATCAGCTTTATTACTAAAAGCCCTAAGTTGAAATACTCAGATCTTAAACAGGTAAACGGACTTATAGCATCATATCAGACGAGATATTCAACAGCGGACTACGCAAGGTCTCACAATATTGAAAATGCCGCAATGATTTTAGATAAGCAGGTCATCATGCCTGGAGAGGAAGTGAGCTTTCTCAAACAATTAGGCGATATAAGCTGGTATAACGGCTTTTCAAGGGCAAATATAATAGTAAATAATCAGTACGTCAAAGGAATGGGCGGAGGAGTCTGTCAAGTCAGCACAACCTTATACAATGCACTTATTCAAGGAGGAGTTGAGATTAAGGAAAGAAAAAATCACTCCCTTGCTGTACACTATGTACCTCTTGGCAGAGATGCGACCGTAGCAAGCGGCTCAGTAGATCTCAAATACAAAAACAGCTATGATTTTCCTATTTATATTAGAAATTATGCATCAAGAGGCGTAATGAGAAGTGAGATATACGGAGACACGACAAAGGTAAGTAAGATACAGATATATACAACTTACTACGGAGGTTCTGTAGTGACTTACAAGATACAGGACGGTAAGAAAACCGTATTATCAAGCGATTGGTATTCAAAACATTAAAAAAGTTTAACTGTTTATCAATTTAACAAAGATAGATAGTAGGACTTGTACAAAAATTTAAATATATGAAAAATATAAATATTTTCAAATATAAAAGTAGGGATTAGAAGCCTACATGATTTATCAATTAATTTTATAAAAAAATAAATATATTCAATATAAAAGATGCATCCCCGTTTTATAGAGCTATGACATATAATCATACAAGCAATATAAAACAGGGGATATTTTTTTACTATTTATTGGTATTATCAGATAGGTATAAAATTCTAAAGAAAAATATTGTATATTCAATTGACTTTTAATTTAATTTATGTTAACATACTTTATCAGTAGATAATATAGGACATTTGAACGATAATATTATATAAGGAAATGTCGGCTGTAAAAATTCTTGTATTTAATATATTTTGAAAAATGTTTGTTTATAGAAAATTATTTATAAAAATAGTTTTATAGTTGCATATAGCTTAGATATCAGTTTATTTATAGCATAAAAATTGAAATATAATTGATTATGTAACAAATAGTAATGCCAAATATATGCAAATTTTTAGCATTAAGGAAATTTAGAATAAGTAGCTTAGACCTATTATAAAAAGTACTCTAATATAAATGTTTTCCTTATTATCTATCATTTGAATTACATTATTAATAATAGTTCTTTATAGGCAGATATTTACACGGTGATATTTTCATATAAATTGAAGTTTAAATTAATCAAGTAGCACTGTACTTATAAAAGCTACTAATGCTAATCACCATTTATAATAGCAAGTAGTTATTTAAAATGACTCTACAAATTGTAGATATTTTCAATAACTTTTTTGTAATATAACTACAAGGCTTTTTGATAGGTTTTTAGTATAAATATTGGACTGATAATGTGATAAGAAAAACTTAAATAAAAAAGAAAGGAAAGCTGAAACTTGAAAAGACAAAGTAAAAAAAGACTCTCGTTAATGCTCACAGCAATGATGCTACTAAGCAACATATCATACGCAAGCAATGACATAAACGGGCACTGGGCAAGTGAGACAATGGCAAGATGGCAAAGCCAAGGACTGATAAAAGGTGATGAAAAAGGAAATCTAAATCCGGATAAAAGCATTACAAGAGCAGAATTCATCA
>CAUQVF010000036.1:0-14262 GCA_963521605.1 uncultured Peptostreptococcaceae bacterium | reverse complement strand
AGGTGAATATGAAGGAAGTAAAGAAAGTGAAGCTAAGCTAGTAGCAGCTAAAGAAAACTAAATAGAATTAAGAATTTTATTCAATCCAAAAATAAAACTCCCGAAGTAATTCGGGAGTTTTATTTTTTACTCAGTATACTTATTCCCAACCCATAGCCTTATACATATCATAGAAGTGATGAGTAGGTCCGCAGCCTTTTCCAAGCTCAAGAGAGTGTGTGATTGCTGTAGTTACATAGTCTTTGGCAAGTTTTACCGATGTAGGCATATCATTGCCCTTTGCAAGGTTGGATGCTATGGCTGATGACAGTGTACAGCCTGTACCATGAGTATTTTTTGTATCTATCTTTTGCGTAGTAAATGTATGGAAGTTTTTTCCGTCATAGAGCACATCTACCGCATCTCCTATGTGATGTCCGCCCTTTATAAGTACAGCTTTGCATCCCATCTTGATTATTTCTTGTGCTGCTTTTTTCATATCTTCCACAGTTTCTATCTTTATTTTTGATATATGCTCTGCCTCAGGTATGTTGGGTGTTATTATGTCAGCTATAGGTATTACCTTGTTTATTAGTGTGTCGATATTTTCCACATCCATGAGAGGATGTCCGTTTTTTGCGTACATTACAGGATCTAATACTATATTTTTTGCCTTGTATTGTGTGAGCTTTTCGGCGACTGTTTTCATTATTTCCACATCTGATAGCATACCTATCTTTACTGCGTTTGGAACTATATCTGTAAATACACAGTCTATCTGATCAGCTACTACCTTAGTTGAGATATTTTCAACAGATTTTACTGTAGCAGTATTTTCTGCAACTACTGATACTATTACGCTCATGCCGAAGAGTCCATGTGCACAAAATGTCTTGAGGTCAGCCTGTATACCTGCTCCACCGCTACAATCTGAGCCTGCTATGGTAAGAATGGGTATCATAATAATCTCCTTTACTAAATATAATTATTTGCATGTAAATAATTATAACAAAAAATAATAATTTATGATATAATTTTAGTAAATAAAAAATAGGTTTTGTCTTTATAATGTTGTTATAAGTAAATCTCCACATATATAGCTATTGAATTTATAATATCTGTAATTAAGAATATTGTTTTAAGTATTATATATGAAGAATTTTGTAAGCAGACTTTAGACTTAAAATCTTTTGATTGATATTTTGATATTTTTCTTTATAATATTGATATTTAAAAGTTTTGTCATAAAATTTTGCCTGAAGGATATTTTGCTACAATCAGTGATTAATATTGAGTGTATATTAGTATTTTAAATGCTTATGCAAGTTTATAAAATTATTAATATTTCATTTAATAGTTATTTAATATTTTATCTTTATAGTTATATCTAACAAAGGCTGATTGAAAAATTGGAGATTATTCATAATTAAGTAAGGAGTATCTTATGAAAAAATTTAAATTTAAGAAAAAATGGATAGTAATAGCCATAATAGTTATTGCGGCTGCGTTTATGTGGATAAATGGACAAAATGCAAGCAAAAATGTAGCTAAGACCGTTGAGGCGGGAAAGGTTGAAAAAGGTGATGTAGAGACATTTGTTGAAGTTACAGGTAATATAGAGGCTAATGACTCAGCGGAAATAACATCTAATTATAATTATGAAATAGTGGAAATCAATGTAAAAGAAGGCGATAAGGTACAAAAAAATCAAATACTTGCTCGCTTGGATACAAAGGATTTGAAAAATGAAATAGCCATACTTGAAAAAGAAGTGGCATATGAACAACTTAGACTTCAAGAACAATACAGTGATGCAGGCAATGTATACACTTCTACAGAATCACTAAAACTTGCTCTTGATGACGCAAAACTTAGAAATACAAATGCAAGGATAGCTTTCAATCAGGCTGTGGATAATTTGAAGAAACAGGAAGATTTACTTGCTGCAGGAGCAGTGCCTGAGCAAGATGTGCAAAATGCAAAGAATGCCAAAGAACAAGCTCAAATAGCTTTGGAACAATCTGAAGTTGCTTACAAACAAGCTCAAGAATCTATGGAAAAAGGTCAACATGATATCAATAATGCAGTAAAACAGGCTACACCTAAGAGTTCTGCCAAGGCTTCATTAAGTATAAAATTGGCAACTCTTCAACAAAAAAGAGAAAAATTAAACGACCTTAATATAAAGTCACCTATATCAGGTACAGTTACCAGAGTGTATGCTAAGCTTGGTAGGACTGCAAAAGATACTGAAAACAACAGAGCTATGTTTATAATAGAAGATGAAAGCAAGAAATTTTTAGTAGCAAAAGTAGGTCAATATGACATATCTGATGTTAAATTGAATCAAGAAGTTACTATAACATCTGATGTACTTGGTAAGGATTCTGCAAAAGGTACAGTAAGCAGAATATCTCCTACAGGAGAAAAATCTTCAACAGGAAGCAATACTATAGTGGTGCCTGTAAAGATATTGGTAACAAAAAGTGATAACAGACTTATAACAGGTGTGAGTGCAAAAGCTAAGATAAAGACTGACTCTATGAAAAATGTCTTAAAGACATCATTTGAAAATATCCTTACACAAGGGGACAAGAACTTTGTTTTTGTAATAGAAGATGGAGCAGTGAAAAAAGTAGAGATAAAGACAGGTTTGGCATCAACTTTTGAAACTCAAATTATATCGAAGGATTTAAAAGAGGGAACACAAGTGGTAAAAAATCCTGATGAGACATTGATGGACGGCGAAAAGGTGATAGTAAATGATCCTAATAAAGCTCCTGCAGGTGTGCAAGGTGCGCCTCAAGGCGGTCAACAAGGAGGAGTACAATATGTTGACTCAGGATCAAATCAGGAGGCATCACAAAACTCAAGTGAATCTAAATAGATGTTAGGAGAAAGAAATGTCGGACAAATTATTGGAATTGAGAAATATAAGAAAAAAATATATTATGGGCGACAATGAACTGGAAGTTTTGAAGGGCGTGAGTTTTGAGGTAAAGTACGGTGAATTCGTGGCAATAATGGGTTCATCAGGGTCAGGGAAGTCTACATTGATGAATATACTTGGATGCTTGGATAAACAAGGAGAGGGAGATTATTTCTTAGAGGGTATAAACGTAAAAGATAAGACTGAAAATGAGCTGTCATATATAAGAAATCAAAAAATCGGCTTTGTATTCCAAACATTCAACCTTATCTCAAGGACTTCATCACTGAAAAATGTAGAGTTGCCTATGATATATGCTAAGAAGAATGCTGCTTACAGGGAAGAAAGGGCAAAGTTTCTTCTCGAACAAGTGGGGCTTTCAGACAGACTTCATCACGTACCTAACGAACTATCCGGAGGTCAAAGACAAAGGGTCGCCATAGCAAGAGCTCTTGCCAACGATCCGCCTATAATTTTTGCGGATGAGCCTACAGGTAATCTGGACTCCAAGTCGTCTGTGGAGATAATGCAGATATTTACAAAACTCAACGATGAGGGCAAGACAGTGATAGTGGTAACGCATGAGCCTGATATTGCGGCTTATACTAAGAGGATAATCACATTTAGGGACGGTAATATAATGTCTGATGTGATAAATGAAAACAGGACTAAATTTGATTAGAAAAGAGGTAAAATATGGGCTTAATGTTTGAAAATTTCAAGATGGCTCTGTCATCGGTCAAAGCCAATAAGATGCGTGCTTTTCTTACCATGTTGGGGATAATTATAGGTATTTCTTCAGTCATGACCATCACATCTATAGGCAATGCCGTTTCTGACTCTCTTGATGAGGCTTTTAAAGGTTTTGGTAAGAACAGAATAGTAGTATACGTTAATTATAGAAACAGTGACGATATTGATGACAGTAAACTATTTTCTACTGAAGATATAGACAACCTCAGAGAGGGCTTAGGAGATAAGGTGACGTATTTTGCACCCTTCGGCTCATCTGAAAAAGAGTTGAAAAACGGAAGAAGAAAGGCAAAAATAGGCTTTACTTCTGCTGATACTACCTATATCAGAGATATGACAGCAGATAAGATAATACATGGTAGAGATTTCAAAGAATCTGATATTAGTGGCAGAAAGAACGTAGTAATAGTAAATAAAGAACTTGCCATGCAACTTTTCGGTAAGGAAAATGCAGTAGGAGAGCAGATAGAAACAGAACTTGAGGGCAGTTCAAGGACTTTTACAATAATAGGAGTATATTATAGGAAAAAATCTATTTTTGACGGTTTGACAGGCTCTGACTCTACAGAAGGTTTCATACCTTATACACTGTCTACTCAGAATTTTTACGGTCTTAACATAAAGATAAGTGATAATTTGGAGTTGAAAAAAGGCACTGATCAAGTCATGAGATTCATAGAAAAATACAAAAAGGTAAAAGAAGGTTTTTACTCTATGGAGAGTGTGGAAGCTCAGGCAGGACAAATAAATGCGGTAATGAGCGGATTATCTCTCGGTCTTGGAGCTATTGCGGCTATATCTCTACTTGTAGGCGGTATAGGTATAATGAATATCATGCTTGTATCTGTTACTGAGCGTACAAAGGAAATAGGTATAAGAAAGTCGCTTGGAGCAAGGAGAAGAGATATACTTACTCAATTTATGGTAGAGTCTGCAATACTTTCTCTATCAGGAGGACTCATCGGTATAGTTTTGGGATATGGTATATCATCATTGGCAGGTATGTTCTTACCGCTTAATCTAAGACTCAATCCTATGGCTGTAATGATAGCGGTGATGTTTTCACTTGTTGTCGGTGTATTCTTCGGATTGTATCCGGCATCCAAGGCATCAAAACTTGATCCTATAGACGCACTTAGATATGAATAATATTGAAAGCACCTAATTTTTAGGTGCTTTTTTTGTTAAATCGTGGTATAATTTATCTGCTTAATTTTATACTTAAATTAAATGAAATCAAGGCTATTTTTTATTGATTGGTCTTTTTATTCTAATCAGCGTTTATAATAGCAAGTAGTTATTTTAAATTACTAAGTATATTATAGAGAATTTCAATAATTTTTTTGTAACGTAACTATACAGCTTTTAACAGGTTTTTAGTATTAAAGTAAAAATAAAAAGTAATAAATAAATATAGCAATATAAATAATAAAAGCTGTTTCTAATATAAAATGGAGTAAAAAATGATAAATAGAAGAAGGACAAGGGCTGTAAAATGTGGCGATATCTTCATAGGCGGAGATAATGATATAGTCATCCAATCTATGACCAATACCAAGACAAGTGATGTAGATTCTACCGTAAATCAGATATTGCAACTGGAAAAAGAGGGTTGTCAAATGGTAAGAGTATCTGTACCTGACAAAGACTCTGCCAAAGCCATATCCAAGATAAAGGAGAAAATCCACATACCGCTTGTGGCAGACATACATTTTGATTATATGCTTGCTCTTGAATCCATAGAAAACGGAATCGACAAGCTAAGGATAAATCCGGGCAACATAGGAGAAGATGAGAGAGTAAGACAGGTGGCAATAAAGGCGAAGCAATACAATGTACCTATAAGAATAGGTGTAAATATGGGCTCTCTTGAAAAAAATATACAGGAAAGATACGGTAGAACTCCAAAAGCCATGGTGGAGTCGGCTTTGTATAATATAAGACTGCTTGAAAAATATGATTTTAATGACATCATAGTGTCATTAAAGGCATCTGAGATTGAAACTATGATAGAATCTTATGAAAACTTCGCTCAAGTGTCGGATTATCCCTTGCACCTTGGAGTAACTGAGGCGGGTACTCTAAGAGGAGGTACGGTAAAGTCAGCCATGGGCATAGGTCATCTCTTGCTTAAGGGCATAGGTGATACAATAAGAGTATCACTTACTGCTGACCCTGTAGAGGAGATACCTGTAGCTAAGATGATATTGCAAAATATAGGATATAAATTCGGAGCTGTGGTAGTGTCCTGTCCTACCTGTGCCAGAACAAATATAGACATCATCAATCTGGCAAACAAGGTGGAAGAAGCGACTAAGGATATTAAAAAAGATATCAAGATAGCAGTCATGGGCTGTATAGTCAACGGACCTGGAGAGGCAAAAGATGCAGACATAGGCATAGCAGGAGGAAAGGGCGAAGCACTATTTTTTGCCAATGGAAAGAGTCTAAAGAAGGTAAAGGAAGAGCATATAGTGTCTGAATTGCTTAGAATGATAGATGAGTTTTAAGATGAAATGCTTGTTACTTGCAAAGTTTATTACTTAGATAGCTTTGATTTTAATTGTTATTAATGAGTCTTGAAAACTGTCATACAAGTCCAATTTTAAGTACAGATATTAAAAAATTGTAGTAAAAATACTATAAAATATTTGTATGTAAGTTTAATGTTTTATTAGTATGAATTTTAAACTAATATTGAATTTTTGATATCATATCTTAAAATATACAACATTAATTTTTAATACGCTTAAAATTAACGAGCAGTCTTTGCTTTTATCTATTGAAATGAAGATAATCGCTATAATATAGCTTATAAATTACAGGTGAAAAATGGAGAATAATATAAATAATATAGAAAATTTGCTTAAGTCTGATTCTAATTGTAAGGTAGGCTTTGTCAGCATAGTAGGTCGTTCAAATGTGGGGAAATCTACCCTGCTTAATGCGATAATAGGAGAGAAAATAGCCATAACATCTGATAAACCGCAGACTACAAGGTCAAGGATTAAGGGAATACACAATGATGAGGAGTCTCAGATAATATTTTTGGACACTCCGGGTGTACAAAAGCCGAAAAATAAATTGGGTTCTTATATGGCAAAAGAGGTGTCTCTTTCATCAAGTACAGCAGATGTAATAGTCTATGTGGTAGATGAGTCTGAGAAGATAGGCAGGCTTGACCACAATATAATAGAAAATCTAAAAAAGACTAAGCAGCCTAAGATAGTAGTATTAAACAAAATTGATAAATTAAGTGAGGATAAGATATTTGACATCATCAAGATGTACGATGAAATAGGGATATTTGATGACATAGTTCCTGTCTGTGCCATAAAAAAGAGAAATGTGACAGAACTTATCAAAACCATCAAAAAATACCTTGTTTACTCAGCAAAATTCTTCCCTGATGATATGACCACAGATCAGAGCAATAAGGTGATGATAAGTGAGATAATAAGGGAGAAGATACTCAACTATACAAATCAGGAGATACCTCATGGTACTGCGGTAGAAGTTGTGAGGATATTGGATAAGCAAGATAAAAATATGATAGAGATATCCATAATAATATACTGTGAAAGAGATTCTCATAAGAAGATAATAATAGGCAAAAACGGTAGAAAACTCAAAGGCATAGGAAAGGCTGCAAGAGTTGAGTTGGAAGAGATATTCGGGTGTAAGGTATTCTTGGAGACTTGGGTCAAGGTAAAGGAAAATTGGCGTGACAATGTCAACTATATAAGAGAGTTTGGCTATACACAACAGGATTAAAAGATGTATTAAACTAAATTTTAAATAGTGTATAAAGTTATTTTTTTCGTTTTTTGCTAATTAAAAGAATAATTTTATCTTCTATTTGACTTAGAAAATATAAGTATGTTTTTTATTTTAAAAATCATAAGTATTACAAGGTGAGTAATAAAATTTTAAGACTCGGAGTTTTGATATGATACGTACAGAAATGTTGATTTTATTATATTTTTTGGTTTTTCTTGCCGGATTTATAGATTCCATTGCAGGGTTTCGTGTCATAATAATGACAGTGGCAAATAGTATAATAAATACAAGGGTTTTAAAACTTCTACCAAAGTTTAGAATTTCAAAAATAAATTGCCAGTGTATTGTTTAGAGCAACTATTTATAAAATTAGTTGTTGTAAACAATGCACTGGCAAAAAGGAGGAACGCATGTCTAAGATTAAAAAAGATGTGATTGAAGCAAAAGGATTTTCTATTCAAATTTATACTGAAGACTTTAAAAACGACTACATTAGTCTTACAGATATTGCAAGATATAGAAATACTGATGATCCAAGGTTTGTTATTCAGAATTGGATGAGAAATAGAAATACATTAGAATTTATTGGATTATGGGAAGTATTGAACAACGAAAATTTTAACCGTGTGCAATTCGACGCGTTTAAAAGTGAAGCTGGTCTTAATAGATTTACTATGACACCACAAAAATGGATTGATTCTACAAATGCCATTGGCATAATATCCAAGTCAGGAAGATATGGCGGAACCTATGCACATTATGACCTTGCGATGGAGTTTGCTTCATGGATTTCTGCTGAATTTAAACTATATATTATTCAAGATTATAAGAGACTTAAATCTGATGAAAATTCAAAATTATCATTAAACTGGAACTTGAATAGAGAAATTTCAAAGATTAACTATAAGATTCATACAGATGCAATAAAGGAATATCTTTTATCAGATTTGACAAAAGAACAGTTGTCATATAAATATGCAAGTGAAGCAGATATGCTCAATGTTGCTCTATTCAATAAGAGAGCTAAACAATGGAAAGAAGAAAATCTTAAATTAAAGGGTAATATGAGAGATTATGCAAGTCTTAATGAGTTATTAGTGCTTGCAAATATGGAAAGCTATAATGCAATTCTTATAAGTAAAGGAATGGAGCAAAAAGAAAGAATGATAGAACTTAGAGAACTTGCAAGAAAACAACTACTGTCATTGGAGAAGTTGAACTCTACGCAATTTAAAGGCTTAGAAAATAAATCCAATAACTGATGGAGGAGTAAATTATGCGTTGGATACTTAAAATCATTGTATTTCCAATTATATTGATACTATCTATATTGATTTCTTTCCTAAACTTCATACTTGCATTTAGTTTATCTATATTGGCAATTCTATCATTTTTGATTGCATTACTTTCGCTTTCAGCACTTGTTAATAAAGACACGACAACTTTTATTCAAGTCATAATAATAGCATTTCTAATAAGTCCATACGGACTTCCAAAGATAGCAATGTGGATTGTAGCATATATTGAATTAGCAAGAGATATGCTAAAAGAAATATAGATTAAGATTTAAGACGATAAATTCTATCGTCTTTTTCTATGTCAAAAATTAAGAAAGGAGATTAAATTGTGAGCATATACTTGTTTGATGAACAGCCTATTATTGCAAATAAGACTTTGGCAAGAGAAATAGGTTTAAATGAAGCACTTATCTTACAGCAGATAAACTATTGGATAGAAATTAATAAGAAGTCAGGCAATAACTATTATGACGGAAGATACTGGACATATAACTCAATAAGAGCTTGGCAAGAAAATGACTTTGACTATATGAGCGTAGATACTGTAAAAAGAACTTTTGCAAAGTTAGAAAAAGCTGGCTTTCTACTTGTAGGGAATTATAATAAAGATCCAAGAGATAAGACAAAGTGGTATACCATAAATACAGAAAAGTTAGAGGAGCTTTATACTGAAATTCAAAATAAAAAGAAAAAAGAGGAGGTAAAAACTTTAGAAAAAACTATACCTACTGCATTAGTGCAAAATGCACCAATGGAAGAGAGCAAAATCTACCAATCCAAAAGTGCAAAATGCACCGATGCATCAGAGCAAAATCTATTAATGCAAAATGGCATTATGCCACAAGCATTACCAGAGATTACTACAAATAATACTACAGATAATTCCATCCACCAATCTATCATAGATAAAGAATATTTACAAAATAAAGAGAGGAATGATGGACAGATTGAAATAAAGGACAAAGACATATATGAACAATCCTTAAATGAATTAAGAAAACAGGTAGGATATTTTGAACACCTTGAATTAGGCAATAAATTCATAGCAAAAGAATTTGATGATATACTGAAGATATTAGCAGATGTAATGGTACTTGACGATAAGGAAAAAGTAAAAATCAATCAGACTAAGCTTCCGTCACAAATAGTAAAAGAAAGATTTAAAAAGCTTAATGCTGAGCATTTAGAATATTTATCCATAGTGCTTAAAGAAAATGAGTATAAGATTAGAAATGTAAGAGCATTTATTCTAACCGCAGCGTATAATGCACCAAGCGAAATAGATGCACATTACTCCACCCTTGTAAGTTACAATATGAGAGGAGGAATTTAATGGTAAACGAAGATATAGCAAACAAAGTCATAAATATTCAGATTAATACTACAAAGTCTATAGGGAGAGAAATATTAAAACAAATAAGTAAATTAAGAAAAAAATCCAAGAAATACGGAAGTTTAGAAAAGTTAGCCGAAGCAGAGGGTAAAGAAGTAAAGCTAAAAGACTTAATCAAAAAAGGACAGCTTGAGGAAATATCAATAGAAAAAACAGACTTAAAAGAGTTAAAAAAGGAATTAAACAAATATGGAGTAAAGTTTTCGGTAATGAAAGATAAGGTAACTGGTCAATACTCAGTGTTTTTTCAAGCCAAAGACATGAAAGTAATGGATAAAGCTTTTAGAAATGCACTTGCAACATTAGAAAAGAAGGCTGAGAGAAAAGAATCTATTCGCAAAAATATTGAGAAGTTTAAGGAGATGATGAAAAATACTGTCTATAAGGACAAAGTTAAGAATAAACAGAAGGAGCAAAGCTTATAAGTTAATTAAGAGAATTGAAAAATATGAAGTTTTATAAACTCACTGTAATTTTTGAATATAGTGAGTTTTTTCATTTTATTAAAAAAGGAATTGAAATATATAAGTATTTATAAAAAATATAAAAAGTATGAACTTATTACTTAGAAAGAAAGGGGGTGAATCTTGGAAAGGTATAGCATTGTTTATGCTGATCCACCTTGGAAATATGAAAAAAATATAGGTCAAGGTGTTGCAGAAGAACAATACAAAACAATGGAGATTGATGATATTTGTGCATTACCTGTTAAAGAAATAGTTTCTTCAGATAGTTTATTGTTCCTATGGGTTACATTTCCCCAGTTGACTGAGGGATTCAAAGTAATTAAGGCTTGGGGATTTGAGTATAAAACTGTTGCTTTTGTGTGGGTTAAATTAAACAAAAAAAAGCAAACTCCTTTCTTTGGACTTGGACATTGGACAAGAAGCAATACTGAGATATGTTTGCTTGCGAAGAGAGGAATGCCAAAAAGAAAATCAAATAAAGTTCATCAGCTAATTTTTTCGCCAATTGAAGGTCATAGTAAAAAGCCAGATATAGTAAGAGATAAAATAGTAGAACTTGTTGGAGATATGAAGCGTATTGAATTATTTGCCAGAAATAAAACGGATGGATGGGATGTTTGGGGAAATGAAGTAATTTCTGATATTTCTCTGAGTTCTGATTAGGAAAGGAGTTGATAACAGCGGGAATATTTAAAGAAGTATTACAAAATATAAAAGGACTGTTTAAAGTACAAGATAAGGCAAAGTTTGCAAAGCAAAACATACCCTATCTTGTATTTTTCTTTTTAGGCAATATTTTTTCTCATCATGTAAGAAGCTATATAGGTGGAGATATTATAGATAGAATATTTAAGAGTATATTGGAACTAAGCACCATTAGTTTTATTCCAAGCATTCACTTTACAGATATATTGATTGGGATAACTATGGTAGCCATAGTAAAATTTATTGTCTATACCAAAGGTAAAAATGCCAAGAAGTTTAGACATGGCAGAGAATATGGCTCGGCAAGATGGGTTGCATAATATTAACTGAACAGGAGTGATATATAGACACAAAAAAGGAGGATAACGCCATGATGGAATATGCAACCAAAATCACTGCGCTATACTCCCGCCTTTCAGTTGGTGATGAGGATAGGGACGGCGGCGAAAGCAACAGTATTGTAAATCAAAAGGCATTTTTAGAGCGATATGCAAGACAGCATAAGCTTATGAATATTCATCACTATATCGACGATGATGAAAGCGGTAGGTTCTTTGACCGCTCCGCCTATACACAGATGATAAGCGATGTGGAAAACGGTAAAATCGGCATTGTCATTATGAAAGATATGACAAGATGGGGACGAGATTATCTCCAAGTAGGAAATGCGATGGAGATATTCCGTAGAAACAATGTACGCTTTATTGCCATCAACAACGGTATCGACAGTAAAGACCAAAATACATTGGAATTTGCCCCATTTATCAATATCATGTCAGAGTGGTATGCAAGAGACATCAGCAAGAAAGTAACAACAGGCATTAAGACCAAAGGAGCAAGCGGAAAGCCAGTTGCAACAGAAGCCCCTTACGGCTATATAAAAGACCCTAACAACAAAGATTTTTGGATAGTCGATAAAGAAGCTGCCGAAGTCGTAAAACTCATTTTTAGACTGTTTATGGATGGGAAAAACAGAAATCAGATAGCCGTTTACTTGAAAGATAAAGAAATACTAACCCCGACCTTTTATATGAAACAGCAAGACAGAGGAACGGCGAAAAACAGAAAGCTGAATGAAGAAAACCGCTATAACTGGAACAAAGCAACCTTAACACGCATACTGAAAAGACAGGAGTATTGTGGCGATGTAGTCAACTTCAAAACTGAAAAGCATTATAAAGATAAGCGAAACCATTATGTAGATAAAGACAAGTGGCAAATAATCCCTGATGTACACGAACCAATCATAGATAGAAGTACCTATGAAAATGTACAACGGATATTAAAAAATGCACCGGTAAAAAGACCAAACGGAGATGGAGAAATCCACCCATTATCGGGACTGATGTACTGTAAAGATTGCGGTACAAAAATGCACATACGCACCATACACAAGAACAATAAGGTACAGCATGTAACCTATTGCAGTGAATATGCCAAAGGAAAAGCTAAGCACCCTAAATGCCATTCTCCACATCGCATTGATGTCGATGATGTGATGGAAAATCTAACAGAGGTTTTGCGAAAGATAGCAAAGTATTCATTAGCAAATAAAGGAGAATTTGAGGTATTGGTAAAAAGCAGTCTTGCAAAAGAACAGACCGAAGAAGTAGTGAAACAGAAAAAGCGTATCCCGCAAATTACAGACCGAATGGAACAGATAGAAAGAGTTATGAATAAGCTGTATGAGGACAATGCACTGGGCAATATCGAAAGGGAACGCTATGAATTACTATCAAGGAAGTATGCAGAAGAATATTACAGCTTAAAAGCAGAACAAGAGAAAATAGAGGAACACTTATCTGAATTTGAAAATGCCAACCAAAGAGCAAAGAACTTTATCAAACTTGCAGAAAGCTATTCAGACTTTGAAGAACTTACCTCTACCGCCATCAATGAATTTATCAGTAAAATTGTAGTGCATGAGCGAGATGTTAAAAGAGCAAAATATGCGGTTCAGCGAATAGAAGTGTATTTCAACTATATCGGAAAATTTGAAAATGAACTCACAAAAGATATAGAGCCGACAGAACAGGAAATGATACAGATGAGAGAAGAAATAGAAGAAGCCAAGAAAGAAAAATCAAGAGCATATCATAGGGCATATTCCAAAGATTATAGAGCTAAAAATATTGAAAAATTCAGAGAGTATGAACGGATAAAAGCACGAGAATACAGAGCAAGAAAGAAGCTACAAGCGGTAACCTAAAATTAAATATCAATCAAAATGAAAAGAGGTTTCCTAATTACAGGAAATCTTTTTTTGTGCAAGTAAAAAGGAGGAATTGAATGACAGAAAAACAAGAAGCACAGAACGATAAAATACAGACAGTAAAAGAACAGACCATACCCCAGAAGCCGAACAATATCATGATAAAAAAGATTAGAGGAAAAACTTTTGTAACAGAGATATATTTTGACCCAAACAGTAAGGATACATTTCAAGATAAGCTGTTAAAGGTAGTGAAATCGGAGCGGAAAGAATAGACAAAATGAGATCAGTAAATCAAATCGGTTTACTGTTTTTTCTTTACTAAAAATCAGAAAGGAGAACAGAAAATGAAAAATATAGATGAAAAAATCTTAATGGCAGAAGAGGAAATTAAGCAGTTACAAAACAAAAGAAAAAAACTCATCAGTCAGCAGAAACAGGAAGAACGAAAGAAAAGAGATAAAAGGCTTTATGAAAAAGGAGCAGTTTTTGAAAGTATCTTTAACGAAAGCAAGGATTTTACCAAAGATGAATTTTATCAGCTAATTACATTCCCAAATATCAAAGAAGCGATAAATGAAAAAATCCTAAAAATCATGGAGAAAAGAGAAAAAACGGAAGAAGAAAACATAGAAAAACAAGAGAAAGTAACGGAAACAGAGCAGTAGTCCCTTGTTTACAAGGGCGCACATATACACCTTAACAGGTGCGTGCGTTCTCCGAAGGCTCTTAGCAGAGGGCATATC
>CAUQVF010000035.1:0-17698 GCA_963521605.1 uncultured Peptostreptococcaceae bacterium | reverse complement strand
AATGCCATTTATGACTTTTTTTATTTTTTATGACACTTACTATTGCAATTTACGATTGATAAGAATATATATGTTTTTTTCTTGACAACGGAATATTATTGTTCTATAATTATAAGTGGTAATTGGTAAAACGATAACTTATTTTTTAACTATGTGTAAGGAGATGATTAAATGAAAAGTATTTCAGATGAGATGTTTGAAAGCTTCAAAAAGAACTTGGAAAGCGTTAATGGAGCCTGTGTTCGCACTTCTAAAGCAGAGCTTGCAAACGTAGTTACTCAATTATTTAAAGAGCATGAGATTGAATCAATATCTTTGTTTGAATCTCCTATGTTAAAGGAAGCAGGAGTTGTTTCTACTCTTGAACAAAACGGAATTACTGTACATACAGACCATATTCGCCTACATGCAGAGACTGATAAGGGCGGATTATCAGAAGCTCAACACGGTATTGCTGAGCTTGGTACTATTGTGCAGGAACAAGATGATGCAGACGGAAGAATGGTAGCTACGATGTCTGAATACTACATCGGAATAGTAAAAGGTTCTACTATTGTTCCAACTTACGATGATATGTTTGATATTCTATGTGATATGAAAACAATTCCCAACTACGTAGGCTTTATTACCGGTCCAAGTCGAACAGCTGATATTGAGTGTGTAGGAACTGTAGGAGTCCATGGACCGCTTGAAGTATGTACAATAGTTGTAGATGATGAATAACAAAAAGACAAATTTTTAAAATTTATGAATAGTAGGAGGAAAGATGGCTAGCGAAGATTTAAAAAGAGAGATAAGCTCTGCATTAGATAATGCTACTCTTGGAAGAACACTTGGTAATTTTTGTAAAACTTACCCTGCCAGAAGAGAAAAATCTTATGAAGGTGTTGATTTTCAAAATACTAGAGAAAAAATAGCAGAAGTAAAGACTTATGCAGCAGAGCATATAGATGAAATGATAGCTGAATTCACAACTAATTGTGAAGCAAGAGGCGGACATGTATATCATGCCAAAAGTACAGAAGATGCAATGGAATGGATTCGTCAACTTGTAAAGGAAAAGGGAGTAAAAACTATAGTAAAGTCTAAGTCCATGGCTTCTGAAGAAATTAAGATGAACCATGTACTTGGAGATGACGGTGTTTTAGTTCAGGAAACAGACCTTGGAGAATTTATAATCTCTTTGGAAGGCAATACTCCTGTGCATATGGTTATGCCGGCACTGCACTTAAACAAAGAACAAGTTGCTGATTTATTTACTGATTATACTAAAGAAAAAAATAACCCTGTTATTTTGGAAGAAGTAAGAACAGCCAGAAGATTGATGAGAGACAAATTTACTCATGCAGATATGGGAGTTTCAGGAGCAAATATAGCTGTAGCTGAAACAGGAACAGTATTTACAATGACAAATGAAGGAAATGGACGTATGGTTGGAACATTACCTCCAATTCACTTGTATGTCTTTGGAATTGAAAAATTTGTAAAGTCTTTGTCAGATGCTCGTCATATATTTAAAGCCTTACCAAGAAACGGAACTGCCCAAAGAATTACAACATATCTTTCTATGTACACCGGTGCATGTGAAGTAACAAAAGACAAAGAAACTGATGAAAAGTGTAAGAAAGATTTCTACTGTGTTATCTTAGATGATCCTGGTAGAAGAGAAATATTAGCAGAACCTGATTTCCGTGAAATCTTTAATTGTATCAGATGCGGAGCCTGTCTTGACGTCTGTCCTGCGTTTGCATTGGTAGGCGGACACGTTTATGGTTCTAATGTCTATACAGGCGGGATAGGAACAATGCTGACTCACTTCTTGGTAGATGAAGAAAGAGCAGCTGAAATTCAAAATATCTGTCTACAATGTGGAAGATGTAATGAAGTCTGTGGTGGAGGATTACATATCTCTGATATGATTATGAGATTGCGTGAAAAGAATATGCAAGAAAAGCCGGATGCTTTGAAGAAATTTGCATTAGACGCTGTCTCAGATCGTAAACTATTCCATTCTATGCTTCGTATTGCCTCTGTTGCACAAGGAATGTTTACTAAGGGAGAACCTATGATTCGCCATCTACCTTTGTTCTTATCAGGAATGACAAAGGGTAAGAGCTTCCCGGCAATAGCGCAAGTACCTTTAAGAGATTTCTTCCATACTATAAAGCAGGATGTAAAAAATCCTAAGGGAACAGTGGCTATTTTTGCAGGCTGTCTATTAGACTTTGTTTATACAGATCTTGCAAGAGCGGTAGTGGCAGATATGAACTCTATAGGATACAAGGTAGAAATGCCACTGGGACAAGCTTGTTGCGGATGTCCTGCATCAAATATAGGTGATGTGGAAAATGCCAGAAAAGAAGCTGAAATTAATATAGAAGGAATGGAAGCTGAAAAATACGATTATATAGTAAGTGCTTGCCCATCTTGTACACATCAATTACGTATGTATCCGTCTTTCTTTGAAGAAGGAACTCCTATGTACAAGAGAGCAAAAGAATTGGCAGACAAGGCCTTTGATTTCTGTAAATTATTCTATGACCTTGAAGGAGTTTCAGAAACAGGTGACGGAAAGGCTGTAAAGGTCACTTATCATGACTCTTGCCACTTAAAGAGAAGTTTAGGCGTATCAAAAGAACAAAGAGAGCTATTGAAAAATACAAATGGTGTTGAATTTGTAGAAATGAATGAATGTGATAACTGCTGCGGATTTGGTGGTTCTTACAGTTTACTATGTCCAGATATCTCTTCTCATATTTTGGAAAACAAGATTCAAAATATCAAAGAAACAGGAGCAGATGTTGTTGCTTTGGATTGTCCGGGATGTTTGATGCAAATCAAGGGTGGATTGGATGCCAGAGGTCTTGATGACATAAAAGTAAAACATACTGCCGAAATAATTGCAGAGAAAAGGGGACTAATTTAATTGATAGAAATATCACTGAAAGAGTGCATGGAACAGGTAAAAAATTACATTCATTTAATAGCTGATTATCCCATAAAAGAAAGTCAAGTGGGGCTTGTTTTAGATGATGTTCTTAATTTATCAGGAAAGATGCTTCGCCCAAAACTTTTATTGTTATGTGCATTTTTAAATTCGAATTGGAAAAATAATAGAGAAAAAATATGTAAGTTAGCTGCTATGGTGGAGCTGACACACCTTGCTTCTTTGATACATGACGATATAGTGGATGATTCTCCTTACAGAAGAGGAAAGACATCTATACAGGGGAAATATGGAAAGGATGCTGCTGTCTTTGCAGGAGACTTTCTAATATCTCGAATCTTTTACTATGGTACTACAGAAAATTTGAATGAAGCTGTCTCAGTTTTATCAAAAACTGTAGAATATATGTGCATAGGAGAGATAGAACAAGACCTTAATCGTTACAAAGAAGACATAAGTGAAGAAAAATATTTTGAGATAATTGAAAAAAAGACGGCAGCACTTTTTCAGGCAGCCTGTCATTTAGGCGCCAAAGAAGCAGTTTGTCCGGATAGCTTTATAGAAAAATTAGAATTATTTGTAAAAAATTTAGGTTTGATGTTTCAATTAAAGGATGACATTTTGGATTTCACTTCAAATTCAAAGGACTTAGGTAAGGAAACTCACAAGGACTTTCAAAATGGAATCTATACTTTTCCGGTGATTATGGCATTAAAAAACTCTAAGGGCAGAGAAGCTTTACTGCCTCTTATGAGAAAAAATGAGAAAGATAAATTATCGCTTGAAGAAATTCACCGCATGCAAAGTGCTATAGTTCAATTTGGCGGAATAGAGGCAAGCTATGAAAAAATAAAATATCTTTCTGCTATTAACAGACAATTGATAAAAGAATTGGAGCAAAATTTAATAATAAATGTGTATTTTGAAAAAATGTTGAGTGATTTGGAAGTAGAAAAATGAAAAATAATCGACTGACAGTAAAATCAGCTCTCCAATTAGCGGCTCCACATACCTGGATTGCCTCAATTGGACCGGTTCTTTTCGGAATATTGTTTTGTAAATTGGAAAAGTATCCTTTAAGTATTTGGAAAAGTATTATTTTAGTTTTAACTTGTATATTTATGCAATCCTCTGTCAACACTTTTAACGATTATGTAGATTATATCAAGGGCAATGACAGCGAAAAAGATAATGTGGAAGAAAGTGACGCAGTTTTAATCTATAATCCCATTAATCCCAAGCATGTTTTGATACTTGCGGTTATCTATCTAATCTTAGGAGCTGTACTGGGAATAATTGCCTGTAGAGATAGCGGATTTTTACCCTTAGGAATAGGATGTATTGGAGGAGCTGTTATTCTTCTGTATTCAGGAGGACCTCTTCCGATTTCCTATCTTCCGATAGGAGAGATAGTTTCAGGTTTTGTAATGGGAATTCTAATTCCTTTAGGGGTGGCGTCAGTTTCTGACGGGAGATTCCATAGTGAAATTTTCCTGTATGCACTTCCTCTAATGATAGGAATTGCGCTGATTATGATGACTAATAACGGATGTGATATTGAAAAAGATACACTTGCTAATAGACAGACCTTAGCAGTTATTCTTGGAAGAGAAAATATAAAAAATCTCTATCATATCTTAGTTGTACTATGGTTATTAATCATAAGCCTTCTATCGCTATATCTGTTGGGAATGGCAGGTTTTATCACTCCTGTACTTATTGTTTTGGGATATAGATGTTTCAAATCACTCATGCAGTCTGAATTATTAGCTTCAAAAAGAATAGAGCAGATGAAAAATATTGTAAAAGCAAATATAATTGTAAATATAGCTTATTTTATAGCTATCTTAACAAAAATAATTGCGGAAAAGATGTAGTATGAATAAAGAGCAGAAATCAGAATTTGTACATGAGGTATTTGAAAATATACATACTCAATATGATAAGGCAAATAACAGGATTAGTCTTGGATTACAAAAAAGCTGGAAACAGGATTTAGTCAACAAAATTGCTGAAGAAATTCCTAAAAACAGTGATTTTTTAGATGTATGCTGTGGTACAGGGGATATTTCTATATGGCTGGCAGAGAAAAGAAAGGATTTAAATATTAGCGGAGTGGATTTTTCTTCTGCAATGCTAAATGAAGCAATAAAAAAAAGTAAAGGTTTAGATATAGTCTGGAAAGAAGCAGACGCATTATGCCTGCCATTTGAAGATTGCAGTTTTTCAGCTGTTTCCATTTCTTTTGGCTTAAGAAATACCGTAGATTATGAAAAAGTCCTAAAAGAAATGATAAGAGTAGTAAAAAAAGATGGCTTTATATATTGTCTGGATTCTTTCGTTCCGGATTGTTTATGGATTCAACCTTTTTATAAAATATATTTTAAGTATATTATGCCATTGTTTGGTGGCGGAAAAAAATATTATAAGGAATATGTTTGGTTATATGAATCAACACAAGAGTTTCTAAAAAGGAAAGAATTAATTTCGTTGTATGAAAAACTTGGATTAAGCGAAATTAAGCATTTCAGCAAGATGTGTGGAGTTTGTGTAATGATTCAAGGGAAAAAATAGATAAAGTATAGGAGAAAAAGATATGAGCGAAGAAAAATTTGATGCTATTATCGTAGGTGGCGGTTTGGCAGGTTGTTCTGCAGCTATCGTTCTTGCAAATGCCGGACTTGAAGTTCTTGTAGTAGAAAGAGGAGATTTTTGCGGAGCAAAAAATATGACTGGCGGTCGTCTTTATGGACACAGTCTCGAAAAAATAATTCCAAACTTTGCAGAAGAAGCTCCAATTGAAAGAAAGATAACAAGAGAAAAAATATCTTTGATGAGTGAAGAAAGCTCTTTTGATATAGGTTTCGGATCTAAAAAATTAAGTTCAAATAATGAAAATGCTTCTTATACAGTGCTTCGTTCTACATTTGACAGATGGTTGGCTTCAAAGGCTGAAGAAGCAGGTGCGGAAATCATCCCCGGGATTTTAGTGGATGAACTCATAGTAGAAGACGGCAAGGTAATAGGAATTTCCGCAACAGGTGAAGAACTATATGCGGATGTGGTAATTCTTGCAGACGGAGTAAATTCTCTTTTGGCACAAAGCATAGGTATGAAAAAGGAATTGGAACCTCATCAAGTAGCCGTTGGAGCAAAGGAAGTTATTAAATTAGGCGAAGATGTTATCAATCAACGTTTTGCTGTAAATAACGGTGAGGGAGTAGCATGGCTTTCATGTGGAGATCCTACCGTTGGAGGATTTGGCGGAGGATTAATCTATACTAATAAAGATAGTGTTTCTGTTGGAGTGGTTGCTACCTTAAGTGATATAGGACATAGTGACTTATCAATCAATCAACTCTTGGACAGATTTAAAGAACACCCTTCAATAGCTCCTTATTTGGAAGGTGGAACTCCTACTGAATATTCAGGCCACTTAGTTCCGGAAGAAGGACTTCACATGATTCCTGAATTATACAGAGATGGAATCTTAGTAACTGGAGATGCCGCAGGTTTTTGTATTAACTTAGGTTTTACAGTCAGAGGAATGGATTTTGCCATTGAATCAGGACGTCTTGCAGCTGAAACAGTTATAAGAGCTCGTGAAATAGGAGATTTCAGTGCAGATTCTCTTTCTTACTATAAAAAGCTGCTAGATAACAGCTTTATCATGAAGGACTTAACTCAATACAAGGGCTTCCCTACTCTGCTTGGAAGAAGGGAAATCTTTGAAGGTCTTCCTGCAATGGTTGATGACATTGCTACAAAAGCATTTACAGTAGACGGAAAGCAAGGACAAAGTTTTATTGGCTATGTTATGCATTCAGTGGCAGAACATACAACAGCAGCAAAACTTGTAGATTTTGTTACTACAGTATTGGAGGCGTTTTAATTATGAAGAAGATGAAAATAGAAGATAAACTTGCATTAGATGTTTTTCACGTTGATGAGGAAAATCCTCATATAGATGTAGATACTGATTACACTGATGAAACAGAAATTAGAAAATTATTATTGGCCTGTCCGGCAGAATGTTATAAATTCATTGACGGAAAATTAAGCTTCAGCCACTTAGGATGTTTAGAATGTGGAACCTGTAGAGTGCTTTCACATGGAAAGATAGTAAAATCTTGGAAACATCCTATAGGAGAAGTGGGAGTTACTTTTAAACAAGGCTAAAAAAACAAACTGCACCTCTAATCCTAAATATGTTTAGGGGTGCAGTTTAATTTTTTATAAATATTGGCATAAACTATGGAAAAGACGATTAATACTAAAAACCTTATCAAAAAGACCCATGATTTTATAACAGCAAAATTATTGACAATCTGCAAAACGTGTAATTTGCTAAAATAACATTCTTGGCAATATAAATGGTGATTAGTATTACTCTATTCTCAAAACACCTGAATCTATTTTAATTTTTATATCATCTCTTGCATTTTTAAGCTTCTCTTCAAATTTTGTATCTTCAAGTATGTGTTTTTTCCCAGATATATTCGCCAAACCGCTTTGTCCCTCCACCTGCACTTTTGCATCGCAGTTATCAAATTCCATCTTGATTACACCATCGTCCATCTCTACATCTATATCATATGATTCTTTTCCGCTAAGACCCAAGACTCCGTTATCCATCTCTATCTTAGCCGACTTAAGAGTCTCTTGAGAAGAGAAAAAACCGTCTTTAACATCCACATCAAGTTTCAAATTTTGAGGATTAGGTGTGTGTATAATCATACAAGGTAGATTCTTGTTAAATTTTTCAGAGCATGATATTTCGCATTTTTGTCCATCCTGCCTAATGTCAACATGCTTGATTATATCCTTATTATCATTTTTTGAGTAAAATTCAATCTTGTATTCATCTGATTTTACAATCTTTGAGAATAAGTATGGAGATTTAATATGTAGCTGATTAAACTCTCCTAACTTTTCAGTTTTTAACAACTTTATATATTTTCCAAATATCTTAGCATCAGAAAATTTTTTATTCATAAATAACTCATCACTTAAGTCGTCTGTCAAGCCATCAGATACTCCTTCCAATATCGACTCGGTCAAACCATCTGCAAACTCATTTGCTTTTTTATTTACATAATCAGAAAAATCATCATCATAATAGTTTTTAGATTCTTCTCCGTCTTTTGTAAAATCATACTCATATTTATGTGTTTTAAACGAATTACTATACTTATTTAAAAAATTTTTTGCATTATTATAATCAAATACAAAAAATGAAATTGCAGTACATATACTACCTATCAACATCAGTACTATCAAAATTTGTAGAGCCTTTTTCATCGCTGCTCCTCCTTTTCTTCCATTTTATAGTTATGAAAAGATCTTTAAGCGTTTTAAACAAAAATTTTACTATAAATATACCTATAAATATTACAATCAATCCAAATACAATGGTTGTAAATGCTGCAAATATACCTGTAAAAGGATTGACATTTATAAATATACTTGAGCCCCTGCCACTAAAAATATTAAAGGGCAGGAAGGAAAAAACCGCTCCTAAAACACTCATAATCAGACCTAAGCCAAATTGAAATATGCCTAAAATCAGACTTATTATCCCCCAAAAAACTCCAAATATGATACCCAGTACCAATCCGACAATTCCTATTACAAATCCTATTAGACCAAGTCCAAAACCAAATATAGGAGGTAAAACACAAACGGCAGCCAAAACTATCAACACTATAAATACTGCACTAAGATTTTTCTTATTACTTACATCCTTAGATGAAGAATTTTTAGCTTCTCCACTTTCATAATTTGATTTGTAGCTTGATTCATATGCTGTTTTATCACTATTTTCATCTTTCACGCTGTCATCTATATTTACAGGCACCAGATGAATCTTTTCTCCACTTATATATTCCTTTGCTATTGCCTCAGGTGAACCCAGCTCCTTACATATATCTTCTTCACTTTTTCCCTTTTCACTCGCAATTGCGAAATGTTCTTCATAATCTGAAATTATGTCATCTGTCACCGTCTTAGGCATGTCCCTGAGGTAAAATCTGAGTAAGTCTAAAAACTCTCTCTTTTTCATACTTATCCTCCTTTTATTACTATTTTTAAAGTATCTTATTCATCTAAGCTTTTTAAGTTGCTATTTCATTACTTTGAATTATCCTATCTTCTCCTGTTGTCTTTAATATATTGTTCACCGACTCTGTAAAATCCACCCACTCTTTGTATTGCAAATCTTGTGAACTCTTACCAATATCAGTAAGTTTGTAATATTTTCTTGGTGGTCCTGTCTGAGACTCTTGTAGATATGTATCAACATATCCGTCATTTTTGAGCCTTCTAAGTAGTGGATATATAGTCCCTTCAGAGATATCTATATGACCTGATATCTCTTCCACCAACTCATATCCATATCTGTCTTTGTCGATGAGCAGAGACAACACGAGCAATTCCAATACACCCTTTTTGAACTGTATATTCATCCTTGTCTCCTTTCATACAAAATAAATGATAAATTTATAGTATCAAATTCTATTTATCTAAAAAATAAATTCCAATACTAAAAACTAATAAAATAGCCCCCAAAATATATTAAATATAACTTATCCAAAACTAGCAAAAATTATAATTTCAATAAGTTTAAATAATGACATTATAAACGCTTATTTAGTATAATATAACTATTGCAATAATAGTCTGAAAGCTCAATATTTCATTGAAAATCAATTATTTAATTTTAATATTAACTTTTTTACAATTACATTATAACACAAGGTACTGTATAATACAAGGTACTAAATTAAATTTAATATAAAGGCACAAAAATAGCTGTCTCAAATCTTTCAAGACAGCTATTCTTGCAGTTTAGTATATTAAGGAATCGTATTGTTAAATTAAGTTATCTATTTTTTGTATTTTTCATACATTGAGAACGAATTGACTGCATAGTTTACTCCACCGCTATTGTATACCACTACATGGGCGCTCTTCATATCTTTATTTAGAATATTAGCCTTGTGCGAAGGAGAGCCAAGCCATGAATCTACCATTCCGTCTGCATCTTTAAATTTTTTGCCTACGTTTTCAGCAAACATATTCTTCTCATCAGCTGTATACCAATCTTTTCCGTTAGGTCTTTTGTGGTCAAACTTATATGAAACTTCTATCGCTCTAATCTCAGCACCTTTTGAGAGTCCATAATTCCAAGCCAAAGGTTCAACTCCGTTTTGTTTTCTATAATCATTTATTTCATCAAACATTTCCTTTGCCATATCATGGTCAAAGTGAACGACTACTTCTTTTACCTTGCCGTTTACATGTACCTTTATCTTCTTTTTTGCTTCAAGTTTCGAAGAACTTATATTTTTATTATTAGTTAGACTCGCATAAACAGCAAAATTCCAAAAAGTATTTACAAAAAACGATGTGATGCAAAGCAATATTATTACTCTTTTTTTATACATCTATATCCCTTCTTCTAAATATAAAGTGGCATATTATATAAAATCTGTAAGTATCTTTATTTAAATACTTACTTATTGATTTATTATTATGTTTGGTATTATATCACAGTTTTTTATAAAAATCCAGTGTTTTTTATAAAAAATATATTTTTTTTGTGGAAATTATATAGAAAATATATTTAATACATAGAAATATTACTCTTTATTTAAAATTTTATTAGCTCTAATACTTGCATTTGAACAATTTTTAGTCAATTAAATATTAATTGTATTTTTCTGTTTTAATTTAATACCTTTTCTGATATAATCAACTTAATTTTTAGTTTATTCGTAATAATTAATTTTTATTTATTCAAATATTATGTAAAATTGTATTTGTTTATTAAAAAGCATAGGAGTTTTAATATGAAAACCAGAGGATATTTAAATATCTTGATTGCCACCCTTCTTTTTTCATCTATGGAAGTTGCAATCAAATATACTAACGGAGTTTTTAATCCGATACAACTGAATTTTGTAAGATTTTTGGTCGGAGGTATAATACTTATGCCCTTTGCCATAAAAAAATTGAAAAAATTTGACTATAAGCTGACAAAATCAGATTATTTAAAATTTGCTTTTTTGGGTGGATTGCAAATAGTTGTAGGCATGAGCTTTTACACCGTATCCATACTTTATATACACGCTCATATAGCTGCGATAATTTTTTCCTGTAACACCTTTTTTTCCATAGTTTTTGCCTTTATTATACTTAGGGAAAAAATACACTTATTTACACTTATAGCACTTTGCTTTTCTTTTTTAGGAATGGCAATAATAGCGGATATAGCCCATCTTGATGTGAAGATGACCGGAGTTATACTTTGCTTACTTGCAGCAATCTCTTTTTCTCTATATGGCGTGCTTAGCAAATATTTTACCAAAGGTTCCCCAATAGGTGGAGTTGTTGTTACATCTTACGGATTTTTATTTGGTGTACTTGAACTTTTCATATTGATTATGATATCAAGAATAAGCTTTGTATCTCAATTCTTAAATGCAAATAATCTGAAGGTCTTATCTGATATACCCATACTTTCCGGAATAAGCTTTCATACTTTTTTACCTTTACTATATATATGTCTTGGTGTAACAGGCTTAGGCTTTGCATCATATTTTTCTGCAATAGACGCATTGCCTATGTCAACAGTGTCTTTGGTATTTTTTATAAAGCCTGTACTTGCTCCAATATTTGCCTTTATAGCTCTTGGAGAGGTGATATTGCAAAAAAATATCATAGGATTGCTACTCATAGTAATAGGTTCTTGTATATTGTATATTAACAGTTTGAAAAAGAATTAGGAGAATTTTATGTCTATACTTGTAAGTGGTGGTGCCGGATACTTAGGCTCTCATATAGTGCAATATCTGCTTGAAAAAAATGAGGATGTAATAGTTGTAGACGACCTTAGTACAGGAAATAGAGAGTTTGTTTTAACTGATAAATTTTACCATATAAATATCAAAAACATGGATGAACTTGACAGTATTTTAAAAGAGAACAAGATTGATATAGTCATACACCTTGCCGCCTCGTCTTTGGTAGGCGAAAGTGTAGCAATTCCTTTCAAATACTACGATAATAACTTATATGCTACTGCCTGTCTCTTGGAGACTATGAGAAAAAATTCTGTAGATAAGATAGTATTTTCTTCCACTGCATCGGTATATGGGGCTGTAGATAAGATTCCCATCACTGAAGATATGCCTACCATACCTACCAATACTTATGCAAGAACAAAACTTGACATAGAAAATATGATGAAAGATTTTGAGACAGCATACGGTATTAAAAGCGTAGCTCTTAGATATTTCAATGCTGCCGGTAGCGATGTAAACGCAAGAATAGGCGAAATAAGAGAAGTTGAGACCCATCTTATACCTATAATACTTCGTGGTCTGATAGAAGGCAAAAACTCCATTGATGTATTTGGCAATGACTATCCGACAAATGACGGAACTTGCATCAGAGACTATATACACGTGCTTGATTTGGCTAAGGCACATTACCTTGTGGCAAATCATCTGCTAAATGGGGGAGGCTCTGGAGTTTATAACCTTGGAAGCGCTAAAGGATACTCTGTACTGGAAGTGATAGAAGCTGCAAGAAAGGTGACAGGACGTAAAATAGATATCAATTTTGTACAAAGACGTGCAGGAGATCCTCCTAATCTTGTGGCATCTTACGAAAAGATAAAAAAGGATCTTGCTTTTAACTTGGAATATCCAAGTATTGAGACTATGATAGAGCACGCCTGGAATTTCTACCAAAAATATTATTCAAACTAAGGCGTAGACTTTTATTTTTTTACATTTATACAATTTCCCGGTCATACCAATATTTATTTGTTCTATGGATAATTTTCATAAATGATTTACAAAGTAGCATATTATTTATGACTTTATTATAAATGAACTTAAAAAGATTTATCCATTATTTTATTAGATTTTAGAGTCAAATCTTACAAATTTTGTCTTATGCTAAAAAGATGTTAAAAATCCATGTATCTATGTTACAAAAAAATTATTTAAATTCTCTACAATATATAGAGTCATTCAAAATAACTGTTTGCCATTATAGACAGTGATTAGTATTATAATAAATATTCGTAAATTATAAAGCTAAATATAAGTTTGCAATTTCACTGCAAGGGAGGTTTTTATGAAAGGCGATGTGGTTTTGATAAAGGGTGACGGCGTTGGCACAGAAATAGTCAATCAGGCAATCAAGTCACTGAAATCGATAGAAGAAAAGTATTCTCACAAGTTTTACCTAAATGAATATCTCATGGGAGAAAGCGCATATAATCAGTACAAGAAAACTCTACCTGATGACACCCTATCCGCCTGTAAAAAGTGTAAAAACATCCTTTTTGGCGTGGTTGGTAGCCCAACTTTAGACCTTGATGAAGAAAAAAAGCCTGTAAAAGCACTTTTCGGACTTAGAAAAGAACTCGACTTATTCACTGATTTAAGACCTATCAGAATAGACAAGAGGCTATCTCATCAAGCTCTACTCAAAGAGGAATACATCCAAAACGGAGTGGATATATTGGTAGTAAGGGAGCTTACTGCAGGTCTGTACTTTGGCGATCATATAATTGAGGGCGAAGGAGAGGACAGATATGCCACTGATTTAATGTACTACAGTTTCAAGCAAATCGACAGAATAGTCTCAAGAGCTTTTGAAATTGCAAGAAAGAGAAAAAAGAAAATAACTCTTGTAGACAAGGCGAATGTACTTGCAACATCAAAACTTTGGAGACTTATATTTAATGACTATGCGGAAAAAAATCCGGATATTACAGTCGAGAAAATGTATATAGACACTGCAACCATGCAGCTGATAAGACGTGCTGAGGAGTTTGACGTCATCTTATCTGAAAATATGTTTGGAGACATAATATCAGATGAGGCAGGTATACTTTCAGGCTTTGTCGGTATGATACCATATGCAAGCATAGGTGAAAACAACTGTATGTGTGGACCTACTCACGGTTCTGCCAATGATATAGCAGGCAAAAACATAGTAAATCCTATGGCGAGCATACTTTCAGCTTCCATGATGTTAAGATACGGATTTGGTCTGGAAAGAGAGTCAAGTGATATTGACGAAGCAGTATATTCTGTACTTGCAGAGGGCTACAGAGCAGGTAATCAGGGCAAGTCATCAAATTCAAGTCTTAAATATGTAGGTACTGATGTAATAGGTGATTTGGTAGCTGAGAAGATATTATCGCATAATTAGAAAATTTACAAAAAGCTCTTGAGTCTAATTAAATGACCAAGAGCTTTTACTTATTAGCATAATTTACTTAAAATATTAGCAATGCTGATAAAATAATGGATTACATATTTTCGCTACAGTTATAAGTAAGTTATAAATCATGACTTTTTTATACTAAATGCCAAGATTGTTACTTTATACTCTTACTCTACATCTATAAATCTACTTTTCTATGGTAAAATCAGAGTTTTTAAGTTCAAACTTATCCTTCATACCTGATGTCATATATATCTTCTTATCAGATGTAATAAACATAGCCTCAGTATTTGGAGTATTTTCTATAAGTTTAAGCCCTTCTTCAAGCCCAAGAGCAAAGGTAGTCGTTGACAGAGCATCAGCATCCATTGAGTTTTTAGTAATTATAGAAGTTGAGATAAGATTGTTATCTATAGGATATCCGTCCGAAGTAGACAATATGTGGTGATATCTCTTTCCGTCTTTTTCAAAAAACCTCTCATATACTCCTGATGTTACTACACTTTCATTTTGAGATTGATATATTCCAAGATAGTCGTTGGGATCTGGCGCAAGCGGATTTCTTATTCCTATCTTGAAGTTTTTTCCGCCTTTAGAACCATAGACATAAACATTGCCTCCAAGGTTGATAATAGCTGATTTTACTCCTTCTTTTTCAAGAATCTTAACTATTTCGTCAGCCACATATCCCTTTGCAATCGCACCAAGATCTATTTTCATACCCTTTTCTTTAAGGTATACTGTCTTGTTATTCTCATCTATTTCTATCTTATTATAATCAACTGTCGCAAGTGTTTTTTGTATCTCATCCTTGCTTGGCACTTTTTCATTTTCAGTGCCTATGCCCCACAAATCTACCAGATTTCCAACAGTAATATCAAATTTTCCCTTAGATATTTTCCCATATTTTAACGCTTCCTTGATTACTGTATATGTGTCATCTGATACCTTCACCTTATCTATACCTGCATTATCGTTTATCTTTGACACTTCACTTGTAGCAATCTTAGTTGACATCTTATTTTCCAACTCTCTTACCCTGTCTTCCACTTTCTGATTTATTTTCGCCTTATCAAGCCCCTCGTCATATATGTCAAGTGTAAGTATGGAATTTAAGAAGAAAAATTGTCCTCCCATACTTTTTATCTTATCTTCAATATCCTTTTCTACCGCCTTGTCATCGGAGCTTGAAGTATTAGACTGATTATTTTCCTTTTCTCCTTGAGATAGCTGTCCTCCATTTGTGGAACAAGCCACAAGGCATAATAAACATAAAAAAACGGACAAAGTCCTAAGCAAATTCTTTTTATTAAACATCTTGATGTCCTTTCACTTTATAAATTTTTGCTCTTGAAAAATCTCAGACCTCCTCAAATACTTTAAGCTGAGTCCAAAAATTAATTTCAAGTAACAAATTACACGGAAGAAATTATAACACAAAACAGTATATAAATACAAGTGTAATTATTGAAGTCTCAATAAAATTTTTTTGAACTTTCCCTAAAAGCATGACATTATAATAAAGAAAGTTTTTATTTTTTATTAGTTGAAAATAATAAGCAATTATGTTATAATTATCAGGTCAATTGATAACTATAATTTAAATCAGGAGGTGAAACTTATAGAGTTTTTAATTTCTATCATTTTAGTATTAATTTTATCTTTGCAGTTTACGAAATTTATTTCTAAAAATGCAAAGATACTGTATTTTATGGCGTATATCATAGGATTTCTCATAATAGTATACAGACTTTTCTTTATTCAGACTGTCAAGTTACCTGTAGTTATTTCTCAAATTGAAAGGGTCATAGCCATGGGTGCCTTTACAGGAGCAATGTTTGCAATAGTCATGTATACAGGTGCACTTGATAATAAAAAATCTTACACCAAGAAACTTATGTCTATAAGAGCGGAGCTGTCAATAATTGCCAGTATACTCTTCTTATCGCATACTATCCCATACTGCGTCACTTTTTTCAAAAATATATCCAAAATGGATATGAGTCAATTATCAACAATAGTATATTTATTTTTATCTCTTACTGCGATAATTTGCCTTGTAATAATCATTCCTCTTTGGATAACTTCATACAAGAATATTAGAAAAAAGATGAATGCAAAAAATTGGAAAAAACTGCAAAAATTTGCATATTGTGTTTACCTTTTAATATATGCACATATCAGCTTTTTATTCTTAGGTATGGGGAGAAAACAGTATGACAAATTTGCGATATACACTATATTTTTTGGGCTTTATTTCATTCTGAAAATAAGAAAAAATATAGCCCAAAAAGAAAAACGCAATAACTCTAATTCAATTAATTCAGGAAGGTAATTTAATGAAAAGAATTTCAAAAATAATCTTGACAGCATTTATATCTACAGCTTTTTTAGTAGCTTGCTCAGGAGCAAATGATACAAATCAAACATCAAATTCAACTCAACAAAATCAAAGTGCAAGCTCTGCAAGTGAGTCAGATAAAAAGTCTGAAAATACACAAACTGCTCAAAGCAACTCAAACACTGAAAAAGATACAAAGACAGCAGAAGAAAAGTCTGATAAAGATGCCAAAAAAGATGAAGTGTCAAAAAGTGATGACAAGTCAAAAACAGATGACAAACAAGCATCATCTTCACAAACTGCAAACAACGAAAACACACAAAAACAGGAAGTAAAAAAGGAAGAACCTAAAAAAGAGGAAGCAAAAAAAGAAGAAGTAAAGACTGAAGCTCCTAAACAAGAAACAAAAAAGGAGGCAGCTAAAACTCAAGAAAAGCCTAAGGTTGAAACTCCAAAAGCTGAGACAAAAAAAGAAGAGCCTAAAAAACAGGAAGTAAAAAAAGAAGAAGTAAAGGCTGAAGCTCCAAAATCTAAATATAAAGACGGCACATATACAGGAAGCGGAAAGGGATATAACGGAGATATCACAGTAAGCGTTACAATAGCAGGAGATAAGATTACAGCTGTTAATGTTGTAAGTGGCAGTGATGACGAGCCTTACTTCTCAACAGCAAAGGCACTTACTTCTACTATAGTGTCAAACCAAAGTGCTGATGTAGCTACAGTAGCAGGTGCAACATTTAGTAGCAACGGTATAATAGCTGCCGCAAAAAATGCTATTAATCAAGCAAGAAATTAGGATGAATTTTTAATATGTATTATTGTATCAGTATCAGTATTTGCAATGCTTGTTTTTAAACTATAAAATAACATTTTAAACTATGCTCAAATTAATGAATACTGATTTTTTTTAACGGACTATTTTATATTTTATCTATTATTTAAAAAGGAAGTTGGGTCAATGAAAAGACAAAGTAAAAAAAGACTCTCGCTAATGCTAACAGCAATGATGCTACTAAGCAATATATCATACGCAAGCAAAGACATAAACGGGCACTGGGCAAGCGAGACAATGGCAAGATGGCAAAGCCAAGGACTGATAAAAGGAGATGAAAAAGGAAATCTAAATCCGGATAAAAGCATTACAAGAGCAGAATTCATCA
>CAUQVF010000034.1:0-20283 GCA_963521605.1 uncultured Peptostreptococcaceae bacterium | reverse complement strand
ATAAGGTGCGAAAAGGTGAAATTCGTATACTTCTTGGCTCTACACAAAAAATGGGAGCAGGCACTAACGTACAGAATAAACTGATAGCCATTCATGATTTAGATATACCGTGGCGACCTGCGGATCTGTCTCAGCGAGCAGGTCGTATTGTAAGACAAGGCAATGAAAACAGGGATGTCCATATCTTTAGGTATATAACAGAAAATACCTTTGATGCTTATCTTTTCCAAACGCTTGAAAATAAGCAAAAATATATCTCTCAAATAATGACAAGTAAAACGCCTGTACGTGTTGCAGAGGATGTCGATGAGGCAACTTTGAATTATGCTGAAATCAAGGCTTTGGCTACAGGGAATCCACTTATTCGTGAAAAAATGGATCTTGATGTTGAGGTATCCAAACTAAAAATACTGGAATCCAATTTTAAATCCAATTTATATAAAATGGAGGATAAGGTAATAAAGGTGTATCCAAAAGAAATTGAAAATCTAAAAGAAAAAATAGAAAATTTGAAAAAGGATATAGAAAAAGTAGAATCGTACGGAGATGAAAAGGAAGCAAAAACAGAAGAATACACTCAAACCTCTTTAGAAAATATAGGTGAAAATAAAAAAGAAACTAAAATAAAGGAAACTATAGCTAAAGAAACAGTATCAAAATTCACATCTCTAACTTTAAGTGGACGAAAATATACTGATAAAAAGCAAGCTGGAGAGTTCTTAATAAACAGGATAAAAGGGATAAAAAAGACGGATAATTTCGCACAAGAACAAGTAAAAATTGGAGAGTATAGAAATTTTGATTTATTCGTATACTATGACAGTTTTTCTAATCAGTACAAATTCCATCTCAAAGGAGAAGAAAATCATTATGGAGAGTTTGGAACTGATGAGATCGGAAATATAACAAGAATGGATAATGTACTTGATAGAATGCCTGAGAGATTGGAACAGACACTGGGAAAACTTAAAGATACCGAAAATCAATTTGAGACGGCAAAACTTGAAATTCAGAAGAAATTTCCACAAGCAGAGCTTTTAAAAGAAAAGACATTAAGACTTGCTGAAGTTAATCATTTGCTTGATATGGGACAAAAAGAAGATATAAAAGAGGAGAAGAATCCACTTTTGGAAGAAGTGAAAGAAGAACTGATTCATTTTCTAAACAAAGAATATGACGAAGCACATAATGTAGAAGATTTTGATACCATGTTTCCTGATTTGACAGATATAGGCTTGGCTTATACGACTACACCGGATGAAAAACATGAGATACAAATAAGTCTTGATTTAATCAATTACAAGATGAATACCTATGTAGATAATACTTTAATTGACAGTTTTAGTTACACCTATGATCCACAAGATGCGAGCAGCAGGCAGGAGCTGATACAAATTAAGGAAAGTATCGGTTTTTGGGATTTTAATGAGCTTATCTATGTTGATGAAGAGAAGTTAAAGGCAGTACTTGGACTTTCTATCAATGAAGATGGAAACTTTTATGATCCCTTATCAAAGGATATGGATTTAGATGGAGTAGCAGACAGGTATGACGCAGATTTTAGAGACAGTAATATTCAAAATATTGGTGATTTTGATAAAAACAAAAAGAGTTCGGTAATAGGAAGATTAAACGAGTATAAGGAGCAAATCAATCAAAAAGAAAAAAGAGAAAATAAGGCGGAATGCTTTGAGGAGACGAGATAAACCTTATTATAAAATGATGAAAAATAAAAAAACATATGAGTATATCTAAAATAGAGTATCTTTTATAGGTACTCTATTCTTAATTTTAACAATGAAAACTACAAATACAAAGAAGATTAAATGGAGGAGTAAATAATGAAATTAGAAAAAGGCGATATCGTAAAAACAGCATTAAGTGAAAATACAACAGTCTTAGATGTGAAGGACAATCAGGCAATACTGTTTTCAGGCACTCAGTTTGTGCTTGCAACAGGAATTAAAGAAAACAAGAAAAGTGGAAAATTTGAATGGGATAATGGACGATATGCAGATGATTTAAAAAGTATTTCTGATATGCAAAATAATAACTTTGAAACTATGAAAACTACCTTATCTTTTTTGGCAGAGTATAATCATAGTGATTTTGTCAAAGGCATTATTTCTCTTGAAACAGGCATTGAGAACGAAACTATACTGGATAGTGCCTATGATAATTATATGAATGATTCGGTAATGGGACTCATTGACGAAAAATTTTCCTATTTCATTGATGAAGAACTCTTGGAAACACATGAAGAACAAGAAAAAGAGGAACAGGGCAAGGAGATTGGTGGAGAGAGCGTAAATATAAGCAAGGATAGTGATGGAAATAGGAGGGAGGAAAGAGGTTATGGAAAAGATATAGATACAAATAAAGAAAATCAGGATAAGCTCAATATAGACGGCAACATTGTTGGAGATGTGGAAATCAAAAATCTGAAATCAAAAGATGGAAAAGAATTCCAAGTGGCAAACTTTTCCATAGCACAAAATGATAAAGATGGAAATGTACTCTATATGAACTGTTTTGCTTATGGAGACAAGATCGACCAGGTAAAAGGCCTCAAAAAAGGAGACTTTGTTCACTTATTCGGAAAAGAAAATCTAACACAAGGAAAGGATGGAAAGGAATATATGTCTCTTAAAGTTTATTCCGCAAAGCTGTTAAAAGCCAAAGAACAGGTCAAAATAAATCAAAGTACAAGGCAAACAAAGAAACCTTCAGCACTTGGTAAGTTAAAGGAGTATAAGGAAAAGGCAGGCGAAAAACCAAAGGAACAGGGTGGTATCAAAAAAGAAAAAAATGTAGAAAGATAAAATTATAGAGATTTATAATAGTGGGTAAATAGCTAATATGGCTGTTTATCCACTATTTTTTTGTTTTTTTATTAGGATATAGAAAATAAAGGTTTGATAAATTAGAACAGGAGCGTTATATTATAAGAAAAAGAAAATTATTTTGACAGGAGGAGAAATGACATGATTGGTCTGGTTATCATTTTTATAACCTTAATTATACTGTATTTGGGAGTTATCCTGTTTGCAGGAGCAACATTTGTAAAAATTAGTCTGTTTGCACTTGATAAACTTGTAGTATTTATAGCTAGCTGGTACTATATTCACCACTATTTTTCTATCAAATTTTCATCCAGATATGCCATATATTTTTGGGATGTGTTAGCCGGTATATTGGCAGTAGTGATATATTCCGTTTTTTTTAAAATTATCTATCGAAAACTTGGATTAATAGGAAAAATCTTAAACTTTGCCATTTCGTTTTTGAGTTCCATGACGGTTTATTGTATCTTGGTAAACAGCTTCATTACAAAGGAAACAGACTATTTTTTGCCTCTGTTAAATCATGACATAGCAAATCAAGTGGTAAATTATATTATAATCACGATCATAGCTCTTGTGGTATGGAAAAGAAGGGAAGAATTCCTTGAAGAAAAGGAAGAAAGCAAAGAGTATTATATCGTAGAGGAATCAGATGAATGACATCATTTAAATTAGAATCAAATAGGGATAATCAGTTCTATTTAAAATTGATAGAAATGATTATCCCTAACTTTTATTTTTCTAGATGGTTATCAAGGTATAAATCCGTATTTTTCTTTGCTTGTTGTAGTTTGTGAAGCATAGAGTTTTGAGAGGAATATTCTTGCATAAGTGCAGTTTTTTCTTGTTCTAAGACTATATATTTATCAGATAAATTTTGAATATTCAATGTTTGGTACTTAGAATTTTTAATCGCTTTAATAGCTGCTTCATAGGCGATTATTTGTGATTTATATTCTTCATAAAAGTTGGTATCTTCATTATCTTTTATATACATATCATAGATGAACTGATTATTGAATACAATATTTTTATTTTCTATTACAGAATAAATGGACTTCATTTCTTTTTCTATTTGCTTTATATTATCTAATAATTGTTGTCTATCTGATGCCACTTTCTTTAATTTTAAATCTAATTCCTCATAGGAGTTAACACCTGATTTTCTCATTTCATTTAAGGCAGATGCCATTGTTCTCATATTATGTTTGCTTGCCCATACTTCATAGCCCTTAGATGATTTTACCTTTTCATTATTTTTAATATCTACAATAGTATCCGGCTTTTTGTAGGAGCATTTTTCATAATGATATTTTTGATTATACATCTGGTATTTATTCAGTTTTTCGATTCGTTCTTTGATTCTCTCTTTTGTGTAATCTTCTCCTAAGGTAGATGCTTTTGCACGAGTGAATCTTCCATTATCTCTTTTATCTTTATGTCTGAAGGAAAGATATTTTCCAATCTTAATTTCATAACCGAAATCTTCCATAGTCTTTAGAAATTCCTCATAAGTTTTGGATTTTAAAATAGCTTTATCAATAGCAAGCTGTAGCTTACTTTTCCAAGAATTTCCTCTTTTAAACTCAGTATATTCCATATAGTTTTTGCCATTTGTAGAGTATCTGTTCTTAAACTTTTTGTAGTTTTCATCAATAACAGACAAGCCGTTTTCTCTACATAAATTGTCGCTGACAGTTCTAATTTGATGATAACTTCTCTTGTTACTTTGATATGCCTTACCTGTTTCAAAGCTCACATTGTTAAACAGAATATGATTGTGTAGATGTCCTTTGTCGATATGCGTAGTAAGTACATATTCATATTTTCCTTGCAAAACTCTCTCACATAGATCCAGTCCGATTTGGTGTGCCTGCTCAGGGGTAGTTTCTTCTGGAGCAAATGCTTGGATTAGATGTCTTGCTAGGATTTTTGCTTTGGAATTACACTCTTTTTTTGTCTGTGTAAATTCAAGATGTGCTGTTTTAGGATTGCAAGCAAAGGAAGAAATGAGGATTTTTTCATCGGTTTTATCTTCATTCATAATATAGTCTAAGGCTAAATAAAGTGTTTTTTCTATTGGATGAATTTTTGTAACTGCCATTAGATTTCCTCCGTATCACTTGTTTCAAGATTACCTAATTCATATAGTTTCTTACGAAGGAAGTAGATGTCTTTTCCTTGTTTTTCCAAGAGCTTTTTCAAATCATTGATATCATCTTTATAAATTACTGCCGTTGAATTTACTCTTTTTGCAATCTGATTGATGCTACCTGTAATTCTTCCGATATTTGTAGACATATCCTTAAACACTTTCATATCCAGTACAAAAATATTTTTTTCCAATATACATTTCATAATAAACTGGCGAAGGATTTTACAACCGGAGAGCTTATATTTTTTGTTTAAAATTTCAAGTTCATCATCGGAAAGCATAAGGTATATTCCGTTATTTCTTGTTCTGTTTGCCATATTATAACCTCCAAATTCATAGATGTATTTAAAAGTTTACAAAAGAAAAAACCTGTAAAAATAGACCGAAACGGTTCTGAATTACAGGTTTAATTATAAAAAATCCACTATAAGGAATCTTCTGTAAGCATTCAATTTATTTTAGAATAGATTACTGTAAGTATAACACTTTTTATAAAGATTTTCAATTGATTGGTTTGCAGTTAGAATGGAATAGGTATATAATTTACATATTATCAGGAAATTAAGTTAATAAAATTAATAGGAGGAATTATGTCAAGAGATAAAGCGAAAGATGACAAATATTTTAATTGTCAGCAAGAACATGAATTAGAATATGTATCAAGTTTATACGGCAAAGATAATAAGAAGGAGGTCTATGACTTTTTGAAAAAGATGTGTGATTTGAAAAAAATCAAGAATAGTACACATAAGCAAGTTTACGAAATGATAGAAAAAGAATTTAAATATAAACAAGTTAATTAACTTATATATGAAACGAACTATTTCCTGATAATATTAAGGGGTTTGGGGATTTTCCCAACAAGCAAAATGGACGAAAACGGGCAGCGCCTTTATGGTCTGCTTCGTCCATTTTTTCGTAAGTGCATATGCACTTACTGTGCTTGCTCATAGTCTATTATGTGCATAAAAGTCATAAATATATTGCATAGAAATATAAAATTTATTATAATATAGCTATAAAATATAAAAAGAAAGGGGTGTGGAAGACGATGTGTAAATAGTAGAAGTCTTTAGTGCTCAAAAAGATGTATATAGAATTTATAAGAACTTATGAAACAGGATGCTACTTGATTATTACATAAGAATAAGAGGGAAAAATATGTTTAAAATTGCTATTTGTGATGATGTAAAAGCTATATGCGATGAACTCAAGTATGTTATTTTAAATGTGGAAAAAAATATAGTACATGAGGAGATAGATGTCAATATATTTTACAGTGGAGATTCTTTAATAACAGAACTTAGAGAGGGACATAAATATGATTTGATTTTTTTGGATATTGAACTTGGCAGTAAAATAAATGGAATTAATGTTGGTCATGTAATACGGAATGAAATGGATGATTATATTACACAAATCGTATATATTTCATCCAAGAGTACTTATGATAGACAATTATTTGATGTACAGCCTTTGCATTTTCTTCAAAAGCCTCTTGAACATAAAAGGATTATTCAAGATATTAAGCTTGCGGTTAAACTTTCGGAAAAAGGTAATAAACTTTTTGAATTTAAAAGTTTCAGGAGTGTGATGAAAGTTCCGTATAGGGATATACTATATTTTGAAAGTAGGGGCAGAGAGATTGATTTGGTCTGTTATAAGGAAAAACATACTTTTTATGATAGTATACAAAATCTTATAAAGATACTTCCAGATTTTTTTATATACCCACATAGAAGTTATCTTGTGAATTATGAACTTGTAACATGTTTTAAATTTGAGGAATTGATAATGTCAAATGGTGATATAATTCCTATAAGCAGGAATAAAAGAAATGAAATAAGAGATTTGCAAGTATTATTTGAGAGGAAATTGTTGTTGTAATGAATTTAGTTAATGGTGTAATGTTAATTACCAACATACTTGGAACCTTTTCAATTTTTAAACTGATGACTGTATTTTTTGATAGGAGAAGTACAAATAAGTATGTGGAAATATTTTCTTATATTTTATATTATGCTATAAATTGTATTATTTTTATTGTATGTCCTGTTCCTATAGTGATTTTAACATTTAGTATAATTAGTATTTTTTCTATCACATTTAATTATGAAGATACAATAAAAAGGCGTATAATTGCTACTATATATATTTGTTTAATCATTTTGGCGATTGAAGTAGGCTTTATGGCTTTATTTGAATATAAAAAAATATTTATTTTTAAAGTTCAAGAGATACATTCTATATATTCAATCATATGTGTCAAAGCAATAGTGTATACAGTGGCTTTAATACTTTCTGAAAGGAAATTCAATATAAAAAAAGTTAAGGATCTTTCTGCTTTATATTGGGTAGGGGTAGTAAGCATACCTCTTGCAAGTTTGATTGTAATGATTTTATTTCTTAATATAACCACTGGAAATGAACAGATTGAAATATTGGTTGTTTTAATGGTACTTACTATAATCAATATAGTAAGTTTCCAGTTATATAATTATATAATTTCTGTATTTCAAGAAGAAAATAGAAGGCTTGTTTTGCAAAAACAGAGTGAGGCATATCTACAACAACTAAAAATGTTTCAAGATGATAATAGAAAAATGTCATTGATACGTCATGATATAAAAAATCATCTTCTAATGTTAAAATTACTGTATGAAAGGGGAGAATTTGAGTCTTGTAAGCAATATTTCAATGATTTGCTGTCAAAAATGAAGAAGACAGAAGGAATATGCAATTCAGGTAATTTAGTAATAGATAGCATTATAAACTATAAGTTAAGGGAACTGGATGCTTCTTGTATCTATGTAGATGCTTATGTCCCTGGAGAAGTTAATATACCTGATATAGACATGACAACTATACTTGGAAATTTGCTTGATAATTCTATACAAGCATTGAAAGAAACTCGAGGAAAACAAATACTTAGAATAAGTATAAATTACTCAAGAGGTAGAATGATTTTACAAATAGAGAATTCATATGAAAAAATATTGGAAGAAAATGGAGAATTAAAAACGACGAAAACGGAAAAAGAAGGACATGGAATAGGTTTAGAGAGTATAAAAGAAGTGGTTGAAAGATACGATGGTATTTTACAACTGGACTATAAAGAAAATCTATTTGTTGCATTTGTAGTTTTGTTTTGTTGATTAATATAATACTCAACTTTCCCATATGAAAAACGTACTGAAAGCAATTATATTTAAGCATATTTAAAAATTTTAATATTACACTTGACATGGTTTTTGCAATATTATAATTTTCTTGATAAATTAGGTAAAAATCAATAAGTATCGTTTTAAAAAACTTATGTCAAGAGAGATATATCAAAAAATCAGTGTGTGTTTAAATTCCCACTAAAATCAGGGCAATTTTAGTGGGAAAGTTGAATATAATATAAAAGTGTGATTTTTTAGCAATTAATTTGCTATTAATCACACTTTATTTTTTGTGAAATACATTTGATTACAAATAACCATACATTTCACTACATTTTCGGCAGAAACATCTTTAGTGTTATATAATGTAAATTGTAGATAGGGAATTAAATTAATTCACAATAAAAATGGAGGAAATTTAATATGATAAGAAAAGTATTGATATCTTTGAGCAAGGTTATGGCTGCATGTTCATTTGTATTTGCATTAATAAATGCTAATAGTGTATGTATGTTTATTTATCATCAACCTGAAGTTCCTGATAAAGTGAAGAAGCTTCGTAGGTTCTAAAAATGGAGAAGTGTAGCAAAAAAATTATCAATTATATGCTTAATAATAATATAATTTTAGAACAGGATAAAGAAATTTACCTATTTGGTTTGATATCTATGCTTAGAATTCTTTTGAATATTATAACATTAATATCTATCGGAATTTTATTTGGCATGGTGGGAGAGTGTATAGTATTTGTTATATTTATTATATTGCTTAGGACTTACTCAGGTGGATTTCACTCTGATAATCCTACTATATGCTATTTTATTTCTGTCATAACTGTCATTTTAGCATTGTTGAGCATAAAATTTGAAGTATTAAACATGTATGGTAGTATTGTTTTACTTGTGGCTTCACTTGCTTTAATTTTAAAATATGCACCAGTGGAACATAAAAATAAGCCTTTAGAAGAAATTGAGATAAAGGTTTATAGAAGAAGGTTACTTGTAGTCATGGCAGGATTACTGTTTATAAGTATTCTATTGATATTTTTGAACTTTAAATCTTTGCTTATTGCAGGAAATATGGCATTTTTAGTGGATGCATTTATGATTTTACTTTCTAAGAAAAAAGGAGGATTACGTGATGAAATGTAATAAAAAAAATATTTTAGTGATATTGTTTCTTATTGTCGGAGGGTTTGCTTATATGTTTATGATAGGTAATGGTACAGTTTTTGCAAAAAATGATAAAGAAGGAATGAAGAGATCGCTTAGTATTGTTATAGAACAAGCTGCAGTAGAGCTTGTCAGAGTGGATAGGGAAAATAGCATAACTGCTAAATATGATAAGTCAGTGTATGATGTAAATATCAAAAATACTGATAAAAAAATTGATGTAATGATGAAAGGTAATGGTGGAAGCAATAGTGCTAAACCAATTGTTTTATATATTCCTAAAGAGCAGTGGTCTGATATAACTTTGGATGTAAAGAACGGGTCATTAGATTGTGATGGTGCATTTAGTAAAGGGAATATACTTGCTAGATTTGATTCATCAAATATTGATTTTAGATTATCTTCAAAATTTGAAGGAGAATTTAAAGGAAATACAAAAGGTTCAAATTTAAATTTTTCGACCACAAATAGGTACAAAAATTGCGATGTTAAAATAACCAATTTAGGTGGAGCTATTGAGGTACCATATTATTTTAATAAAGAAAAAAATGTGTATTCGTACTCAAATGGAGACAAGAAAATATCTATAAGGTTGACAACTGAAGATGATGGAATGACAGAATTTGAGTAAATATATTTATGATTGGTAGTTTTGCCTATATTCAGAATGTATATATGACATATACTTGGAATATTAATGGACAATAAGAATTTGATTCTTTTAGCTATCAGTAGTCTACAGCATACGTTTTGAAGTTTTTCTAAAGGTAGCATGTAAAGAAATTTTAAAATTAAGAGAGAAAGTCTGGGAAATGACGGGAGATTAATTATTAGTATAAATCTTTTTTAGATAAAAATATGTATGGAATGCCATATATTACTTGGCTCAGATATGATTTTATATTTTTAACTTTCATAATAATTTTGACAGTTCATTGACACAACATATTGTGACAAATAGTATGTCTGAAGTTTATGTGGTAGATAGTTTTGTCTTGCATGAGCGTTTACATTTGATAAGAGAGAAGACAAATGGATAACAAAAGGAACTTGATTCATAATTTGTTTTTTGCAATTGGATATATTTTAAAAATTGACCCTATGTATATATTCTTGACAATTTTTTCGGCAATATTTAACTCAGTATATAATTTATTTAATATAGTTATAATTAAGCTAATAGTTGACGCAATGCAAGATAAGAAAGCAGAAGTGTTTTATCATTATATCATTATAGTATTTTTGGTAGGAATTGTGATTTCAGCAATCAATGCAGCTTTAAGCAATGTAATTACACCCAAAATGCTAAATAGAATAAAAAATGAGATACAAAAAAGTATTTTTAAAGGATATGTGAAGTATGATTTTTCGTATGCTAACAACAGGCATTTTTATGATAAATATTATTATGTATTAGAGAATGGTGAAAGTGCGATTACCTCGACAGTGAATTGCTTTGGAGGGCTTATTACCGACATTATAACTATTATTGGTATTTCATATTTGGTATTTTATTATGGATATCTCATAATATTGCTTATTTTGGGGTTTGTTGTAATTTCTTTTATTTATTCGATAAAGGTTGAACAAAAACAGTATTTATTTAAAGAGGTTACAACCATACTACGACGAAAATTAGACTATGTTAGGCGTATCTTTTATATGCCGGATTATTTTAAGGATTTGAGAGTAAATGATAATAAAATATTTTATGATACAATAGATGATTCATGTTTTAAGATTAATTTACAAATAAATAGGTGGGGATATATTATAAGTATATTTTCTTTTATTAACAACATGTGTATTATATTATTGAATGTTATAACTATTTTTATATTTGGTATTAAGGTAATAAATGGAACCATAACATTAGGTGCGTTTACAATGCTGTATTCTGGAACCCAAAAGTTATCTTCAAGTTTAATTAAGCTTTTTTCGACATTTCAGGCACTGTATCAGAATAGTTTGAATATTGATGAATTTAGAGTATTTTTAGAAAATAATAACTTTAAAAACTATGTTGGAGATGTTGAAGAAGATGTAGACAAAAAGATAGGTGGTATAAGGATAAGAGATGTAAGTTACAGTTATTTGGATAAGAAAGTTATTTCAAATTTGAATATTGACATTAAAAAAGGAACTGTAAACTTTATAATTGGTAAAAATGGAACAGGAAAGTCAACATTAGTACATTTACTTGCGGGATTGTTGACGCCACAAGAGGGAATCATCTATTGTTATGATAGTAATAATGAAAAGATTAATGGTAAACATACTAAATATGTATCAACTGCATTTCAAGATTTTAAAATATATAATTTTAGCATATTACAGAATGTTACTATGAAAAATGTTGCTGATGATAGTGACAAGGTTAGAGCTTACAGTATATTGAAATCTATCAAGCTGGATGAAAAGATCGGTATTTTGGAAAAGGGAATATATACAGAATTATCAGGGGAATTTTCAAAGAATGGAATAAATTTTTCAATAGGAGAGTTGCAAAGAATATCATTAGCCAGAGCTATATTTAAGAATAAAGATATTATTATTTTAGATGAGTTTACCAGCTTTTCTGATGCTGAAATTAAATTTTGTATTTTAAACTATATTAGAAAAATTTATAAAGATAAAATTGTACTTATAGTTACACATGACTATTCACTGATACAGGAAGAAGATAATGTTATTTTCCTACAAGGAAATGGAAATTATAGAGTAGGAAGAATTAATGAGCTAATAGAGTATAAAAATCAAAAGGGGCAAAATGCTTTTTAAATAAAGCAGGATGTTTTGAAATTATTGATTTTTAGCGTTTTATAAACGCTTGAAAATAATTTAAATTAGAAAGGAGGACACTATATGTATTTAGGAAATGGATATGGGTATGATGATGTACCTTTGGCTTGTTTTGCGAAAGCCTGCGGCTTGAATGGGTGTGGGGGAAAAGTCTGCGGAGTAAAGGGTTGTGGTGCAAATGTTTGTGGGTTGGAAGCCTGCCCGGTTGATGTTTGCCCAGCTGATGCTTGTGGAGTAGATACTTTTTCAAGCAAAGATAAAAAATAGAATAACATTTTATTTAGGAGGTTTGAGATGAGATACCTAGGAAATTCGTACACTAAAACTGTAGGCAATAACAGACATACTGTTTTTACCAGAAATATTGAGAATACAATGTTAGCTGAATCAAAGACTTGTGGGCTTAATGGTTGCCATATTGTTGTTGGAGAACCTGATGATGGTGTATCTCCTGCTTGCTGGATAGACGCTTGTGGAGCAAATGGTTGTATAGTTAAGTTTTGATTAACATTATTATAGTTGTAATTTAAGGGGAGTTATTATTAAAGCAAGCAGATAAGATGATATGTAATAATACAGTAAAGGGTTGATTATATATTATAAACTGCCTTACCAGTAATAACTTCCTTTATATCATCTTAAAGAAAATATTTTTGTTTGGAGGGTAAGAGATGAAAAAATACTCAAAATTTAACTTGTTGATTAAAAATAGTAAAGATTATATACTTTTCAATACGTTAAGTGGGGAAACTTTTCTGATTGAGGAGGAGATTGCCAATAAAATAAAGGATAATGATATTGAGGGATTGACTGATAGCTATTTTCAAGAATTCCAGGATAAAAGAATAATTATTGATAATGCATTTGATGAGAATAAATTTTATAATTACTACAGAAATAAGGTTATTTACCAGAATAATCATCTTACGTATACTATACTTTTAACTTGGGCATGTAATTTAAGATGTATATATTGCTATGAGGGAGCCGGCGAAATAAAAAGTCATAATATGAACAGAAGGACTGCAAGTTTTCTTGTCAAACATATGCAACAAGAGCTTATATCAAGAAACAGCAAAAGTATAACTATCTTTCTTTTTGGCGGAGAACCGCTAGTTAATTTCAAAGAAGCTGAATATATATTAGAAGAAATGAAACTTTTTTGTGACTCTAATGCAATAAAACTTGTTACAGCGATTGTTACAAATGGGACACTACTTACTGAAAAGATTATTAAAACTTTAATATACTACAATTGTAAGTACATACAAATAACCTTAGACGGTACAAAGGAAGTTCATGATACAAGAAGAATAGGAAAAAATGGAGAACCTACATTCGATTTGATTATAGAAAAGTTACAGCTTTTAAAACAATATAAAGATAATTTTCGTGTAGTTATAAGAGTTAACATTGATAAGATAAATTACAAGGATGCACCGGAATTATTGAAAAATTTAAAACAGAAGGGATTAAATTGCTTTTCTGTTGATTTTGGTATAATAAGAGGAGATACAGAGGCTTGTGATAATTATGAAGATAACTGCATAAGTGATGAAAAGGTTGGCGAAATTTTGTCAGATTTATGGGAATATGAGAAAAAAGGATTTGCTAATGCTTGCTCATATCCACATAGAAAATGGACTTACTGTGGATTGGATTGTGATAATAACTACACTATTGAACCAAGTGGGGAAGTTTATAAATGTTGGGAGCATGTTGGAAATGAAAAATACCTAATGGGAAAAATTGATGAAGGTGGATGTATTTCTAACATAACAAATAAATTTTTTGAATGGATGACTGATACACCTACTGACAAAGAGCCATGCAAGAATTGCGTGTATCTTCCGGCTTGTGGTGGGGGATGTAGAACTATTAGTTTTAAAAGTGAAGAAGAATTTCATAAAAGTCAGTGTTTTAAAATAAAAGGTGTTTTAGAAGAGGAGATTAGGAGTTGGGTTATTGATAGTATGCAAAGAACATAGGAAGATAGATATAACCTAAGTATAAGTGTTTTACAATGCCATAAGACGAAAGGGGTTGCGATACAAAAGTGGATAGAGAAGAGCATAATAAGAAAGGGAGGTTAACACTAAATAAGCTGAAGTGCATAGCTATAGTTGCTATGTTTATAAATCATCTTAACTATATTATGTGGGATGATGGAAGTTTTATGTTCGAAATTTCAAGTGCCATTGGAAGAATAACGGCTCCGATTATGTTCTATGCTTTAGTTGAAGGTTATCATAAAACAAGGAATAAGATGAACTATGCAATACGTCTTTTGCTTTTTGCTATAATTAGTTATTTTCCTTTCATATATGCTCGAAGTGGAGGAGATTTAGGAAAAATAGAGTTTGCGAGACTTAACGTAATATTTAATATATTCATCGGGTTTGTTGCTATTCATAGCAGGAGAAACATAAAAAGTATTGTTTTGAGGGTCTTATTTATTATGGTCCTATGTGTTTTGAGTGAGTTTACTGATTGGGGAGCATTGGGAATATTGATTGTCGTAATTTTTGATTATTACTATGGAAATAAAAACAATCAATTATTTGGCTACTTTTTATTGGTAATATGCTATAACTCTATATTTAACTATTTTATTGTGCCGTTTCAGGAATGGATAATCTTTCATAAGAAAATAGATTTTAAGTTTGAATTATTTTGGCTAAGTGATTTTTTCTCTTCATATATGCTCGAAGTGGAGGAGATTTAGGAAAAATAGAGTTTGCGAGACTTAACGTAATATTTAATATATTCATCGGGTTTGTTGCTATTCATAGCAGGAGAAACATAAAAAGTATTGTTTTGAGGGTCTTATTTATTATGGTCCTATGTGTTTTGAGTGAGTTTACTGATTGGGGAGCATTGGGAATATTGATTGTCGTAATTTTTGATTATTACTATGGAAATAAAAACAATCAATTATTTGGCTACTTTTTATTGGTAATATGCTATAACTCTATATTTAACTATTTTATTGTGCCGTTTCAGGAATGGATAATCTTTCATAAGAAAATAGATTTTAAGTTTGAATTATTTTGGCTAAGTGATTTTTTCTCTCTGATTCCGATTTTATTACTTTCTTATTATGACGGTAAAAAAGGCGGTAGTTCAAGAAAAATAAAATATTTTTTCTACATATTCTATCCGGCACATTTATTTTTGATAGGATTAATAGGAATGATTTTAAATAGTGGAGCATAGTATAAGGATAGAAGTGGTTATTATATGTTGAGTTTAGGCTCATAAGATAGCTTTAATATCATTGTTATAAAAAAATTTAATAATCAGTTTTGAAAAGGAGGACATTTGAAGATGAAAAACAGAATAAAATTGATAATAATCGGATTATGTGCCGTAATGGTCATTTTTACAATATTTATGTCTTATGGACTTCAAAGCAACAAAAAATCTTTTAAGCAGAATAACTCTACTGAAACAGGGGAATTAGATGATTTTTTGTTTGTAAATTATCAGAACCTGTCTATTAAACAATATAGAGACAAGGTTATAGATCTTGCAGGAGATGGCAACAGCAAATATTCATGGGTTCTCAATGCTGCTGAAAACAATGAAGACCCTCATAAGTTATACAATATAGATTCGGACGAATATATTTTGTATAATTTTATAATTCCCACTATAGCGGATAAGTGGTTAAACTGGAACTTAAATTCTGGATCTTCCAATGCTAAATATCAAATTGAATATTCAATACATTATCAGATTTTAAATCCGGAAAAAGTTACAGTTAATGAGCGTAATTCAGCTGTCAGAAAAGCCTATAAGGTAATAACAGACTTAGAAAAGTATTGTTCTGATGAAAAATACAAAACTGAGGATATGCAGTATGAATTTGATAAACAAGCTAAATTATTTGCAAAAGAGGTAAGCAATGAAAATTTCAAAATTTCTATTACCGGAGTTTGTAGAGAAGAAGACGAGGATGAAAAAAGCCTAAAATATACTGAACATACTGAAGAAAAATCGGTACAACAAGAAGGTGAAAAAAAGTTACAAGATGAATTTTTGGATAAAGATAAGTATATGCAGGTATTGTCTCTAAATGATAAAGAAATATATGATAGAACAGTAAATGATTTTAGAGAAAGATATATAAACAAAATACAGTCTGAAGAATTTCAGGAATCTCAGGGAAAAATCTATAGAAGTATTGTGGAAGGTAATCCTCCAAAGTATTTGACAGATGAAGACATTGATTTTTTGACTATTACATTAGAAGCAACAGCTCAAGAGGTTATTTCGATATATCAAAAGAAAACAGATAAAACTTCGATTGAGTACAGAGTTGATAATACAGATAGTAAAGAAATACACAAGTTTTTTATGAACTATCAGTTATTATATACTATTTCGGATGATACGAAGTTTTTGCTAAGAGATAGAGATTCTCGAATAAAATCTATTAAGAATGCAATTGAAGAATACTTTGAAAATAAGATGAAAGACAAAACTATTGATTCCATTGATAACATTAAAAGTTTTTGTGAACAGGTAGTCAATGAACAGTCTAATACGGATATAAAATTTGAAATAGTTATAAATTCTTGTAAAATAGGTGATAAGGTGTTAAATTAAAAGTTTAAAATCGAATATTTTATGTTGTAATATAAGATAAAAGCTTGTTATTCCGGAATATCAAATGTATGATATTCCGGTTATTTTTTATAGAGAACTTATACTAAAAACCTTTTAAATTATCAAGTAAAATGTTTTGATTATGAAAGTTATACAGTTTAAAAACAAATCACAATATCAATTTTTTTTACATGGCTTTTTAAACGGATAGTAGTATTAATAATTAACTATAGTGAAAAACATTTCATTACAAGTAACCATACATTTCGTTACATTTTAAGCATATTAACACTTTATGTTGTACAATTAATCAATAAGAGTTTGAGTAGGTGTAATTAATGGTAGGATGTTTTGATGATAAGGTGTTTTATCACTAAAAGGAATATGGATATGTTTAATTTAAGAATAAAATTATTCAATAAGTATTGCAATTTTTATTCAAATATTTAAATTATATGTATCTAAACTATATAATATACTTAACAGAGGACTTGGCATGTCAAAATGCAGAGGTCCTCCTTTTTTATGCTCAAAAATCATTGCAGCAAAAATAAAAAGGAGGATTGCATATGACAGAAGATGGAAAATATATCTATGTGAACGGCAAAAAGATATATGTACCTGATGAAATATATAGAGCATATAAGAAACAAATAAATCACGAAGCTCACTTGAACAGACTTAACAGAAAACATAAAGTCTATGGTTTTGAGGAGTATAATATAGATTTAAACTCTATTGTAGATGAAAATGTGGACATTGAAAAAATCATAGAAACTAAAATGAGAATAGAAGATCTGTACAAAGCGCTTGATAAACTCAACAAGGAAGAAAAAGAAGTAATAGATTCTTTATACTTCAAAGAAATGACTATTCGTGATTTGGCAAAAGAACAACAAGTATCTTCTAAGAAGATTTTTAATTTTAAAAAGAAGATTTTAAGGAAATTAAAAGAGATGCTTGAATAACAAATAATTAATGATACGGAGCAAATCGTTTGGGATTACGATTTGCTCCATATTTTTTGAAAAAAATTCAAAAAATGGAAACAAACGCACTTGAAAGTAAGGTTTATATATAGAGGGAGAATTTTACCTTGGAATAATTGAATATATTTTTTTAGATATAAGAGCCTGAACCATGACAATTTCATAGACCAAAGCAGGACTTTAACCATTTAAGGAGCAAGCTATCAACAAACGCCAAGACCTTTCTGCTGAGAAGATGAGGATTTGAGGGAATAAACATGTACCATCCGGCAATCTCGGTTTAAACACATACTTGCAAATACAAAGGATAAAAGAAAGTGAGCGACAAATTTGAAAGATGGAAAATAGGCATGGTAACCTATTTGCGACGATATAAATGGGGATAATGATACATCTACAAGTTGAAGCCGGCCTATCTTGAAAAGGGGCGGAGGTGAAATTCCTATGTTGTGTGCCAGCACACCTGCTAATGTCATAAAACTTAAAACGAAGAAAGGAGTATTTAGATGGACACAGAAGAATTAACAAGATACAAAAACATGTCGGTGGATGAGATTGATCAAGAACTCGTTCCGGACATTGAAGACATAAAAGATAATAAAAATATGAATCCGCTTTCCATGTATTTTATGAAAGTCGGAAATGTTATCGTCAAATGCAGTTATGCAGAAAATGGAAGAAGTTTAGCAGATTGTTTTTTGTCCTATTTAGAAAATAAAGTGATGTTGCTTGATTAAAAATATGATAAAAGGAGCAGACTTTTTTATAAATCTATGGTATAATACGAATTAAATAGGGATACAAAATAAATAAGTGCTTGAAAAGACTCCAAGTTATCATTTTTTTCTGAAAAAATATGAAAGTTTGGAGGTTTTGTTATGTCTAAAAAAACTTTAGATAGTAACCATTTTAAAGTAGCCATGTATCTTCGCTTATCTCAAGATGATGAAAAATATGATAAAGATTTCAAGGCAGAAAGCAACAGTATTTCCAATCAAAGACTTCAAATCCAAGATTACATTAATAAAAATGATAATATGGAGCTTGTAGGTGAATACGTGGATGATGGATATTCAGGAATCAATTTTGAACGACCGGCATTTAAAGAAATGATGGAGAATGTGATTACAGGCAGTATTAACTGCATTGTTGTAAAAGACTTATCCCGTTTCGGCAGAGATTATATTGATAGCGGGAGATATTTGCAAAGGGTGTTCCCCTCTCTTGATATTCGGTTTATTGCCTTAAATGACAATTATGACAGCTTCACAGCCAGTGAAACGGAAAAGAATTTGGTGATTCCTTTCAAGAATTTCATCAACGACAACTATTGCAGGGATACCTCCGCAAAGGTTAGAAGTGTTTGTAAAGTAAAGAGAAAACAAGGACAGTTTATATCAAACTATGCTCCTTACGGTTATGAAAAAGATGAAGAAGATAAGCACAAAATAGTAATTGATAAAGAAGTGGAATATGTGGTGCGAAAAATCTTCTCCATGAAACTGGAAGGATACAGCTCCTATTCGATTGCCAAACACTTAAACGATAATGGAATCCCCTCACCGATGGAGCATAAAAAGGCAAAGGGAATAAGGTATAAGACAGGCTTTTGTACAAAGGCGGTTGCCAAGTGGGATACACCTGCAGTCAATCGCATTTTAACCAATGAGGTTTGTATTGGAACTCTTCAACAGGGAAAAAGAGAAAAGATCAATTATAAGCTGGATAAAGTGGTTTCCAAAGATAAAAGCGATTGGATTGAAATTGAAGATAACCATGAAGCGATTATTGATCCCCATGACTTTGAAATCGTCCAAAAACTTTTGAAATGCGATATCAAGGCGAAAACGGTCGGAGAAAAAGCGGATTTGTTTTCCGGACTTCTCTTTTGCAAAGACTGTAACGCACAGATGACAAAGAAAGTCGATAAACGAGGGAAAACACCGAAAGTCTATTATATTTGCTCCTCATACAATAAGGGACATAATTGCAGCAGGCACTCCATAAAGCAAGAAGAATTGCAAAGGACAGTACTTGAAATGATTCGTCATTATATTCAGTATCTTGGGGAATACGAAACCGTTTCAGAGAAAATCAAAGAGATGGAAGTATCCTATGAACTGTTTCAAAGAATAGATAAAAGACAGGAATATACCAAGAAAAGCAAGGCGAAATTTGAGCTTCTAAAATCTTCCCTTTACCAAGATTTGAAAGAAGGCATTATTGCGGAAGAAGAATTCTATGATATGAGAGAGTTTTATACGAATCGTATCGTAGAAAGTGAGCTAATTTTAGAAAAACAGAGCAAGGAAATTACAAGACTGTATAAAAAGAGTTTGAATAATCAGAATTTCCTTTCAGATATCAAAAAGTATCAAAACATCGGTACTTTAGAAAGAGGACTTCTCGTTCGACTTGTTGATAAAATCTATGTTTCGGAAGATAAGAAAATAGAAATTCAGTTTAACTATGACGAAACGATAGATATTCTTGATAAGTTAAGCGACTACACAAAGCAATCCTCCGAGCTGATGAAGGAGGTGGTGT
>CAUQVF010000033.1:0-20968 GCA_963521605.1 uncultured Peptostreptococcaceae bacterium | reverse complement strand
GTTTGCCTATGGAGGGCTGATATGTCAAAAAAAGAATATATCTACGCCGTTGCAAGGATAAAATCCAAAGAAAATAAACTCTTGGACAGTGCAACAGTGGAACAGATGATACAAGCCCCCTCAAAGGATGCCGTCTTAAAAATCCTCAAAGATAAGGGATGGGGAGAAAACCTTGATGACGAAAATGAAATACTTTCATCTGAAATGGACAAGATTTGGGAATTCATAGATGAGATTATCATGGATAAGAGCGAGCTTTACGCACTTAAGGTCGAAAGAGATTTTCACAATATAAAAGTGGAGCTTAAGGCTGATTTTGCCAAAAAGTCTACTAAAGACGCATATCTAAAATACGGAACAGTCCCTATCAAGGACATCCAAGATATGGTATTAAACAGAGACCTCAACTTCATCCCTGAATATATGCAAAAATACGCATACAAGGCATATAAGTATATGATGAAGACAGGTGACGGTCAGCTATGCGATATCATACTTGACAAGGCAGCTCTTGAGATGATGACTGAGCTTGCAGAAAAATCAGACAATCATCTGCTCAAAGAATACGCCTACATCAGGTGTGCAACATCAAATATCAAGATAGCAATAAGAGGAGCAAAGACAAGAAAAACTAAGATGTTCTTTGATCTTGCCTTAGTAGAATGTAAAAATTTGAATAAAGAACAGCTTGCTTCTGCTGCTTCTCAAGGCTTGGAGGCTGTATATAGCTATCTTGAAACTACAGTATTTAAAGAAGTGCTTGATTTGATAATGGAAGATTTCACAGCTTTTGAAGTGTGGGCTGACAATCAAATCATTAAGATGATAAAAAAAGAAAAATACACTACGACTACCATCACTCCTATAGTAGCCTACATCTTGGCAAGAGAAAACGAGATAAAGGTTGCAAGGATATTGTTGGTGGCAAAACAAAACAACCTTCCGGTTGAAGAAATCAAAAAAAGAATGAGGGATATGTATGTATAAGATAGCGGTAATGGGCGATATGCAAAGCATACAAGGTTTTGCAGCCTTAGGACTGGACACCTTCGTCGTATCCGATGAAGAAGAATCTATTGCTGTTTTCAAAAAAATAACATCCGACAACTACGGCATCATATATATCACTGAAGCCCTACAAGAAAAGATAGAAAAATATGTGAACTCTTATACCACTTCTTACCTTCCCGCCATCATACCCATCCCGGGTGTAACAGGCAACACGGGCAAGGGAATGCTAAGTGTGAAAAAGTCGGTAGAAAGAGCAGTGGGATCGGATATTATATTTGGCAACAATTAAAATGAGAAGGTGATTAAACAAAATGAGCGGAATCATAAAAAAAGTGGCGGGACCGCTGGTAATAGCGACAAATATGAGAGACGCCAACATGTACGACGTTGTGCGTGTAAGTGAGCAAAGACTCATAGGCGAAATAATAGAAATGCACGGCGACGAGGCATCAATACAGGTATACGAAGAAACATCAGGACTAAAACCGGGCGGACCTGTAGAATCTACAGGAGTTCCACTAAGCGTTGAGCTTGCTCCAGGACTTATAGGCGGTATGTTCGACGGTATACAAAGACCTCTTGAAGGAATTATGGAAAGAGTAGGTACAAACCTTGTAAGAGGAGTTGAAGTGCCATCTCTTGACAGAGGCAAAAAATGGTATTTCAAACCTGCTGTAAATGAAGGCGACACTGTAGAGCAAGGCGACATACTTGGTACAGTTGAAGAAACTGAAGTTGTTCAACAAAAGATAATGGTGCCTTATGGAGTAAAGGGAGTAGTCAAATCAATTTCTGAAGGAAGCTTCACAATTGAAGAAACTATAGCCGTTATACAAGATGAAGACAATAACCAAAAAAATGTAGCAATGCTGCAAAAATGGCCGGTAAGAAGAGAAAGACCTTACAAGCAAAAGATAAATCCTAAGATGCCTCTACTTACAGGACAAAGAGTAATAGACACTATGTTCCCTATAGCTAAGGGCGGTGTTGCCGCAGTACCGGGACCATTTGGTAGCGGTAAGACAGTCGTACAACATCAGCTTGCAAAATGGGCGGATGCAGACATAGTTGTATATATAGGCTGCGGAGAACGTGGTAACGAAATGACTGACGTTCTTAACGAATTCCCTGAACTGGTTGACCCTAAGACAGGCAAATCGCTGATGCAAAGAACTGTACTTATAGCCAACACATCAGACATGCCCGTTGCAGCTCGTGAAGCCTCAATATACGTAGGTATCACTATTGCTGAATATTTCAGAGACATGGGCTATTCAGTTGCGCTAATGGCGGACTCTACATCAAGATGGGCGGAAGCACTTAGAGAAATGTCAGGTAGACTTGAAGAAATGCCGGGTGAAGAAGGATATCCTGCTTACCTTGGAAGTAGACTTGCACAATTCTACGAAAGAGCAGGACTTGTATACTCACTTGGAAAAGAGCCGAGACAAGGAGCACTTTCGGTAATCGGTGCGGTTTCTCCTCCGGGCGGGGACATATCTGAACCGGTATCACAGGCTACACTTAGAATAGTAAAGGTATTCTGGGGACTTGACTCAAACCTTGCATACAGAAGACACTTCCCTGCTATCAACTGGTTGACAAGCTACTCTCTATACACAGATAACCTTGCAGACTGGTTCAACACAAATGTAGATGACAAATGGATGGATTTGAGATCAAGATTTACAATATTGCTCCACGAAGAATCAGAGCTTGAAGAAATAGTAAAACTTGTCGGAATGGACGCACTTTCAGCATCAGACAGACTGAAACTTGAAGTTGCACGTTCTATAAGAGAGGACTACCTTCACCAAATAGCCTTCCATGAGATAGACACATACACATCATCACATAAGCAATTTAAGATGATGACTATAATACTTGCATTTTACGATGAGGCTCAAAGAGCTTTGGACGCAGGTGTGAAGATAGACAAACTTGTAAAAATGCCTATAAGAGAAAGAATAGGAAGATTTAAATATACAAAAGAAAACGAAGTCGATACAGTATTTGATACTATACTAAAAGACTTGCAACTTGATATACAAACATTAATACAAGATAAGGAGGAAGAATAATGGCAAAAGAATATAAGACGATACAAGAAGTAGCCGGTCCCCTTATGCTGGTAAAAGATGTTGAAAATGTAGCCTATGACGAGCTTGGTGAAATAGAGCTGTCAAACGGCGAAAAAAGACGTTGCAAAGTATTGGAGATAAATGGCTCAAACGCCTTGGTACAGTTGTTTGAAAGCTCAACAGGTATCAACCTTTCAGACAGTAAGGTAAGATTCTTGGGAAGAAGTATGGAGCTTGCCGTATCACCAGATATGCTTGGTCGTGTATTTGACGGACTTGGCAGACCTATAGATGACGGTCCTGAGATACTACCTGAAAAAAGAGTTGACATCAACGGTGTACCTATCAATCCTGCTGCAAGAGACTATCCGCAAGAGTTTATCCAAACGGGAGTATCTGCTATAGACGGACTTAATACCTTGGTTAGAGGACAAAAGTTGCCTATATTTTCTGCCAGCGGTTTGCCACACTCAAGACTTGCCGCACAGATTGCAAGACAGGCACAGGTTAGAGGTACTACAGATCCTTTTGCCGTTGTATTTGCCGCAATGGGTATAACATTTGAAGAAGCAAACTACTTTACAGAAAGCTTCAGAGATACAGGAGCCTTGGAAAGAACTGTAATGTTTGTCAACCTTGCCAATGACCCTGCGGTAGAAAGAATATCTACTCCGAGAATGGCGCTTACAGCTGCCGAATACCTCGCATTTGACCAAGGAATGCACGTGCTTGTAATATTGACAGACATCACAAACTACGCTGACTCTCTTCGTGAAGTATCAGCAGCAAGAAAGGAAGTACCGGGAAGAAGAGGATATCCCGGATACATGTATACCGACCTTGCTACAATGTACGAAAGAGCAGGAAGAAAGAAAGGCTCTAAGGGAAGTATCACCATGATACCTATATTGACGATGCCTGAAGATGACAAGACTCACCCGATACCTGACCTTACAGGATATATCACAGAAGGACAGATAATACTTTCTCGTGACTTATATAGACAAAACTTAACTCCACCTGTAGACGTATTGCCTTCACTATCTCGTCTTAAAGACAAGGGTATAGGCGAAGGAAAGACAAGAGCAGATCACGCTGACACTATGAACCAACTTTTTGCAGCCTATGCCAGAGGTAAGGAAGCAAAGGAACTTATGGTCGTACTTGGTGAAGCTGCACTTACAGATATAGACCTGTTATATGCAAAATTTGCTGACGAATTTGAAAAGCAATATGTATCACAAGGCTACTCAGCAAACAGATCTATAGAAGAAACTCTAAACTTAGGCTGGAAACTGCTATCTATATTGCCAAGAACAGAGCTTAAGAGAATAAAAGATGAATACCTTGACCAATACTATGGAAAGGTTAATGAATAATATAAAAGCTGATATTATTTAGTAAATAGATTATTATACTGATATCTACCAACTCTTATACCAAGTTTTAATTTAATAAGGGATAAAATATTTTTAGACATTTATAATAATGCGATAAATCATATAACATTTCAATAAATTTACAATAAATGTCCATATATTAAACAGATAATAATGGTATAAAATTCTAATTTATCAGATTTTGATAGATATAAAAGGAGATTTATTTACTAATTAAATATCGCTATAAGACAACAACACTTGCCTTATATAACAGAATAATACTAAAATTCAATAAAATATCGTATAGTATATTTTATAAGTATTTTAATGATTTCATAAATATTATGGTATTTTCAACTAAATACAGAGGAAAATCATAGTATTGAAAAAAATTAGAGTATAAACTTATAAATATACAAATATAAGGCAGGTCTATATGACAAACAAACACGGAAAGGAGAGATAATTTGGCTAACAAGACTGTTAATCCTACGAGAATGGAGCTTACAAGACTCAAAAGAAAGCTCAAGACAGCAGTAAGAGGTCATAAACTCCTAAAAGACAAAAGAGACGAACTGATGAAACAATTTCTCGATATGGTCAGGATAAACAAGGCGCTTAGAGAAACTGTTGAAGAAAAGATAAAAAAATCAAACAAGCAATTTGCACTTGCATCTGCTGCAATGTCAAAAGAAATACTTGACGCTGCACTGATGGCACCAAAGCAAGAAGTATTTTTGGATGTAAAAAGCAAAAACGTAATGAGTGTAAGCATACCGGTATTTGAGACAAAGACAAAGTCGGAAGATCCAAACGACATATACTCTTACGGTTACGCCTTCACTTCACCGGAACTTGACGACTCTGTCAAAGATCTCGCCGACGTACTGCCTGATTTGCTCAAATTGGCTGAATGTGAAAAATCTTGCCAACTCATGGCAAGTGAGATAGAAAAGACAAGAAGAAGAGTTAATGCTCTTGAGCATGTCATGATACCGGAAATGCAACAAAATATCAAGTATATAGTGATGAAACTCGACGAAAATGAAAGAAGTACACAGATAAGACTGATGAAGGTCAAAGATATGGTGTTGGAGCAAAAACATCACTACAGCGAAAAAGAATAAGACTTAGAACAAAAATACCGATGTCCAAAAACATCGGTATTTTTTATTATTATCAGTTATTGTAAAGTTTATACTTATTCTTATTCTTTCATCTAATACTAAACTTAGTTTAAATTATGGATTTTATTATTTCTATATTTATGATACTCTATAGGCTATTTTAGTTAATAAATATTTAGCGTATCATTTTTTATGAAATATTTCCATTATTTTATTAGATTTTAGTATAATTTTAATTATTGATAATCAGCAAAACGAATAATTTGGTGAAATAACACTCTTGGCATTATAAATGCTGATTAGTATAATAAAATCAATACACTACTAATCAAGCTTTAGTGATTTTATTTCCTTTAATGTATTAATGTTATTTACCTTTACCATACCTTGTGACAATGTGTAGAGATTATCACCTATCTGTACGCATCTTTGTATCTTCTTGTTATAGTCATAGTAGTAGTTGTCTTCCATATCGGCAATTTGCTTTTGTGTATAGTGAGTTATCTTGCCCTTTGTGTCAAAGCCTTTTTCAGATACCTTGATTACAAATGCTCCATCAAACTGACCTATGACATTATCGTATTCTTTACCCTCATACACCTTCTTAGCCACCTTTGTAGCATATATAGGTAATGCAAATATGTCTCTCTTATTATCAAACATAAGAGCCTTATGATCGCCGTCAATATATGAGTATGAGCCTTTTGCTCCTATATTAAGCACATCTACCTCTTTTGGATTGGCAAAGTCTCTCACATCGAAAAGTGATATCTTATATCCGTCATTTACAGTATTTCCATATTGGTTTTGACGAGTATTATGACCAAATCCTATAAGATATCCTGTCTTATATGGATGCAAGTAGTTGCTGTATCCCGGTATTTTCAAATATCCTAATACTTTCATCTTGCCGGGATCCTTGATATCTATTACAAAAAGAGGATCGACATCTTTAAATGTCACCATATACGCCTTACCTTGCATAAATCTTGTAGAGTAGATTTTTTCGCTTGGTGCAAGACCGTCAAGTGATGATATTTTCTTCATATTCTTATCAAAAGAAGTGATGATATTTTCTCTTTTTTCATCTTTTTCAAGTATATTCTTAGTATGGGCTACAAAGAATACTCCATTTTCTTCATTCATAGAAAACTGATTTATAACTGTACCTTCTATGTTATTTTTGCCTACATATCTGAATTTTCCGTTTTCTATGGCAAATTTCTTGATTTCTGTTTTTTCACCTTCATTTGTCATGTAAAATCCGTATTTTATTTCAGCTAAATATATATTGTCATTTGACATGTATAAAGATCCTGAATCTCCCATGTAGCTAAGATTATCTGTAGCACCTTCGCCAAGTTGTGATATACTGCTGATATTTGTAAGCTCTGTAGATGGTGTAAAAGGTAGATACATAACTTTAGATAGGTCTATGCCTGTAGAGTCTATCTTCATATCTTGCGGATAGTCATAGACGTAAGAGTCTATCCTACGTTTTTTATAACTATAGTCTATATTGAAAAAATCGCTTGTTACCGCATATATTCTATTGCCTTTTTTTCTTGACTCCAAGTAAGTTCCGCTGATTTTATTTGTCTTTAAAAGCTTAGGATTTTTGATATCACTTAGGTCATAAGTTTCCACAGTAGTTACAGACCTTGTATCTCCACCGCTGCGTTTGTTATATCCCTTTGATATCACTGTCAACATCTTGTTGTCAGCATAGATGTCAATGATATTTTTATCATAAGATTCATTTTTTATCTCAGATACTTTTTTAAGATTTGATACATCAGCTTCAACTATAGATACCTTGTTATCTCTCACATAATAGATGTATTTGCCGTCAGTTTTTACTATGTCAGCCTCATCCACACCCTCAGTTTGGATGTTAGTCTTGCTGTAGTCTCCTGTAGAGCCTGCTTCTGATTTTGACTCTTTGGCAGATTCACTTTTTGCTGTTGATTTGCTTGACTGCAGTCCTATAGCTGAAGATGGTGCAGATTTATTAGCTCCATCGAGACTTTCCACATTATATAGTGGCATAGGTTGATCATAACGGATGTATTTTGCTATCTTCTGAAGATTTGCTTCATCTTGGATGTAGACATTCCCCTCAAAATTCTTTACAGTATAGCCACTTTGATTCTTGATTTTCAGTTTTTCAGATATCTTTTCTATAGGTGAAATGGCTAATTTATTGTCACCTTTCACATTTACTATAACATCATACTCTTTGCCGTTTTCACTTACTAATTTTATTTCCTTGGCTATTTCTCTTGCATTGCCCTTTGAAAACTCTATTTCTTTTTGGTCATCAAATACAAAATAGCCCCCTGATATAGGTTCATTTACCGCAAATGCCTTCATTACTCCAAATAGCAATACAGGTATGCCCAGTAAGAGCCAAAAACTTTTTTTCATTACAAAAGCCTCCTTTTAAATTTAGAATAGCATCAATTTAGCAAAACTTTCTTCCTTGATTTACTTGCGTTTTCATAATATTCATACTCACTAATAATGTAAATTTAGGGCTGATAAAAACAAATCTCTTATAAAATAAGTAGTAGTACCGTTTTTCTAATTTTATCATCATTTTCTTAAATTTGTGTTTATTAATATTTAACATTAGATTACAAATATTACATTGATATTTCAAATAGCTCTCAATTTTTGGTTCTTTGTCGATATAATGACAGAATAAAAATATGTAAAAACTGATTCTTTCAACTGTTTCCAAACACTATCTCTATAAAAAAGAAGGAGCAGTAAAGATATACTAAATATCACTATAATAATTTTATCAAAATACCGATGTTTTTAAACATCGGTATTTTGGTTTTTTACTATTGATATCCAATATTATAAACAAGAATTAGCAAAAGCAAGCACACTAATCAAATTTTAGTGATTTTATTTCCTTTAATGTATTGATATTATTTACCTTTACCATGTTTTGTGATAATGTGTAGAGATTGTCTCCTATCTGTATGCATCTTTGTATCTCCTTAGTATAGTCATAGTAGCGGTTTGCTTTATTATCAGCAATTTCCTTTTCTGTATAGTGTGCAACTTTACCCTTTGTGTTAAAGCCTTTTTCAGATACCTTTATCACAAACGCTCCATCAAACTCTCCTATCAAATCATCATATTCTTTAGCATCATACACCTTCTTTGTCACCTTTGTAGCATATACAGGCAATGCAAATATATCTCTCTTATTGTCAAACATAAGTGCCTTGTGATCGCTGCCTATAGATGAATATGAACCTTTTCCTCCTATGTTAAGCACATCTACCTCTTTGGGATTGGCAAAGTCTCTCACATCGAAAAGTGAGATTTTATATCCGTCAGTTGTAATATTTCCATATTTATTTTGATGAGTACTATGTCCAAAACCTATCAGATAACCTGTCTTATAAGGATGTAAATAGTTGCTGTATCCAGGTATTTTCAGATATCCCAATACCTTCATCTTGCCGGGATCTTTGATATCTATTACAAAAAGAGGATCGATATCTTTAAATGTCACCATATACGCCTTACCTTGCATAAATCTTGTAGAATAGATTTTTTCGCCTAGTGCAAGACCATCAAGTGATGATATTTTCTTCATATTCTTATCAAAAGAAGTGATGATATTTTCTCTTTTTTCATCGCTTCTAAATATGTTTTTAGTATGGGCTACAAAGAAAACTCCATTTTCTTCATTCATTGAAAACTGATTTATAACTTCACCTTCTATTTCATTTTTACCTACATATCTGAATTTTCCGTTTTCTATGGCAAATTTCTTGATTTCAGTCTTTTCATCTTCATTACCCTTAGAATAGCTGTATCTTAGACTTGGCATATATACGTTGTCATTTGACATATATAGGGCTCCTGAATCTCCCATGTAGCTAAGATTATCTGTCACTCCTTCACTATGTTGTGATATACTGCTGATACTTGTAATATGTTTTGAAGGTGTAAAAGGTAGGTACATAATCTTAGAAAGGTCTATACCTGTAGATTCTATTTTCAGCTTTTTTTGACGCTTTGTATCTTCGTTTTTATCTACTTTATATTTTGTATATCCAAAGTCTATTTTGAAATAGTTTTTTGTAAGCAAATATATTATATTTCCTTTTTTTCTTGACTCTTTATAATTGCCTTCAATTTCATTTGACTTTAATAGTTTAGGATTTTTAATATCACTTAGGTCATAAGTTTCCACAGTAGTTACAGACATACTATCTCCACCACTGAGTTTTTTATATCCTTTTGATATCACTGTCAACATCTTGTTATCAGCATAGATGTTAAAGATATTTTTCTCATAAGATTTATTTTTTATCTCAGATACTTTTTTAAGATTAGATACATTTGCATCTACTATAGATACGCTTTTATTTCTTACATAATAGATGTATTTGCCGTCAGTCTTTACTATATCAGCCTCATCCACACCTTCAGTTCGGATATTAGTCTTGCTATAATCTCCTGTAGAGCTTGCTTCTGATTTTGATGATGTTGAACTGTTTGTTTTTTCCCTTGCAGATGAGTCTTGAGCTGTAGTAACATATCCATAGTTAGGAATATGACTTGCTATCTTTTGGAGATTAACTTCATCTTGGATATAGATATTTTCATCAAAATTCTTTACAGTATAGCCACTTTGGTCTTTAATTTTCACCTTTTCATCCATCTTTTCTATAGGTGAAATAGCTAATTTTCTGTCTCCTTTTACATTTACGACAACATCATACTCCTTGCCATTTTCACTTAGCAATTTTATTTCCCTGGCGATTTCTCCTGCATTGCCCTTTGAAAACTCTATTTCCTTTTGACCATCAAATACGAAATAGTCCCCCGATATAGGCTCATTTACTGCAAATGCCTTCATTACTCCGAAAAGCAACATTGGTATAACAAGTAAGAGCCAAAATCTTTTTTTCATTGCAAAAGCCTCCTTTAAAATTTAGAAATGAGTGATTTCACTTAGCCTTTTCACAAAAAATATTTATAATAAAGTTTAATCCTTTAGAAAAACTTTTTTCAACCAAACTTACGATGTTAATATATTTTAAATTCTAAAAATTATTTTTAATAATAATTGACTTTATCATTAGCAAAATTAGAATTTAATACTGAGTTCTATTAAAATAATGGATAAAATATTTTCAGTACATTTTTAATAAAGGCATTAATCATATAATTTTTTTAAAGCTATTGATGAAAATTATCCATAAATTAAATAGATAATAGTATGAGCCTAATATTAAATGATGATATTATAAATTAAATATATGTAGCATTTTTCTAATTCTATCATCCCTTTCTTAAATTTGAATTTATCAATATTTAACAATAGGTTACAAATATTACATTGATCTGTCAAATAAGTCTTCTGTTTTTTACTCCTCGTATGTGAAAGTTGATTTTTTCATCTACATTTTGCTTTTTAAGACTGATAACAAAATCTAAGCTCTCATCTGCATATCTCACATTGAAGCTTTCCACATCTTCTTCAAGTATATTTTTAGACTCTTCCTTAGAATATACATAGTCAAATCCTGCCTGATCTTCCTTTTCTTTGTAGATGTTATTTATTGTAATTATAACAAGTTTTTTGTCATCTGCTATGTAGCTTATCTTTTTTTGGGATAATCTATGACCGTAGCCACCCATATAGTCCTCATCTCCGGCATCTATCTTGGAAAATGTTTCATATTCCAACATATTACCGTCGTCATCCACTTTGATAAAAGACACATTTTCTCCTGATAGTTCATACTTTATCTTTTCTTTGAGGTTTTGCATAGTAAGGTCAGCTATCACATCCGCTTTTCCGTATGAAGATGTATTTATCAAAAATGAAAACAAAGTAAAGACAGTGACAAAAATTAATATGACTAAAAAATACGCACATATCGCCTCAATAAGAGTATATCCTTTTTTCATCTTCCTTCAGTTTTATCCTTCCTGTTATTGCGGATACCGTCAGCTTGTAATACCTATCCTGCGATATTATATTTACAGTAGTGCCCTTGGTCCATCCGCTTCTTGCAAATTTCAGTTCATCATTTGTGCAACTTTCAAGTCTTATATTTTTAAGGCTTATCTCTTCGTCATCCACCTTGCTTTTTATAGTATAGCTGTTTTTTGGTATGTTAAATATTATCTTGGCCTCGTCATCTCCTTGAAAAGACAATGACTTTACATAGTTGATATCGCTAATCACTGCATCTATCTCATAAGATGTACTAAGAGAGCTGAAATTCCAGTTATTTAATAAAACAGCATATAATATTACAAGCAGACTCACCGTGCATATGACTTCAAGCAGTGTAAATCCTCTTTTTCTCATATCTCACCTGCTAATAGATATATTTTTTTGCTATTATCTTATCCTTGTACTTATTAAATATATTTTCCGAGTTCTTAGTTCTTATCTCCTCTATATCGTCTTTGGAAAGCATTGGAAGTATCAATTCATAGTAAATATGATTTTCCTTGTAGTCATCGTATTTCCAGCTTAGTTTCATACTCAGGGTATTTCCAACTTCAACGGCAGTTCCTATTTTTTGTACACGCACATCGTTTTTTACACCTGCCTCACTGTTAAATATCAGGTATCTGCTCACTGCATTCATCTTATTATACAGACTTTTTTCGTCAAGATTATTTTCATTTTCAAGCTGTTTGAGCGAGGTCTTTACTCTGCCCAATATCTCACTGTCTATAATTTCTAATTTAGACTTATTGTAGATTTCATATGCCTTATTTGATATTGCCAACTTTGATGAATTAAGTGCCTTTCCACGGATGACAAGGACAGTCAAGATTATCATATTCAAAAAAGTCATTATTACTATTAAATTGACAAGGATAAATGCCCTTTTTTTCATATGTCCTCCATATCTTTTAAATATCCACTATAGTCCTGATATGTATATGTTCCAAGTTGATATATTATATCTTTAAGGCTTTCTATTTCATAGCCTGTATAGCTGCTATTGTAGAAATTTGACAATATATCTCCCGGCAAGTCCTTATTTTTACCATCATACACAGAATCTAAAAGCCTGTTAAATACCTTTATACTATCAAATGTTTGGCTTTTGTAAATTATATTTAAATTGTCACATATTGAATTTAGCACAAAGTCGTGATGTTCCTTCAGTGTAGCTCTTGCTATCATAGACTTTGAAAGAAATTTATGATACCTTAATTGAGTTGATAAGTATGATATTTTTCCCTTCGTTGCCATAATATCAAGTTCCACTATATATTCTTTTGATTTCAATAATTTGCACGTATTTATAGGAACTTCCGCCGTTCTAAGTGTTCCTTCTATACAAATGTTGTATTTCTCATCACTTAGTACATCAATTAGTTTTTCAGTGACTTGTGATGAAAAATTGCTCGTATATTTGGGGAAATCTATATTATATTTTTCTACAATCTCGGTGAAATACGGATGAAATTTTCTATACTCATCACCGTTTATAATTATTACATTACCCTTATTTATTTTTTGTATATAATTATTTAATATGCTTTTTCCGGCTCCGGGTTGTCCACCTAAAATATATGCCTTTGGATTAATAACAGGAGAAAAATCCTTAGATTTTAGAGAAATCTTGAGAATCTTTTTAAATGCTGTTTCAAACTCCTGACAACTGTATTCATATTCGCTCATATTTATGCTACCTTTTGAATTTCTGATATTTTCTTGAGTATTCCCTTGGCAAATAGAAACTTTTCTTCTAAAATTTTCAAATCATCCATTGTTTGCATTTTATTTGAATAAATAGAGTTTTTTAACTCGCACAGTTCATCAAATATCAGTGTCATAGCATTCATCTTATTATCAGTATCTATATCATTTTTTATAAAATATCTTGTAAACTCAGCTAATATTTCAGCTGTAAACTCACTTAATACTTCTTTTTCCAGATAGAAATTATAGTCATTATTCATAATATCCTCCTTTTTATTCTTAATTATTACCTCTATATTTTACTTAGTCATTTAAAAATTTACATTGAACTTGCAATTTAACTTAATTTAAAATCCTAACTTTAAAATTAATAGTCAAAAAATTAAAATATACAAAATTCAATCAGTCTTATTATAATGCTGATATCATTTTGATTAGTGTAAATTTTTTATTTAAATATATTGTAATTACAGCTAAATTAGAAGCAAGTAAGTTAATTTTTTCTACTATTATATTAAATATTATTATAAAACTAAATTCTAATAAAATAATGGATAAATCTTTTTCAGTTGCATTTATAATAAAGTCATGAATCATACGCTACTTTGTAAATCATTTATAAAAATTATCCATAGATTAAATAGATAATAGTATAAAATTAAACTTTATTGACTTTTTCAGCTTATATTATTCTCTTAAAAATACTTGTACATTATATAGGCGTCTTCTTTATTATCTTGGTAATACTGCTTTCGGACTCCCACGATTTCAAAGCCGTGCCCCTTGTACAGGTTTATAGCTACTTCATTTGAAACACGTACTTCAAGGCTCATAGTCGCCATATTTTTATCCCTTGCTCTTTTTATCATCTCATCCATTAAAATATGTGATATCTTCATACCCTTGTAGTCTATATCTACAGCCACATTCATAATCTGGGCATCGTCAACTATATACCAAAAAGCTCCGTAAGATACTATCCTATCATCCTTTTTAATTACAAGAAACACTGAATTTTCATTTTCAAGCTCTTCTACAAAACTCTGCCTGCTCCACGCGTCACTGAAGCATCTTTTTTCTATCTCACAAATCTCATCAATATGAGCAGGATTAAGCTCTTCTATTGTATAATTATTTTCCATAAGTTGACAAAACTCCCTATGATATGTTTTATACTAATCACCACTTATAGTAGCAAGTAGTTATTTTAAATGACTTTTTTTAAGGTCTTTAGTGTTACAAATATAAGTATTACTATGATTATACCATAATTTCTACCTTAATTAAACTTTATTTACTCTGCTATATTTTTTACGGCAAAAAGTTGCATAATTATATCCAAACTGTTATAATCATATGAATTTATTCCTGGATATTTGATTGATTTGTTGGATATTATATTTTTGAAATATCTATAATTTTATTTAAAATTCTATCTAATTCCTATTAAGTATTCAATATCTCATCTATTAGATTGAAGAAATGTTAATATAAGATTATATTTTAAGTTATAATATCCACTTATTAAAATATAATCTTAAATCAGTCATTTACAATCAAGATTTTTAATTATGAAAAGGAGGAAAGGTCGATGTTTGAAGAGATAAAAAACAAATTCGGATTTGGCTGTATGAGACTGCCTATGAATGGTGAAAAAGTAGATGATATAGAGTTTATCAAGATGATAGAAGCATTTTTACAAAACGGATTCAACTATTTTGACACAGCTCACGGCTATATATCAGGAGAAAGCGAAAAAGCGATAAAAAGATGTCTGACTTCAAGATATGATAGAGATAAATACCTGCTTACAAACAAACTTACCGAGCCTTACTTTAAGAAAAACGAAGATATAAGACCTTTTTTTGAAAGTCAATTAGAGCTTTGCGGTGTAGACTATTTCAACTTTTATCTGATGCACGCACAAAACAATGATAATTTTGAACATTTTAAAAGGTGTAGAGCCTATGAAACTGCATTGGAGTTAAAAAAAGAAGGGAAGATAAGACATTTGGGCATATCATTCCACGACACTGCAGATGTCCTTGACAAGATACTAAGCGAGTATCCACAGATAGAAATGGTACAAATACAGCTCAATTATATAGACTATGATGACAACTCCGTACAAGGTCGTAAAAATATGGAAGTCTGTAGAAAGCACGGTAAACCTATGGTGATAATGGAACCTGTAAAAGGTGGAAGTCTTGTCAATTTACCGGAAGATGCAGGAAAATACTTTGATGAAATCTCATCTAACAGCTATGCAAGTTATGCAATGAGATTTGCAGCAGACTTTGAAGATGTAATAATGGTACTGTCCGGCATGGGTACATCTGAGCAGATGAATGACAATATCAAGCATATGAAGGATTTTAAACATTTAACTGACATAGAAAAAAAGGCAATAGAAAATGTATGTAAGGTGATGAAATCTAAGGATGTAATACCATGTACCGACTGCAAATACTGCGTAGATGGCTGTCCACAGAAGATACTCATACCCAATCTATTCTCATGCTACAATGCCAAGACAGTATATAAGGATTGGAATCAGGACTTTTACTATGAGACTGTACTTACTTCCAAAAACGGCAAGGCATCAGACTGCATCAAATGTAAAAAATGCGAAAAAGTCTGTCCTCAGCACCTTGTCATCACATCTTTACTTGAAGATGTGGCAAAAGAATTTGAGAAGAAAACTGAAAGCATAAGTTAATAACTCAACTTTCCCACATAAAAGATACATTAGAAATGTTAAAATTTTAGTGGAAAATTGAGATTTTATATTATTTTCTATTAATTTGATAATTTTAAAACTATATTGACGCTATATATTTTTATAATAATCATTTTAAAGTTATTATTTTAGTTTTATACTAAAATAATAACTTTAAAATGATGGATAAATCTTTTTCAGTACGTTTATAATAAAGTCATAAATAATATGCTACTATGTAAATCATTTATGAAAATTATCCATAGATTAAATAGATAGTAGTATTAAAATATCTGTAGTATAAATAAAAACAGCCACCATAGAATTTATCTACAGTGGCTGTTTTTTTCTTAGCTGATAAAAGTCTTTACAATATATATTATTTTATATAAAGATATAAAATAATCGAGAAGTTCATTTACACACATTTATAATTTTAGTGAAATTTATCAATAATCAGAAAATTATCTTTATTATTATTTAGATAGATATTTTTTTGATTTATTTAACTTTCAAACCTAATATAGACTGTCTGTTTTTTTCATATGAGGCATAGATTTTTTCGCAATATGCTTCCAGATCTATATTCTTATCAGCTGTCATTATATCCTTTATCTTAGTTTTATTAGGCACTTCTGTTGTAGTGTCCTTTTTTACTATTTTGAGATTGAAATATTTGAAATATTCATACGGTAAAAAACTAAGCACTTCATATTCTGAACTGTCATCAAGATACTCACCTTTATCTGATACTCCCGGAACATATAGAGTTGCAATAAGTTTATCAAGGTCTATCTCATCATCTTCGCCATATGTTTTTTTCATATTTGCTTGATATACTTTGAAATGGTACAGTGGTAGTTCTTTTACCCTTACTTTAACATCAATTTCCTTTGATACACTGTCATCTTTAAATTTAAGTTTTATCTTAGCAGTAGCGTCTCCAAGTTGTGTTAAATCGGGCTTGCTTACTACTTCTACTTCTACTTCACCATATTTGCTCTCTATATCCTTAAGTCCAAGCTTTAGTGATGAGTCAAATCCTTTTTTATTATAGATTTTAAGATTTTTGTACTTATCAGGTCTTACTAATGTTTCCACTTCTATGCCATTAGTAGCATATGATGATTTATTAAAGCTTTCTGCAAGTTTTTCCAGTTCAAGTCCTTCTATTTGTGGTACTTTCTTTTGGTCCTCATCCTGAGAAATCACACCAAGTTCTCTAAATACTGACAAGTCTATCTTATTGTCTTTAACCGCATCTCTCACCGGACTTCCCTGTTTTACTTCTTCATTAGTGCCTGTTTTTACTACCTTGAGTCCAAAATACTCAAAATCTTTATATGGTACATATATAGGAGCTCCTGTAGTCGTCCATTTATTTGAATAATCTCTTACAGTAGAAACAACTACAAAACCTCTAAGTCCATCAAAGTTAAACATATCATCTATGCTATAACTTTTTTTCATTTTTTGTAAAGGTCTTAAACTAAAATATACTACAGGCATTGGCGTTACATTAACAGGTATATCTAATTCAAGACTTGTATTATCATTAAATTTAAGTTTTACCTTACCTGTTGTTTGTCCTATCACCTTTCTGTTTGGCTCTTCTAATACTTCTACTTCTATATTTCCATAGGTGTTATAGGCGTCATCCGTTTTTACCTTTAATTCTCTTTTGATATTATCTTCATTAAATTTACTTAATTTTGTCGCATTTCTAAGTTTTTCAGCTAAATCCGCTCTATAATCTTTTAATATACTTTCGTCCAATTCTACAACTACATCTATTGACAAAGAGTTTTCTTTTTGTTCGAATTTTCCTGCTAAACCTTGTGCGGCTTCTTTTACTATAACTGGAATTGTCATATCTTTTGTACTGCTGTCGCTAAACGTAAGTTTTACTTTTGCAGAGCTGTTTCCAACAACTAAAGTATTAGGTTGCTCTGTAATTTCCACCTGCGTATTAAACGGTAGATTAGGTAGTGCTTTTTTAGCTCTGTCAACTTCCAACATAGCTCCTGTTGTAAGCGTAACAGTGTGAGCTGTTTCGTTATATTGCTGAGCAAGTGTTGAATGACCTTGTTCTTTTACATTTATAGTAACTGTGTACTCTTTTGAGCTGTAATCTGTAAAGTCTATGCTTACATCAAGTTTCTTATTGTCTCCTACGCTTTCTGTAAGTTCTTTTGCCTTTTGTGCATCAAAGTTTATCTTTGATCCTGCCGGCAAATCTTTAAATGCAGTTTTTAAGGTATCTTCTGTCAAAACAGTTCCTGTAGTTACAGTTATTTCGCTTGGTACTTCCTTGTAAGTCTCAGATAGTTTAGGTGTATTTGAATTATCTTTTAAGAAGATTCTGAAATATTTTGAATTTTTCTCATCCACTTTTAAGGCTGTACCATTTGCATCTTTAAGTGAGTCTTCATTTATATATATTCTATAGGCTTGATTAGACTTTTGTGGATAGATGAACTTATCTGAGCTATTTACAGGACGTGTAGTGAATATTACCTGCTCATTATTGTCAGCTCTCTTTGCAATAATTCTAAATTCCAATTCCTTATGAAGTAAATCTTGAGCCTTGGCATGTGGGAATTTCAAGTGCTGAGCATCATTTATTTCACCGTTGCTGCTAGTATTGTCAAATCCTTCAGTATCTATCCAGTCTTTTGAGTCCTTAGGCTTAACTTGGAATTTTTCAATATTAGCTAATACTCCGCCCTTTAACACTGTCATTTTTTTCAATAATTTGACAGATTTGCTTTCTTCATGGACAACTTTGAGATTGACCACGCTCAATGTAGAAACTCCAAAGTTATCTTTAGTCAATAAAGTGCCGTTTTTAATTTCTCTATCTGTATCTCTGTCAAGCACCTTAAGCCCGTTTGCTTCAAATTCCGAGTATGATACTGTCTTTACAGTCTTATCTTTAAGATAGAAGTCTACTTTAAGATCGCTAAGGTCTATAGGCTTTCCTTCAACAAATTTGTCTTTGTATCCGTCTTTTACTCTCATATCGTAGAAGTTTATGCTGTCATCTGCTTTTTTAAGTGCATTTGAGATAGCTTGTGATGTTCCTATAGCTGTAAATGTTGCTCCGGATACAGCGTCATATTCTTGCTTGTCATATCCCAAATCTTCTACTGCAAATGTTCTGAGCAATAACATCAATTTGTTGTTTATGTTATGTTCATCGCCTGCTTGTAATTTTTGATTGTGATATCCGAATTCATGTTTACCAACTATCTTGTCAAGATTTGCATTGTAGGCAGCTATGTCAGTTGCTCCTACTCCTTTACGTGCCAATCTGAATACATCTCTCAATGTTCCCAGACGATAGGCTATAGCATTAGGATTTTGATTTTTCTTAACCAAATCTCTTACATAGTCAAATCTCAAGGCATAAGATTCACCGTCATCTATCTTGGCTTTTTGACCGGCTTTCCATTCAGTATCTACCTTGGTAAGCTCTTCTTCTACAAGAGATATATCTGCTATCTTTCCATCTGATACTGTAACTTTTACAGGTATAGGCTTTCTTTCTACAAATCCGAATCCGTCTCCGAAGTATTCTCCATCTTTATAACTCTTGTCATCAAGTTTTTTTACTTCATCTTTTGTCAAAAATTTGAATGTGCCCACCACATTCTTATTTGAGCCGCTTTGTATATTTGCAGGTTCTTCAATTTCTAACTTAAATTCTTCTTTTTCGTACTTGTTTTGTCCCTGTTTATATTGCCCTACATTTTTTGGCAATTCTATATGCTGTATCTTGCTTTGTTTTTCAATTTTTATATCAGCTTTTAGCGTCTTTATATCCAAGGTACCTATATTGGCTCTTATTAGAGTTTGTTCCTGTCCGCTGTAGCTTCTTGGCATTTCTACTGTTTGTATTTCATCATTTCCGGCAGTTTCTATTATTGTAGGTGTATTTATCAATACCTTGCCTTTGAGCTGACTGTTATCCTGTGTCAGCAGTCTTACTTTTTGACCTGAGTCTTTTTGTATTAGTGTATTTCCTTCTACAGTCACTTTTTTGAGGATTATGCTGTTTGAGCCTCCACCATGGATATTTAAATTAGCTTTTACAGTCACATTTTCCAGTGTAACATTGGAATCTCCTACCTGCTTATCTATAGTCAAGTCTTCGTTTACTGTCAGATTTTTTACTGTAATGTTTTGACCTGTTACCTTACCTGTCAGTATACTCTTATTTTTTCCGTCTGTATCTTGGCTTATTATCTTTACTCTTCCGGCAAACTCAAGGGCATTTGCCACTGCATTGATAAATCCAACTGATGATATTGTTGCTCCTGATATTGTGTCTACTTTTGTGGATTGTTTTTGTAGTATTTGTTTTGCTAATTTGTCAGCTCTTTCTTTGTTGAAATATAAAGGTGTTTCATCATGATCAAGTAACTCTATTTTTGTTATCATTTTTCCTGATACTGTTACTTGTACTTTTATATTTTTAGAACTGCTGTATCCCTTTGCCTGTCCTTCATAGATTCCATCAAGCAAATCTGTAAAGTCTTTTTCTTCTTTTGCTGTGGATGAACCTCCGCCTCCACCTCCGCCGCCTCCGGCAGCTTTTTGGTTTTTCTTTGCGTATTCTGATTCTCCGGGCTTTGTTGTCTTGCCTTTTGCTTGTTCAAGGGCGTCTTTTACTGCATTTTTTATTCCGTCTGAGCTAAATGTCGCTCCTGATATTGCTGTTACGTCTGCTGTTTGTTTTTTCTTGATGTCTTTTAGTATGTTTTTGGCTGAATCTATATAGCCTGCGTCATCTGAGTGTGATAGTAGTGTTATTTCGACTATCTTTCCGTCTTTTATCTCTACTTCTACTCTTAGTATGCCTCTAAAGCCTGTAGCTTGTCCTATATATTTGCCGTCTTTTAGCTCTTTGTTGCCTTGTATTTCTTGTTTTTTGA
>CAUQVF010000032.1:0-24492 GCA_963521605.1 uncultured Peptostreptococcaceae bacterium | reverse complement strand
TGGCTTATTTAGTTGAAAATATTTTGTTTTTTGCATTTTTTATACCTCCTGCCATTTTTTATCGTCGTGTATCTTCTTCCAAGTTTCCGATGTAAGCTCCGACCATCTCAATTGCTTGAAGCGCTCCCAACGGTTAAATAAAGCGTACACATTTACAAGCATGTTTGCCGGTACCCTCTTTCGTATCAGGTCGAAAATTACATCAATCATCTGTATTGATACGATTTTTACACCGCATTCAATCACTTGCCTTGAGTTATCCACTTTTAACTTGTAGTTATCACCACCACAAACAAGTTTTAATACTTCATCCAGTTTATTGAATGTATAAGGCAAGTCGGATACATGGTAACCTCTTATGCGGTTGACTCTGTCCTCTAAGCCGTCAGCAGGATTTATCACAATGTTTAAAAGCTTTTCCCATTGTTCGCACTCTGTCTCGTCCATAGTTACAAGCACTCTGTTTAGCTCTTCTCTTTTTAGCGACTGCCATACAAGTTTTAGATATTCATCATAAGTCTTTGCAATCTTTTTAAATTCTTCTATCTCTGCGATATGCAGCGGCAAGTATTGTTCTGTATCTACATTCATGATAGTTCTACCTCACCCGCCTTCGGAATTTCATCACTTCGCAAAGTTAAATTATTACTTTTTTTGTTGAGCTTAGTGTTATTTACATCAAGTACGCCTTTGACTTCCAAGATTGCCGACTCTAACCTTGCTATGTATACAATAGCCTCGGTATGCTCGTCACCCTCTTTCCAAGCTTCAGCTATACTCTTTAGATAGCCTTGTATCTTTGCCTTGATGCTCTCCGATAAATTTGCACTTGAATATCCTGATGCGTAAGTGATTTGAGTAGATACGCCGATAGTCACCTCTTTTACTGACTCAATAGTTAGACTGTGACCGATTGGCACCCATCCGTAACCTACACCCTTATCAGGCACGGCGTCCTTTTTTATCTGCTCTATCAGATAGCTACTAACTGCCGTATTTTCTGACGATATAAGCACCGCCTTAACCGTACCTGCTCCGTTCCAAGTCGGATATATCTTTGAGCCTCCAACACCTTGTATACTTGCGAATTTTTCCTTATAGGCTGAGATATTTCCTGCAAAGCTTTGAGATGTAAAACTCTGAATGTATCGCTTATATAAAGAGTCGCGGTCCTCTTCTTCATCACCTGCCACAAGTAGCTCTGTGACCTTTGCCGACTCTAAGCCGTCAATGTAGTCAATCGCTATCAAGTCACCCTTCAGGGTATTCGCTCCGGATCCTGTCTCTTCCACCATCATTTTATAATGATGTAAGCTGTCATTTATGACTTCCACGGCCTTGTAATTGTAACCTTTAAGGCTAAATCGTGAGCCTATCGGAATAGCTGTATTAAATTCAGCTTTTACATACGCATGTGTCGCTTCTTTTCTGACTATCGCTCTATCAAGCGCAATCATTTCTAAATGCTCTATGTCTGCTGTGCCTGCGTGGCTTTGTTCAATAATAAAGTCCATTTGAATGTATAACTTTTCCATTTCATAAGCCAATGCAGATAAGGCATTATGTACCAAGCTACCTTCCGACTTAACTATCTCATCACCGATATACTTTTTCATATCGGCAAGGATGCTTTTATAATTTTTATCTTCGTACATTTTCGTCTACCTCTATGCTTCCGAATTTCGTCACTACTCTGAAAGATATATTCAAGCTGTCGGAATTTCTGACAGCTTCAAAATCTTCTATACTTTCAATATATTCATTTATCAGCAGTGCGTCGGTTATTTCACTCTCACAATCTGTATTTAGGTACTCCTCGCTAAGCATATGACCGATATACTGCTCTAAGCTTGTGCCATAGTCGGCAGAATATATCGCATGTCTAAATCTTTCCGTGTGCATGCATAGCCAAATCCATACCTTTATAGCTTCCAAGCCTTCTACTATTTTGCCTGTCAGCTGTCCGGTTTGAAAGTCTATACCGTACTCCCTTGGTACCTTGACGACTTGGCTATCATCTTCCTTTATTGCCTTTGTGTCACTTAATTCCTGCAAAAAACTTGGTAGTATACTCATAACTTCACCAACTTTCCTAAGACTAAGTAAAGGGTTGATGTGTAGTCGCTCGGATCGCTTCCCTTGACCTTGTACACCGCCACCTTGTCGCCTACTTTTAAGGGCGATAAGTATGTACTTGTATCCTGCAAGCTTCCTACCTCAGGACATTGCCCTGCTACCTTACTTGCAAGTTTTACCGTTAAGTTTTCGTTAAAAAGCAAATCTTCAGCCGTCAGTATCAAGTCGCCTATCTTGCACGAGTTAGAACTCACCATTTCAGCCACTTGTATACCGTCCGATAAATCGACTGTATCTGTATTTATAAATGCATCTGTCCAACTCATAAAATTTACTCCATCATTCCTGTATATTTCTTCCGCTCAGGCCTTGCAGACTTTGACACTGCAGGCGCCTGTTGCTCTTTGACTGCTTTCTTCACACTTTCAAGTACTTCTTTCTGCTTGCTTTTCTTCTTTTCGGGTGTACCGCTTGACTTCTTAGCCTTGCCTTTATCTTGCTTTTCAGTCCCTTTCTTTTCTTCTTTCTTCTCAGCCTCTTCCTTGATGTCCTTTGTATCCATCAAGCTATCAAATTTAAGTTCTAGCTCCATTTTGTGCGTGTCGTTTTCAAATGTATGACTATCTGAAGCTATCCAATACTTGCCCGATAAGCCTGTGGCTGTATCTTTTACCTGTACAAAGTAGCAAGACAAGCAATTTATATCGCCTATAGCCGATATCTTTATCGCCTGCATCGGCTTGACTTTCAAAAGGTTTTTTGCTCCAGTTGTGGGGTCTATGCCCTCCTCTTGCGTGTAAATCTCTTGAAAGATACCGAATTTCTTAACGCTTCCATCATCTTTTACCTCGCCTATTTGCTTGCCTTTATCGTCAAATATGAGCACTTTATTTTTTATATCGCCCATATTCTCCGATATGCTACTTGCGTATATATTTGAGTTTTCCGAAAGCGTAAAGCCTTTTACAGCCCATTCCGTCTTGTATACACCAAGTCCACGCTTATATATCATAGCAAAATACTTATCGCCCGTAATTTTGTGAGCCTTTGTATATGCAGCCATTACAATGTCATACATCTTCATCTTATCGCATATCATACTTGCGATATTGACGCCTGTCGGATGCAAATGTCTTATAGGTACTTGTATATCAGCGCATACTTGAGAAGCTATCGCCTCAGCTGTCAGATTTTTAAAATTGTATTGACCTGTAGATTCAAGCAAGTGCTTCATCATATCGTAAGCCGTAAAGGTTATAGTGCCCGTCTGGCTTGATTTTTCTACTCCGAAAATCTGCCCGAAAAAGATTTCGCCTTCTTTGCTATCCTCAAGTGATATATAGTCACCTGTTGCGACAGCTGGCAAATTCACGGTTTTATCGTAAGGCGCATTGATATAGTCAAAATCCACACTTCTTGATGCTTCGCTTGCAGAGCCTTTCCAAATAATTCTTGCGCAAGCGTTCGATATATCGTATATAGTGCCCGTATCTTTTATAAGTTTTATGACCATACATCACCTCACGGAATTACTAAGACGGTACCGTCTCTTATCAAGTTAGGATTGCTACCGATAACACCTTTATTTTGCTCATATAAAGCGTGCCAATCTGCAGAGCCTGTCAGCTTTCTTGCGATTGAGCTCAAGCAGTCACCTCTTTTTACTGTGTAAGTTTTCGGCTTTTCTCTTGTATCTTCTCTTTTTGTCGTGTCCTTTGCACTTGTATCTTCGCTTGCTGTCTGAGTAGTTGCTTGGCTCTCAGCTACTACACTTGACTGAGATATTGCAATCTTTCTATGTTCTTTTAAGGTTATTGAAAATCTTATATCTCCCGTGCCGTCATCTTCTCCCCATTCAAAAGAAGATATTCGACAAGGGAAGTTTATAGCCGTTCCGGTTATGATAAGCTTGACGATACCTCCGTTCATCATTTGTTCTATCTGCTTGACATAGCGCTGTGGATTTTTAATGCCTCTAAATTCACAATATGACGGATCGTAATGCTTCGGAAAAAAGGAAGAAAAGGAGACTGTTCTCAGTCCCCTCACTCCGCCTAAGTCTGTCTCGCCAATGGCGTTTATATTTACTGTTTCAATTCCGCGACTTCCTTGAACTTTGTACTCGCTAGGAAGTACGGGGAAGCGCATTGGTGCGCCTCCTTTAAGCCATATTTGCACTAAAACTCATACCTCCTCTATTACTCCTAGATGCTATAACTCTTCTTGCCACAGCATCGCCTATTTTTTCTATGTCTGCCTCTTCTCTTACAATGATTTGGTCGGCCAATTTTGGCATTTGGAAAACCGGACCGCCTGCACCTTTTGCCATTCTGACGCTTTCGTCATGCGGATAAATCCTTGTACCGTGTGGCAGGTCGATAATCTCGCCACCCTTCTCACTTACCTGCACAAGACCACCCATCCAGTTAAGGTCGCCTGTAGCTTTTGCAGGCACCGTTGCAGCTTTTACGATTTTACTGTCGCCACCTGCAAAGAAGTTGCCTATCCCCTTTACTCCGTCAACGACTCCACCGATTACGCCTTTTATACTTTCTATAATGCCTTTTATCATGCCTGCCCAACCTTTGAATATTTGGGTAATGCCATCCCACGCTTTTTTCCAGTCACCTGTAAAAACGCCAGTTATAAATTTATTTATTCCCGAAAGAACATCTATAACACCGCCAATATAGGTCATTGCACCACTTAAAAATCCTGCAAATGCCGATACAGCTACGCCAACAGCTAAGGCAATGCCCTCGCCTACAACTCCAATAACCTCTTTGATTTGAGGTATAAAAGGTTCGATTTTTGCCTTTAAATTATTAAAGCTTTCCTGCAGCTTCTTGAAAGTCGGCGATGTTGAATTCATAGCAGACTTAAAAGCCTTAAAATTCGTTACTACCGCAAGAACTACGATAGCAATAGCCGCCAAGACTGCTATGACAATGCCTGCAGGTGATGTTATCGCTGCAATTGCAGTTCTAAGCACTCCACCGCCTGCCGAAAGCCCTGAAAAACCTCTAGTTGCAATGCTTGCAAGTCTTCCCAAGTTGCTAAACGCTCCACCAACCTTGCCAACCATTGTCACCGTATTGCCGAAAATCAGTAAAGCAGGACCGATTGCCGCCGTCATCATTGCCCAACGGACAATTTGTTGCCGTTGTTCAGGATCCATTTTATTAAAACGGTCAAGCAACTCTGTAATTTTTTCGATAAAAGGCACGACTGCACCCGATAAGGCTTCGCCTGCATTGTACTTAAATACATCAAAAGTCGACTTAAGCTGTTCCATAGCACCACCCGGACCGCTCATTAGAGCATCCGCCATAGCTTGCGATGCTCCCGTCGCCCCCTCAATGCTATCTTTATAGCCCTGAAGCGCTTCAATGCCCGGACCGTTAATCAGCGTTACCCATTTAGCCGCTTGGTTTTTGCCGAAAATTGCACTTGCGGCCGCTAACTGTTGCTGGTCGTTTAGACCTGCGAAACCTCCCTGTAGCTCGGCTATCGTCTCAGGCATACTCTTTAAGCTTCCGTTTGCATCGAAAACATTTATACCTAACGCATCAATCCATTCTGAAGCTTCTTTTGCAGGACTTGCTAGTCTCATAAGACCTGTATTTAAAGCGGTAGCACCTTCAGATGCTCCGATGCTGTGGTCGCCAAATACACCCGTCAAAACCGCCAAATCCGAAAAACTCCATCCGACTGTATTCGCTGTTGAGCCTGCTATACTCATAGCATCAAACAAACCTTGAACATCTGTATTCGCTTGTGCTTGCGCTTTTGCCATCATGTCCGTGTAGTGACTTGCTTCGCTTGCATCTGCTCCAAATGCCTTTAAGGTGTTACCAAGCCCACCTGTAACCATCGACAAGTCCGATGCTGTACCTGCTGCAAGGTTCATGGCAGGCGCTATCATATCCGCCGCCTGTACTGCGTCAAAACCTTGCCTTGCAAAGTTCAAAGACGCATCCGCCGCATCCTGCATGCCAAATGTCGAATTAGATGCAGCGGTTTTTATAGCACCTTCAAGCGTCTTTGCTTCTTCCGCGGTGCTTCCCATCGTTTCACTGACAAGCCTTAATGTCTTATCGACTTCGCCAAAACTTTTAAATCCTGCCGCACCAACCGCCGCAAGCGGTAAAGTTATACCAGTTGTAAGCGAGCCACCAAGCTTACTTATGCTCTGCCCTGCCTTTTCGACTCCCTTCCAAGCTCTTGAAGCGGCAGCAGTTCCGCTCGTGAGTGTGCCGATTGTGCTATTAAAGCTACTTGTAAAGTTATCAAGAAACCGAAATTCAACATCTACCTGCCTAGCCATCGCGCTCGCTCCTTTCTTTTGCCTCTTCTACCTCTCTTCTGATAAAGTGCTTTATCAGCACCTTGTCAGAAAAATGTGCATCAAAAAAGACTGACGGGCTCCAGTCGTGATTTACGAATAAGTAATACATCGCCTGAAAATCCGCATCAGTCTCTATGAGTTTTTTATGTTTTCATAGTCGATGCCGTCATCGGCATCATCTCTATCATCTTTGCCATCTTTATCTTTTTTCTTGCCAAATCCTGACAACTCTCCGATTTTTTCTGAGATATTTACAAGCTCACCACCTGGAAACAAGATTTTTGCAAGGTCTTTCGGGGTTTCTGCCTTATAGTGCCCCATGAGTTCCTTGTCTTTTAAATTTGGTTCAATGCAACCTGCTACCACTACCATAGCGTGAGTATCATACACACGACTCATGTCTACTCCACCGGATCTGTTTGTTGCACTTGACATTATTTCAGTGTATCGGCTACCCGATAAAGCTTTTACAGTGATTTCCACCTCTTCCCCTGCCACTTTTGATAAGCGACAAGCCGTCATTTTTTCGGTAGGTATCTCAAAAAGCTTGTCTCTATCAAGTTTCATAAGTCTTTCCATTAAAGATGCCATAATTTACTCCCCCTATGCTCTTATATCGTCAAGGAAGTCCCAGTCCTCAAAGGTGAAACTATAAGACTCCTCAGTGTTTTTCTGCACTTCCCAGTCCATCAAGATTGCCTTATCAAATTTACAATGATAAAAGACCACTCTTTCGACTCCCAAGCTGTCCGGATCCGCAAGCTTTGCAATGATTTTAAAATCAGGAGTCTGCCCTCTCTTGACCTTGTCTGATATAGCCTTTGAGATGTTTGACCTCACATGATGAAGCTTAACGCTTCCCTTGCCCTCAAGCTTGGTCATTTTCTTGCCTGCTGTAAGGCTTCTGACCATAGATATATCTGAATAAGATATGCTTACTTCACCTTTGCAAGACATAACCTCGCCGATGTACTCATCATCTACCCACAGTTCGCCCCAAGTTCCATTTATTACCTGATTAGATACGAATTTCTTCATGCTCTACCTCCTTATACTGAAATCTTTAAAGAGACATCTTCAATAGCATCAACTAAGGATACAACCGCCTTAAGGAATACCTGTGAACCTGTGTTCGCTCTCTTGATTTCCTCATCTGTGCAATCGTCAATGCCCTTTTCGCTTCCGTCCTCAAGTACAACCTTTTTGCCCTGAGCCTTAAGCCACTGCTTTTGAGTGTCTACATCAATCTGGCATTGTCCAACTGAGACAAGTCCGTCGTTGACAAGGCTCATAAAATAAGCGTTTACAGCTGTGATAAGCAAGCACTTATTGTCATAGCTGTTTGAGAACTTACCGATATAGTTATCTTCTATAGTCTTGCGGATATCGTCCTCCATCATGTCCATAGTCTCAACAAGCTTAATCTTTTTGAAACTATCGCCCTTGTCGGCTGTAGTGGTTGTAAGTGATGTTACCGCACGATTTAACTTTACCTTTTCGCCATCCCAAATAGCTATAAGCTTGCCATCGCCTACTGCTGTATCCTGATCAGCCTTTGCCAATCTGTTTACATCTACAAAGTCCTGCAAGGGGGCGTAAGTACCTGAAACATTAAAACCTGTACCGGCAAGCAATCCTGCAATTCTTGCAGTACCCTGCTCAGGAGTTACCGCCTTTTCCTTTGTTCTGTAAAGTGTTGAGTTCCAATTGATAATTCCTTCATTATCGCCTGTAGCTTCAGGTAATACGACTTTTACAAGATTATGTTCGCCTCTTTGCTTCTTTGCCCATGTCAATACATCCTGCACCTGGCTATCCGTCTTAACGGACGGTATTGCCATATATGTGAATTTCTCATTCTCGAAAAACTGCAACATATCCTTGTATGGCTTTGTCATATCTGTCCCTGTCTGCATAATGTATACAAGGACATATTTAGGCGCACGCGTATAGCCAATTAAGGCATCTTTTACATACTGCTCATTTTCTTCACTCAAAACGCCTGTAGGTATGTCGCTTATGCTTGCGACCTTAAATGACTGCTGCTTTGAACCTTTCAGTACAAGGGCAACAATACCACGTTCGCCTCTTTCGATAGCACTTGCGCCCTTTTCTGTAAAGGCAATCGTGATGCTTGGTGATGTTAATTTAGCCATTTATCTACTTCCTTTCTTTTCTACTTTCAAATGAATATCCTCTATAAGTTCGCCGTCGTGGTATTCAGTACTTTCGTACCAGTCCAATTTAAAGGACATTTGCGGTATATTGCCATGGTCTTCTATATAGTCATGCGTATACTCTGTGACAAGTAGTCGCCTGTCTTTGATTATCAAAACCATTCCCAAACTATCGAATATATTTTCGATAACCTCAAGCGCTTCCGTCTGCTTGGCTATCTTTTGTACGAAAGTAATTTTCACCGAACACGATTTATGCATCATATTCTGACTCTCTCTGTTTGTACCAAACGGCACAACCTCAACAAAAAAATACGGTGGCACCGCATTATCTACCGTGTCATTTCCGTATCTTTTAACATTTGGATATTCTTTTTTTAAAATTAAATTTACTTCTTTGATAATGTCGGCGTAGGTAATCATGAAAGCCCCCTATCTGCTAAGGCTTTATTGATAGCTGATTGCATCATATCCGGATACTTGCTTTCATACTCTGCCCTTGTCTTTTCTGCATAATGCTTGCCCTCAACAAAGCCACCAGTATCCACGCCATTTATAAACTTCCTGTGTCCATTTTCGACAAGGTGGAAGTGCGGAGCCTTATTTGTGATCTCAACACTTGCAATCATTCCAGTAGGAGTATACTCTTTTTTCATTCCCCACCTTTTCAAGCTCGCCTTGTTCACTTTTCTTTCACCCTCTTCGTCTACCACCGAGGCTCCTGAGTAGCTTGACGGCATTTTAGCATTACAATCTTTTGTCCACGCCTTAGCCGTCTTTATGACCGCATCATTTAACTCATCAGGCGACTGTGTCACCATGCTTTGCATGTCTTCAAGCAAGCTTTCAAGTCCTATAAAATGTACTGACTCCATTACTCCCTCCTTTCTTCGTGGTCTTTGTTTTCGGTGCACATAAGTTCAAGATAATAATTCGCTTCCAAGGGATTTACAATATAATTTATAAGAAACTGCCTGCCTCGATACTCAATTACATCTTTTTCAGTTACATCCGTATTTCTGATTGTAATTTTGTATACAAGCTTGCTTGTAGCCTTATAATGCTCTAGTTGTTCGCTTCCTCTCAGTGGTCTTATTTCCGCCCAAACTCTTTTATGCACTGATAAAGCACTCACAATATTTGCAAGTTCGTCCTCTGTCTCTATGTATCTTAGTATGTTGACCTTTTTATTAAGCCTTCCGGGGTTTATACCTTTCATGTATCCCCCTTGATAGCTTTCTTCATTTGCAGTTGCAAGATTATACTCCTAAAAGTGTATTCAATCGCCTTTCTTTGCTGTATATCAGACTGCATTAATTCTCTGTTGTCATACATATTTTGAACTATCGCACAAAAAAGAAGATTTGCCGTCTTATCCTCTTCATCATATTCGCCTACGGCAGATATGATATACTCTTTTGACGCTTCCATCATTGTTCTTATGATATTGTCGTCATCATCTCCGTCTACTCTTAAGTAGTCTTTAACTTCTTCTATCGTCATAGGCTAATACCTTTCAAAAAAGCCCCTGCAGACGCAAGGGCTAAACTGTGTTTGATATTTTGATCTAATTTCTTCTCAACTCTTCTGCGTTTTTCTCAACTTTTTTTACGGTGTTACAGTTATATATCCGTTTACAAATGCGTCCGCATCCTTTGTCTTGCAGTCAAGTCTTTCGATACCTCTAAAGAGTGTTAAATCCTGCTCGAATGCGTTAAGCTGTCCGACTGCTGCGACATTTGATGTCATAATGCTAAGCTTATCTCTGTCAAAAAGCTTAATAGCTTCCTTCAAATCGCCGATTGTAAAAGGCACCTTATTTGTCTTAGTTGCCAAAACTGAATTTGGAACTACCTTAACTGGAATAGTAGATGCGCCTACCGAGAGCACCATCTTTGCCGGATCCTGAATGCTTGGTGTGAGCACATATCTGCCGTTCTTATCTACCAAAGTATCAAGATACTGAAGTCCATCATCATTTGTCACGATTATAACACTGCCAGCAAACGCGGAGCCAAGCGTCACATTGATAGCCTTTTTAATTCCGTCAAGATTCTTAAGGTCAGTTTCTGCCTTTGTTCCGATTGCTGATAAAATCTGTGCATTTCTTGTTGCGATATCCTGCTCAGCGAACCATTTTATAAGTGCATTTGTAATATTTGCATCTGAGTCAGCAAGCAATTCGTTTGTCACAGGCATATATCCTGCGTACTTCTTGATTGCATAATCAAGAATTTCAAACTGAGGAGTTGGAACAGGCTGTATTTTTCCCGCTTCCGCTACTGCCTTAAATCCTTCAACCTGTGCTCTCTTCTGATAAGTTCTGCGACCTGTTGATGTACTTACCTTTTCAACATCTACAAGTTTCTCAAGTGAGAACATAGCCTTTTTATACTGATTAATTTTTGTCTTAATGTCCTCAGGCACTGTATAACCGCCGTCAGCCTTTGTGCCCTCTGTCATGGTATTGGTATAAAAGCCATGTCTTGCAGCCTCGGCAAAGTCATGTACTGCATCAATTACACCATCTGCAGTAACTGCTTTCATTCCTACTGCATTGGCTGTGCCGTTTGTCATTCCGGACTGTTCATTCTCTATAATATCCTTAAGAATATTATATTGATCCTGAAGCTTTACAAGCTCCTCTTTCGCTGTCTTTGCCTCTTCTATCTTTCCCTGCTCTGCCAAGTTTTTTACTTCAAGCTTCTTTGCATTAATCTGATTAAGTAATTCCTGTAAATTCATCTTTGCTCCTTTCATGCCCCGAATGTATCAAGGTCTTTTAACAAATTGTTTTTTGCTTCTTCAATACCAGCTTTTTCGGCTGTATACTTCTGTATCATTTCATCAGTAATCTTTAAATTACCCATGCTGTTCGTGATTACTGACTGCCCGGACTGACTTATAGCATCTATAAATCCCATTTCTACAGCCTTATCGGCTGTTATCCATGTTTCAGCGTCCATCATTTGAATAATTTCATCTTTTGACTTGCCTGTTTTTTCAACATAAGCACCTGCTAAAGCTTCATCCCATGCTTTTAAAGTCTCAGCCTGCTTGCTAAGTTGCGCATGATTGCCACTTGTGTAGCTTACCGACACATCGTGGATCATAAGCATGCCCACAGGTGATATTGTGCTCTTGCCAGCCATAGCGATTACAGATGCAGCAGATGCCGCCAAGCCTTCGACTTCGATATCTACATCATTGCGACTTCTTAATGTCGCATAGATTTCTTGACCTGCAAGCACATCGCCACCGCCTGAGTTTATTTTTACCTGCAATCTGTCGCCTTTTGGCATTTCTGCGATTGCATCAAGTACATCCTGCGGCGTTGTACAGTCGTATCCGAACCAGTTGTATATTTCTTTCATCTCATTACTGACTATGTCGCCTTTTATCTTAAGTATCATTTTCTTTGCCCTCCTTTCCGATATTGTATGCAGCGCCAACATCTGTAAGCGGTACATAATTGCCATTTACTATAAGCACATCACCGCCATTTTTTGAGGGCAGGTCCAGTAAATGCCTGCCCTCATTCGGGGTATATATGCCGTTTTGCACCGCCGAGGTTATCGACTGCATTTGCGTTTCCATGTTTGCCCTTAAAAGGACTTTTTCATTAAATTTGTATACAAGACCATCCGCCCTCTGCTTATCAGTCAAGCACTTGTAATTGATTTCCTGCTCATATTGATTGAGCCTATACATCATAGTATCGACCAAAAAGCTAAGCTGTTGCGACTCTGAATTTGAGTAACTTGACTTCTCATAATCGTTTATTTGATTTGGCTTAACCCCAAACGCCGCCGCAATTTGCAGTGCGCTGTACTTCTTTAATTCCATATACTGAGCATCCGCAAGCGTATACGTTAAAGGCTCTAATTTCATGCCTAAAGGCAATGCCACAACCTTACCTGCGTTATTTGCTCCTGTAAGCAAGTCATTATATTGTTTTTCAAGTCTTTGTCTTAGTTTTTCATCTAAGTCGCCCGTGTACTGCAGTACACTTGATGCAGTTAAGCCACTCTGATACAGCTTTTCAAGATACCTTTGAGAGTATCCGGCACCATCAATCGTACTTTTCAAGATATCTCTTACCGATATGCCCATGACTCCATCCCACGACAGCCAGTTTTTTATATGTAAAACATTTTCTTGCCTGAATATTGCAGTTTCTCCGTTTTGTGGGTTTGTAAACTTATAATAAAGTTGCCCTTTATCACCGAATACGCCTGCATCATCCATGTATACAGTCACACAATCAGACTTCATAATCCAGTAAGCTATTTTTGGTATCTCGCCTTTTTTCAGTCCACCCTTGTAATCTCTTTGTATCCACACATAAGCATTGCCGTAATGTTGGCAATTCGCCTCCATAGTGCTCCAAAAGGTTGACGGAGTCATGACTAAATTAGGTCGATACAGCAATATATCGCTTGTCGGAGCTCTCACCCTTCCGCCTGACTCATCTTCTTGATAGAGTTTCAAGGGCATTTTGCCCATCGTCTCAGACAAGACTTTAAGACAAGTAAAATATGTCGTCTCTGCCAAGGCTTTCGGTTTATCGGTATCAATGCCAAGCCACTGCAGAAGCTTTTCACTTGCTAAATCTCCCGATTCGGGGGTGAAAAGGTTTTTTAATCTATTTAAAAATCTCATTTATGCACCTGCTTCCATTCCTTTCAAAAATTTTTCTATATATTCGTTATACGACTCTGACTCAAAGTCGTGGTATAAAGCTAATTTAAATGCTCCTAGAGACGCATCAACTGGATCTATTCGCTTAGTAGTTGCGTCTTTGTCTATCTTTATCAAGCCGTTGTTTGTCCTTACGACCGCATTCGACATCGCATAATTAAAAAGCGGATTATGTAAGTAAAGAACATTACCCGAATAAACCTGCTCCCTGAAGCCTTGAGTACTCTCGTTTAGACTCTTATGACTCTGATACACTTCTTCGACCGTGTAGCCTTCATCTGATAAGTCCATCATTAATTTTGCGGCGTTTGCAGGGTCGAAACATAAGCACTGAATATCAAGTTGATACTTTGCGCACTCATCAATCACATACTGCATTACAGTAGCTTGGTCGACTATCGGGGTATTTGTCAGCGTCAAGTATCCCAAGCGCTCCCATGCATCGTATGGAACCTTATCTTTTATGATGTGTTCTCTAAGCTTGTCCACGGTAGGGATAAAGCTATGTGTCCAAACGGCATAATAGACTATCTTCTTGCCACTACTGTCCAGTTTATCGGTCTGAAATGGCACAATAAAAGCGACCGATGTAAGGTCTATCTTTGACGACATATCAAAACCGACGTACACTGGTCGCCCTCTTAGGTCGATAGGGAACTCCTTGACTTCGCAAGCCTTCCATTTTTTCATGTCCATATAGCCGTTGTTTAATGCCGATACCCAAATATTGAGCACTTTCGTCATGAAAGCTATCATTTTTTCGGGTATCTGCTTAGCAATCTCATAATCTTCAGCTATCTTTTTGATACCCTCATCATAAAATGCCCTTATCGGGTTTGCTTTCTGCCAAGTCTCAAGTGCTCCCGGATCGTCTCCCTTGTCGGCTTCGCAAATATCAATAAAGTATTCATCATTTTTTACATCAACATTGGGATCTAAAACCTTTGAACAATAATCGTATTCTTGCGTGTAGCAGGGGTATGTTAAATCCTTGCCAGCTGTGGTAATTATTGTCAGCATTGGCTCTTTGGTATTTGAGCCAAGCCCCAAATCGTAAAAGTCGGTTGTTGGGTGTTGGTGATATTCATCTAAAATCAGACATGCAGGATTGGTACCATCTCCCGTTTTTCCGTCCTCTTTTGATAGCGGTTTTATGAAAGAACCTGTCTTGATGTGTACAATCTCATCACGCTTGAAATTGAATTTTGACCGAAGTATTGAGCCTTTTGTCATTAAATTGCATTCACTAAATACGATTTTTGACTGGTCTCTTTTAGTACCGGCTGTGTATACTTCGTATGTCTCCATGTTTTTTGTAGCCTGTATGGCTATTTCATAGAGCGCTTCGCCTGCTTCCATTTGAGATTTTGCATTTTTTCGTCCCACTTCAGTGAAACTCTTCTTGAATCTCTTCTTTCCCGTCTCTCTATGCACCCATCCATATAGTTGACACGCCCTGAACTTTTGCCAATTATTTAAGTCAATCGGTTTGCCTGCCAAGGCTCCTTTCGAGTGCTTCAACAAAGAAAACCATTTGACAATTCTGTCAGCATTGTCCTCACTCCAAATATACGGAAAGTCTGCCGTCCCTATTTTGTCCAAGTCGTCAAGGAAGCGTTGGCACGCCCACTTGTGTTTTTGCCCCGAGGGGATTTCATCAGATAAACAACTTCCTGCATATTGCTTGATATCCTCTAAATGGCTCATGTCTATATATCCCCGAACATTTGCATGAGGTTTTCTTCTTGTCCTTTTGCCTTTTCTGCTGCAATCTTAAGCCTTGAACTTGCAGACATGCCCAATGCGCTTCCGGAGGTATCCATATCTTTTTTAGCCTGCTCCAAAATTGCATAAATCGGGTTTGGCTTTTCACCTGAACTCGTTTTCACCGTCGGGCAGAAATCTTTTTTCTTTGTTTCCTTTAGTGCCTGCAGGTACATTGAATAGGCATTTGCGTATACAATCATGCTATTACGGTCTAAGTTGCCGATAATGTCGATACTCTGCAGGTTCTTTCGTACCCTTTCGTATTCTCTTTTTGCTGTCACATCTAAAAAGACCGATGAAGGAAGCTTTTCTAATTCATCCTTATCGGTCTTGACTAATGACTCTTCATATTCTCTTTTTGCCCTGACGTCCTTTTTTATATTGCCAGTCTGCATTGAAATTATTTTTCGCGGTCTGCCCATTCGCCCTCCTTCCTGCTCCTGTCGTGAACGAAATTGTCCACTTTTGGCGACTATTTAGAAATTTATGTAAAGAAAACTGGGGCGGCGGTCGCTGTATACAATACACAAACTTTTTACCATCCCCCTACCCTATATTGCTATGTCTTTTTCTTTATCTCTTATATGCTTACCTGCTTAATCAAGCTCTTTAATATCTCTTGTGTCCTTGCCTTGTCTTCCGCGCTCTTTCTATACAGCGCGTGTATTTCGTCATGACTTGACCTCGATAGAGGTATCAAGTTATCTTCTGTATAAAACAACCCCGGATTGTCCTCGGCTGTAACGATGTGATGCACAGTGTGAGCGTACTCAATGCGTCCATGTAAAAAAGCCCACGGATCTAATCCATTGTACCTTGCAATTATGACAGCTCTCAATGCTTGCCACCTTGCCCCCCTATATAATTTTCTTGTGCCGGTCGGGGCATCATACTGCCTTTTATATCCGCAATCACATTTCCCACCCGCTTCATATCTCTTTCCGCAATGTGTACATCTTTTATATATCATATAAACTCCTTTTCTCTGCATACAAAAAATACCCCCGAAAATAATTTCAGAGGTGTTTTTATTAGGGGTGTATAGCACAACCAAAAAGAAGAAATCATGGTGTCAAAGTTTGCACCTTTGACGTATACAGGATAGCATTGTCAATAGGTGCATTTCAATGACTTCTTTTATAGTTCTTTTAGTTGTCTTCTTATGTCTTCAAGCTCTTTCAGTAACATAGCTTCTTTTTCAAGTAAAAGTTCTTTTTTGTTTTTTTTGTCAATTCTTTTTATTTTTGATTTCGTCTCGTCACTGAACATATTCCACAGCTCCTCTGTAATTTCTGCCCTTATGACTGTATCATCCAAAGGTTTTGAGCTTGGATATCTGCTTGAACCGCCTTTTACAGGAAATCCGCCCTGCAGGATTATTCCGCCGTGTTTTAATATAACAGGAAGACTGTCATTTTCACGATAGACAAATGTGTATCCGTCTATCGCTATATCTAAAGTGTCTTTGTCAAAGAATTCATTTGCACTGAACTCTATATTTAACTTTGGTGATGGTCTTAAACTGTAGCCGTATCTTCTTAGCATTAAATCGTTTGCTTTATTCTCGAATTCTTCATCAAAATACCATTCTTTTGTTTCGGGGCGCCACTTGGCGCCGCAATATCTTTTTAAGTCTCCTGAAAATCCTTGATTGTATCCGAACTTCAAATATACTTTTCCATTTTCTTTTCTTGATTCCATATTTTCCCCTTTTATCTGCAAGCCACCTTTCGGCGGCTTGCGTTTTTAAGTTTTATTTATCTTTCTTCTGCCTCTGCCATAAGTCTTTCAAAAACTTCCGGATCCTCATCGTATCCTTCTACTGTCTTAAGTCCTTCGATGTCCTCATCTGATAACTTGTAAAGGCTTACTTCGAACTTTGCTCCGTCGTCCATTGCGATGTAAAACTTGTTGTTTGCCTCGTCCATCTCTACGCTGTTTACCATGTTTACTGTGTACTTCTTCATTTTTAAGTCCTCCAAAATTTCTTTTCTTTGTTTTTCCTGTATCTCTCTTAACTGTCTTTATTATATCACGCATTGCGTGTATTGTCAACAGTTTATGAAAAGTTTTTTTATTTATTTTCAAGCTCTATAATCTTATGCATCATATCAACTATATAACTCCTGACTTCCCTTTTTCCGTATTCCCAGTCTTGAATAGTCCTAACCGGAACTCCAAACTTTTCTGCAAATTTCGCTTGAGATAACCCCAGTTCTTTTCTAAGTTCCTTTAATCTTTCTTTATCATCCATTGCCGCACCTTGCTTTCTTTCTCACAATATGTTAATCTATTTATGCCTTTCTTTTAAGGTTGTCCTGCAGGTTTGTCTTGGTCGGCTCCTGCAGGACTTTTTTTATTTAAGCAAATCTGCTTCTTGATATTGCAAGACTTGCATTCTCATAAAAAATTATGTCGTCGTAGTTTGGTATTCGTCTTTCGCCGTTTCTATTTCTTAGATCCTGACGAATTTCTGTCCCTTCCACTATCTGTCCAACTGTATATTTTTGTTTGGTTGTCACTTCGTTATATTCCTTAACACTCTTACCGTCGCTAAGTATATGCGTACGGCGGATGCTTATATCTTTATAAGCCTCTTTTTCGCTTGACTCTATCAACCTGCCGTCAACTATATCATATATAGCAACAACTTTCGCTTTATCTGCGTATGTCTTGTTTCTCTCCAGCTTATACACTATTGCCTCAATCGGAATTTCAAATTCCACTATAACCTCTTTACTGATTTCATCTTCAGTATATTCTTTTTTGTCGTCAAACTCTGCTACCGTGAAGACTAAACACTTTTTAAACCCTCTAATCTTCTTTACTTCTTTCATTTTTGTACCCCTTTGTTTTTTATTTATATCCGGTAGCGCCTTTTTTGATGCTACCGGATTGTTTTTATTTTTATGCTGCTATCACTAAAACTCTGTTTACATTCTCTTCATTCTCAAGGCTTGCTGTTATGCTTATAACTTTTCTTCCACATTCATCTGTGTAAGTCTCAAACCATTCAAGATTTTCGTTGTTCTCAAGTGCCTCAGCCTCTGCAACTGTGATAACTTCGTAATTTCTCATCTCTGCTACTTCATTGTATAAATTTGCTCTCATTTTATTACCTCTCTTTTCTTTCTTACAGTTTGTTTTGCTTGGTCGGCTCTGTAAGTTGTTTTGTTTGTTCCTTATGGTTATATAATACCACGCTTTGCGTGTATTGTCAACACCTTTTTGAAACTTTTTTTGATTTTTTTTCAAAAAATAATGCCGGAGGTTTTTACTCTCCAGCATCGTTGTTTTTTTGGCAATTCTCTCTTATCAGCCTTCGTATACAGCCGTTTTTACTTTCGCCCGATTGGGCGCAATGCTTTTCAAGCATTTCGGCTTCTTCTATTTTTACATCTATAGAAAGTCGCTTGTATACTTTTTTATTGTATTTCTTTTTTGACTCCGAACTTGTCTTTCCCATTTTTTCTCCTACTGCCGCCCTGATCTGAGCGGCAGTTTTAATATGCTTTTATACTGTTTTGATTAGCAAAGTTTCTTCAACTTCGCAATCGAGATGAAAACCATCCTCACTGTCATCCTCCTCGTCGTCGTATGCATAATCTGAGTAGCTTTGAAACAGCTTCACAGCTTCAACATAGCATAAATTAACAACTTCGTGAGTTACATACTTTTTTAAAGCATCCGGCACATCATCAGTCGGCACAAGCTTTTGAATATAGCCTTCTTGCCAGTTTACCAAGACCTCATATGTCTCAGGTCTGCTGTACAGATCATCTACGACATCTTTGTTTTCATTGAGCAGCGATAATGTATACTTGTCAGCATCATCATCATAATACTCATATATTGTATCTTCACAAGCACTACCGCGTATAGGTAAGAAAATAAATTCTTTTTTTAACCCGTCCTGCAGCAGGTTCGTTATTCTACGGATTACATGTTTTGTTCCGTAGCCACCTGTTTCCTGATTTTCTTTTATAAAATTTACGACTTCTATTTTGTCGCAATCGCTATCATCAACTTCTCTGTATTCAACTTCTCTCAAGTCTTCTATGGCTTCTATAGCATCAATTATTTTGTCTATACTTAAATAGCATTTATCTACTAGCGACATCGTGATTTCGATATCGTTTTCACTTTGTCGCTCAGTGAAAACTCCTGCAAAGAAGTTCTCGTGGTCATTATCTATTAAAAAATACTCATTTTGCTTTTTTAGCATATATGACAATAATTTGTGAAGGCAATATCCCCCGATGTTTCTTTTGAAGACATTTTTCTTTATTATTTGTTCTTTTGCTTTGTATATTTTCGAAATATCGAAAAAGTCACGGCTGTCAAGCGAGAACTTTTCATAGATTTCTTCCGGACCTGAAATAATTCCCACAATCCCTGTGCGGGCTTCTTCTATATCGTCCAGGATGTCTACTACCTCGACTACGCTATATCTGTCTAACGAGTAGACTAACACATAGTCACCACATTTTATATTATCATCTAATGTATTAAAATGATAATTCTTCTTTCCATGCTCAAATTCAATTGCTATTGTTTTCATATTTATTACCTCTCTTTTTTTACTTGCACTTACAGTTTGTTTTTGCCCGGTCAGCTCTGTAAGTGGCTCTATTTGTTTGTTACAAGCATAATATAGCATACTCCCTGTAGTATGTCAACGATTTTTTTTAAATAAAATAAAAAAAGTTGCTGACTTTGCGTCAACAACTTAATAAACTAATAAACCGATATAACTTTCTTTTTTTACAACAAACTAAAAACTTTACATTCCAATATGGAAATATTCAATTTTAGAAAGTTATCCCGTTCCAGTTTTATTTAATTAGAATTTATCATAATTTTTTCGTTCCGTCAAGCGCAATATTTCTCTTTATGCACTCTATCAAATGCTTCTAGTGCTTTTCTGTGAAGCACAAGTGTCCATCTTTTTCCGTAGTGCATCACATCAGCTATTTGTGTGAAACTAAGACCGTTTACATACCTCATAATTAGTATGCTTCTATGTCGAATATCAGTTATATCATTTATATCTTTGCTGATTTTTGACTGTAGATCAGTATACTCTCTTAGCTGCTTTTCTATATCTTTTTTTAGCTCTATCACTCTTATGACTATATCAGCTTGCTTTCCCTCGTCGTGGCTACTGTCCACTTTGCAATCGCTTAGCACACTTGTCACTTTTTTTGCCATTGCATCAAGTCTTTCGCACTCAAGCGATTTTGCACTAATAAGCCTTTCGAGATTTAAAAGCTGACTTAAGTATTCTTTTGCTGTCATTACCCACCTCTTTAATCTTCGTCAGATCCAAACTTTTCAAGCCTCTCATAAGATAGGCATGTCGCTCCTTCTCTTGCTTTAAAATTCATCCATTCCGCAAGCCTGTCGCCTGATAAGGTATAATATCCATCATAATAATTTATAAATCTATCATGTGAACTATCCACTACTGCAAAACATCCACACTTATATAGTATCTCTATACGTTCATCTCCGGATATAACCTCAACAGATATACTTGCCACATCTTTACCTTTTGTATCTATTTCTATAGCATTGTCTTTATAGTCATAAATATTAAATTTCATTTTCGAACTCCTTTTCCAGTGCTTCCAATATGGAAGCTACTCTCTTTGCTCCTAAACCCTTTATACCCAAAAGTACTTTCTTGATTTCCGCTATATCTATCCCCGGTACTGACTCTGTACCGGCCTTAAAACCATCCATGTAAGCACTCTTATAAATACTTTGTATGTATAGATTCATTTGATTGTGGTCTTTTTTCTTAATGTTTTGATATTCCTTGCGGTTTATCACAATATCCTTTTGTATTGCCATTTATCCCTCCCATTTCTGACAAGTCATCTTGTCATCTACATAATTTCCGTGTTCGTCACTTTTTGAACAAAAGCATATACCTTTGCGCACAAGCGGGGCTATTCTTCTACACCATATACATGTACCGCAAGTTTTATTATTATCCTTTTGAGCTTTAATCCTTCTTATCTGCCTCTTCAACTTCTTATTGACTATAAGTGACACGGTCGTCTTGTCGCTCTCATCATCTAGTAGTTGAGTAAGCATAATGTGTACATCTGCAATTTCTTCGAGCACTGCCATTGAGTGGCTTTCTTTACCCGCTATCAAATCTTTTTGCAATGCTACTATAAGCTCCGCAAGTTCTTCGATTGTCTTGGATTTTTGATGTATAATACCGTAATGCTGCAATATCTGCCTTGCCAGTCCTTCAATCATATCTACTCACCTCCTAACTCCTCTGGCCATTTGTCCACCTCTTCCCAGTGCCAATCTAAGTGACTAAGCACTTCTTGAAGCGACTCATCTGTGATGTCCTCGTCTTTAGTTTCATCATCTACAGAAAAACCCTCGATTATTTTGTCGTTTATGTATACAACTATTTTTCTCATGCTCTACCTCACTTTAATAGTTTGCCTAACTTATTATAAGCTTCTGAAATTCCACCTTTACAATCTTTTGCCTTTTCTATAAGTTCCTCTTTGATTGCATCAACTATTCTTGATCTAGGTGGCCCTGTTAAAGGGATTTCACGACTTTCTTTTTCCCCAGCTGGTCTTACCCATATTTCGCAATACCAATGTTTCTCCATAAATTCGAACAACTCTGATATTTTCGTGATTTCTTCTTCACAAAATTTTATTGTTTCTAAGCAATCTCTTACTACTCTCGTTTTTTGCTCTATCTCTTCTTTTCTCTTATCTTCCATCAATTTATCCCTCTTTGTTCTTCAACTCTCATTATATCCGCCTTTATCAGGTCGTATAAAGTCTCTTCTGCTGTGCGATTGTCTCTACATCTACACTACCTCTCTTAATACTTTTCAATAATACTGTTTATATTTTCTAGTTCCTCAAGACTTAACAGATTACATTGTTTGTTGATGTTACTGAAAAAATCTTTTATCTTTTTCAGCAAATCCTCCTTTATAAGTTCATCAAAATAGTCTTTTTCACTAAGGTAAAGTCCAAACTTCACCCTCCCGTAGCCGTTATAAATTTTGAAGTTCTTTTGAGAGTCAAAAGTCTCAAAATATCCTCCTACATTTACTATTACATATTTTCTTCCAACTTTTATAACTTCTACCTTTTTAATTTCATCTAACTCTCTTTTGTGAGTATTACTCTCGTATCCTTTTCGTACAAGATATAAAGTCTGTCCAGCTTTCAAGCTCTTTATATTAATCATATATCCCCCATTGTTCTGCCATAGCTTTTGCTATGCCCGGAAATGTCTTGCTTCTGGCCGTTGCCTTGTTCTTTTGCCCTTGTATCTCATGTCCTAATGCCCTGAACTCTTTGCAGACCGTCTGACTGCATTCACAAGCTATTAATACATTCATTTTTTCTCTCTCCTCTATCTCATCCTATTCGACTTGTATTTTTCCTTGCATCAAATCCGGCAGTAGCGCATCCCTAAACTCTGCCAAAATTTTATTTTCTTCATTGTTCAAAAACATTATATGTTGCTTCCACATTGATACAAATAAGGTAAGCAATTCGGGAAACACTTTGTCGCTTCTACATTCGATTTTAAAAATTGCAGATTTTGTAAGAGATATATAATCTTCTTTATCCGCTTTTTCGCCCACCACTTCGAAGCTTTTACTAATGTCACTTTCTTTTTTATTTGCGTATGCATTATATAGCCCTAAAGTTTTAGCTAAAGTTTCATTCACCGTTATTTTAAGCGCGTTTTTGCTCTGCATTATGCGATTATAGTCACTTGCTATGTCTTTATAACTTCTGTGTACCTCTTCCACCTCAGCAGACGTTATATAGTCCTGTGGCCTTATTGAGTAATCTTTACTTGCTATTGCGTCTATACTTACGCATTTAGATATCCCCTCTATGTCCTCGCAGTTTCTTATAATTGCATCTATCTTCTCTATAGCCTCGTCATTTAATACATTAACTTCTTTTTTGTATACTCTGCTTTCATGCGAAGCTCCGCCAAATTGTCCTCTTTGCTCTCTGATTTCTTTTTCGGCCATTTCTCTTGCGTCTACAAAAACAACTTTTTTCGTAGTCTTGTTTTTATTAAAAGACAAGATGCAAACAGGTATACTTGTAGATTCAAACATATCGCCCGGCAGTAATATGACTGCTTCAAGGTAATTTTCACTTACAAGCATTTTTATTATGTCGCTTTCCACTTGTTTCGGACTCAATACTGAAAGTGGTAGTAAAAAACAAGACTTATCAGCTAAATTTACACCTGTAAGCACAAAAGCATAATTTGCATTGTTTTTCGGCGGTATGCCATACCCCATAAATCTTTGGTCGAACCCTGCCATACTTAGAGGCTCCCACTTTAGGTTATACGGTGGATTTGATAGCAATACACTTCCCATACTTTTCTCCTTTCTTTACTTCCCAGCTTTCATATACTTCATTTTTCAATACATCTGCCCTCATCACTGTAGCCTCTATGTTTCTTATTGCTAAGTTGTACAGTAGATATGGGATTACATTCTCGTCTAATTCGTATAGTAAAAATCTTTGATTGTGATTTTCATTCCACTTTTGAATAGTCAGCGCGCCACTGCCTGCGCAAAGATCCATTACAACATCACTCTCCCCTGATAATTTAGCCAAAAGCTTCCCAAGGCTTACAGGTGTATAATCTTGTTTCTTTTCCTTCCTATCAGCTTCGTGATACTGATAAATCTTTTGCAACCAATCTTTTGACAAGTCGCCATTTACAACTTCTTCAAATGCCCGCATCTTCTCATAATTGTCAAGATTTTTCATCAGCACAGATCCTAAATCTTTTACTTCTGCAATTTCAAAGATTTCTAGTATTTTCGACTTTAACTCACTTAACTCCAATCAATCATACCTCCTCCTACTTTCTTTATGTACAAGCTTAATCCTGTCTCCAAGCCTAAAGCCTGCAAGCTCCACTATGTACTTGATATGCTGTACAAGCTTGTCATGTTCCGCCTGCTCCTTTAATCTTCTCTTTTTCGCTTCTTCTATGGTCATGATAGCCTTATACGCCGTGCTATCTTTGTAGCCCTCTGCGTTGTGTTTGATGTCGTTACTCATTCATTTAGTACCTCTTTTGCAAGCTTTGTAAGTTTTTCAAACTTTCCTGCGACTTCTTTAAAATCACTTGTACGCTCTTTTCTTTTTTTCTTAAGCGCCACTATAATGGCTTTTCTAATTAGCACTTGGTCGTCTGAAGATAAAAATGAATTCAAGTTAATTCTCTCTTTTGCATCTGTTCTGCCAGCTTGCAATACATTAATGGCAGTGGTGAAACTTATTCCTTCTGTGAGTAAATAGCTCTCAAATTTCTCTATCATCTCATCAATTTCATCTATACTTCTTATACTTTTTACCACCTCATTTGCAGCCATTATGA
>CAUQVF010000031.1:0-27189 GCA_963521605.1 uncultured Peptostreptococcaceae bacterium | reverse complement strand
ATTTATGCGTGCTGACCAAAAGCTGTTCATCGGTCTTTTCTTCATTGACAATATATGAAATGGCGAGATGAAGCGTTGATTTAATAGGGTGTATTTTAGTAATAGCCATAAAATTCACTCACTTTCTTTAGTTCTGTTTAAAAGTAAAGAATGTATTTGCCAAAGTTCTTTTGAAAAATGTTCTATCTGTTTTTTCATATCATTTATATCATCACGATAGATTATTCCTGTAGAATTTACATGCTTTGCAATCTGATTGATATTATTTGTAGCACCTCTAAGTAAGCCTTGTAGCTCTCGAAACGGCTCTAAATCTACCTGATAAATCTCCTTTTCCAAAACACATTTGCGGATAAAATGGCTCATGTTTCTACACTTAGCAAGTTTCATTTTTCTTTCAAAAAGCTCTTTTTCATCTTTATTAAGTCTTATAATCAGTTGGATATTTCTTTGTCTATTTTCCATGGTTTTTCTCCTTTTTAAGTATTTCGGGGTATTAGGGTACTCCCTAACAAGCAAAAAAATTGATAAAAAAAGAAGCAAGGAATATTTCCTGCTTCATCAATTTTTCCGTCTTTGGCTATCCAAAGACTGTGCTTGCTACAAAAATGTAGTTAAATATTCAAGCATAAGCATTTGCGTATATTATACCGCATTTATCTAAAAATGTCAGGTCTAAAATTTAGTAAGATAATTTTTGACTTTTAATAATCAAACGTCTATGCGATAGCGATGACCTACATATTCGTATTTGAATTCATTCTTATTATCTTCACATCCATGTTTACTAAAATTAAAAGGATGAGAACAACTATAATACAAGATGTCAATCAAATTAATACTAAAAAATATAATTGACATATAAATCGAACTCTATAATTACAAATTTAACAAAATATTAAATATAAGGTGTTAAAGATAAAAATAATAGCTGTTAATTTGAATGTAAATATAGGTTTTATATAAAAAATTACTTGACAAATTGTTATATTCTGTTATACTCAATATATAACAGCGAGAGGATAAGATGAAAATACTAATTAATAAAACAAGCGATAAACCAATCTATAAGCAAATTAAAGACGAAATAATATTACAAATTCTAAAAGGTGATTTGAAAAAAGGTGAGCAACTGCCTTCTATAAGAACTTTGGCAAGTGACATAAGGATAAGTATTTTAACAGTAAAAAAATCATATGATGAATTGGAAGCGGAAGGATATATAGTTACAAATCAGGGAAAAGGGAGTTATGTATCTTCTGGAAGTGTAGCATTAGCAAATGAAATAAAAATGCAAGAGATTGAAAGTCACATTACTGAAGTAGTTTTATTGTCTAAGAAGTATGGGGTAGCAAAGGAGCAGATTTTAGAGATATTTGAATTACTATACAGGGAGGAATAGCTTTGGAAAATGCAATAGAAGTTGTGGAGGTATCAAAGAAATATCCGAGTGGATTTGAGATTAAGGATTTAAGTTTTGAAATAAAAAAAGGATATGTAACAGGACTTATAGGTAAAAATGGTGCAGGTAAGACAACAATAATGAAGTTGATTTTAGACATAATACATACAGATAAGGGAGGTATAAAAATATTTGAAAAGGATGTAAAAAGTGGAAAATATAATATAAATGAAGATATTGGGATAGTTATTGAAGATATGTTTTTTCCAGATGAGTTGAAAGTAAGTGATTTGGACATAGTATTAAAAGGAATTTTAAAAAAATGGGATTCAGATTTATTTTATAAATACACAGATAAGTTCGAAGTACCTAAAAATTCTAAGATAAAGGATTTATCAACAGGAATGGAAAAAAAATTAAGAATTATATCCGCTCTATCATATAGTCCAAAGTTATTAATTTTTGATGAAGCTACTTCAGGATTAGATCCAATAGTAAGAAGAGAAATATTGGATTTATTTTCAGAATATATGAGAAATGAAGAAAACACTATTCTTATGTCTACGCATATTATAAGTGATTTAGATGATATTGCTGATGAAATTATTATGATAGATGATGGAAATATTATTTTTAAAGACTATCTTGACAATATTAAAAATGAATATGGCATCTTGAAATGCCATGAAGACATGGTTGGAAAATTGGATGAAAAAACAATTTTATCTAAAATATCAACAAAATACAGTTGGGAAATATTGATAAATAATAAAAATGAACTATCAAAGAATTCTTCTGATTATGTGGTAGAAAATATAAACTTGGAAAAAATGATGTTCTTATTATCAAAGGGTGTGAAAAAATGATAGGTTTAGTAAAAAAAGATTTAATTTTATTAAAAAAGAATATTTTACTCAATATGGTAATGTTTTTAAGTGTGTCTTATTTGCTGAAAAATAGTATTGAGCTAAGTGCTCTTTGGGTATCGTTGCAAGTGTTATCTATGGTTATTACAACATTTACTGAAGATGCTAAATCTAATTTTTTTGCTTATATTTCTGTGATTCCAAACGGAAAGAGAGAAATTGTAAAAAATAAATATTTGTTATTCCTGGTTTCTTTTATTATTTCAATAATTTTAAATTCATTTATAAGAATAATTGCTAGTAATAGTAGCAATATACATGAAATAAAATCAGTAATATTGCTGTCATTAATACTTTCTTCAATGTTATTTTCTATAGTTGTTCCGTTTATATTCAAATTTGAAAAAGATAGAGGGATATTGATTTTATTTACATCAATATTGTTTATTTTTGTATTAATTGTACTTGTATCACAATTTGTAAACTATGAAAAGTTTGAAATTTTTAGAAAATTAGCCAATACTTTTGATTTTTCAAATGTGAATTATGGTATTGGATTTATAGCTTCACTTTTAATAATGTCTATTTCTTTTATAATATCGCTAAGAATAGTAAAAACAAAAGAATTATAATATATGATTTTTTATTAGTTATTTGTGTAATATAGATTTCAATATAAATGGGAGGCTTATAATGAATAAATTTGAAAAAAGATTTAAGTTTATGGAGTGCTATGTTAATACTCTTATTAGATATGAGTTTCAAAAAGTATATTCAATAAATGCCAAATCTGAAAAATACTTAACAATATGTAATGCTAATATAAAAAGGAGAATTCAAAAAATTATCTTGAATGTTTTATATCAAGATAATATTCAAAAAATAGAATGTGATGATAAATTTGTTGATAAAGTTAAAGAGTCTTATCAATTATTAGAATGTAGGTTATTAGAAATAATAAGAACAGAAATAATACAATGCGATTTAATTATTAAGAATTATGAGAGAGATAAAGAAAAAATTGAAGAGAAATTTAATAAAAAAATAGGTGAAATTTTGAATATTGAATCAGGTTATGGAGATATACATAATAATCTTTCAACTTGTAAAGTTATTTGTTAATATGATGAGTTATACTTTAAGCCTAGAAGTGCTGAAAATATGAAATTTCTTTATGAAATATTTGATATAGTAATTGAAGATGTAGATGATTCTATAAAAGAATATAGGTTAAAGTATTTAGATAGTATTTCTTATCATTGGGTTGAGAAAATTGAAAATATAGATTGTAAAAGTAGAGTGGATGTTGAATCTTATTTATTAACAGCTGGTTTTTATCTATCTGTAATGTATGTATTATCATCGTTTGATATGCATTATGAAAATATAATAAATTATAAGAGATATCCAGTGATTATTGATTTTGAAACTCTATCTATGCAAATAAAACATCAAAGTAGTGACAATGTATATGTTGACTATAAAGGGCTTTCGGAAAGTATTTTCAACACCGCATTTATTCCTTTTATTAGTGATAATATTGTGTTTGATTTTAACATAAGTGGAATTTTATCAGATAAAGCTAATTCAAAGACTGTAGAAAGCATAATATATACATTAGAACAAGATTATAAAATCAAAGAACATAAAATTAATGAGCTGACAGATATTGGAAATCCATTATTTTTGAATGGAGAAAATATATTAGATGACATAGTATCCTTGAATGAAATCTATTATTTTTTATCACAAGGTTTCATTCAAGGATGTAATTCTATAATAAAAAATAAAGAATTGCTTTTCAGAGTTATTGAGAAAAATGAAAATAATAGGGAATTAAAATTTAGACAAATATTACGCCCTACTCAGGTATATTATAAATTTTTAGAATATCTTGATAAACCTAGTTCTCTAGTGTCAGAAAGAGAAAAGCAAGTAGTTTTATCTGTGTTAAATAAAAATTTTAATCCTTCATCATTTGGATATTTGAGAGTAAATAAAGAAATTGAAGATTTGAATAATGGTAGTATTCCGAGCTTTTATTCTTTGATTAATGATAGACATCTATATTCAAATAATTCTGTTATTTGTAGAAATTATTTTTCAACTATTTTAAGTAAACGAATAAAAGATAAAATCCATAAATTGAGTTTTAATGATATAGAATATCAGTTGAATTTATTGAAATTATCAATGTGTATTCTTACAAAAGAAAAAAATTTTGGAAAAACAATTCGAATTAAACATGAAAATTATAATAATTTAAAAACTTTAGAAATTGTAAACTATATGATTTCTAAATATATTGAAGAAAGTATAAATGAATTTCATCATAGTTCTAGTAATTTATATTCAACTATATCTTTAAATTTGAGTAATTTTAATGTTACTGAAGATAATAATTTTATGTGGAAGATAGGAGAAATTAAGCCTTCTATTTATGAATATGGTGGAAAGATGTTACTATTATTATTATATGCGTTTAGGAATGAAAATAAAAAATTATTAAGTGAAACTCTAAAAGTTATTGACTTTTTAAATCTTTACAGTATTGATTTAAAACAAAACTCTTCAATTTTTTCTAGTGAATGTAGTTTATTGTATATAAATTATATTACTTTTACTGTATTAAGTCATATTAAACACGAAAGAACCATATACTTTAAAAATAAATTTGAAAACACTATAAAATATGTTTGTGATCAATTTAAAATAAAAAATTATGTTGATTTTAAACTTGATTATTTAGCAGGAGATTTAGGAACGATTTATTTTATAATGAAACTTGAAAGTTTTTTTGATAATCCTATTATAAATAATCAAATTAAAAATCTCATTGAGGATTTTGAAGATAAGATTCTTGAGTTGAAAAAAAATAATATATTGGCTAATAATGATATTGGGATTGCACATGGATTAAGTGGAATTATAATGGTTTTATCAGAATTATACAAAAAAAGGAAAAATGATAATATTCTAAAACTTATAGTTGATATGTGTACTATTGAAAATGAATATATTGGGGAAGAAATTGAAAAATTAAGTAACAGTTGGTGTAGAGGTAAATATGGTGTTATTCTTTCAAGATATATAACTTGGGAGAATTTATCTACTTTAGAAAATTCTATTGATAAAGAAGAATATTTTAAAATTAGAGAGATTATATTGAAATATAATAATAACTTAAGAATAAAAGATGAAATTTTTTCTTCAGAAAATCTTTGTCTATGTCATGGGGTTTCTGGAAATGCTTTATCTTACAATCACATTGTAGAAGAGGATAAAAAAATATCTATATTAGAATATATGGATAAAATAAAAATCACCACTTTAGAAGAAATTAGTTGGATAGATAGTTTTAATTTTGATTATGATGGTTTTATGATGGGGAGTTCAGGTTTTATATATAGTCTATTAAGACTTCAAGATGTATTCTATCCTAATGTTTTTATATTGGAATTATTAAACTTTGATAAGGAGTAGTTAAATGAAAATAGTTGCTTATAATTCAAGTGTAAGAGGATTGAATTCCAATGGTTATAAATTTATTGAAAAATTTAGAGATATGTTTAAAGAAAAAAATAAAGATTGTGATTTTGTTATTATACAAGAAAATGAAATTAACATAATGGATAGTGATGGTAATGCGAAAGAATTTTTTGATCTTTCTACTGCAACTGATGACAATGATGATATTCGATACATTGAAAAGGAGTTTTTGAGTGCAGATATTGTTATTCTAATTTCTCCAGTTTATGTGCATAATGTTAATTCAAATATGAAAAGACTAATCGATAGATTAGGTCATTGGACTCATATATTTAAGCTTATTGGAAAACGTGGAATCATAATTAGTGTATCGGATAATAATGGAAATGAGTTTGTAAATAACTATTTAAATGAAGTCATGCAATATTGGGGGGTATATGTAATAGCCAAGGTATCTCTAACATCAAAAATAATGTCAGAAATGGACATCATGAATTCATACTACGATTATTTAAATAGACAAATTATTTTTTCAGACATTAACAATCCTGATATTCCTGAAGAGCAGGAACATAAATTTAAATTATATAAAAATAGATATGAAAGTCTGGAGTTGCAAACAGCTGAAAAACAGTATTGGGAAGACAATAATTATTTTAAATATGATAGTCTAAAAGATTTGATAAGATATAAATAAATTGGTATATTACTAGATATTTGATATTTTCTAAAATATTAAGGAGGCTTTAAAATGGATGAATTAAATAAATTATCGACAGTAGGTGCCAACGATTTAGATGAAAATAATATGTCACCATCAAGTATAGGTACTTCAATTGTAGCTTCAGCAATGTATTGTAGTCCAGCTATAGAGGCATCTCTAACTGTTTCTGCATTTTCTTTAGCAGTAACATCTGCTTGGAGTTGCATTGGTAATCAATGTAGATAGAGGGTTAAAGAATAGATAAAATATATATTTATTATTAAATATCTAGTTAATATAATTGTCGTGGAGATTATTAAATTCTTCACGACAAAAAATTATTTTGAGAGGAATACTTATATGATAAGTTTAATTAGAAGCTCATTATTTAAATTTAAAATAAATCTAAGCTTTATGTTTATTATATATATAATAATTTCTTTAATAAGTATTTTAACACCGTATTTAAATGGTTATTTTTTGGATTCGTTATTAGCAAAAAAAAATAATGACTTTTTCATAAAGTTTTTTTTAATATATAGTATTATTATAATGATAAATATAGTAGGAAATTATTATTATTCATTTATATCAAATAAAGTAAAAAATGAAATTCAATATGATTTGCATGATTCTATCTTAAGTCATATAGAATTAATTCCTTATGAGAAAATTCTTGTTGAAAATCCCTCATATTTACACCAAAGGATAGAACAAGATACATTACAAATAACAAAATTTGTTGTTGAAAATTTTTTTAGTAGTATTATAAATTTACTTATTTTTATTTCACTTATTGTATTTTTTTATATTGTAAATATCGGGATATTTGTTTTAGTTTTAATATTTATACCAATATACCTAATCATGTATGTATTTGCAAAAAAACCATTATATAATTATAGTTTAACTTTTATGGAAGTGTCTAACAAATACTATGGATATCTAGATAAGGAATACCAAAGATTTAGAGAAAATAGAATATACTCAGACTATAAAAATAGAAAATATCGGATGAACAATTTTTTTTTAAAATATTTAAAGAGTTGGGGTGATTTTTTTTCAAAGAGCTTATTTTTTTCTTCAATTGACCAAATAGTAACGGGAGTATTTCAGATTGTAATTTTGGTAAAGGGAGGAATTAGTATTATTAGTGGAGAAATGAGTATAGGTGAATATACAATGCTAAATACTTTTTTTTCAATGATTCTTTCAAACTTAAAATATTTTTTTTTACTTAGTAAAGAATATCAAATTTCTAAAGCTTCAAAAGATAGAATTAATACTCTTTTAAATGTAGCAGAAGAAAATAATGGTGATTTTAAGATAGAAACAATTAATAGAATAGAATTAGAAGGAATAAATTATAATTTGGAAGAAAAAAAATTTTTTAAAAAAAATTTATATTTAAATATTGATAAACCAAATATTTATTATATAATTGGAGAAAATGGCAGTGGAAAAACTACTCTAATTAATATTTTGATAGGTTTATTGAAAAAGAATAGGTTAGGTAGTATTAAAATTAATGGCGTAAGTGTTGACGACATAGATATGAATTTTCTTAGAAGAAAAAATATATCTATTATGATACAAAACGAAATATTTCCTGAATTGACAGTAAAAGAGTACATTATGAGTTATTTAAATATAATAAATTTAAACGAATGGTTTTCTAGTAATAACTCAATAAGCAAGCTCTTTATTAGTGAGCATTTCAATTTATTATCACAATTAGAAAAAAAAATTCAAGACTTATCATCCGGTGAAAAACAAATGCTTTCGATGTTTTCTACCTTAAGAAAAGAAGCAGATTTTTATATTTTTGATGAACCCACTTCTAATCTTCACGAAAATATAAGAAAGAAATTTTATTCGTATATAGATGAATTAGTTTCTAAAGATAAAATTATTATAATAATAACTCATGACTTGGAAAGTTTAAATAAAAATACAGTAATTATTAGTTTATAGGTAGGTACTCAACATATGATTATATAACTTAAATTATAGTTATATAACTCAACTTTCCCACATGGAAATGTCCACTAAATCCTTCAAATTGCAAGGAAGAAGTGAAATAAAATATACAACTTGACTTATTATAAAATCTCTGTTTTGCATACATTGTTTGATTATTTCATCAAAAAATGTAAGTAATAATTAACTGATTTTAAATACTCAAGTATCATATATCTTGTAAATACTATACTGATATGAGATATCATCATATCAAAGCTGACTGTTTTAAACTCTTTATTAAGCTTAAGCAAGTCCTTTGATACTTTAAACATTACTTCTATATTCCATCTGTTACCATAGATTCTAAGTATCTCATCTTCTTCTACCGTAATATCTGTGCATAGTAATGTAAGATACTCATTCTTCTTGTTTTTGTTTTTTACAAATACAAGCTTTACATCTATACCGCCTTTTGTCTTTACTATTACAGATGATATTATATCAGATGAATTGTGATAACTTTTTTTAGTAAGTTTAAACAAAGAGTTTAAAGTATGATAACAGCCTTTATATAAATATACTTGTTTTAATTGTTTTACCATACCTATAACGTGCATATCTAAGCTTAACATATCAAGTATAAATGGTTCATTAGTAAACCATGAATCACATAAGATATAGTTAGCTGTTATACCTTTTTTAATAGCATTTTCAACAAGGTTTTTACTTGCATCAGGTTTTGAAGATATTGCTTGTAATCTTCTTTTGTAACTAACAGTTTTTTTAGATACATCTAACATATCATTATATCTGTTTTTAGCATTAGTAGATGATAAAAGGGCAAAGTCTACAGGTATAGTTGTAAATCCATCACTATAAGCAAGAGTTAAAAGAGTATATCCTTTAACAAAGACATGATTTACATGGTCATATACCTTTGCTAAAAGCTCACTTTTTTTACTTCTTGACTTGTTTAAAACAGTATCATCAAGTATAAGAACTTTTACTCTTTTTTCAGATGTAAGATTCTTAAACTCAGATATAATATTAAAGCAAAGGCAGTGAATAAACTTTCTCCAGTTAAAAGAGGGATTATTCAAGAATCTGTAAAAAGTATTATCATCTATAGACTTATTACTTTGTAGATGTCTGTATAAAGACTTGTTAGTAAAAGCCAAACTAAAGATGAAAAGGAAAATATCAATAGCTCTATGACCTTTAGCTTTAGTGATATTAGACTGATTTAAAAGTTTATTAAGTTTAAGAGATCTAAAAGCATTAATAAAAGATAATTTAGTCTTTTCAAAATCGAAAATATTTGATATCATATGTGTAAGCACCTTTCTGATTAGAATTATATGTTTTGTTGCTATCACATATATACCCAAGATAGGTGCTTTTTAATTGGAATTCCAATAAAAACCAAGAATTTTAATCAAATATTTATAGTATTATGATATAGATGATATAAAATTACAAAATATGATTAAAATTTTTGTCAAGTTGTATATTATTATTTTTATAAATATTAATATTTCAGTAGTTACACCACATTATTTATGTGGGAAAGTTGAGATAGTTATATATAAAGATAGCGTCATCTTTTCTTATAAAATTTTTTATATAAACAAAATATTTATCCAAAGTTCTAATTTGCTTGTCTTATTTTTTTACGCCTTCCATATTTTTTATTTTCAATTTTTGATTTCCAAAATGCTTCTTGAATTGCTTCAAAAAGAGCTACCCTATCTTCTTGTGGAAGTTTTCCGCCTGCAAAAAATCCTGTCATTGAATTCACCAAAGTTTGAGCGTCCTTTGCACCTTTGTATCCAAAATATTCATCAGAATTAATAATAAAATATTCTTCATCAGTAAGAAAGTAATTTACATTTATTTCAAATATATCAGCTAATTTTTTATATACTTCCATTTTTTGTGGTCTTAAATTATTCTCTTCATAGTTGATTATGGTTTTTGAAAAAGTACCTATAGTAATTGCAAGTTCCTTTTGAGTCAGCCCTTTATTCTCCCGTAGTTTTTTTATTTTTTCTCCAAAACTCATTAGATATTCCTCCTTAAAATATAAGAAATTAAATTTCTATAAAAATATATAAAAATACTTGACAAAGGAAAGTTAATTTCGTATAATGAATTTTAATTAGAAAATAAGTTGCATTTATTATAAATTGAATTTCTATATAAGTCAAGAAAAAATTTGATGAGTGATATGAGAGGAGATAGAAATGAAAAGGGAACTTAAAGTAATAGAAGAGATGGAAAGAGATATTGATTTGATAGAAGAGGTTTTGAAAAATTCGGATAGAAATCTTGTATGTTTTAGGGCAAGTGAAAAGAAAGGAATCTTACCACACCAGATTGCAGATGGTTCATTGCTCTTTGTGGAAAGAGATGCTTTATATAGTGAAGGTGATTTCATTTTAATTAAGGATAGACGACTTGGAAAAAATGGAATGCGAATTACTAAGGCATTGAATAAAAAGGCTGAACACTATTTTGGTAAACTTGTTTTATCTGTAAAGAGGTTTGATATGGGGGTGTAGATATGGCATATTCAAAGAGAATTAGTGAAATTGAAAAGTTATATAGTAGTTTGGGACTTGATAAGGATAGAGTTTGGCATAAGACGAAGGCACTTCTTAATATCTACAGAAAAGTAGTATGGTCACTCCATGATAGTGTAGATTATATGGTGGCAGATAATATTGAAACCTATGGTAAGAGTTTAGATAAGGCACTTTCATTTTTGTATGACTTTGCTCCGATTGAACAAAAAAAAGATTTTGAGGATAAAGTAACTTATTTATTTGAAACTAAGTGGTTGATTGATCTTATTGACAAATCTCTTGTTAGAATAAAAGAATATCCTGAGCAGGGAGAGTTATACTATAATATTATTCACAACATTTACTTAAAAGAGAAGAAAATATTTGATGTGGATTGCATGGCTTTAGTAAGTATGGAAAAGACTATGTACTACCAAAGGAAAAAAGAAGCAATCTATCTTATGGGAATTGCTCTTTGGGGGTATGCTATTCCTGATCTTAGACAAGAGATGAATTTTGCAACAACAGAATTAAAAATCTCACAATAAAAATATGAACTTTTAGTGGATTCTTGCTGAACTTTTAGGTGGAGTATAGTAGGAGAAAGAACGGACGACTTACGGAGAGTATCTGTGTTAAAATAAGTATAAGTAGAAGTGTAGGTATAATTAAATATTTGTGGCAGTTAGTTACTATTTTTAATAAGGCTTGAACGCTTTGCGTTTGAGTCTTTTTTTATGCTCATTTTTAGGAGGAGTCTATGAATAAAATTCGTAGTCCTCCTTTTTTGTTTTCTTTAAATAACAGTGAAATCAACAATTTTTGAAAACAAAAGGAGGAAAATATAATGAATTACACAAAGTATATTTATGTTAATGGTGAGAAAATATATGTGAGCGACGATATATATAGAGCATATAAACAGCAGAAGAATCACGAAGAATACCTAAAAAGAAGAGATTATAAATTTATAGAATATAACTTTTCAGGTAATCATAACTTAGAAGAAATTAAAGATGAAAGAATGGATGTTGAGGAGATTGTAGAAACTAGAATTTTTATCAAACAGCTTCAAAAAGCAATACAATTATTAAAAAAAGAAGAGCGTGAGATTATTGAAAAAATCTACTTTAAGGGATATTCTTTAAGACTGATGGCATCTGAAAGAAATATTTCGCATCCAGCTCTTATGAAGAAGAGAGATAAGATTTTAAAAAAACTTCGCGAGACAATATGGGAGTAACATTAGGTATGAGAGTAGCTTTTTATGCTACTCTCCCTTTACAAACTAAAAACAATTTTGCTAAAAAATAAGATTGATTAAGAAAGTTTAAAGTTTAAAAGAAAAATACCGAAATAAGTTATATACTAAACAATAAAGACATAATTAATAAAAGAAGATTGTTAATATGCCAATTCCATTTATATTAGCTGGGGCAGCGGCAGTGGCAGGAGTAACAGGATTAGTTAAAGGTGGAGAAGCTTTGTCTAACAATAACAAGGCTAAGGAACTAATTGAAAAGGCAGAGAAAAAGTATGAAAGAGCAAAGGATGAACTTGAAATTCAGAGGGATCACTTATCTGAGAATTTGGATGAATTAGGAAAAACTAAACTATATTCATGGTCTAACGATATAGGGACTTTTGTAGATTTATTCAAGAAGTTCAAAAAGGTAGATATACAAGGAGATGTTAATATAAACGAAAAATTAAAACTTCAAATTAATAATAGTGATAATTTTAATAAGATGGAGGTAGCTTCATTAAAGGCAAGTGAGGTTGTAGAGGCAGGAATATCTGCTTTAGGAGCTGGTGCATTAGCCGGAATTGCATCATACGGAGGTGCAATGATGTTTGCCAGTGCATCAACAGGGACAGCTATAGCAACTTTATCAGGAGCAGCAGCGACAAATGCAACGTTAGCATGGTTTGGAGGAGGTTCACTAGCAGCGGGAGGCCTAGGTATGGCTGGTGGTACAGCTGTTTTAGGCGGTATTGTTGCTGGACCAGTATTAGCAGTTGCAGGTTTTATAATGGCAGCAAAATCTGAGGAAAATTTAGCTTCTGCTAAAAAAATTTATTCAGAAGCAGAACTAGCGGTAGAAAAATTAGATACTATGACAGATTTTATGAGAATAGTATCTAATTATAGCTAATGATTATAACATCTTTATAGGGCAGTTTTCAAATAAGTATCAACTTGTTTTAAGAAGTCTAGAAGATGTCTATAATCGAGCTTATGAAGAACAAGGAGAATTCTTCATAAATAAGTTAAAAAAATCAGTTGGTTTAGATTTTAAAGTGGATTATACAAAACTTTGTACAGAGGATCAAAAAAAGCTACAATCTTCATGGTTAGCTACTCAGGTGCTTTATGCTGTATTATCAGCACCATTGCTTACTAAAGAGGGTGATCTAGATAGGGATGTATATACTACACTTGATGGAGCTATAGAAACCTCTGAAAATCTACTTGGAGTTAGTGCATAAGATGAAAAAAGATAAAAGTAGTCTTAATCATGCTAGTAATCAAATAGGCAATACTTTATCATATAATGTCCAAATTGGAACTAATGAAACCATAGCGGGAATGAATCTTTTTAGAGGTGTCATTTGTAGTAAAGGCAATGTAGATTTTGAAAAGGTCAAAGGAAATTTATTTGAATATATTGAAGCTGCTAAATTCAACAAAAATGCTGCTAATCTTGGGGATAAGACCAGAGCTATTGTGACTGACGCGGTTGGTAGACCGCACGATCCTGCGGACATAGAATTAGTTAGAAATGGAAAGGTCATTCGACAGGTACAAGCAAAGTTTAGTAAAACTCAAAATGCTCAAGGGACTGATACAAGTGCAGCTAGCAGTGTTGGGATGCAGAGGAATGAAAAATACTCTGGAATGCAAAGATTGGTGAGAAAGCAGGAAGACTATGTAATTGACACTGAAACCAATGAGAGCATATCTTTGCTTGATAAAGCAAAAAAATTGGCTGAACAAAGAGCAGATGGTAAAGGTATATATGCAGATCAGTACCAGGATGTTGCAGAAAATATTACAGATGAGTTGACAGATGATACAATTGGTGGAAAAGGTGTATCAAGTGGTGGAACTACTATAGAAGAAATACAAGATTCTGTAAATAATCCAGAAAAATACTCAAGAAATTTTGAATTGAAGCAATATAGGAAAGAAATTGCAACAACAAGTTTGAATATGGCTGCTACGGGAGCATTTATGTCTGGAATTGTTTCAAGTGTTACGAATACATTTGAGGTTCTAAAAAATGAGAAAGAACTGAAAATTGCAATTAGAGATATTGGAGTAGATATTGTAAAAGGTGGAGCAAGAGGTGGTATTACAGGTATTTTTTCATCTATATTTAGGATAGGTGGAGAGAAAGCAAAAATTCCAATTTTAGCAGATTCAAGTTGTGCAACTGTGATGGCAACTAGTATAATTGATAGTGGAGTTGCAATCTATGAATACGCAAAAGGAGAAATAAACTCTGATCAGTTGATTGAGTCACTTCAAGATACTACAATTAAATCCACTAGTACAATTTATTTTACAAAAGCAGCAACCTGCATTTTTGGAGCTACCAACCCATTTATACCAATTGCGATATATTCTATTGCAAATTATGTCGTGGCTAATACAAGAGCAATAATAAAGAATGCAAAATTGAATGCTTTAGAATATGATAGATTATCAAAGTTAAATGATGAAGCTACTAAAATAGTAAGTGATTTTAGAAAACAACTTACACAACAGATGGAAACTTATGAGAAGAATCAAAAAATGGCTTTGAATTCATTTTTAGCTACTTTTGATAAAGGAATTGTTTCGGAAAGTAACTGCGATTCAGCGATATATGCTATCATAAATTTTGCTAATCAAACAGGGGTTGTTTTACAACATGCTGACTTTGAAGATTTTTCAAAAGCAATGGTATCAGATGATGTTTTTGTTTTAAAATAAAATTTCAAAGATATTCTGTAGTTATTTTTGAATTAGTACACAAAGTATAAGTTTTTATCATAACAAGTACAGTACTATTCTCAGAATGAACGAACTTGCTTTTTTGAGCATTATGAGCAGAGAGATAGATATCTGTGTAGGTAAAAATTTAATGTCTAGTTGTGTTATTTGTTTGCGAACTATATTATACAAGTTTTTATTTTTTGAGTCATATTATCTAATGTTGCACTTATATTGTAAACTTAGAATTATATTATTGATAAGATTAATACTTTTCTTTTAGAAAAATGTATAACTATTTTTTTTTAATTTCAAGTACAAGGTAACCTTTATGGTTGCCTTTTTTATTGTTGTAAATATTAAATCTATAAGTTAAATTTTCTTTTATTTTATGTTACCAACCAAAGTTTTATTTCAGTTTTATATATGAGGGACATTATACCAATTTTATTCCTCAAAAAAAATGAAAAATTAAACTCCAATGTTAAATTATGTGGAGATGAACCATAATAATTGAATAGACCAAGGTAGGACGTTATCTATTTGTTGAGAATTATGACCTACGCAATGACTTTTCTGCTGAAAATATTGGGTTTAAATGAATACCGATAAGTTTCGAGGATAGAAGAAAACGAGCGATAAATAGGAATACATAAAAAATAAGTGTGGCAACTTATTCCAGTGATGCAAATAGTAATAATGATACTTCAATAGTTTTATGCCGGCTCATCTTAAAAGGGGCGGTGGTGAGAATCCAATGTAGCAGCCAATGCATCTACCAATGTCATTAAACTTGAAAAAGTATAAGTGAGGTTAAGATTATGAATAAAATAAAAGAAGTTAAGAAAGATAAAGGTACAAAGCATATATACAAGGAAGATTATTCTAAGAAAATAACCTACTCTACAAGTGAAAATGAAAAAATAGATTTGTTAGATATTGTTGAGATGTATTTATGCAAATCATGTATTAAGCTTTAATGTGCTGACAAAAAATATAGAGTGCGGTAAAATATAGTCGGTAGAAAAAACTCCTTAATGACTATTTGCCCAAGTATTATTTAAGGAGGAATTGTAATGGATAATAAAGCTTGTATGTATCTTCGACTCTCAAGAGAGGACGGAGAAAGTTATGAAAGCAACTCTATTTCAAATCAAAGACAAATTATCAAGACTTATGCAAAAGAAAATGCTCTTAATATATTATGCGAATATGTGGATGATGGTTTTTCAGGTTCAAATTTTGAACGTCCCAATTTTAAAAGGATGATAACAGACCTTGAAAATGGAAAGTTCAAAACTATAATAGTAAAAGATCTTTCACGCTTTGGAAGAGATTACATTGAATCTGGAAAGTATCTCCAAAAGATATTTCCTGAAAAAGGCGTTCGATTTATTTCAATTAATGATAACTATGACAGTGAAAATGCAGATGTTAGCGACACACACCTTATACTTCCTATTAGAAATTTTATAAACGACAGTTATTGTAGAGATATTTCTATGAAAGTGAAATCTTCTAAGGAAGTTAAAAGAAAAAATGGACAGTTCATTGGAGCATTCGCACCTTTTGGTTATAAGAAGGATGTCAAAGATAGATATAAATTAGTGGTTGATAAAGAAGTATCACATATTATAAAAAGAATATTCGATATGAAGATAGAAGGATATTCTTCAAAGGCTATTGCTGATTTCCTTAACAGCATAGGTATGGTCACACCGTCAAAACACAAAGAAAATAATGGTGATAATTTTAGTACAGGCTTTGTAGTTAAAGTGGCTAAATGGGATGCTAAAATTATAAACAGAGTTATTTCAAATAAGGTATATATAGGCATTTTAGAACAAGGAAAGACTACAAAACTTAATTATAAATCAAAAAGAGAAGTTGAAGTATCAAAGGAGGATTGGATAATAACAGAAAATGCTCATGAGAGCATAGTTTCAAAAACTATATTTACATTAGCAAATAAGATGTTACTTAGAGATTTAAAAGGCAATAACAACATACCAAGTATATTATCAGGAATGCTTTATTGCAAAGATTGTGGAAGTCCTATGATAAAAAGAAAGGTAAGATCAAAAGACGGATACAATGTTTTTTATATATGTTCTAAGTACAATAATATGGGTGAATGTTCAAGACATAGTATCAAAGAAGAGTATATAATTGATGCAACTATTCATACACTTAATGACTATCTTATAAGATACAATGATTTACTAACAAAAGCAAGTAAACTTGATATATCTGATTTTAAGTTTGATGTTGATTTTGAGTCTTTAAACTCTGAAAAAAGGAAGTATGAAAGATTAAGACATTCACTTTATGCTGATTTAGAAGAAGGGCTTATTTCAACAGAAGAATTTGAAAGATTTAGAGGAAATTACCTTGTTAAGATTAGGGAAGTTGAACAACAGATTATTATAAAGCAAAAAATAGTAGAAGAATTGAAAGTAAAGATAAGTACAAAAGGTAGTGTGTTTTCAGAGATTATACCTAATATCGATAGAGGTGAACTAAACAGATTATCTTTAGTATCTTTTATTGATTGTATTGAAATAGGAGAAAACAATACCATTAACTTTGTTTTCAATAATATAGAGACACTAAAGCTATTACAAAAGATTGTGGAAAGTGAAAGAGTTGAAGATATAAAAACAAATAAGGCAGAGCTTATGTCTATAGGCAAGTTTATTGGAAATAATCTTGAAAAAGATAATGTAATACTTGCAGTAGGAGGTGTTTGTTAATGCCAAGAAGCTCTAAGAGATATATGACAAAAAGTGAAGAGCAGACACAAAGAGTATTTTATAAGGCTGGGATATATACGAGGTTATCAAGTGAGCGTAAAGAAGAATGGCGTGTGAAGTCATCTTCTATTGAAACGCAGATACTTTGTGCAAAGGAATATGCACTTAAAGAGAATATAAAGGTGGTGAATGTTTATACTGATTATGAATATTCAGGCACTAATTTTGAAAGACCACAATTTCAAGAAATGATGAAAGATATTAAAGATAGGAAGATAAATTGTATAATTATAAGAGATTTATCAAGGCTTGGAAGAGAATATCTTGAAATGGGGAGACTCATAGATAAAGTATTTCCTTTTTTAGGTGTAAGGTTCATATCAGTTACTGATAAGGTAGATACAGTTAAGGATTTGGATTCCAAGAAGACTTTTGAAGTTACTCTTAAAAATATAGTCAACGATATGTATTCTAAAGATATTTCAGTAAAGGTAAAGACAAGTAAGATTAACAGAGCAAGGAATGGTTATTTTATAGGTTCTGTCCCAGTATTTGGTTATAAGGTGGTGAAATCTAAGGAGGGACAAAAACTTGAAATAGATGAAAATATTAGATTTATAGTAGAAGAAATGTTTAAGTTAGCACTTAATGGTGAGAGTCAATATAAAATTGCTAAGTATTTTAACATTAAAGGTTATGCTACAGGAATGACCTATTATAAAACAGGTAGGATATATAGGCAAGATGATGATCCTCAGTGGCACAAGTCAACTATATCTAAATTACTGACAAATATGACATATACAGGTACTTTGGTACAAGGTATCAGACAACAAAATCTTGCTAAAGGAATAAAGCAACATTACACTGATAAAAGTGAACAAATAATATTTGAAAATGCACATGAAGCTATAATATCAAAGGAAGATTTTGAAAAGATACAAAATGGTAGACTTGAAAGAATTAAAAATCACCCTTTTGGTGCAGAAAAACATGATTTTAAAAGAGATTATGAAAATAGATATAAAGGATTAGTTTTTAATAAAGCTACTGGAAAGGAGCTTTATAGAAGAACAAGGATATATGGAAAAAATCATGATAGGCTTTATTATTCTTTTCAAAATGACATATCTACTGGAAAACTTGATAATGAGAAAAAAGTATTTATAATGGAAAGAGACTTGGATAATGAAATTTCTGTAAAAATATCTGAGTTTATTATAAAGGCTACAAATGATTCAAAACTTATAAAAAGAATATCATCACGATTTGATAAAAGTTTAGATAAGTTAATTAAAGATATTTCCAAACTTAAGATTAAGATAGAAAAAGAAGAATTTACTATTCAAAAAGCTTATGAGGAATATAGTTTAGGTAAAATTGAAAGCGAAGTATATATCCTTAAAAGGGAAATAGCACTTAGTCGTATAGATACTATAAATAACGAAGTTCTTGCTATTGAGAGTGTATCACAAAATCTTGAAGAAGAAAAAAAGCAATCTATAAAGTGGATTAAAAATGTGTTTTCTGCAAAGAAAATAGAAAAACTCACAAGTGATTTAATTCATGATTTGATAGAAAAGATAGTGGTTTATAGCAATCATAACTTTAAAATCATCTTTAAATTTGATATAGATAAGCTAATTGGAGGTGCTTGCAATGAGTAAGATAGCACTTTACATTCGCTTGTCGGTAGAAGATAGAATAGAGAAAGACGAAAGTGAAAGCATAATTAGTCAAAGATTATTTTTAACTGATTATTTAGATAGAATCAATGAGTTCAACGGATTTCAACGAGAAGAATATATCGATGACGGATACTCTGGTACAACTGAAAAAAGACCATCTTTCCAAAGAATGCTTGAGGATGTAAAAACTGGAAAGATACAAACAATAGTAGTAAAAGATATGTCAAGGTTTATGAGAGATTATATTTCTCTTGGAGATTATCTCGAAAATATATTTCCCTTTCTTGGAATAAGATTTATAGCCATCAATGATGCTTATGATAGTGCAAAAGAAAAAGGAAATGGAACTGACCTTGATGTTCAGTTTAAGGGCTTACTTTATGACTTTTATTCAAAGGACATTTCTCAAAAAGTAAAGACTGTTATGACTGAGCTTAAGAAACAGGGGAAGTATCTTGCATGGAGTCCTCCACTCGGTTATATGAAAGATCCTAATGATAAACATAAAATTATAATCGATGATAAAACTGCTTGGATAGTTAAAAAAGTCTATAGTTTGGCGCTGACAGGTCTTTCTTCAAGAAAGATAGCAGCCATTATGAATGCAGAACACGTACCTACTCCTAATGATAGGAAAAAGGAACTTACAAATATGGATTATGAATATATGATAGTTCATTCCAAAACAAGAAAAAATCCTACATGGACAAATGGAACTGTAATAGATATTTTATCTAATGAAAATTATACAGGCACTTATGTATTTAATATGCAAAGTAAATCAATATCAACACATGGAAGTTTCAAATTCAATCCTAAAGATGAATGGGGAAGAGTATATAATCATCATGAGGCAATTGTAACAATTGAAGAATTTGAAAAGGTGCAATTTATAAGAGAGAAAAATAAGTTTATGACTGGCAAGAACACTGATTATAAGTGGAGAAACAAATCACCGCTACAAGGTTTTGCTAGATGTCCTGCTTGTAATCACATATTAATTTGTAGTTTATCAAAAAGAACTAGAAAGGATGGGAGTATAAGAACACATAGATATTTTTCTTGTAGAGTTTGCAAATGCAATAATGTTGAACATAAGAACTCAAGGGCTGAAAAATTAGAAGAACAAGTGTTGGCTCAGATAAAAGAAAAATATGGTGAAGTAGAAGAAAAGTCTAAAGAAAAATTGAGTATTAAAGAATTGGCGAAAAAAATAGAAAATCTCCAGAGTAAAAAAATTTCAGACTTTGAAAAATATAAACTTGGGAAGATGAAAAAAGAACAGTTTATAGAAAGTAAGATGCTAATAGATGAAGAGATTGAAAAAATTGAAAATATGAATGAACTTTATTCCAAAGAAACTAAAAAGGTGACGGATAATATACTAACAAGGGAGCTTATGGAAAAGTATGTTGAGTCTGTTATTTGTGAGGGGAATGTGGTCAAGGAAATAATATGGAAATAGTTGTGAAAGAGAGTGATAAATCACTCTCTTTTTCTTTAGAAATAAATGAGTGGGTAAAACAATGGCAGTGTTTCTAGGTATAATAGAAAATTAGAAAAATATATGAGTAGAAGTATTATTATCTTTCATATTAAAATATTTTATCATTAACTTGACACGAGAGGGAGGTGGAGGACTTATAACCCTGCCTGCTTATATATTTGTCGGCTTGCCGTCGCATAATGCTATAGCCACCAACAAATTTACTTCATCTTTTGGTACGACTCTATCTACTTTGAGATTTTTAAAAAATAAGGCTCTGGACTTGAAAATAGCTGTAATTTCTGCTGTAGGCTCTTTTATGGCTGCTCGTGTAGCATCAGAAATTGTGCTTCGTATAGATGAAAAGATGTTTAGAGCGATAATAATGTTTACACTGCCGGTGGTTGCAATAGTTATACTGAGCAGAAGAAACTTTGGCAATGAAAATTTGTCTGATACTATAGAAAAAAGAAAGGTGCATATATATGCTTTTTTAATAGGCATACTTATAGGATTTTACGATGGGCTTATAGGACCCGGTACAGGTACATTTGCGATAATGGCATATTGCCTTATAATGAAGTACGACCTTAAGACTGCATCCGGAAATTCAAAACTGCTCAATCTTGCATCAAATTATGCTTCGCTTTCGGTATTTTTATTCAGTGGCAACATAGTATTTAGCATTGCTATACCTGCTGCTATATTAGGACTACTTGGTAATTATATTGGCTCAGGCTTTGCCATAAAAAAAGGTGCAAAATTTATCAGACCTACTATGATAGTGGTAATAGTCCTTTTATTTGCCAAGATATTTTTTGATGTTTTCGGTAGCTTTATAAAGTTTTAGAGAATATGCGTTTTTACAATTAATAAAGGGATAAGAATATACAGCAATATTTAAATATTATATATAAGTATGCTAATATATTATGATAAAATCTGATTAAATGATGGATAATAATATTAGATATAGGCATTAGTAGCTATATAAATTTATATTATGAGAAATTTTAATTAAGAGCTTTATAAATGTTGATTAGTATAGATTCATTTTGAGAGGAAAGATATGAAATATATTTCTATAGCATCCGGCAGTAAGGGAAACTGTCATCTTGTACAAAAAAAGGACAGTTGTATACTGATAGATGCCGGGCTTAGCGGAAAGGCGACAATTGATGCTATAAATATGCATGACATCGACACATCGAAGTTAAAGGCTATATTTATTACTCACGAGCATAGCGACCATATAAAAGGTGCCGGGATAATATCAAGGAAGTTCGATATTCCAATATATGCGACAGAACTTACTTGGGATGCCATGTCAAATAAAATAGGAAATATTAAAGATGAGCATATAAAAATTATAGAAAATGCCGATAAGGTATGTATAGGTGATTTGGAAATTTCTTCCATACCGATAAAACATGATGCGGCAGATCCTGTGGCATATAATGTAACTGACGGTAAGAGGGTCTTATCTATACTGACAGATCTTGGAATAGTGACTAAAAAAGTATTTGAATTTATAAAGAAATCAAATGCCATAGTTTTGGAATCAAATCACGATATAAATATGCTTGAAGCCGGACCGTATTCGTACGAGCTCAAAAGAAGGATAAAGTCGAATTTTGGACATTTGTCAAACGACTCTGCCGGAGATGTGGGAGTTCATTTGGTGAAAAACGGTGTGACTAATATAATGCTTGCCCACCTTTCAGAGCAAAATAATATGCCTATTTTGGCATATCAAAGCGTCTTGTCTATTCTATCGGAACAAGGCATAAAAGTGGGGGCAGATGTGGAGCTTTGCGTGTTGCAACAAAACAGCGTATCGAAAAAAATTGCGGTTTAGGGCGAGTACTTGACTTTATTTATAATTTAGGAGGGATTATGAGAGTAAAAGAAGTATTACAAAGAAGAGATAAACTAAGAGGATATTTACATTCATTGTCAATAGCCAAAAATTTTTGTGAAATAAATATAGCAAATCAGGCAATGATAGATGATTTGGACTCAATTTACAAAGAGATACAACAAGAGTTTAATTTGATAGGCGAATCTTTGAAACCTTTTGAAGATATGGATATGTAGAGCACTTTGGATGTAGCAGGGGGAAAAATGAAGATAAATACAAATTATCATGGAGAAATAGAAGTAAGAGAAGAAGACATACTCACTTTAGTCAACGGAATGCTTGGATTTGAAGATGAAGAAAAGTTTGTATTGATAAAAGAGGAAGATATATTTGTAGAGTATTTGCAATCTGTAAAAGATGATATAGCCTTTGCAGTGATGGATCCTTTTATAATTAAGCAGGATTATACATTTGACATACCTGAGATGGTGATGAAGGCACTGGATATCAAATCAGCTGATGATGTTGTTATAAAGACCGTAGTAGTAATACCTGAAGACATAACTAAGATAAGGACTAATCTTCAAGCACCCATAGTTTTCAATAAAACTAACAATAAAGGAATGCAGATAGTGTTGGATGATACTTACCCTTTAAGATATGAGTTTTACAACAAGGAGGAAGAATAAACATGCTTGTTTTAAAAAGAAAACTCGGTGAAGCCATTATCATCACGACGCAAAGCGGTGAAACTGTAGAGATAAAGGTATCTGAGATATCAGAAGGTAGAGTAAAGCTTGGTATAGATGCGGAAAAATCCATATCTGTCTTAAGAAAAGAAGTGGTGGAAGCTGCTAAGGATGAAAATAGAGAATCTCTACAAAAAGTACAACTGGATAAAGAAAAACTGAAAAATGTGATAAAACTATAAAAAAATTGTCCCTTGAAATAATGATTGTAATAAAATATAAGTCAATTAAAATTTTGAGGGATTTTTTACAAAATAAATTGTGAAAATTTTTAATAGTTAATTGAATTTTTTTGAAATAAGATTTATAATTAGCTCAAGATAAATTGTAATTTTATTGTAGGCTTAATTTAAAAAGTTTTAAAAAATGGTATTTGACTTACAGATAGTTCTTATATTTTTCTTAAGTTTTGAAAAATCAATGTTTTTTCAGTTACATAAAAATTCATAATAATAGATTTTTGTATTTACAAAAATGATTTTTTATGATATTATTATTTTTAATATAAATATTTTATAAAAAACACATTTTTTACACAAATTGTGTTTTAATATTAAATTCATGTGTATATATATTAAGCGTAAAAATGAAGATGATAATTAAAAAAAGGAAAGAGTATTTAGCGGTTTAGCTATATTTTATCGTGTTAATTTATCTTTTGAAAGATAAGTTTGACCATTACTTTAATATTATTTAAGAAATTAAGAAAAAATCTAATGATTTTCTATATTTTTGATTGACAAAAAGAGAAATAAATAGTACAATAGGACTATAAAATTGTAAGACTTTTTAATTATAGTTAATAGTACGGATTTAATTCTTAATGATTGAGATGAGGAACAAATATGAGGTTTGATAATACTTTTAAAACGCTAATAAAGATGAATCTGAAATCGGGTGTCATACCGATGCTACTCGGAGAAGTAGGGATAGGAAAGTCTTGCTTTGTTGAATCACTGGCAAATGAGATGGATGCTGAATTTTTTGAGCTTTCTTGTAACCAGTTGCAAGATAAGAAGGACGTAACAGGAAATGCGCTTTCTACAGTAAAAGAAGGACACGGAACAATGAAATTCCCTGTGCATAATATAATAACTGCAGCGGTGTGCCAAGCTAATGAAACACCTGACAAGGGAGTATTGTTGTTTTTGGACGAAATAAACAGAACGACTCCTGAGGTAACATCAGAACTTTTGTCAATCCCTACAAGAAGAAAGATAGGGGACTTGCACGTTCCGAAGAATCTTAGAATAATAATAGCTGCAAACGACAGAGGTCACATAGCTATACTTGACGAGGCCTCAATAAGCAGATTTGTACTTTACTATGTTGAGCCGGATTTGGATACATTTATCAAGGTTAATCCTACACTAAATAAGATGGTGCATGATGTACTCAAAGCTGATCCTTCGCTGTTGCTTTGCAAGGAAGAAAAGAAAAAAGCTGTTGCTACAGCTGAAGAGATATATACTGTTGACAGGATGAAACAGGTAACAACACCAAGAACAATTTCGAATCTATCAATATTTTTAAATGGATGTTCGCAAAAAGACTTCAGGTTCTTAAATGGAGAAAAGAGTGAAATGTATCCTAATATATCACTGCTTTACGAAGTAATGGTAGGGCATACAGGAGATACGAGATTTACAAGAGCGGTATACAAGAGCTTGTTGATGTCGCTTAATTCGAAGCCCATAGTCCAACAAAAGGCGGACGAGAACGCAAAAAAGTTGGTAGTGGCCTCGTAGGTTGATTTGCTATGAAGCCGGATGTTGCAGATTTGTAAGTTTAAATCAGTCCTTTGTGTATAGTTGCTTATGATTATAGGCTGATAGAGCAAGAACAGATTTGCTATAAGAAAAGTTGATTTGTTGTTGGGTATACAGGGAAATTATTAATAAAAAATAAGACAGTCGCTTGAATAAGGCGACTGTTTTTTTGTAGAAATATATTATGTTCTTGTTAAATTAATGAAAAACCAAGCTTTTGCAGCAGGTCTACAGCTTGTTTTTTGTAAGTAGAGTTAGTTCCGTAAGACATAGTGGATATTCCTACACAACCGCCTGATATTACCACATCAGCATAGCAGCTGTTGTCATATTGAGACAGCAATATACTCAGGCTGATACATCCGTTTATCTTGACAAAAAATCTTTCAAATACAAGGAATACACTTGAAGAGTCCTTGAGATAACGATGCTTTTCAAATATAAGTTCAGAATCTGTACATAAAGACTCAATTATTTTTTTAGCAGTCTTATCAATATTACTGTGATTTTTATTAAGCATGATTGCTACATCATCTTTCATAAGTCACCCCCAAATTCTGAAAAATTGATTATTTGTTTATAGTTATATTATACCCATGTTTAATTAAAAAATCATTAAGTTAAAATGAAAAGTAACAATAAAAACCTGATAAAAAGCTATGTATTTATGTTACAAAATAGTTATTGAAAATCTCTACCATGTATAAAGTCATTTAAAATAATTGCTTGGTATTATAAACGAAGATTAGTATAAAAAATCATTTTCACGTCTTTTTGAAAAAATATATTTTTATAATTGACTATTTAAGTAGAAAATTTTATTTGCTAAAAATCTATTTTAAAAAATTGCTATAAACTGTTTACAAAAGCCTAAAATAAGTGTATTATATACTTAGAAATGTAATAATTATTTCGTAATACTTGTATTTTTTTAAAAAATGAAATATAAATTTCAAATTTTGTTTTTAAATTTTCTTTATGTAGGTAGTCGTTTCGAAGATTAAATTGCTGATTTTTTTCAAATGACGCTTGCATTACTTTATTAAAGGAGAATCATGGGAGATAAAATATATACTCTTGGCGTTGATATAGGCTCAACTGCGTCAAAGTGTATTATGTTGGAAGACGGAAAGAAAATAGTAGGTTCTTCCAAAATAGATGTCGGAGCCGGCACTTCCGGACCGTCAAGAGCCATAAATGAAATCTTGGAATCTACAGCTAAGAAAAGAGAGGATATAGCTTATATAGTAGCTACCGGATATGGAAGAAATTCTTTGGAAGAAGCTGATTTTCAAATGTCAGAGCTTTCATGTCATGCCAAGGGAGCATATTTCCTATTTCCAAAAGTCAGAACTATCATAGATATAGGCGGTCAAGATTCTAAGGCTTTGAAGATAGACGAAAACGGTATGCTTGAAAACTTTGTCATGAATGATAAGTGTGCTGCAGGTACAGGAAGATTTTTGGATGTAATAGCAAAGGTGCTTGAAGTTGATTTGGCAGATTTGCAGGCTTTGGACGAAAAATCTACAATTGACGTACCTATAAGCTCTACATGTACAGTATTTGCAGAGTCAGAGGTTATTTCTCAGCTTGCAAAGGGAACAAAGATAGAAGATATCGTTAAAGGAATTCATACAGCCATTGCCTCTCGTGTGGGCTCGCTTGCCAAGAGAGTAGGTATGAAGGATGATGTCATAATGACAGGCGGAGTTGCGCTTAATAAGGGTATGGTAAGGGCTTTGGAGAGAGCTACAGGATTTAAACTGCATACAAGTGAGTATTGTCAGCTTAACGGTGCACTGGGTGCAGCACTTTTTGCTTATCAAAAGATTAAAAACAGACCTAAAGATAATAATTAGAAAAGATAATAATTAGAAAAGATAATAATTAGAAAAGATAATAATTAGAAAAGATA
>CAUQVF010000030.1:0-29279 GCA_963521605.1 uncultured Peptostreptococcaceae bacterium | reverse complement strand
ATAGTCTTCTTGATATAAATAAAAAATATGAAGAAGAAAGAAATAATCTTCTTGACATGAATAAAAAATATGAAGAAGAAAGAAATAATCTTCTTGATATAAATAAAAAATATGAAGAAGAAAGAAATAATCTTCTTGACATGAATAAAAAATATGAAGAAGAAAATGTAATCCTATTAAAAATAAAAAAAGAGAAAGAATATTTTGAAAAGTCATATCACATAATTTTGAATTCAAATTCTTGGAAAATTACAAAGCCTATTAGGCTAATATTAGATAAAATAAAAGAGAGTAGTTCAGTAAATCTGATAAAGAGATTTTTAAATCATTTAAAAAAATATGGTTTTATGTTTACTTTTTATAAGGTAAAGGATTATCTAAGAAGAGATAAAGCATGTATTATAAAAGATAATAATAATTTTATGGAAGTTATTACTTTTAATGGCATGATAAATTATATTGATAATTATTCTGAAGAAAAAGAATCATTAATATATGGAAAGGAACAAATTTTAGAATATGATAATTATAACATTAATAAAAATATAATTTTAGTATCTCATGCTTTAGACTTAACTGGTGCTCCATCTGCTATTGTTTTTTTTGCTGAAAAATTGAAAAGAGACGGATATAATGTCATTGTAGTATCTCCAATTTCGGGGAGATTAATAGATTTATTATATGAAAAGGGTATACCTGTTATAGTATATAAAGAACTATTTAGGGATAATTTTATCCAACGATATTGCTCTTTATTTTCGTTAGTTATTGCAAATACTATTGTAAGTTCACCTATAATTTCTCAATTATCAATGTCAAAAATTAGAGTTTTGTGGTGGATTCATGAGGCGGATACTTCATATCATGAAGGTCAGATAAAGAGTATTCCTCAAAATATAGGTAGTAATGTAAAGATATATTGTGGTGGGAGTTATGCTGCCAATGTATTTAAAAAGTATTTTCCTCAACATAGTACTGAAATACTACTATACTATATTCCAGAAATTACCGACCTATTTAATAGTGATAATTATAAATTAAATTATTGTAATACGAGGGAAAAGATTGTTTTTGTTACCATAGGGACACAAGAAGAAAGAAAAGGGCAAGATATTCTAGTTGATGCAATTCTAACATTAGAATATGAGGTATTAAAGAATTGTTATTTTATTTTTGTTGGTAAAGAATTTTATATCCCTATAGCTGAAAAAATTAGATTTATTTCAAAAAAATACCCTAATAATATTAAGTATATACCTGAAATGAATCCAAGAGATTTAAAAACATTGTATTATACAATGGATTGTTTAATTTGTCCTTCAAAAGACGACCCTATGCCAATAGTAGTAACAGAAGCATTCATTATGAAAAAAGCAGTTATTTGTTCTGAAAATATCGGTCAATCAGAATATATTGTTGATGGATTCAATGGATTATTGTACCATAATAATAGTTGCATAGAACTATCTGAAAAAATAAGATATTTTGTTGATAACAAGGATAGATTATCAAGATTAGGCGTTGAAGCAAGGAAAATTTATGATAAATATTTTAGTGAAAGTGCCTTTGATAATTCTATAAGTAGAATAATGAATGAAATGAATAGTAATTTATCAACACCTTTAAATATTTCTATTATTATACCAACGTATAATGCTGGACATCAATTTGAAAAAATGGTTGAATTATTAAAAAATCAAAAAATAGACGGAAACATAGAAATTATAGTAGTTGATTCAGGAAGTAAAGATATAACAAGAGAAATTTGTGTTAGTAAAGAAATCACATTAATTGAAATTTCCAATAGTGATTTTTCCCATTCTTTTGCTAGAAATCTTGGAGCAGAGAAGTCAAATGGAGATATTCTGGTTTTTATGACACAAGACGCATTACCATCATCACATGACTGGCTAAAAAAACTTGTAGAACCTATTGTATCTGAAGAAATAACTGCTGTGTCTTGCGCTGAATCATGCCCTGAAGGTACTGATTTATATTATAGAATATGTTCATTTAACCATTCTAAATATGTTGGTTTTTTTGATAAAGATGTTGTTGGAAGTATTAGTAAGTGTAATGATGTTGACTCTTTAAGAAAAAACTCTTCATTAAATGATGTTTCGTGTGCAATAAGAAAAGATATTTTTATGAAATACCGGTATAGATTTGATTATGCTGAAGATTTAGATTTGGGAGTAAGGCTTATAAAAGATGGTTATAAAATTAAAATTCTATCTAATTTATATACTATTCATGGACATAATAGGAATTCTGACTATTATCTGAAAAGATCTCTTGTCGAGTCAAAGACTTTTCCAAAAATATTTGAAGCTGTTGAAAGTCATGAAAATGAGGAAATAGTATCTAGTAGAATTGTTTATTCGTATTTTCTTGTAATTAATAGTATTTTAGAATCTGAGAAACAAAATATCACATTTGAAAGTACAATAGATTTTATTAAAAAATTTTCATTTATTTTAGATAACAAAATAAGGAACACTAAATATATAAAAGATTTTAAAATTGACAGCATATTTAATAATAATGAAATATATAATATAGTATCTATTCTAAAACAAAGATATAATGTGAAATTTAATGATTCATCTCCTTATATTGCTATGGGAGTTAGAGGATATCTAGATATTGTTGTTGATTATTTAACTTTAAATCCAGTTCAATACAGTAATGAGATAAAAAATAGTATATATGATTGCTGTATTAAGCAGTTATCTGTTATTACTGGTTCGGAATTATTAAAATTACAAAATGATGAAATGATATTGTCGTATATCAATATTCTTTCTAAAGGAGTTTAAATTTAATGAAGAATATTTTAATATTTGGAGGAAGTGGTTTTATAGGCTCCTTTCTATCTAAAAGGTTATGTAATCAATACAATGTTTTTATATATGATATAAATGAACCTATATTTCAAGGAAAATTTACTTTTATAAAGGGAAATTTTTCTGAGGATTTGAATTTTTTTGATATCCTAACTTCAAATAAAATTGATGTTGTATTTCATATGATTTCTACAACAATTCCTGAGGAAGGTACTAAAAACATAGAGAAAGAAATTATTATGAATGTACTTCCATCCATACGATTATTTAACAGTATGGTCAGTTTGAATATAAAGAAACTTATTTTTTTGTCTTCTGGAGGTGCTGTATATGGAGAATATAATGGTATTCCACATAAGACATCAGATTTGTTAAAGCCAATTTGTAGTTATGGTATACAAAAGAAAACTATAGAGGATTACATTGAGCTTTTTAACTTATATTATGATATGGAATTTACAATAGTAAGAGTTGCTAATCCATATGGAGTTTGGGAGCAAGAGGGTAGGGTTCAAGGAGTTATTCCAATTTTCATTAATAATATATTAAAAGAAAAAGAAGTTACCATTTATGGAGAAACAGTAAGAGATTATATATATATTGATGATTTAATAGATGCTTTAGAGATTTTAATTGAATATAAAGGAAAAGAAAGAATATTTAATATTGGAACTGGAATTGGACACAGTATTAGTGAAATTATAAAAATTATAGAAGATAGTACTAGTAGAAAGTTTAAAAATAAATTTATTTTAGATATAAGAAAATGTGATGTTAAAGAGAATATATTAGATATATCAAAAACTTGTTCCGAATTAGATTGGACTCCAAATTGGATTAATATATGTGATGGTATAAATTTTATTATAAATAAACTATTAAATATAAATTTATAAAGTTGTATTTTTAAAATAGGGAGGTAAATTTTTTAGGTGCATAATAATTTTTCAAAAAAATCTATAAAAAAAACAGTGATATATATGATAGTTATTTCAATGGTTAAGCTGATTTTAATAGATAGACTTGTTATATATGTTATTGCAGATAGTCCGCATGATGATCTTTGGGTTGTATCAGCTGCAGAAAATATTCTAAATGGAAATTGGTTAGGAAAATATAATCAATATACATTGATAAAAGGCTGTTTTTCACCAATATTCTTAGCGTTTTGTAATATAATAGGTATATCTTTTTTAAAAATGACTTCTATTATATATATAATTTCGTGTTTTGTTTTTATATTTTCAATTAAACCCATAATAAAAAAAGAAATAGCATTATGTTTTATTTTTACAATATTAATTTTTAATCCAATTACAATGTCTATGGAGACTTTTCAAAGGGTGTATAGAAATGGTCATTCTCAGTGGCAAATATTGTTAATTTTTTCAAGTTTTATATCATTATTATTAAAAAAAGAAGAACTAGTATTCAATGATATTTTGTGGTCTATTTTAGGAGGGTTTTCTTTGTGGGCTTTTTTTAATACAAGGGAAGACTCAATTATTATTATGCCATTTGTTATTGTATCAACTTGCATAATTCTAATATTTTTGTTAAAAAAAATAAATAAAGATATATTTGTCAAAATAGTTATTGTTCTATTACCAATATTAATTCTTTTTTTAGGGAATATGTTTATAAAGAGTGTGAATAATATATATTATGGTGGTTATTTATTGAATGATAGAACATATGGATATTTTTCTAATTTTATCAAAGACTTATATAAAATTAAACCAGAGGATTCTTTAACTGAAAAATATACTAATAAATCATTACCTTACCATAAATATAATTATAATATATATAGAGATGTTATAAATAAGGCATATTCTGTAAGTCCAACTTTATCTTCAGCTAGACCTATGATTGAGGCTTCAATTTCTACTTGGGATGGTGGGGAAGAGTTGGTTGATGGAGAATTAAACTTTGATCATATTATATTTGCAATACGAGATGGAGTAGCAGAATTAGGAGAATATGAAAGCTTATATAAAAGTGAAAGATTTTATAAAAGAGTATATTTGGAATTAGAAGAAGCTTTTGTTGATGGTAGATTAATCAAAAAAGATAATAATCTATACACTAATGCAGGTTCAATTTCTTATGATAGTTTAAAAGATATATTTGTAAAATTTCCCCAGATTTTTAGATATATATTAGATTTAAAAGGTGTTGGTGCAACATATAATAATTCTTTAGGAAATAATCATGGTATTAAAAAATTTATTGACATTACTGGGGACAGAGCAATATTTCCAGAGGATATTTGGGTGGAAATATCAGGATGGGCATTTGTCGATGATAAGTACGGAAAAAACATAAGTATATATTTTTGCGGAAATGAAGGAGAAATTATAAAAAAAATAGAATTTAATAAGTCAGTTGATATATATAATTATTTTCTCAATAAAGGGTACAAATCTAATAATGCTCTTAATTCAAGATATAACATAAGAATTGAAAATAGAGATATTAAAGATATTGCGACAATGAAATTTATTGATGAAAATAATAAAGTACTAAAGTACATTAAGTTAAGTGACTCTAGTTCTTTTGATGGAGATTTTAGATTTCACATTGATAGTATAGTTTCATCTAATGATATTAGTAATTATAATACAAATCTAATTAGATTTACAAATAGAGTTAATAATGTAATTAATATTTATAGGTATTTTCAAAATATATTATTTATTTTAGCAACCATAAGTTTTTTTATTTTATTAATTAAGAATTTAGTAAATTTATTAAAAAAACAGACAAGTAAAATAAAGGATATATTATTTATGGTTATTCTATTGGGAATACTGTTAAGTCTTATTGAGATTTGTTTAATAATGGCATATATAGATATTGTATCTTTCCCGATAATAACGTATTTATATCTTAGTTCATGCTATGTTTTGTTATATATGTTTATAGGTTTAGGATTATATAATTTTTATGAAATGTTTAATACTTATAAGAGTAAAGGGGTTAAAATTAATGAGAATAGCATTATGCTTAATAACTTGGAATGAGATTGATGGTGTAAAACATGATATACCGTTAATAGATAAAAGTAAATTTGAGCAGATATATTGCATAGATGGTGGAAGTACAGATGGAACAGTCGAGTATCTTGAAGAAAATGGTATAAAGGTATATACTCAACAAAAAAAAGGTATTAATCAAGCCTGCTTGGAAGCGGTAGAACATTGTGAATGTGATGCCTTTGTATTTTTTCATCCAAAGGGAACAATACCTGTAGAAGATATTTATAAGTTTAGAGAATTTTATGAGGCAGGTTACGAATTTGTTGTTGGTAGCAGGATGATGAAAGGTGCTCATAATGAGGAAGATGATCAGTTAGTTAAACCTAGAAAGTGGTTTGTTTTATGTTTAGCACTATTATCAAAAATACTTTTTAAAAGAGAAGGTAATACTGTGTGGGATGTACTGCATGGTTTTAGAGGAATGACCTTAGAAAGTTTTAAAAAGTTGAATATATCTGATTATGATAAATCTATTGACATTGAAATGGTAAACAGATCATATAAATTCAAAAGTAAAAGAATAGAATTTCCGACATATGAAACATCAAGAATAGGTGGTGAAACACATTTTAAAGCACTTTCTACTGGTTGGCAAGTTTTAAAATATATGTGGTGGGAATTTAGAAGAAAAAATTAATATTTTTCTGAACATATTATAGTTATAGTATCTAAATATACAAGGAGTAAATTAATGGAAAAGAATTCTAAAATATATGTTGCAGGACATAATGGAATGGTTGGTTCTGCAATAATAAGAAATTTACAAAACAAAGGGCATAATAATATAATTTTTAAATCCTCAAAAGAACTTGATTTGACGAGACAAACTGACGTAGAAGATTTTTTTGCGTTAGAAAAACCAGACTATGTTTTTTTAGCTGCTGCAAAAGTAGGAGGGATATATATAAATAGTATAGAACCAGCTGACTTCATGTATATAAATTTAATGATAGAGTCCAACGTAATAAATTCTGCATATAAAAATAATGTAAAAAAGTTGTGTTTCTTAGGTAGTGGTTGTATATATCCAAGAATTGTTCCTCAACCAATAAGGGAAAGCTATTTGTTAACATCAGAGCTTGAAAAAACTAATGAAGCCTATGCGCTAGCAAAAATTTCTGGATTAAAAATGTGTGAATTTTATAATAGACAATATAAAACTGACTATATTTCTGTTATGCCTGCAAATCTTTATGGTTATGGAGATAATTATAACTTGGAGTCTTCTCATGTTGTTCCGGCATTATTAAGAAAATTTCATGAAGCAAAAGAGTCTAAGTCTGATGAAGTTGTTATGTGGGGGACAGGAAGTGCTATGAGAGAATTTTTATTTGTTGATGATATGGCAGATGCTTGTATATTTTTGATGGATAATTATTCTGGCGATGAATGTGTTAATGTTGGTTTTGGGTATGATATAACTATAAAGGAATTAGGAGAAAAGATTAAAGAAGTAGTTGGATTTAAAGGGAAAATAGTGTATGACTCATCAAAACCTGATGGAACGCCAAGAAAATTGTTAGATTCAAGCAAATTATTTTCTATGGGGTGGAAGCCTAAAGTTGATATAATGGAGGGTTTGAAGCTAACATATGATGATTATTTGAAAAATAAAAATAATTATAGAAAGTAATTTAATATAGTTGTATTAACTTGTTTTTTATTTTTTTATAGCAATAATGAAAATATAATTTTTTTTATTAGAAAATCATTATACTATATAGTTTTCTATGTTTACATTAAAAATTAGGAGAAGTTAATGAAAATTGTTATAATGGCAGGTGGGAAAGGCACCAGAATATCGTCTATTAGAAATGATATCCCAAAACCTATGATTGATATAAATGGAAAGCCTGTATTACAACACCAAATAGAATATTTTAAAAGAAATGGGTATAATGATTTTATAATAATTATTGGACATTTAGGAAATAAAATAATAGATTATTTTGGAAATGGAAGTAAATATAATGTTGATATTAAATATTTTTCAGAAGATACTCCTTTAGGTACTGCAGGAGCCTTGAAAAAGATTAAAGGTGATTTAGTAGATGACTTTCTTCTTGTTAATGGTGATATAATATTTGATATAGACTTAGACAGACTGATAGAATTTCATAAGAAAAAAAATGCTTTAGCAACTATTGTTACACACCCAAATTCTCATCCGTATGACAGCAGTTTGATTTTTATAGATGATGATAATTGTGTAGTTAAATGGTTGGTAAAAGAAGATGATAGAAAAAATATTTATGGAAATAGGGTAAATGCAGGGATACATTTATTATCTTCAAAGATAATTAATTTTATTGATAAAATTGATAAAGATAAGATAGATTTAGATAGAGATGTTTTAAAGAAAATTGTTAAACTTAAAGGTTTATATTCTTATGATACACCTGAGTATATCCATGATATGGGTACTCCTGATAGATATACACAAGTTTGTGAGGATATAAAAAATGAATTACCTAAGAAAAAAAATCTAAAAAATAGACAAAAAGCTATTTTTCTAGATAGAGATGGCACTATAAACAAATATAAAGGATTTATAAATAATGCAGATGATATTGAATTGCTTAAAGGAGTTTCTGAAGCTATAAAGAAAATAAATTCCTCTGAATATCTTGCAATAGTAATTACAAATCAACCTGTTATAGCAAGAGGAGAATGTTCTATTAAAGAACTTAATACTATCCATGAAAAGCTAAAGTATCTTCTTGGTCTGGACGGAGCATATTTAGATGATATATTTTATTGCCCTCATCATCCTGATATTGGTTTTGATGGAGAGGTTAAAGAATTAAAGATTAAGTGTGCTTGCAGAAAACCTGATAATGGATTATTATTAGAAGCAAGTAAAAAATATAATATTGATTTGGAAAATTCTTATATGATAGGAGATAGTTATATAGATATCCAAGCAGGAGAAAAATCAAAGTGTAAGACATATTTAATTAAAAATGATTATGATGATTCTAAAGAAAATAAAGTAAACAATTTAATCACTGTAAGAGATTTATTTTCTGCAGTAAAGTTTATATTTTAGAGAGGATAGTAAATGAAAATAGCAATTTTAGGAGCAGGAATTTCAGGTTTAACTGTTGGTAGAAAACTTTATGATGATGGTTATGATGTAAAATTATTTGAAAAATTATCTAACCCTGGTGGTTTGGCAACTACAAGGATGACTGATGGCTACGTTTTTGATATATATGGTGGACATGTATTTAATTCAAGGCATAAAGAGATTATAGATTGGATATTTGAATTATTACCAAAGGAAAAGTGGAATTTTTTGGTAAGAAATGCAAAAATTTTATTTAAAGGTGGTTTAGTTTCATATCCTTTTGAATTATCCTTATGTGAGCTACCACCTGATGATGCTGTAAATGCAGCATACGATTTTATTTTATCTCAAAATGGTGAAGAACCTGTTAATTTTAGAGATTGGCTTGTGTGGAATTTTGGCAGGAGTATTGCAGATTTTTATATGCTTCCATATAATTCTAAAATTTGGAATTATCCTCTTGAAGAAATGGGTACTACATGGATGCGTGGGAAAATGCCACTTCCTGAAAAAAAAGAAATACTTATGTCATTTTTGATGAAAGATCCAAGCGAAAGAAAAATGCCCCACTCAACATTTTATTATCCTTTTAAAGGTGGAATACAAACTATGGTAAATGCAATAGCAGAAAACCTTAATATAGTTTGTAATTTTGAAATTAATAAAATAATTAAAGAGAATAATTTATGGTTTATTAATGATGAAGGACCATTTGATTATATAATTTCTACAATTCCTCTTCCAGTATTAAATAGAGTATTAGAAGATTTATTACCAACTAATATTAAAAATGCCATTTCTGATTTGAAATATAACGGATTAAATACATTTTTATGTAAAATGCCACCTACGGATATATCTTGGATGTATGTTCCTGAAAGCAAATATAGGATGCACAGGATGGGGTGCCAAGGAGCCCTATCTCCTTATGCAACACCTGATGAAAATAGTTCTGGTGTTGTAGAAATTATAGGAGATAGATTGATATTAGATGACAATTTTATATTTGATGAAAAATATGTTCCTAAAGATTTGAAGTTGGAAAAAGTTATAGATAGAGAATATACAGAGTTTGCTTATGTAATTCATGATAAAAATCATACTAAAAATACTACTTTAATCAAAGAATATTTTAACGAAATCAGTAACTTTGAATTACTTGGAAGATTTGCTACATGGAACTATAATAATATGGATTTATGTATGAAAGATGCATTTATATTATATGATAAAATCGTTAAAAATTCAAAATAGTTTGATTAAAGGGAGAATTATATATTATGATAATGACTCAAACACCATTTAGAATGTCATTTTTTGGTGGAGGAACTGATTATCCAGGTTTTTATAATGAGCATGGTGGAAGTGTAATATCCACTACTTTTGACAAATATTGTTATGTTACTGTTAGACATTTGCCAAGATTTTTTGACTATAAAAATCAAGTAACATACTCAAAAATAGAAAGAACAAATTCTGTTGATGAGATAGAACACCCAGCAGTAAGAGAAGCGATGAAATATTTAGATATGCATGAATTAAGAGTTGTATATGAAGCTGACTTACCTGCAAGATCTGGGATTGCAAGTAGTAGCGCTTTTTCTGTAGGATTATTAAGTGCTTTTTATGCACTTAAAGGAAAATATGTGGATAAAAGAAAATTATCTAATGATGCAATATATTTGGAGAGAGTGCTTTGCAATGAAAGTGGTGGAATTCAAGATCAGGTTGCTGTTACCTATGGAGGATTTAATAGAATAAATTTTTTTGAAGGAGGTTATTCTGTAAAGCCTGTTATAATATCAGCTGATCGAAAAAAAGAGTTGGAATCAAGCTTGATGATGTTTTTTACTGGTTTTTCAAGATTGTCTTCAGATATAGCCAGAGAGCAAGAAAAAACAACTAAAGATAAGGTAAAAGAATTACTGGAAATGAAAGATTTAGTTGATGATGCTGAAAAAATTTTAACTTCAAAAACAGATTTAAAAGAGTTTGGACATTTATTAGATCATACTTGGAAATTAAAAAGAAATTTAACTAATAAGATATCAACTAATGATATAGATAATATGTATTTAAAAGCTGTTGAAGCTGGTGCTTGTGGAGGTAAATTACTTGGAGCAGGCGGTGGAGGATTTGTTGTTTTTTATGTTGAGAAAGATAAACAAAAATCTGTATTGAAAACAATGGAAGATTACTTACATGTTCCGTTTGAGTTTGAAAATAATGGGACAAGAGTTCTATATTACAGACCTGAAGAATACAGCTGTTTTTAATTTTATGAAAGGAAAGGAGTATTATGAATAAAAAATCTTTGATAACAGGTATGACCGGTATGGTAGGATCCCATCTTGCAGATTATTTATTAGAGAATACAGATTGGGATATACATGGAATGCAAAGATGGAGAAGTCCTCTTGACAATATAAATCATTTAATGGATAGAATCAACTCTAAAGATAGAGTGTTTGTACATTATGGAGACTTAAATGATCAAGCTTCATTGATAAATGTTCTGAAAGAAGTTAAGCCTGATTATATATTTCATCTTGCTGCTCAAAGTTATCCACTTACGAGTTTTACAGCACCTGAAGATACACTAAATACAAATGTAATTGGAACAACAAGACTATTAGAAGCAGTTCGTATTTTAGAATTAAATCCTATTATACATGTTTGTGCTTCATCAGAAGTATTTGGAAGAGTCCCAAGAGAAAAGTTACCTATAAACGAAGAATGTTCTTTCCATCCTGCATCCCCTTATGCTATATCAAAGGTAGGTACAGACTTAGTAGGAAGATACTATGCTGAAGCTTATGGGATGACTGTAATGACTACAAGAATGTTTACACACACTGGTCCGAGAAGAGGAGATGTTTTTGCTGAGTCTACGTTTGCTAAACAAATTGCTCTAATAGAAGCTGGATTGATAAATCCTGTTGTAAAAACTGGAAATCTAGATTCTCTAAGAACGTGGGCGGATGTCAGAGATGCGGTTAGAGCATATTACATGTTAGTAACAGTCAACCCTATTGCCGGTGAATACTACAACATAGGTGGAGCATTTAGTTGCAGTGTTAGAGAAATGTTAGATAAGTTGTTATCGCTATCTACTGTTAAGGATATAAAAGTTGAAACTGATCCAATTAGATTAAGACCTATAGATGCAGACTTGCAAGTTCCAGATACTACAAAGTTTAAAAATCATACAGGATGGCAACCGGAGATACCTTTTGATAAAACTATGGAAGATTTGTTGAATTACTGGAGAGACAGGATTAAAAAAATAGGAAACTATATTGATAGATAACAGTTTCTAATTTTTTCAGACTAAGTTTGTTAGCTTGGTCTGAATGTGTTAAATGGGAGAGGAACTATGAAAAAGTCAAATCTTGTTATAGACAGATATATTAGCAAGAATAATTTTTTAGAAGATTCATCTTTATTAGATAATATAAAAAAAGCATATGAAATACTAAATGAATGTTATAATAAAAATGGAAAATTACTTATATGTGGAAATGGTGGTAGTGCAGCAGATTGTGATCATATTGTGGGAGAATTGGTAAAAGGGTTTACTAAAAAAAGACCTTTGAATGAAGCTTTTAAGAAAAAGATATGTGGATTTGGTGAGCTTGGAATAGAAATGTCTGATAAACTTCAAGAATCTTTGCCTGCTATAAACTTATCAGCCCACTTGTCACTTCTAACTGCAACCCTAAATGATATAGGTGGAGAAGAGGTATTTGCACAACAAGTTGTAGGATATGGCAATAGTAATGATGTCTTAATAGGAATAAGTACATCAGGAAATTCTGCTAATATTTTAAAAGCTGGTATAGTTGCTAAAGCTAAAGGAATGAAAACTATATCTTTTTCAGGAAGAGATGGTGGAAAGATGAAAGAGTTATTTGATATTTCTCTTATCATGCCATCAAATATTACCTCTGAAATACAAGATAAACATTCAGTTGTATACCATTTATTGTGTGAAATGCTCGAGGCTGATAGGTGGGAAATATGATTGTCGAAATAATCAACCCTGATTTTATTTTTGAAGATGATAGAGGTAGCCTTGTACAATTAGTTCATAGTGGGTTTAATCAAGTAAATGTAATAACTTCTAAATCTGATGTTATTCGTGGTGGACATCATCATAATATGAATGAAGAAGCTTTTTATATTATAAGTGGTAGTTTAAAGTTAGATTTAAAAAAAGATGACATTAGTGAAACTCACATATTTAAATCTGGAGATATGTTTAAGATACCAAAGTTGGTTACTCACAGTTTTGAATTTTTGGAAGATACTTTACTTGTTAGTATGTATGATTTAGGCGTAGAATTGGAAAATGGAGAAAAGGATATAATAAGTGATTAGTTTCTATAAGAAAATTAAAATGAAATTAGAAAATAAGGAAAAGTTAAATCAGTTTTATGAGTTATTTAGATATGGAATTGTTGGTGTATGCACAACAATAATAAACTTAGGTGCATATACATTTTTCGCTCATAACTTGAATATAAATTTTATGTATGCTAATGCTATAGCATGGACTATAGCTGTTATTTTTGCTTTTTTTACAAATAAGATAATTGTTTTCAAAAAATTTGATATGAGTATAAATATACTTATAATTGAGTTTATAGCTTTTACTGGAAGTAGACTTTTCACTGGTGTGCTTGATATGATATTTATGTATATAGGCGTAACAATGCAAGGATTTGACGATTTTTATGTTAAATGTGTTGTTAATATTTTCCTTATATTTATGAATTATATTCTAGGAAAATTTTTAGTTTTTAAAAAATAGATATCACTTATAGTTTTTTATCTTAAAAATTTTAGAAAATTTTTTTAAGGCTGGGGATGTTTATGAAATACTTAATAACAGGTGCCAATGGGCAGTTAGGAAAAGAACTACAAAAACAACTTAATAAAGGTGACCATAAGTTATTTTTGTATGATGTAGATACTATGGATATTACTGATTATAAACAGGTTGAAAAAATCGTTTCAAATATTAGACCTGATGTAATATTTAACTGTGCTGCTCATACAAATGTAGATGGATGTGAAAATGATATTGAAAATGCATATAAAATCAATGCCATAGGAGCACAAAATCTTGCTATGATATCTGAGGAGATTGGTTCTAAATTTGTACATTTTTCTACAGATTATGTATTTTCAGGAGAAGATGAGATTCCGAGGATTGAGAGTGATTTTACTAATCCTAAGACTATATATGGAAAGAGCAAACTATATGGGGAAGAATTGGTAAAACAATTTTGTTCCAAATACTTTATTATAAGAACTGCCTGGCTTTATGGTGATGGTAATAATTTTGTAAGAACAATGCTTAAACTTTCTAAACAAAATGATAAACTAACAGTTGTAGGAGATCAGTTGGGCAGTCCAACATATACTAAAGATTTAGCGAAAGTTGCTATTGATTTGAGCAATACAAAATATTATGGACTTTACCATGGTACTTGTAATGGGAGCTGCTCATGGTATGATTTTGCTTGTAAAATATTTGAGATTATGAATATTGATATTAAAGTTGAAAAAGTTACAAGTGAGCAATTTGTCAGACCTGCAAAAAGACCGACATACTCAGTTATAGATAATTTTATGCTTAGGTTGAGAGGACTTGATACTTTCAGACATTGGGAGGATTCTCTTAATGATTACCTACAGGAGGATGTACAATGGCAAAATTTAAATTTATAGAGACATTTATAAAAGATATGTATGTTATTGAGCCTGAGATATTTGGAGATAACAGGGGATATTTTATGGAGACATACAATGAAAACGACTTTAAAAATGCAGGAATAGATGTAAAATTTGTCCAAGATAACGAGTCATCTTCTAAAAAAGGTGTGTTAAGAGGACTTCACTTCCAAACTAAAAATGTTCAAGGAAAGTTAGTCAGAGTATTAAGCGGAGAAGTATTTGATGTAGGGGTGGATCTTAGAAAAAATTCGCCTACTTATGGCAAATGGTGTGGGGAAATATTAAGTAGTGAGAATAAGAAACAACTTTACATTCCCGAAGGATTTGCTCATGGATTTGTAGTATTATCTGATATGGCTACCTTTGCATATAAATGCACTAACTTCTATGATCCAAGCAGTGAAGGCGGTATAGCATGGGATGATCCTGATATAGCTATAGATTGGAATATAAGCGATAATATAGAAATAATATTATCAGACAAAGATAAGCATAGAAAAACACTTAAAGAACAAAAAATAGAATTTTGATAATTAATGATGGTAAAATAGATTCTATTATGAAGATAAAATCATATTTATATAAATGAGAATACAATGGATAAATTAGTTTCAGTAATTATAGCAACTTACAATCCTAATATCATATGGTTTGAAAAACAATTGAACTCTATAAATAATCAAACCTATTCTAATATTGAAATTATTTTATTGGATGATAGTTCAGTAAATGAAAAATATTTAGATATCATAGAGACTACAGTTATTATAAAAAGATTCCCTGTTAGAATATATAGAAATGATGAGAATTTAGGTTCTAATAAGACTTTTGAAAAATTAGTTAATCTTGCTTCTGGTGATTATCTGGCTTTTTGTGATCAAGATGATATATGGAGTGATGACAAAATTGAAGTCTTAGTAAGTGAAATAGAAAATAATTCCAATACACTTTTAGTATATAGTGATATGAAGGTAATTGATGATAATGATATTGTTATATCTGATAGCATGAGTACTTACAGAAAAAGGCATATATTTCTTGAGGGAGATAATCTCTTTAAACAACTTATATATAGAAACTTTGTTGTAGGTTGTACGATGTTGGTAAAAAAAGATATAGTTCTAAAATCATTGCCTTTTTTAGACAGTATGGTGCACGACCATTATATAGCCTTATTTGCTTCTTGTTTTGGAAATATAAAGTTTGTGAATAAAGCACTTATTTCTTATAGACAACATGCTAATAATCAAACAGGTGTATTAAAAGGAGTCTATAATAAGAAAGACTATGAAAAATTTCAAATAGATGTATTTAATAATCATATAAAAGATTTGGAAAATAAAAATGAATTAATTACAAATATTAAGTTTTCTAATGAGATTATAATTGCCAAACGATGGGGATTAAAAAGGAAAATATGGTGGAATAAATTTGATTTTAATTCTATGTTTACAATCTTCAAGCTTAGAAAATATAATCTTAAAACTTCGATTTTTGAATTATTATTTGCAAGAGTTCCAAATTTAATTTTTGAAAAAATAATATATACTATAGAAAATAGAAATTTATAAGAATTTTTTAGATTATTTTTTAGTTATTTTTAATGCTTTATACTGTATGTGTTGATAATGCATTTTTTGATTTGTACTTTTTTAAACTGTTTGGAAAGAACAATTTTATTATAATATTCAACTAAGGGGATTAGTTTTATGAAAAATATATTGGTTACAGGTGGGGCAGGTTTTATAGGCTCCAATTTTGTAAAGCTTATAATTGATATTCACAATTATAATATAATAAACTTAGATTTGCTGACTTATGCGGGAAATCTTGAGAATTTGAAAGAAGTAGAAAATAAAGCTAATTACACATTTATTAAAGGCAATATATGTGATAAGGAACTTGTAGGAGAAATTTTCACAAAATATAACGTAGATACAGTGGTCAATTTTGCTGCAGAGTCTCATGTGGATAGAAGTATAGAAAATCCGGAGATATTTTTGCTTACCAATATACTTGGTACACAAAATTTACTTGAACATGCTAAAAAACATTGGAAGATAAAACCTGATGATAAATATTCAAGAAAATACAAAGAAGGAGTAAAATTTTTACAGGTATCTACTGACGAGGTATATGGAGCACTTGGAAAAGAAGGTATGTTTACAGAGCTTACACCTCTTAGTCCTAATTCACCTTATTCATCGTCAAAGGCAGGAGCTGATATGCTTGTCAGAGCTTATCATGAGACATTTGGAATGCCTGTGAATATTACAAGATGTTCGAACAACTACGGACCTTATCAATTTCCTGAAAAGCTTATTCCTCTTATGATAAATAACTGTGAGAATAATAAAAAGCTTCCAGTTTATGGTGATGGTATGCAGGTTAGAGATTGGCTACATGTAAAAGATCATTGTATAGCTATTGATACTGTATTGCATAAAGGCAAGATAGGTGAAGTGTATAATATTGGTGGAAATAATGAAAAGGCCAATATTGAAATAGTTAAACTGATTATTAAAAAGCTTGGAAAATCTGAAGATTTGATAGAGTATGTGCAAGATAGACCTGGACATGATAGAAGATATGCAATAGATAATACTAAGATAACAAGTGAGCTTGGATGGGCGCCTTCATATACATTTGAGCAAGGAATAGCTGAAACCATAGATTGGTATATGAATAATAAGCAGTGGATGGAAAAAATTACTTCCGGGTCTTATATGAAATACTATGAAAAAATGTATGGTTAATATTGTGTAATATTAATGATAATTTGAATATGGCAATGCAGATATAAAGTAAATTTAATATATTTGCATTGCTATATTTTTGTCCAAAATCTTAGATTTTGCTAATACTTTTTCATAAAGGGTATAAATCCTATTTCTGAGCTATTTTATACTTTACAAATACTTGCATTGCAATTATAATAAGACTATATTATAAACCTGTATATTCTTATTTATAGTAAATTTGCTTTTAAAAGATAGATTTTCACCGTAAGAGCTTTATATGCTGAAAATGTAAAACATATATATTCTAACAAACCCTATCTGTAATTAGATAATAAAGTAAACAATTTTTCTTAGTTCGGATATATAAAGATTTTAGTCATTTTTTATATAAAGTTATCTAAGTAAATATGATATTATTATAAAAAATTAAATACCTATTAAAAAGTTTAAGTGTAAATCATAAAAATATTTTAATATACATACTATTCAAAATAAGGAGGCTTATCTATGGCAAAGGTAATTACATTTATAAATATGAAAGGTGGGGTTGGTAAAACTACACTTGCGGTAAATTGTACCTATACTTTGTCAAAAGTAGAAAATAAAAGAGTACTGTTGATTGATATGGATCCACAGATGAATGCTACTCAATATTCTTTGACATCAGAGCAAGTCAACAAGATAATAGAAAATAGGACATTATCTTCGTATAAGTTTTTGTCTACTGAATATAAGGTAAATCCTAATAAAGATTTTGATTTTATATTCAAATCTGCAAATTCTTTTGATATTATACCTTCAAGTTTATATATTATGAACCTGAACCTCATGTCAAATCCTTGTAAACTAAATCAGTTTATCAAAGAGCATTTATCTGATAAGTATGATGTTATAATAATAGATTGTCCTCCAACTATTTCAGAATATACAAAGATATCTTTACTTGCTTCGGATATGTATCTTGTTCCAATTAAGGCTGACCCTCTATCGATGTTTGGGCTTCCTATACTAAATAATTATGTAAATGAAATAATAAAAAAAGATTTTGGTCATGATATTAAATTTTTAGGCATAGTATTAAATATGGTAATACCAAATAGGTTATTGTATAAAAAAAATAAGGAAATCATAAGAGAAGAATGGCCTGCAAAATTATTTTTAAATGAACTTAGACAGTATGAAGAAATAACTAAGGCAATAGAAAATGAGGATCCGGAACAAAGATATATAATAAATTTAAACAATGATGATATTGTTCAACAGATGAAGAATATAACAAGACAATTATGTCAAAAAGGAGAGTTATAATGGATAGTTCTACAAAAGAATCGCTATACTCTTTACTCAATCTTATAGATTATTTTGAAAGTGTAAGTTTTATTTCTGTGGATGTAAATAAAGTAAATCAAATAAGAGAGTCTATATTTTCTGTTATAAATTCAAATGACAATGAAAAAAGTATAAGCTCAGAAAAAGAGTATAAATATGATTTTACCAAACTTATAGTAGATTTTTTTACAAGTAAGAAATTATTTAAAACCAAAGAGGAGATAGTTAATTATTTAGAAAATAATTTTAAGATAAAAAATGCTAAAAAGTGGGAGAAAAAAACTGTTAATGATATAATAGGAAATGTAGTTGTCTTTATTTCGTCACAAGACGAGGAATATTTTAATTATATAGTAAATGAAATGAATGAGAAAATAAGAAATTTAGATATTTCAAGCAAAAATAAAAAGTCAAAAAGTTCAAATAAAAATACCTTTGTAAATACATGGTTTAATTATTTTGAAAAATTTAGAGAAGATACAAATGACAATAAATGATAGATTATATATCTTTAGGATAGTTTTATGAAAAAAATATTATATGCAGCATCAAGAATGTCACATATAACTAACTTTCATCTGCCATACATCGATTATTTCAAATCTAACGGCGATGAAGTCCATGTGTTGACACAAGGTAGTTATAACTGGGATGTTGATAAGATTTATGATATAGATTTTGAAAAGAAAGTTATGTCATTTAAAAATATAAGGACAATTTGGAAAATCAAGTATATTTTGGAAGAAGAAAAGTATGATTTAATTATTACAAATACTATTTTATGTAGTTTTTTAATAAGAATTGCCAAACAAATTTCCAAAGTAAAAAATCATGGAAAACTCGTAAATATTGTGCATGGCTATCTTTTTTCAAATAATACAAAGTTTTTCAAAAAAACAATTTATATTTTGCTCGAGAAACTATGTAAAAATTCTACAGATAGACTTTTGACTATGAATAAAGAAGATTACGAACTTGCTGTAAAATATAGGCTTTGTAATTATGATATAACAAATATAAATGGAATTGGCTTACCCAAAGTACCAACTTTTCAACAAGAAATTCGTTCATCACTTCGTTCTTTTTATTCTGTAGGTGGTGATGAAACACTCTTTACCTATATTGCTGAGCTTTCAAAGAGGAAGAATCAGATTTTTCTAATTGAAAATATAGAACAGATATCAAAAGTATTTCCTAAATTCAAACTTATTTTGGCAGGAAATGGAGATTTATATGATTTTTATAAATCAGAGATAGAAAGGTTGAAAATCTCTGATAAGATAATATTGGCAGGTCATGTTAATAATGCAAAAGAGCTGATATACTCATCTGATATTATAATATCCTCAAGTAAGAGTGAGGGTCTTCCTTTTAATATAATGGAGGCAATGAGCATAGGTATACCGGTAATAGCATCAAGGATAAAAGGGCATATTGATCTTATAAAAGATGGATATAACGGATATTTATTTGATTTAAATAAAGATAGTTTTGCAAACAAACTGAATAGCCTAAAAGAAAACATAGATATTGAAAATTTAAAGAATAATGAAAAAACTTGCATTAAAAAATTTATGCTTGATAGTGTATTTGATGATAATATAAAACTTATAGATATCTGAAGACTATTGACTAAACTATATTGTTATTAATTTATTGCCTATATTTTATAAGACTAAGAGATTATGCTATAAAAAGATAAAATTACATGAATTTTTTCAGAGATAATAATATCATTATCTATTTATCTAATGGGATAATACTTACAAATTGTTTTTAGGATTACTAATATTATCTAAAAGTATGTAGGTGGATGTATGGGGATTTTATTTCCTGAAAATATATACTGTATCAGTTGTGATGAACCTATTAGTGATTCCAACAAGCTATCTCTTTGTAAAAATTGCTATGAGAATATAGAATTTTTGCATGACAAAAACACAGTTTTTGATAAAGAGGTAATGGAACTGTTAAAGAATGAATATATAAGTGGAGTTCATATTACGACAATATACAATGATATAATGAAAAAAATGATACATGGAATTAAATATTCCAACAAAACCTATCTTGCAAAGTATTTTGCATCTATGATGTGTGAACTTATAGAAAAAAAGTCATTAAATTTTGACTATATCACCTTTGTACCAATCCACAAGAAGAGGCTAATGGAGCGTGGATATAACCAGGTAGAGCTTATTGTAGAGCATATGGGTAGGTACCTTAATAAAACTGTTATAAAAACTGCTGACAGGGTAAAAAGTACGAAGAGCATGTATGAACTTAGTTTGCAGCAAAGACATAATGAGATGAAAGATGCTTTTAAGTCTCAGACTTTTGATTTTTTGAAAGGTAAAACTATTCTACTTGTAGATGATATATTAACAACAGGAGCTACTGTAAAAAGTCTTTGTAATGCTATAAATACAGCTAATAAAGAAGTGATGATACAGATATTATTTTTATCAAGAGGTTCATTGAAATAGAATCAAAGTATATTATTGATAAATTAGTTTTAATAATAATGTATTTAGTTTTAATAATAATGTATTTGGTTTTAATATGTTTAAGTATTAAATAAGTATTTTTTTATAAATTATACTTATTTTTATATTGAAATTTAAAATAAATTAGGAGAATTTAATGGAAAATAAGATTTTGGCTACTATAGGTGATGTAAATATCACTGAAAAAGATTTGGATTATATGAAGAAAAATATGGATAAAAGAGTACTTTCTCAGTTTTCAGGAGAGCGTGGAGAATACTATCTTTTGCAAGAACTTATAAATCAAAAGCTTATGGCAATCGATGCAAAAGATTCTGATTTGCTTGATAATGAAGATTTTAAATACGAATTTGAATCTATGAAGGATAATTTCATATCTCAATATGTTATAAAGACTGTACTTAATTCTGTTACTGTCAGCGAAGAAGAAGTAAGGGATTTTTTTGAGACAAATAAAAATGCCTTTGGAGAAAATGAATCTGTAAGTGCCAGTCATATATTGGTTGGTGATTTGTCAAAAGCTGAAAATTTATATGAGAAAATTCAAAATGGTGAAGATTTTGCTACTTTGGCAAAGGAAAACTCAACTTGCCCATCATCAGCTAACGGTGGTGACCTTGGATATTTTGGCAGGGGACAGATGGTGAAAGAATTTGAGGATATGGCATTTTCTCTTGAAGTTGGAGCTGTGTCAAAGCCTGTTAAGACACAATTTGGCTACCATTTAATACTTTTGAATGATAAAAAATCTGATAAAGCTAAGAATTTTGAAGATATAAAAGATGAACTTAAAGAAAGTCTTTTTGCTAAGAAACAACAGGATGCCTATGTAGAAAAAATAAATAGTTTAAGAGATAAATATGGTGTAAAATAGTAATAAAAAGCATAAAATGAGGTAGTGAAGATTTTTCACTATCTTTTTTTATTGATTTTTAGTGATTTATGTTGTATTATATGTTGTGTATTTTTGAAATTTTCTATTCATTGAAAGGTAATAAAATGAATATAATAATAATAGGTGGTGGAAAAGTCGGAGAAACTCTATGTAGGGAGATTTCTTGTGAAGCCAGTTGCGATGTAACTTTAATTGAAAAAAATGAGAAAGTTTTGGAAAAAATGCAATCCAAATTCGATATTCAAGGTATAGCTGGTTCAGGTACAAGTGTGGATACACTAAGAGAAGCCGGTGTTGAAAATTGTGATTTTTTCATTGCTGTATCTCAAAAAGATGAAACGAATATAATAGCTTGTATAATGGCAAAAAAATTAGGTGCAAAATATACCATAGCCAGAGTAAGAGAAAGAGAATATTCCGCTCATATGGATTTTGTTAAAGAGTCACTCGGAATTTCTAAGATAATTAATCCTGACCTTGAAGCATCATATGATATCTACAGGATGATGAAATATGTACATGCTACCAGTGTTGAAGTTTTTATGGATAACAAGGTAAGCATGGTAGGTATTGTAATAAATGAAAATTCTAAAATAACGAATATGTATCTTAAAGATTTCAGAAAAATGTTTGATGTAATTGTATGTATTATCCAAAGGGATATTGATGTATTTATTCCGACAGGAGATAGTCAAATACTTGACGGAGATATCATATACGTGACAGGAAGTTCAAGTAATATGCAAAAGTTCTATGCTCAAGTAGGATATACCGGGGAAAAGGCAATAAAATCAGCTCTCATTGTAGGTGGAGGAAAGCTGTCTTCCTATCTTTTACCACTTTTAAAACGAATGAATATAGATATAAAGGTTATAGAGGTAGATTATGAGAGAGCTAAGGAACTAAGCGAACAGTATAGTGATGTTTCAGTAATATGTGGAGATGGAACTGATCAAGATTTTTTGGATGAGATGATGATCGAGAATCAAGATTGCTGTATATCTCTTACAGGTATTGATGAAGAAAATGCGCTCATATCAATGTTTGCAGCTCAAAGAGGTGTTAAAAAAACCATAACTAAGATTAATAGATTGGCAATACTTAAGGTAATACGATCTGAACAATTAAAATCGATAATAACACCAAAGAGAATAATTGCTGATACTATTCTAAGATCTATTCGTTCTATAACAAATGCAAAGGGTTCAAATGTTGAGCAACTATACACACTTGCCGGTGATGAAATTCAAGCTTTACAATTTAAGGCACATCAAACATCTAAGCTGATAGGTAAGTCATTAGAAGAAATAAGGTTGAAAAATAATACCATAATTGCAGTTATTTCAAGGAAAAAAACTTTGTTCTTCCCTACGGGAAAAGATGCTATTATGGAGGGAGATAAGGTGTTAGTAGTAACAAAACATATTGATTTTTCGGATATGGATGATATATTAGAGTAAGATTGATTTTATAGAGGAAGTTTATGAATTTTTCAATTATAGTATTTATATTGGGCAATATTTTGAAAGTAGAAGGAATTCTATTAGTATTTCCTATGCTTGTTAGCCTTATATATAGGGAAGAGTCTAAAAATATATTCAGTTTTCTTATTGTAATAATAACATTACTTGTTCTTGGAACGATATGCACGGCTAAAAAACCTAAAAAAATGGGTATGCAGGCAAAGGACGGATTTATAATAGTATCTCTGTCATGGATAATATTGTCATTTTTTGGAGCCTTGCCTTTTGTTATTTCAGGAGAGATACCATCTTTAATTGATGCTTTTTTTGAGACATCAAGCGGATTTACAACTACAGGATCTTCAATACTTTCAAGTGTTGAAGATTTGTCACATTCCATGCTTTTTTGGAGGAGTTTTACCCATCTTATAGGAGGTATGGGAGTGCTTGTATTTGCACTTGCAATATTACCTGCTGCAGGATTGGAGTCAGTGCACGTAATGAAAGCTGAAGTACCTGGGCCTGTCTTTGGTAAACTTGTTGCTAAGATGAGAATTACAGCCAGAATTCTATACGGTATCTACCTTGTAATGACAGCAATATTGATAGTGTTGCTTATGATAGGCGGTATGAGCCTTTTTGATGCGACTCTACATGCTTTTGGAGCTGCAGGTACCGGGGGATTCGGTATAAAAAATAGCTCTGTTGCTTATTATGACTCGACCTATATACATCTTGTTTTAAGTTTTGCAATGTTGATTTTCAGTGTAAATTTCAACTTATATTATCTTGTCATGATTGGTGAAATTAAAAAGATATTTGAGTCTGAGGAGCTAAAATTATTTTTAACAATAGTTTCGATATCTGTCGTGCTTATATTTGTAAATTTAGGTATGGTAGAGGGATTTAGCCTTTTAAAACTTAGGGATGTTTTTTTCCAGGTATCATCCATAATATCTACTACAGGCTATTCTACTGTTGATTTTGATAAATGGCCTTTATTTTCTAAAATGGTTCTCTTATCAATAATGTTTGTTGGGGGATGTGCAGGTTCTACTGCAGGAGGTTTAAAAGTATCCAGAATAGGTATATTATTAAAAACATCTTTTGCCACATTAAAAAAAGTAGTACAACCTAATAGAGTTCTGACTATAAAATTTGATAAAAAGTCTTTAGATGACAATGTGATTTCTTCGATAGTACATTATTTTGTTATTTACGCTACAGTTTTTGTAGCTATATTGTTGATAGTCAGCATGGATGTAGATAGTTTTGATACTGCATTTTCAGCAGTGGTTGCCACATTTAACAACATAGGTCCGGGTATAGGTGCTGTAGGTCCTGTAATGAATTTTGGGGGATTATCTCCATTTACCAAGATAGTTTTATCTTTTTCAATGATTTTTGGAAGGCTTGAGATATATCCTATGTTGATATTACTTGGTAGCTTTTTTAAGAAACTGGATTTGAAATAATTTTTTTAAATTCAATTTTAAAAGTTGTTGAATAAATATATTTTGAGATTAAACAATTGAAGTTTAAGAGATATAAAGGGGAGTATAATTATGGGAATAAGAAATTTAAGAATAGATGGAGATCCTTTACTTAGAAAAGTTTCCAGAGAAGTGACTGAACTTAACGATAAGATTAGACTATTAATAGAAGATATGATGGATACAATGATTGAAAATGATGGGGTTGGACTTGCTGCACCTCAAGTTGGAGTATTAAAAAGAGTAATAGTTGTGGATGTCTCTGATGTAGACCCTGAAGTTTTAAAAGATGAAAATGCGCCAGATGAGCCTATAGCACTTATAAATCCTGTAATAATAGAAAGTGAAGGCGAAGATATAGGACAAGAAGGTTGTCTTAGTGTTCCGGATTTGACAGGAGATGTCAAACGACCTTCAAGAATAGTAGTAAAGGCTAAAAATGAAAATTTTGAAGACATAGTTTTTGAAGCTAAGTACTTTTTTGCGAGAGTCCTCTGTCATGAGATTGATCATCTAAATGGTGTTTTATACATTGATAAGGCAGAAAATCTCAGAGAACGAGTTGAGGGATAAAATAAGGGGAATATTATGAAAGCAATTTTTATGGGAACTCCCACTTTTGCACTGAATTCTCTTAATACAATGATATCTTTAGGAATAGAGATAGCTTTGGTAGTAACAAAAGAGGATGCTAGACAGGGAAGAAAGATGAAGACGGGAGAGTCCCCGGTAAAGATAAGGGCACGTGAAGCACAATTAGATATCTTACAACCGAGTAGTCTTAGAGATCAAGAAACAATAGATATAATAAGAAATATAAATCCTGATGTAATTGTTGTTACGGCATATGGTAAAGTATTACCAAAAGAAATTTTAGATATACCTAAATACGGATGTATAAACGTCCATGCTTCTTTGTTGCCTAAGTATAGAGGAGCGTCTCCTATTAATTCTTCTATTTTAAATGGTGATAATATTACAGGCATCACTACTATGTATATGAATGAAAAATTGGATGAGGGAGACATAATACTTCAAGATGAAGTAAATATTGAAATCGATGATAATTCACAGACATTAACAGAGAAATTGGCAAAACTTAGTGAAAAAACTTTGGAAAATACATTGAAGATGATACTGATGAACATAGAAATTCCAAGGATTGAGCAAGATGAAACAAAGTCTTCGTACTGTAGTCTACTTTCCAAAGAAATGGGACATATTAATTATTATAAAACTGCTGATGAGATAATTAATACAATAAGAGGGTTACAACCTTGGCCATGTGCCTACAGTTTTTATGGTGAAAATAGTTTTAAGATTTTTAGTGCTGAAAAAACAGATGAAAAATCTGTAAATCAACCAGGAACTATAGTGCAATCTTCAAAAGATAAGTTGATAATAGCTACATCTACTTACAATATTTCCATAAAAGAATTGCAACTTTCCGGGAAAAAGAGAATGAATATAAGCGACTTTCTAAGAGGAAATAAACTCTTGGAGGGAGATGTACTAAAATAAAAATTATAATTTATAATTGAAAGAGTTGATATTAGTGGAAAATAACTCTGTTAATGTTGAAGAGCTTATAAAAAAGCTCTTAAAAGAAAATGACAGTGAAAAAATTAAAGAGATAGTTGAAGAAATTCACCCTGTAGACTTTTTGGAAATTTTAGAAAATTTCGAAGATGAATTTTATGAGATTATAGATAAACTTCCTGATGATTATTTGGTTGAACTCATAAATGAAGCTGAGATTGAAGATAAGCTTGAAATTATAAATAAGATTCCGGAAGATAGAAAAGATAATGTAATACCTGACATTTCATCAGATGAGCTGGTAGACATGCTTGAAGAAGCTGATGAAAAACAAAAAATGGATATCCTTGAATACTTGGATGAAGAAGACAAGGATGATATAAAGGAACTATTGGAGTATCCTTCAGATACAGCCGGTGGTATAATGGCTACAGAGTTCTTGGCGATAGATGAAGATATGACTATGGATGAAACAATAGCTTTCTTGCGAAAAAGTGCTCCTGATTATGAAACTCCGTATTATCTCTATGTTGTTGGCAAGGGGAATATCCTAAAAGGTGTAGTTCAACTTAGACAAATAATAACTTGTGACAGCAATGTAAAAATTAAAGATGAAATGATTACTCAGGTAATAAGTGTTGATGTTAATACCGACCAGGAAGAGGTTGCAAACTTATTTGAAAAATATGGTTTTGTTGCCATACCTGTAACAAACAAAGAAACGAATGAAATATTAGGTATAATAACATTCGATGATATTATGGCAATAATCTCAGAAGAGCACACTGAAGATATGTATCGTATGGCAGGACTTGATGAGGAAGAAGAAATAGATGGTGGTATAATTTCGTCTGTAAAAAGCAGATCTATGTGGCTTTCAATTAATTTGCTTACTGCATTTCTTGCATCATCAGTTGTAAGCATTTTTGAAGGTACAATTTCCCAGGTTGTAGCCTTAGCAACCTTTATGCCCATAGTTTCCGGAATGGGAGGTAATGCGGCAACTCAGACACTTACTATAATGATTCGAAGTATAGCAACTGGTGAGCTAAGAGATGAGAATCAAAAGAAGGTATTAAAAAAAGAACTTACAGTTGCTATAATTGACGGAATTTTAATTGGTTTATTAATCACAACTATAACTTATATAATAGTTAGAAACCTGACTTTCGGTCTAATAGCAGGAGCTGCATTGCTTTTGAATATTTTGATTTCGGCAGTTGGCGGATTTTTTGTGCCTTTAATTCTAAAAAAACTCAAAATAGATCCTGCAATTGCATCATCAGTTTTTGTAACAACTATGACTGATATGGCCGGCTTTGGAATATTTTTAGGCTTGGCTACAGTATTTATGGAACGTATAAAATAAATTTTTTTAATAGGTTTTTATTTGTTAAAACAGGGTAGAATATTACTTAGTTGATGTTGGATTTTTTGATATAATAATTTTAATTATCATATTGACATCATTACAATTTTATATTATAATTAATTTTATTGTAATATAAAAGTACATATTCAATTCAAATATAGTATTGAATATTAATTTAAATTTAAATTATTTTATCAAATTGAAAATGGAGGATTAATAATGTCACAAATAGGAAAAAAAGTAAGTGATTATACTACTAAAGCATATAAAAATGGAGAATTTGTAGATGTATCTCTAAAGGATACGCTTGGAAAATGGTCTATATACTTCTTCTATCCAGCTGACTTTACTTTTGTTTGTCCAACTGAATTGGAAGACTTAGCTAATAAATATGATGAATTTGCAAAAGTTGGTGCTGAGATATATTCTGTATCTTGTGATACACACTTTGTACACAAGGCATGGGCTGACGCATCAGCTACAATAAAGAAGATAAAATACACTATGCTCGCTGACCCTACAGCAAAACTTGCTAAAGATTTTGAAGTGTATATAGAACAAGATGGTCTTGCTGAAAGAGGAACTTTCATAGTAAATCCGGAAGGTGAAATAGTTTCTTACGAAGTAAGCTCAGGAAACGTAGGTAGAAATGCTGACGAATTGTTCAGAAAATTACAAGCTTGCCAATTCGTTCATGAACATGGTGATGAAGTTTGCCCTGCAAAATGGCAACCTGGAGCAAAGACTCTTAAACCAAGCTTGGATTTAGTAGGTCAACTATAATATTAATTTTTAAGTCAAGCTACATCGTATTTGATGTAGCTTGCTTTTTAGAGAATTATAATCATTTAGTTTTTATTTACATTTTACTTTATTTAAAGTTATGATACGGTATTAATTTTAATTCTAATACTAAAATCTTGTAGAATGACGGGTTATTTTATAAAAATTGATTCACTACAACTTTATTAAAAAAAGACATGCTGAAAAGTATCATCAGAATAAAATCTATAGTTTAAATAGAGTTAAGTATAAAATCAATGATATTGTGATAAATTTTTTATTGTATTTATAATAACATCATAAATTATAATATAATAGTCTTTCAAAATCTAATATTAATTTCATCCATAGATTTATTTTGAAAATAGTATGATTTACTTATCATAATATGTTATGTAATATAATAGGCTCTATAATAAATATGGGGGAGATAAAATATAAAAAAGTATATCAAAAAT
>CAUQVF010000029.1:0-33488 GCA_963521605.1 uncultured Peptostreptococcaceae bacterium | reverse complement strand
TTATGATCCTATAGGCGAATGAAATACATTTTTTTGAATGTGTTTTGATAAATTCCAGTTTGTCTAATTGAATAGAACAATTTTAGAAACAGTAAATCACAAAGGTTTGCTGTTTTTTCTTATTTATTTTTTCAAAATAAAAGCGTCAATAAATCAAAAAAGGTACTTGACAAAACGCTCTCTGGGGAAATAGAAAAGATATAGAACCTTATATTGATGAGAAGTTTCAAAACAATATATTACTAACACAAACTGAAAGATTGACAATGAATAGCAGACCTGTAAATCCAAAGTATGCAAGAAATAAAAACGTGTTGGTAATCGGAGGTTCAGGTTCAGGTAAGACGAGGTTTTATGTAAACCCAAACTTAATGCAAATGCACTCGTCATATTGTGTTACCGATCCTAAGGGTACGATAATATTGGAATGTGGTAAGATGCTCAAGGATAATGGATATGAGATAAAAATCTTAAATACAATCAACTTTAAAAAGTCAATGAAATATAATCCATTTGCTTATATACATTCTGAAAAAGATATTTTAAAGCTTGTACAGACTATAATTGCAAACACTAAGGGAGAGGGAGAAAAAGCCGGAGAAGATTTTTGGGTAAAAGCAGAAAAATTATATTATACGGCACTTATAGCGTACATTTGGTATGAAGCCTCAATAGAAGAAAAAAACTTTGCAACACTACTTGATATGATAGATGCTTCTGAAGTTAGAGAAGATGATGAAAATTATATGAATCCGATAGATAGACTCTTTGAAGCACTGGAAAAGAAAAATCCTACCCATTTTGCAGTTAAGCAATATAAGAAATATAAGCTTGCAGCTGGAAAAACTGCAAAATCTATTCTTATATCTTGTGGTGCAAGGCTTGCTCCATTTGATATTCAAGAACTAAGGGACTTGATGAGTGAAGATGAGTTGGAGCTTGATAAATTAGGAGATAGAAAAACTGCCCTATTTGTCATAATTTCGGATACAGATGATACATTCAACTTTGTAGGTTCAATTATGTACTCTCAATTATTTAACTTACTTTGCGATAAGGCTGATGATGTTTATGGAGGAAGACTACCTATTCATGTACGTTGTCTTTTAGATGAGTTTGCAAATATTGGTTTAATTCCAAAGTTTGAAAAGCTGATTGCCACAATTAGAAGTAGAGAGATTTCAGCAAGTATTATTCTTCAAGCACAATCTCAGTTAAAGGCAATTTATAAGGAACATGCAGATACAATTATAGGAAACTGTGATAGTACCCTGTTCTTAGGCGGGAAAGAGAAAACAACTTTAAAAGAGCTTTCTGAAACGCTTGGGAAGGAAACTATAGACCTTTACAACACATCGGAAACAAGGAGCAATCAAAAGTCTTTTGGACTTAACTATCAAAAGACAGGTAAGGAACTGATGAGCCAAGATGAAATAACCGTTATGGATGGTAGTAAATGTATCTTTCAGCTTAGAGGTGTTCGCCCTTTCCTATCGGATAAATATGATATTACAAAGCATGAGAATTACAAACTTTTACAAGACTACGATAAGAGAAATTTGTTTGATATAGATAAGTATACAAAAACAAGAAATAAAGTAAAGCTTACTTCAAATACCATAATAACAAAGATAAATATACAATAAAAATCCCAAAATTGACTTATAGTCCGTTGACTTATAGTCCGTTGACTTATAGTCATAAAAATAGTATAATTAAATAAAAATATTTTTGTTAGGAGGTTCAAATGATAAAAGAGTTGGTTGGACAAGAGATTAGAAAATTGAGAACTAGTAAAGGTTATAGTCAAGAAAAATTCGCAACTGTATGTGGTTTAGATAGAACTTATGTGGCAGCAGTTGAGCGTGGAAAAAGGAATATATCAATAGAAAATCTATATAAGATTGCTAATGCTTTGGAAATTACCATGTCTGAACTTTTTGATTTTGGAAATCCAATTCAAAAAACTATATTACTTGACATAAATGGAGAAAAATTCATTTTAGAGAGCAAAGAAGAACTAACAAGAGAAAAAAAGATGGATATTGAAACTATATGCCAATGTGCTTATGATAAGGACTCTACTTTCAATCAACTTATGGAGGATTATCCAGATGCTGATGATTTAACAGATTTGAATAACTTCCAATTAGCAGATTTATTTCAAAAAGTAGCAAAAAACGAGCTTGGAATAGATGTGATTTTCAAGGCTATTGATTTGGAAGTAAGGATTGAGGAATAAAATGAGTGTATTTGACATAATAAAATATATTAATTGAAAAAGGATTAGTTATGAGAGAATATTCAGTAACATATAATAATCTTACAAAAAAAATAAAAGATATATATCCATATTCTGAAAAAGATTCTAGAACAGTTAGATCTTTTGTGAGGAGTAGCACTATTAAAGTTGAAACATTTCATGATTTAATTATGGAAATAGCAGAGCTTTCATACAAAAATCCTGATGTTATGTTGTTTTATCGTGGACAAAACAATAATTTTGTAAAAAAGAAATATTCTACGTTATATCCTTCGATATATCGTTCAGACAATGCAGAAAATATCAAGTTTGAATTTGAGATTTTAGAGAACGCAACAAGCATATTGCTCAAAGAATTGGAAAAAAATAGTGGTGTTGATGTAGATGAGCTAAAAGAAATTAAAAAAATAAAATTACTCCAATATTCAATCTTACAACACTATGAAGTATGTAATACACCATTACTAGATGTAACACAATCGCTTAAAGTAGCTTGTTCATTTGCGATATTAGATAATAAAGATAGTATCGGATATATTTATGTACTAGGACTTCCATATATAACAGGAAGAATTTCAGTAGATTCTGAGGATTATATTACGAATGTAAGATTGCTAAGTATAAGTTGTAGTTCTTCTAAAAGACCATTCTTTCAGGAAGGATATTTAGTACAAACTGAATTTACTTCTGATTCTGATATTAACAAAGGTGAATTAGATTTTAACAGAAGGATTGTCGCAATTTATGAGTTTGAGAATAATAAAAAGTTTTGGGGTTCTGAAAATCCAATAAGTAAAGATAATTTATATCCAATTGAAGATAAGATGAAATATGTTTGTGACGTTATTAAAGATAAAAAATACTATTTAGATGATAAAGCTGTTGATAAAAATTTAATGGGTGAATTTTTATCTTTGTGGAACAGTTTAGAAGAAGAAGTTAGATATACAACAGATGTCAAATCATTTTTACAAGGAGTAAAAATTCTTGTAAATAGGAATAATAATTTGTATGAAAAAAATCTAAATGAAATTAATAGATTAAGTAAATTTAGAAATGAATTTGTTCATAGAACAAACAGAGTGTCTAATGAACGTCTATATACTGAGATAAATAATTTAAAAAGATTACTGAAAGAATTGAGAATAGATGTATAGAATTAAAGCAGTAAGTCATAAAAGTGATTTTACTGCTTTTTTATGCAAAAAAGGAGAAGATATGATAAGAATAAGAAGTCCAACTTAATAAAATTAACAACTTAATAAATCTAAATTTATCAGCGATTGGAAAAGTAATAAGTCCAGTCGCTTTTTTTTATTGAAAAGAAAAAGGAGAAAAACTAAGATGAAACAAGAAATGATTAATATCAATGCCAACCTTATTAAAGAACCTATATTTAGCAGTTTTACTAAGGATGACGAAGAGATTGAAGTTGTAAATTTTACCCTTGTAAAAAAGTACGGGAAAGGCAAGGAGTATATAAATTGTTCAGCTTATGGAGAAAAGGCTAAGATAGCTAAGGACTTTTTGAAAGGGGATAGTATCCACGTCTATGGATATTTCATCAACAGAACTAAAGATAAAAAAATATATAAAAACTTTGTAGTGAAGTCATACAATAAAATTGAAAACAAAATAACTAAGGAGGAAAACTAATATGGAATTTTTTACACAGGCAGTAGATGTATTAAAGGTTTTGGTAATGGCGGTAGGTGCAGGACTTGGAGCATGGGGAGTTATCAACCTTATGGAGGGATATGGTAATGACAATCCTGGAGCAAAATCTCAGGGAATAAAGCAGCTTATGGCAGGAGGTGGAATTGTCTTAATAGGTCTAAAGCTTATTCCTTTACTTGGAAATGTTTTGAAATAAGGAGTTATAGCTATGTTTGATATTTTCGGTAAGATAGAAGAATTTTTTAGAGAGCTTCTGCTCGGAGGTATCAAGGCAAACTTAGAGTCGATGTTTCTTGACATTAACAATCAGGTCAATAATATTGCAACTGAAGTAGGAAAGACACCTATGGGGTGGAACGGTGAAGTTTTTAGCTTTATTAAAAGTATTAATGACAGCGTCATCATCCCTATAGCTGGTTTAATAATAACAGCAGTCTTTTGTATAGAGCTTATTAATATATTCATGCAAAAGAACAATATGCACGATACGGAAAGCTTTGAATTTTTCAAATATATCATAAAGATGTGGATTGCAGTATGGCTTGTATCTCACGCTTTTGAATTTTCAATGGCAGTCTTTGATGTTGCACAAGATATGGTAAATAAGGCGGCAGGGGTAATAAACACCTCTGCTACCGTTACTTCAGATCAGATTGTAAAGATGATGGATAGTTTAAAAAGCAAAGGACTTGGAGAATTGATGATGATTTTGTTTGAAACTTCTATAGTAAAGATTGTAATACAAGGAATATCCGTTGTTATTATGATAGTAGTCTACGGAAGAATGTTTGAAATCTATGTATATTCATCAGTTTCTGCCATACCTTTTGCAACTATGGGAAACAGAGAATGGGGGCAAATAGGAACAAACTATATCAAAGGTTTATTCGCCTTAGGTTTTCAAGGTCTCTTTTTAATGGTTTGTCTTGGAATATATGCAGTATTGGTTAAGACTATAAAAATTAGTGATATACACTCAAGTACATTTACAATACTTGGCTATGCAGTTTTGCTTGGACTGATGATGTTAAAAAGCGGAACTCTTGCTAAGAGTGTAATGAACTCACATTAAGGAAGAAAGGAAGATAAAATGAGCAAAAATACAGGAAACAAAAATATAATAAATATAATTGCAATACTTGTAACAGGGCTTGTAATTATTATGGAAAAAATTGCTAATAACAAAAAAATAGAAGAGCTTGAAGAAAAGGTGATAGATATTGGAAACGAATATAACGAAATAAGTCTAAGGCAAGAGAGATATAACGAAATCAATAATACTGCAATGTCAATGATAAGTGATGAAATATGCAGTATTTATCAACATATTGAAGCACTGTCTAATATACAGGAATCAAAGGACAAGCTTATTGATGAAAACAAAGAAAGTCAAAAATTAAGAGTATATGAGCAGATATCTAAGATTAAAAAGATAGATGGAGATTGGAGGTAAGATATGGCGTATGTACCTATTCCAAAAGATTTGAATAAAGTAAAGACTAAGGTTGCATTAAATCTCACACAAAGACAGCTAATAGGCTTTACTCTTGCAGCCATGATTGGAATACCTGTGTATATCTTTATTAAAGGCTTTGTTCCAAATGATATAGCCATAATATTCCTTATCATATCAACTCTTCCGATATTTTTTGCAACTCTATTTGAAAAAGACGGATTGACATTTGAGAAGTATTTCAAGTATGTATATCTACACAAGTTTTACCAACCACAAAAGCGTGTAAGAAAGGAGGTTTACCTTGAACAACAAAAGAAAAATTCAGCAGCTAAAGCTCATGCAAAACAAAAAGGAATTAAAAAGTCAAAAACAGGCTTTAAAACAAGATAAGACAAAGATTAAAAAAGATAAAGACAGACTTATAAACCTTATCTTAAAAAAAGAGCCAAAACGCTATACAGTTGAAGATACTATTCCATATCTTAGAATGTTAAAAAGTGGAATATGCCAGATAGACGAAAGGCATTTCAACAAAAGTATTATCTTTGAGGATATTAACTATCAACTTGTATTAGATGAAGACAGGGACTTAATTTTCAATCATTTTGCAAATTTCCTAAATTCTTTTGATCCAAGTGTAAGTGTTGAACTTTCATATATAAATCAACTTGGAAGAAATGAAGAAATGCAGTCAGCAATTCAAATACCCGATAAAAATGACGGATTTGACGATATACGACTTGAATTTCGTGAAATGCTTAAAAGTCAAATATTAAAAGGCAATAATGGATTAAAAAAATCAAAGTATGTAACTTTTGGTATAGAGGCAGATAATATGGAACAGGCAATCTCAAAACTTGAAAGACTGGAGATAGACATATTATCCAATTTTAAAAGTATGGGAGTGAGAGCTGAAAGTCTTACAGGAGAAGAAAGATTAAAAGTACTTCATGATATTTTAAATCCAAGTAAGACATTCTCCTTTTCATACAAGGACTTACAAAGAAAAGAAAGTACAAAGACATATATTACCCCAGACGAGTTTAACTTTACACCGAGTAGATATTTTAAGTTTGGAAAATTCATTGGAGCGACAAGTCATTTTCAAATACTTGCAAGTGAACTTTCAGATCGTATGCTTGCAGAGTTTTTAGATATCGATGATAATATCAATATTTCTTTCCATATTAAGGCTATAGAGCAGACAGAGGCCATTAAGATGGTAAAAAGAAAAAATACTGATATTGATAAGATGAGGATTGAGGAAAACAAAAAGGCGGTAAGGTCAGGTTATGATATGGATATTCTTCCAAGTGATTTAATCACCTATGGAGAAGATGTAAAAAGCCTTTTAAAGGACTTACAGAAAAGGGATGAAAGGATGTTCATTGTAACTATTGTGTTTATGAACTTTGCTAAGACAATACAAAAACTTGAAAACTCTATTGCACAAATAAGCTCCATTGCCAATAAGCATAACTGTAAGATTAAAAGACTTGACCATTCACAAGAACAGGGTTTTATCAGTGTACTTCCACTTGGAGTAAATAAACTTGAGATTAACAGAGGGCTTACTTCATCTTCAACGGCAGTTTTTATGCCGTTTACAACAGAAGAACTATTTATCAATTCAAGTAATAGTCTTTATTATGGTCTAAATGCACTTAGTCATAATCTTATTATGGCAGATAGAAAAAGACTTAAAAATCCCAACGGATTGATACTTGGGACACCTGGAAGTGGAAAGTCTTTTTCAGCAAAAAGAGAAATAGCAAATGCCATTCTTGTAACAGATGATGATGTAATTATCTGTGATCCGGAGGGAGAATATGGAAACCTTGTAAGACAATTTGACGGAGAAGTTATCAAAGTTAGCAGTAAATCAAAAGACTATCTTAATCCGCTTGATATAAATATGAACTATGGTGATGGTGACGCACCGCTAAAAGATAAGGCAAATTTCATTATGTCTATGCTTGAACTTGTCGTAGGAGGTAGTGGTCTTACGGCAGAAGAAAAATCTGTTATAGATAGGTGCTTACCAAGAATTTATGAGAAGTATTTTGAAAATCCAATACCAGAAAATATGCCTATACTTCAAGACCTTTACAATATGTTAAAAGGGCAAGAAGAAAAGGTAGGAAAGAAACTTGCAACAGAAATGGAAATCTATGTTTCAGGAAGTCTTAATGTCTTTAATCATCAGTCAAATGTGGACTTAAATAAGAAACTTCTTTGCTTTGATATTAAGGAACTGGGCAGTCAGCTTAAAAAAATCGGAATGCTTGTGATTCAGGATCAGGTATGGAACAAAGTATCGCAAAACAGAGGAAATAAGGCTACAAGGTACTATATAGATGAGTTTCACCTGCTTTTAAAAGATAAACTTACAGCTGCATATTTCGTAGAAATATGGAAGCGTTTCAGAAAATGGGGAGGTATTCCTACAGGTATTACTCAAAATGTCAAGGATCTTTTGATGAGTATGGAAATAGAAAATATCTTTGATAATACAGACTTTGTACTAATGCTTAATCAAGCAAGTGGAGATAGAGAAATCCTTGCAAGAAAGCTTAAAATATCCAAGCCACAATTAAAATACGTCACTAATTCCAATGACGGTGAGGGATTGTTATTTTTTGGAAATACTATAGTTCCATTTATTGATAAGTTTCCTAAAGATACTATTTTATATCAAAAGATGACAACAAAACCTGAAGAAGTGAGGTAGCTTATGAGAAAAAAACTAAAAAAAGACTTTATGGAGCGGCAGAAAATAAAGGAAGAAGCAGGTATATTAGGTAAGGAAAATATCGATATTGAAGAAAGTACCAAACTAAAATATGGCGATGATTATAGAGGGAAGATTGTCCATGATAAAGACAGGTTTCAAGACAAGATATACGGCAAATCAAACAAGAGAAATTGCGATACTAAACCTGTACAATATACTTCAAAGAAAAATGGCAGACATATCAGAAAAATTGATACAGAATATGATATAAGCAAAGTTCAAGACACTACAAATACAACAAATGACAGCTTGCTATCAAAAAATAGTAACAAAGTGCTAAACTCTATCGTATCAATGTCTAAAAGCATAGGAGAAAATAAAGAACTTGGCATAAATAAAGAAAAAGTAGACTTACAAAAAAAGAGAAAAATAGCTGAAAAAATAAGAAAAGAGGTAAGAACTGAGGAAACAAATATCCAAAATGAAGAAATATATGATCCTTTAGGCAAAGACTTGGATAATGACGGTATAATCGACAGGTATGATAATGACTTTAGTGATAGCGACTATTTTGAGTCAAGCTACGATGTGGACGGACTAAATAAACAAGAGATAACTGGAGGTAATATAAGCAAACATAAGGCTCAAAAGAAACTATATAAGAGGAAAAACTATGTTGAAAGTCTTTATACAAGAAAAAAAGATGACATTTCAAACTCAGACAAGCAAAAAAAAGAGTTTGAAAGCAGTGTGAATTCAAAGAAAGCTATATATAAAAATAAAAATAAGCTTTCTAAAGGTGAAAAACAAAGTCTAAAAAGTAGTGCCATAAAAATATCTGCTTTATCAGGACTTGCAAAAGGTAGTGAGTTAGTAAGAGATTATCTATCAAATGGAAGTGATGAAAATCAAGGAGTAGAGGCAGCAGAAAAGATTGCTGATGGCAATTCGAAATTACTTCATGGAATAAAAAACTATTCCAATATCAAAAAGGTCAAAAAAGGCTACAATCTTAGCAAAAAAGACTATAAGATACGAAAGCGTAAGTCAAAACTTGAGTTTCGTGAAGCCAAAGAAGAACTGAAGAAAACAGATGAATACAAGAAAGCACATGCTTTTAAAAAGTTTCAAAAGCGTAGGCAGATGAAAAATACAATAAGAAAGCAAAATAAATCAAGGCTTAGGGATAGGATTAAAGAGGAAGTTGTCAATGTCTTAAAAAGTCTAAAAGAAATAATTGTACGAAAAGCAAAGGGACTTATGATTATCATTATAGGTCTTATTATTTTTGGGATTTTCTTTATTAACTTTGCAGGAACATCTATGACGGGAATGATAAACTCTGCAAGCGGAGTTTTAGCAACATCATATCTTTCAGATAAAAATGTGCTAAGTGAAGTCAATCAACAGTTTGAAAACTTGGAAGAAGGCTTACAAGATGAGCTAGAAAATATAGAAGAATATCACCCAGGATATGATGAGTATATCATAGAAAAAGAGGGGCAAATCGGACATAATACACATGAACTTCTATCCTACATTACTTCAAGATATGGAGCAGTCAAAGACTCAAATGAAGTTAATAGCATAGTAAATGAACTTTTCGCAAAGATGTATAATTTGTCATATAGGGAAAAAGTTGAAATCAGGTATAGGACAGTAACTGAAACTTATATAGATGATAAGGGAAATAGACATACTTACACCTATGAAGAACCTTATGAGTATAAGAAACTCATAGTAACACTAAAGAAAAGAGAAATGGATACTGTAATTAGGGAGATATTTTCTGATTATCCGGACAATGTTATACATTATGAAGCACTACTTGCAACAAAAGGAAATATGGGAGATGTCTTTGGAAGCGGAAATGGAGATTTATCTGAAATAGTAAACAATCCTGATTTTTCAAATCCAGGGATTGCCTTTGACGATAGCACTGTTAAGGCACTATTTAATGAGGCAGAAAAACACATAGGTAAAAAATATGTATTTGGGGCTAATGGACCGAATAACTTTGACTGTTCATCATTTGTGTGTTGGAGTTTCACTCATTCAGGTGTAAAGAATATGCCAAGAACTACAGCTTGGGGAATTTACAAAGACTATTGTAGTCCTGTATCTCCAAGTGAAGCAAAAGCAGGAGATATTATCTTCTTTAAAAACACCTATAATAGTGGAAGTCCTATTTCTCATGTGGGCATTTATGCTGGGAATGGAATGATGATACACGCCGGCAATCCTATACGCTTTGTGAGTATTAATACAGCTTATTGGAAAGAACATTTCTATGCTTTTGGTAGAGTAAATTAATAATAGTAGTAATTTGTAAATAGGAAGTAGAGATAATTAATAGTATGAACATTAGAAAGGACGGTAAAATGTGAAAAAAGAACTTACAACAGTAAAAAACAAAATAAAGAAGTTAAAAACTAAGAAGGCTCAAATTAATGAAGAATTGGAGCCTTTATTTATTAGGGAGGAAGAACTTGAAAATGAGGAGATTATTGCCATTTGCAGAAAAAACAACATCACTATAAAAGACTTAATGTCAAAATTTAGGAAAAAGCAAGTGGAAGTAAAAAAATCTGATTATGAAATACAAGAAACAACAACTTTAATCAATCAAAATAATAATGAAAATGAGGAGAATAAAGATGAGAATTACTAAGATAAAATTAATCATTACCATACTTATATGCCTGGTGTTAAACGTATTTTATACTATAAATGTATTTGCCCAAGGAGATGATATACAGGAAGAAAAACCAATAATTACAAAAATTATTGAAAAAGAAAGAGAGGAAAATAAAGATATTGAAATAAGGTATCCCAATAAGTTAAATGCTAAAGAACCACCAAAAGATTCAAATATTAATAACAAGGAAAATATAGGGGGGAATAAAGGTATACCTACAACTCCGTCAAACTCAAAGGCAACGCTAATAGAAAATGTTGATAATACAAACAAAAAGTACCCTATCTATCATGGTAGTAACGGAGAACAGACAGATAAATATTCTGCAGATGCAAGGCAATTTGTAAGCTTTAAGACCAAGAGTGGCAAGACCTTTCATCTAATCATAAATCACGATGAAAAGGGAGAAAATGTAATGCTACTTACAGAGGTTTCAGAAGATGATTTACTAAATATGGTAGAAATTAAGGAAAAACAGAAAGAAGTTGTAAAAGTAGAACCTGTAAAACAAGAGGTGAAAGAAGAAGTAAAGGAAGAAAAAGATAATCAAAAGAGTGATACAGGAACATATTTGCTACTTATAGCTGTTGTATCAGGAGTGTTGGGAGGCGGATATTACTTTAAGGTTCTAAAAAAGAAAGAAGAAAAAGAATTAGAAAATTTTGAAGAAGATGATGACGAGGACTTCTTCTCTGAACCCAATAGTAACGGAGAAAATGAAAGTCCGAAAGATGAAGATTCTGAAGATAAAGATGCTACAGAAGAAAATAATGAGATAACAACTGATGATATTGAAGATGATGAACTTAATTGAAATAGCCTTTAAACAGTATTTAAATAGTATTTAATAATAAACAAAATTAGTGGCGAGAGATTATGATATGATATCTTTCGCCTTTTTTTATATAAACAGGAGGAAGATAAATGAAATTAGTAATAGCAGAAAAGCCAAGTGTTGCAATATCAATAGCTAAGGTAATTGGAGCAAGGAGTAAAAAAGACGGATATTATGAGGGTAACGGATATAGAGTATCTTGGTGTGTAGGACATTTGATACAAATGGCAAATCCGGATTCTTATGATGAAAAGTATGCAAAGTGGAATATTGATGACTTACCTATCATTCCAAGTGAGTATAAGTACGAAGTTTCAAAAGCAACTAAAAAACAGTTCAATATACTTAAAAAGCTGATGAATGATAATGAGGTTGATACTGTTATCAATGCTTGTGATGCCGGACGAGAGGGAGAAAGTATATTTAGACTTGTATATAATCAAGCAAATTGCAAAAAGAAAATGAAGAGGCTTTGGATTTCATCAATGGAAGATTCAGCAATTAAAGACGGCTTTAGTAATTTGAAAGACGGAAAAGACTACGACAATCTCTTTGAGTCTGCACAAGTAAGGGCAATAGCAGACTGGCTTGTTGGTATGAATATCAGTAGACTATATTCTTGCCTGTATAATCAAAATTACTCTGTAGGCAGAGTTCAGACACCTACACTTGCTATGATAGCAAAAAGAGATGATGAGATAGCAAGCTTTAAGAAAGAAAAATACTATACAGTAGAGCTTAATCTTAATGACTTTACCCTTTCAACAGAAAGAATTGACAAGCTTGAAATTGCCGAAGATTTAGTAAAAGCAGTGGGAAAGACAATTACAGTAAAAGATATTGAGAAAAAAGAGAAAGTTACAAAACCTGATCTACCCTATGATTTAACAACACTTCAAAGAGAGTGCAATAAGTATTTCGGATATAGTGCCAAGCAGACGCTTGATTATGCGCAAAGCCTTTATGAAAAGAAGTTAATTACCTACCCAAGAACAGATAGTCGTTATCTTTCAGAAGATATGATTACAAGTACTGTAAACAACATTCTTGGTAAAAATGATTTTGATACAGAGCGTATTAAGGTCATTTTCAATTCTACTAAGGTAAGTGATCACCATGCAATTATACCTACAGTAGCTTCGCTAAAAGAAGACATATCAACACTAACTGAAAGTGAGATAAAACTATATACGCTTATATTAAATAAACTTCATGCAAGTGTAGGCTATCCCTTAATTGAAAATACAACAAAGATAATTGCCTTAATTGAAAATCATGGAGATAAATTTGAATTTAAAGTTAGTGGTAAGGTGATTGCAGATGACGGCTTTACAAAATATTTAAGACAGTATAAGTCAAAGAAAAATGAAGATATTGTTTTGCCTAATGTAAATATAGGTGACGTACTTGAAATAGATGACAAAGAAATAAAGGAAAAATATACGACTGCTCCAAAACACTATACGGAAGATACGCTATTAAAAGCTATGGAAGTAGCTGGAAATGACGCTTTGGAAAAAGACATTGAGGTTGAGAAAAAAGGACTTGGAACACCTGCAACAAGAGCAGGTATAATAGAAAACCTAATTTGTAAAGGCTTTATCGAAAGAGATAAGAAAAATCTGATTGTAACTGAAAAAGGTAAAAGTCTTATAGATATTGTGGCAGATAATTTAAAATCAGCCGAAACTACTGCTAAGTGGGAAATGGAACTATCAGATATAGCAAGTGGAAAAGCAAGCAAAGAGAAGTTTTTGAATTATATTGAAGATGAGATAAAAAATACTATAAGACTTTATAGTAAATAGTTTTACATTTAGGGAATGAGAGAAAATCTTATTCCCTTATTTTAATGGAGGTGGTTTATTATAGATGAAGTAAATGTTTCGGAACTTTTTGGCGGTATAGGAGCATTAAGAAAGGCTTTGATAAGACAGAAGATACCACATAAAGTAGTTGATTATGTAGAGATAGATAAAAATTGTGTCAAGAGTTACAATGCTTTGTATAATGCTGATTTTACACCTAAGGATATTGTTAAATATCATGCACCAAATGAAAGAGTGGATTTGCTAATGCATGGAAGTCCTTGTCAAGATTTCAGTAGAATCGGACAGAAAAAAGGAGGAGTAAAGGGAACCGGCACAAGGAGTAGCCTGTTATTTGAAACGGTAAGAATAATTGAAGAAATGAATATGCGACCTAAAGTTGTACTTTGGGAAAATGTAAGGGGAGTTCTTGATAAAGATATGAGGACTTCCTTTTTTCAATATTTGGACGAAATGGAAAGACTTGGATATGAAAATAAGTACAAAGTATTAAATGCAATGGACTTTGGAATACCACAAAAGCGTGAGAGGATATTTGTAGTAAGTATATTGGGAAAAAATAACTTTGATTTTGAAAAACTTGAAAAAATACCTACTAAACACATATCGGAATTTCTTGAAAAAGAAGTATCTGAGATTTATGAAGTAAGACAGAAGTCAATTCTAAGTAATATACAAGGAAATACAAAGAATATAAATTATAAAGGTAGACTAAAGATAGTAGACAAATATGCTTATACTATATCCACCAAGCAAGTACGAGTACCTAATTCGGGAGTGATAGACTTAGGAAACGGCAAGTATAGGTATTTAACTGAGAGAGAATGCTTCAGATTAATGGGATTTGATGATGAGAATTTTGACAAGCTAAGAACAATATACCCACAAAAGAAAGGAAAAATGTCATCGATTTTATATAAGCAAGCCGGGAATAGCATTGTGGTGAATATGCTTGAATGCATAATATGTGGGGTATATAACTTAAGAAAGAATATGAATAATGATTATACCATAATAATTGAAACTAATTTATTCAAGTGAAGGAGATAGAAAGTTTATGCAAATGAGAGAATTAATTAATACAATAAATGATTATAATGCTAAAATAATTTTTTATGACAAAACAGATCTTGTAGATAAACTAAAAGAAGGTTTACTAATATATTTTACACCTGTTGAAGGCAAAGAGCTGAAAAAATATAGGAATATTAAAGGAAAAAAAGATTTTATAAGTACTACAGCATCAATCCATATTCCAGATTTATCCATAGAAGAATTTGTAGATATATTTGAATGTGATTGTACGGGGTTATATGATTTTACTAATAATATAATTAAACCTTACTGTAATAAAGGAATTGATAATAAAATTGTATTTACAATATTTGTATTCTTACATGAAGTAGGACACTGGAATCAATTTGAAAAAATGGAAAGAAATGTATCAACTTTTGAAAGCAGAGATTGTGAATTAAGTGAAGAAAATTCTAATAAAATGACAACTTTAATTGAAAAACGTAGTGAACGTATAAAAAAAGGAAATACTTGTGTTTTAACTTCAAAAGAAAAAGAACTCTTCATTCAATATATGATTGAATATAGAAATATTCCTAAAGAAAAAGAAGCTGATGAATTTGCATTGAATCAAATTGAATCCGTTTTGAAAATATACTTAGATTATAGTAATAGTATTTAAAATGATATATTTAAATTTAAGGCGATAGAAATATCGTCTTTTTTCATGCAATAAGCATAATCATCACAATAAAGGAGGCAGAAATGAGAACAAATGACTTTTACAATATAATAGAGCTTATAAAAAGTGATATTTTAAATAATGAAAAAGAGTATCTGAAACTTTTAAAAGTCATAGGAAATAACCAAAGATACGACTTTTTAAGTCAATTAAGTATCTATGATAAAAATTCAAGTGCAACAGCTTGTGCGAGTTTTGATGTGTGGAGAGAAAGATTTAACAGAACTGTTATGAGGGGACAAAGAGGTATTCCTATTATAAATAGTACAAGCACTTTTCAAAAAGTAGGATATATATTTGATGTAAGCCAGACTGTTTCTATAGATAATAATGTCAATGATGTAGAGCTTTGGTCTTTTGACAGAGGAAGAGATGAAAAAGTATTAAAAGATATGATAGAGCAACAAGGCTATGTTGCAAGTGAAAGTATGACGGCAAATATATATTCACTTAGCAGAATATATGCAGATGAAAGTGTTAGTGATCTTGCTAATAATCTAAGAATTGAAGATAATGATAGAAATTCATTTATCCACTTTATAAGAAATTCCATAAGTTACGCAGTTTCTAACAGGTTTAAGCATAACTACCCTATTGATATGGAAATTGTGAGAGATAATTACAAATACTTAGATAAAATTTCTTTGATAAGTGTAGGTTCCTGTATTTCTAATGCTTGTAATAATATTATAGAAACAACTATGAAAATGACGAGAAATATATCTGTAAATCAGGTGCTGACAAAAGATATAAGTGCAGAGTATAATATAGCTAACAACGAAAGAAATGAAGATGATAAAAATTTAGGAGGTAAGGAAAATGCTGTTCGATCAAATGAGCAAGGAAATGATGACACAAGTAAGCGAGTTTTCACACATGGAGAGTATGGAAGAGATAATAGATACAATAAAGGAAAAGACCTTAAACCAACTGGAAGAGCAGAAGGACTTTATCAAAGAGTTTCCCAATCCGACATACGCAGTGATGAGATTGACATACCTATCAGAGAGTCAGGAAGAGAGCAAGTACAATATGTTAATAGACCTGTACAAGGAGAAGAAGTTGCTAAATCACCTAATGGACATTCAAAGACGGGCAATTCACTTTATGAGGGAGGAAAAAGCGAAGATGATGAAAGCGTGGAAGATAGAGAGCGAGGAAGATCAACAGTACAAAACGATGATGTCAGCACTCAAGGAGATGACAGTCAAGGAGATAGTGGAAGTTTAGAAAATGAAATAGAAGTCGAAGAAAAGGGAGCAGATGTGGCTCCCTTTTTCAATGCAAAAGATAATTCAAGCAAACTTATGACTAATGAAATAACAGAAGATACTGGACAAAAGCTTAATCCTACTTTTGCAGATGAAGTCGATAAGACTGTAGAAGAGTATAAGTTAACCAAAGATGAGGCTATAAGTAGGCTTGCCACACTTAAACTTGAATTAGCCTTGCAACATACAAATATCAGTATAAATGACTTTAGTGATGAACAGTTAGAAGAGATTATGAGTTCCATTAAACAATATGGTTTTTCAAGTAATGAGGTTGCAGAAATAGCAAATCCTAAAATACCTATATGGAAGATGGAACAGTTAAAATGGCTTATTGATGATATGAAAAAGGCTGAGTTTGGAATAACTTCTGAAAAAATAAAGTATCTCAAGGCTTTAGACATAGATATTGCAAAGTTCAACGTAATTAAAGGCTATCTTGTAAGAGATGAGATAAGCATAAATCAGATTGATGAATTTAAAGAAAATATATCTTCTTTAGCTATGAATGAATTTGTTGAAAAACTTAAAAACTATGCTAAGAAAAACAATGATGAGAAAGTAGCTATTAAGGTTGGAACTCAATTCATACTTTCAAGTAAGACAGACAGTTTTGCGATAAGGCTTGAGGATACAGGAAGAAAAGTAGAGGTAGACGGAGAGATATATAATCTTAACAGAGGGATAAACTTTGCGGAAAGTCAAAAGGTAGATGAATTAATTGATAGTGGTAAATATACTTCTTTAAAGATAGAATATTATTCTGTATCAAAAGAAAATGAAATACAAGAAGAGATTATACAATCAAGTATCTTAGACTATACGAAACAAGGTACAGTTGTATTAGATGATAAAAACTTAGATTTATCTATAGGAACAATCGTATATATGGATAATGAAGAATATACAATAAGCGAAGTAACTATAAATAAGGGACTTGGTAATAGCGAGTTGATACTTGAACCAAAAAGAGCAGACAATAATTATAGACCTGTAATAAGATTTGATAACAAGGAAGAGCTTTTGGAGAAAATAAGCTTTGACAGACCAAAACTCCTTATTGGAGATGTGGTTCATTACAAAGACAAGGATTATACTGTAACAAGATTTGATGATATGGGAAATAATCTAAAGACAATAACGATCAAGGATAATATGGAGTATCTTGGCGGTATGATTACAGGCTCTGAAGTTATTGTATATAGGCTTGAAAGTGATTTGCTAATAATGTTTAATCTTCAAAACAAGGAAGAACAGAAAGAAGAAATAAGAGATAAAATATCAAATTTTAAAATTACAGAGGAGATTTTAGCACAAAGCCTAACAGCAAGTGAAAGGCTTAATAATAACCTTGAAGCCTTATCAATGCTTAAAAGGCTTGAAAGTGGAAATAGGCAGCTTGATATTAATGCACAAGAAGTTTTGGCAAAGTATGTTGGTTGGGGTGGACTTTCTGAAGTTTTTGATGAGAGTAAGAGTGGACAATGGGAAGTAGCAAGAAATTTTTTAAAAGATAATCTATCACAAGATGAATATGAATCGGCAAGAGAATCTACGCTAACAAGCTTTTACACACCTAAATCAGTAATTGACAGTATATATACTACCTTATCAGACATGGGGTTTAAGAGTGGAAATATATTAGAGCCAAGTATGGGAGTTGGTAATTTTATTGGCAATCTTCCTGATGAAATGGAAAGGTCTAAGTTTTATGGAGTGGAGCTTGACTCTATAAGCGGTCGCATTGCAAGGCTACTTTATCCCAATAGTGATATACAGATAAAGGGCTTTGAAGAAACTACATTTTCAAATAACTTCTTTGATGTTGCAATAGGAAATGTACCTTTTGGAGATTTCAAGGTAAATGACAGAGAGTATAACAAAAATAACTTTCTTATTCATGATTACTTCTTTGCAAAGTCCATAGACAAGGTTAGAAACGGAGGTATAATAGCTTTTATCACGTCAAGTGGAACTATGGATAAAAAAGATGAGAGTATCAGAAAGTATATCAATGCAAGAGCAGAGTTTTTAGGGGCAATAAGACTTCCAAATGATACCTTTAAGGGTGTTGCAGGTACGGAAGTAACTTCAGATATTATCTTCCTAAAGAAAAGAGATGGTATAAGAGAAAGAGAAGATAACTGGCTACACTTGGCAAAGGATGAAAACGGATTGACATATAATAAGTATTTTGTAGAGAATCCGCAGATGATACTTGGAGATATGAGAGAGGTATCAGGAAGGTTTGGAAATACTTTAGCTTGTCTGCCAAAAGAAGATACTGATTTAAAGGAGTTACTTACTAAAGCGAGCAAAGAAATATCTTCAAATGCCAGATATGAGGAGATAGAACTTTTGGAAGATGAGATAAGCAGTATACCAGCGACAGATGATGTCAAAAACTTTTCATATACAATTATTGATAATGAAGTATATTACAGAGAAAATTCACTATTTATAAAAAAGAGTGTAAGTGATAAAAACAAAGAAAAAATCAAAGACTATCTTGAATTAAATACAGCTTTAAAAGAGGTTATATTTAGGCAAAAAGAAGATTTTAGTGAAGAAGAAATAAAAGATGCACAAAAAAGATTAAATGAAGTCTATGACAGATTTTCAAAAAAACATGGTTTTGTAAACAATCTAAGCAATACAAGAGCCTTAAAAGAAGATAGTAACTTTCCACTTGTTTCATCAATAGAAATACTTGATGAAGAAGAAAATTTCAAGGCTAAGGGAGATATTTTTTCCAAAAGGACGATTACAAAGGCAAAGATAATAGACCATGTAGATACTTCGCTTGAAGCCTTGGTACTTTCTGTATCTCAAAAAGGATATGTGGATTTTGAATATATGAGTGGTCTAACAGGAAAAGACAGAAATACCCTTATTGAAGAGTTAAGAGGAGAGATATTTTTAAATATAAGAGGAGAAAATACAAGTAATAATCAGAAACTTTCTTTTGATTTAGAAGATAATGACTTGCCCTTTGCTTGTAGTGATAGAAGTAGTTCCTTTAAGTATGCCTATGTCACAAAGGACGAATATCTGAGTGGGAATATAAGAGAAAAGATAGCTATTGTAGATAGTTATATATCAAGACTTAAACAGGCTGAAAGAATGCTAACAGATGATAATCAAAATGAAAAAGAAGTATTAGAAAAAGAGTTAAATAGCCTTGAATATCAAAAGTCGGAATTACAAAGTATAATGCCTAAGGAACTTGAGGCAAGTGAAATTAATGTTAGACTTGGTGCTACATGGATACCGACAAAGGATATAGAAATGTTTATATTTGAAACTCTAAAAACACCAAGTTATGCAAGGTGGGACATAAGTGTGAAGTTTTCACATTTGACAAGTGAATGGAATGTAGAGGGTAAGAGTAAAGATAAAGGAAATGACCTTGCAGAAATGGCATTCGGAACTAGTAGAGTAAGTGCCTATAAGCTTATTGAAGATGCCTTAAATTTGAAAGAAACAAAGGTATTTGACCAAGTAATAAGTCCCGACGGTTCAAAGGCTTCTGTATTAAATAAAAAGGAAACCATGCTTGCAGTTCAAAAACAGGAACTTCTAAAAGAAGAATTTAAAAACTGGATATTTAATGATGTTCAGAGAAGAAATAGGCTTGTAAAGAGATATAATGAAAAGTTTAATTCAATTCGTAATAGAGAATATGACGGTAGCAATTTGACCTTTGACGGAATGAGTGCAGATATATCTCTTAGGGATCACCAAAAAAATGCAATAGCAAGGAGTCTGTATGGTGGTAATACTTTGCTTGCCCATGTGGTTGGAGCAGGTAAGACCTATGAAATGGTGGCAAGTGCAATGGAGTCTAAAAGACTGGGAATGTGTAGTAAATCTCTTTTTGCAGTACCTAATCACCTAACAGGACAGATAGGTCGTGAGTTTATGCAACTATATCCAAGTGCAAATATTATGGTTGCTGATAAGAAAGACTTTAAGCCAAAAAATAGAAAAAGATTTATAGGAAAGATTGCTACAGGTGAATATGATGCAGTTATTATCGGTCATACGCAGTTTGAAAAAATTCCTATGTCCAAGGAGTATCAACAAAAGCATATTCAAGATCAGATTGATGAGATAATAGACTATGTTGAAGAATATAAGCATGATAGAAATCAGAGTTTTACAGTAAAGGAACTACAAAAGACAAGGAAGAAATTAGAAGTAAGGCTTGAAAAATTGAATGATGATTTTAAGAAAGATAATGTAATAAATTTTGAAGAATTAGGAGTTGACAAGCTTTTTGTAGATGAGGCACATGGCTTTAAAAACTTGTATTTGTATACCAAGATGAGAAATGTGGCAGGAATAGGACAAAGTGAAGCTTTTAAGTCATCAGATATGTTTATGAAGTGTAGATATATGGATGAGATGACTAAAGGAAAAGGAATAGTCTTTGCTACAGGAACACCTGTTTCTAACTCTATGACAGAACTTTATACTATGCAGAGATATTTGCAGTATGATGTTCTAAAGAAAAATGGCTTAGAACATTTTGACTCGTGGGCAAGTACATTTGGAGAAACACAATCAGCATTCGAATTATCTCCTGAGGGAACTGGATATAGAGTTAAGACGAGATTTTCAAAGTTTTATAACTTGCCGGAACTGATGTCTATGTTTAAGGAAGTTGCAGATATTCAAACTTCGGATATGCTTAATCTTCCTGTACCTAAGGCTAAGTATGGAGTCATTAAAACTATGGCAAGCGCTGAACAAAAGGAAATACTTAAAAGTCTATCTGAAAGAGCAGATAAGGTTAGAAATAAGGCAGTAGAGCCTGATAAGGACAATATGCTGAAAATTACAAATGACGGTAAGAAACTGGCTCTTGACCAAAGATTAATTAATTCCTTACTTCCTGATGATGAAAATTCAAAGGTAAATATATGTGTGAAAAATGTCTTTGCAATATGGGATAAAACAAGAGATATCAAGTCTACTCAGCTAATATTTTCTGATATGTCAACACCTAAGGGGGATGGAGAGTTTAATATCTATGATGATATTAGGGATAAACTTGTGGCTATGGGCATACCAAAAGAAGAAATAGCATTTATCCATGAAGCTAATTCAGACAAGCAAAAGGACGAACTATTTGCAAAGGTGCGTAAAGGAGATGTGAGGATATTACTTGGATCAACTCAGAAAATGGGTGCCGGCACTAATGTCCAAAATAAGTTAATTGCCTTACATGACCTTGATGTGCCCTGGAGGCCGGCTGATTTGGAGCAACGTTCAGGTAGAATTGTCCGCCAAGGTAATGAGAATGAGGAAGTCAATATCTATCGTTATGTCACTGAAAACACCTTTGATGCTTATTTGTGGCAGACTATAGAGAATAAGCAAAAATTCATTTCACAAATTATGACAAGTAAAACAGCTGTAAGAGTAGCTGAAGATATTGATGAAAGTAGTTTGAACTATGCTGAGATAAAGGCTCTTGCTACAGGAGATAAGAGAATCAAGGAGAAGATGGACTTAGATAATGAAGTTACAAAACTTAAGATGCTTGAGTCAAATTTTAAATCCAATAGATATAAGCTTGAAGATAAGGTGGCAAAATCTTATCCACATGAAATTGAAAGGATACAAAAGTTGATAGAATCTGTAAAAACAGATATTAACAATGTAGAGCCACAAGGAACAGGAGAAGATAAGTTTACTTCAATGACTGTAGGTGAAGAAAAAATCATAGATAAGAAGTTAGCAGGTGAAAGGTTGCTTGATGCTATAAAGGTAGTAAAAATTGATGAAAGTAAGGTGATAGGTAAATACAGGAATATGGACTTGGAAGTAAGTTATGATATGTTTATAAATCAACATATTTTCAGTATAAATGGTGCTACTAAACATAAAGGAGAGTTTGGAAATAGTGCTGACGGAAATATTAAAAGGCTTGATAATGTTATTGATAAGATGCCTGAAAGACTGTCTATACTTGAAGAAAAGCTTGAAAGTACAAAGAAACAACTTGAAAATGCCAAAGAAGAACTAAAAAAGCCTTTTGAAAAGGCAGAAGAATTAAAGACAAAGGTTCTAAGACTTGCAGAATTAAATAAACTTCTTGATATGGGTGAAGTGGAAGAAAAGAAAAACGACAATCCACTTATAGAAGATGTAAAAAGAGCAATAGTGGACTTTTGTAAGAGAGAATATGAGGATGATAGCTATAGCTATGAAAAATTCGATAAGATATTTCCTAATCTTTCACACATTGGAATAGCTTATACTATGACACCTGATGAAAAATATGAAATTCAATATGAGATTAACTTAGAAGAGCTTACTTCCACTCAGTATATCAATGGTCAAGTTGTTACAAATACTGATTATATAAAAGAATTTGGAAGTGAGGAAAAAGCACTTGAATTTTTAAGAAAAGATATGGAATATGCAGATTTTAGCGACTTTGTAACTGTTAATCCTATAGATTTGAAAAACTCACTTGGACTTGAAATGGACGATGAGGGAAATATCTATGATCCTTTGGCAAAGGATATGGATAATGACGGAATAGTAGACAGATACGACAATGATATTAGAGATAGTGATTACTTTGAATCTACCTATGATGTGGAAGATAATTTTCACACTAAAACAGATGAAAAACAATCTGTTTTGAGACAAATCAAGTCATTTCAGGAAGAAGAAAGAGAAAATGAAACAAAGGAAAGTAAATTAAAGGAATATGTTGAAAGATAAGGGGCTATAACAAGCTCCTTTTTAAATTGCACAAAAAACATGGAGGTGTATTATGAATTACAGACAAATGAGAAATATGTTGGAAAAAATGTCTGAAGAAAATAATGAGAACTTTACAAAGGCACTTATAAGCTTTGAAAAAGGAATAAATGATATGAAAGCCTTGGATAGAATATATGAAGATTATATGAAAAATGACAATATGAGTTTATTAAATGATGAGTTTGACTATATGATAGACGAACTGAAAGAAAATGGAGCTATTAAAGATAATGATGTTGTTGAAAAAGAAAATGATGACTTGGTAAACATTGTAGGTAATGTAGTCGGAGAAGTCGATGTAGTAGAAAACAAAAACAGGAATGGTGAGACGTTTAAGGTAGTGAATTTTTCTGTCGTATCAAAAGATGATAAGGGAAATAAAACTTATACCAATTGTTCTGCTTATGGAGATAAGGGAAATGTTCCACAGGGATTTAAAAAAGGAGATTTTGTAAAGTTATTCGGACAGGAAAGAAAATCTATTGATGAAAATGGAAAGGTGTATAGCAATGTGAGAATCCTGTCTTCTAAGTTGTTAAAAACTAAGGAACAGATGAAAGGAAATGAAGAAAGAAACGACAATATAGAAAATGATATAAATGTTCTCAAAGAGAAAATTAAAGAAAGAAAAATGAATTTGTATTATGCAGATTCCTTTGAACAGTCAGCTCAGATAAGGGAAGACATTGGGAATATGGAAAAGAAACTTGAACACTTGGAACAAAAACTGCTTAACGGACAAAGAAAAACTAATGATAAAAGCTTAGTAAACGGTAAGAGTGGAGATAATAAAAAAGAGTCCGTTCTAGGTGCAATCAAAAAGTATAAGTCTGAAGATAAGAAAAAGGTAATGGATAGCAAGAAACATGATAGACAAAATGAAAGATAGGATTGGAAGAAAAATATAAGCAATTTGGGTATACTCGGTGTGGTCTAAGGACTACACTGGGTATTTTTTATGAAAGTGGATCAATAAATGTTAAAAAAGGCTACTTACAAATCTATTTATGTGATATAATATGTGCTGGTGCAGAATTAAAAAATTTGAGAAGTATCATTTCAAAACTAAGCTATAATAGGCTGTTAAAGAAATATATAGATATGGAAATGAATAAAATTGAGCTTGCGAAAAAAGTAATGTTAGGCAAAATTCAATTTCATGATATAAAAAATGATATTGTGACACGTATATATCGGTAGGAATATGTGATGTATCGGAGTAAGTTGAAAATGAAAATAAATAATAGTAAAGATAATAAATATAAAGTGATCTCTCTTTTTTCTGGAGCTGGTGGATTAGACTTAGGTTTTGAAAAAGCAGGGTTTAAAGTTGTAGTTGCTAATGAGTATGACAAGACAATATGGGAAACGTATGAGAGAAATCACAATACAACATTAATTAGAGGGGACATATGCGATATTTCATCTGACCATTTCCCTGAATGTGATGGTATTATAGGGGGACCGCCCTGCCAATCTTGGAGTGAGGCTGGTTCGCTTAAAGGTATAGAAGATCCAAGGGGACAGCTCTTTTATCAATATATAAGAATTCTAAAAGATAAGAAACCAAAGTTTTTTTTGGCGGAAAATGTAAAGGGAATGATGGCGAAAAGACATAATCAGGCTGTTGAAAACATTGTGAGTGAGTTTGAAGACTCTGGATATAATGTGTTTATATTTTTGTTAAATGCTTGTGATTATGGGGTTCCACAAGATAGAAAAAGAGTTTTCTATGTTGGTTTTAGAAAGGACTTAATGATAAATTTTGAAGAACCAAAACCATATAAAACTAAACTCACTTTCAAAGACGCAATTTATGATTTGAAAGATAATGCAATTCCGGCACTTCCTATGAATAAAACAAACGGACAAAATTGTTTATATCTGAATCATGAGTATTTTATAGGTGCTTATTCTCCAATATTTATGAGTAGGAACAGAGTTAGAGGTTGGGATGAACAAGCATTTACAGTACAAGCATCAGGAAGACAATGTCAACTTCATCCCCAAGCACCTAAAATGCCAAAGGTTGAAAAAAATAAGAATATTTTTGAGCCGGGAAAAGAAAAACTATATCGCAGACTTTCGGTTAGGGAATGTGCAAGAATACAGGGCTTTCCAGATGATTTTGAGTTTTATTATACCAACTTGAATGATGCATATAAGATGATAGGGAATGCTGTTCCTATAAATCTTGCATATGAGATGGCTAAATCGATAAAAGAAGCAATAGAAAAGTCTTCATTAAATGAGACTGCTTTAAGAACTGGCACGGATAATTAGGAGGAAATTATGAGCGATAAAAGTAATAATCAAGGAAGAGCGTATGAATTTGCATATCTAATAACGCTTCAACAAGAAATTTCCAAGGTTAGACCTGCCAGTATAGAAAAAAATAGCAGTTACTATGCTGCAAAAAAGGCATGGGATACCTTGAAAGAATCAGAAAAAGGAATATATTTAATGAGTGCATTAGCAGGAGTCGATACTATTTTTGATCTTGAACCTCTCATTTTAGATGATGGAGATGATGAATTAGAACTAAAAATCCAATCAGATGACAAGGGGAAAGAAGGAGATGTTAGAGATGTTCTAATTATAAGGAAAGGAATCGAATGGGAGATAGGTCTCAGTGTTAAACATAATCACTTTGCGGTTAAGCATAGTAGATTATCCAAGAAGTTAGATTTTGGAGAAAAGTGGTATGGGATCCCTTGTTCGGAGCAGTATTGGAAAGATATTAAACCCATATTTGAATATCTTGAGAAAGAAAAATCCAAAGGGTCTAAGTGGAATGAGTTAAGTAATAAAGAAGACGATGTTTATGTTCCATTATTAAATGCCTTCAAAAATGAATTAGATAGACAAAATAAAGACTTTGGTACTGACATTCCTAAGTTGATGGTTGAGTATCTTTTAGGAGAATTTGACTTTTACAAAGTTATAGGAATTGACAATAAGAGAATCACTCAAATACAGAGTTACAATTTAAGGGGAACTCTCAATAAACAAGGAAGAAAGCGAAAAAGAAGTATTGATTTACCTATATCAACTCTTCCGACCAGAATTGTAAGCTTAGAATACAAGCCTAATAGCAAGAATACTTTAGAGTTATATCTTGATGGCGGTTGGCAATTTAGCTTCAGAATACACAATGCTTCAACTAAAGTAGAAGCAAGCTTGAAGTTTGATATACAAATAATTGGAATGCCAACAACAATAATTTCTATAGACTGTAGATGGAAATAAAAATAGAGGAGGATCTGATAAGTTTATCAGAATTGGCATTTTATGGAAGATAATGGATTTAAAATAAAATTTGATAAAAATACAATAGATCATTTAGGTATAAAACTGTACAGTTCATTTCCACCGGTGATAGCAGAATTGATTTCAAACTCATATGATGCTGATGCTGAAAATGTTGAAATCAAAATCAACTATGAAGAAAAAATAGTTACAGTTATGGATAATGGAACTGGTATGACTCATGCTGAGTTAAATCGGAATTTTTTGGTAATTGGTAGAAACAGAAGAAAGGAAGAAGGTACAGGAATTTCTAAGCTAAAAGGAAGAAAGGTAACTGGGAAGAAGGGATTAGGAAAATTAGCTGTATTCGGAATTGCAAAGACCATAGAAGTGTACTCAATTAAAGATGGTTTGAAAAATGCATTTAGTATAAATTATGATGATATGAAAGCAGAATCTGAAACTGAATATAGACCAAGAGTTATTTTTGAAGATGAAAAGACCAATGAGAAATCTGGAACTGTCGTTATTATTAAAGAAATTAAGCAAAGCACAATTATGGGTATTGAAGATTTAGCTTATAATTTATCCAGAAGATTTTCATTTTACGATGCTGAATTTGAAGTTAAAATTGTTGATGAAAAAACAAAGAAGGAACAGATAATATCAAAATCAATCTATTTTGATAAGTTAGATAAGGAATTTACATGGACTTTTCCAGAGGATTTTACTAATGAAATTCAAAATGTAGATGAGTTTAAGAGATTGAATGAATATGCCGTTACAGGCAAAATATATACTAAGTCCACGCCATTAAGAAAAAAAGAAAGTGGATTTGTATTGTATGTTAGAAATAAATTAGCATCAGAGAATGTGTTTTTTGATGATAGAGCAAATGATAGGTTTAATGGTTATGTAACAGGTTTTTTTAATATTGATTTTATAGATGACTCTAATGAGGATGATTATATTTCTACTGCTAGGCAGTCTATCTTGTGGGAAGAGAATTATAATACTATTCAACTTAAACATGATTTGAATAAACTGGTTTCAAAAATTTCTGCTTTATGGAGAGATAGAAGAAAAAAGAAAAAAGAGGAATTGATTGAATTAGATGATTCTTTTTTTAGAGGTCTTACACCAGCTGAAATTAGCAGCATTAAAAAAGTTAAAGATACATTATTAACTAATTCAACAGAAATAGATGATGTTGAATCAATTAAGCGTGTATTAGATAATTTGAAGAGCTTATATAAATTCGAGAGTTTTCAAGCGTATATAGAAAACCTAAAAGATGAGGATTTAACAGTTGATGAAGTAGAAAAAATAACCTCCGATTGGGAGTATATCGAAGCGAAAGAACTTGCAAAAGTAGCGGTAGGAAGAATAAAAGCAATAGAGCAATTTGAAAAGTATGTTAATGGTAATGAAAGTGAGTCAAAAGTAATTCAACCATTTTTGGAGAAGTTTCCATGGATTTTAGATCCTAGAATTACAACCTTTGAAAGAGAGAAAACATATAGTAAAATTTTAAAAGAACATTTTTCAGATGAAACATTAGAGGGAAGTAATCGTAGGATTGATTTTCTCTGCAACTTGGTAAATGGAGAATTAATTATTATTGAGTTAAAGAGGCCAAATATCAAAATAAAAACTGAGGAAATAAATCAAGCATTGGACTATAAAATATTTGTTCAAAAGCATTACAAATTGGAAAAAGTAACAACATTTTTAATGTCCGATAGATATGATATGGATGCAATAGTTATGACTACTGCTAAATCACTGGAACAAAGTGGAGATTTATTTATAAGATCTTATTCCGATCTGCTACGAGATGCAAAAAAATTTAATCAAGAATTTATAAATAAATATGAGGAAATTAAAGAGAGTTATGAGTATCAACTAGAATAGGTTGGAAAGGAGGTATAGTTATGTTAAATTTAATTGATGTATTCGCAGGTGCGGGCGGTTTAACTGAAGGTTTTAGACAAAATGATTACTTTAAGTTTATTTGTCATATAGAAGTGGATAAAGCTGCTTGCTCTTCATTAACATTGAGAAACATATATTATTACTTGAAAAACATAAATAACTTATCTCCTTATTTTGAGTATATTCAAGGAAAAATTTCAAGAAAAGATTTGTTTTCTTACATTCCTGATTATATAATTCAAGATGTTTTAAATGAAGAGATTAGTAGAGATACCTTACCATCGATATTTGAGTTTATAGATAAATGTTTAGGTGATGAAGTTTTAGATGGAATTATAGGAGGACCTCCTTGCCAAGCATACTCTACTATCGGTAGGGCAAACAATAAGACGAAAAAATCAACCGATAAGAGGATTTATTTGTATAAGTATTATTTAGATTTTCTTAATAGATATAATCCCAAATTTTTTCTTTTCGAAAATGTTAAAGGGTTGCTTTCTTTTAAAGATATATATGGGGAGTTATTGCTTCCTAAAATTATTAGTGATTTTGATATGGTTGGATATAAAGTGAATTATAAGGTAGTTGATGCTAGTAATTTTGGGGTGCCTCAAAAAAGAGAGCGTTTAATTCTTCTTGGATATAGAAAAGATTTAATGTTTAACAAATTATTTTTTGATTGTTTGAATGAGTATGCTGAGGAAGCTCCTACTCTTAAAGAGCTATTTAAGGACTTGCCGAGTATAAAATCTGGTAAGTATTCTAAAGAATATCGTTGTGAATGTCCGAGTGGATTTGTTGAGAAGTATATTCGTAATGAAGATGATATCTTGACTCAACATGTTTCAAGACCGCATAATGAGAATGACCTGAAGATTTATAAGTTAGTTTTGAAGGCAAAGAAAAAAGGTAGAAATTTAAGATATGGGGACATACCGGAAGAGTTTCAGACACATTCTAATAAGACTTCCTTTTTAGATAGATTTAAGGCATTGGATTATGACTCTGTAAGTCATACTGTAGTTGCACATATATCTAAGGATGGACATTATTATATTCATCCTGATTTAAAGCAAAATCGTTCTATTACAGTAAGAGAAGCAGCAAGAATACAGGGATTTCCCGATGATTTTTACTTTGAAAACTCTAGGACATCTGCTTTTAAACAGATAGGAAATGCGGTTCCGCCAATTCTTTCCAAAAAAATCGCTATGTCTATTATAGAATTTATAGGTGGAGAGTAAACATCATCTCTCCCTCTCTCTTCCCATATACTTCTCATAATTTCTTCTTATTTGATACAACTCATTCATACTATCTTTTACAGAAGAATACTCTTGCATTAGGGTATTCTTTTTTTCATGAAGTAAATCAAGTTCTCTCAAAATATCCTTAGAATCAGGCATTTTGGAGTAATGTTTTTTAAGATTTGAAAGAGCATTTTTGTATAGAGTTATCTGTGATTTATACTCATCATAAAATGACTTATCTGAAGAGTTAGTCTTGTACTCTTGATAAATAATCTTGTATTTTTTTATGATATGGATTTGCTCCATAGTAGAAGAAAGATTAGTTATTTTTTGTTCTATCCTCTTAATCTCATCTTGTAAATTTTGTCTTTTATCCGCACTTTGCTTTATATACTCGTCAAGTTGAGCAAAGGATTTAAAGCCTTGTTCTCTCATTAAAATAACCGTATCACTGGCAACTTGAAGATTGTGTTTTGTAGCCCAGTATTCATATCCTTTACTTGCTTTTATCTTTTCATTGCTTTCAATATCAATAATATTTCCTACACGCCTTTTAATAGAATAGTCTTCTTTATTGCTGTTTTCTGAGATGCGCTCTCTTATTCTATCTTCAGTATAATCTTCACCTAAAGTTTTTGCTCTTGTGAATCTCATCTTATCTTTAGCTTTAAAGGCAATATGTTTTCCATATTTGATTTCATAGCCTAGATCTACCATTCTCTTTAAGAATTCGTCCCAGTCCTTAGATTTTATAATAATTCTATCAATATCAAATTGTAGCTTACTTTTCCATGAAGTTCCACGTTTTGACTGTTCATTTTCATACCATGACTTTCCATTTGTTTTGTACTTTTTCTTATAGCTCTCGTAGAATTCATCAATCACAGAAAGGTTTTTTTCTTTGCATAACTTATCACTCTGATACCTGATTTGGTGATAGCTTCTTTTGTTAGATTGATAGCATTTGCCCGTTACCATATTTACATTATTAAGTAGGCTAAGTATCCAACGCCTTGCATTATTTCTAATGTAGGTTTTTAGATACTCGCCCCCAAACCGTACGTACACCTCTCGATGTATACGGATTTCCATTTATTCTTCATTTGAGTTATTAATTTTTTCAAAACATTCATTACAAATTACTAGAGTTTTTCTATTAATGCTTTTCATAAAAACATGCCAAGCATATTCATCAGTTAAGTCTTTAAGCTTTTTTACTTGATACACTTTTAGATTATTAGTTTCTTTCCCGCACCATTCACACTTATTATTTTTTAATCTTAAACCTAGCGTTGGTTTCTTAAGATAGAATTTTTGCTTATGAATCACATCAGCATTATCACATTGGGGAAATTCTTTTCTAGCCAAGCTGTCTTTCCAAAGTAAACGAGTTTTGTTATTACCATTTTTATCTGTATAACTTATACCAAAATCTTTATCAGTGCGGTATCTAGTTATAATATCCGTTACCTTTGTCCTATATTTGCAAGCCAATGTTTTATACAGACTATATTCCATAATGTATCTAAACTTATGGAGCTTTGAAGAATTATTTGCGATTCTGTAGTAGTTGCAGAATTCTCTAATTTCTCCGTTATATTGGTCTAATATACTTAAGTTTGTTCTTGATGTTAGCTCAGTTCTTTCTTTAGGAAACCATACTTCTTTTCCATTTAGATTTTTAATTCTTAATGCTCCAAGCTCTATTAGCTTATTTTGTATTGTTGAAGTTGATAGCTCAAGTCTTACATGACCACCAAAGTTTCTTGCTTTTATACCTGCTTTTGTCCTCTTTGTATGATTACTTCCAGGAGTTACTCTGATATCAAAACCTAGGAACTTGGCTCTATCTGTTGATTTTGTTACTAGCGTTTTTTCATCAGATAGTTCGAGGTTTAATTCTGATTTGATAAATTGACCAATGTCTTGTTTTACCTTTTCAGCATCTGCCTTAGAACCGATAATGCCAATAATGAAATCATCAGCATATCTAACATATTGTATTCTCTTGAAGTTTTCATCCATAGGATTTAAGCAAGGTATATTGAAATATCTTTTGTTTATCTCTTCAATTTCTGATTTAATATCATCTATTTCAATTTTATTGGTTGTCTTGCTTAACTTATTTTCAAGTCTTTTTCTTCTATCATAGAGAGCTTTGTATTCCTTATTTTGCTTTCTTTTATTACCTTTATCAAAGCTTTCCTTGTAATTTTGCATATACTTGTCAAACTTATCCAAGTAAATATTTGAAAGTATGGGACTTATTATTGACCCTTGTGGCATTCCACTGTAGGTGTTGTGATATTGCTTTTGTTCCATGTATCCAGTTTTAAGAAACTTTCTTATTAATCTTAGGAATCTTTCATCGTTAATACGCTTGGATAGAATGTCTATCATAATGTTATGGTCTATATTGTCAAAGAAACCTTTAATGTCTCCTTCAACGAACCATTTACATCTTACGAATCTATTTTGAATTTGTCTTAAAGCGGTATGACAACTTCTATTATCTCTAAAGCTATGAGATATGTCCTCAAAGCTTTCATCATAGATAGAATTTAATAACATTCTACATACTTCCTGTACTAATTTATCGTCAATGCTTGGTATGTCTAATGGTCTTAATTTTCCGTTTTTCTTTGGAATATATACTCTTTTTGTTGGTGTGGGTGAGTAACTTTCATCTTTTAGTGAATCAATGATTTTGTTAATTCTTTCTAAGCTCATTGCACTTATTGTTTGATTATCTACACCTTTAGTCATATTTCCTGTGTTAGCATAAATATTTTGGTATGCTTGTAAGAACAGGTCTGTATTGTAAAGGTTACGATACAATCTTTTGTAAGTGTAGTTTTCTTCTTTTGAATGTTTTCTCAAACTAATCAATACATTGTTGAGATTTCTCATAGTGCCTCTCGCACCTTCCTTTCCTCTGAATTGAATGAATAAACTGCCTTCCTTCACCATGTAAGAGTCATTATCTCTCTCGGATTACTACGAAGGCTCCGTTACCATATCAGATATTCAGGTTCTTAAAACCATAGCATTTTTTTCGCTTTCTGACTTAGGTAATCTCCATTTAGTATCGAAGTAAAAAGCAAGCGTTGATTGTCGGATATGCTTTTCGTCCTTTCATGCTTATGCAAGCGGATTGAGTGTAAAGTTTTGCCTAATGCATTAATCTTCGTTACATAGGTACACTCAACATAACGTATATAGATATCTTTCGTTATTACCACCACAAATGTTCCTCGGACTGGCATTCAATCAGTTTAGATTTTATCCTCATATCAACTTTAGGTCTCGCCATTCAGTCGTGGAATGATATCTATCCAACTTATGACTTTAATAACGTGCTATTGTCCTCTTTGGATTTCTCCTCTAAGTTAGTTATTGACCCTAGATATTAAAACTACTATTCTACCATTTTGCTAAAATGGATTTACTTCGTACCTTATGGACGCACAGATGATATGATTGTGTATATGCCCTTTGTCTATATGCGTTGTAAGAACATATTCATACTCGTCTTTTAGAATTTTTCTACATAACTCAATGCCAATTTGATGAGCCGTTTCAGGTGTAGCTTCGCCAGGAAGAAAGGACTGAATGAGATGTCTTGCAAGGACAGTTCCCTTTGTTCCCGCCTCCTCTCTTGTTCGTAAAAACTGAGTATGAGCAGAAGATTCGTGGCATTTATGCGTGCTGACCAAAAGCTGTTCATCGGTCTTTTCTTCATTGACAATATA
>CAUQVF010000028.1:0-34740 GCA_963521605.1 uncultured Peptostreptococcaceae bacterium | reverse complement strand
ATAGTTGTATTAATCTCATCTTATCTGAGAACAGGTCTATAAATAAACTGTCTTTTAGTGTGTAGTTTGGTTTATTTTTATTGGACATGATTTTCTCCTAAGTTAAATGAAATTATACTAAAAAGCATTTAAAATATTATTGATTATTATACAACTGTCATTGCTAAGTAATAGCAAGCAATTGAGAAAAATAAATGTATATGACTTTTCAGTTTTTAATGAAATTAATAAATCTATAAAACTACTATAAATATAAACGGGTACTGCATATATAGACGGCTAATATTAACTACTTATATCCTAATTATAGTCTTATTGTTCATATTTGTAAAGTTACAAAAAACACTACCGCTAATTAAAGTTTTATTAGATATAGCAAGTAAATTTGTATTTTAAAGTATGTATAGCTCTCTATTTTAAAGCTGAGTTTTGTATTAAATAAAATGAACATTTATATGAGCTTATCAATAGGTAGATACAAAATATATAGATAAGGATTTAAAAAGGGGCGATTATTCTTCGCCCCATGCCATGTCCCAAAAATATTTTTCGTACAAACTGCAATTTATAAATATTTCTTCGAGTCTCTTGTATTTTTCTTCTGTTATATCTTTTGTAATATTATCGAGCAGATTTATAAGCATATTGTTGGTATCTTGGTATTCTTTACCGGAATATCCCTTTATCCATTGACCGTAAAACTCGTGATTAAGTGCATTTTCATCACTTGCAAGATAGTCTCCAATTTCTGCATAACTCCATGAGCAGGCAAGTACTGCTGACACGGTATCTATTGCATCACCGGCTTGGGCTATAGATAGCATATAGCTTGTATATGATGTGTTATTAAGAGAGGCTTTGAAGCTTCGCACTTCATCATCGCTTATACCTATGCGTTTCATATAGGCTCTGTGTATATCCATTTCATGATTGAGTATGGCGTCAATGCTCTCAGCAAACATCTTCATCAAATCAAAGTCTTTAGTTTTACTAAGACCTATGGCAAAGACTTTTACATATTCAAAAAGATAGAGATAATCTTCGAGCATAAAACGTCTAAATTTTGTTATATCAAGGCTACCGTCTTTGAGCTTTCTGATAAAAGGATGAGTTAGATATAGCCTCCAAATATTTTTTGTGGAATCGTAGAGTCTTTGACTTACTTTCATAATATCTCCTTATTAATTTTTATATGAATATAGTATTACAAATTATAGGTATTATCTATAAGGATTGTATCATTTTTTTAGACATATGTCAAAAAGTGAATTTTATATAAAGTTTTGTTTTCATACAAAAAGCTATTTTAATTTAGCTTTATACTAAAAACCTGTTAAAAAGCCATGTATTTATGTTACAAAAAAATTATTGAAAATCTCTAATATATATAAAGTCATTTAAAATAACTGCTTGGCAATATAAACGGTGATTAGTATTATATGAGAAAATTCAATATTTTAGTTTGTCTATTCAGAATTGTTTTTTGTATAATTTTACACTAAGATGAAATTTTATGAAAATAAGAATATTGCTATTTACAAATATATCTTTTTATATTATAATCTTCTCACGGCTGTTGGTACGTAATAGATATTTAATTATATTAAATTATGTTCCAATTAGGAGGAAAATCAATTGGCAAGACAAAGAGGACCAAGATTCAAAGTGGCAAGAAGATTCGGAGTAAATGTTTGTGGACATCCGAAAGCATTAAAAAGAGGACCAAAACCTACTAAGAAAATGTCTGAATATGGAAAGCAACTTCTTGAAAAACAAAAGTTGAAAGCATATTATGACGTACTTGAAAAACAATTTGCAAAATACGTAGAAGATGCTCTAAAATCACAAGAAAATCCGGGAGAAAAATTAATATTGAGATTGGAAATGAGACTGGACAACATAGCGTACAGACTGGGATTCGGATCTTCAATAAGACAAGCTAGACAAATAGTAAATCACGGACACCTTCTTGTAAATGGAAAGAAAGTAGACATTCCTTCATACAAAGTTTCTGTAGGTGACACTATAACTCTTAGAGAAAAATCAAGATCTACACAATTATTCAAAGATAATTTTGCCTCTTCAAATGTAACACTTCCATATCTTCAAAAAGATATAGATAATTACAGCGGAAAGGTCGTTTCTCTTCCAAACAGAGAAGATGTTCCAATAGAAATAACTGAATCACTTATAGTTGAGTACTACTAAAAATAAGATTCATCTTTTATCAAAGACAAAAAAATGCACCTGTTTATCAGGTGCTTTTTTCTTTTATTTTTTTAGATATTTTCTCTCAAACTCTGAAGCAGGTACAGGCTTACCGTATAAAAATCCTTGTATTTGGTCACAACCCAAATCTTTGAGTTTATCTCTTTGCTCTTTCTTTTCTACTCCCTCGGCTATTACTGTTATGCCAAGTGCCTTGGACATAGTTATTACAGCTTCGGCTATCTTTGTTTCAGTGCCGTCAGTTTCGATACTTTCAATAAGTTCTTTTGCTATCTTGAGCTTTGTCAATTTGAAATGTTTCAGGTAGGCAAGAGATGAATAGCCTGTACCGAAATCATCCATGCTTACTCCTATACCCATATCTACAAGCTTTTCAAAAAAATCCACCATCTTTTTTCCGGATTTCATAAGAGAGTTTTCCGTTATTTCAAATTCTATCCATGTAGGAGAGATGTCTACTTGCTTTATTATATCTTTAAGTTCTTTTAAAAACTTTTCAGCATTCAGATACTTTGGTGACAGGTTAATAGACATTTTCATATTTGTACCGTATTTTTCATTCCATTCCTTAATCTGAGGTACTGCACTTTGTATTGTGTATCTGACGAGTTTGGTAATTATATTACTCTCTTCTGCTACAGGTATGAAGTCGCTTGGAGGAATCATAGTTACTACTTTAGGAGAATACCAACGAAGTAGGGCTTCAACTCCAATTAAATTTTCGCCGTCAATGTCAAACTGTGGTTGGTAGTACATTATAAATTCATCTTCAAAATTTATCTTATGAAGCATTTTTTCAATCATAGTCTTTTTTGACAATATTCCGGCTATTTCATCTCCAAAAACTGTTATACAGTATGAATTTGTAAAGTTTCTCTTAGAATAAGAACAGGCATATTCAGCATTTTTAAATATGTCCATATGGTTTTTCGTATTTTCATTGTATCTGTCACATCCTATAGCTATATCAGGATTGAAAGTGTAGTTGTCAAATATTATAGGGGATGTAAGCAACACCGCTATATCTTGAGATTTTAAATAAAGTTGTTCTTCGTCCTCAATTTTATCCTGTATTAGTATTGCAAATTCGTTGGAGTCAGATCTAAATATAAGATCATCAGGGAACATAGCCTTAAGCAATGAAGCTATCTCTTTGAGTACCAAGTCACCTGTCTTATGATCCGTAATTTCATTTATAGTTTTAAATTGTACAATATCTATTACAAAAACAGCAAAGTTATTAAGTGGCTTTCCGTTATCAAGCTCATCAAAGACAGCCATCATATAACTACGATTGTTAAGGCCTGTCAGAGGATCTACTCTGGACATATTAATCATTTTGTTATACTCGCCCTTCATATCGTTATAAGCCTTTATCGATACTTCGCTTTCTATTGCGAGTTTGGTATTTTTTGCCAACATATTATTCTTTTCATTCAAATTTGCCAAAAGATACAATATCATAGCAAAGAGGACCGAAAATATATTGGTAATATTTTTTTCTACATTCAGATGATATAGCAAAATTTCTATTAAAATTACAAAAGAAAATAAGAATAATATGGTATTGGTAGTTTTACTGACTATAATATTGTGTATCTTGAATTTTGGCATGATTTCAGCATTTTTATCTTCATCTTTCATAAATATGAAAGTCTGAGCAATTACAGAGAAGAATAAAAAGTATGTTACCATAAATATGATATAGTGATACTGACTTGAGAGCATGCTTGTATACACTCTTAGAGAATTAGCAAAGCAAATAACTATTATAGCCACTATTTTCAAAGTATCTTCTTTTTGGAAAAAGCTGATTTTAAATACAGAAAACAAGAAGAACAAACTTGTATTTAGTATAATATCAAGAGCAAGTACCAGGAATATTATATGTGCATGTGTGATATTGCCGTTTACATTTGCTAGGGCGGCAAAGAATATCAGCTCCAGTATATAGTAAAGACAGGCTGCTATGGCAATAGTATCTATAAGCAGCTGTTTTTTATCTATTAAGTCCAGCTTGCTGACAAATATCAGTGCTACCGGAACAAGTATAAATATTGAAGATGATGAGTATAAAATGTCGGAAAGAGTCTCGCTGATGGGGTTATTTCCTTGTGATATAAGTAATCTGTTTACGTCAAGTACAGTCCTGAAAAAACAGTAAATAACGACGCAAATAGCATTAATTCTGTTGTTGCTCTTTGATTTTTGAAAATTTAACAGAAAAAATATTAAGGTACTAAAAACCATAAGTACTGAGATAGCATTTGAAGTTTCTGTGTTTTGGCTCAGTATGAAGAGACTGTACAGCATAAAAAATACTGACAGAATTGAAATGAAAAATTCGGTGTGTTTTTTTTCCAATGTTTTCCCTCCTTTTTTTGATTTTTAAACCTTAATATCGGTGTAATATTCGCCAATCCTATGTAGGCTTTTAAGATTATACTAAAGATGTATTTTATTGTAGCGGACTTAGTCTAAGGATAAGTGACTTCCTGCAAGATGTCCTGTAGAAAATGCAATTTGAAGATTATAACCTCCTTCAAGTGCGTCAAGGTCTATACATTCTCCTACTGCATATAGGTTTTCGACCTTTTTTAATCTCATGGAAGATGGTGATATTTCACTTACATCTATTCCACCCTTTGTTACAATTGCTGACTTTATACTTCCATAACTTTTTACTTGCAACTTAAAACTCTTAATATTGCTTATTATTTCAGTTTTTTCAGATTTTTTGAGATTGTGTATATCTACATTTTCATATTTTTGAAGTAAAAAACTTGAAAGTTTTAGCGGTATATAAGCTGATAATTTAGTCTTGAGCTTCTTTTTTGAATTGTTAAAAAGTATACTTTGTAAGTCTTCATCACTTAGATTAGGCAAAAAATCAATATTTAAAAATACTTTTTCACTCTTATAACTTACTACTTCTTCCAAATTTTGCAGATATGGATTATCTTTGTTATACTTATCTTGAAAAGGGCTTATATAAGCAGTCATATCCATTACAGCACTTCCGCTGACACCCTTGTTTGTAAATAGTAGGCTACCATGACTTTGATAGCTCTTTTTGTCGATATTAGCTATTATGCTTACATCCTGTAAAGATATACCGGACAAATTTGAAAAGTCGTCAAGAGTGTTGACAGCTACAAGTGAAGGGTATAGTGGAGTGATTTTTACCTTGTTTTTCAATATATCAAAACTATTGTTTTTATTATAAGATAGTCCACCGCTTGCCAAGACCACATGAGTGAAGTCTTTTTCCAAAAAATAGTCTACTTTATCCGTAGAGATTTGGACCACCATACCATCTTCTATGATTATATCGGCCATCTTTTCGTTTAACTTTACTCTTATATTTTGTTTTTTTATTTGATCTGTCAGTGTATTTACCAACTTTTGGGCACTCTGATTTTGAGGATAGACCCTGTCTTTTTCATAGGATAATTTTATACCCATTTCCTCCAGAAATAATATCAAATCGTAGTTGGAAAAATGATAGAAAGCTTTGTAAAAAAATTTGCTGTTACTAACTATGTTTTTAAAAAATTCTTCCTTGTCATTTATATTGGTGATATTACATCTGCCACCTCCTGTTATGGAGAGTTTTTGACCAAGAGTCTTATTTTTTTCTATTATTGTTACCTCGTTATCTTTGTTTTTGGCAGTAAGAGCTGTCATTATTCCTGCTGCTCCTCCGCCTATGATTAGAATTTTTTTCACTTATGTATCTCCTACAAAAACAGATATTAAAAGCAAGCAAACAACATATAATTGTATAATTTTATACTGAAATCTAATAAAATATGGGATAAAAAATTTTAGCTGAATCAATAATGAAGCATAAGATATATTTTTAAACTATTGATTAAATTATCTTTAGTTAAATAGCTAAGATTAGTATAATTTTTGATTACAGAGCTTATTTATTAAAATAAAGACTTCAATTATTTTATACTAATCACCATTTATAATGTCAAATATATGAACTTATTGAAATATAATTTATTTAGTTTTGAACAACTCATCTTTAATATAATTTTGGGACTATTTAATCGGTTTTTAGTATTAATGACAAATAGAAGTTAGCAAAAAATATAATAAAAATATATATAAAGCAGCATGATGTTGCAAATGAGATGTATATAGAATAATTGTTTTAAAAAAGTCCTTATCTCAATTTTCCGATAAGGACTTTTCTTTGTTTACATTATTTTTTCTTTTTTTGAGCAAGCTCTTGTTTTTTCTTATTTTCTTTTATCTTTTCAAAAAGTACCCATAGAGGGCTGGCGATAAATATTGAAGAGTATGTTCCCGACAATATACCTACAAGTAGCGGGAAGGTAAATTCTTTGATAGAATCCACACCTAAGATATAGAGCATCAGTATAGAAAGTAAGGTTGTAACCGATGTATTTATTGAACGAGTTACAGTTTGTCTTATAGATACATCTGCCAATGTCATCCTGTCCATCTTAGGATGCATTTTAGCATTTTCTCTTATTCTGTCAAATACAACTATGGTGTCGTTTATAGAGTAACCTACAACTGTCAGTATAGCTGCAACAAATGGTGAATTGACAGGTACTCTAAATATTGCATATATTGCAATTACTATGAGTACGTCGTGTAGTAATGCTATGATAGCTGATATACCGAAGGTAAATTTGAAACGGAAAGAGATGTAGATCAGCATAAATATACTTGCTATTATTACAGATACTACAGCCTTTGACTGAATTTCCTTACCAATTGACGGTCCGATATAGCCTGATTGTAGCAAATCAGTATCTTTCAAGCCGTATTTTTCCTTATATTTAGAAAATACTTCCAGTCTCTTGCTTTCTTCCATCTTTTCAGTAGTCTTTATCTGTATCTTGTCTTTTGCTTCTCCAAGATAGTCTACACTTGCTGTTGTATCATAAGCTTTGATTATATCGAGTAGTTCATTGTTTTCCACATATTTGTGAAGATTGATATCTATGGTAGTACCGCCTGTAAAGTCGATACCCATGTTATATCCCTTTGCAAATCCGAGACCTATACCTATTACAGCTATAGCTATGGAAATTGCTGCAAATATTTTGAATTTATCTACAATTTTTAATTTAGTATCTTTTATTTCTTTATCAACTTTTTTGTTTTGATTAATTCCAAGTAGGCTTGTATTTTGTATATCTACAAAGCCAAGTAGGTTTTGGAAAAGGAACTTTGTTATAACTATTGCTGTAAAAAGTGAAACTATGATACCAAGTATCAAAGTAACGGCAAATCCCTTTATAGGGCCTGTACCAAAGGCATAGAGAACTATACCTGCTATTACTGTAGTTACTTGCGAGTCCATTATTGTTGAAAATGCCTTTGAAAATCCGTTTTTCAAGGCTGCTTTTGCACTCTTGCCTTCGTTGATTTCTTCTTTTATTCTCTCAAATATAATGACATTGGCATCGACCGCCATACCTACAGATAGTATCAAGGCTGCTATACCAGGAAGTGTAAGTGTTGCGCCAAGTGATGTATATAAGAACAAGAATATAAGAATATAAAATCCAAGTGCGATGTCTGCAATAAGACCCGGTATTTTATAATATATAAGCATGAACAACATTACAAGTAAGATACCTATGGCAGCACCTTGGACAGATTTCAACAATGCTTCATCACCAAGTTGAGCTGATTTTGTAGAACTTTCTATCTCTGTAAAGTTTACAGGTAAAGCTCCGGCTTGGATAAGATTTGCAAGTTCACTTGCTGATTGTACAGTGAAACTACCTGAGATTTCAGCGTTTCCTCCAAGTATCTCCTGATTTACTGTAGGAGCGGAAAGCACCTTGTCGTCAAGCATTATTATTATTCTTTTTTTGCTTGGAGCTGCTTCTTTTGTAGCTTCTCCAAAAAGTTTTGCACCTTCATCGTTAAATTTAAGTGTTACAACATATTGCCCTTGTTGATTAGTGCCTACCTTTGACTCCTTAACGTGAGAGCCGTCAAGCAGCTTCTTGCCTTCTTCATTTAAGAAAGTAAGTTGGGCTGTCTTACCTATGGTTTGGATGGCGTCATTGACATTTGTTGCACCCGGAAGTTCTATCCTGATACGTTTATCACCGTCACGCACTATGACAGGCTCTGTCAGACCCATTCCGTCTATTCTTTTTCTAAATACTTCTATAGTTTGATTGATTATTTTAGTAAGTTCGTCACCTGACTCTTCTGTTTGTGCTTCATATACTACATATACTCCGCCCTTAAGGTCAAGACCTTGATTTATCCTTTGGTATACAGGTTTTAGCAGATAGCCGTCACCTGAAGGTATACCAAATGCTGATATTACACATAAAATAATAAGTAAAATAATTACAGAGATAAAATTTCTCTTTGATTTAAACCTCATAAATTCCTCCTGAAATTGACATATCTATTCTGCTACGACTTCTTCGTCAGCCTGATTTGTATCTTCAACATCTTCACTTATACTTTCGTCATCTGCTTCATCAGGATTGTCGTCATCTACGGCTTCTTTTTCATCAGCAACTACATTTCTTATGCACCAGTTTTTGAATCTAAGTCTTACATTGTCCGGTTCAACTTCAAGTATCAGTTCATCTTCTTCCACTTCTACTATTACAGCTACAAGTCCGCTGTAAAGTACGACTTTGTCACCTACCTTGAGTGCAGATTTCATATCTTCCATCTGTTGTTGTCTTTTTTTCTGAGGCTTGATTATAAAAAAATAAAAAAATGCCACCATTATAACTAATGGAAAAAGCAGTCCTCCGGCACCTGCAGCACCTGCCGCATTGGCACCTTGTGCATATGCTACCATCAATAATTCCCCCTAAAATTTATCATGTATTTTCTTTGATACTAATTAATGCTAAAAAACTTTAAGAAAGTAAAAGTGCTCATATATAATACTTTTGTAAAAGCAATATAAAATAGTTGGTATTTAAGTATGAAAAAGTAATACATAAAGCCATAGTTTAAGTTTATAAATAAAAATATAAATCATCATTACATATCATCAGTATCAAGACTTCGATTAATTATTATAACAATTAATTTCAATTTATACAAGTATGATTTTATCATAAGCTAAAAAACGACATCCAAAAATGGATGTCGTAAAATCAGAGATTGCTTATTATTTTTTTAATTCTGCTACAGTAGTCTTTGTCTTTTTATCCCAATAAACCTTGTAGCCGTTTTTTTCCATAGTTGCTTTGAAAGGAACATAACTTTCAGCTGTATCGATTTGATTCATCAATACTTCGTCTTCCATCATTTCAGTAGGAAGGTATAAAACGCCTTTTACTACCTTAGTTTCAACTTTTAGAGCCGGAGCAACTTCACCCTTGAAATAAACTCTTAGTTCTTTTGTGCTTGGTTTTATTGTTACTTTGTAAGGTTTTTCTTCCGGATAAGTTGGAGCAGCCGCTTTTTTTATTGTAGCAGTCAATACACCTGTCTTAGAGTCAACAGCAACTGTATATCCGTTTTTCTCCATAGTAGCTTTGAAAGGAACATACATTTCAGCAGTGTCAAGCAGTTTCATCAATACTTCGTCTTCCATCATTTCAGTAGGAAGATAAACTACTCCTTTTTCAGTCTTAGTTTCTACTTTAAGAGCCGGAGCAACTTCGCCTTTATAATATACTTTTAATTCTTTTTTGTTAGGATCCAATGTTACCTTATAAGGTTTTTCTTCAGGTAAATTAGTTTCGCTAAAAGTTGTTTTAGAGTCTTTATCCGATTTTGTTTCGTTTTCTTTTAAATCTTCTTTATCAAATACAGGACCTTGTTCAGAAAGTTTCTTTTCTTCGTCCTTCATCTTTTGAATGTCTGCTTTTAGTTTTGCTTCTTCTTCTTTTATAAATTTATTCATGTCGAAGTTTTCAACACTTGTAGGAAGAGTAAGGTCAAGTTTTTCCAGTTTCTTAGAAATAGAGTTTGCATTTAGTGTAGCAGATACTACCAAAGGTTTTGTGTATTTTGTGCCGTCTGCTATTTCAGCATATCTGTTTAAGTCTACAGCAATTTTAAGATTGAATTTTTGTGTATAATCTTCTTTTCCAAAGTTTTCTTCAAGTGTAAGTGATGAGCCTGCTAAAAGTTTTTTAAACTTAGGAAGCATAGGTTCAATTTCTTTTGTCCATTGAACTGAAGCTTCGTTCATAGATTTTTTGAATTTTGCTTCTGTCATAGTGCTGTCTGATTTTTTCATTTCAGCTATGATATCTATTCCGTATATTTCCTTATACATATTTACAATAGATTCAGGATTTTTAAATACATATTTTATATAAGCATTAGTTACATCTACCATTTTATCAGCATTCCAGCTTAGTTTGTATGTGTCACCGTCTTTAGTAAGACCAGTGTCCATGCCGATATCTATCTTGCCGAAGAAATCCAGTACCTTTCTTGTAGTAGCTTTTGAAGCATTTTTTTCCATTATATTATTGTAATAATTTGCATCAACGCCCATTGAGCTTGCAAGAGCCTTATCAAAAGTCATCTTTACAAAGTCTTTATTAGTTTTTTTGTCTGATCCTAATGCAAGCATATACATATTAAATATGTCTTTGTTTACATAAAAATCCTTTTTGTCTACGAACATTGTAACTTCAGGTAGAGGTCTATCAGCTAAAACAGGAGAAGTGAATTTTGCTTTCACCTTACCAAACATAGCATCAGTATCGAAAATAGAATCGAGCTTAAAATTGTAATTAGTTGAAATTTCTTTAAATTCACCGCCTAATGCATTCAAGTCCAATTTTAGATCCAAATCTACCTTTGAATCAACCTTGTTCCACTCAGAAACACTCTTAACAGCATCAAAGTAAGAATTGCTTACTTCATCTGCCTTTGACGGAGTGAAAAACGCCATACCAAACACCATAGCACCGGATAAAACCAGTGACGCCAGTTTTTTAAGTTTCATCATATCCTCCTTTTTAATTATATGTAAGACTAAGAAATCTTGCATATTAATAATGAATTTCTTAAATTCTATGTTTTCATTATACACTTACATTAAAAAAAAGTATACTTACAAATTCTTTACAAAATATTAATTATTTATTAAACATTGCATAAATTCATCTAAATTGTCAAAATTCATGCCATTACTTTTAGGTCTTTTAATTACTATACAAGAGATGTCACAGGAAATAGATGCCTGAATCTTTTCGTCATATCCTCCCGGAGCTCCGCTTTGCTTAGTTATTAAGACATCAGCATTACAATATTTTATTGTAGCTATGTTCATTTCCAAAGAGAAAGGGCCTTGTATGGCTATTATATTCTTAGATGGAAATGCTGCATCTTCCAGCATTTTTATCTGCTCACTTCGAGGGAGTATCCTTATATATAGCTGAGGAAAATTTGCATTTACATAGTCAAAGGCGTTATTTATACCGGTTGTTATCAGTATTTTTTGGAAGTTTTTTTCCTTTGCCAGCTTTATAGCCTCGCTATGAGAGTCTACATAGAAAATATTGTCGGCATTATTTTCGTAGCTTATATCGCTATTTTGCCTTTCGTATCTGAAATATGGAATATTTAGTTTTTTTGATACCTCAAGTGCATTTTTAGATACATTTTGTGCATAGGGATGAGAAATATCGGCAATTTTTTCGATATTATATTCCTTGCAAAACTCCTCCATCTGACTTTCATCCATACTTTTTTGCAAAAGATAGGGCGAAAATTTTGCAAATTCTTCCAAGCCATACTTTGTGGCTACAGTTATAATGATGTCTTTTTTGTTTTTTAGCAGCTTTTCAGCTGTTTCAAATGTCTCGGTAGTCCCGCCGATTATCCAGATTTTAGCCATTAAATTCCTCTTTATACTTTGTTTCATATCCACGTTTTGTTATAATCTTGCCGTTTTTTACATAGCTGGAGTCATTACCTACTATTACTATTGAATGCATATCTACAAGGTTGTAGTCTATGCTGTCAAGAGTAGTTATATATATCTCCTGCTCACTGTCATAGGCTTTTTTTACTATTCCTACAGGAGTTTTCGCTTTTTTATATTTCAACAAAATATCGACTGCATTTTCCAGATAATCTGCTCTTTTTTTGCTTTTAGGATTGTAAAATGAGATGACAAAGTCAGCCATTGCCGCACATTCCACCCTCTTGTATATAACTTCTATTGGTGTGAGTAAATCACTTAGAGAGATAGTACAACTATCGTGCATTATAGGTGCTCCAAGTAAGGAAGAGGCAAGAGTGGAAGAAGTAACACCGGGGATGATAGTAACAGGCAGATTTTCATCAACAAGTTCCAATATAAGGCCTGACATTGCGTATATACCGCTGTCTCCTGAGCAGATGACACTTACATTTTTACCGCTTTTTGCAAATTCGACAGCCTTTTTACATCTTTGAATCTCTCCTGTCATAGCGGTGGAGTATATCTCCTGATTATCCAGCAAATTTTCTATTTGTTTTACATATTTATCGTAGCCGACTATGATGTCTGATTTTTGTATGGCGTCATAACAGGCAAAGGTCATATTTTCCTTTGTTCCTGAGCCTATACCAAGTACATATAGCATATATCCTCCTTAAGATAGTAATAACAAACTGATAGCCATGACAGCCATACCGCTGATGACTCCATAGATTGCTATGTGATGTTCACCATATTTTTCTGCTGTAGGTAGCAGTTCATCCAATGATATATAGACCATTATACCGGCAATCATCGAAAATACTACGCCCATTACAGTATTGTTCAAAAATGGCAAGAGTATAAGACCGCCTATAAGAGCGCCTACAGGCTCTGCTATTCCTGATAAAAATGCAAGTATTATAGCCTTTTTCTTATCGTTTGTTGCATAGTATACAGGTATAGCTACTGATATACCCTCAGGTATGTTGTGTATAGCAATTGCTATAGCTATAGTAATACCAAGCTGAGGATTGCCAAGAGTTGATATAAATGTAGCCATACCCTCCGGGAAGTTGTGTATAGCTATTGCAAGAGCAGAAAAAATCCCGGTTCTTTTAAGTGCGGCAGTTTCTTTTTCCTTATACATCTTAGTTAAGGCTATACATTCCTGAGAATTTTGATCTATTCTACAGACTGTCTCAAGTTCTGTAATATTGACCATTTCGTGGGGGTTACTTTCTTGAGGTATAAGTTTATCAATAATTCCTATGATTGCCACTCCGGCAAAAAATGAAAGGACTGAAATTATCTGTCCCTTTTTATCACCCATTGTAGATATAAGTTGCTTGCTACCCTCATCAAAAATTTCAACAAAGGACACGTATATCATGACACCTGCTGAAAATCCCAATGAGGCAGCTAAAAATTTCATATTTGTAATCTTCGCCTTTAATACTGCAATTCCGCCAAGGCCTGTAGAGACTCCTGCAAAAAGTGTCAGCAAAAAGGCAAAAACTATATTTGATATTGACAGATTCATCTATTCCTCCTTAAATAATTAATCCTAATATCAATGAGACAAAGGATATTTTTTGCTTTATATTTGATTTTTATATTATGCTAAATTATATAATAGCAGATTATACATAATAAGCCAAAATCAAATCACGGTTAAGGAGAAATATTAATGATATATAGGTAGAAAATCTTCTATCTTAATAATTAAGTATTGCAGTCATTGCATATACCACGAAACAAAACTTCCTGTTCCTTGACTATAAAACCCTTATTATTTTCTTCAAAATATTCTTTGATAGAGGGCATATTATATATTTTCTTGCATTTGACACATTCAAAATGAACGTGTTCGCCCAAAGTAGTCTCATACTTATACTCGCCGTTTTGCATTCTGACAAAAGACACTATGTTTTTTTCTTTGAAAAGGTTCAATGTATTGTAAATAGTGGCGAGAGAAATATTGTGCTCGCTGTTTCTAAAATGCTCAAAAATATCGTCTGCTGTCAGATGTGTGACATTGCTGGTGTTAAGATAATTAAGTATCAAAAGTCTATGTTTTGAAGGCTTTATACCATTGTTTTGCATCTGCATTTGTTCGGTTTCAAACATTACAATCCTCCCTTTGAGCAATATTATTCTACCCCAAAAAAATTAATTTAATAAAATACAATACAATAATTAGAATTATTCTAAGATTGTATCATTAATAATAATTATTGTCAATTTTATTTACGTCATGATATTGATTACAAGAAATGAATAAATATTTTTCATTTTTTTCAAGTAAAAGCCAATTTTTTATAATTATATATTGTCAATTTTTTTGATTTATGATAAAATCATCATTGCAAATTGTATGATTTATGGAATATCTGTAGTCTTGATATTTCTACAGATTGAAAAAATCAGATGTTGGAGGTGATTTTTTTGAAGACAGGACTTATTATATTAGAGATGATAGTCAGTGTAGCACTTATATTCAGTATAATGTTGCAATCAGGTCGTGATGCCGGCTTTTCAGGAGCGGTGTCAGGTATGAGTGACAATCTTTCAGGCAATAAGGCAAAAGGTTTGGACGAATTTTATAAAAAGATAACATCTGTTACCGCTATATTATTCATACTTTTGTCCATAGCTCTAGTGGCTATTCATTAGTTATATTTTGATATAATTAACGACCTTTTACTGTTGCATTTTATTGAATGTACTCCGGATGTGGAGTATGTACATAAATGACATCTTTGAAAGGTTTTTTAAGTTATATAAATAAAAATTAAAAAGGAGAAAATGATGAACAGTTTACTGGTTGTTGCCATTTTGTCAGGCTTGCTTGCGCTGGCATTTGCCTTTTATTTGTCCGGTACTATCAATAAGGTAAGTGAAGGTACAGATAGAATGAAAGAGATATCATCTTTCATACATGAAGGTGCGATGGCATTTTTGATGAGGGAATATAAGACTCTCATAATTTTCGTTTTGGTATTATTTGCCATATTGACATTTGGAATTAACCTTTTGACAGGTGTGTGCTTCCTTATAGGAGCGGCTTTTTCAACTTTGGCAGGATTTTTTGGTATGAAGGTTGCTACTAAGGCTAACGTAAGAACTGCCAATGCTGCAAGAGAATCAGGAATGTCAGGTGCTCTTTCTGTTGCTTTCTCAGGTGGAGCTGTAATGGGTATGTGCGTTGTAGGACTTGGAATGCTTGGAGTAAGCGGACTTTTCCTATTCCTTTCAACTCTTGGTAGAAATGCTACAGATGTTGCCGGAATACTTACAGGATTTGGGCTTGGTGCATCGTCACTTGCACTTTTCGGTCGTGTGGGTGGAGGTATATACACTAAGGCTGCAGACGTAGGAGCGGACCTTGTTGGTAAGGTTGAAGCAGGTATACCTGAAGATGACCCGAGAAACCCAGCTGTTATAGCAGATAACGTTGGTGACAATGTCGGCGACGTTGCAGGTATGGGAGCGGACCTTTTCGAATCTTATGTAGGCTCTATAATATCTTCTCTTGCTCTTGGTGTTACTGCATATGGAATGGCAGGAGTATACTTCCCATTATTGGTTTCAGCAGCGGGTGTAATAGCTTCAATAGTAGGCTCTATGATAGTTAAGACATCAAAAGTTTCTGATCCGAGTAAGGCTCTTAAAAACGGAACTTATGTCAGCGGTATTGTAACTATAATAATTTCATTCTTCCTATCAAATTCACTTCTTGGCAACCATACAGGCTTTGTATCGGTTGTTATAGGTATAGTGGTAGGAACTATAATTGGACAATTAACAGAAATATATACATCAGATGCTTATGCAAGTGTTAAGAAAATTGCGCATGAATCTGAAACAGGACCTGCAACTACAATAATCTCGGGTCTTGCTGTAGGTATGATGTCTACAATGTTCCCGCTATTTTTGATAGCTGCGGCAATACTTGTAACATTTATGGTAGCAGGTCTTTATGGTATAGCTCTTGCATCAGTAGGTATGCTTGCAACAACAGGTATGACTGTTGCGGTTGACGCTTACGGTCCGATAGCGGACAATGCCGGAGGTATTGCTGAAATGTGCGGTTTGCCTCCTGAAGTTAGAAATATAACTGACAAACTTGACTCTGTAGGTAACACTACAGCAGCTATGGGTAAGGGATTTGCCATAGGTTCAGCAGCTCTTACAGCACTTTCACTTTTTGCATCATATACAGCAGCTGCAAAGCTTGAGATAATCTCACTTACAGAACCTACAGTTATAGCAGGTATGCTAATAGGCGGAATGTTGCCTTTCCTATTCTCTGCTCTAACAATGGAATCAGTTGGTAAGGCTGCATTTGAAATGATAGAAGAAGTTCGTTCACAATTTAGAAACAATCCAGGTATCATGGAAGGAACTCAAAAACCTGACTATGCAAGATGCGTTGAGATATCAACATCAGCAGCATTGAAACAAATGATACTTCCCGGAGTTATAGCTGTTGCTTCTCCTTTAGCAGTAGGCTTGTTGCTTGGTACACCTGCTCTTGGAGGAATGTTGTCAGGTGCTTTGGTCAGCGGTGTTCTTCTTGCGATAATGATGTCAAATGCAGGTGGTGCATGGGACAATGCGAAGAAATATATAGAATCTGGACAACATGGCGGAAAGGGCTCAGAAGCCCATAAGGCTGCCGTAGTTGGAGATACTGTAGGCGATCCGTTCAAGGATACATCAGGACCTTCAATCAATATCTTGATAAAGTTGATGACTATAGTATCTTTGGTATTCGCACCAATATTTATGCAATATGGTGGAATAATATTAAATCTAACTGCGAAATAGAAAATTGAAATTTTAAGATAATTGAATTTTAAGATAAAAGATTAAAAATTTAAAATTATTTTAAATAGCAAATTAATAATAAACAAAAATCCGATATATCGCTATGATGTATCGGATTTTTTGTTTATTTATACTAATCTCCATTTAAAAAGTCATACAAAGTATTTTGTGTGGTGATTATTTTTAAATTGTATGACATTCATAAGCAAAATATCTATATGGTGATTTAAAAGGTTTTTAGTATTAAATTCAATTTTATTAAAATCAATGAAGTAATAGATACAGTATCTTATGGAAATTTATAGTGATGCTAAAAAGCGCTTAAATAGTCACCAAAATATATTTAAATAGAACATAATTTTTTAAAACCATTGATTATAATTATCTATAAAATACATAGTGATATATTATTGAAGTGTTATAGAACATTGTAAAATAAAATTTATAATCCTTAATCTTAATACAGCTAATTAATGAAATAATGGGAAATTTTACTTGTATAAAATTCAATTTAATTGAAAGTTAATCTAAGAAATAAATTTCTATACTTCATTATAAGTTTTAATATAATTATATAGTATACAATTATCTAATATGAAGATGCTATGCAATGATTATCAATATTTTTTAGAAATATAATACTGTATGTTTTAGCTCCTAAAGTCTAATAAAAAATCTATTAATTAGATGTATAAAAGCATTAATCAAGCTTGAGCGTCTTAAGTTCCTCCATAGTATTTATATCGTTGACCTTTAGCATTGAATGGGAAAGAGTATAGATATTGTCGCCTATTTGTACAATTCTTTGTATTTTCTGTCTTGAATTTTTATTGTATTCATTTGCTAATTCGCCTGCATTTTTAGAATCTGAGTGGCTTATTTTACCCTTAATCTTAAGCTTTTCATTAGAAAGCTGTATAACAAATACTCCATAAAAATAATCATATTTAGTGTAGTCATGGTTGTAGTATCTTTCCTTTTTAGAACTTACTTCAAAAATAGGTAAAGCAAATATGTTTCTTTTAGAATCAAACATCAACATCTTATGATTATTTCCAAGATAAGAATAGGAACCCTCTTCACCTATATTTACTACAGATAGCTCTTTAGGTTTTGAATAGTCACTTACGTCAAAAAGAGAAATCTTATATCCTAGTCTTATATCAGAACCATATATGTCTTGACCTACATTATATCCAAATCCTATCAGATATTTTTCACTGTAAGGATGTAGATAATTACTGTATCCTGGAATCTTAAGTTGTCCTAAAATCTTCATCATGCTTGGATTTTTGATATCCACAACAAAAAGAGGGTCAATCATTCTAAATGTTACTATATATGCCTTTCCGTCCACAAATCTTGCAGAATAGATTTTTTCTTTAGGAGCTATACCTCTAAGTGATGATATTTTCTTCATGTTTTCGTTGAATGAGCTGATTATATTTTCTCTATCTTTTTTATCCATAGGAGGCTTTGAATGTGCTACAAATAACACTCCATTTTCTTCGCCCATAGAAAATTGATTTAAAAGTTTACCTTCAACTTTAATCTTGCCGACATATCTGAATTGTTTATCTTCTATGGCAAATTTTCTAATTTCAGTATCGGTTGTTCTTTTATCAACATTAAAAGCATACTGTTTGCTTGTTGTATAGATATTATCGTTAGACATATATAGTTGTCCCGGATCGCCTGTAAAGATTATCTTGTCTGTGGCTTCATCAGGATAAAGCGGTATACTGTTTATAACAGTTAGACTTATATGTGCTGTAAAAGGCATATATATTACTTTTTCAAGATTCACACCTTCAGATACAAGCTTGAATTTGTTGGAAAGTTCATATAAATCGTTCAAATCTATAGGATATTGTCTCATTTCATTATATAAAGTATCAGAATGGTAGTGGTCATTTGTGATTACATACAGTCTTTCTCCTTTTTTTCTTGATTGATTATACTCTCCGTTTACATTATTTTCATTGATTAGTTTCAGATTTTTTATATCACTTATATCATAAGTTTCTATAAAAGTCCTGTGACCTATATTTTTCTGCAAAACGTCTGATATAATTATTAACTTATTTTTATCTAAAAATATATCTCTTATTAATTTTCCGTAGTTTTTATTTTTTAATTCAAAAACTTTTTTCATTGTTAAAGGATTTGAGTCTATTATAGTCAAACCTTTGTCATTTACAAAGTAGATATATTTGCCATCAGTTTTTACTATATCTCCCTCGTCTACACCCTCTGTCTGGATATTTGTCTTGCTATAGTCTGTCATTGAATTAGCATTGGGATTAGTGTCAGGAGTATAGCCTGAAGACGAATTAAATGTTGCGCCTTCTCTTGCTTGTCTGTTACCGCCGAAATGATGTACTATTCTTCTAAGGTTTTTACGGTTTTGTACATAGATAGTTCCTGAATAATCTCTTACCTTATATCCGTATTGATTTTTAATTTTCAATTTATGCTCTACAAGTTGTATAGGTGATATTGCTATTTTATTTTTTCCAAGAACATTTACAATGACTTCATATTCATTGTAGTAAGGATCAATCATCTTTATGTTTTCAGCAATTTCAGCAGCGTTATCGTTAGGAAATTCTATTTCCTTTTGGTCGTCAAAGACAAAAAATTCTTCAGCTAAAATTTTGTTACTAGCAAAAGACTGCATAGTAAATATAAAGATAAATAATAGGGGGAGTAAAAATAATAATCTTTTTTTCAAAATAAAAACCTCCTTTAATATAAAAATTAACAAAAACTACAATAAAATAGTTTATATACAATAGTATTATAAGATTTCAATGCTGATATTTTACTTGACATTTGGCTTAATATAAGTAAAATAGCCTTTAAACATCCCATATATTAAACTTATTTTATTATTATATGTAACTAAAGACATTATACTAAAGTATGTATGGGAATTCAATAGATATTCAACTAAGAATTCTTGAATTTTTATCTTTGATAAAAACTTTAATATAAGAAATATATTCTTAAAAATATACTGAAATAGTAGAAAAATCTCTAAGCAATATTGATTATTAAAGCTATTAGTGATATAATACTTGCCGTATTGAATATTTGGAAAGTTAAAGGTGATAAGATGAAGATAAAAGATATATTAAGAAAAAATGTAATAAATATCTCGTTTGAGGTCTTCCCTCAAAAATATGGTCAACCAATGGAGCCTGTTATAAATACAGTGGATGCCATATCAAAGCTCAATCCAGCATTTTGCTCAGTGACTTACGGTGCCAACGGTGGAGCAAGTGAAAACACTGTAAAGGTGGCAAGTCACATTAAAAATGAGCTTAAAACAGATGTATTAGCACATCTTACTTGTGTATCATCAAGTAAGGATGACATAGACGAAAAGTTGAGTGATATCAAAAATAACAATATAGAAAATATCCTTGCACTAAGAGGGGATATAATGGATAAGGATAAATTCGAACAAAAAAAGGATTTGCTTTACGCCAGTGAACTTATTGAGTATATAAAGGAAAACTATGATTTTTGCGTAGGAGCAGCCTGCTATCCTGAGATACATCCTGAAAGTAGAAATAAGGATACTGACTTGGCGTTTTTGAAGTTGAAACAGGAAGTTGGAGCAGATTTTTTAACTACTCAGATGTTTTTTGACAACAGTATATTCTACAGATTTATGTATAGACTACGCAGTATAGGAGTGAAGATTCCGGTTATAGCAGGTATAATGCCTGTTACCAATGTAGCTCAGCTCACAAGGATTAAACAGCTCTCAAATGCTGATATACCGGCAAAATTCATGTCTATAGCTGATAAATTCGAAAATGACAAGGAATCTATGAAACAAGCCGGCATCATCTATGCCTGCAACCAAATCATAGACCTAATATCAAATGATGTCAACAACATCCACATCTATACAATGAATAATGCAAGTGTGGCTGAGGAAATTACAAAAAATCTTTCTCATATCATCAGTCAATAAAATATCTGTTATTCTTAAAATTTTGATATATCGCTTGATTATATTTTGGAAATATCAATAAATTAGGAGTTAGCTATGAAATATGTGATTTTAATGTTATCTTTGGCTTTATTTATAGTGCTTTTTTCAAATTTTACAGGCACTACCGGTCATAACAGTTTAAATAAAATCCAAAAAGGTGCAGATTTTGCACAAAATAAAACAGGAGAAGATAAAAAAATGGAAAATCCTAACAAGGGCATAGATTATTCGAAAGTAAAGCTTGAAAAGATATATCTTGCCGGAGGTTGCTTTTGGGGAGTGGAAGAATACACAGCTCGCATATACGGAGTAGCCGACACTATCAGCGGATACGCCAACGGCAAGACATCCAATCCGACTTATGAGGAGCTCAAAACTACAGGACATGCAGAAACTGTAGAAGTCAGCTACGATCCAAACAGAGTATCTCTAAGGGAGATAATAAAGAGATATTTGAAAATAATAGATCCTACAAGTGTTAATAAACAGGGAAATGACGTAGGTACTCAGTACAGAACAGGCATATATTATGTCAATGATAGTCAAAAAGACGAAATAAAGGCGATATTGGATGAAGAACAAAAAAAATACACTAAAAAAATAGTGGTGGAAGTAGAGCCTTTAAAGGACTTCACAAAGGCTGAAGACTATCATCAGGACTATCTTGTCAACAATCCTGAAGGCTACTGTCACATAGATCTAAATAAGGCATATGAGCCTTATGTAGACGATGAAAAGTACAAAAAACCTTCTAATCAGGAAGTAAAAGACAAACTTAGCACTCTACAATATGAAGTTACACAAAAAAATGGTACTGAAAGAGCTTTTTCCAATGAATATTGGGATAATGAAGCAAAGGGAATTTATGTAGACATAGTTACAGGAGAGCCTCTTTTTGTTTCAAGTGACAAGTTTAATTCAAACTGTGGATGGCCATCATTTTCTAAACCCATTGACAAGGATGTAGTTGGATACAAAAGAGATACTTCTCACAATATGGATAGGACTGAAGTTAGAAGTAGGGTTGGAGATTCACACTTAGGTCATGTTTTTGAAGACGGACCTGAGGAACTTGGAGGACTAAGATATTGTATCAACAGTGCGGCGCTTAGGTTTATACCGCTTGAAGATATGGATAAAGAGGGCTATGGGGAGTTCAAATATCTTGTGAAATAAAGGAGAAGATATGCTTAATATTACTATGCTTACCGATTTTTATCAGCTTACGATGATGAACGGCTATGACTTTAATCAAAAGAGCGATGAAATAATGGTATTTGATATGTTTTATCGCAAAAATCCGAATAACGGCGGGTATACGATAGTTTGCGGTATCAATGAAGTGATAGACTATGTGGAAAATCTGAAATTCACTAAGGAAGACATAGATTATCTGAGAAAGCAAAATATTTTTAATGAAAGCTTTCTAAAATATCTTGAGGACTTCAAGTTTGAAGGTGAGATATATGCAGTAGAAGAAGGAAGTATAATGTTTCCGAACGAGCCTATAATAAGGGTAAAAGCAAAGGCTATGCAGGCTCAGTTTGTAGAAACCGCCATACTTTGCATTGTAAATTTCCAGACTCTCATTGCTACAAAGGCATCAAGAATCTGCTACAGCGCCATGGGTGACGATGTTATGGAGTTTGGACTTAGGCGGGCTCAAGGACCTGATGCCGGACTATATGGAGCAAAGGCTGCCGTTATCGGAGGTTGTATAGGTACTTCCAATGTGCTTGCAGGTAAGATGTTCGACGTGCCGGTACTTGGTACTCATGCTCATAGCTGGGTGCAAAGCTTTGACAGTGAATTGGAAGCGTTCAGAGCCTATGCCAAGACTTATCCGTCTAAGACAATGTTGTTGCTTGATACCTATGATACGCTTGGCAGCGGCATAGTCAATGCCATCACAGTATTTAAAGAACTTAGAGAACAGGGATATGAGCCTTTGGGAGTAAGACTTGACTCAGGAGACTTGGAATTCTTGTCTAAAGAAGTAAGAAGAAGACTGGATGAGGCAGGATTTGAAAATGTAAAGATAACTGCATCCAACGACCTTGACGAAAATACCATCACCTCTCTTAAAAATCAGGGAGCAAAAATAGATGTCTGGGGAGTAGGTACCAAGATGATAACGTCTTTTGACTGGGCTGCACTTGGCGGAGTATATAAGCTTTGCGCAGTGATAAAGGACGGCAAGCTAATACCTAAGATAAAGATATCTGAAGATCCTGCAAAGATTAACAATCCGTATCCCAAAAATATATACAGAATATATGGGGCTGACGACCATAAGGCGAGGGCAGACCTAATAGTTTTAGAAGATGAAGAGATAAATGAAAATGAGCCTCTTACTATATTTGACCCTGTCCACACATGGAAGAAGATGACTTTTAATAATTTTTATGTAAAAAAATTACTACATCCTCTTTTCATAGATGGAAAATGTGTCAGAGAAAAAAGAAAGGTAAGCGAGATAAAAAAACATACTCAGGAAGAAAAAGAGTCGCTATGGATACAATATAGAAGAAATCAAAACCCTCAGATATATAAGGTAGACCTGTCAAAGAAACTCTGGACTCTTAAAAATGAGCTTTTAGAAAAAACTCATTCCTAATAAGCATCTTTGGATATTATTGAAATCAATAAAAAATGCAATAGTGATTAGTTACGCTATATAAAATTTTAAAATTATAGCATATTAATTGTAAATAGTTTTTTTAAAAAAGTAGGGTAGTTCAAGAAGAAAAATAGATGGAAGTTAATGTCTTAATCACATTGAACTTTATTTGAACTGTGGTAAAGTCTCTTTAAATATCTTGTATTTACAATTAATTTGAGATTTTATACAAGCAAAACTTGCTATTGTTTTAGTAAATATTAGTGCAGCTATGGATTGAATAGCATAGTATAATAATACAGAAAAAACCTCTTAAAGATTATCTCTAAGAGGTTTTTTGTTTGGTAAGTCTTCGTTTGGAGTTATTATTATATAAAAAGGAAGTTTATCATGAAAAATAAATTTCATATGTTATTATAGTATAATAGTCCTATCAAAATTTGTCAACAGTTTTTTAAAAGTTTATTTTTTAATTAAAATTTCAGTATATTTATACATAGAACTAAAGTTGCTTTTTAAGAAATTTACTTAGAGCAGAAATAGGAAAATAAAATCAAGACTATAGTAGTGATTTTTCTTATCTGTCCAAGTATTTTCAAAAAATACAAGAGCAGTTTTGACTATTGATAATAAATATGATAAAATACAATGAAATTTTAAACTATAAATATATGAAATTATTCTAAATAAAAATAGTTGTAATATTAAAATAGGGTATAAATACGGATATTTTATTTTAAGTTTTGCCTTTCTTAAAACTGAAATTTAGCATTATTTAGGAAGAAAAACTATTAGTATAAGTAACAAATTTTACAAAGGAGGAGTCTATGTTTTCCAGGATTAAATTCAATTCGCCGGTAGTGCTGACTTTTGTGTTCGTATCATTAATATCTTTGCTTTTAGGCTTAGCAACAAATAATGCCAGTACCAAACTGTTTTTTTCGGTATATCGTTCAAGTCCAATCAACCCGCTGACATATATCAGATTATTTACTCATGTGCTTGGACATATAGACTGGTCGCATTATATCAATAATATGTTGATAATATTGGTAGTAGGACCTTTGTTGGAAGAAAAATACGGCAGTGCCAATATTGTATTAATAATAATTGCAACTGCATTTTTCAGCGGAATAGCAAATATGATTATGTTCCCTCAAACTAAGCTTTTGGGAGCAAGTGGGGTAGTATTTGCCTTTATATTGCTATCATCTATCACAAGTTTTGATCAGGGGAAAATACCGCTTACATTTTTGCTTGTTGCGGTGATTTATATAGGTGGTCAGATATTGAGTGCAATTATGGTACAGGATAATATATCTAATACCACTCATATCATAGGAGGCATAATAGGGTCAGTCTTTGGATATTTTATAAATAACAGAGGAAGTTCTAAGTCTGCCTGAGAGATAAAATATTATGAAATTTATGTTTGACTTATGTTAAAAAAAACCATATAATATTTAATAAGTTAAACTAAATTTTAGCTTGGCTTGATACAATTGTTTCAGTTATTTTATAAATATTTGATTAATTATCAAATAATACCGTAAAATTAAAGACGGTAAGATAAAGAGGAGGATGTAAGATGGGATTTTTAGATCAATTGGGCGATGCTGCTAAAAACATAGGTGCTGCTGCAGGTGATTTGGCAAAGCAAGTTGGAGAAAAAGCAAGTGACGCTATAGAAATAAGCAAGATCAATGCGAAGATTTCTGCTGAAAAAGCTGAGATAGAAAAGGAAATGAAAAAAATCAGTGAGGCACTTTATGACAAGTTCTCAAAAGGTGGAGACATTCCTGAAGAAATAAAAGAATTCTGTGATAATATTAAAACAAGATATTTAGATATAGACAAACTTAAAGAAGAAATAGAAAAGGTAAAAAATACTGTTGGTGAAAAGGTAGAAGAAGTTAAAGAAGCTGTTAAAGATAAGGCTGAAGATGCAAAAGACGCCGTAAAAGATAAGGCAGAAGACGTAAAAGATGCTGTTGTTGAAGGTGCTGAAAAAGCTCAAGACGCAGTAGAAGATGCAATGAATTAATTTTATTTAGAATTAAATACAAATGTTATAAGGACTGTTGAAATACAGTCCTTTTTAAATTTAATACTATAAACTCATTATAAATCCATGTAATTACATCTCAACAGAGTTATTGAAAATCCATATAATACTAAAATCTAATAGAATAATGGAATTATTTTATAAAAATTGATACACTAAAAGTCTATTTATAAAAGATATGCTAATAAGTATCAGAAGTGTTAAATCCATAGTCTAAATAGAGTTTAGTATAATCTATAATGTCAGTTTAAAATAGATACTTGCTAATATAAACGCTTATTAGTATGAGTTTAAGAAATCAAGACTAAGTATGTACAAAAAATATAAAATTTAGGATGTTAATTTACGAAAATAATATGCTATTACAAAAATTCATAGTAAGTATTATAAAAGTCTAAAAATTATAGATAAAAAGTCATATTTTTTCAAATTTTAATTGAAATTATCAGATTATTTTTATATAATATTAAATCGGGTACGAAATGAAGCGGAAAAGAAGTGTAAAATAGGAGAATAGATTTGAGTATATTAAATGTGGAACACTTAAGCCACGGTTTTGGCGACAGAGCGATATTTGATGATGTATCCTTTCGTCTGCTCAAGGGTGAGCATATAGGGCTTATTGGGGCAAATGGAGAGGGAAAGTCTACTTTTATGAATATAATTACAGGCAAACTTGAGCCTGATGCCGGTAAGGTGGAGTGGAATAAGAGGGTGAGGGTCGGCTATCTTGACCAACATACATCACTTGATAAGAACAGCACTGTAAGAGACGTGCTAAAGACTGCCTTTGCCTATCTCTACGATCTTGAAAATGAGATGAACGACTATTATATGAAGATGGGCGATGCAACAGAGCAGGAGATTAACCAAATGCTCGAGGAAGTCGGCAATATACAGGAGATATTGGAGCATAACGACTTTTATATAATAGATACTAAGATTGAAGAGGCATCTCGTGGAATGGGTATAAACGAGATAGGACTTGATAAGAAGGTGGACGACCTATCAGGAGGTCAAAGGACTAAGATACTGCTTACAAAGCTCTTGCTTGAAAAACCTGATATCTTACTTCTTGACGAGCCTACTAACTACCTTGATGCTGAACATATCAATTATTTAACGAGATATCTGCAAAATTATGAAAATGCCTTTATTTTGATTTCGCATGACATACCTTTTTTGACCAGTGTTATCAACCTTATCTACAATATGGAAAACCTGAAATTGGACAGATATTCATGCACTTATGAAGAGTTTTTGAAGATAAGACAGGCAAGAAAGGAACAGATAGAGTCTGCTTACAAAAGACAGCAACAGGAGATAGCGGATCTTAAGGAATTTGTCCAAAGAAATAAGGCAAGAATAGCAACGAGAAATATGGCTATGTCCAGACAGAAAAAGCTGGACAAGATGGAAATTATAGAGCTTGAACAGGAAAAGCCCAAGCCGGAATTTGAATTTAAGAACGCAAGGACTTCCGGTAGAGTCATTTTTGAAACTAAGGATTTGGTAATAGGCTATGACAAAGCTCTTTCAAAGCCGATTAATTTTAAACTGGAAAGAAATCAGAAAATAGCTATAACAGGAGCAAACGGACTGGGTAAGACTACCCTGGTCAAATCTCTACTTGGCCACTTAAAGCCGATAAGCGGTTTTGTAACAAGGGGAGAGTTTTTGGAAATAGGTTATTTTGAGCAGGAGATAAAAGAGGCAAATCACAATACTTGTATAGATGAAGTGTGGAATGATTTCCCTTCGCTCGACCAAAGAGAAGTAAGAGCGATGCTTGCAAAATGCGGACTTACTACAAAGCACATAGAGAGCAAAATTATGGTGCTAAGCGGTGGAGAGCAGGCAAAGGTAAGACTCTGCAAACTGATGAACCGTCCTACCAATGTGCTTATACTTGATGAGCCTACCAATCACTTGGACATCTATGCTAAGGATGAGCTCAAGAGGGTGCTCAAAGAATACAAGGGTACGATACTGCTGATCTGCCACGAAGAAGATTTCTACCAAGATTTTGTAGACCATATAGTAGACTGCAGACAGTGGTCACTCCTTGCGTAAGCGGTGAAGATATGATTAGGAAGATAATTTCAGTAATACTTGTACTTGGAGCTATAGTTCTTTTTGCCATTCCGCAATATGCCAAGTATAGACTTAAGGAAAATATAAAACAGGCAAGTGAAATAGTTGAGGAAGTACCTGCGGAGACTCTTAAGCAAAATGAAGAAAAAGTGGTAGAAAAAGAGAATTTTGATTTTGAAAATGTACAGGAGATTTCTCCCACTTCGACTTTTTTGGCTGCCAATAACATCGATAAGTCACTGCTCTTGGGGCAGTTAGTCATACCGTCGGTAAATATGAATCTGCCTATTTTTAAGGGTACTACCAATGACAATCTTCTTGCTGGAGCAACTACTATGAAAGAAAGCGACAAGATGGGGCAGGGTAATTTCACCTTGGCAGGCCATTACAACAAGGATAAATCCATATTGTTCGGTTCGCTTATGGACGTAAAAGTCGGTGATATAATAAGAGTAACAGACAAGGTAAATATCTACGAATATCAGGTCTATGATACAGTGACTATTGATGACAAAGCACTTTATATGATAGACGATGAGAGGGCTACAATTCATGGGAATAACATAATTTCCCTGATGACTTGCTACTATTCATCAAATACAGGTAAGAGATATTTTGTCCTTGGCGATTTTGTCAAAAAGAGTCCTTATGAAAAACATCTTATGCAGGAAAGTCAGAGTAAATAAGAAGTAGATGAAACTTTCTATTAAGAATATTTTAATTATAAGGTGTATAATCTAAATTATCAATTTTAATAATTTGGAAAAGAGATCTCACGACGACAATAACTCAAAGGAGTATGTAAATTGAGAAATAAAAAGAAGATAATATTGAGTATAATTGCATTTTTATTTGTGCTTTGCGGTGTAGTAGCATTTGCAGTATATTCAGCATATAAAAGCAATGTATACAATTCAAATTTCAAGACTATAGTAGCAGAAGGTGTAAAGGAAGATCCTCAAAACAAAGAAAGACTTAACGTACTTGTACTTGGTATGGAGCATACAAGGACAGATACTATAATGGTGGCTACTTTCGATCCCGTATCAAAGACGCTCAACATAATCTCTATACCAAGAGATACCTATGTAGATAGGAGTGAATACCCTGACTACTATCCATATAACACTTACAAGAAAATAAATGCACTATATGAACTTCCTACAACGGAAGGCGGAGTGGAAAGATTGGCAAGTAAGGTATCTGAGATACTCGGCATACCTATACACGACTATATAATGGTAAGTTATGACGCAGTGGCAGATATCACTGATGCGGTAGGCGGAGTAGATGTGGAGATTAAGCATCCTATGTACTACGACGATCCGTGGTCTGATCCTCCTCTACATGTCAACTTTTCAGTAGGTACAGCACATCTTGACGGCAAAAATGCCATAGAATACCTACGTTGGAGACATAATAACGACGGCTCTTATGGTAATGAAGGAGATGAGGGCAGGGTAAAAAGACAACAGGGCTTTTTGAAAAAAGTGCTTGAAAAAGCTCTAAATCCTACAGTATTTCCAAAACTTGTAGAAGCTACTTTTAAAAATGTAAAGACAAGTTTAGAACTTGGAAAAGCTATGAGCTTGGCTTCAGATGTTACAAGTATGCCTAAGGAAAATATAAGATTCTATCAGGAAGTAGGGACTCCAGCTTATTTCAACGGATTGTGGTACTATCTGCTTGATGCGAACAAGACTACAGCTTTGATGAGCAAGATAATGAACAATGAGACTATTACGGACGAAGATATAAATCCTTCTCAGGAGTTTGAAAATTCAGCTCTTGCTAAGGGAAATTCAGAAAATTACAACTCAGGTAATTCATCATACAAAGAATACAACTACACACCTACAAAAAAGAGAAAAAAGGTAGAAGATACAAAGCTGGAAGAAGCTCCTATATTTAACGAGCAAAATAATCAAAATAAGAATAAGCTTGATGATGCTATAATAAATAACAATACAGGAGAACAGCAAAATCAAAATAACCAAAATGCTGACGGTCAGACAAATCCGGACGGAAGCACACAAAATCCGGACGGAACATCTACTGACAATCAAGGTCAAAATCAGCAAAATCAAGGTGAAAACAAACAAAATCAAAATAATCAAAACACAGGTACGTCCGGAGAAAACTCACAAAATAAAGATAACTCTAACAAGGACAATTCAAACAAAGACAATTCAAACAAAGACAATTCAAACAAAGACAATACTACAAAGACACCTGCAAATAATGAAGGCGGAAATTCAAATCAAAACCCTACAACACCTTCACAACCTGAAACTCCGACAACACCTCCTAAGGATGGTGGAGAAGGCGGAGACGGCGAAGCACCTATATTTTAGATTTGAGAAGAACTATCATAATGTTTTAAATCAATTTAAAATAATAGCAGATTGTAGAGCTATGTAAACAGAGCATTTAGTCAAAATAAGAATATTTTGTTAGTTTTGAGAGCTGTATAAAATTCAAAATATGATTTATAAAAAGAGACATATGGAAATGTATGTCTCTTTTTATTTCTTATATAGCTCATACTTATATTAATACTAATCTCCATTTAAAAAGTTACTCAAAATATTTTTTATGGTGATTTATAAGGTTTTTAGTATAAACACCAATTAAATAGTCCTAAAAATATATTAAAGATTAGTTGTTGAAAATTACATAGAAAATTATATTCCAACAGTTTAAATATATGAAATTCTAAAAGCTTATTAGTACTATTATAGAGTCAAGATACTAAAAGTATTGACATTAATATAGAAAAGTAGTAAAGTAAACTTAAATAAAGGAGGTATTAATAACTATATGTATATTGAATTTTAAAATATTGGATTTTAAGAGTTTTTTTGAGCCTTATGTTACTGGATTTTTAGTAAATACATCCAGCTTTTCTATTATAATAACAATGAATATCAGTTTGGTAAAAAATCTTATAATTGTATAGAGTTAATATGTACATCTATGACTATAGGAAATAAAAGCTTTACGGGAAAGGATGCTATGTATGGAAAAAAATAAGATTAAGATAGTTTTTGGTCTTGGAGTATTTAGTGTATTTTTCATAAGTGCAGTGTTATTGTTAATTACTAATTTTGTTTCTCGTATGTTTACGATATTGGTAATGAGTAATATGAATTATATTACGGATGTTCCCATTATAAATGAACCCCTATTAGTTATTTTAAGCGTTATGTGCTTTATTATATCGATTCTTTCGTTAGTGATGAGCATATTGTTTTTGAAAAATATGAATTAAAAATATTTTTGTGAATATTCTTTACTTACTTATCGTAAAAGTACACTCAATTCATTAAAGCTTTGATAAATAATTTAACTTTTTAACATCTTGGAAGTTTTATGTGTGCCTACTATTCTTAGCGTGTACATCTTAAGCATTTTATTAATAATATGTATCAATTTTTAGATACTTTAACTTTGCCTCTATCATATTCTCTCTTTAAAATTATATGCTCACTATCTGTTCTGTAAAATTATTTTTGTTTCTTTAAATTTCTAATGTTCTTTTTTTAATTTCTTATCGTTAAGTATTATCCTACTATGACGGCATATGACCTCTTTTTGTCCTATTAAGTAGCCAACTGTATATACACTTAAAAGTTGTAAAGAAACTAAAGTAAGCATGGTGAAACTTAATAAGTGCTAAGATTACAATATTAACTATTGCTTTCAATAAATCTTCCATAGTATCAATATGGACTATATAGGATTTTTGTTGAAAAATAAATGCAAAATAGAAAAATTATCCCTACTGTTTTAGATGCATTACAAATCTGTAATAAAAAAATTTTAAAAAAGTGTTGACTTTTATATTCTACTGTTGTAGAATAAGACCATACAATTGTAGAAGATACCAAATTCATTAAAAAGCAAAGTCATTACTTTTAAATGGAAATGGTAGAGGAGGAGAAAGACATGAAAGATATATCTAAACGACTACCTGATGCGGAATTCAACGTAATGAAGGTTATATGGAATTTGGCATCACCTATAACTACTAACAAAATCACCAATAAACTTGCCGATAATACGTGGAAACCGCAGACCCTACTCACTGTACTAAAAAGGCTTAGTGAGAAAGGATTTTTAAACATTATTAAAGATGGCAAGGAACATCAATACGAGGTGCTTATTAAAGAAGATGAGTATCTTGAAATTGAAACAGGAAGTTTTCTGAAAAGATATGCAGGGAACTCAATCGGAGCATTGGTAAAGACACTGTACTCTGAGGGAGATCTTACTGAGGACGACATTAATGAATTAAGGGATATTTTAGAGCAGAAGGAGTGATTAGTATGAACTTTCTAACTATATTACTTTCTACAGGAGTGGTGATGTCAGCCATCATGCTTGCTCTAGTATTTGTTTTCAGAGCAAATAGCAATCTCTTAAGTGCGAAGACAAGGTATACAATTTGGATTATCATACTTGTAGGTCTATTGATACCTTTCCGTCCGCAACTTATATCACCACTTTTTACCTTGAATAATCCGTTTACAAATGTTAGTGAAGTTAAAGAACAAGGTGAGGTTGATTTGACAACTCAAAGTAGTCAAAAGGCAGATACTAAATCTGACTTAACGGCTACAAATCAAGTCTCAAATGTTCAAAGTAATGAAGCTACAACAGTAAAGGAAGATTCAAAAAAAGAAGAAGCTAAATTTGACTTAATTTCTTTCATAGGAAAATTTGCGATTATTGTATGGTTAATAGGTGCAATAGTCGTGTTTGCAAAATATATGCTTGAATACAGAAAATTTTGCAAATTACTCAAAAGATGGTCTTCTCCGGTAGAAGATGAGGATATAATAAGAATTTTTAGGCTGACTAAATTAAAATTGGATATTGAAAATAAAGATATAGGGCTGATAAGAAGCAAGTATGTGAACACACCTATGCTCACAGGACTAATCAGACCAATGGTAGTCATACCGGAAAAAGAGATAGATGAAACGGATATGAAGCTCATAATAGAGCATGAACTTACACACTATAAGCACAAAGATTTATATGTAAATCTGCTTAGTATCCTGGTTCTTTGCTTCCACTGGTTCAACCCTATAATGTATTACTGTATGCCTGTAATACAGGGAGACGGTGAACTTTACTGCGATGAAACCGTACTCAAAAACAAAAACATGAGCTATAGAAAAACTTATGGTAAGATGATAATCAACATGATACCGACAAGTTCTTCTAAACAAGTGGCACTATCTACTTGTTTTTATAGTAAAAAATTGAGCGTTAAAAGGAGACTCATAAGCATTATGAATAATAATAAGGCTATGAAGAAGATATCAACGCTCTCAATACTGGGTATATTAGGGGCAACCGTACTTTCAGGATCGCTTATGACATTTGCCGCAAACAGCTCATATATAGGGCTTGAAAAAGCAAAGTCTATAGCGCTTAAAGATGCAGGTGTTAGCGGAGTAACAGTTGTAAAAGCGAAGCTTGACTATGAAAATGGTGTAAGAGTATATGATGTAGAGTTCTACAAAGGCAATGTAGAATATGACTACGAAATAGACGCAGCTACAGGTAAAATACTTGAAAAAGATAGGGATATAGAAAATTATTCTATACCGCAAAAGAAAGCTGCTCCAAAAAAAGATAATACACAAAGTCAAAGCCAAAGTCAAAACCAAAACAAAAATCAAACTTATAATCAAAGTAAAAATCAAACACAAAGTCAAAGTCAAAATCAGACACAGACACAGACACAGACACAAAGTCAAATCTACAGCGCAGATATAGGAGCTGAAAGTGCAAAGTCTATAGCGCTTGGTGATGCAGGGGTAAGTGGAGTGAATTTTACAAAGGTTCAAATTGACTATGAAGATGGCGTAAAAGTATATGACGTAGAGTTTCATAAAGACAATAAAGAATATGAATATGAAATAGATGCAGCTACAGGAAGCATACGTGAAAGAAGCGTAGACGAAGAAGACGACTAAAAAATAAGTCGTAAGTAGAGAGTTTTTAATAGACTTATTCAAATTTCTCCATAAATATTTAATAACTATAAATCCAAAAATAACCTTAGAATAATTCTATTAAATAATTGATGAAAAACTGTCAGCATTATTGGGAAAAACTAAGTTGTTGACAGTTTTTTATACAAATAATCAAATACTAAAAATCTATTAAAAAGCCATATAATTGTATTACGGTAAAATTGCTGATAATTTATAAACTGTAATATAATTAGTAATAAATAATTGGCGCTATAAATAGATAAAATATAGCTTGTTTAGAAAATTTATTTCTTTATAAAATAGCTATATTTTAAATGTTTTAGATATATTAAAAAATAAATTTTAAAAAAACTATTGACATTTATATTCTACTATTGTAGAATATGGATATAAAAATTAATATGATACCAAATTCGTTAAAAAAATAAACAAGTTTGGATATTATATAATGGTTTGTATATTAAGACGTTAAACACTAATTAAGGAGGGTTATAACATTATGAAAAAAAATGAGTTTATGAAAAGAATATCAACACTTTCGATACTGGGTGTAATGGGAGTAACGGCACTATCAGGATCATTTACAGCATCTGCAGCAAAAAACTATATAGGAGTAGAAAGAGCAAAAGCTATAGCGCTTAGGGATGCGGGAGTAAGCGGAGTAACATTTGTAAAAGCAAAACTTGATAGTGATGACGGTGTAAGAGTATATGACGTAGAGTTCTACAAGGATAATGTAGAATATGATTACGAAATAGACGCTGTAACAGGTCAAATAAGAGAAAAAGATTTGGATATAGAAAACTATACTATACCTAAAAAGAAAGAAAAAAAGAATAAGAAAAACAAAAACAATAATAACTCAAATTACACATACGATATCGGAGTAGAAAAGGCAAAAGAAATTGCACTTAAAGATGCAGGAGTGAGCGGAGTAACATTTGTAAAAGCGAAACTTGACTATGATGACGG
>CAUQVF010000027.1:0-35782 GCA_963521605.1 uncultured Peptostreptococcaceae bacterium | reverse complement strand
GTTTTACCAATTTCATAATATAGTTTCACTAATGACTACTTTACTATTCTTTACGAAGCTGCTAAAACTGTAGGAGTGAAACTATATTATGAAATTGGTAAAACTACACTTAGAAATATAGCAAACTATTCTAAAGACAGAATTTCTGCTGATTGTCTAAGTGAAGATAATTATGTAGGTGTTGAAAATCTTTTGAAAAATAAAGCAGGAAAAGTAAAAACAAGTTATTTACCAATTGAAGGTAATTTTATAAAATTTGAAAAAGATGATATATTAATAGGTAATATAAGACCTTATTTAAGAAAAATATGGATATCTGATATAGTGGGTGGAACGAATGGTGATGTACTTACAATTCAAATTAAAAAAGATTTTAAAAATAAAATATTACCAAGATTTTTGTATCAATTACTATCAGATGAAAACTTTTTTGAATTTGCTATAAAATTTTCAAAAGGCTCTAAAATGCCGCGTGGTGATAAAAATAAAATAATGGATTATGAATTTTTTATTCCACCATTACCTGTACAAAACTATATAGTATCAATACTTGATAAGTTTGATACCTTGGTAAATGATATAAAACAGGGATTGCCAAGAGAGATTGAGCTAAGGCAAAAACAATATGAATATTTTAGAGAAAGATTGCTTGATTTTCCAAAAGAAAGTTAGGTAAAATTCACTTAAAATTAGGCTTTTAATAGATTTTTTACAGTATGGTAATATTTTCAGCACAATAGAAAAAATTATATAGAATTTTTAATTTTTATCAATATGATTAAGACGCTATAAGGAGTAATAAATGGCTCAAGAAATAGGAATATATGACACATCCGCAATAGCTGAGATGACAGGCGGGATAATACTTGCAAGCTATAAAAGACAGTTTAGTGTAAGAGAGACATCATACCAAAGTGAGAGCGACTTGGAGATGAAACTGATAAATAATCTTGTATCTCAAGGATATGAGAGAATTTATGCAAGGGATAAAACAGATTTGTATGAAAATCTAAAAAAACAGATAGAAAAGCTAAATAAAATTTCTTTCAGCGATGATGAGTGGAAGAGATTTTTAAGAGAATATCTGGATGCTCCAAGCGACGGCATGATTGAAAAGACACGCAAGATACAGGAAAATCACATATATGACTTCATATTTGATGACGGTCATCTACAAAATATCAAGATTATAGACAAGAGCAACATCCATAACAATGTCTTGCAAGTAGTCAATCAGGTAAGACAGGAGGGTACGCATGTCAATCGATATGACGTGACTATATTGGTCAATGGACTGCCACTGGTTCATATAGAACTTAAAAGACGTGGTGTCAATCTTCATGAGGCTTTCAATCAGATACACAAATATAGTAAGGAAAGTTTTAACGGTGACAACTCACTGTATAAGTATGTGCAAATTTTTGTAATATCAAATGGAACATATACGAAATATTTTGCCAATACTACTGCTCAAAACAAAAATAACTACGAATTTACCTGCGAATGGGCTGATGCGAAAAATCATGCCATCCACGACTTAGAGGATTTCACAAGGACATTTTTTGAAAAAAAGGTAATCTTGGAAGTGCTTACAAAGTATTGTGTATTTGATACAAACAATACCCTTTTAATTATGAGACCATATCAAATTGCCGCGACAGAGAGGATACTATGGAAGATAAAATCAAGCTATGAGGGGAAAAAAGCCGGAAGAGAGCAGGCAGGCGGATATATTTGGCATACTACAGGCTCAGGTAAGACGCTTACTTCGTTTAAGACTGCACGACTTGCCACTGAACTTGATTTTATAGACAAGGTATTTTTCGTAGTTGATAGAAAAGACCTTGATTATCAAACTATGAAAGAGTATCAGAGATTTCAAAAAGACAGCGTGAACGGGAGCAAGGACACCAAGGAGCTGAAAAGAAGTATTGAAAAAGATGATAATAGAATTGTAGTTACAACTATTCAAAAGCTGAATGAATTTGTAAAGAAAAATCCTAATCATGAAATTTATGATAAACATTGTGTTTTGATTTATGATGAGTGTCATCGTTCGCAGTTTGGAGATGCCCAAAAAAATATAAAAAAATCTTTTAAAAAGCACTATCAATTCGGTTTTACAGGTACACCTATATTCCCGGAAAATACGATAGGGGCAGATACAACCGCCGGTATATTCGGTGCCCAACTCCATAGCTATGTGATAACTGATGCTATTCGTGATAAAAAGGTTTTAAAATTTAAAGTAGACTATAACAATGTAAATGCGACATACAAAAAGGCAGAGACAGAAGAAGATGAGAAAAAACTGATAAATCTTGAGAAGATGATGTTGCTTCATCCACAGCGTATTGAGATGATTACAAAGCATATTTTGAAGGTGTTTGACACTAAGACACATAGGAATGAGATTTATACAACTAAGGAAAAAAGAGTAAAGGGATTTAATGCCATGCTTGCAGTCCAAAGTGTCGACGCTGCAAAGATGTACTATGAGGAGTTTAAAAAACAGCAAAGGGATATACCGGAAGAAAAAAGGCTAAGAGTAGCGGCTATATTCAGTTTTGCAGCAAATGAAGAACAAAGTGCTATAGGTGAGATTGTTGATGAAAATTTTGAACCAAATGCACTTGATATCAGTTCAAAAGAATTTTTGGATAAGGTAATATTAGATTATAATAAGCAATTTGGGACGAATTTTTCGACGAATGGCAATGAGTTTCAAAACTACTATAAGGATTTGTCTTTGAGGGTAAAAAATAGGGATGTTGATTTGATTATAGTAGTAGGAATGTTTTTGACAGGGTTTGACGCACCTACACTTAATACTCTTTTTGTGGACAAGAATTTGAGGTATCATGGATTGATACAGGCTTTTTCAAGGACAAACCGTATATTAAATGCTGTCAAGAGCTTTGGAAACATAGTTTGCTTCAGAGATTTGGAAAAGGCTACTCAAGAGGCGATAAAGCTATTTGGAGACGAAAACAGTGTCAATATCATACTGGAAAAGAGTTATGAAGAGTATATCAACGGATTTACAGATGAAGTGACTGGAGAAGTAGTCAAGGGATATAAGGATTTGTGCAATGAAATAATGCAAAAATTCCCTGAACCTACTAAAATAGAACTCGATGCAGATAAAAAAGAGTTTGTACAGCTTTTTGGGGAGCTTTTAAAATCTGAGAATATATTGAAGAACTTTGATGAGTTTGAAGAATTTGAGCGTATAATTTCGGATAGAGATATGCAGGATATGAGAAGTGTCTATGTCGATATCAGAGAAAGTATTATAAAAAGACCGACAGGGGATAAAACTCCTGAAAGTAAGATAGACTTTTCTGATGTGGAGTTTCAAATAGAGCTACTTAAAACTGATGAGATTAATTTAGACTATATTTTGGCTTTGATACTTCAAAAGTCAAAGCAAAATAATAATATTGATAATTTGAAATCGGATATAAGAAGAGTGATAAGGTCAAGTTTAGGCACAAGGGCAAAAGAAGATCTGATTATGGACTTTATCTCTAAGGTGGAGCTTACTAAACTGAAAAATACTGCCGAAATTTTAGAAGCATTTTACAGTTTTGCCAAAAAGGAAAAAGAAGAGGATATTAAAGAATTAATTGAGGGTGAAAAATTAAAGGACGGCTCTAAATATTTCATAGAAAAAGCTGTAAGTAAGGGTTATGTGGAGTATGCCGGAGATGAGTTGGATAAGATAATACCGCCGACTTCACGCAGAGGTGGAGCAAGAGAGGCGAAAAAGCAGGGAGTGCTTGAAAAAATCCGCAAACTTGTGGACGTTTTCGTAGGTATATAGATAAGGTGGAATAAGGCAATACTAAATGCTTGTCTATGCTTTGATACAAGAAAAACGAATATAAATATCGTCATGATAAAATAAGATGTTGAAAATAACAAAAGAATTTATGTTTCTATAAGAAACTACTATATCAAAGTCTTAATAACTTACTAAGGGGAGCATAATTGCTTCTTGATAGCTTATACTAAACTAATAAAATAATGGATAATTTTTTAGTCCATGTATAATGGAGTTATATATTTAAAACTATTGAATAAATTATATTTAGATTAAATAGATAATAATATTAGCTTATGGTATAGGATTTAAGGGGGAGTTATGAAGGTAATAGATTTAACGCATACCATTAGAGAGGATATGCCGGTTTATCCCGGAGATGACACACCTAAGTTAATTCCGGTCAGCACTTACGAAAAAGACGGATTTAAAGAAACGCTGTTACAGATGTATAGTCATACAGGCACTCATATGGATACTCCTGCACATATCTTTGCGGGAAGGACTGCCTTAGATGAGTTTCCAATTGAGCAGTTTATCGGGAAAGCTTTGGTTATAGATTGTCGTGATTTAGAAGAAGGTCAGTTAATCTCTATGGAGCGTATTAATAAAGTCTTAGATAGGGTAAAAAAGGCGGATTTTCTACTATTTAATCTTGGCTGGGATAAACGATGGGGGACTGATTCTTATTTTGGTGACTATCCTTGCATTAATGATGAAGTGTTGGATTTTATAATAAATGGAGATTATAAGGGTATAGGATTTGATGTCATGGGTCTTGATCCTATATCTGATGTTAATCTTCCACGTCATAAGAGGCTATTTCAAGATACGGATATTATAAATATTGAAAATCTTAAGAACTTGGACTTATGTGGCAGCGACTTGTTTTATTTCAGCTGTTTCCCACTTAAGATAGAAAACTGTGACGGCTCTCCAATTAGAGCAGTAGCATGGTTTGAATAGATATGGTAAAATGAAAAAGGTGAGCGGTATGAATCCGTTCACCTTTAATAATTCAATTATCTTACTACTATTGCATGCTGTCTTAAATTATATAAATATTCAAATGTATTTTTAGATATCCAGTATTTTCTTGATTTGTAAGAGTATGGATCTGATACATAGTAATCTCCATTTTCAGGATTGTATCCTATTACAGTAACTACATGGTTGTTGCTAATCCATCTGTAGGTATTGCCTTCCAAATGATATGTCGTATATATTGGAGAGCTCATATTTAAGGTTAAATATACAATGACAGGATTTCCTAAATAGATTTCTTTTTGTATATCTTCCGCTGTAAATCCACTAAAGTCTTCAACATTTTTGCCTGCATATTTTTGTGCGTATTTTGTAAGTGGGGCAGGAAAGATAGTTTCTCTTTTAGCCTTATTTTTAAAACCTGACCAATGCCCTACAAAACCTCTGTTTGGATTTATACTGTCAAAGGGAAGATTATCCAGATAAGTTCTTAAATCTACTTTTACATATCCCTTATATTTTAGTGCCTGATATACACTTACAGGTTCACAACCTATAGGAGCAAATACAGGTGTTAATTGTGAGACATAAGGAACTTCCAATACTGTCCATTTTGGTGTAGGCTCAGGAATAGATATAGTTTCCCATTTAGCATATTCACTTAATAATTTTGCCAATTCACCTCTTGATAAATACTTATTCGGCTCGAATTTACCATTTTCATCCTTAGACAATATATTATTAGCGACTACAATTTTTATTACCTCTTTGTATGGAGAGCTTTCTATATCGGCTATATTATCATCTTTTAATGAAATATCAATCTTTCCGAAAGCATTAAGATATAGATATAATAAGAAGGCTACGTCTGATTTTTTAACATTATCACTTGGATTAAAAACAGGATAGCTACCTGAAAAATATTCTGAAAATCCTTTATTTACAAGAGTTTGTACTGAAGATGCAGACCAGTGATTTTCATACTCTTTTGGGAGTGAATATATATTTTTAGTATTGATAGTTTGATTTGAATCATGGATGTTAGGTAGCTTATCCAGTGATATTTCATCTATTTTGTTTACAAATTTAATAAATACACTTAGAAATTCTTGCTTTTTAACATATTCTTTAGATCTTAATTCCATCTTTGGAAAGGCTGCATATATGCCGTGTTCATCCAATGTTAGAATGTATTTTGCATTTGAGTCATGATATAAATCACTCGTTGATACAGTTATTGCATCAGTATAAAGGACTGTCTGAAACATACACGATATTATTAATGCAGTTGCTATTAAGCCTTTAAACAGGTTTTTCATTAAACAGCTACTCCTCTTAGTTCAAATTTTATAATTTGTATTATCTTAAGAAATCTACCAAAGACGGTTGTATCAGCTTTGCAGTTACTGCAAGTGAGGCTCTGTAGACATTTTGTGCTACCGACATCCTTGCTGCCATCTCTCTGTAGTCTGTATCTCTTGTTTCTGATAGTAGCTCTGAATAATTCAGCTTGACATCTTGAGTACGAGATATCATTATATCGTACATCTTGCTCTTTCCGCCACCTATACCTTGGTTTTTTTGGTTGTTTTTAGCATGGTAGTCTATTACGTCGAGCATTCTTGACAGTCCCTTTGAATTACCTTCTTCCATAAATTGTGTAAGTCTGTCCATCATTTCAAAAAAAGGCATCATCTCTCTTTGAGGTTGCAAATCAGCACTTTGCTTAGGCATAAATGTCGTATCCTTAGTTAGAGATTCAGGTTTTTGTGGATTTGATGACATCTTTACTTCTATATCCGGATATACTGAAAGCTTTATATCGTTTCCTACCATAGATATATTTATGGCTTTTTTGTCAAGAGGTGGATTTATCTGTCCTAATTTTTCTTCTATAGCCTTTTTTACATCATTGAATATCATATCTTTTATTTCAGCGTCTGTGTAAGCAGTACCGTCAGCTTTTTTTCTCGGATATGTCTTATTCAATGTTATCTTGTCTGCGTTTATAGTGCTTTCTTTTTCTGTAGTTATAGGATTGCCTTTTTCGTCCTTTTTATAATGACTTATGGCAAGGTTGATATCCATATAGGCATTAGTATCGCCGGTAGGATTTATCGTAGGCATAGGCAGTGTCAAATCAGACTTTGTATCTCTTACAGGAGTCTTGGGAGTAGTGTCAAATGTATTTGGAGCAATGTTATTTTCTACATTCTTGAGTTCATATTTCAAGTTGCCGTCTACGAGCATTTTGATTCTTCCGTTTTCAGCTACCACATTTATCTTGCTTTGTGTAAGCGGTGGATTGCTGTATGCAGCTTTTTGGTCTATCTGTGCTTGTAGGTCTTTGGCTATTTCCTGTAGCAATTCATCGTTTGTTTTGTCCGTTCCGTTGACATTTTTACCGGAGTATGTCTTGGTAATTGCTATTCCTTTGAGTTGATGAGTGGAATTTGCAACTATAGGAGTTTTCAAGAATCCGCCTTTTCCCGGAGGAGTCAGTCCATTTACAGGAGGAGTGCCCGGATTTGATATCAGTATATCTCCTTGTGCAAGACCGTATCTTTGCGGTATAGTTACATCCATATCAAAACTCATGCTTAGGACTACGTCTTTGTTGTCTGTACGAGTTGTAAGGTCTACACCTGCGTCTATCTGTCTTTGTGGATTTAGAGTAGGATTGTCATTTGCCGGTGTGTAGCTTTGATTTGTCAGGTTGGTATTTGCGTTGTAGACGTTGTTTGAGGTGTTTGACACTGTAGCCTTGTATTCTCTGTTTACTATTAGTTTTGGTTGGTCGTTTTCAATTACTACCTTTACAGTGTCAGGAGGCAGTGAATTTTGTAGGAGTTTTTCATTTATCTTTGTCTGCAAATCAGCCTTTATCATTTCCTGCATACTTTCATCTGTAGGGAACTGTTCTCTGGAATAAGAGTTTACAGACATTATATTTTTCAGATTGAAAGTTTTTTCAGGCACATTAGTTACATCGCCGTTTGCATCTTTTTTGTATGAAACAAGCTCCATATCAAAGTTGAAATATGATTTTACAGGATTTGCAGGTATTGTTCCGTTGTTGTATCTTATGCCGTTTACTGTTTGTATTTCATGGTTATTATTTACTGTAGGAGTAGATGTTTGAACTGTATTTGTCTTTATTTCTGACAGATTTATCCTGCTTGGTTCTATCTTGCCTGCATAATCTCTGTCTGTAACAAGTGATATTTTGCCGTCGTCATTTACAAATTGTACCGCTTGTTTTAGCTCTTTCGCCTTTTCTACATCAGCACCGCATTTTTCATCTATCTTTGCTCTAAGTGACTTATTAAGGTCTTCAATTACAGAATTGATGTCATCTTTTTTGTATTTACCATAGAAACCTATGTTATCAAGAGTTATTTCATTTCCATCTTTTGTATCAAGTTTAGTTGTCTTTTCGTACTTGCTTTCCAACTCGTCATTTTTCTTATCTTCAACTGAGGCATCTCCACTCGTATAAGAAGGATTTTTAGCGTAGAATTTGTCAGGTTGTTTATATTTTTGGAGCTTGATATTCATATTTGCGCCTAAGATTGATTCCGCTTCATCTGAAAATGGCAGTGCGTCCATGGCTCTTGTCTTTGTAGTGAAATATTCATTTCCGAATACCTGAACACCTGAGATGTTGATGTCTGTCTTTTGACCGACCCCGATGTTGTAGTTTATCTTTTCATAATTCAGTCCTGCAAGATTAAGCTGTGTATTATACTTTCCGTCTTCGTTTAGGAATTTGACATCTGTCTTGTATCCTGAGAATTGATATCTACCCATATAGTCGTCATTTCCCATATTTATTGCGGCAGCTTTAAGTTGTTTGAGCTCTGCAGCTATCTTTTGCTTGTCTTCTGCAGTAAGTGTGCCAGTTGAAGCTTGAGTTGTCAGCTCTCTCGTCCTTGCTATTATAGATGAGAGAGTCTTTAGAGATTCTCCTGTCTTTGACACCCAAGATGATGCAGCGTCAAGGTCTGATTTGTATGTTTCGTTTACATTGAGCTCAGCCATCAGTCTCATTGCTCTTGACACTCTTATAGGATCGTCTGACGGTCTGTGAAGTGTTGTACCGTCTGACATATTCTTACTGTATTCGCTCATTCTTTCTAAGTTGATGTTTTGGTCTCTAAGTGTCCTTGCTATTTGCATAGATTGAGTAATTCTTACCATTATATGCTCCTTTTATTATAATCCTACTCTTCCCATCCTGTTTATCAGTACGTCTATCATTTCATCCACTGTAGTTATCATTCTTGCAGATGCGTTGTATGCGTGTTGGAACTTGACCATATTTGTAAGTTCTTCGTTTTCGCTGACTGATGATACTTCCATCCTGCTCATATCAGCTTCAAGTGATAGAGTCACCTGATTTTTGTAATTGTCTTTGGCTTCTTTGGCGTCTACACCAAGTACAGATGTTATAAGTGATTTTATTACGTCTTCAGGCTTGCCCTTACCAAGATCTAATGTCTTGAAATGTCCCTGGATATTTTGATTAATTTCTAATTTTAATTCCTTGTTTCTCATTGAGTACAGTTCTTGGAAATTCTTGTTGTCGCTTTGATTTCCGCTTATACCTATGGCAAGTTTGCTCACTGAGTTTACTATGTCCGGATTGACAGTGACATTTCTTGCGTCTATCTGTTTTGAGTTACCGCTTATTGTGAATAAGGGTAGTCCCTTATCTCCGTTTTTGTCAGTACCTTTTTGGTGAATTTCATTTGCCTTTGCAGCAAAAGATTTGACAAATTCGTTGACAGCTCTTACATAGTATGGTATACCTCTCACATCGTTGCCCATTGCCGGATCTCCGTAGCTGTCCCTTTGTTGCAGAGTCGCTCCGAGTTTTCCGCCTATATTGTTCATATTGAGCTGTTGTCCGTCTGCAAAGTATAGATTTGTAACCTTTACGTTTTTCAAGTCATCACTTGCAGGATTGTTGTACTTTTGTGATGCTGCGTATAGAGGGTGATCCTGTCTTTCTGCTTTTTTTATTTCTACACTTTTGTCATGATCTACTACTACGTGATCGCCGATTTCTATTTGGTATTTTTCTATTTTTTGCCCTGAGTTATTAGTTGTTATAGATTTGTTGACTCTTATATCAGCCATCTCTGACAGTTCATCTATCAGAGTATTTCTCTTATCTCTAAGGTCGTTTGCGCTACCGCCTTGAGTTTCTGCCTCAAGTATTGATTTATTAAGCTCTGCTATTTGTTTTGTCTTAGAATTTATATCTGTAACCAGTGAATTTACATCATGGTCTGCGTCACTTATCAAGGTTTCAAACTTCCCGATTACATTGTTTACAAATCTTGTAAATGTAAGTCCTGTTTCGATAAATGTCTGTTTTGCAGTAGGGTCGTCAGGATTTTTAAGCACAGAGTCTATAGATGTAAAAAACTCGTTTAATGCCTTTGCTATTCCGTTGCCCTTCGGTTCTCCGAATATGTTTTCTATCTGAGAAAAAGATACATTGTTTTGTGACCAGTATCCTTTTTTTGTATTTTCATTTCTGTATTTTATATCAAGGAGCTCATCTCTTATTTGAGATATGCTGCTCATCTTTACGCCCATTCCAAGGTAGTTGCCGTTTTCTATAGCAGTAGCTGATGCAGCTGATTGATTTGCCCTTTGTCTTGTATATCCCGGTGTGTTTTGATTTGCTATATTATGTCCTATAGTGTCAAGGACTCTTTGCGCTGCGAAAAGTCCTGATGTTGCCGCATTTAAACCTGAAAATGTAGATCTTGCCATATTAACCCCTTTTTAAAATTTCTATATAATACTATTATCTATTTAATTTATGGATAATATTTATCAATAGCTTTTTTAAATGCTATATGATATACTGCTTTATTGTAAATTTACTGAAAATATCTTATCCATTATTTTTATTAGCTTTTAGTATAAAATATGCCATACCGCAATAATTTTTTGCGTATTTTTATAAAATTTTCTGTATAAAATCAATAGATAGTTTTACGAATACTTACTCTATATTTATCGGTTTATATCTGATTAAATTAAGTCTATATTGCCTTAATTTCAAAGTTTAATACCAAAAAAAAATTAATTATGCGGACACATCAAATCGAAGTATCCGTATAATTAATTTATTTATGCTTTAATATTAATATTTGCTGTCAAAGTATGAGCCGTCCACGGCAGTATTATTGTAAGATTTCTTTGAAAATTTCGTATTTTCGTAGGTATTTGGTACTCTGTCGCCCTTAATTAAATTATTTGCTATTTCTATCTGTTCCAGTATAAATGACATCAGCGTCTTATTCACATCGTTCTTATTTTTGAGCGTTTCAAGGCTTTCCTTGAGGTCGGTAGCTATGAGATTTAATTCCACGCCGCTTTTTGGCGAGATCTTCTCAAGGACATCCGACAAATTTTCTATTTTCGTATTTTCTTTTCTTTCGAAATCTTTAATATAGCTATCTCTGTTTTTTTCCAGAGTAATTATATTTCTTGCACAATCTTCTTCTTTATTTGTAAGCTGCATAATTCTGCTCACGTCATTATCTCTTATAGCCTGAGTTTTTTCGTCGGCGATTTCTATTAGCTCCTTTGTATACTGCAGTTGTGACAGAAAAGTATCCTTAATATTATTGTAAAATATTTGCATCTTAGTTGTTTGTTTCTCCAAATAACATAGCCTTAGCCAATTTTTTAGAATCTACTTTATAAGTTCCGTTTTCTATTTGCTCTTTTATACTTTGTACCTTATCTGTTCTTACTTCTTCAACTTTTTTCAGTTTGTCCATAGTAAAAGCGAAGTCTTTGCCTAATTGAGATATTTCAGCTACATCTGCAGCTTGTTTTTCTACATATGGATTGTTTTTTTGTTTTACCTTATAATTGTTATATATTCCTTGTACTGAAGTTGCATTATTTATTTGCATCTTGATTCCTCCTCTAAACTGTTTTGCTTTATGTGTTTATTATATCGTATCTTTCTTGAATTATTTTAGTGTTTTTTTATTAAAAAATGTTGAAATTATTGGTATTTAGGACAAATGTCCTAAGAAAATTTTCTAAGTATAATGGTAGAAATTTGCTTAGGGACCTTTGATTTAATAAAGTCGGCATTTTTCTCATCCATCTCATTTTCAAGCTTGTTGATACAAAGGAATTTTTCGCCTAGAGAGTCTTTGAACATTCCGTCCTTTAAACTTATCATCAAGACTATATCTTCAAGTCCTAAAACATCTCCACTATCTTTATTCAACAGCTCTTTAAAGGCTTCTAAATTATAAGTATTTTCATCTGAAATTTGCTGACCTGTCATCTTGATATCTATGACCGCTATGGTCTTGGTAGTAAGTCTTGATATGACCGGTTCATGCTCTTTAGGGAGTTTGAGGCGTTTTTTCCTTGCTCCGTCACTCTCCAGTATTATATAATCAAAAAAATGTGAAAATATCAATATTTCTTCGTCTTGGACATGCATGAATTTCTTATTAATCTCACTTATTGAAACTTCAGGGAGCAGATAATATATCCCGAAATTTTTATGGTAAAATAGTCCCGAAAAAAAATTTTTAATTATTTTTTGGTTGAAAGAGTATTTTTTTCTTTCTATTTTTTTAAAAAATTTAGTTTTATTCTTTAAAAATACATATTTTTCAAGAATTTTAGCCCTGTATATCTCTTTTTTAAATAAAACATCATCATACTTATCTCTTTTTTCTTTCTTAGATATTTTTTTAAAATCCAAGTTGGAGGATAAAAATTCCACATCCTTCATCAATATATTATATTTTAAAAAGTATGTATTGTACTTTTCAAAATCTTCCTTATTTATAATGAGAACATCATATTCATTTATAGAAGGCAGTTTCATCTTTGTTGTGGTTGAGAGCAGCACATCAGCTCTCTTGGATATGTTTTTTGCCATAAGATTGAGGACTGTTGTCTTGCCTCCTGCCCCCACTATAGATATTACATCTTTCATCTACATCAGCTCCAAGAAAATACTGTTGCTTAGTTTAAAGCCATCTCTTGTAAGGGAAAGGCTGTGTTTATAATCGTTGATAAGCTTTCTGCTTTTTAAGCTTTCAAGGACTTGAGAATATTTTTCTCTGAAGTTCATAGAGAATTTTTCATCTATCTCATCTATTATTATACCCTCATTCATTCTTAATTTCAAGAATATCCATTCTTCATACAAATCATTTTTTGTCTGTAGGCAGTAATCAGTAATTGGAATAATATTATTGCTTATTGACTGTATATAGTCTTTATCTCTGTTTGAAAATCGAGCATTATTTATATAAGAGGCTGCACTTTGACCAAGACCGATGTATTCATCTACCTTCCAATACCTTATATTATGTCTGCATTTTCTGCCTTTTTTTGCAAAGTTGGATATTTCATATTGCTCATATCCTTGTGATTGCAGACACTCTATTGTGTAGTCATACAGCTTGAGCGTAAAATCATCATCCACTTTTATCAGACCTTTTTCGTACATATCTGCAAAAGGGGTGTTTTCTTCAATAATCAGCATGTAGGAAGATATATGAGAGGGCTGTAATTTTAATACTTTTTCCATAGTATTTTTGTAAGAGCCTAAAGTCTGATTAGGTATACCCATCATCAAATCCACACTTATATTGTCAAATCCATATTCTTTGAGCAGATGGTAAGTCTTCTCAAAGTCTTCATAGCTGTGACTTCTGCCCAAAGATTTCAGTTCGACCTCATTTGCTGATTGTAGACCGATGCTTATGCGATTTATCCTTGATTTTTGTAGGATTTTTACCTTTTCTTCCTCTATGGAATTAGGATTGATTTCTATGCTGTATTCCAAATCGTCAGAAAAAGAAAAATTACCGTCTATTTCAAACAGTAATTTTTCAAGTAAGTCATTGTCAAGGGCGGTAGGTGTACCACCCCCGATAAATATTGTATCTATTGTATATTTTTCTATTTCGTATTTTTCTTTTGCCAGCTTTATTTCTTTGATTAAGGCGTCTACATATGAGCGTCTTTCTTCATATGCCGATACATGTGAGTCAAAATCGCAGTATAGGCACTTGCTGTTGCAAAAGGGAATGTGAAAGTAAAGACCTAATTTTTTCATCTGCTAATCTCCACATTTGTGATAGTGATGTATTGCTTATTTTTCAGTTTTATAGTAGTTGGAGCCTCTATATACTTTGTTATATCAGCTTCGCCATTGCTTAAATTTGAATATATCTCAATTTTTCCTACTCCGGATATGGGCTTTACATTGTATGTTCCTTCTTTGATGTCATATCCTATCTTGTATTGACCGTCTACATAGTCCTTGTCACTGTAAGGAGTAAGATTATCTTCGCTTACCATAGTGGAATTTGTAAGAGTTAAAGTCTGACCGTCTTTTAGAGATACATAGGCAAAGTTGAAATACATTTTGTCTGAAGAATCAGGATTTTTCTTATCTGTAATATTATAAGTCCCCATATCTCCACTTGCAAATATCTTATATATGCCTTTTTGTATGTCTTTACCTACGACATAGCTTATACTGTCTTTTTCTTCTTGACTGTCATCTTGCATCTTATCTGTTTTTTCATCTTTGTCCATATCTTTTTGTATTTCTTCTTTTTTGTCTTCCTTCTTATCCACTTTCTTTTTTTCAGCTGTAGTTTCTTTCCCTTTTATAGGAGCCTTATTTTCAGCTATTGCCACATTTTTTGGAAAGGCAGTATTTATAGTAATGGAAAGTGCTAATCCTCCTATACTGCTAAGTATGAGAAATATGGCGACTATTAATATTTTACTTTGTAGATGTAAGTTAGAAAACATGTTAAGTCTATCTCCTGAAAAAATATTATAATTTATCACATTGTTTTAATCGGATATAAAGAGCATTTTATTAAATTTTTCTTATCAATACTATAAGCAATACAATATAGAGATAAATAAATCTTGTACATATTAATACTAATTCAATTAATAGTATAATACTATTATCTATCTAATCCATTGATAATTTTCATAAATGATTTACAAAGTAGCATATGATTTATGACTTTATTATAAATGTACTGAAAATATTTTATCCATCATTTTATTAGATTTTAGTATAAATGCTCTTTATTCAAAATATAAAGTCTTGAGATAAGAGATACTTATTTTGTATCAAACCAAGAATTACCAACATTGATGTCGACTTTAAGCTCTACCTTCATATCGTATGCCTTGCTCATCTCTTCTTTGAGCAGGTCTTTGATATAGTCCTGTTCATCCGCTGTTGCTTCTATTATAAGCTCATCGTGGACTTGGAGTATGAGTTTTGATTTCAAATTTTCTTTTTTTAATCTGTTGCTTACTCTTACCATGGCAATCTTTATTATGTCAGCTGCGCTTCCCTGTATAGGAGTGTTCATAGCTAATCTTTTTCCAAGGTTTTTTATCATAATATTTTTTTGCTTAAGTTGAGGTATGCTACGTCTTCTTCCAAGTATGGTCGTTACATAGCCGTGTTCTTCACCAAAGGCTATTATGTCCTGCATGTATTTTTCGATGTTTTTGTATCTGTCAAGATAGGTCTTGATGTATTGTCCTGCCTTTTTCTTGCTAATGCCTAAGTTATTTGAAAGCCCAAAGTCGGAGATTCCATATACAATTCCAAAGTTTACAGCTTTTGCTGCTCCTCTTTGTTCCTTTGTTACCTCTGAAATATCCACTCCGAAAACTTCAGCAGCAGTCTGAGTGTGTATATCTGCGTCTTTTGAAAAAGCCTGTATCAATGCTTCTTCATCGGAGATATGAGCCAGCACCCTAAGCTCTATCTGAGAGTAGTCTGAGTCTACAAGTACACAACCTTGCTTTGCTATAAATGCCTTACGTAGATTTCTCCCTATTTCGAGCCTTACAGGTATGTTTTGTAGATTCGGCTCTGTCGATGATATTCTGCCAGTAGCGGCAATAGTTTGATTAAATGACGAGTGTATGCGCTGAGTGTTAGGATTTATTATGTTTAATAATCCTTCTACATAGGTAGATTGCAGCTTGGTATATTGTCTATAGGATATTATCTTACCTATGATGTCGTGCATGTCGCTGAGTTCTTCCAAGACAGCAGCATCTGTAGAGTAGCCTGTCTTTGTCTTTTTTACAGGAGGTAGGTTCAACTTTTCAAATAGTATTACTCCTAATTGCTTTGGCGAGTTAATGTTAAATTCCTCTCCTGCAAGTTCGTATATTTCGCTTTCAAGTTTTTGTATGTGCTTTGCAAATTCTATCTTTTGATGTTCAAGTTCTTTTCTGTCTATTGCAACTCCGATGTATTCCATATCGGAAAGTACGGTGATAAGAGGAATTTCCACGTCTTCAAACAGCCTTGTCATTTCAGAGTCTCTTATGGCAGTCATCACTATGTCATAAGATGAGTCAATTATGTCCAAGACCTTCATATAGTATTCTTCCACCTCTTTTTTGCTGAAAGGATTTATGACTTTTTCCTTTTTTCCCTTGCCGAAAAATTCTTCATGAGATTGCAAATGAGAAAGTCCGTATTCCATAGCTATCTCTGATATGTCGTAACTGTTGCTGTCAGGACTTAGGAGATATTTTGCTATCTTAAGGTCGTATTTTATTCCTCTTAGACTGATGTCGTAGGGTAGGAGTGATAGATACTCAGCCTTGATGTCATAGCCGATTTTTTCTATATTTTCATCTTCAAGTATATGTTTTATCTTTTCAAAGTCTGAAATGGCATAGAATTTACCATTTGAAAGCATACATACGCTGAGTATTGCCGGTATGTCAACAAGGTAATTTTCCCTTACAATTTTTATTGCTATCCTTGTATGTTTATCTTGTAAAAACTCATCAACATCTGTGGAATAGTCTATGATTTTTTCTCTGTTTACAGTGTTTTCAGTTTCACTACCTGATGCTTGTTCATCAGAGTTTGAAAAATTTTTGAGTTTTTTGACAAGCGACATCATATTATGCTCTATGAAAAACTCATTTAGCTTCGCATTGTCAAAGTCTTTGAGTAAAAATTCATCACTTTCAATTTCAACGGGAATGTTGATATTTATAGTGGCAAGCTGTTTGCTGAGATATGCAGACTCCTTGTCATTTTCAAGCTTGGTCTTGGTACTTCCCTTTATCTCGTTTATATGCTCATATAGATTTTCTATGCTCTTGTACTCTTTGATTAATTTGAGTCCTGTCTTTTCACCTATACCTGCTACACCCTTGATATTGTCAGAAGTATCGCCCATCAAGGCTTTGAGATCTATAAACTGAGTAGGAGTGATGCCGTAGTTATTCATCATCACCTGCTTATCGATTATTTCCAGTTCACTTACTCCTTTTTTGGTGAAAAGTATCTTTATCTTATCTGATGCAAGCTGGAAAGAGTCTCTATCCCCTGTGATTATAAGCGTTTCTATATCTTGGCTCTCAAAATACTTAGACACTGTTCCTATGATGTCATCAGCCTCATAGCCTGCAAGCTCCATCTTTGTGATATTGAAATATGTGAGCATTTCTTTGAGAGGTGCAAGTTGTTCAGCCAGCTCTTCAGGCATGCCTTTGCGAGTGCCCTTATAATCCGCATACATCTTATGACGGAAAGTAGGGGCTTTTAGGTCAAATGCCACCCCCATATGAGTAGGGGAATACTCAGATATTATTTTGAAAAGTATGTTGGCAAAGCCGTATATTGCATTGGTATGCATGCCGTTTTTGTCGGTAAGGGGAGGTACTGCGTAAAAAGCTCTGTTAATCAGCGAGTTGCCGTCTATAATAATCAACCTTTTTTCCATTATCTCATTCCTTCTAAATTTTTTATGTTCAGCTGTATTCTTTGAGCTATGTCGAAAATCTCTGAAAACTCATAGAAAAATCTTATTTTATCATATTTTATCTGATTTTCAGTAGGTTTTTTCTCAAGTAAAAATCTTGTCATCGACTCAATTATATCCCTAAACGGATCTTGTGATACATATTCGCTTAAAAACTGTGATTTATGTCTCAGGAAAAAATACTTATTTGCATTTTCCTTGGTATCACTGCTGTTGGATAGTTTGTCGTCCTGATACATTATGTCGTTCCAGAATCTTGAGTAGAATTGCAAGAGATATGAGTCTTTTTTGGAAAGATTTTTGATAGTTTCAAAGTCATCTATATCAGATACGGTATAGCCCTTGGTATAGTCTATTTGAGAGTTGGCAAGCAATATTACTCTTGACAGCTCATTGACTACACTGTGATAGAATCTTGTCTTTTCAAAGTCGTTTGATATCTCAGCTCCAAAGTCCTTTTCATCAATACCGAGGTAGCCACGTTTGTTGTTTTGGAAGTCGCTGGCATAAGCTAAAAGACCTTTTTCTCCATCCGAAAAAATGAAGAAGCCCTTGAAATATTTAGGATATATAACATCCAACAAAAGAGTCTGCATATTTACAAGGTTCTTGTATTTTTTTTCCTGAGCTGCCGTTATAGTAGGAGTCCTTAGACCTTTAAGCTCTTTTTTTACTATTACTCCGTTTTCAGGTTCGTAGTATGCCATAATCTCAAATCTTCCGCATAGCTGTCCAAGTATGAGATATGCGTCCAAGTCTTGATATTTAAGTAAGATTGACAGGATTTTTTGATGTACCTGTGCATTTAGATATTTTTGCTGAGTATTCATAGATTTTATAGTGATTTCAAGCTCCGCATAATCTTCTGCTCCAAGGATTTCTTTGAGCATTTTCATCTGCTCATCTTGTATTTGCTGTTTTTGCTTGTCAAATACTATAATCTTGGTGGCTTCGTGTGAGTCAAGATATGCGTCTTCTACGGTTTTTTCCTTATTTTCATCTGTTTTTTCATCTTTTATTATTTCCTGTTCAACAAGGTATTTTTCACTATACTTGTTTAACTGTGTGTTAAAGTCCAATAATTGTGCTTTTAAATTTTCGTTTCCGTAGATATTCTTAGTTTCCGGATTGTTTTCGCCGGAGTCTCCTGCTTGTTTTACGTTGAGGCTGTTTATTTGGAAGAGAATATCCATGTACTTAGATTTAAGACTGTCTAATTCACCGTTATCAAGCGAATATTTTAGCTCACCTATAGTTTGTTCAAAAGTAGTATAGTCCTTTTTTTCCATATATATCATACTGTTTGTAAAAGCTATTTTTATTATGGCAAATATGGTGAACAGTACAAGCAATATTATCGGAAATTTGTTTTTCATAGGTCCTCCAATATTATTGAGTTACGATATTTTTTCTATTTTTGCATATTTTTCAAATTTTTCTTCATTCATCATGCTTATTTCATCTATAAGAGTCACTCTGAAAGAGCCGCTGCCCAGATTTTTTGTCCTTTCATAAGCAATCTCTCCGGCTACACCCATAGTGGCTATGGCATATACAGTAGAAAGCAAGAAGTCATACTTGTTTGCAGCTACAAAAGAAGCAGTCACCGATGCACTCATACATCCTGTGCCTGTTATTTTAGACATGTAGGCAACACCGTTTTTTACAATATAGGCGTCATTTTTGTATACTATAATGTCGTTTTTTCCTGTTGCTGTTACTACACTGTCATATTTTTCAGATATATTCTTGCATATTTGCGTTATATGGTATATGTCCTTGTTTTGATCTTCTTCTGAGGCGTCCACTCCCTTGGTACTTGCTCCCATACCGTCTATGGACATAATCTCAGATACATTGCCCTTTATAACGGCAAATTTGCTATTTACAAGCAGTTCTTGTACAATTTTATTTCTTGCCTTGCTTGCTCCAACTCCAACAGGGTCAAAGACTACAGGTACATTTTTAGTATTTGCCGTTCTTACAGCTTTTTCGTATATGTCAGTTTTGTCCATGGTACCTATGTTTAGCACCAAGGCAGATGAGATATTTGCTATATCCTCAAATTCATCATCATTTGCCGTCATAATTGGAGAAGCTCCTATTGCCAAAGTTACATTGGCGCAGTCATTTACTGTCACATAGTTGGTGATATGGTGAACAAGAGGGGATTTTTCTCTTATATTTTTCAAAAAATCTGAGTATTTCATAAAATTCTCCTTATATTTATGGATATTATATAATATTTTTTATTTAGCTATTAATTTTTCCATTAGATACTGAAAAGTATATTTACTTAAATTATGTTACAGTCAAGATTTAAAAGAATATTGTAGTTATGCTATTTTCAATAGTAAATGAAATAAGGTAATTAATAGAAAATTACTGTCTTGTTTACTATTTGGTATAATGCTTATTTCCCGATACAGAATTTAGAAAATATAGTGTCCAACAGGCTTTCGCTTACAGACTTACCTGTGATTTGCCCCAGATAGTCTACAGCATTGAGAAAATCTATCTCAAGTATGTCAAGTTCCACATTGTCAAGTAGAGCTTGCCTTGCGTCTTTCAATGAATTTATAGCATTTTCAATTAGAGAGTAGTGTCTTGAGTTTGTAATCATGACATTGTTAATGCTGTCGTCATCGAAGCTAACAGCCTTTGCATATATATTTTCCTTGAGTTCTTCTATGCCTCTTTTGTCGAGAGTTGAGATATTTATGATATTTTCCTTGTCTAAAAAATCAGGCAGGTCATTTATGTCTAAATTGTTTTGAAGATCTGATTTATTCAGAAGTATAATATAGTCTCTGTCCCTCAGTTTTTCCATCAATTCTTTATCTTCTTCATTCAACTTGTCAGATGTATCCAATACAAGCAGTATTATATCAGCATTTTCTATAGATGATATCGAACGCTCAACTCCGATTTTTTCAACTATGTCCTGAGTTTCCCTTATGCCTGCAGTGTCTATCAGATTGACACTTATGCCGTTGATACTTAGGCTCTCAGTGATTATATCTCTGGTAGTGCCTGCTATATCTGTTACTATGGCTCTATTTTCTTCAAGCAGTTCATTAAGCAGAGAAGATTTGCCGACATTAGGTCTTCCTATTATGGCTATGTTTATACCGTCAGATATTACCTTGCCATTTTTATAAGTCTCTTTTAGTTTATTAAGTTCATCCATTGATATTTCCACATCATTTAGCAACTCTTCGTAAGTTACTTCCGGTATGTCCTCTTCCGGAAAGTCTATGGCTACAGTGATTTGTGCTATTGATTTTTTCAGGCGTTCGTCAATTTTTTCTATTCTTCCTGAGAGTCGCCCTTGTAGTTGCCTTTGTGCGTTTTCAAAAGATTTGGTTGATTTGGCATTTATGATGTCTATTACAGCCTCGGCTTGAGACAGGTCTATTCTGCCGTTTAGAAAGGCTCTTTTGGTAAATTCTCCGTTTTGTGCAAGTCGCACTCCCTTAGTAAGTATCAGTGACATAATTTCTTCAAGACTCTTACTTCCGCCATGACAGTTTATCTCAACTACGTCCTCGCAGGTAAAAGAGTGGGGCGCCTTCATATAGCAAATCATAACCTCATCTATGACCTTGTCTTTGTCAACAATGTGACCATATACCATTTTTCTCGGATTTTCGGAAATCTTATATTTTTTAGGCATGAATATTGACTCAGCGACGGCAAGTGACTTGACACCGCTAAGTCTTATTATATTTACACTTGATTTACCTGTAGATGTAGCAGGCGCTACAATTGTTTCGTTATCGTACATAGTTCTCCTTTTTATCTGCTTCCTCCACCAAATCCTGCACCGCTCGCTCCGGCTCCTCCACCAAAAGACGATGAACCGCCTTCTCCGTCAAATCCTGGATTTCCCGGATTATAAGGATAGTAGGAATATCTTGAGTAACCAAATGAGAATATGGCATAGTCCTCAGGGAAAAATCTACTATTTGCAAATCTGTAATCAGGATTGATATCGTCAAGCTCCTTGGAAAGTTTTAGGCTTATGCCGAAAAGTGATGACATTATAAGGTATTCATCCCATAGGGCTATATCATCAAAATCTCTTTCAGCAACTATGGTGAAGTCCTTTAGATAGTTATATAGTCCATATATGTCCTTTAGAGCCTCCATACCCTTGTCGGAGATGTATACGGATGCAGTTGCATCCCAACTGCTGTTCCAGTAGACATAGCCTTGTTCTTTCAACAATCTAAGTGATGCAACAAGGTCATCATCCTTCAAAATTTTTCTTATTTCTTTTTTTATAGGACTTTTTCTTTTTGCAACATCAGCAAAGTACAGTCTGTTTTGCACATCCCTGTTGTCATAATAGGTAGAAACTATCCTTGTTAAGACTTCATCAGGATTTTCAATCTCAAATTCTTTGGTAAATGTTATTACAGGTGCAATCCCGTCATAAGGTGAACCTTCACTGATACGTATAAAGTTTTTTTTGAGCAGGCGCAGTATCAGTGCATCAATTAGACTCGTTCTCTCAAAGTTTTCAAATTGAGAAAGCTCCAACATCCCTTGTATCATCAACAGATTACCGTTTAGAGGGATGTCTCTTTTGTACTTTGTCTTTTTAATTTCATTAATAGATTTTGTAATAACGTGTTTTCTCAGCTCGTTATCTCTCTTGATATATTTAAATGTATTTCTATATATAAAAAACTTTTTTAGTATAGGTATTCTTGTCTTATATCTGCTTATTATAAATAAGAGGATTCTGATAATTATAAAAAATTGTAATACAACAAAGGCATGGATTTTCTCAAAAATATTTTTCACATAGGAAGAATTTTTAAAAGCCATGTCCTTTTGTTTTTCAAAACTGATGCCGGATAGTATTCTTGGTGATACAAGGCTTGAGTCCAGCCTTGCAAGCACAGACATAAATCCACTCTTTTGATCTAAAGCCTTGTCAGTTTCTGCAAAGATTGAATAGCCTTTGGATATATTTATCCTTCCCTCATAGCCGAATGACCACATTTGTACATTGGAATTATTCAGGCTCTTATAGCCTTTTTTGCCATCAGATACATATATCTTAAGCTCAGCGCTGTAAATGGGCACATTCATAGCCTTATTTATAAAATTGATATGAAATCCAATAATATTATCAGTATATTTGACTACAGCATTTTTGTAAGTCCATGTAAGCATAAAGGTTTTGGGACCAAGTTTACCCTTACCAAAGCAAAGTTCTCTCATACCGGTCTGGGGATTGTAATAGTCACTATACTTATTAGACTTTGTCTCTATAGATGCACTACTGTCCCAAGTAGGAGAAAATTCATAGGGATAGATATTTCCGGAGTCCAGCTCATAGACCATGAAATTTTCTAGTTCCATATGATTTAAGTTGTTGACAGGTATGAACCATTCGCTTCCATCATTGCTTACAGTATTCCATATTTGAGTTACATTCATGTCACCATTTGGCAGTATAATCGCAGTAGTATTTATAGAATCTATATAGGTGTTTTCAGCGTATGACGGAAGTATTGATGAGAATTGAAAAATAAGTATTAAAAATATGATTTTTGCTACTTTTTTTATCATATAATCACCTCATATAATCACCATTTACCGTCTTTTATACCGTTAAAATCAGGCATTTGTTTCTTTTGTTCTTCCACTGTAAGATATTCTTTTTCTTCATGGTTGAACATAGAAGCTACAAAACTTGAGGGGAACATCTTAACAAGTCTGTTAAACTTTGTTATGGCATCATTATACACCAATTTTGAAAACTTAGTTTGTGCATTAAGCTCAGTCAATTTTTCTACGAGGTTATTGTATATAGTATCTGCCTTTAACTCCGGATATGATTCAGCTACAGCATAGACATTTGCAACAAGCTTATTTATGCTATCTTCATTTGACTTTAAAGCTCTATTTTGTACTATTTCATTTAATGTGCCTCTTTCGTGTTCAGCGTAAGACACCACTATTTTATACAGTTCTATAAGTGTATCATATCTGTTTTCCTGTACTACATCTATGTTGCTCCAGGCGTTTTTTACCAGTTCTTCCAATGATACAAATTTGTTTTCGCACATCATAAAGTATAGCGCTGTAATAATAACTAAAGCTATGAGAGTTACTATAAAAACTTCCATTTTTTACCTCCAATTTTAAAAACATCAGCTAATACATTAAAACATAAGAAATTTGAATCTTAAATCTAACAGATAAAAATATTATTGTGATGATATTAAGGTTTTTTTGATAAGTATTTAAATTTCCCAAATTCTAAGATATTTTTCATATAAATGACATGGTTTGATAATATCCAAGAATTAGAATAATAAATTGCTTATAAAGTATTTATACCCTTTTTTAAACGAATCACAATATATTTTGATAAGTCATTTTTCAAAATAACAATTAAATCTCAAAGAAGAATTTAAAAGAGAATTTTGAAAAATAATCTAAGATATTATATCACATTTTTTACATATTTTTCTATCAAATACGTTACAAAAAAGGCACAAAAAAATATGGCGTAGAGAAACTACACCATATTTCAGAATTTAATATATTCTATTAAAAAGGAGATAAAGAAATCTTAGTAAAAAATTTGCGCACTACAAATTACAGATATCTGGCAGCCGTAACGTATCTTGGCGCATAATAACTGTCATTAAGATTTGAAATAGTCACACCTGAGTTATAAGATGAGGCATGGATAAAGTTACCTGAACCTATATATATACCAACGTGTGATATTCCGCCGAATGTATTGAAAAATACCAAGTCACCTTTTTGCAAGTTAGCTTTTGATACTCTCTTACCGCCATATGCTTGAGATGAAGCAACTCTTGGCAAAGATATACCCGCTTGTGCAAAAACGTAGCTTGTAAATCCTGAACAGTCAAATGAATTAGGGCCTGATGAACCAAATACATAAGGTGATCCCAATTTTGACTTTCCTATTGCTATTATCTTATCTGCAACTGCAGCAGATTTTTCATCTTGCTTAACTGCAGGAGCTTGTTCTTTTTGTACGTCAGATTTTTGAACTTCTGTTTCTTGTATATTTACTTGTTCTTCATTAGCTGATAATAATTTTTCCAAATCTTCATCGGCTATAGTGTCGCCTTGTTGTATCTCTACAGTTTCAGTTGCATTTGTAGGATTGGCTTCAGTAGTTTCGCTGTCTGCATAGGCGTTTGTAAACGAAAATGTTGCAATTCCAAGTGTAAGCACAGTAGCCAATAATAATTTATTTTTCTTCACAGTTAATTTCCCCCAAAAAGTCTTATTTTTCTTCAAAGTCGTATTTTCGTATTTTATATTTTGTAATTTAATATCTTCTTTAGGCATCTCTTATTTAATGCTTCAAATCCAAATTCTTAATTATCTCCATACTGTTCGCTCATAAGCAATTATTAAATTACAGTTAGTATTTCAAACTACCTCACAAATTATATTAAAAATATTTCATTTTGTCAACAATAAATTACAAAAAATATTAAAAAATTATTAAATGTTTTAAGAAAAATGTTGAAAAATAAAGAAAGATATCGCTTAATAATTTTGTTTCTTTTTTGTAACTTTTATCGTATTATTATATATTTTCCTGTCATTTTCATTACTTTTATATTACAAATATAGACTTTTCTTTTCAATGGTGTAATAATAATTAGGGATATAGACCTGCTTTTTATATAATCAAATGTTATTAGAAAGGGATTAACTATACAATAAAAGAAAGTTATTAAAATTTATTACAAAAATTAAGGATTATATATTTTAAATATTTTGAGTTATATATTATATATTTCAGTTTAAATTAGACTTAGTAGGGTAAAATCACTTTCAGGTCATGTTGATTCAAGTTTAGCTTAACAGCTTCAAGTGTCATCTTAAATGACCATTCTATAGTATCATATTTGTAACTTGATTTTTACATTATAAGTATGATAGTATTCTTATGTTTAAATATTTAAGTTTATCATGTATTAAATTCAGACGCTCATGGTGATAGACATAATATGATATTTTTTAAGATAGGGATTAATGATAAGTCCTTCAAGTTTATTTTGTACACAAAATTCTTTATCTGTAATAAATCATTGTGCAAGACATTTGATTTACAGTTTAAAAGATTTTTAGTATTAATATATTGTTGTACGGATTTTGAGATAATATCATCAAAATGCTACATTTAAAATTGTCATGAATTTAAAAAAAGGAGAATATTATATGAAGAAAAAATTATTAACATTATTGTTAACAGGTGCTTGTGCACTAGCTTTGGCGGCTTGCTCGTCTACTTCTAACAACAGCAGTTCGAATACTAATACTCCTACTGATAAACAAGATTCAAAGGGAGGAAAAATAGTGGAAATTAACGTTTCAGCAGCAGCGTCTCTTAAAGATGCTCTTGAGAAAATCAACGAAAATTATAAACAAGCTACAGGAACTACAGTTGTACTAAACCTTGGCGGTAGCGGTGCACTAGTAAAACAAATAAAAGAAGGAGCTCCTACAGACTTGTTCATATCAGCTTCAAACAAAGCTATGAACGAACTTGTTGAAGGTGGAACAGTAGAAAAGGAATCAGTATCTGTACTTTTGAAAAACTCACTTGTACTTGTAGTGCCAAAAGACAATGCTGCTAAGATAGAAAAAGTTGAAGATCTTGCAAATCTTGATGAAAAATCAAAACTTGCTATTGGAGAAGTAGAAACTGTACCTGCAGGACAATATGCAAAAGAATCACTTACTAATCTGAAACTTTGGGATAAGGTAGAATCTCACGTAGTATATGCAAAAGATGTAAGACAGGTAAGATCTTATGTTGAAGGTGGAGAAGCAGTTGCTGGATTTATCTATGCTTCTGATGCTACAGGTGATGATAAAGTAAAGGTTGTTCAAACTATGGACGAATCAACTCATAAGAAAATAGTATATCCTTCAGCCGTTATAAAGGGTGCAGCAAACGCAGATGTGGCTAAAGAATACGAAGCATTCTTGAAAACTGATGCAAGTATGAAAATATTTGAAGAACATGGATTTAAAATGGCGGAATAGATAAAAATGGGAGTTATAATCCAAGCGATTACTCTCTCACTTAAGGTAGCGGCTATATCCACTGTCATAACATTGATATTGGGTATAGCCTTTGCTTACTTTTTTGTGAGATGCAACTTTGCTTTAAAAGATTTTTTTGAAGCATTTTTGGTTTTACCTATGGTCTTGCCTCCGTCGGTAATAGGATACATATTGCTTGTAATTTTTGGCAAAAATGGATTTATGGGCATTTTTTTGGCTGAGCATTTCGGCTTTAGTATAATTTTTTCTTGGATAGCCTGTGTAGTTGCCTCTGTCGTAGTGTCCATTCCTCTGATGTATCAAAGCGTAAAGTCATCATTTTTATCCATTGACGAGTCGTATATCAATGTCGCAAGGACTTTAGGTGCAAGTGAATCAAAGATATTTTTTAAGATATTACTTCCGATTTCAACGCCGGGGGTACTCAGCGGTATAGTGCTGGCATTTGCAAGAGCGCTTGGGGAATTTGGTGCTACAATGATGATAGCAGGCAACATACCCGGCAAGACACAGACTATACCTACAGCAATATACTATGCTATGGCGTCAAATGATACCAAGACAGCCAATATACTGACTTTTGTCGTGGTATTTTTCGGCTATATAGTGATATTTGCACTTAATAAATATCAGAAGAACAAGAAAATAAAATAACTTTACTTTTCTATGCAAATAAGTCTGAAAAAATTGCCTTAAGGCAAAATAGCTCAAAGCTAAAAATCTTTTAAACTTTTATCAAATGTCTTGCACAATAATTTATTAAGATCTAAAGATTTTTATGTATAAAGATAAACTTAGATATTATAATCTACAATGAACATCAAAATATAGTTAACTATATAAAAAGTATAATGCTAAATTTCAATAGAATAATGGAAAAAATATTCTAAGAAAATTTGAAATAATGTCATAAAAATTATGTTATTTCAATTAAATAATAAGGAATATTATCCATAGAAGAAAAAGATAAGGCTATAATCACTGTAAATTAATATAATACTAAAAAATAATAGCCACATAATTGTATTGTAGTACAATTTCTGATAATTCATAAACTGTAATTTTATTAGTTATAAATACTTGGTATTATAAATGGTGATTAGTATAATAGAAAGAGATAAGAAAATAAAGCAATTAATATAATATTACAATAATAAGGCAAGGTACATTTATACCCTGCCTTTTATATTGCCTAATTACAATACTTTACTATCATGTCTGCCAGCTCATTTGCCATAGAAGATATCATCACTTCGTCCTTACCTTCTATCATTACTCTTACGAGAGGTTCTGTACCTGACGGACGTATCAGTACCCTTCCTTCATTTGCCATCTTATCTTCCAATTCCTTTATCTTTTGCGCTATTTCAGGAATTTCGTTGTATGTGTTCTTGTACTTATTGTCTATTTTAGCATTTATAAGCACTTGAGGATAGATGTCCATTATTTGTGAGAGTTCACTCATCTTTTTCTTGCTTTGTTTTAGTATTGAAGATAGGATAAGTGAGCTGAGTATGCCGTCGCCTGTGGAGTTATGCTCCAAGAATATTATATGACCTGACTGCTCTCCACCTATAGAGTATCCGCCTTTGAGCATATCCTCAAGTACATATCTGTCACCTACAGCTGTAATGTCAAGGTCAATGCCGAGTTTTTCCGCTGCAATGTGTAGACCAAGGTTACTCATTACAGTAACTACCAGCTTATTATCTTTTAATTTATTTTCTTCTTTCAGATGTTTTGCGCAGATTAGCATTACTTTGTCGCCATCTACAATATCTCCTCTTTCATCAACAGCTATCAGTCTGTCAGAGTCTCCGTCGTACGCAAGACCTATATCAGCCTTGTACTCAACTACTGCTCTTTGAAGATTTTGTGTATGAGTAGATCCGCAATCACGATTTATGTTGATTCCGTTTGGTTTGTTGGCAATTACCTGTATATTTGCCTTTAATCTTTTGAAAATCTCAGGCGCTATCTTATATGCTGCCCCGTTTGAAGTGTCAAGAACAACTTTAAGACCCTTTAAATCCCCTTTAATTGAATTTTGTAAGAAGTTAATATATGTTTCCTTAGGATCGTCTTTTTTTATCATTCTTCCTATGGCGTTGTGAGTAGGGGAGTCTATAGAAGTTTCACCTGTTTCAAGTTTTTCCATCAAATCTTCTATCTCTTCTTCGATAGAGTCGGCAAGTTTAAGCCCTTGCGAATTGAAAAACTTGATTCCGTTGTATTCCATTGGGTTGTGTGAAGCTGATATTACAGCGCCTATATCCACCTTGAATTTTCTCGTAAGATAAGCTATTGCAGGAGTAGGTACTATACCTGCGTCTATTACATTTATACCTACACTTGTAAAACCTGACATAAGAGCAAATTTCAAAGTGTCTTTTGATATTCTTGTATCTGTTCCTATGATTGCTATGGGTTTTTGTCCATCATGATGTGAATACTTTCCTATTACATAGCCACCGGCTCTACCAAGTCTAAATGCCAGTTCAGGTGTAAGCTCATCATTTGCAATTCCTCTTACTCCGTCAGTGCCAAAATATTTTTTCATTGTTAATCTCCGTTTCTTAAGTTTCATTCTACATACAAGTATGCAAAATACAGTGCTAAGTTGACTTAATTACAGTATAGGAAATAATATAAGGATTTTAAATAAAAATTAAAACTGCAACTAAATACAATGCACCTTTTTATTATATAATTTTTTTTATTAGATTTCCATAGTTTTTGATAAAATATTACTTGGCATTGTAACTCTTGATTACTTTTTCCACCTGTATTTCCAATTCTTCCTTATTAGGTATATATAATGTATATTTTGAAGCAAATATTCTATCGGATAATCCTCCAAGAGCATATTCCGCCTGTATACTGTCTTTGTCAGTACAAAGTATTATTCCTATAGGATCACTGTCAGTATCATCATTAACTTCAGATTTGTAGTAATTCAAATACATATTCAATTGACCGACTGCTTCAGGCATCAACTTGCCTCTTTTTAATTCAATTAAAACATAACTTCTAAGTATCTTGTTGTAAAAGACCATATCAACATAATAGTGAATATTACCAAGTGTTATCCTTTGTTGAGAGCCTACATACATAAAGCCTTTTCCAAGTTCTAAAAGAAAATTTTCTATATGTGTAATAAGTGCTTTTTCCAAATCACTTTCAAGTATACTTTTTTCTTCAGGTATTCCTAAAAATTCAAAAACATAGGGATCCTTCATAATATCACTAGCTTTGTTAATTTCGTTTCCTTTTAAAGCTAATTCTAGGACTTTTTCTTTATTTTTATCTCCTTTTGATAATAGTAGTCTTTCAAAAAGAGAAGTTTTTATCTGTCTTTTAAGCTCTCTGACAGACCAGTTTGCGTTGATACATTCCTTTTCATAAAAATCTCTTGCACTTTTATCGCTTATTGACAATAACTCGCAGTAATGTGACCAAGTCAATTTTCCAGACAGTGTCTGGAAAATTGGAAAACATAAATAAAAATTTCTCATGTTAAATAAATTTGACTTTGAAAATCCCTTGCCATAATCTTTTGTCAAGCTTTTAGATAAATCTGTTATAAGCTGTCTTCCATATTCAGCTCTATCAGAATTACCCTGTTCATCTTCCACTATTATCCTTCCAATCTCCCAGTAACTTTGGATGATTATGTTATTGACTTGTTTTGATACATTTTTTCTTGCTTTGTTCATAATGTCTTTAATACTGTTATAAGTATCTTTTTTTTTGGTATCAATTTGCTTATCCATGTGATATCCTTTCATTGCTTTAATTATATATTACACTGTTTAGTCAAAATCAACTTAAAGTATATAAATTTATCTTAGCAATATTATACCACAAATACTCAGTCTTGCTAATATTATATAAAAGAAAAGCGTTTCGCTAAATAATGATAAAAATATAATTTCATCCCTATTGATAAAAAATAAAAATGCTATTGATTTTTTTGAGAAAACTAATTATAATAGTGCAAGAGAAAGCGTTATTAATACATAAAATTTAAGGTGTATTATCCCGAAGTTTCACTACGCTAAAAAAATTGAAGGGAGAAAATTTAATATGAAAGTTTACGAATCGGACAAGATAAGAAATGTAGCAATATTTGGTCACTCAGGCTCAGGAAAGTCAAACTTGATAGAGGCTTTTTTGTACACTGTAGGAAAGACAAATAGAATTTCAAAACCTACAGATGCACCTAAAATCACATCGTCACTTGGTCTTAACACTATAGAATACAAGGATCACAAGTACAATTTTATAGATACACCCGGATATTTTGATTTTGAAGGTGAAGTAATATCAGCCACTCTTGCTGCAGCCTCATCAATAATAGTTGTAGACGCTACTACATCATTGCAAGTAGGTACTGATAAGGCTCTTGAAACTGCTGATGAATACGATATGCCAAGATTCATATTTGTAAACAAAATCGACTCTGAAAAGGCTGACTATCAAAGAATACTTGACGAGCTTAAAGAGAGATACGGCAAGAAAATAGCTCCATTCCACCTTCCATGGGGTAAGGCTGATACATTTAAAGGCTTTGTAAATGTTGTAGATTATTTTGGTAGAGAGTACAACGGCAAGGAATGTGTCACTGTTGACATGCCTGAAGATCTCAAAGACGAAGTTGAAGAAGTAAGAGCAATGCTTATGGAGGCTGTTGCAGAGACTGACGAAGAGTTGCTGGACAAATATTTTAACGGTGAAACATTTACAATAGATGAAATACACAGAGGACTTAGAAAAGGTGTAATAAGTGGTGACGTAATACCTGTACTTTGCGGCTCTACAGCAAAAAATATAGGTATGCATACATTGCTTGACATGATATATGACTATCTTCCTTCACCAATAGACAAGATGGCAAGAGATAAAACAGAATTTGACGGTCAGATATTCAAGACTTTTGTAGACTCTTTCCTTGGCAGAGTATCATATGTTAAGGTAAATCAAGGTGTTATGAAACCTGACGTTGAAACAAATAATATAAACAAGAGAGTAAAAGAAAAAATAGGTAAGATATTCGTATCTACAAACGAAGGATTGCAAGAAGTTGAAGCTGCAAATGCAGGTGATATAGTTGTATTTACAAAACTACAGACATCACTTACAGGTGATACTCTTGCAGAAAAAGTTGACGTTTCTCCTTATGAAATGCCTAAATTCCCTAAACCTCAAATGCTTGTAGCTATTGAGCCTTTGAATAAGGGAGATGAAGATAAAATTTCACAAGGACTTCACAGATTACTTGATGAAGATCCTTCATTCACATGGGAAAGAAACAACGAAACTAAACAAACTGTAGTAGGAGTTCAAGGCGACATCCATATTAATTCACTAAAAGACAAGCTAAAAGAAAAATTTGGCGTAGATGTTAAGATACAAGACCTAAAAGTACCATATAGAGAAACTATAAAAGGGAAATCTGACGTACAAGGTAAACATAAGAAACAATCAGGCGGACACGGACAATATGGAGACGTTAAGATAAGATTTGAGCCTTCTGACAAGCCATTTGAATTCACAGAAGAACTATTTGGCGGCTCAGTACCAAAATCTTATGTTCCGGCAGTTGAAAAGGGACTTATAGAGTCAATGGAAAAGGGTGTACTTGCCGGATATCCTGTGACAAATATAAAGGCTACACTATACGACGGTTCATATCATGATGTTGACTCTTCAGAAATGGCGTTTAAGATAGCTGCTTCACTTGCATACAAAAAAGGTATGGAAGAGGCAAAACCTGTACTGCTTGAGCCTATAATGGATCTTAAGATAATAGTTCCGGAAGAATACATGGGTGATGTAATAGGCGACATGAACAAAAAACGTGGAAAAGTGCTTGGTATGGAAGCTTATAAGGGCGACAAACAAATCATCAACGCTCAAGCACCGCAAGGAGAAATATTCAAATATGCAATAGATTTGAAGGCAATGACTCAAGGTCAAGGATACTTTGAAATGGAATTTGCAAGATATGACGAAGTGCCTGCTCAAATAGCGCAAAAGATAATAGCTGAAAGAAATGCAGCAAAATAAAACAATATTATAAGATATAAGGGCGATTAAGGTAAAACTTAATCGCTTTTTATTTATTAAACTTTATTTGGCTTATAAAAAAATATTTACTTTACATATAATACTAATTACCAATTAAAAAGTCAGTCAATTTTTAATTTTACACTAAATGTTAGAAATTCGGATGATATATTTTCAAATATCATTAAATGGGGTTTTAAGAGTTTTTTATACTAAAAGCTTATGAAAAAGCCATATGATTCTATTTCAGAAAAATTATTGAAAATCTGTAAAACTTGTAATTTGGCAAAATAACATTCTTGGCATTAAAAATGGTGATTAGTATTAGTATAAATTTGAGGTTGAACTGAGATTTAATACATGATGATTTTTTAAAATTTATTGATATAAGATTTATAAACATGACTAATTATCTATTGCTATTTTAAAGCTCAAGTATATTTTATATTCATACATACTAATAGTTATATTAAAAAATAAAAAATATATAATCTATCTGTAATTATCGATATTATAGATTAGTAAGATAAAAAAGTATAAGAAAATTACTAAAAAACATAAATATATTTTTTAAACGTACGATAACATAGATAACAAAATAGGTAAATTTTACCATAAAAAAAATATGACTTATGCCTTAAAATTTGTTAATCAGCAACTTTAAGAGCTAAAACTATATTAAAAAAACAGTTGCTTAAAGTAAATAAGTCAATATTGTTATGTTAACTTAACTTGATGTACTTAATTTCAGTTGATACGACATGAATACTTTTTACTCTGTTAAATACCAGCCGTACACATAGGAGATTAAAGGTACAATTCTCAAAATGAAAGGAAAATCTAATGAAAAGATTGAAAGCAAAAAAAGCATTATGTGTTGCAATGGCAATGGCACTAACAATGCCAACATTACAAGCAAATGCAGCATCTAGCGACACAAAAGGACATTGGGCGGAAAAGACAATAAGCCAATGGGAAGAAAAGGGATTGATATCAGGCTATAAGGACGGTACGTTTAAGCCAAACAAAGAAGTTACAAGAGCAGAATTTGTACACATATTAAACTCAGCACTAAAACTGACAAAACAAGGGGAAGTAAAATTTACAGATGTAAAAGAAGCTGACTGGTACTACAAAGACATAGAAATAGCGGTAGGAGAAGGCTACGCAAAAGGAACACCTGAAAACAAATTCATGCCAAATGCAACACTAACAAGAGCAGAAGCGGCAGTATTTATAGCAAACATACTAAAAGAAAAATCAGACAAAGAGCTAACATTTAAAGATGTAGAAAATATACCGTCATGGGCAAAACAGGCGATAGCGCTGATGGTAGAAAAAGGATACATGGCAGGATATCCTGACAACACATTCTCAGCAAGAAAAAATCTAACAAGAGCAGAAGCAGTAACAATACTGGACAAAGTAATATCACAAATACAAGTAAGTGAAAAAGAAGAAAAGAAAGAAGAAAAGAAACAAGTGCCTGTGGCAGTAGAAGAACAAAAACCTGTACTACCTAAGAAATCGTCAGGTGGCGGTGGAGGAGGCGGAGGCGGCGGTGGCGGCTCAAGCACAAGCACACCATCAATACCAAACGCACTTGGAAAAATGACAGTAAAAAATGCACAAGAACTTGAACAAGCGGTAAGAAACGGATACAATGAAATAACAATAGATGAACAAGGCAAGATAGAAAGAGATGTAAATCTTGAATACAAGCCAAAACAAGAACTTAAAATAACAATAAACAAAGCGCAAGACAACTTGGACAACATCAAAATAACAGCGCCAAATGCTGAAAAAATAACGCTAAAAGATGATGGTGTGCAAGGAGATGGAACGCAGCTGAAAACACTAACAATAGATGCACCAAAAGCACACGTAGAATCAGACTTTACAGTTGATACAGTAGAAATAATAAGAGTGGCATCAAGTACATTTAGAGCATTAGATGTAGTAACAACAATAAAAGTACAAAACGAAGCAAAGATAGAAATAAGTAAAGAAGTAGCAGTAAAACCAAATGTAGAAATACAAACAGACAAAGAAGTAAAGCTTGTAGGAGAGTATAACAAAGTAACAACAACAAAAGACTCAAATGTAAAGCTGGAAAAAGAAACAAAGATAAAAGAATATGCACCGTCAGCAACAGCAAGTAAAAATGTGATAACAGGCGGAGAAATAGAAAAGATAACAGCTAAGTCAAACCTTACAGTAACAGATACTACAGTAGGAAATATAGAAATCCCAAGTGGAGCTCCAAAGCTTACTATAGATGTTAAAGGTACAGCTGTAGTTGACAAGATAGAAAACAAATCAGATAATAAGTTAAAGCTAAATACAGATAAAGAAGCTAAGGTAAATGAGACAAAAGATGCTAAAGTAGAAAAACAAGAAGAACAAAAACCTGGTAAAGACGAGCAAAAGCCTGGCAAAGAAGAAAAACAACCTGGTAAAGAAGAGCAAAAACCTGGTAAAGAAGAAAAACAACCTGGCAAAGAAGATCAAAAACCTGGCAAGGAAGAGCAAAAGCCTGGCAAAGAAGAAAAACAACCTGGTAAAGAAGAGAAAACTGCTATAACAAAAGTAGAAATAAAAGGACAAGCAAAAGAAGGTCAAACACTTACAGCAGAAGTTACACCATCTGGAGCAGATGTAACATACAAATGGGAAGTATCTGATAAAGCAACAGAAGGATTTACTGCCATAGAAAATGCTACAAAAGCGACATACACACTTACAGATAATGAAAAAGGAAAATATGTAAGAGTAGTAGTAAGTGGACAAGGTGAATATGAAGGAAGTAAAGAAAGTGAAGCTAAGCTAGTAGCAGCTAAAGAAGCAGCGCCAGCACCTAAAACAGCAATAGACTCAGTAACATTATCAGGAGATGCAAAGGTAGAAAGCACACTTACAGCAGAAGTTACACCATCTGGAGCAGATGTAACATACAAATGGGAAG
>CAUQVF010000026.1:0-36464 GCA_963521605.1 uncultured Peptostreptococcaceae bacterium | reverse complement strand
ATAATTAGAAAAGATAATAATTAGAAAAGATAATAATTAGAAAAGATAATAATTAAAATTCATATAAAATTTCAAACAAGGAGGACTTTTAAAAATGGCTAAGATGGAAAAATTACCCAACAAAAAACCAAGACCTATAGAGGGTCATAAACCGGCAGCCGCAATCCTAAGAGGAGTAGTGGACAAGGTATATAACAACGCTTGGGAAGCTAAAAAAAGAGGTGAGTTGGTAGGATGGAGCTCATCAAAATTCCCTATCGAACTTGCAAAAGCATTTGATTTGAACGTAGTATATCCTGAAAATCACGCTGCCACTACAGCTGCGAAAAAAGACGGACTTAGACTATGTCAAGCAGCTGAAGATATGGGATATGACAACGACATCTGCGGATACGCAAGAATAAGTCTTGCCCTTGCTGCAGGTGAACCGACAGACTCAAGAAGAATGCCACAACCTGACTTCTTGCTTTGCTGTAACAATATCTGCAACATGATGACAAAATGGTACGAAAACATTGCAAGAATGCATAACATACCCCTAATAATGATAGATATACCTTTTTCAAACACTGTAGACGTTCCTGAAGAAAAGGTGGACTACCTTATGGGACAGTTTGACCATGCTATTAAACAATTGGAAGAACTTACAGGCAAAAAATTCGACGAGAAAAAATTTGAAGATGCCTGTGCACTTGCTAACAGAACAGCTTCTGCTTGGCTAAAGGCTTGTAACTACATGGGAGTAAAACCGTCTCCACTAAGCGGATTTGACCTATTCAACCACATGGCTGACATTGTTACTGCAAGATGTGATGAAGACGCGGCAATAGGATTTGAACTTCTTGCTCAAGAGTTTGAACAATCAATAAAAGACGGTACATCTACATGGGAATATCCTGAAGAACATAGAATACTTTTTGAAGGTATACCTTGCTGGCCTGGACTAAGACATCTGTATGAACCGCTAAAAGATAACGGAGTCAACGTTACTGCTGTCGTATATGCTCCGGCGTTCGGATTTAAGTATTCAAATGTAAGAGAAATGGCTGCGGCTTATTGCAAGGCTCCATGCTCTGTTTGTATAGAAACAGGTGTTGAATGGAGAGAAACAATGGCTAAGGAAAACGGAATAAGCGGTGCGCTTGTAAACTACAACCGTAGCTGTAAACCTTGGAGTGGTGCAATGCCTGAAATAGAAAGAAGATGGAAGGAAGACTTAGGCATACCTGTAGTTCACTTTGACGGAGACCAAGCTGACGAAAGAAACTTCTCTACAGAGCAGTATAATACAAGAGTTCAAGGTCTTGTTGAAATAATGAACGAAAGAAAAGAAGAAAGACTTGCCAACGGAATGGAAGTCTATACTAATTTTGAAAATACTAAGGAAACAGACTGGTCTAAGATGACACTTAATGACTAATAAGTCTTTATGAAATAAAAGATGTTTCAAGTGCCGGAAAATAAGATTTTCCGGTGCTTGATGATGTATTATGTCTGTAATTATACTAATTAGGACTAATATTTTTTACTTAATCAAAAATTTAATTGAACAATATAAACTCGAAAAAAGGAGAATTCTAATGAAACAATTAAGTGAATTATTAGAACAGTTCAGGTATTTTGCCAACAATCCAAGAAAACAGTTGGATAAGTATTTGGCTCAAGGTAAAAAAGCTGTAGGAATATTCCCTTACTACGCTCCTGAAGAAATCGCTCATGCCGGTGGACTTGTACCATTTGGTGTATGGGGAGGACAAGGACCTATAGAAAGAGCTAAGGAATACTTCCCCACTTTCTATTACTCTTTGGCGCTTAGATGTCTTGAAATGGCGCTTGACGGTACATTGGACGGATTGTCAGCTTCTATGATTACAACTCTGGATGATACACTAAGACCTTTTTCACAAAACTACAAGGTATCAGCGGGAAGAAAGATACCTATGGTATTTTTAAATCACGGTCAACATAGAAAAGAAGACTTCGGAAAGAAATACAATGCAAAGATATTTGACAACGCAAGAAAAGAGCTTGAAAAAATCTGCGATGTAAAAATCACTGACGAAGCATTGAAGGAAACTTTCAAAATATACAACGAAAATAGAGAATTGAAGAGAAAATTCATAAAACTTGCCGCTTCTCATCCAAGGTCAATAAAAGCATCAGACAGATGCTATGTATTAAAGAGCGGATATTTTATGCTCAAGGAAGAAAACAATGAACTGCTTAAAGAGCTAAATGCTGTGCTTGAATCTATGCCAAGTGAAGATTGGGACGGAGTAAAAGTTGTAACAAGCGGAATAATAACTGACAACGAAGGTCTGCTTGAAGTATTCGACAACTACAAGGTGTGTATAGTAGCAGATGACGTGGCTCATGAGTCAAGAGCTCTTAAGATAGATATAGACCTTTCTATCAGTGATCCTATGCTTGCTCTTGCAGATCAGTTTGCTCGTATGGATGAAGACCCTATACTATATGATCCTGATATTACAAAACGTCCTGAGTATGTATTGAATCTTGCTAAGGAAAATAAGGCTGACGGTTGTCTATTGTTTATGATGAACTTCAACGATACTGAAGAAATGGAATATCCATCACTAAAACAAGCCTTTGATAAGGCAAGAGTTCCTCTTATCAAGATGGGATATGATCAACAAATGGTGGACTTCGGTCAAGTTAAGACACAATTGGAGACATTCAGAGAAATAGTTGAATTAAACAGAGCATAAGGAGATGAGATAATGAGCTGGGAATTAGATGATTTTACATTCAAAGGAACAGAACTTAAGGGTATGACTCCAAAGGGAAAAGACAAGGTCAAAACAGAAGGTTTGACAGATATGGTTATACCTGAAAAAAATCCTGAAGGACAAGCTATAACAAGAATAGGCGACGAAGCATTCTACAGAAGAAAATTAACTTCAGTAGTTATACCTGATACTGTTGAATCTATAGGATATGATGCTTTTGGAGTATGTGCACTTACTGAAGTGAAACTTCCTTCAGCGCTTAAACATATTGAGGGCTTCGCTTTTTACAGAAATAAACTTAAAAAAGTGGAATTTGGCGGAAAAGAAGAAACTATCGAGCCAAGTGCCTTTGCACTAAATCAACTTCCTGAAATAAATCTACCTGAAACAGTAGAATATATAGGAGCCTCAGCATTTTACCAAAATGACCTGACTGAGGTTAAACTTCCTGAAAATATCAAAAAACTTGATATGTACGCCTTTAAGAAAAATAACATCCATGAAGTGAATATACCTGCAAAGATAGAATTCCTTCATCAAAATGCATTTGAAGAAAATGCAGATGTTATAAGATAAGTATATAGATTAATACTCAAACTTAGTTATAAACATACAGAAGTATTGCAATATAAATAATTGAAGAAATAAATTTTTCGTATTATAGCAAGTATGATGTATAAATATATAATCTATATTATACTAAATTCTATTTAAACCATGGATTTTATCCTCATAGTGCTTTTTAGCGTATCTTTTGTTGATAAACTTTGAGTGCATAATTTATTACAAAATAATTCCATTATTCTATTAGATTTTAGTATTGATATATAATTTAGGCAAAATAAAAGACAAGTCGATTAGGCTTGTCTTTTTTAGTATCAGAAAATCTCATATACCTGATCCAACTTAGCATCTCTCTTAGTAAATAAGTATACTATAGCTGCAGGAGAAGTAAAAATTATTGTACCTAAAATTGCTATCAATATAGCAATAGACTTGTCAATTCTACTGTAAAAGTTAAATAGAGCTTGCAATTGTATTATTATAAAAACTATCCAAAGCAAGAAGCTTATAAAAGGAATTCTGTCTATAATAAGTGGAGCAATGGCAAGTATTAATCCAAGTATATTTCCATTAATTCTTTGGACACCTACAAAATTGATACCTCCGCTCATAATTCCCACTAAGTACATATTGATAAAAGGAATCCAAGCTAAAACGGCAATATCTTCATATCCATTATTCTTTGCCAGCTCAAAAAGTGCCATTGCATTTAGAATATGCAAGGTAAGAAATATTAAAAAAAATAAAAAGCCAAGAGGTCTTAATAAATTATAAAAAAACCAAAATGAATCCCACATACATATCAACCCTTTCATAGCATAAAATTGTTGTCTGTAGATTAATACCTATAAATAATATAACTATTCAAAATGAATAATTATATTAACATAAATGTAATATCAAAAATTAAATCCCACATCAATATTACATTTATGCCTTATTTATCTAAAATTATATTTTTCTTGTATATTTTTCAAGCCATTTCTTTTCTTCATCGTTTAGATATGGAGATACTTTTTCATATACTTTTTGGTGATAGTCGTTGAGTCTTTGTTTTTCTTCCTCAGTCATTATATCTACTTTTATAGCGTCCAGGTCAAAAGGAACGAAGGTCATCACTTCAAAGCTCATAAAGTCACCGTAGGCATTTTGCTCATCCTTTACTACCAGCAACTCATTTTCAAGTCTGATACCGTGAGAATTTGCAACATACATTCCAGGCTCGTCAGTGATTATCATACCTTCTTCCAATTTATACAAGCCCATCTTTTCCTGTTGCCATCTCAGGCTCATTGGTCCCTCATGTACGTTTAGTATATATCCAACGCCATGGCCTGTACCGTGGTTGTAGTTGAGTCCTCTATCCCAAAAAGGCTTCCTTGCAAGAATATCCAGGTTAGAACCTGACATTCCATACATGAATTTTGCACTTGCAAGACTGAGATTTGATATGGCGACAATTGTAAAATGCTCCTTTATCTCGTCACTGACATCTCCAAGGGCGTAAGTTCTCGTTATATCCGTAGTACCCTCAAAGTAGTGAGCACCGGTGTCTGTCATAAACAGACTGCCTTTTTCCAAAAAGGCGCAATTATCCTTATCAGCACTATAGTGAATTATCGCTCCGTTTCGGCCAAATGCCGATATAGGAGAGAAGCTTGGCATGATATAGCTCTGATTTTGTTTTCTAAATTCATCCAACTTATCGCTTGCATCCACTTCGGATATTTTTAGCTTTCCTACATTTTCTTTCAGGTATTTCATAAATTTTACATGGGCTACAGCGTCAAAAAGTTGAGCCTTTCTTTGATTTTCTATCTCCGTTTTATTTTTCATAGATTTAAGTACAGAAGACGGATTTAGAGAGTCTATTTTTTTGATATTCTTATCTATATTGCAAAATAGAGCATAGTTTATTTTAGTTTTATCTAATAAAATTACTTCATCTGAGCTGACTTTTTTGACATCTTCGTAAATCTGATTGTATTCTTTAAATTCAATACCGCAATCTTGTAAATTCTTAGCTATTTCATCAGAAAATTTTGTCTTATCAGTGTACAGACTGACTTTGTCCATAGTTATGACTGCGTATGAAAGCACTACTGGGCAGTATGCTACATCATCTCCACGCACATTGAGTATATAGCTGATATCGTCCAAAGTGGTAAGGATATGATAAGTTGCAGTTTTTTGTTTCATTTCCTCCCTTATTTTTGTCAGTTTGCTCCTTGTATCTTCACCGCAGTATTTCAAATCAAGTGCAAAGACCTTTTTATCTGAAAGTGGAGCCCTATCTTGCCAAATCTCATTTACTAAATCATAATCATAGATTATCTTGCAGTCCTTTTTGAGTAATAATTCAAATACCTCTCCTTGGACAGCCGGTACCACTCTACCGTCAAATCCTACATTTTGTCCTTCTTTTATATTTGATTTTACATATTCTACTATTGTAGCTACTCCCTTTTCTCCTGTTTTCATCAGCTTGACTTCACTGCCTTTGAGCTGAATTTCAGCTTGTAAAAAATATCTGCCGTCAGTCCAAAGTAGCGCCTCATTCTTTGTGATAAGGGCTGTACCTGCTGAGCCTGTAAAACCTGTTATATATTCTCTTGATTTGAAATAATCTCCTACATACTCACTTTGATGAAAATCCTCTGACGGTATCATGTAAAAATCTATATTTTTTTCAGCCATCAATTTTCTAAGTTTTGCAATTCTTTCGTTGACAGTCATAATTCCCCCTAAGTATTATAATAGCTAAAAGCAATTAATAATCATAAAAATTCTTATATCTTTCCAAGCACATCAATAGGAACTATATTAAATTATAGTATATATAAATATGCGATTTATAAATGCGGATTAATATTAATTTGTATAAGACAAAAAGAAATAATATAGTTTTATTTTATATAAATTAACACTTTTAAAAGTATACTTCAATTTGGAAAAATTTTCAACAAAATAAAAGGACTTGGATGACCAAGTCCTGTTTTTACAATTTTTAGTAATTTATATAAGTTTTTTTAAAAACTAAATTTTCTGAGATATTATCTTTTATTAAGTGTTGCACTTATATTGTAAAGTTAAAACATAAATATTAATTTTAGTAAAATATTATGTTAAATTGTACAGCAGTATAAAAACAGCTTTTAATTATCTACAAACAACTTCAAAAAAGATGGCAGATATGAAATATAGCAGCAGTCCGGATAAGAAAATAAAAATATTTTTTTTCATAAATAACACCTCCGAAATGTAAAACGATAAAATCATTAATTAAAGTATTAAACTTACATTTTTCAAATAAGATCTTAAAATATGAAATATTTTCGTATTTAGTATTTAAAAACTTGTTAAATATACTTTGGAGAATAGACTTATAAATGCTTGCTATAATTTAATTATAAAGTGTTTTTACATTTTTGTCAACAGGAGTAAAAATAAAAAGAACTGTAAAAATGAAATTTCATCCTTACAGTTCTTCTATTTTTTATAATTATTTAAATACTATTTCATTTGATTTAGTATATTTTGTCTTCTTTTTAAAACACTGTTTGCATATTTTGTATTGTAGTTTCCTCTTTTTACATTGCCTGAACCCCAGTTGTAGGCTGTAAGAGCCAATGTAGTATCGCCAAACATTTTGAAGTTGCCGGAAAGCTCATATACTCCTGATTTGATGTTCTTATCTATATCATATACCTCATCCATTGTTATACCGATGTAAGGGAATGTTGTGTGATATAGTTGCATAAGTCCGTATGCGCCTTGGTATGTCGTATATTGATTAAATGTGCTTTCTTGTTCCATTACTGCAAATACTATAGATGGATCTACTCCATAAACTTTAGTATACTTCATAACGCTATTGTATATCTTTGTGGCATTTGCCTTTGATAGCGAGCCATTTTTGCTCATCATATAGTAAATCATATTATTAGCGTTTTTTGAAAGTACCGGTGCTGCTGCAGTTTCTTTTTTTGTAGTAGTTGTAGCAACTTTTTTTGCTACAGGTGCTGGAGCTTGAGGAGCTTGTTCTTCAGGCTCTTCTACAACATCTGTAAGCATTGCGGCAATTGCCGAATCCATAGAATCTATCTGAGAATCTTCACCAAATTCAAATATGGCATCTTTTTTACCACCCAAATCTTCGTTGCCTTCCACAACATCAGCCATTGATAGGGTTGGTAGAGATAAAATAACGGCACTTAAAAAAATTACAAACAGTTTTTTAAGCTTTATCATATTTCCTCCGTATAAATTAAGATAAATATTGATTTCAATATTTTACAAATAAAATTACAATTTGTAACAATTATACTATAAATTTTTACAAATTGCAACTATTTTATTTGTAATGCTTGTAAATGTGTAAATAGTTGCAGTTTGTAAGTATGACATTATCAGTATTTATATGATTTTTAAAATAAAGTATATAATAATAATTTCGGATACAAATTTAAAAATATAAATATAATTTTTAAAAATTGTAATAATAAATATAATCTTTTAAAAACTTGACTAATGTTATATAATAGAAAAAATATAAAAGTAAAATCGGAGAAGATTATGTTTGAAGATAAATTGATAGTGATAAGAGGTGCCGGAGATATTGCAACAGGCACAATAAACAGGCTTTTCAAGTGCAAGTTCAAGATACTTTGCTTGGAAAGTAAGACTCCGTCTTCTATAAGACGTACTGTATCTTACAGTGAATGTGTCTATGATAAAATATGTACTATCGAAGATGCTACAGCAGTTTTGGTAACTAATGTAGAGGAGATGAGAGATGCTCATAAGAATAATCTCATACCTGTAATGGTGGATGAAAACTGCGATATTTTGAGACATATAAAGGCAGATGTGCTTATAGACGCTATAATTGCCAAGAGGAATCTCGGCACAAATAAGTCCATGGCAAAGCTTACTATTGCTCTTGGGCCCGGATTTGAGGCTGGAAAAGACGTGGACTTTGTAATAGAAACTATGCGTGGTCATAACTTAGGTAGGATTATTAAAGAAGGGACAGCTCTGCCCAATACAGGTGTACCCGGTCTTATAGCAGGTAGGAGCGGTGAAAGGGTAATACATGCACCTGCATCAGGTGTTATAAAAAATATAGCTAAAATTGGCGATATAGTAAAAAAAGATGACCTTATAGCCAAAATAGATGATGTTGATGTCATTGCAAGTATAGACGGCTTGCTCCGTGGTCTTATCAGAGATGCTTACAAGGTGAGAAAAGGGCTTAAGATTGCGGACATTGATCCGAGATATGAAGAGTATGAAAATTGCTTTACAATATCTGACAAGGCAAGGACTATATCAGGCGGAGTATTAGAGGCGATTTTAAGTAATATATGGTAATTTTCCAAAGATGAAAATTAATAATAAAATCTAATAAAATAATGGATAATCTTTTTCACTGCATTTATAATAAAGTCATAAATCATATGCTGCTTTTGTAAATCATTAATGAAAATTATCCATAGAATTAGATAGATAATAGTATAAGTTAAACATTAAGGAGAGATAAATGGATTTTAAGAAAATCATCAAAGTGATCCCTTTGATAATGGGCTTGTTGATAATACCTGTATCCATGAGGATGATTAAGATAGACATTCCTTTCGAGGTGCAACTTCACTGGAGGGGCGTGTCTACTGAAAATGACATCTTCGGTTATTACAGGTCTATACTTTTGATAATAAATGCCGTTATAACTGCAGTCATCTTGTTTTTTTCCTTTACAAGTGATACCTTTATAAGGATAAAAAAATTAAAACCCATATTTATATCTTTTGGAATATTAGTGCTGTTTAGTATTTTATCTACACTTTTTGGAGGAAATACAGTTATTTCATACGGCGGAGCGCCTACAAGATATGAGGGGCTTTACAGCTTCATAGGCTATTATTTTTTGTTTTTCTATGCTGCAACATTGGACTATGATGACAAGACTCAGCATATAATAATTATAGCTCTGGCTATTTTCACTGTTGCATGCAGTATAGTAGGATTTTTCCAATATATCGGAAAAGACTTATTTCTAACTCCTACAGGAGCTATGTATTATATACCTGATTCTCTTAAGCAGTTTAGGGAATCTATGAGCACTACTCAATTTTCGTTCAGCACTATGTATATATTTAACAGCCATTATAACTATTCATCGTTTTTGATGGGTATATTATCTTCATTTTGGATTGTGTATACTATAGTTTCAGCTGAGAGATTTTACAAGATTTTATCAGCTGTCATGTCTGTCTTGGCTATACTGATGTTGCTTGGTACAAACGGACGTTCAGGTATAGTGGCTCTTTTTATAACTGTAGTTTTTATGATTATTATATTTTTTAGTGACATAAGAAAAAATAAGGTATTAAGTATAGCTATACTTGCTGTATTGCTTATTTTTATTGCTATTGCTGTAAAATTCGGCATGATGTCGAGAATTACGGATTTGTTTGCTGATATACAAAAGGTCGGAAAGACATCTTCTCAAGACGATAATTATATAAGAAGTCAGATTCCACTTAAAAATATTACAACTACAGACAACAGTTATACCATTGAATATGATACATTCACACTCAAGTTTGACAAGTCTGATTCGCAGTTTTTTGATGAAAATAATAATCTCGTGGAATTTACTACTCCTACTCAAGGACAAATAGTATTTTCAGATCCTAAATATGCTGATGTAAGAATATCAGCTGTACAGAGAAGAAGCAATACAGACTTGGAAAAGACGAATATGTACCACGAGGTAAGAGTAAGAGGTATATTGTTCAACTTTGACATAAGCGATAAGGTAACTTTGGTCAATCATATGGGACTGCCTGTATATCCTGAAAAGGCGACAAGAATAGGTTTTAAGGGAATGGAAAAACTCGGCTCAGGAAGAGGTTTTATCACTGCTTCCACTATTCCCTTGATACTCAAATCTCCAATAATAGGGTATGGGCCTGATTCATTCTTACAGGTATTTAATCAGGATGATATCTATACCAAGATGTATGTATATGGAAATCCAAGTGAGCTTGTGGATAAGCCTCATAATTTATATTTGTTATTTGCGATAAACTTCGGGGTGATAGGGCTTGTAGCATTTTTATTCATTGTCATTTATCTTTTGCTCAAAGCTAAAAAAAGATATAAGGAAAATAGCCTTTCCAAAGAAGCTCTTTATGTGGCGTCAATAGCTGCAGTGCTTGCCTATATGGGCGGAGGACTTTTCAACGACTCTACTTCATCGGTATCGCCTATATTTTGGGTATTGCTTGGAGTGGCAATGTCAAAAATAGGGATAAAAGAAGATTAGTATAATATAAATAATGATAAAATCTAATAAAATAATGGATAAAAAACTTTTAGTGCATTAACTTTCATTGCATTTAGAATAAAAGATATATAATATACTATTGTTTATGCACTATTGATGAATATTATCCATAGATTAAATAGATAGTAAAATAATACTAATCACCACTGATAATGCAAGATTATTATTTTAGACAATTATTTGCTTTGCAGATTATCAGTAATCTTATTGTAATAAAATTATTTGGCTTTTTTGATAGTTTTTTAGTATAATACCAAAATCTAATAGAATAATGGATAAGATATTTTTAGTGAATTTATATAAAGTAACAAATCATATACTATTTAAAAAAAGCTATTGATGAATATTATCCATAGATTAAATAGATATTAGTATAAGTATAATATACAAAAAAAGAGACTGTTAAAGAATAAAATTTTAATCTTTACAGCCTCTTTTTTTATGATTTTCAGATTTCCAGAGTAGACGACGTACCTTCTATACTCAAGTGTCTTACAACACATAGCGAGTCTCTTCTACTTCATAAAACCTGACTTACCTGCTTTTTATATAGGTTTTAATTATTTTTAGTTTGGATATAGAGAACTTGCAAAATATCTATTGCAATTTAAACTATTTCATATTTCAATTGTACAACTTATAAGCATATTTTTCAAGAGTATTTACGAGAAAAATTTATTACTGCCTTGTAAAAAAATTGACATATCTATGAATTGAAGATTAATACATACTTTATCAAATCTACAATTTATGTTATAATAATTTTTAAGAGATAGTATACAGTAGGTTTGCTCCAATCAATATAGATTGGGGGTGATGAGTATGAGTATATTCGAAATTATAACTATAGTTCTAATGACGATAGATATAGTCATACAAGTCATAGCCCTTTTTCTAAATAACAGGAAAAATTAGGCATGAAAAAACCACTGTATTGCTGCTACAGTGGTTTTAAAATAACTTAAACCAATGGGAGCAAACCAATATGGTTTACTATCTCTTTTAATGTGTCTATTATACAACTAAGTGAGAAGTTTTTCAAGTGTATTTATAAGAAAAAATTTATTACTGCCTTGTAAAAAAATTGATATATCTATGAATTGAAGATTAATACATACTTTATCAAATCTACAATTTATGTTATAATAATTTTTAAGAGATAGTATACAGCTGGTTTGCTCCAATCCATATAGATTGGGGGTGATGAGTATGAGTATATACGAAATTATAACTATAGTTCTAATGACTATAGATATAGTCATACAAGTCATAGCCCTTTTTCTGAACAATAAGAAAAATTAGGCATGAAAAACCACTGTATCGCGACTACAGTGGTTTTAAAATTATTTAAAACATCATAGGAGCAAACCAATATGGTTTACTATCTCTTTTAATATGTCTATTATACAACTTATAAGTATATTTTTCAAGAGTTTTTGACTTTATTTTCTCTTTTTTTCTATAATAAATTATATTGTAACTTTATGCTTAACTAAATATGTTATTTTTCAGTTTTAAGTTATATCAGTATATTTTTTCTGTTTTCAAGAGATAACTATATACTTGCAATTATAAAGACATAATAGCTATTAATGTCTCAAACTTAGTCTAATGTAAAATTTGCCATAAATCTACTTAGATACAAAATAAGCTATAGTCATTATTATCCATAGGTGTGCAGGATAAAATACATAGAAGAAGTATTTGCTGAACTTTGAATCTGCTCCTCTTTCTCCATTATAAAGATATATAAAAGGTAGTACAAAGATAAACATAAAATCAGAGTTAAATGCCAACATATCTAAGGTTGATGAAATATCTCCATAGTCATTAAATGATGTTAAAAATAATAGTATAGATAACACTATATAGCTGATATTTCTGATTTTTTCCTTATCATAAGTCAAATAAGTTATAAGCATAAACGGAAGTATAGTAAGACCGCCTTCAGTAAGTAGCGCCCCTGCTAATAATATTAATGTTGTAGCTATATAAGATATTAGTCTATTGCTAATTTTTGTCAAAGCAACTATCATCAGTACGCCTACAGCAATAGTCATAAAAATATTATTTTCTATATATATGTTTTTTGCCCTGTACATATTATTTAAAATTTGATTGCCTATTAGCATAATTCCTGCCCAAGTAAACAGTCTTATAGTGTATTTTTTTATGTTGTGTGTATGCATTACTCCCTCTACTGCACAATATGCAAACCATACCCCTACTATTCTCGTAATCACATGGAATATGCCTACCACTTGCTCAGGCAATAAGCCCGGTATATAGTGAATATGGTCAAATACCATCAAAAATGCCATTAGTATTTTAATTTGAAATTGATTTAATCCACTTTGTGTTCCTTCTTGATACTCAAGACTCATGTTGTTCATCATAATATTACCTCCATAAAATTTCAAAATGATATTTAACTTTACTTAAATAAAACATTGGTATAAAAAGCGATTGTTTATAAAAATCTATAAATAATAATAAAAGCTTTTTAGTAAAAGTAGTTGTATGCAATTGTGACATTTATACTTTAATTGCGAGATAATCAAAGAAAAAATTTCCATTAATCTAATGAATATTAGTATTATACTAAAAACCTTTTAAACTGCCATTTCCCAAATTTCAAACATTTAGTGTAAAATTAAAAATTACATGACTTTTTAATTGGTGATTAGTATTAATATAAACTGACATTTATAAATTTTGATTATAATTTATTACAGTTTTAAATAAATGTGCTCAAATTATAGCTATATCGCTTTTATGTCTTGCTTAATATGGATTTATTGTATCAAAGTTTTTCAAAATAAAAAATCCAAGAACATTACTTAAACTTACATTTTTGTAATGTTCTTGGAAAATTAAATTATACTAAACTTCATTAGAATTATTATATGCTTTTATTCTTTGCTCATAGCAATCTCTTCTTCAGTCCAAGTAGTGCATTGCTTTTCGACTTCGAGAGGGTTGTTCTTTTGTTTTATCTTAAACTTTCCTCTGAATTTTGTTGAGATATTATCGAATATCAGATATAAGAGAGGTATTACTATAAGAGTTAGCAGTGTAGATGTAGCAAGTCCTCCTGCTATTACAAGTCCCATACCTCTTAGCATTTCAGCATTATCTCCGTTTGAAATTATAAGAGGTATCTGACCAAGTATAGTTGTAAGAGCTGTCATGAGTATAGGTCTAAGTCTAGTAGGTGCAGCCTTAAGTACAGCGTCTGTAGCTGCATAACCGTCTCTATGTCTCAGTGTGTCGATATATTCAATCAGTACTATACCGTTATTTACAACTATACCTACGAGTACGAGAGTACCTATGAGTCCCATTACGCTAAGTGGAGTCTTAAATAAGAATAAGAGTACCCACGAGCCTGTAAAAGCGAGCGGAATGGAAAACATAATTATAAATGGATTTATCAGTGACTCAAATTGACTTGCCATTACCATGTAAACGAGTATTATGGCTAATATTATAGATAATATCAATGATGAAAAAGACTCCATCATGACTTCACTCATACCTGAAAATGAAATATAGTATCCGCTTGGTAGTTTTATCTGATTAATCAGCTTTGTAATATCACTTGTCACTGCTCCGACATCTCTACCATATACGTCCATTGTTACAAGAGAGTATCTTGCTTGGTTTTTTCTACCTATGGATTGCGGTGTATCTGTTATTCCGATATCAGCTATAGAAAGTAGGGGAACGTATATTCCTGAATTTGTCCTTATCTTTATATTTTGAAGTTGTTGCATATTAGTAGAGCCACTTTGAGGATATACTATTCTTATATCAGTTTCCTTACCTGCTTTTTTCAATGTTGTGGATTTTATTCCGCTAACATTGTTTCTTATCTGTGAGGCTACTTGGAGTCCGCTTAGTCCATAGCTGCGAATTTTTTCTTTGTTGAGTTTTACGTATACTTCATCACTTGTAGTACTTATTGAGCTTTTTATCTCCCTTGTACCTTGTATATTTTCAAGCTGTCTCACAAATTCATCGCTTACATTTCTCAATACTTCCATTTCATTTCCAGTTATGAGTAGAGATATGTCGGCAGAGCCTGTACTTGCTCCCATTGAACTGTTTTGTGCTGATACACTTATTTCCACTCCGGCTACATTTTTAGCTTCCTTTCTTATTTCTTCAACTATCTGAGCTACAGAGCGTTTACGCTCTTTTTTTGGAGTCAGTTGCAACGATATACTGCTTGTTTCATTTCCGCCACCTGACATAAGTGATGACATGTCTACTTCACTACCGTATAAGACTGCTGTCAATGATTTTAACTCAGGAATCTTACTTAAATACTCTTCAAATTTTGTTGATTCTGCATTTGTAAGGTCAAGATTACTGCCACGAGGTGTTTTTAAAGTGACATTTATTACGCCCTCATCACCTTCAGGCATAAATTCCATACCTATCATAGGTAATAAAAATGAGGAAGCTATTGATATTAGGAGTGCAAATAGGAGGATTCTTTTTTTCTTTCCTATTGCAAAGCCTAATAGCTTTCCATAGGCATTTGTAAGTTTTTTTATGAAATTGTCAAATGAATTTAAAATTTTGTTTATAAAATTAAGTTTTTTGCTCTTATTTCTATGAAGATTGTCTACATAGTTTGCTGCAAGCATAGGAACTACTGTCATGGCAACAAATAGTGACATGACAAGAGAAAATACTATCGCAAGTGCCAAGTCTTTCATCATCTGCAGTACTATACCTTCAGAAAATAAGAAGGGTACAAATACGACTATGGTAGTAAGAGTAGAACCTACTATAGCTGACAAGACTTCCTTAGTACCAAGATAGGTTCCTCGGATTTTTCCGTAGTTGAGACTTGTCCTATATCTGTATATATTTTCCAATACTACTATGGAGTTGTCGACAAGCATACCTACACCTATTGATATACCGCCTAATGCTACAGTATTGAGTGTAGTATTTGAAAAATACAAGAGTACAAAGGTACCTATGATAGAAAGAGGCATAGAAATACCTATTACTCCGGTAAGTCCGACGTTTTTCAAAAATACAAAGAGCACCATTACAGATAGGAAGGCCGCTGTAAATATATTTGAGATTACATTGCTTACAGAGTTTTCTATTATACTTGCAGACTCTGATATAAGTTCCAATTTTGCTTGAGGATTTTCTTTATTTATAAGCTCTATTTCTTTTTTTATTGCATTTACTGCAGATACGACATTACCGTCGCTTGATTTTGAAATATTTATTACTACTGCTTGTTCTCCGTTATGTCTTACTATAGAAGATACTTCCTTTTGTTTTTCGGAAATATTGGCTATATCCTGTAGATTGACTACCTGTCCGGAGTTTAGCATTATAGGAGTTTTTTTGATGTCGTCTATGTTTTGGAGTTTCAGCTTACTGCTTATGGTTATGGTCTTATTGCCATAGTCTATGCTTCCTCCTGCTTGGTTGGTATTTTCGCTCATCAGCACCTGACTGACAGTGTCCATATCCACGCCAAGACCTTCAGCCTTTTCCTGATCCACTTCTATAACTATCTCATTTTCAACTCCGCCGTATATGTTTGCAGATGCAACGCCTTTTTGACGCTCTAATCTGTTTTTTACAGTATCTTTGGCAAAGGAGTTAAGTTGTGCTATATCCATAGTATCAGAAGATAAGGATATGCTGGCGATAGGCATGGAGTTAAGCGAGAATTTCATTATAGTAGGCTCACTTGCATCACTTGGAAGATATTTTTTTATCTTACTTATACTTTCTCTCATGTCGTTTATTGCCTGATTAAGGTCGGTACCGTAGTTGAACTCGGCTTCTACAATCGATGTACCGTTTTGAGAAGTAGAGTATACATTTTTGATGTTTTCAACTCCTGATATCGCACTTTCAATCGGAGATGAGACGAGATTTTCGACTTCTTCAGGCCCTGCATCCTTGTAAGTGGTCAAAATAAGTGCATAAGGAAAATCCATTTCAGGCATAAGAGCCTGTTTCATCTTGCTTATGGATACAAATCCCAGCAACAACACTATAAACATTACCATTATTACGGCAATAGGCCGTTTTATTGATAATTTAGTTATATCCATACTTTTCTCCTGACTTTTCTTTATTCAAGAAATTATTTATTTACTACATTTACCTTGCTATTATCATCAATAAATTGTTGACCCTTTACAACTACCTGCATTCCATCGCTCAATCCGCTTTTTATCTCGATTTGAGCTTCGTCCTGTACGCCTGTAGTTACGACTTGCTTATGTGCTACATTGTCCTTATCGAGAGTATATACGAAGTCTTTGCCGTCTTTTTTCATAACAGCGTCAAGAGGCAGAGTCAGCACATTTGTCTTGTCTGATAAGACAAGTCTGACATTTGCAAACATACCGGGCTTTATCTTGTTATTTGAATTGTCTATTTTTACTTCAACAGGATATAGGGATGTCATCTTATCAGCTACATATGATATATTGCTGATTTGAGATTCAATAGGCTTGTCTGATATTGAGCTGATAGTAACATATACCTTAGATCCTTTTTCTATCTGATTGATTATGTCTTCAGATACTTGAAACTTAACTTTGACACTTTTCATATCAGATATTACAAAGGCAGGTGATTGCATTGATACCATCTGACCGTCAACTACATTGTCCACTGAGATTACTCCGCTAAGCTCTGCTCTTATTACTGTGTTTGACAGTTGATGTCTTGCAGTTGCCACACCTGTTTCAGCTTGTTCAACAGTGGCACTTGACACTTCCTTTGTATTATTTTTTATAGTATCTTTTGTGAGACTTAGATTTTTTTGCGCAGTGTCAAGTTGTAGCTTCATTAAGTTAACATTGTTTTGCAGATTGTCCAAATCTTGCTTTGCAACAGCACCTGCCTCGTACAGCTGCCTTGTGTCGTCTAATTTTTTAAGCAGGTCATTATACTGTATCTTCAAATTCTCAACATTTGCTTCCAATTGTTGGATTTGACTGTCTATACTACCGTTAACAGTAAGATTGTAGTTTGCCTTGGCAAGATTAAGTCCTGAATTTGCCTGATTAATCTGCATTTGTATATCTGACGAGTCGATTGTAAAAAGTACATCTCCCTTGTTTACATAATCGCCAAGATTTGCGTAGGATTTTTTGACTATGCCTGCCATCTTAGGTACTACAGAAAGCTCCTCGTTTGATTCCACCTTTGAAGAGGCGGTGAAAGTATTTTTTATGCTTCCTTTTTTGACTTTTTGAGTTTCCACTGCTACCAAGACAGTATTTTCTTCTTCTTTAGCTACCTGCTTTGAAGAACAAGCACTAAGTGCCAAGATAAGTGACATGGAAAAAATCAAAGCCTTTATTTTTTTAGATTTCATAAATTTTCTCCTTTTGCATATTTTATGAATTTTTCTGCATATTTGATTAAGAGATCTACCTCCACATCTTCCATCTTAGCTAAGGCATCATCTATATGAGCTTTGAAATGCTCATCTTTTTGTTTTAATCTTTGCTCACCTTTTTTTGTAAGATATACATAGACCACTCTTCGGTCTTCGTTGTTGACCTTTCTTTTTATATATCCGCCCTGTTCAAGTTTTTTAAGTGCCTGTGATATGGCAGGTTTTGTTATGCCTAATAAATCACTGATGTTTGAAGTAGTTATCTTATTGCCCTGTCTGTTGTGTATCCATATCATGGTCAAAATACAGCTATCTCTCTTTGTAAACTCATCATAACAGTCCCATGTAGAAAATAAATCGGAAAAGTCATTGACGATTTGCATAAGTCTGCTTGAAGATTCACCTCTTTGCATATGGCTTCCTCCTAAGTTATTCAAAGTAGTTAATATACTTGAATTGTTTATTCATAAAAAAGATTAATTCAGGAAAATAGTTTATTAGTATTAACTATTTTACTTTCGTATTTTTAATATGTCAAGACTTTTTTTGTTTGCATATAAATTAAATAAAATGTAAAATATAAAAAAACCTTATAAAAAAAGCTTCAAAGTATGTAAGAAAAATTGAAAAAAATTTTCAAAATTATCTTATATTATTTTTGAAAAACTTTCCACTGTATTTCTATAAGAGGTATTATTTTCGTATCAAACGGTAAAAACATCAAGCTTACACCTTAGTGCAAATTGGTTTTATTAATTTTTTTTCTTAAAAATACTTGAAAAAATCTTAAAAATCTATATAATATTAAAATAAGCTTAAAAATATATAGAAAATTTTAATTTTTTTAAGTAATTTATATAATATAACTGTTTTTAAATACTAAAATTTTAAATAAAATGATAGAAATTGGATGTTTTTCATAATTTTATCAGCTTTTAAGTATAAAATATAATTTTAGAACAATTTTTTGGGCTTTATAATTTAAGTAATGTTTAGTAGATAAAAAACTATGATATTAAATCTTGCTTAGAGTTGATTGAGCTTAAACTGATAGAAAGACTTGGAAATATTTTAAATACTAAAAATTTCAGACTGTTTCGCAGTAAAATTCTGTCAACTAAAGCCTATATAATATGAAAATAAAAACAGGAAGTGATGATATGAACTATATTGATAATATAAAGAAAAGTATTAAAGAAGCCTCAAGGGCACTATCTATAACTACTGCCATGGACAAAAATGACGCCCTGAAAAAGGTAGCCACTGAGCTTAATGTAATGAGAGACTATATTTTGGAGCAAAATGAAGTAGACATAGAAAATGCAAAAAAATCAGGAATGAAAGAGTCTCTTATAGACAGATTGACATTGACTGATGACAGGATAAATGAGATGATAAGCGGCATAGAAACAGTGATAGCCATGACTGATCCTGTAGGGAAGTCCAATCAACTTTGGACACTTGAAAACGGACTTGAGATTACAAAAATCACGGTACCCATAGGTGTAATTGCAATAATATATGAGGGCAGACCTAATGTGACTGTAGATGCCTTTGCTCTTGCTCTAAAGTCAGGAAATGCAATAATACTGAGAGGTTCAGCTTCAGCCATAAATTCAAATATGGCTCTTGAAACAGCGATAATAAAGGGTCTTTCAAAGTCGAAGATAAGCGCTGATGTAATACATCTGGTAAAAGATACGGACAGAAAAATAGTAAATCAAATACTGACAGCTGACGGCGTGGTTGATCTTGCCATACCAAGGGGTGGACATGATCTTATCAGCATGGTTATAAAAAATGCTACTGTTCCTACTTTGCAAACAGGCGAAGGTAATAATCACATCTATGTAGATGAATCTGCAGATATACAAATGGCGGTAAATATCATAAAAAATGCCAAAATGCAAAGAGTGGGTACCTGCAATAGCGTAGAAAAATTGCTTGTACATGAAAATATAGCTCAGAGTCTACTTACTGCTTTGCAGGAGGAAACTGCTGACAAACTTGAGTTTCACGCTGATGAAATCTCATCAAAGATTTTGAAAAATGCTAAGAAATTGGAAGATGACGAGCTTTACACTGAGTATCTTGACTATATCTTGGGAGTAAAAATCGTAAGAAGTATAGACGAGGCGATAGAGCATATCAATAAATACGGAACTATGCACTCTGAGGCTATAGTGACTAATAATCTGGATAATGCCATAAAATTCCAAAAGGCGGTAGATGCGTCTGCTGTCTATGTCAATGCCTCTACAAGATTTACCGACGGTGGACAGTTCGGATTTGGACTTGAGATGGGAATATCAACACAAAAAATGCATGCAAGAGGACCGGTGGGACTCTCTGAGCTTGTAACTACTAAATATCTGATAATGGGTAATGGACAAATAAGAAAATAAGGGATATAACAGTTCGGATTTGGACTTGAGATGGGAATATCAACACAAAAAATGCATGCAAGAGGACCGGTGGGACTCTCTGAGCTTGTAACTACTAAATATCTGATAATGGGTAATGGACAAATAAGAAAATAAGGGATATATTCGATTATAAAAAAAGGAAGTATAAGCATGAAACAGGAATTGATAGATAAGGCGAAAAAAATAGTAATAAAGATAGGTTCATCCACCGTTACTACAGCAGACGGCAAGGTAGATGTGGAATTTGTGACGGATCTTTGCAATCAGGTCAAGGCATTAATGGACGACGGTAAACAGGTGGTCATAGTGTCATCAGGTGCAAGGATGACAGGAGTATCCTCTATAAATAAGTGGTCAAGAAAAGAAGATATGACCTACAAACAGGCTCTATGTGCCATTGGTCAGGTGGAGCTTATGGGAGAATATAGAAGGATTTTCTTGACTCAAAACTTGCACGTAGCACAGATTTTGCTTACAAAGGATGATTTTGGCAATCAAAACAGGAATTTAAACATCAGAAATGTGCTTTTCACTCTGATAGATGAGGGCGTAGTACCTATAATCAACGAAAACGACACAGTTTGCGTCGAAGAGATAAAAATAGGGGACAATGATGTGCTTTCTGCCAGAGCAGGAGTACTTTGGGGGGCAGATTTAGTTATACTTTTATCTGATATAGACGGAGTCTTCGATAAAAATCCGAAGGAAAATCTAGATGCAAAACTGATAGAATTTATAGACAATATCTATGACTATGAGAAAAAAATCTCTGTTGAAGGCAAGGGAAGTTTCGGCACAGGCGGAATGAAGACCAAGATAGAGGCTGCAAAACTGGCAAATGACTACGGCTGTATGCTGATGATAACAGACGGTAAAAACAAGGGGGCTGTATTATCTGCCTTAAAAGGTCAGACAAAGTCTACATTGATAGCCAAAGTATAGAAAAATATCCAAAGCATTGCAGATTTTTAAACTTATGTTTAAGATAATTAAAAAATCAAAAAAGTCTAATTTTAGATACGGATTTTTAAAAGTCTTAGTAAGTTATTGTATAAAATATTTAGAACTAAAAATTAATTGAAAGTCATTTGAATTCTTTTGCTATAATTTAGAAATTTATGGCAGTGAAAGGAAATTTCATTAAAATTTGACTGTAAAATAATCAAATATTACTATAGTTTGAATTTTGAGGAATGGCTTTAATTGGCGTAAGCAGGTGAAATATGAACTATAAATTAGGCATTATAGGAGCCGGAAATATGGCTAGTGCCATAGTAAAGGGCATAATAAAATCAAAAATCTACGATAAGACTGAAATAATAATCTCAGACATCAACAAAATCCAAAGAAAAAAAATAGAGGATGACTTTGGTATAAAAACCACTGCTGACAATGAAGAACTGGCTAAAAAAAGTGATGTAATACTCTTTGCGGTAAAGCCCCAGTATTTTTTAAGTAGCATAGAAAATATAAATAAGAAAAATCTAAATAATAAGCTGATAATATCAATAATGGCAGGTCTTTCAATAGAAAAAATAGCAAAATCTCTAATGACAGATGTGCAAATTTCAAGGATAATGCCCAACACTCCTGCACTGGTAAACGAGGCTATGAGCGTAATATGCTTTGCTGAAAATGTAAGCGATGAAAATAAAAAGCTTGTAGTAGAAATATTTGACAGCATAGGAAAGAGCAAGATATCGGAAGAAAGCAAGATAGATGCTGTAACAGCTATATCAGGCAGTTCCCCTGCATATGTCTTTATGATGATTGAAGCTATGGCAGATGCCGGTGTATTGCTTGGCTTGTCAAGAGATGACGCATATTTTCTTGCATCTCAGACTATAATGGGTAGTGCCAAGCTATTTTTGGAAACAAATACACATCCTGCCAAGCTCAAAGATATGGTATGCTCACCGGGAGGTACTACCATAGAGGCGGTGAGGGTGCTTGAGCAAAAGGGCTTTCGCTCTGCATTGATTGAGGCAATGATAGCTTGCGATAAGAAGTCAAAGGATATGGGCAAGGATGAAAAGTAAATTTTAAGTATATTTAAAATAAGTAAATTACTATTATAAATGAAAGCTAATTTACAAATATGAACAGGGAAAATAATGGATGATCAAAAGAAATATGCCGTACTTATAGATGCGGAAAACATAGCCTACAAATACGTAAAATATATAATGGGTGAAATGGCAAACTATGGAGTCGTTACCTACAAGAGGGCATATATGGACTGGTCGGCGCAAAATGCTACCGGCTGGAAAGGAGTTCTGCTTGAAAACGCCATATCACCTGTGCAAAGCATAGCCTATACCTCCGGGAAAAACTCTACAGACTCAACAATAATAATAGATGCAATGGACATACTCTATTCCAAAACGGTAGATGGTTTTTGCATAGTATCCAGTGATTCTGATTTTACAAAGCTTGCTACAAGACTTAGAGAATCAGGTATGACAGTAATAGGTATGGGAGAGTCTAAGACTCCTAAGGCATTTATTGAAGCTTGTAACAGTTTTAAGGTCCTAAATCTCATTGCAAATAAGGATGAGATTGAAAAAACTGAAAATTCAACTAAAAATGAAAACTTTCAAGAGGAAAAAGAACAGGCTAATACTGAGAAAAAAGCTATTACGCCTATCTCTGAAATAAAAAATGCAATAAAAAATATAATAATAAGTAGAGAAGGGAAAGGCGGAGTCTTAGAAATCGGAGAATTAGGTAGACTGTTAAATAACAGATACTCCGAATTTGATACAAGAAACTACGGTTACAGCAAGTTATCTGTAATGCTTAAGGATATGGATTTTCTTGATTTGACTGAAACAAAGAATAATCGCATAAATGTAAAGTTTAAAGGTAAAATCAAAATTGAGAATATCAATCAAAAAATAGTGGAGATACTGAAAAATAGTGGTGGTAATATTCCGTTGAGTAAGTTGGCACAACTTACTATGACTAAATATCCAACATTTAGCCCTAAAGATTACGGTTATTCTCAGTTTAAAAAGATGATAGAAAGTATACCGCAAATCAGCATTAATAAGCAAAATGCAAAGATAATAAAAATAGCTGATAAAAATAAAAGTAAGGAAGATATAAAAAAAGCTATTATAGGAATACTTAATAACAATAATATGATGATGCATATTAGTCAAGTTAATCAAGAGCTTGTAAAGAAATATCCTTCATTTACTGCAAAAGAATACGGCTATTCAAAATTTTCGGAAGTGTTAAAGGACATTCCACGAATTATATTGAAAAATAATAATGCTATCTTATCTGATGAGGAAAATATTTCAGAGTCTAAGAAAAAGATAGAGGAAGATATAATTAAAATAATAGAAAAAAATGGTGGAAAAATAAAGATAGGTTCTATTAAAAATGAGTTAATAAAAGATAATCCTAATTTTGACCAAAAAAACTATGGATATTCAAAATTTACCAAATTTATTGAAAGTTTAGAGTCTATAAAAATACAAAGCGATTATGTTACTGTAAAAGAAAGTCTAATAAAAAAAGTTGAAAATATTAATTCATCTAATAAGAATAAAACTGATAGAAGATTAATTGAACAAAATATTATTTATATAATGGATAAAAATGGTGGGAAGTTTCCATTAGCTTCTATAAAAGATAAAATTAAAGAGTATTATCCCGATTTTGAACAACAAAACTACGGTTATTTAAAATTTTTAGACTTTCTTGAAAGTATAAATTTCTTAAAGATTCAAGATCAAGATATTGTATTTACTGGAGTTTTAAGTAAAGGGGATTCAGATAATGCAAAGTCTGAAGAAAAAACATCTATAAATACTGATATTACAAATGATATTTCTGTAACTTCAGATATGAAAGATGATTCAAATAAAATGTCAAATACTGAAAAACCCGACATTAGACAAATAAGGGACTGTATCGCAAATATGTTATCTGAAAATAACAATGTGATGAATATAGGGCTGATAAAGCAAAATCTTATGAAAATATATCCTGATTTTAACCTTCAAGATTATGACTGCAGTTCATTCAAGGTTTTTTTGGAAAGTATGGAAGGTTTTAAAATTATAGAAAACAATGCAAATATAAATTGATATTTTATAATAAAAATAGAAATTTATGTGTATATAAATAGATGTTGGATAATAATGTAAATTATATGACAAAAAATATAAACTATTGCATTTAATCATAGTTCTATGATAAAATATCTATATAAAGCTTAAATTAAAATTAAAAAATATTATGGAAGTTTGGAAATGTTAACTATATAAAAAATTACTTGATTATTAAAATTACTTATAAAATCAAGTTGGGACAAAGGTGGGTAGTGATAAATGATTAGTGAAAAAGATTATATAATCCTGAAAAATAGACTTGTGGAGATATCCAAAACTAATATAATGGAAAGGCAGCTTAGAATATATTCTCAATCATATTCTCCTGAATTGATAGAGGCTGTTATAAACATGAATGTATTTTGCTTTCAAAATCAAAAGCCGTTTGCCTCATGCCTTATAACAGTAGCAAAAGATAAGATATTGATAAATCTCTATGGAATGAAATACAGCGGTAAGGTGCTAAATGTTATAATGGATCTTGAAATAAGACCCGGTAAGGAATTTAAGTTCAAAAAGTTGGGTAAGTCCAATAATCTTATATTTAAAATCCTCTATACATTTTTTATGAATAGAGAACTTACTATGGCAAGATTGCTAAAACTTGGCTTTTTCAATATAGAAGAGATAGTTCAGGCACAAAAGGACTTTTATCATGATTCTATAGATGAGTTCAACATCAAACATAAGACTTTGATGTCTTTAAACTCAAGGTATAATAATGACTTTTCCGTGTTTGAAAGATATATCGTCAAAAAGGCGACTACGCCGAAGATTGAAATCAGTATGAACAAGATATACATTATAAATGACGGTCTGTTTATAACTATGGAATTTAGAGATGACACGATACTTTTTATCAATGAGGACAATCTTATATTATACGATGTGATAGAGCTGGATCATAATGTTGCAATACAATATAACGACGACTACTGGGCTGTGCTTTATTGTCTTGACTTGGTACTCAATGCACTTGAAACTATAAGAATGCAAGAAATCAAAAGAAGTAAGTTGGTAGAAAATATAATAAACATAGGCGAAAAAAATCTATATATAAATGCCTATGACGTAAATATGAGAAAAAATATATTGCTTGAAGAATTAAAGTAAAATATCTCATTATTAATAATTTGTTATAAAGCTATTGTCAAAAATGATATTTTCTGTTATCATATTTCAAAGTTATTTATCAGCAGTACAAATTTGTATTTTTTAAAATAAAATATAAAATTTAATATGTCTATTTAGATGAGAGGCCGCAGTCATTATGAGTATCTATCTTGTAGAAAAAGGGATGATTGCCGAAATACTTTTTGTATTGGGATTGCATTTAATAGATGTAATACTGTCAGGAAAGATTGCCCGATCTTTTTTGGAGCACTCGCTGCATTGGGGCAAAAGGAAGAGTTTTTATTTCGTAAGCATACTGCGATGACCTTTTGTCATTCGTGGTATTTTTTTATAAGCAGGAGGGTCAATGGTAGTAGTACAAAAATACGGAGGCTCGTCGGTAGCCGATATTGACAGAATAAAAAACGTGGCAAACAGGATAAAACAAAGGAAAGATAAAAATGACGACATAGTTGTCGTGGTATCTGCCATGGGAAAAAGCACCGACAATCTTATAGCTATGGCAAAGTCGCTGTCTCAAAATCCTGATAAAAGAGAGATGGATGTACTTTTATCTACAGGTGAACAAGTGACCATATCATTACTTTCGATAGCTTTAAATGAAATGGGGATAAAAGCTGTATCTCTCACCGGAGCTCAAGCCGGAATAAAAACAGACGGAATACACACGAAAAATAAGATAGTGGATGTTGATGATGAGAGGATAAGGAAGTATCTTTCTCAAGGGAATGTCGTGATAGTAGCAGGTTTTCAGGGGATAAATGAAAATGACGACATCACCACACTTGGTCGTGGTGGCTCAGATACTACAGCTGTAGCCTTAGCTGCAAAATTAAATGCAGTCTGCGAAATATACACCGATGTGGACGGAATATACTCGGTAGATCCAAGGCTATACAAAAAGGCAAGGAAGATTGACTCTATAAGTTATGAAGAGATGATGGAAATGGCATGTCTCGGTTCCAAAGTGATGGAGAGCAGATCTGTAGAGATTGCTGCAAGATACAATGTGAATTTGTACGTGGCATCAAGTATGAACGATGAAAGAGGCAGTTTTATAAAGGAGTATGATGAAACTATGGAAAATAATCCTATAACAGGTATGTCGATAACAGACGATGTGTTGATGGTAACATTTGAAAATATTGAAGTAAAATCGCATTATGTATCAAAGATATTTAATTATCTGGCACTTGAAAATGTAAATGTTGACATGATATCTCAGACATCACCTGTAAAAGGTAGAGTCAGCGTATCATTTACCATACCTCAATCAGATGAGATGACTATGGACAAGATAGCAAAGGAATTTGAAAAGCTTGATGATAAGATAAGCTATGACAAGAATGTCGACGTTACAAAGCTGTCAGTTGTAGGCTATGGAATGAGAAACCAATCAGGTGTGGCTGCCAAAATATTTGACATATTTGCACAAAATGACATAGACTTCATGCAGATAACTACTTCTGAAATCAGTATATCCTATATAATTGAGTCAAAGGATAAACAAAAAGCGGTAGATATACTTTCAAAAGAATTGGAACTGTAAGATATTTTATGGGAATAAGGCTAAAAATTCTAATAAAAGTTAAATTAATGGAAGAAATTTACCAAGTATCATAATATTACTGCTGTTATATATAACTTTTAATATAAACAGCATAATAATATCAATAATTCCACATTTAGAATAAATCAGATTTTTACATCGTAATAACTTGTTATAAAAAACAATATAAGTTTAAAAGCTGTTTGTATCAGCTTTCAAAGTTAAATAATATTTATAAATAAAACCAATTATATACAAAAGTAAAGGAGATAAAATGTCAAAGAAAGTAAATATAGCAGTAGTAGGAGCAACAGGAAAAGTAGGAGAAACATTTAGAAAGGTATTGGAAGAAAGAAACTTTCCAATTGATAAGATATACTTCTTTGCCTCTGCAAAATCAGCAGGAAAAGAAATAGACTTCGCAGGAAAAAAATACAAGGTTGAAGAATTGACAGAAAAGTCTTTTGACGACAAAGAAATAGATCTTGCATTATTTTCAGCAGGTGGAGGAACAAGCAAAAAATTCGCTCCTATTGCAGCATCAAAGGGCATAAAGGTAATAGACAACTCAAGTCAATGGAGGATGTACGAAGATATAGCGCTAATAGTGCCTGAGGTAAACTTTGACGACTTGAAAAAATACAGCTCTAATATAATTGCAAACCCTAACTGCTCGACTATTCAGTCAGTCTTACCGCTTAGAGTATTGGATGAAAAATTCAAGATAAAAAGGATAATCTACTCAACATACCAGGCAGTTTCAGGTTCAGGATACAAGGGAGTAAGAGATTTGGAAGAAGGAATGAAAGGCAATCCTCCTACAAATTATCCGCATCCTATATATAACAACTGCCTTCCTCATATAGATGATTTCTTGGACAATGGATATACAAAAGAAGAAGAAAAGATGATTAACGAAACAAGAAAAATCCTAAGCAAGCCTGAGCTTAAGGTTACTGCAACTACAGTAAGAGTGCCTGTATTTAACTCACATAGCGTAAGTATTAACATAGAATTTGAAAAAAGCTTTGAAATGAGCGAAATCTTCGATGAACTTTCAAAGGTGGAAAATCTTGTAATAGTGGATGATGTAAAAAACAACAAATATCCAATGCCTATAGACGCTACAGGTTCAGACTCTGTGTTTGTTGGAAGAATAAGGAGAGATTTTTCAGTGGACAACGGCATAAATCTATGGACTGTAGCTGACAACGTGAGAAAGGGTGCAGCTTCAAATGCAATTCAAATTGCAGAAAAATTATTTCAAACCAAATAATTGATAAAATATAAAACTTTGTTTTTTTAATCTGATACAAAGATAATTTAAAATATTTAGTACAAAAATTTAATATAGTTTTTGTACTAAATATTAAGCTCTATGATTTCCAATGGTTTTAGCTATATTTTGATAAATAATTAAAGAACATAATTAATTTGTTTATTTATTAAAATACTAAAAAACTGTATAAAGCATGGTATTTTTTAAACATATTAAAATTTTAACGCTCTTAATATGTTCTTGCAGAGGAAGTATAGATTAAACAAATAAATTATGTACAAGCTTTTATTATCATATTAAAAGATCAAAATGAGATATTGCGGAGAAGATGATATGAAGACAAAATTACGCAATTGTATGACGGCGATGATAACACCGTTTAAAGATGGAGAAATAGACTATACATCGCTTGACAAACTGATAGAAAACAATGTACAAAACGATATAGATATACTTGTATGCGGTACTACTGCTGAAACTGCCACTCTTGAAGAAGAGGAATACAATGCTCTTACAAGATATGTGGTCGAAAAAGTAGCTAAGAGGGTAAATGTCATAGCCGGATGTGGAACAAACAGCACCAAAAAGACTATAAAAAATGCAAAATTTTGCGAAGAAGCCGGTGCTGACGGACTGCTAATAGTTACGCCTTACTACAACAAGACTACACAAGATGGGCTGTATCAGCATTACAAAGAAATTGCAAAAAATACATCTCTGCCTATAATACTGTATAATGTACCTGCAAGGACAGGGCTGAATATGGCAAGTGATATAGTAATAAGGCTTAGCGAGATAGAAAATATCGTAGCCATCAAAGAAGCAAGTGGAAATATAGTAAAATCTCAAATGATAGTAGCAAATACGAAAGAAGACTTTATAGTATTTAGCGGAAATGACGATATAACAATACCTATGATGTCCATAGGAGCAAAGGGAATAATATCTGTAATATCCAATGCCTATCCGAAATATGTTAAAGAAATGGTGGATAGTTTTGACAAGGGTGAAGTTAAAAAAGCTGCCAAAATGCAGGTGAATATGGTGGCATTAAGCAATATGCTCTTTGTAGAGACAAATCCTATACCTATTAAAAAAGCCTGCCATCAGCTTGGACTATGTGAAAATGAACTGAGACTTCCGCTTGTACCTATGACAGAGCAAAACTCAAAAAAACTTATTGAGATAATGGAAGCTTTTCAAAAAAATAATTAATATCAGACTCAACCTTCCTATTGATAATATAGTAATTATAGTGTAAATTCATACTATTATCTATTTGATATATGGATAATCTTTATTAATAGCTTTTTTAATACTATACGCTTTATTACTTTATAACTCAACTTTCTCACTGAAATTATCGCAATTTTCTTTGAAATTTCAATATTTATATATTTTTTAATTCACTACTTGACACAAAATTTTCTAAATAATAATTATTGGAATTTGCACATTTAACAAAAAATGAAAGCACTGAAAATGCTATGTCAAGTACAATATTGTATTTTTTTAATATACTTAAATTTCAATATCTTTAATGTGTTTTTCATGTGGGAAAGTTGAGTCAATAGATAAATTTAGCAAGCATCACAATATTACTGTTGCTATATATTGATTTTAACATAGGTATCAACAGTAATATTATCCATAAAAAAGCTATGGTATATTAAAAACATACCTAAATATCAATGTTTTTAATAAGTAAAAGTTGAGTGTAAAAAAGGAGTTTTTATGAATATAGCACTTTGCGGAATACACGGGGCAATGGGCAAGATATTAAAAGAAGAGATAGAGCAAAGCCAAGAAAATAAGTTGGTAGGATACTTCTCCCCAAGAAATGACATCAAAGGTCAGGATATAAGTGAAAAAATAGATGTTATAATAGATTTTTCAAGACCTGAAAATATCGACTTTTTACTGGACTATGCTCTAAAAAACAATGTAGCACTTGTAATTTGTACTACAGGCTATACAGATGAGCAAATAGAAAAAATAAAAAAAGCAGGAGAAAAGCTAAGGGTATTACTATCATCAAATACAAGTATAGGAATAAATATACTTAGAAAAATAGCTATGCTCATATCGCCTGCGATGAAGGATTTTGATATAGAAATAGTGGAATCTCATCACAACAAGAAAAAGGACAAGCCCAGCGGTACAGCCAAGACATTGAAAGCTGACGTGCTTAAAGCAACAGGAAAGACGGATATAGCTGTACACTCTCTAAGAGCCGGAAATATAGTGGGAGAGCATGAGATAGTATTTGCAAAAGATGACGAAGTAATAAAGATATCTCATACAGCTCTATCAAAGAGGATTTTTGCGCTTGGAGCTATTGACTTATCAGAAAAATTACTAAGTAAAGACATCGGATTTTACGATACAATGGAGCTTATTTAATACTAATCACGATTTATAATACCAAGTATTTATAATGACTCTATCTATGTTAGAGATTGTCAATAACTTTTTTGTAACATAAATAAATGGATTATTAACAGTTTTTTAGTATAATATCAAAATCTAAAAATGTAACTTAGTATAAAAATCGACTGATACAATTTCAGTCGTTTTTTTATTACCATTATAAATCTGTAGCAAGCAATACTTATACTAACAAAGCTTTTAAATCACGATGTAAATATTTAGCTTATAAAGCAATTTAAAAGTAATCAGCATACAAAATATTTTGTATGATATTTTAAATGGAGATTAGTATAAATACTTAATATCTAATAAAATTTTGAAAAAATTCAAATTACATAGACAGCCTATAAATAAGTTAATAATAGTAATTTAATAATATATAAATCATTTATTAAATTCTTATAAAAAATTTCCACAGCAAGAAAAAACAACTAAAAATATAATAAAATTAAAAGTATCGGTATATATTTTTTTGATAAATATTAGATAAAAAATATTGGTATTATACTAAAAAGTGATATTATTTTTAAATAACATGCTATTTTTATTTCTTATAACAACTATAGATATAAAACATATATAAAAATAATTTAGAAAAATATAATGAGTAGCTATAATAATTGAAAAATAAGGAATTTAATTTCAAAATAAAACTTTATTTATGCAACAATATTATAAAAACTAAAATTAAATTTTTCTTCTCATACACAAAAAAACCCCATATTCTATAGCTTGACGGATTAAAAAATATAATCTATAATGTGCAAATCTTAAAAATGGTATATATCAATAAGAATAAATAAATTTTTAATATATTAGGTAAAGAGGAGCAATTATGAGTGGAAAAGAAAATTATGCTCATGATCATAGACATAGAGCCATAATAGGATTTGATGAAAATGGAATTCCAAGGGTGCTAAAACCTGTGGAAGGTCATAGCCATACACATACTGACGAGAATGGACATGAATATGAACATAGTCATGAAGAATCATTTACACAGGATTATATAAAAGCAGTGACGGCTTACAGAAAGACATTTCCGTCTAAACAGGATGTACTTGATAATACACCTGATCCGGCTGTAAGAGAAATGATGTTGCGTATGGAACAACTCGGTATAGATACTGCTTTTGACAGATTTGACAAACAGCAGCCTCAATGTGCTTTCGGAATGACAGGTGTTTGCTGTAGAATTTGTAATATGGGACCTTGCAAAATCACCCCTAAAAGTCCGAAAGGTGTCTGTGGGGCTGATGCTGATTTGATAGTGGCGAGGAATCTTCTGAGGAGTTCAGCTGCAGGTGTAGCTCAACACGGAATGCACGGAAGAGAAATAATACTTAACCTAAAATGGGCTGCACAAGGGAAATTGAAGGTTTCAATAGATGGTGAACAAAAGATAAAAGCAATGGCAAAAGCTTTTAATATCCCAACAAAACACAGACAATTAAAAAATATAGCTGTAGACTTGGCGGATGTCCTACTTGAAGATATGTCAAGAACAGAGCCTGATACATTTAAGACCATAGAAGCCTGTGCCAATGAAGAAAGGAAGAAAGTTTGGAAGGATCTTGACATCATACCTATAAGTGCCTATCACGAAGTATTTGAATCGTATCATAAAACTGGAGTCGGTACTGACGGAGATTGGGAGTCGACTATGAAGCAATTTTTACGTTGCGGACTTGCCTTTACATTTTCGGGAGTAGTTGCTACATCTATTGCTACAGACTGCTTGCTTGGAGTAGGAGATAGGGTTACATCCAAGGTCAATGTAGGCGCTTTGAAAAAAGGCTATGTGAATATAGCGGTGCACGGACACCTGCCTATGCTTGTAAGAGAAATAGTCAAGACAGGGCAGTCTAAAAAATACCTTGAGCTTGCAAAGTCAAAGGGAGCAAAGGGCATATCTTTCTATGGAATATGCTGTTCAGGGCTTTCCGCAATGTACAGATATGACGGTGTAATTCCTCTTTCTAATGCTGTGGGAGCAGAGCTTGTGCTTGGGACAGGTGCCTTGGATCTTTGGGTGGCGGATGTTCAGGATGTATATCCTGCAATTATGGATGTTGCGAGATGTTTTAAAACCACAGTAGTAACTACAAGTGACTCTACAAGACTTCCCGGAGCTGAACATATAGGATATGATCACCATCACTCAAATATTGAAGATACTCAAAAAATTGCTGAAAAAATTATATAAAGAGCTATAGAAAGCTATGAAGAAAGACAAGGAATACCTGTATTTATTCCTCCATATGAGGTAGATGCGGAAGTAGGATTTTCGCTGGAATATCTTTCTAAATATTATGGAAGTATGCAGCCACTTGCAGATGCTATAAAAAACGGAGAAATAAGAGGTATAGTAAATCTTGTAGGTTGCAACAATCCAAGGATAATTTATGAAAAAGGAATTATAGACTTGGCTGATATACTTTTGAAAAACAATATTCTAATCCTGACTAACGGTTGTGCTTCCTTCCCTTTGCTTAAGTTAGGATACTGTCAAACAAGTGAACTTGCTTATGGAAAATGTGGAGAAAGTTTAAGAAAGTTTCTTGAAAAAGATAATATGCCTCCTGTAATGCATGTCGGAGAATGTATAGACAATACACGTTCTTCAGCTATATTTGGAGCGATTGCATCCCTACATGGAAAAGATTTAAAGGATATGCCTTTTGCCTTTTCATCACCTGAATGGTCTAATGAGAAAGGAATTAACGCCGCCTTGGGTTTCAGACTCAACGGTATAAATTCGTATCACTGTGTTGAAGCGCCTATACACGGTTCACCTAAGACAATAGAGTTTTTAAAAGAAAGCACAAGAGGGCTTTTAGGCTCAGTTATGTATGTCGATGTAAATCCTAAAAAACTTGGAGAAAAAATAATTGAAGATATAAAGGAAAAAAGAAGAAAACTTTCGTGGGTAGAGTAATATGAAATAGATGTCAGTGATATAATTTAAAAGCATTATCTATCTTTGATAAGACAAGATATTTTTGTCATGATATAATACTAAAAAACAATTAAATAGTCCTAACAAATATATTAAGGATGAGTGGTTGAAAGCTAAAAAAATAATATTTCAATAAGTTTAAATATATTACATTATAAATGGTGAGTAGTATAAGTCTTAGTCAGTAAAAAAATACAGCTATATGATTAATATTATAATTGTATAGCTGTATTTTTTATGATAATTTATTGAAATAGAACTCATATGTAAATATTACTTTGCTTTAGCTATAAATAAACACGCTATTTCAGACTTAGTTTGTAAAAATTCTAAAATTACGATATCAAAATCTTTACTTTTTTATATTTATATCCTATAATTAGTAAAGATTAGGAGGTTATTATTATGTATAATTATTCAGGACTTTATAGACAGCTAAAAGAAAAAAATCTAAATAAATCAGATCTGATACATATACTTAATATATCGTCTCGTACTATCGCCAAAATCTCAAGGGGAGAAAAAGTTTCAAAAACTGTACTTACAAAGATATCAGAATATTTTTCCTGTTCTTATGAAGATATTTATAAGCTAATATCTGATAATGTTATACTGCAAAGACTTAGGGAAGAAAAAAATCACAAAATATCAGGTGGACTTTATCATGAACTGCAAATAAGGATGACATATAATTCCAACCATATTGAGGGAAGCAGATTGAGCGAAGAACAAACTCGTAATATATTTGAGACCAATACAATTAATGCAGGAGATGCTATTTATGTAGACGATATAATAGAAACGGTAAATCATTTCAGGGCAATAGACTATTGTATTGATATTGCTGAAGAGATTTTGACAGAGGAAATCATTAAAAAACTGCACTTTATATTAAAAAGCTCTACAAAAGATGAAAGTCTTTCTTGGTTTAAGGTTGGTGAATATAAGACAAGTCCAAATGTAGTAGGAGGAAAGGAAACTACAGCTCCAAAAGATGTGCAAAAAAGTATGGCTGAATTATTAAGTGGCTACAATAAAAAGAAAAATATTAGCTTTGAAGATATAGTATCTTTCCACTACAAATTTGAAAAAATTCATCCGTTTCAAGATGGCAACGGTCGTGTAGGCAGGCTCGTTGCATTTAAAGAATGTCTAAGACATAATATAATCCCCTTTATAATAGAAGATGTAAAAAAGTATTTTTATTATCGAGGACTTGATAAATTTGAAGATGAAAGGGGCTATCTGATAGACACATGTTTAGATGGTCAAGATACATTTATAAGATTGCTTGAAATGTTTAATATAGGGCTTAAATCATAAATTATTATAAGATTTAGCAACTTTAATGAATTATTGGAATAATCAGATCAATAATCTTATTTTATACTAAAAACCTGTTAAAAAGCCATGTACTTATGTTACAAAAAAGTTATCAGAAATCTCTACCATGTATAAAGTCATTTAAAATAACTTCTGGGCCTTATAAACGGTGATTAGTATTAGTTTAATAATTTGTAGACTTTTTTAGATATGGGAGATATAATTGGAATATGTAAGTTAATATAAATTAGCTTTGTGTTATAGTAAATAAAAACATAAGGCATAAGATAGCATAATATAGTTTTATGCATATGTTAATTACAATATTTTTGTAGAAGTATTAGCTAAAAAAGGTGGTGTAAGTATGTTTTATTTCAACAAATATTTTAAAGTTTTAAAGTATTTACTTGCATTTTTTCTTATGCTGTCCTTGGTAGTGGCTTGTGAAAGTCCAACAAATTTAGGGATGAAAGATGCTGATATTGATTTTCCAAAAGATGAAAAGGGTTACCCTAAGAATGATATAGTCATGATAAACGGTCAAAGCTATGCTATAAATATTGCAAAAAGTCTTGATGAAAAAGTTGAAAAAGAGCACGAAATGGAAATTGACCTAAAGGGAAAGGACAACATTGTTGATGTAGCGCTTCCTCAGTGGTCAGTAATTAATTATTGGAGTATGGAAGAAAGTCTGAGTTTAATTTCCAATAATGTAATAGAATTTCCAATCGATACTAAGGATATGCTTGAAGGTACTTCTAACAGAGTGCAGAGGTTTAGAGTTAAGGTAGCTGATGATGAAAAGACGACATTGATTTTCAAATGGTCAAATGTAAATGAGATGGGAAAGGCATTTAAGGATAAAAAAGCTGATTATATTTTAAAAATTACAGTATCACACGAAAATTAAATAGAATTATAGCTACTGTTGCTTTTATAAATTTAATAACTCAACTTTCTTACTAAAACTATCTTAATTTCCATTGTACCATCTGGGGACAATCTTCATCAATAGTTATTTAAAATAATATATGATTTATGACTTTATTACAAATGCTCTGAAAAGATGTTATCCCTTATTTTATCAGAATTTAGTATAAGTCTTAGTCAATAAAAAAAGGTTCTTTGTCAATAGTGGGGGTGTAAAAACACCTCTACTATTGTTAAATACGT
>CAUQVF010000025.1:0-38728 GCA_963521605.1 uncultured Peptostreptococcaceae bacterium | reverse complement strand
GAATCAGGTAGAGCTTTTATTACTGTTTCCTTGATATATTCTTGCCAATCTATTAATGTTGAATAAAGCTTATTAAGCACAGGTAAATCTTGAGGTATCAGCTCTACTGATATAGGGTCACGGTAAATGCCTATCTCATCTCCTGCTCCAAGATTGTAATAATCTCCTCTCCACATCCAGACTATATGGTCTTTTTCTCCTTTAGGGAAGAACGGAAATTTTTTTCTTCTTGTATTTCCGAAGGTATAACATTCATAAGCAAAATATTTATATGGTACTTTAAAAGGTTTTTAGTATTAAAACTATTGCCCTTAGTACAAAATCCATTAAAAATCTTGTTTTTAAATTCTAAATATCATTGATTTTTTAAATGCTTAAAAGCTGATTTTATACTAAAATCTAATATAATAACGGATAAAATATGTTCAGTACTTTTATAATAAAATCATAAATCATACACTATTTTTTAAAAAAGTATTGATGAAAATTATCCATAGATTAAATAGATAATAGCATTAAATGAACTAAGTATAAGGGTGAATCACTCTGTAGAAAAGTAAAGGGTCAATAAAATGAAAAACATATAGCTCTTATGTTCATCTTGCACCTCCATAGTCTGATTTATATATGAAAATATGAACGGCAATTTTATAAATTAATCAAGAAAAATGAAGTATTTTCAAAAAATATGTAACGTTTGCAAAAATAAGATGCAAAGATATGATAAATAAACAATCAATGTTATAGGGATATGCAAATTAATAAATTATAAGTCTTGGATTTATACTTATAATAACAAATTCTTTACAATTTTTATGATAATACCAAAATGTTATTTTGTTAAGTTAAAATTAGCTTTATACCTTTATTTGTTTAGGGCTAAGATTAATTAAGTCTATATTAATTTTTGGATCATAATTTGTAGTTGAAATATAGTAAATTTACTTTTAACTATTTTAAGAAATTAGATTTTTTAGCTTTTATACTAATTTCCATTAAAAAGTCATGCAAAGTATTTTGTGTGGTGATTATTTTTAAATTGTATGATATTGATAAGCGAAATATTTACATGGCGATTTAAAAGCTTTTTAGTAATATAATAAAAATAAGGGAGATATAATATGGAAAAGTACATCGGAATATAGTACAAAAAATAAACCCTGATAACATGGAGTTTCACGCTTATCAGGGTTTTGATATAAATGTCGCTATTACATTTTGAATTTCGGGTTTTTCTTTATTGCCTTCATACCTGCCATCTGTACTTTCATTTCCTGTACTTCAAGTATGTTGAAGGACTTTTCTTCGTATACTACTACATAGTTGCCTCCTACCTTCATAGTAGGTTTTTGGTATGTGTAGAGTTTTTTGGATACCTTTCCTTTTTGCATTATTACAGTATGACGTCCTATGGCTCTTTTTGGTGGCTTAATTACCAAGACCTTGCCGTCAAAGTAGAGTTTTTTCCTCTTATATGTGATGTATAGTCTTACTAAAAATACTATTCCTGCTACCGCTATTATGATAAAAGGTATTTTTAAAAATACATTTTTGATATAAAATGATAAAAATACGGAAAGTAAAACCGCAGCTACGATAATTCCAATTCTAATAAATGCCTGTTTTCTTGCTTCGTTCAAAATTACACCATCCTTAAAAAACGAATAAAATTATGAGTCCTGATACTTAATATCAGTTAGATATTTGATAAAATGATATTTTATTATAGTATAAATTTGGAAAATATGCAAGATAAATTGATGGCACTTGATATATTGCCTGCTTTGATATTCGCAAAGACATTAATCTTGTAGTGACTGTCTATCAAGTGCCTTTATTTGCATAGTCTCTTATTTAATTATAAGTGATTCTATTGTGGTATACCTGCAAAATAGTATCCTACACCTCTTTTTGTGATTACAAATTCCGGATTTGACGGATCTATTTCTATCTTTTCTCTAAGTCTTCTGACTGTAACGTCTACAGTTCTTTCACTGTCCACACCGATATATTCATATTCCCATACTATGGTGAGCAGTTGTTCTCTTGAGTATACCTGATCGCCATGTTGCGCCAAGAATTTGAGCAGTTCAAACTCTCTAAATGTTATCTTGATTTCTTCTCCACGCACCTTGACGATGTATTTTGACACGTCGATTTCTATGTCCTTAAATTTGAGCAGTTGAGATGCTACTGCGCTGTTTTCTATCATCTCTACACGTCTGACATTGGCTTTGACTCTGGCTACCACTTCTCTTACGCTAAACGGCTTTGTAATATAATCGTCTGCTCCAAGCTCCAAGCCCAAGACTTTGTCGACTTCTTCTTCCTTTGCTGTGAGCATGATTATAGGGGTGTTCTTTGTTTTTCTTATTTGTTTGCAAATCTCAAATCCGTCCATAGAAGGAAGCATTATGTCCAAAAGTATCAAGTCTATTTCATTGCTTAGGGCAAATTCAAGCCCTTCTTTGCCGTCAAATCTTTGTGATATGTCATAGCTTTCTTTTTCAAGGTTGAATTTTAATATGTCTGAAATATTTTTTTCGTCTTCTATAATTAATATATGCACCTTATCTTTCATTTAAACCTCCTTTATAGGGCTAAAAAGTTTTATGATTTTTAGAAAAATTTCGGTTTTTTTAACTTTCAACATCATTAATTTTAGCATATATAATAAGTATTGAAAAGAAAAACTTATCATATTGTATTGAATTTATTTTATATAATCTTCAATATTTACAAGTTCAAACAGTCTTGCAGTATATGGCGGAAGATCCATTTTGACATAGTGTAGGTATTCCACGTTTTCCACTACACTTGTAGGAATAAGTTTGTCAAATTCCATTTCTTTGTCAAATTCATCCACATAGGCAGATAATATTTCTTCTCTTTTTACGCAGATAGATTTTATCATCTTTTCGCTGCGTTTTTCAGTGCCGCCGTAGATGTCCCAGTTAGTGTTTAGTATTTCTCTGAGCAGGACTCTGTTGTTAGTCTTATATTCATAACTTGTATGGTATTCATCAGAAAAGTTGAATACACAAACAAGTATTTGGCTCTTATTTTTTCTAAGGTAGGCGTATGTTACACCTTGCTTGTCTTCAACTATAAGCCATTTGAAACCGTCAGGTGAGTAGTCTTCTTCATATAGTGCAGGATAAGTCATATATATTTCGTTTAAATCTTTGATATATCTGTTGAATGCAGAGTGTATAGGATATTTCAATATGTCAAAGTCGAGTTGTCTTGTCTCGTCAAACTCTCTTAGATGTGCCATCTCTGCTCCCATAAAGTTTAGTTTCTTGCCGGGATGAGTGAACATATACATATACAACGCCCTTGCCTGTGGGAATTTGTTTTCGTAATTACCATACATCTTTTGGACTATAGTAGCCTTTCCATGCACATTTTCATCATGAGAAAAAGGCAGTAGGAATCTTTCACTGTAGTAATACATCATTGAAAAGCTTAGGTCATGGTAGTGACCACGTCTTTGGGCAGGAGATAGCTTGAAGAAGTCTATAGTGTCGTTCATCCAGCCCATATCCCATTTGTATGTGAAGCCAAGTCCGCCGTTTTCCACTTCTTCTGTCACCTTTTCAAAGTCTGAAGAGTCTTCAGCTATTAGTATTGCGCTTTTATGTCTGTGTTTTATGCCGTAGTTGAGGCTTTTCATAAATTCCAATCCGCTGTGATTTATACCTCTTGTGCTGTCGCCCTGGTAATAGATTATTCTGCTTACAGCGTCCATTCTTAGCCCGTCAAAGTGATATTCACTTAGCCAAAAATTTGCAGAAGATTTTAGGAATGATACTGCGATATTGTTGGCATGGTTGAAGTTGTAACTTCCCCATTCGCTGACACCCATGGCATCGTCATCATATTCGTATAGTGCAGTACCGTCAAATCTGCCCAGTGAATATCCGTCTATTGCAAAATGTACCGGGACAAAATCCATAATGACCTTTATATTATGCGAATGTAGTTTGTCTATCAACATCTTGAGTTCTACAGGCGTACCGTATCTTGATGTAGGAGCGAAAAATCCTGTGCTTTGGTAGCCCCACGATATGTCTGCCGGATGTTCAGTCAGAGGCATGAATTCTACTGCATTGTATGAATGTTCCTTGAGATAGTCTACGAGAATATCTCCAATTTCTAAGTAATTGTAGAATCTGTCGTCATTATGTGAGTTGTTTTTTACCTTCCAAGCCCCAAAGTGCATTTCGTAGATGTTGAGAGGCTCATTGTAAGACAGGCTGCGATTTTTCATATATTCCTTATCTTGGAATTCGTAGCTTATATCGCATATAACAGAAGCACTGCCGGGTCTTAATTCAGTAGAAAATCCGTAGGGGTCACTATGTTCCTGATAGTATCCGAATTTGTATATCTTGTACTTGTACATCATGCCGGCTCTTGCGTAGTCTACAAATACCTCGTGTACACCGTCAAAATTTTTTGCCATAGGAATTTCTTCCCAAGAAGAAAAATCTCCTATTAGTGCCACATAATCGGAATTAGGTGCGTATACACGAAACATTACACCGTCTTGCTGTATATGTGCCCCGAAATATTCGTAGGCGTCAAAAGATTGTCCGTTTAAAAAATCTTGAAAATACATAGCAACCTCACCTTCCTTAATAAAATATATCCAATTTTATTTTTACATTATATCACATTTACTTATTTTTTGAAAATGTTTTATTTATTTTATTTTCAGGATTTTTACTTTGTATTATGAAAGTTTTGTTTATATTTTTTCAAAAGCATTAAAAATCTGTTTAATAGTAAAAAATTATACATATCAAAATTTATATAAATTATTGATTTTTTAGGAAAAAAGTGATAGTATCTTTAGGAGATATTTGTATTTTGAGATAAATAATACAATATTTTTTTGTGTATTTTTGGATAAAAATATAATAAATATTGTGGAAAAAGTTTCTCCTGATTTTTTTAAGTTGAATATTACAAAAAGCCATTATTATTTTCATGATTATTTTGATAAGTTTTTTATATGAATTTTTTCCATGAATCAAATATTAGCGTAGGTATTATTTACATAGATTTTGTCTAAGTTAAGGAGTGGATAATGAGCAAGAAAAGTAAAGATGTAATGATATTGGGCTTTGCCCTTTTTTCTATGTTATTTGGTGCAGGCAATCTGATTTTTCCGCCATTTTTGGGTAGTGTAACTTCAAGCGGATGGTTGCTTTCAAGTGCAGGTTTTATAACTACAGGTGTGGGGCTGACGATAATCGGTATAGTGATTAGTGCCAAAAATTCTGAAAATATATATGGCTTCGGTGAGAAGGTGGGAGTGAGATTTGCAAAGGTACTCAGTCTTGTGTGTATGCTTTCTATAGGGCCTCTACTTGCTATACCGAGGACTGCTGCCACAACTTATGAGATAACTGTAGTTCCTGTTTTTGGCAATAATGTAAATATAATAGTTTCAAGTCTTGTTTTTTTTGCTGTAACATTGTATTTTTGCCTTAATGAGAGCAAGGCCATAGAAGTGATAGGCAAGATATTGACACCTGCCTTACTTTTTATGATGTGTCTTATTATAGTCAAGGCGATAATTACTCCTATGGATGCCTTTAAGACAGTTGAAAATACTAATTTTTTCCTATTAGGCTTTAATGAAGGCTATCAGACTATGGACGCCATGGCTTCAATGTTTTTGTTTACGCTTGTAATACAATCTCTCAAGGAAAGAGGCTATACTTCAAAAAAAGAAATGTTCAGCATGTCTATAAATACCGGAATAGTAGCAGGAGTGGCATTGTCTCTTATTTACTTTGGACTTTGCTATGTAGGTGCAAAAACTTCAAATATCATAGCTGCTGACAGTAGGGCGGAGCTACTTATTAAAACTACTAAGTTTTTGTGGGGAGATTTTGGGGCTTATGCACTTGGCATTGCTATGTTGCTTGCCTGCCTTACTACTTCAATAGGACTTACTTGTACGGTAGGAGGATATTTATCTGATGTTACAAAGATACCTTATAAGGCGATGTGTGTGGGTATTTGCGTATTTTCATTTTTTGCTTCGGTTATAGGGCTTGACGCTATCATATCAGTATCATATCCCATACTTATAGCTGTATATCCGATGATAATAATACTTTTGATACTCAATGTCTTTGATAGATTTATAAGTAATAAGAGTTTTTATAAGGGGGCAGTGCTTGTAGCCTTTTTATCCGGATTTATCCAATCTCTTGCTATTATAGTGACTTCTCTTAATATGAAGGAAAATTTCGGATTTATAATGTCACTTGACGATATGTTGAAAAAAGGTCTGCCTTTTTCGTCAATGGGTATGCCTTATCTTATACCTGCTATTATTATGGGATTTATATTTACTATGATGATAAAGGAGAAAAATCAATAACTCTATAAGCTTTTTGGATTTATTATAAGCAGCGTTTCAGCTGCTTTTTGTTTTATATTTCTTGAAATTTTAATCAAATATTTCATATTACAGGTTGAAATCATAAGAGCATAGCAGTGGATGAAAAAATAGTATTTGCTTAAATTTTGATAGATTTAACAATAGTAAAATTAGATTAATTTATGGAAAATTTATATAGAAATTTTCTTTAATTGTTATAAATTCTATCTTTTTAAATGCCGGTGGAATAGTAGAATATTTCAATTCTATTAAATTTTAGTATAAGGTAAAAAATTATTTTAATACTTATTTTTAGAAAATTTGCAAGTATTATCGTTAATTTTAGTAAAAAAATATAAATTTTTATTGAAAAAGTGAAAAATAATGATATAATTAAGCAATTAATTAAGCTTTGCCGTTTAATAGCCGGATAAGGTCAAAATATGTATTTTTAATTGAAAAACTAAAAGTATATCAGTATCAAGCTTATATTTTGTGAAATCATTAAAATCAATTTTGAAAGATAGACATAAGTCTGAGTTGATATTTTTAAAACGGCATTTTATATCTTAGGAAAGGGTGATTAGTTTGGATTTTGGTGTATTGTCAATAGTGCCTCCTCTTGTTGCGATAATCTTGGCGCTTATAACAAAGGAAGTTATTTCTTCTCTTATGCTTGGGATTTTCGTAGGTGGACTTATATTTACAAAGGGAAATTTGTTGGAAGCGTTACAGACCGTATTTACTCTTATGGGTACCAAGGTCGGCGAAAACGGACTTATGATTTTGTTTTTATCATTGCTGGGTGCTCTTGTTACAGTTATGAACAGAGCCGGAGGCTCTTTTGCCTATGGCAAATGGGCAGGAGAAAAGATTAAGACTAAGTGGGCTGCAAAGTTATCCACTGCCATTTTGGGAATTATTATTTTTATTGATGATTATTTCAACTGTCTTACAATAGGAGCGGTAATGAAGCCTATTACAGACAAAAATAAGGTGTCTCGTGCAAAGCTGGCATATATTATAGACTCTACCGCTGCACCTGTGTGTATAATTGCTCCTGTATCGAGTTGGGCTGCGTCTGTAGTATCAAATATAGGCTCTGCAAATGTAGATAATCCTATGGGAGTATTTATCTCCACTATACCTTTTAATCTTTATGCACTGATTGCTATTTTTTCAGTATTTTTCTTTTCTATAGTGAGTTTTGACATAGGACCTATGGCGAAGTTTGAGATTGAAGATACGTCTAAGATGAACGGCATGATTGACGAGGAAGATTTAAAACATAGTGAAAACGGAAAGGTAATAGACTTGGTTTTACCTGTGCTTGTACTTATTGCAGTTACAATATTTTTCATGCTTAAGACAGGTGAATATTTCGACGGTAAGGGTATTTCTCTAAAGGATGCCTTTGGTAATTCATCAGTAAATATATCTCTTACACTTGGCTCTGCCATTGCTCTTTTTGTAGCCTTTGTCATGTATATACCGAGAAAACTCCTTAAGTTTAGAGAATTTATGGATTGTATCACTGAGGGAGTAAAATCCATGGTTGGAGCTATGATAATACTTACTCTTGCTTGGACTATAGGTGGAATTACTAAGGAAGAGTATTTAAATACAGGTGGATTTGTAGCACATCAATTGTCATCTAATAATATTCCGATTTGGATATTCCCTGCGATTATATTTATAGTTGCGGCATTTTTGGCATTTTCTACAGGTACTGCGTGGGGGACATTTGGTATTTTAATTCCTATAATTGTACCTATAATAGTGAAGATGGATGCTATGAATCATATATCTATAATACTTGCCTCTATTTTTTCCGGCTCAGTGTTTGGAGATCACTGCTCGCCTATATCGGATACGACGATACTTTCATCAGCAGGTGCAAACTGTCACCACATTGACCATGTGTCATCTCAATTGCCTTATGCTTTTATTTCAGCAGGCGCTTCATTTGCCGGCTTTATAGTAGGCGGCTATTTCAATAATCCTATAATTGCTTTGATTTCTACCTTGGTAGTGTTTCTATTACTGATATATGTTGCAAAGAATAGGACATATAAGAAAATAAAAGCAAAAGGATGATTATTGCAAAAGATTTTAGACAGATATAGCCTTAAGTTAAAAGTATCTATGATATAAAACTATATTAAGGTAAATACTGATGGCAAATAATACTAAAAATCAATTAAATAGTTCTAAAAACATAGTAATGATGCTTGTTGAAAACTAAAAAACAATATTTCAATAAATCAAAGTACATGAAATTATAAACGATGATTAGTATAATTCACTATAAAGAATAAGCAATAAAAAAAGGGCTGTGGAAATTTCATTTTCCAACAGCCCTTTTTTACTTAAGTCTATTTAAAATATGGATTTTATACTAAAAATTCATTAAATAGCCATGCAATTACTTTTCAACAAAGCTATTATAATCTAAATTATATATTGTCGCTTTAAAATAAATACTTGTAATTATAAATGCTGATTAGTATTATCTGCCTTTTTACAGATCGTCTTCTATTACTGTAGATTTTGCATAGGCTGATACCTTAGCTTCGAAAAAGTCTGTTTTTATGGCATTGGGATCAGAGTATTCACTTACCCATGACATTGATTCAGGCTCTTTTTCATATCCTTCGTATATGTTGTCAAATCCAAGTCCCTTGCATCTTAAATTGCCAAGATATTTCAGATAGTCTTCTATCATAGACATAGACAGACCTTGAATATTGTCGCCTATGGCATATTTTGCCCATCTTATCTCTTCTTCTACACCTTGTTTTATCATATTTCTAAATAAGTTTATATTTTCTTGAGTAAATATATGAGCCTCTTCTTTTTTTAATTCCAGAAGTATTGAGCGGAAAAGCCAAAGATGTGTATTTTCATCCCTATTGATATATCTTATCTCCTGTACTGTACCCGGCATTTTTCCTATTCTTCCAAGTGAGTAGAAGAACATAAATCCCGAATAGAAGTAAATACCCTCCAAGATATAATTGGCAACAGCTGTCTTAACAAGGTTGAAATCTGATCTGTCATAGTAAAACTCATTGTATAAGTCACCTATAAATTTATTTCTTGCAAGAAGTAATTCATCGTCCTTCCACTGATATAAGATGTTTGTCCTCTCTTCCGGTGAACAAATAGTATCGAGTATATATCCGTAACTTTGTGAGTGGATTGCCTCCTGATATGCCTGAATAGTAAGGCAAAGATTGACTTCATTGGCAGTTATATACTCACCTATATTCGGCAGATTGGCTGTCTGGATTGAGTCCAAGAATACCAAAAAGGAAAGTATCTTGTCATAGGCATTTTTTTCTTCCTTTGAAAGCTTTCTATAGTCTTTGATGTCCTGAGTGAGATTTATCTCTTCAGGTATCCAAAAGTTGTTCATTGCCTGTCTGTACCAGTCGCTTACCCAAGTGTACTTCATATTGTTGAAGTCGTTTAGGTTGGTAGTATTGCCGTTAATCATCTTTCGCTTGTTAAGCTCGATGTCTCCGTTTTCATTAAAAAGCTGTTTTCTCTTTAGCTCGCTCATATTTTTCTCCTAAATTTTATTAAGCACTGCAACTGTCGCAGTCCTGTACCTCCAAAGACTTGCTCCTTACATAGTACAGAGTCTTTACTTCCTGCTCACAAGCCGTGATATACAGTTGCAAAATTTGTTTCATAGTATATTCGGTAGTTATATAGAGGTTTACAGATTGTGACTGGTCAATATGACGCTGTCTTATACCTGCTGATTTTATAACCCATGTTTGGTCAATGTCATGGGCGTTTTCATATAGCCAGAATGTCTTTGGTGTGAGTGAAGGTGCCACTCTTGGTACTATCTGTCCCTTTTTCTCTTCTAAAAAGTATCTCTTCATAACGGGGTCAACCGCTGCTGTAGTACCTGCGATTATTGATGTGGATCCTGTAGGAGCAATTGCCATTATATAGCCGTTTCTTATTCCGTCTTTTTCCACGCTTTGTTTCAGTTCTTCCCATCTTTTTGAGTTGTAGTTTCTCTTTGTAAAATATTGACCGTCTTGCCAGTTGGAACCTTCAAAATATTTATAACTTCCCTTTTCTTTTGCCAGCTGATTACTCGCTTTTATAGCGAAGTAGTTGATATTTTCGTAGAGTTCATCTGCAAATTTCAGATGTTCTTCGCTTTGGAACATGATGTCGTTTTGTACCAAAGTATGGTGATAACCGCTTGTTCCCAGTCCTATAGCCCTGTATTTTTGATTTGTAATCTGAGCGTATGGAACAGGATAGTAGTTGAGGTCTATTACATTATCAAGTGCTCTTATCACTGTATTGACTATGTCTTCAAGTTCATCGGGATTTTTCACGTCTATATTGCCAAGTACGAGAGAGGCAAGGTTGCAAACGACGAAATCCCCGGGTTTTGTCATTTCAACTACTATTTCCTGACCGTCAATTATCTTGATTTCACTTGATATGCTTTGGATTGCCTCCATATTTTGTGCTATTTCGGTACATAGGTTGGAGCAGTATATCATGCCCTTGTGAGGATTGGGATTGTATTTGTTGACTATGTCTCTGTTGAAAATAAACGGTGTGCCTGTTTCAACGGCAGACTTTATTATCAGTCTTACCATGTCTTTGACTGAAATTACTCTCTTGTCAATTTTCGGGTCTTTTACGCAGTCAAGGTATTTTTCTTCCCATTCGTCGCCATAGCAGTCTTCAAGGCAATAGCCTTTTACCGTCTCTATCTCGTGCGGGCACATCATATACCATGGAGAATTTAAGTCTTCCTTTGCCAACTTCCAGAAATAGTTAGGTACACAAATTCCAGGGAAGACATCATGCGCCTTCATCCTGTCGTCACCGTTATTTGTCCTGAGCTGTAAAAACTCCGGTGTATCCTTATGCCAAAGGTCGATGTATACGCTACAAGCTCCCTGTCTTACTCCTAACTGGTCCACTGCGACAGCTGTATCATTTGCCAATTTTACCCATCTTGTGATACCGCCTGCCACTCCTTTGAATCCTCTTATGTCAGAGCCCATAGCTCTTACCTTACCGAAGTACAGTCCCATTCCTCCGCCGTGCTTTGACACTTGGGCAAAGTTTGTAACTGATCTGTATATGCCGTCAAGATTGTCAGGAACTACATCTATGAAACAAGATGAGAGCTGATTGAAGCACTTACGAGCATTTGACATAGTGGGGGTAGCCATAGTCACCTTTAGTGTGCTGAGGGCGTCGTATAATTTTTTGGCATAGTGAATTTTCTTGTCTTTTTCAGGTATAGACAGGTGCATTGCTATACCCATAAACATCTCTTGTGGACTTTCCAGTATTTTGCCGTCAGTATCTCTTATAAGATATCTCTTTGCTACAAGGTTGAGTCCGCTGTAGTTGAACAGCTCATCTCTTGAGTAGTCGAGGTATTTTTCCAATTCTTCAATATCCTCTTGGGAATAGTTTTCGAGCATATATGGTCCATAGAGCTTGTTTTTTGTAAGATATCTTATCTTATCTGCAAAGCTGTGGATATCGAGCATGGTAGTTTCTTTTTCTATGGTGTTTTGTATCTGTAGTGCCAAGAATCTTCCTGAGATATACTCCCATTTAGGAGCCTCTTTTGAAGTAAGCTCACAAGCCGCACGTATAAGCATCGAGAGTTTTTCATCATAAGACATATTTTCCTTGGCAAAGGATGTGAATTTTGAGTATAAAAACGACAGTTTATATGCGTCTTCTTTAAAATCTTCCTGTATCTTTCTCATGAGCTTGAATATTTTTTCATCATCAAAGTATAGCGTAAAATCTTCAAGTGTCTTTCTCAAGTTATGGTGCGATGCCCTATACAAGATGTAGGATTTGACTACAGCGTAGTAGCCTTTTTCTATCAGAGTAATCTCTACCAAGTCCTGAACTTCTTCTACAGAAACTGTGTGGTCTTTTGGGAAGTTGTTTTTAGATTTTTCTTCCACGTCTGATGAAAGTTTGTTCAGCTTTTCTTCTTCAATCTCCATTCCTACAGAGATAAATGCTTTTTTTATTGCTATTTTAATCTTATTCGTGTCAAACGGTACTATCTGTCCGCTTCTTTTGATGATATTCAAAACTATTCGCTCCTTAATTTTACCAAACATAATTAAACTTGTTTGAAGTCTTATAATAGAGCTACAAACAAGTAATGGACTTATATTAAAATTTTTAAATTTTTGCCCCATCTTATTATACCATTTTTGTAATGAATCTAACATCAAAAAATCTATGTTGAAATAATATCAATCTATTATAAGTGATGCTTTCCTGTTTATAGCAGGAATAAAAAAATTTTAAACTTATTGATATTTATAATATGAATAATATGAACTTGACATATGATAATCTGTAGTGTACTATATTAATAGGAATGTAGTATGAAAGTAAAATGCTATGACTGATTATAGCTTATTAAGATTAAGTAATATCAATGGAGTTTTACAAATATATAAGGAGTAGGTTATGAATAATAAAGATACAATGGTGAGAAAGACAATAACAATATTTAATGAAGATTATGAATTTATAAAAAAATATGCAAATTCCATAAATAAAAGTGTATCGGAAGTAATGAGGGTTTTTACCATAAAACAGATAGAAGAAGAACAAAATCAGAATTTATTGGATTTTTTAAATAATAATTGTACATTTGTAAGTCAAGATGAACAGGAGGATTTTGACAAAATGAATATTGATTTTGACGATATTAGCGGAACAGAAGTTAAGTTTAGTTGATATATATTATAGTATTATAATCAGAAGGTGTATAATGAAAAGTGATAAATTTAGACTAATATTGAGTAAAAAATCCGAAAAGTTTATTAATACTCATAAATTAGAGGGGGCGAAGTTTTTAAAAGCATTCTCAGAGCTTAAAGATAATCCTGTACTTTCATCAAATTACGATATAAAAAAATATCATCATAAGAAGTATGATGATATTTTCAGACTTAGGATAGCTAAATACAGAGCGATATTTAGAATAGTAAAAAATGAATTGATAATTTTTGTAATAGATATAGACAGCAGAGGAGATATCTATAAATGATTTAGATAATTGTCATTATATCCATATATAACTTGCATGAGTCAAATAATTGTGATAAGTCCACATATTCATTTTCCCTATGCACTACTGATAAATCTCCCGGACCTATGATGACAGGTATGAGATTGTTTTTTATCAGCATGCTGGCGTCAGTTGAGCCGGAAAATGTTTCAAAGACAGGTTTTATTCCTATTTTTTGAAGAGATTTTTCTATGCTTTGTATCAATTTATCTTTTTTTGAAGTATGCCAAGATGATCTCATGTCGGCTATCTCGTAACTTGCGTCAAAATGCGGGTTTTCTGACTTCATTTCTTGAATCATCTCTTGAAGTCTTTCCCATATTTGAACAGGAGGATGTCCTACTTGTAATCTGGCGTCCACTGTAAATACGCATCTGTCAGGGACTACCTGTGGTTCTACACCTGCATTTATAGCAAGGGTACGCCAAAAAGTGTCGGGATAATTTTCAAATTCGCTGTTTTTTATCTTTTCTATTAGTTTTATCGCAAGGTATATGGCATTTTCTCCTACGCCTTTTTGTGAGCCGTGAGCAGTCATACCGTAAACGCAGACATCAGCCCAAGTTCTTCCTTTTTGCTCGTTACATATTTTCATATCTGTTGGTTCGCAGACTATAAGATACTTGGCATTTTCAAATATAGGATTATCATGAAGAGCCTTGGAGCCTTTCATATAGTTTTCTTCGTCTATAGTTGCTGCAAGTATTATATCCCTTGATGGAGTTATATTATGTCTTTTGAGCAGTATCATTGAGTAAATTGCACTAATCAGACCGCTTTTCATATCGGCACTTCCCCTGCCGAATAGTTTGCCGTCTTCTATAGTAGCTTTAAATGGAGGAGTATTCCATCTCTTCATTTCGTCATCAGATACAGGTACAACGTCCATATGCCCGGTAAATACTACAGCGTCCTTATCTGATTTTCCGTTTATCTTTGCTATTATGTCGTATCTATCTTTTTCAACAGGTACTGTGAAATAGTCAATATCATTTTGTCTCAGTAGGCTTTCTACATATTCGCACATGGGTTTTTCGTTTCCTGTAGGGTTTGTGCTTGGTATGTCTACAGCCTTTGAAAATATGTCAATTAATTCATCTTTGTCAATTAAGTCAAAAATATTTTGCATAATATCTCCATTCCGCCACATTATTTTTTGCAGCTCAAAGGTTTTTGAAAAATTATTCTTTTAATTCATCTATGTTTTTGTTGTAAAGATTGAAATATATTCCTTCTTTACTCATCAGTTCATCGTGAGTGCCTGATTCTGCAACGCCGTCTTCTGTCAGAACGAGGATTTTACTTGCGTTTCTTATGGTTGAGAGCCTGTGAGCTATGGTGATAGTTGTTCTACCCTCACTGAGTATCTCAAGAGATTGTTGTACTACAGCCTCTGATTTGTTGTCAAGTGCTGATGTAGCCTCGTCCAATATCAGAATAGGAGGGTTTTTGAGGAATACTCTTGCTATACTTATCCTCTGTTTTTGACCGCCAGAGAGCTTTGTTCCACGCTCCCCTATATAGGTGTCGAATTTATCACTAAGCTCCATGATAAAGTTGTATGCTCCAGCCATTTTTGCTGCCTTTTCAACATCTTCATAACTTGCGTCTTTTTTTCCGTAAACTATATTTTCATAAACTGTGCCTGAAAATAAATATACTTCCTGCTGTACTATACCTATGTTGTCCCTTAGGGATTTTTGCTGAATATCACGAATATCCGTATTGTCTATCAATATTGCTCCACTGCTAACTTCATAAAATCTCGGTATGAGGTTGGATATTGTGGTCTTGCCTACTCCTGATGAGCCGACAAGAGCTACATTCTCACCCTTATTTATACTGAAACTTATGTTGTCAAGTATTTTGACATCACTTTGCGGATAGGAAAAACTTACATTTTTAAATTCTATGTCGCCATGTACATCACTTAATATCTTAGCGTCTTCCTTGTCGACTATGTCATTTTTCACGTCCATAATTTCGATAAATCTCTCGATTCCCGTCATTCCTTTTTGGAATTGCTCCATATAGTCTACGATTCTTTTTACTGTATTTAGCAACATATTGATGTAAAGAGTATATAAGAACATATCGCCTGCATTTATATCACCGCTCTTCATATAGTGACTGCCTAGTACGATGACTATCAGATACATGATACCGTCAAATATCCTGTAAACCACTTGAAAGTTCGACATGTGTTTGTAAAATTCTTTTTTTATTCCCAAAAATTTGAGATTTTCCTTATGGAATTTTTCCACTTCCAAATCTTCATTAGCAAAGGACTTTACTACCTTGGCTCCGAGTATGTTGTTTTCAATACCTGAGTTTATCTCTCCTACGTGATTTCTCTGCTCTTTTTGTGCCATTCTCATCTTGTGATTATTGGTAGACATAAAAAATACCATTATAGGTATCATAAGGAAAATAGCAAGGGTAAGAGGAATATTGATATTTATAAGTATTACAAATGATACTACGAGTTTTACAAAGGCTATGAAAAATTCTTCCGGGCAGTGGTGGGAAAATTCTGTAACATCAAACAAGTCTGTAGTAATACGGGATAAAATCTGACCTGATTTATTTGTGTTGTAATAAGAATAGGGCAGTTGTTGAATATGAGAGAAGATATCGTATCTCATATCTGTCTCTATCTTTGCACCCATGACATGTCCTATATTTTGCATGTAATAGTTGGCAATGGTGTCTATTATACGAAGGGCTATAAATATAGCTCCAAGTGTCATTATCAAGTTGACTGTAAGTAGTGATATATCCTGTCTTGCTGTATTTGTCAGGTATCTAAGTATTATTGGTAGTGCAAGGTCGCACATAGTCGAAAAGCCAGCACATATGAGGTCGAGTATGAGTGTGGGGTAATATTTGCTGTAATAAGGCAAAAATCGCTTGAACAGATACGAATTTGTATAAGTTTTTTGCATAATGCTCTCCTTTTTTATTTATATAAGTCTTTTCTTTTATTGCCAAAAATTTTGACTTTGAAACGAATAATCATAAAGATAAGATTATATAATTGATACTACACTGCTATGAAAATACGATAAATAGCCAAATACATAAACTAGAAATATTAATTGAAATATCAATGTTATTACTGTCTATGATAAGTCTTGGAGTATTTAATTTACTGTATTGTAATATGAAGTTTAAAATATGTAATACAAATTATTTTTTATAGTCTATGTATTAAGCTTTTTTGTTATGTAATTTTGGCTTGTTTGGAGTAATTGCTATGTATTATATTGGGATTTATGTTTAAGAAAGTAGAAGATAACAACTTAGTGCTGAGATTTTTTTATACAAAGTTTGATTTTTTTGCTAAAGTTTTATTATAATAATCCGATTATTATATTACAACAACAGTTGTAAACTTAATTTAACTTGTACTTGGATTTTATATAAATAATATTGTATATTAATTATGTTTTCTCATTTTTCGCCATAAAATAAAAAAAATAATTCTGGAATTTCAAGAATTATTTGCTAAACAAAAGCTTTATGATGAATTTTTAAGAAACGAACAAAACAAAATATTTTAAAATTTGAAATCACTATATTTGGCATTTTTTCTGCATAAAAAACGCATATGGCCGACTTATTTTATGTATTTGTCGCTTTGTTCATCTCTGCTGTATCATAGTATACAACTTTTATTATAAAAATGCAACAGTTAAATTGAAAAAAATGTAAAAATTTTGTAAAAAAATTAAAATCTCTCAAATTTACTTGAAAAATACAAATTATCAATAAACTAACAAAGTTAAGATTGAGATTCTGTATTAATTTTTTAAAGTATATTGGGAGTTTTTTTATTTTTATACTAAAAAGCAATTAAACAGTCCTAAAAATATATTAAAGATGAATTATACGAAACAGGAAAAATTATATTTTAATAAATTCGAGTATTTGACATTATAAATGCTGATTAGTATTAAAACAAAATATGCCATAATATATTTTTTTGTAAGCATATGTAATGCTACATATAGGCGATTAAGACTAAAATCTTAGTCGCTTTTTTAATAAAATAATATCTTTTGAATATTTACACCTTATTTTGGGAATATTTTTCCTATAAGGTGGGATTTATTATGATTTATAATATTTTAGATACAGAAAGAACTAAGAGTAAGGATATGAAAGAAGAATTAATCAAGATAAGAAAAATTATAAATGAAGCGGATGCTATAGTAATAGGTGCAGGCTCAGGTCTTTCTACATCAGCGGGTTTTAGCTATAGTGGAGATAGACTTGATAAGTATTTTCATGATTTTGTAGATAAGTATGGCTTTAGTGATATGTATAGTGGAGGATTTTTTCCTTTTCCATCAGAAGAAGAAAGATGGGCATACTGGAGCAGGTATGTGTATATCAACAGATATTCTCCCATACCAAATGATACTTATGCAAAGTTATTTAAACTTATAAGAGATAAAAATTATTTTGTAATTACTACCAACGTGGACCATTGTTTCCAAAAAAGTGCTTTTGATAAGGAAAGGCTGTTTTATACTCAAGGAGACTTTGGACTCTTCCAATGTAGCAGACCTTGTCATAAAAAGACTTATGAAAACTATGGAATAATTAGAGAAATGTTAATTTCTCAGGGCTATTCGTTTGACGAAAATAAAAATCTAATTCCTTTAGCTAATCCAAGTATGACAGTGGACAGCAAGCTCATACCGAGATGTCCAATCTGTGGGGAGTATATGAGTATGAATCTTAGATCAGACGATACTTTTGTGGAGGATGATGGCTGGAAAGCTTCTGCCAAGAGATATGCAGAGTTTATCAAGACTAATATAAGTAAGAAGATAGTTTTTATGGAGCTTGGAGTAGGGATGAATACACCGGGCATAATAAAATACAATTTTTGGAATATGACTAGGGAGTTTGAAAAGGCAAACTATATTTGTATTAACTACGATGATGCTACTTACCCAAGCGATATAAGGGAAAAATCAATCAGCATTGAAGGCGACTTGGACGAAATAATAGAGAGACTTGGAAAATAGCTTGAAAAGATCTTAAAAATTTAGGGATAAATTATATAAATTTTGTTTATCTGACTTTTACTATTGTAACTTTACAAATGCCTACAATAAGGCTATAATTAGGACATAAAATATATAATCAGCACTATTTTAATTACTATTAATAAACTCTTTTTATATAATCATTATATAAATACAACTGATTATTTTGTTAATGTATATTAAGTACTAAAAACAATATGAATCTACATTTATAAACAAAAATTTTAAAATTCAGACTTAAATTTAAAAAAGATATTTATAAAATAAATTCATACTATTATCTATTTAACTTATGGATATTTTCATTAATAGTTTTTAAAAAATAGTGTATATTTTATGACTTTATAATAAATTCACTAAAAATATTCTATACATTTTTTAATAGATTTCAGTATCAATTTAAAAACTTTGTACTAAAATTTCATTTAACTTAGGAGAAGAAGATGTCCAATAAAAATAAACCAAACTACACACTCAAAGACAGTTTATTTATAGACCTGTTCTCAGACAATATGAGATTAATACAACTATACAAATCACTTATAGATGATGAAAGAGAAATAAATCCGGATGATATAGAAATACTTACAATACAAAATATAATACTAAGAGGAATATATAATGACCTCGGTTTTAGGGTAAAAGATGAAATAATAATACTTATGGAAGCCACAAACTACCTACACAACAAACATAGTGCTAAGAATACTGTTTTATCTATCAGAAACACTAAAAAACTATATAATAGACAGTAGTGAAAACAAAAATCTAAATGAACTATACAATACAAAACCGAGGATAATACCTAAGATAAAACTCTTTGTAGTATATACAGGAGACAAGATGATGCAAGACCATGACTTACATCTCAAAGATGTCATGGTAGAAAATGATATAATCTCAGATATAGATATGAAAGTAAGGGTGCTATGTACAGGAAGTAAGAGCAGTATCTTAGGACAATATATACTATTTACTCAAATATATTCAAAACAAAAGAAAGAATGTAAAGACATAGAGACAGCGGTAAAAAATACAATAGAGATATGTATGAATGATGAGATATTAAAAGAATACTTAGATTACAGAAAGATGGAGGTGCAAGAGATGATAACGGCATTTACGACACAAGAAGAGGCATTTGAAAGTTTCTTGAAGGATGAGGTAAGAGCAGGTGAAAAAAGAGGGAGAAAAGAAGGAGAAGAAAAGGGAAAAATAGATACATTGATAAACTTCTTTAAAAACGGAGCAGGTTTAGATTTAATAAGTAAGGCTGTAGGTATGAGCATAGAAGAAGTAAAGAGTATATTAATAGGTAGAGGTTTTGAAGTATAATTAGTCATATGATTTCTTATTAAACCACTGTTTTTAGGGTAATTGCAAGAAAGTCAAATTGCTAATAGTATAAGATAAAACGGTCGGGCTTGACACTACCTCAAGTACCCGACCATAATTTTTATAAAAAATTATAATTCTTCACTTATATATTCATTGTATCTGTTGTAGTCTTCATCTTCAAGATTTACTGTAATCATTGTGCCGGTTTCATCATAGTCTTCTTCAAAGTTGTATTTCTCATGTAACTTACTTATAATCTCAGACTTTGCAAAAGGTATAAGCATTTTAACTTTTTTCTTGGACTTGTTTAGACACTGCTCTATCATTTCATAGAACTTATCAAGGTTGTATCTCTTTGTGGCAGATATTATCACGAAAGGATCGTCTACATATACCTTAGTATCATAATCAACCTTGTCAGCCTTGTTGAACACATAGAGCATTTTCTTGTTTTCCACTCCAATTTCAGACAAGACTTTGTTAGTAGTATCCATCTGAAGTTTATGTTTGTCATTGGATAAATCAACCACATGAAGTAGCAAGTCAGCGTATTTAACCTCTTCAAGTGTTGCCTTAAACGCATCTATCAAGTCATGAGGTATAGATGAAACAAAGCCTACAGTGTCGGTGATTAAAAAGTCTGAATTTGAAGGCAAAGTAGCCTTTCTAAGCTGCACATCCAAGGTAGCAAAGAGCATATCCTTTGCATCGACTTCCTTTGACTTGTCATAGTCCTTATGAGTCTTTATTATCTCGTTTAATATTGTTGATTTTCCGGAATTGGTATAGCCTACGAGTGCAACAAGAGGCATATTTGACTTCATACGTGAGCTTCTTTGAGTCTGTCTGTTTTTAGTTATCTCCTTAAGCTCTCTTTGGATGTCTATTATTCTTTGACGTATATGTCTTTTATCAATTTCCAGTTGTTTTTCTCCCGGACCTCTTGTACCTATTCCGCCACCAAGTCTTGACATCTGAGAGCCAAGACCGATAAGTCTTGAAGATCTATATTTTTGTTGAGCAAGCTCAACTTGAAGTTTCCCTTCTTTTGACAATGCCCTTGACGCAAATATATCGAGTATCAAGGTAGCCCTGTCTATTACCTTGACATTTGTTACTTCTTCAAGGTTTTTTATCTGTACGCCGGAGAGTTCTTCGTTGAAAATTATCGTGTCGGCTTCCATATTTTTTGCCATTTCAGCGAGCTCTTGCGCCTTACCTTTGCCGATATAATATGCGACATCGTAGCTATCCTTATTTTGTATTACGGTGCCCAGTATCATCGTGTTTGCAGCTTCTGCGAGTTCTTCAAGCTCCTTCATGGAGTCATAGATGTCTATATCACCCTGTCTTTTGACAGTGCTTGTAATATTGAGACCTACCAGTATCACCTTTTCAATTTTATTTTCCAATTTATATCCTCCTTGCACAAAACAGGAACTAAAATTTGTATCTTATCAAAAATCAATACACTTGATTTGATATTTTAGTAGTTGATGATTAAAAATATATAAAGTTTTTTATTTTCAAAAATTCAAGCATAGCATAAGCAAATATAAAAATATCCCCTCTTTTATCAATCTTTGCTTATAAACTTGTTATAAACGGGTGTTAAATAAGTAAGGGAACTTTTCTTTTAATTATACACTTATTAGTTAAAATTTAAGATAAATAAAGTAAAAATTACATTTATAAAATTATACCATATTTTCACAAATTTATTTGAAATTACTTTTAATTTATTTTTATAAGTGATAAAATAGATAGCAAAATATTTTAAAATAATATGAGGTGAATCATGAGTAGAGAATTTAAAGCAAAAAATATATGGGAAGAAGTTGACCATAGTCTTATAATGGACTACGGCAAGAGATATATGGATTTTTTGGATAAGGCAAAGACTGAGCGTCTTGCTGTCAAAGAGGTAGTAAGACAGTCCAAGGAACATGGATTTGTAGATTACGATGAAGTAATGAAGAAGGGCAGTATCAAAGCCGGAGACAAGATAATATACAATCACAAGGGCAAATCTGCCGTACTTTTTGTAGTTGGTAAAAAGCCTATAGAAGATGGGATGAACATAGTAGGTGCGCATATAGACTCTCCAAGACTTGACATCAAGCAAAATCCGCTTTACGAAGATACAAATGTGGCATTGCTTAAGACACATTACTATGGCGGAGTGAAGAAATATCAATGGACTACTATTCCCTTGGCTCTTCATGGAGTGGTATTTACAAAGGACGGTAAATGTGTCGAAATTTCATTTGGAGAAAGTGACGATGAGCCTGTACTTTATATCAACGACTTGCTTATACATCTTTCTGCCGACCAAATGGAAAAAAAGGCTAATAAGGTCATAGAGGCTGAGCAACTGAACATAGTAGTAGGACAGATACCTCTAAAAACTGAGGACAAGGAAGTAAAGAGCAAGGTAAAGGAAAATATATTGAAGATATTGGAAGAAAAATACGGAATAAGTGAAAGAGACTTCGCCACTGCAGAGCTTGAAATAGTGCCTGCCGGAAAATCGAGAAGTGTAGGATTTGACAGCTCGTTTATCGCAGGACACGGACATGATGACAGAGTTTGTTCATATGCCGGAGTAGAAGCCATATTCAATGTAGGAAATGTTGAAAAATCAGCAGTCTGCCTGCTTACTGACAAGGAAGAAGTCGGCTCTATGGGCAATACCGGAATGCAGTCAAGATTCTTTGAAAATATGGTTGCAAATCTGATTTCTCTACAAACGGATTATAATGACCTCAAAATAAGAAGGGCAATAGAAAATTCACAGGTGCTTTCTGCTGATGTCAACGCAGCCTTTGACCCTACATTCCCTGAAGTAATGGAAAAACTAAATGCTGCAAAGGTAGCTCAAGGAGTTACAATATCAAAATACACAGGTTCAAGAGGAAAGAGCGGTTCAAACGATGCTAATGCGGAATTCTTATCAGAATTAAGAATGCTCTTTGATAAAAACGACGTAATATGGCAGACAGGAGAACTTGGAAAGGGAGATCAAGGCGGAGGTGGAACTATAGCCTATATACTTGCAAACTTAGGTGCGGAAGTAGTGGACTGCGGAACTTCAATGCACTCAATGCACGCTCCTATAGAGCTTGTATCAAAGGCTGACGCCTATATGACTATGAAAGCTTACAATGTTTTTTTAAACAGATAAATGATTTAAAACAAGACTACCGTTTTTAACAGGCGGTAGTTTTTTATTGATTTATTTATATAATGTGATATAATATCTTTGGAGAAAAATATAGATATTTCAATATTTACTTGCAATTAATAATTTTTTGTTCTTTAAAATAATGTTTATTTCTTTGTATTTTATACATACTAAAAGAAAGGTGACAATGAGAGTAATAGGCGGAAAATACAGGGGGAAAAAATTAATTCCACCAAAAAATGACGATATACGTCCAACTACGGACAAGGCGAGGGAGTCTCTTTTCAACATGCTCCAATATTACATCTATGGAAGCAGTTTTTTGGATCTCTTCTCAGGTAGTGGAGCAGTATCTATAGAGGCAATATCAAGAGGGGCAAGTCTTGTTACCTTAGTAGAAAAAAGCAGGGAATCCATAAAAACTATCAATGCAAATCTGAATCTCATAGCGGATGAAAAGAGCAAAGCAGAGCTGATAAACAGTGATGTAATAAATTATTTGCAGATTAGCAAGGCAAAATTCGACATCATATTTGCCGATCCGCCCTATGCTTATGAAAAGACAAATCAAATTATTGAGCTTATATCGACAAGGAAATTGCTTGAAGATGACGGCATTATGATAATAGAGACAGATAAAAAGGAAAGTCTTGTAATTCCAAACGATATGTATATTGAAAAAGAAAAGATATATTCAATTAGCAAGTTTTCTATTATAAAAAATAAAGAAAAATAAAAAAGCGTTGTTAAAAATTTATAACAGTGTACAGGAGAAATTAATGAAATTGACTGCAGTATATCCGGGGAGTTTTGATCCTATAACCAAGGGTCACCTTGACATAATCAAAAGGGCGGCTAAGATGTATGACACATTGATAGTGGCAATACTTATAAACAAAGAGAAAAATCCGCTTTTTTCATTGGAAGAAAGAGTAGAGATGATTAAAGAGGCAACAAAGGATCTGGGAAATGTTAAAGTTGACCACTTTTCAGGACTTTTTGTAGATTACTGCATGAAAAATAATATAAATGTGTCCATACGTGGCTTAAGAGCCATGTCTGACTTTGAAATAGAGCTTCAGATGGCACATATAAATGACGTTTTGAGCAAGTCAGCATTGGAAACAGTATTTCTTGCTACCGGTACAAAGTACTCCTACCTTAGCTCCAGTGTAGTAAAAGAAATAGCAATGTTTGACGGTGATTATTCAAATCTTGTGCCTGAAAATGTATGTGAGAAGATAAGACAAAAGTTCAAACAAAATTAAGGAGCTGTAAGTATCATACTAATCAAAAAAGATATTGAAAAAATAAGGAAAAAATAGTATTATATTGGTGATATGTGTGGAGTTATCATTTATCATAAAAGTATATTAACGTATATTAAGGAGAAAATCATGGAAGTTGCCAGTAAAGATGTATTCAAACTCATACAGGAGCTCGAAGAAGTCATAGACACGAGCAGTACAGGAGTTTTCAACAGTAGGAAAATATCCATAGACAAAGATTTTTTAATGGAAAAATTGAATGACATAAAGATAGCTTTGCCTAATCAGTTTAAACATGCTGACTACATTTACAAGGAAAAGGATAAGATACTTGATGATGCAAAGGCTGAGGCTGAAGACATCCTTGAAAAGACAAGGGAATACGCAAGGCAAAAGGTAAGTGAAAATGAAATCACTATTATTGCAGAGGAAAATGCAAGAAGACTTGAGGAAGAAGCAGCACTCAAAGCGCAGGAAATAAAAGAAGGTGCAAGAGGCTATGCCATAGACCTGCTTAAAAAAGTAAATGCCAACATAGAAAAAATTAACAATGCAATGACTCAAAACATCAAAGAATTAGAGGAATTTGACCTATAATGATATATCTTGACAATTCCGCAACTACCTTCATCTATGAAGAAGTGCTTGATGTTATAAACGACATATATAAAAATAAAAACTACAATCCCTCATCTGCCTATAATGTGGCAATATCAGCAGAAAAAGAGATAAAAAAGGCAAGAAAGATACTTGCTGACTCTATCAATGCCGAAGAAGACGAGGTATACTTCAGCTCAGGTGGCAGTGAAGGGAACAGCTCTGCTATACTTGGCATCGCAAATGCAAATAAAAATAAGGGTAGACATATAATATCTTCTATGGTGGAGCATGATTGCATCTACAATTGCATGAAATATTTACAAGATGAGTTGAACTTTGAAGTAACTTTTTTAAAACCTGACAGACATGGTCTGATATCTGAAGAACAACTTGCAAAAAGTATAAGAAAAGATACTATACTTGTATCTATAATGCAGGTAAACAATGAACTTGGCAGCTTAAATAATATAAAAGCACTTGTAGATGCAACAAAGTCTATAAATAAGATGACGTATTTTCACACTGATGCAGTACAATCATACATGAAAGTTGACGTAGATGTCAAAAAAATGGGAGTGGATCTGCTCACTACCAGCGCACATAAAATACATGCGCCAAAGGGTGTAGGCTTTTTATATATCAAAAAAAATACCAAGATTTCACCCCTGATATTTGGCGGAGGTCAAGAGAGAGGTTTCAGAGGCGGTACTGAAAACGTTGCGGGTATCTGCGCAATGGCAAAGGCTGTAGAGCTGATTCAAGGCAGGAGTATGGAAGACTTGAAATCTACAAGGGATTATCTATGTACTTTAATCAAAGATAAGATAGATGACATATATGTAAATACGCCTGATGTCAATGCACCTCATATTTTAAGCGTCTCATTTGCAGGTACAAAATCTGAGGTTTTGCAGCATTATTTGGAACAAGACAAGATATATGTATCTACAGGGAGTGCCTGTTCTTCAAAGAAAAAAAATTCGAGGGTACTTGAAAGCATAGGTATGGAAAAAAAATATATAGACTCTACCCTAAGATTTTCTTTCTGTCATGAAAATACAATATCTCAAATGGAAGAAGTAGCGGAAAAACTGCAAAAGTACGTCTTAGAATTCAGAAAGATAACTAAGTACAAGGGCAGAAAATAAGAAATAGCAAATAAGATTGAAATAATCAGATATAAATTATAGGAAGCAAAATGTACGATATAATAATAGTTAGAAATGGTGAAATATCCATAAAAAAAAGGAACAAGGCTGAATTTGAAAATGCCCTTGTAAAAAATATCAAATACAGAGTTTATAAAAACAAGGCTCTCAAGGTTCAAAAGGCTAACGGTAGAATAGAGATACTCTTAAACGGTCAAGATGAAAATGAAGTTATGGAAAACATCAAAGACTTATTTGGAGTAGTGTCCCTTTCTCCCGCAAAGGTAAGCGAAAGTGGATATGAAAATCTGATTATGACAGTAAAAGAGCTTGTGGAAGCCGAGATAGGACGAGATAAAAAGACAAGTTTCAAAATTGCTGTCAAGAGAATAGACAAGAGTTTTGATATGAAGTCAACTCAGATGAGCCGTGACATAGGAGCAAAGATACTCAAGGCATTTGATAATCTTCATGTAGACGTTATAAATCCTGAGTATGAGATACACTGCGAATATAGGAAAAATGAAAACATAGTGTATTTCAAAAAAGTGCTTGGTGAAGGCGGAATGCCAAAGGGTGTTAACGGCAGGTCTTGTGTGCTTATTTCCGGAGGTATAGACTCACCTGTTGCTACTTATTTAATGGCAAGACGTGGACTTTTCATAGAGGCTGTACATTTTCACTCTTATCCTTTTACTAACGAGCGTTCAAAGCAAAAGGTCATAGATCTGGTTACTCACCTGACATCGTATTGCGGTAGGATAAGACTGCATTTAGTGAATTTGCTCGACATACAAAAGGAAATCAATGAAAAATGTCCAAGTGAGTATATGACTATACTCTCAAGGCGTTTTATGATGAGGATAGCGCAGGAAATAGCAAATGATTACGAATGTACTTCGCTGATTACTGGAGAAAGTCTGGGACAGGTGGCTTCTCAGACATCACTTGGATTGATGGCCACAGACAATGTGGTAAACACTATGCCTGTTTTCAGACCTCTAATAGCTATGGAGAAAACTCAAATTATTGAGATTGCAAAGAAAATAGGTACCTATGATACTTCAATAATCAAGGAAGAAGATTGTTGTACGGTATTCTTACCAAAAAATCCTGCTACACAGCCGAAACTTGACAAGATATTAAGCTATGAAGAAAATCTTGACATAGATAAGATGATAAAAGAAGCAATTGAAAAAAGAGAGATAATGGAATTAAAGATAAGGTGATATCAGTATCTTAATGAGAAACAGGAGAGGAATTAAAATGGATGTTTTTTCTTGGAAAAACTTTCTGTTACCCTATGAATATGCAGTGGAAGAACTGAAGATAAAATTCAAAGACATAAGAAAAGAACTCAAAGAAACTGACAGCTATTCGCCAATCGAATTTGTAACCGGAAGAGTAAAGAAAATATCTTCGATAATAGACAAGGCGAAGAGGCTAAATGTTGAGTTTGAGCAGACGAAACTCAGGGAGCAGATAGAAGACATAGCCGGAATAAGAATAATGTGCCAGTTTGTAGAAGACATATACACTGTTGTTAAATACATCAAGACAAGGGAAGATATGCATGTCATGTATGAAAAAGACTATATCGAAAACTACAAGCAAAGCGGATACAGGAGCTATCATGTAATAGTAAAATATCCTGTACAAATGGTAACAGGCAAGGTGGATATATTGGCAGAAGTGCAAATACGTACCTTGTCGATGAATTTTTGGGCAACCATTGAACATTCTCTCAAATATAAATACAATCACAAATTACCTGAATATCTTTCTCTAAAACTTAGAAATGCTGCAGACTCAGCATTTAAGCTTGATGAAGAGATGAGCGAAATAAGAGACGAGATAGTAAATGCACAGGTGCAGTTTGAAGTAAAATCAATAACTGTAAAGGAAATTACAAGCAATATAAATCAGCTCTATGCACTGGGATACCCGGATGAAGCTATTGACTATCTCAAAAAGTTTGAAAAACTTGACAATATACGAGATGTCATGCAGATGATAGAGTTGCAGGACGAGATAAAGCAGAGGATAAAAGAGATAAAACCGAATCAAATTGAAAAATATTAGGCGGGAGTATTTAAAGATGAAAAAAATTTACATTGTGGACGATGAGCAGAGGATAAGAGAACTGATACAGATGTATCTTAAAAAAGAAGGCTATGATACTAAGATTTTTTCAAATGCCAAAGATGCCTTGGAAGAATTTAAAAATCAAGAACCTGACTTGATGATACTCGATATAATGATGAGAGAGATGGACGGCCTGGAGCTTTGCAGAGAGATAAGAAAGACCAGCGACGTACCTATAATATTTGTTTCTGCAAGGAGTGAAGAGCTTGACAGAATACTCGGATTGGAGCTTGGAGCTGACGATTATCTTGCGAAACCTTTTTCTCCAAGAGAGCTCATGGTCAGAGTAAAGACCATCTTAAAGAGGGTATCTCAAAACGCCAATGCGGACTCAAAAGATAAAAAAGAAGAACCTAAGGTGTTAAAGGTAAGCGACTTTGAGATGTATCCTGATATAAAACTCGCAAAGTACAAAAATACTGAAATACCATTTACTATAAAAGAATTTGACATACTTGAATATCTGCTCAGAAATATCAGTACACCTCTTTCAAGAGAGCAGATAACTGCCAAGATTTGGGGTAACGACAGGGACGGATATGAGAGAAATGTTGACGACGCAATAAAAAGAGTGAGGAAAAAACTTAAAGAGTACAGAGTTAATCTTGAGATAAGAACGGTTTGGGGAATCGGGTACAGGATAGATGTCAATGAGTAAACTTGGGATAAAAATAATATTAAGCTATGTAGCTATGGCTGCTATTTCTACCATAGTATTTACAGTGGTTATAAGGACTATAATGCTTGACAGTGTCATCTTCGGAGAAGAGGTTGACGAGAGGACGCAGATGGCGTTTTCAAGTGCCATCTATGCAGGATTTTTGTTTACCACCCTGCTTTCACTTATAACAGCTTTGATATTTGAAATAAATATAGTGGGTCCTGTAGTTACTATAAGAACGAATATACAAAATATCTCACTTGAAAAGGAAATGGACTGGAAAAAGGTCAAAAGTAAGGATGAATTGGAAGACATAAACAAAGAACTCCTTTACATGCTTAAAAAACTGCGAGATGCCAATAAAAATCAAAAAGAATTTTTCCAAAACACCTCGCACGAACTCAAGACTCCTTTGGTGTCCATACAGGGATATGCCGAGGCTATAAAAGACGGTATATTGGAGGAAGACGAGATACAAAATGCTCTTGATATAATAATAGAAGAGAGCAAGGGACTGTCAAATGTCATTACTTCAGTGTTATATCTGAGCTCCATAGACAAGGTTGAAAAATACGACAATAAAAAGGATGATTGGGTAAATATCGACGAGAGAATAGAGCGTTGGAAGAGTCTTTCAGAAAACGTCCTTGTTGATAAAAATATCGAGCTTGTGGATAACATACCTGTAAACCTTGAAATCTTTATGATGCAAGAAAAAGTAGATAAGTTAATTAACAATCTGCTTGGAAATGCACTAAGATATGCAAAGACAAAGGTTGAGATAGATTTTTTTGTTCAAAATAAAAAGGCTCATCTGCTTATATCAGATGACGGCAGCGGTTTTGACGAGAATGATGTGGACAAGATATTCGACAGATTTTACAAAGGTGAGGGCGGAAAAAACGGACTCGGCTTAGCAATAGTTAAAGCCATAGTAGATAATTATAGGGGACAGATAAAGGCGTATAACAGTGAAAACGGAGGGGCTGTCATAGAGATGACTTTTGACGACTCCATGGTAAATATAGCTTAATTTTTTAAAATGAAGCACAAGAAGATGTAATTATTTTCTTGTGCTTTATAATAAGAAATACAGGAGGTTGTTATGGATAAACTTAAAAATATATATGAAAAGCAGGCTTCAAATTCTTACATAAATACACACCTAAGAAAAAATACTAAACATAAAGGTTTTACACTGCTCGAGATAATAGCGGTAATATCGCTGCTTATTGTGCTTGCATCAATAACGCTGCCATCTTACTTAAACATAGTAGAAAACCAAAAGAAAAGAGCAGACTTAGCTACAGCTCTGCAACTTGCTCAGATGGCAAAGACCTATTACATAGAAAAAAAGGATACTGACAAAGGGAAATTAAAGGAATATATAATCAAAAACTATGAAGAATTTCCAAAATCAAAGTATAGCGGAGAGGAGTTTGACATATCATTTGACACAAATAAAAAGGTCAATATAAGCACTACAAAAGAGGGTGAAAAGATAGAGTTTGTAATAGGCGGAAAGGCAAATGAAGAACTTGAGTAGAAAAAAGATACAAATATATAAATGCTATTTAAAAAAATATATTATATTAAAAATTCAGTCAAAAATTTATAATATTAATGCTAATCTTGAGTTAAACAAAATAAGTTAAGAAGCTAAGCTATTAATTAAAAGAATAAGAGTATAATCTATAAATGGGTCATAAGCGTCTAAAAGGCGCCTATGGCTTTTATTTTTTGCAAAATAAAGTTTCAATTTATATACAAATGGGGTATAATGTGGTACAATATGCGTTGATTATTTAAAAAAGGAGGTGCTTAATTACTATGGATTTTATCAAACAACTTATTAACGGTCTGCAAATAGGCAGTATTTATGCCTTGGTATCATTGGGATATACTATGGTTTACGGAATAGTAAAGCTTATTAACTTTGCACATGGCGATATAATAATGGTAGGAGCCTATGTTGCTTTCATGTGTGTGTCCGCTCTTACTTCCATGGGTCTTCCGGTATATCTTGCAGTAGTGCCGGCTATTGCCTTTTGTTCTTTATTGGGTGTAGTGATAGAAAAAGTGGCTTACAAACCTATGAGAAATTCTGCCAGAATATCTTCGCTCATTACGGCTATAGGAGTGTCGCTACTTTTACAAAATGCATTCATGCTCATATTTTCACCAAACCCGAGACCTTTTGACACTGTTTTTTCAGGCAAACCTATTGAAATTGGAGAGCTTAGTATAAATATTTCTACTATTATAACTATAACTGTATCTGTAGTATTGATGATAATTTTGCAATTATTTATTACCAAATCAAAGGCAGGAAAGGCTATGGTTGCCGTATCGGAGGATTTTTCAGCAGCGCAGCTTGTAGGTATAAATGTGGACAATACCATATCTATGACCTTTGCAATAGGTTCAGGTCTTGCAGCTGTAGCGTCTATATTGTATGTATCAGCTTATCCTCAGATTACCCCGACTATGGGATCAATGCTTGGGCTTAAGGCTTTCGTAGCTGCGGTACTTGGAGGTATAGGTATAATTCCGGGAGCTATGATAGGGGGATTTATCATAGGCATAGTGGAAGCTTTGACAAAGGCTTATATTTCTACAGAACTTGCAGATGCTGTTGTATTTGCAATATTGGTGGTAGTGTTGTTATTCAAACCTGAGGGAATCTTCGGTATGAATAAGAAAGAAAAAGTATAGGGGGCAGTATGAATACATTTAATAAAAAGAATTTTATTATAAATATTCTTGGTGTAAGCATATTGTTCATAGTAATTAATATACTTATACAATCAGGAATGATAAACTCATATATCAGCGGAATATTGATATTAGTTTGTATAAATATAGTGCTGGCAATAAGTCTTAATATAACGGCAGGATGTTTGGGACAGATGGCGCTTGGCCACGCAGGCTTTATGTCTATAGGTGCATATACTGCGGCACTTTTTACAAAATCCAATCTAATACCTGGTGTAGGCGGATATGTCTTAGCGCTTATCTTAGGCGGACTTGTAGCTATGATAATAGGTGTAGTGATAGGTATACCTGCACTTAGACTAAGAGGAGACTATCTTGCCATACTTACTCTTGCATTTTGTGAGATAATAAGAGTATTGATAGAATTCTTCAAATTTACAGGCGGAGCAAAGGGGCTTACAGGAATAAAATTACAAAAGAACTTTGCTATAATTTATATTATAATGTTATTATGCGTTTTTATGATGTATACATTTATGAAGTCAAGACATGGACGTGCCATACTTTCAATTCGTGAAGATGAGATAGCGTCAGAGTCTTCAGGTATCAATCTTACTTTTTACAAGACCTTGGCTTTTGCTTACTCAGCATTTTTTGCAGGAGTTGCAGGCGGAATGTATGCACACTATATAGGAATACTCGGTGCGAAAAACTTCGACTTCAACAAATCCATAGATATACTTGTAATTGTAGTACTTGGAGGATTGGGCAGTTTCACAGGCTCTGCTATAGGTGCCATAGTCTTGACCATTCTACCTGAAATGCTTCGTGGTTTCAATGACTACAGAATGTTTATCTATGCAGTGATGTTGATACTGATGATGATGTTTAGACCGTCAGGATTACTTGGTACGAAAGAGTTTTCGCTTACAAATCTTGTGAGTAAAGCATTGCCGAAAAATGTAAAAGGCGGTGGAAAAAATGGCTAATTTGATACTGTCAACTGAAAACTTGGGCATAACTTTTGGAGGTCTAAAGGCTGTTTCGGAAGTAAATCTCAATGTCTATAAAAATGAAATAGTTGGACTTATAGGTCCCAACGGAGCCGGAAAAACTACCGTGTTTAACATGCTTACAGGAGTTTACGAGCCTACTGAAGGCAGGATACTGCTCAACGGCACTGTAATAAACGGTAAAAAACCTCATGACATAGTTTCTATGGGTATAGCAAGGACATTTCAAAATATAAGATTATTCAAGGCACTTACCGTTGCGGAAAATGTGGCGGTAGCATTTAATAAAGACTTGAAAACTTCAATAGTATCAAGCATATTTAGAACAGGAAAATTCTACAAAGAAGAAAAGAAGGTCTATGAAAAGGCATTAAATATACTAAAAATCTTTTCTTTAGAAGAATATGCCAACGAAAAGGCGGACAATCTGCCTTATGGGAAACAAAGAAAACTTGAAATAGCAAGAGCTATGGCTACATCACCTCAGCTTTTGTTACTTGACGAACCTGCAGCAGGAATGAACGATACAGAGACTGCTGAGCTTATGCAGACCATAGCAACCATAAGAGAAAAATTCAACATATCCATACTTCTCATAGAGCATGATATGAATCTTGTGCTTGGTATATGCGAAAAACTCAATGTTTTGGAATACGGCAGAATGCTTGCTTCGGGTAATCCTCAAGACGTAATAAAAGATGAGAAGGTTATAAGAGCATATCTGGGAGATGAATCATGATGAATATCAAAGGGGGTGTAAGATGTCTCTACTTGAAGTAAAAAATCTGAATGTATTTTATGGCAATATCCATGCTATAAAAGACGTGTCATTGGAAGTGGATAAGGGAGAAATAGTATCTCTAATCGGAGCAAACGGAGCAGGAAAAACTACAACACTCCAAACCATATCAGGAATTATAAGATCCAAGAGCGGTGAGATAGTGTATAACGGTAAGGATATAACAAAGACCAAGGCATATCTCATACTCAAAGAGGGCATAGCACAGGTACCCGAGGGCAGAAGGATATTTGCTCATCTTACAGTATATGACAATCTTATGTTGGGCGGATACAGTATAAAGGACAGTGCACAAAACAAAAAAAGAGAGATAGAAGAAATATACAAAAAACTGCCAAGGCTTGAAGAAAGAAAAAATCAGCTTGCAGGTACCTTATCCGGAGGAGAGCAACAGATGCTCGCTATAGGAAGGGCGATAATGAGCAGACCGCAGATACTCATACTCGATGAGCCGTCTATGGGACTGTCTCCTCTACTTGTCAAAGAGATATTTGAAATAATCAAAGAACTCAAAAAGAACAACGGCACTACAGTCCTACTTGTAGAGCAAAATGCCAAAATGGCACTTGGAATATCTGACAGAGCCTATGTACTGGAAACAGGAAAGATAATTAAGACAGGTCTTGCAAAAGATTTGTTAAATGACGATATAGTAAGAAAAGCATATTTAGGAGCATAGAAAAAAGCACTTAAACTAAGAATATATCTTAATTTAGGTGCTTTTATTTATGATTTTATACCAATACTAAAATCTAATAGAAAAATGGAAATATAACATAAAAAATTATACGCTAAATAATTATTAATGCTAATTCCCATTCTATTTTAACTAAATCCCAAAGCAAATACCAAATATCCTGCTTTTTATATAAAGGCTTAAGCTGTAGCTCTTTTGTCAGTTACTATCTTATCAAAAAAATCATGATGTTAAAATAGTGTTGATAAACAAAAAATATGACTTTTCATAATTAAAACAAATATTTAAAAGTACAATTTATATTGACGATATTTAATATATTGTGTATACTCATAAATAATATTATAGTCAATATAAATTGTATATTTTAGAGGTGACTTATGCTAGACATATTAATCATTGCTCTGTTTATAATAATTGTATACATTGTTGCTAAATCTAATATAACAATTAAAAAATCAATACTTAAAATTCTAAATTTTATTAGCATGCTATTTTTTGCTACAGATATTCCTGATTTTGAAGACAAAGATATTGACAATACAAAATAAATATCTCATTTTGTCATATCTGAACTTTCCGCTTTTAATAGCAATTATATTTGGATATAGTTTAAATTCTATGTGTTATCTTTTGGATTGTATCTGGGCTGTTTTTTAGTGCTTAGATTTTTAAAATATGCTTTCAATTCATATTTAATCAACCAAAAGGAGTGAATGCTCCCATAATATAAAAATACTTCTTAGAATTTGTATCATATTCCATCATTACTGTACTTGTAGTATTGATTAGGAATTGTCCTACTACTTTTCCGTCCAAATTTAATGTAAATACATATCCATTTCTACTGTCTGTAGACTGGTCGCCTTCCGTATATTCTAAATCAGATATAGTATATTTCTTGTCCGCAGATATTCTTTTTAGCTTTTTGAGTATTGAGATTGCCATATCTCCTGCTTTATCTTCCGTTATGAAAGTCTCCTTTAGCCTTTGTATTGCTGAGTCGTCATAAAGCACTTTATTAGTTTTAAGATTTGTGACCTTTCTATTATTTGCATCTATTGAGTAAGTAGCTATAAGTTTATTATTCTTAGAAATCTTTATATCAGTAGTGTGCTTGTCTTCGTCTATATTGGTAGTTTCACATTCTACTCCATCGCCAATAGATATTAGCTTATCTCTTGTAGCTATAGCTTTGATAAATGCGTTGTAGGTATTATCGTCAAAGAGATTGCTAAATGGCGGTACAATAATATTATAATCAGGTATGGAATATATCATATCGGATGATTGAAGATATATCTTATTTGTTGCCTTATCTATAAATCCTGACAATATACTCTCTCCATTACTTGCCTTATAAACAGTAAACGGAAGATACGAAGAAGGTATTCTCTCATTTAAAAGCGCCATAGGGATTTTTACCATATCAAGGTCATAGTCAGTATCTATACGCACCTTTTCATTTCCGCTGATTAGTATGCCCCTATATAAGGTTCTATGTCCCTTTATAGAGCTTAGAATAGTTTTTTCCAAATTAGAACCATCCTTTGGAGAGACAGTATCGGTATTTTTAGGTGAAGTAGATTCTGTCTTTTTAGGGGATGAACTGTCTATCAGTATAGATTCTGTCTCCTTATCCCATAGTACCTTACTGCCGAATATCTCAGATACTGCCCTTACAGGTACCATAGTTCTGCCGTTTATAGATTTTGCTGCAACATCTAAGACCAACTGAGATTTTTTGCCGTCCTTGCTTAGATTTACGTTCTTGCTTCCTAAGACCATTTCTATTGTTATATTATCTTTTACAATAGTAGCTGTCTTTGTAGCTGAATCCCAGTTTACATCAGCATTCATAGACTTGGCTATGGAAGAAATGGGCACCAAAGTTCTACCGTCTTCGATTACAGGACTTGTGTCTGTAGGAACAAGCTTGTCCTTGTAATAGATGTCTATTGCAAAAACTGACTTTGCCATAGCTATGCCAAACAAAGCAATGGCTGATAATCTTAGTAATTTTTGTTTTAACATAATAAAGACTCCTTTCACATAATAAAAAATTCATACATTTGTTTAACATCCATTTACAAGATTAGTATACTCCAAAGATATTTCAAAATCAACTATGTTTGATAAAATTTGACAATTTTAATATATTTTAGTTTCAGATATAAAATATGGGTATAAAAGCAAAATATTAATATTATTTATAAGCTGCCGATATAAATAATATCGATAGAATTTTATTTAGAGATTATTTAAAATAATAGGCTAAGATTAGTTGAAAACAAGATAAGAAAATATTTATTCTTGTTTGAAATTTTAGAGATTATATTATAAAAGAGGTAATGTATTGAGATTAAAGTTAAAAGATCGAAAAAAAGACGACGAACTCTTGAATATAATTGAAAAGGATGTTTATTCCCAAGATGAGATGGATTATATGTATGCTATAGTAAGAGAGTATCTCTACGACCATCAGGGAGAAAATGCCATTCAGGTGGCAGAAAATACGAAGGTACCTCGTAATGTCATAATGACATTTTTGAGACAGGGTAAGATTTCTCTTGCAGAAAATGCCAGACATCTGCTACATCCTTGTAAGATATGCGGAGCAATGATAGAGCATGGAGATATATGCCACGAATGTAAGGTATCCAAGATGACTAAGATACTTTATCCTGACAGTCCTTCTACAAAGAAAAAGATGTCAGGCTACGATGCAGGCAAGGTAAAACAAAAACAAGAGATCGGATACGGAAGAAGAATAAGAAAAAACCAATAGTAAAAAGACACATATCGGATAAGATGTGTGTTTTTTTATAGAGGAGTTCATATGAAAATAAATGACTTATACAATAAATTAAAAAATTACCCAAGTATTTTAAATATAGAAGACGAGCTTTTATTTATAGCTTATCTGAAAGAGGCAGACATTTCCGATATAAAGTTGGAGATAAGTAAGTTTATGGAAATCTTATCACATATTCAATACTCTCATCAGGACAATGGAATTTTTGAAGTTACAGACAGTAATTTTCATATTTTTAAGGAATATATCTCTTGGATAAAAGCGCTTGGCGAAAAATTAGATATGGATTTAACTAAGTATCTTGACGGTTTTGAAGTGAGACTGATTTAAGTTGAAAAAAGTTTCATAAATAAAATCCATATGTTAAAATTAATTGATAAAAAAATAATAAAAGTAAAGTAAGTGCAAATTGCTGTCATATGGAAGGGAAAGTAATGGAAACAACAAAATTATGACATTTTGATATAGCTGAAAAGCATTAAAGATATTAAAAATGAAAAAAGTATATTTTATTAATGCAAAAAATATTATATATTTAGATGAATGTACTATTTTGATGAGGTAACTAAGTTAAAAATAGCAATATAATTGTATTGTAGAAGTTTTATAAAAAATATTGATGATTAGTAAAAACAAAAAAACATAAAAAATTTTATGTTTTTATAAATTTTTTATTGACAAAAAATTTATAACGGTATATAATTAGCGAAATCAAAAAGACAATGTTGTGTATCTACCGTGAACAAAATTTTAATTTTTGTATTTATAGTTTTGCTATTGATGTAGATAGCGGATGTTTGCTGATATGTAGATGCAACATAAGGATGTAAATTATAGATAAGAAAGGAATTTAAAAATGACTTGCTCAGTTTCTAACTCAAGACAATTGAATACGCTGATACTCATACTTAGGTAAGGGACTGTGCCAAATCATTTTTGATAATCGGTATAGGCCCTGTTCGTGATAGGGCTTATACCAAGTGGAGTATATAAACCGTTTGATATAAGCTAAGTGCTTTAATCAGACGGTTTTTTTATTTTCACTTGAAGCTTGTATTAATATTAACATTTATACTAAAATCCTATCAAAAAGCCTTGTATTTTTATAACAGCAATATTATTGATAATCTGCAAAACAAATAATTTGCTAAAATAACAATCTTGGCATTATAAATGGTGATTAGTATTAAATCTTATAGAATTGGAGGATAAATCGGGTTTTAAGTTTTTAAACTTTAATTGAAATTTAATGCTATTATTTATTTAATCTATGGATAATTTTCATAAGCAGTCTTTAAAAATTAGTATATGCTTTATGACTTTATTATAAATGTGCTTAAAATATTTTATCCATTATTTTATTAGATTTTAGTATAACTTGCTGAAATAATATATTTATATTTTTAGACTTTAGTTAATATAAAACTTCATAGTTTGAGCAAATGATAGTATAGGGCTTTGACTATAAAAATGGAAGAAAAGACACATGTCTCAATATAGAAATAAAAGTCACTATATATAACAAATACAAAGGATGGGAGAAATTATGGAAAAAGTTAAGATTTTTGACACTACACTTAGGGATGGAGAGCAGACGCCAAGGGTCAATTTAAATAAAGAAGACAAGATTATGATTGCAAAGCAATTGGAAAAGCTTGGAGTAGATATTATAGAGGCAGGATTCCCGGCTTCAAGCGAGGGAGACTTCGAGGGTGTACGTGCAGTGGCTCAAGCGGTGGAAAAACCTGTAGTATGTGCATTATCAAGGTTGGTA
>CAUQVF010000024.1:0-39617 GCA_963521605.1 uncultured Peptostreptococcaceae bacterium | reverse complement strand
TCTGGTGATATTATTACAAGGATATGCAATCATAATCATCTATAATCTTGATTATTAATAAATGTGTATATTTCAATATTCTTATGTACATACTAAAAATTATTACTTATGCAAATTTATGTAATTTTATTCAATTATTTTTGACGACTTTTTGACGGCATAAAAAATAGAGAGTATAATACTCTCTATAAATTTACTTCTATCTCTTTACCTTTCAGCATTTCTTTCATCTCTTTGACTATGTCATCAACCAACATAACCTTGAGACTATCTTTGTCTTGGAGATATGCATTATATAACTCCTCATCATCGCCTATACTATCTTTTATATCCTCGTCTAAGAGATAGTAATCAACGATGGCATTATATATACCTTTCGTTTCTTTTTCTCTTAGCACCTGGATATTTTTCCCGTATGCTATATTTTTTTGTAGCGGATCAAGTATATCCGCTAACAATTCTTGCAGGAGCATAGTATAGTCATATTGTATTAGTGCTTTTCTCATTTTTTCAATAACTCCTCTCTTTCTACTATTAAATCTTTTAAAAATTGTAAATCTTCTTTATTTGCAAGCGTAGATATAAAGGTTTTTGCATAAGATTTATAATTACTGTATTTAACTAAAGCTTTATTTTTTTGATTCCACCGCTTATTTGCTTGTTTTTTGGCATCTGAAATTGCCATTATATCAACTCCTTTCTTTATGTTAAAAAGAGAGAGAAAATCTCTCTCTTTGGTTTTATTCATATTTGGGATTAAATTCTATTATAGCATTTGCGTCATATACAGTAATTATATCTTCTTCATCTACTCCCTCAGTGCCATATCTGTCGTACACGTCAGGAGATTGTTGTAAAGCTGTAATTTCAACTTCTGCAATCTTGACGTATGTTGTGTTTAAGGCAAATTCAAGTTCTTTATATTTATCGGGAACTTCTATTTGAATAGGCAATATTAAATCAATAGTATACGCATTTATAACTGTATCGTATATAGATTTAACATTGTCATAGATGAATTTTTTTGTCTTTAGAGGAAATATATCATATTCATCACACATTTCATTAAAAGTATAATTGCCATCTCCATCATATGTCTTATGCTCAAATACATAATCATCAAGCATATAATCTTCAATTGATGCTTGAATTCTGTATCTTACATTTTCGCTCACGACATCTTTTATTTTGTCTAAACTTTCAGATAGTGTATCTTCAAAATCATCTATATCAGTAACGATAGGCTCTTTCGGGATATCATCAAGCACATACTCTTCAAACTCTACAGCTTTCCAAGTTTGTGCTTTTGCACATTCATATTTATTTACATTGATATATTTTTTATAAACTTTAAAATCTATCTCAATACAATTGTCAGTTTTAATGTCTGAAAATTGTAACATATAAAATTCTTTTCCTACATCGCATTTTTGAATAGGAATATAATTTATTGAATTATCTATAAATTCACTAAAAATTTTTTGTAATGGTTTTTCTCTATCTTTTTTATATATAAATGTAATTTCATTGCTTTGTAAAAATATTTCTCCAAAATCGTATGAGTTTCTGTCTAATAGCTCTTGAGCTATATCGCCAGTTATATTTAATTTCGAAAATATTAATTTATGATTAATATCTTCTGTATTTTCTTCGACTTCTTCAACTCTTGCTATTCCAAATCCGCTGTCGCTGACTGGACTTGTAACAAGTACGAAGTCATCTTCTTGTATATTAGTATCATCAGTTATAAAATCATATTTTTTATAATTGTTAAATGTTACAGTTAGTTTTTTCATCTCGGTTTCTCCTTTTAATTGTTTTATTTTTCTAATTTTTTTTTATAGGGGGATTGTACCCCCCTTATTTGTTACTCTTCTTCAACTTTTTCAATTTGTTATTTTAGACTATTGCTAATCGTTTTTAATCTTTCAGCAGTTTTTTCATCTTCAATAACATAACTATAGTTGTCATTTATTTTTTTCGTCTTATACATTGCGTCGAATAAATTATCTATTTTTTCATTTTCAATAATTCTTATTAAATTTTTTATAGAATTAGTAAAATGTACTCTTACTTGTTCTACAAGATTAAATTCTTCATCATATAAATCATACCACATTATATTTAATGATGGTTTATATATTGAATTTACAGTATAATATTGTGCTGTTTGAGGTAAATCTTCTGATTTAGTTACTAATCTCAAATTTGAATAAGTTTCTCTATCCATTTTCCTTTTCTCCTTTATATTTTTATTGTAGGGAGCTTTCGCTCCCTTGCTTTTTTATATTTCTGATGACATATATATTTCTGCATCATCATCAATTTCTATTCCGTCTTCAGTAACTTGACCTCTAACAGATATTGTTGTTTCGTCAAAGTCTACTATTCCGTACCCTTGTTTGACTTCAGAACAGTCTCTTGCGTCAATGCAAGTAGCTGTTCTTAATAATTTTTTTTGTATTTCTTCGTCTAACTCTCCCCATTTTTTACCAACAACATCTTTTAATAAGAAGTTCTTGGCAAATATTCTTGGATTAACATCTTTATCGTTTCTGTGTTCAATTTCGTTATAATATTCTTCGGCTACTTGTAGAGCTTGTTGCTCATTCTCTAAATCTACATAGTCATAACCGTTAATAGTTTGAAATATATAACGTCCATACTTATCAATATATAGTGAACCAAATTCAAAATCTTCGTTTTCTACAAAGTCTTTTACCAATTCTGCTGTTACATCTTTTCCCCATACTTTTAGAGTTTTCATTTTAATTTCTCCTTTGTTTTTAATTTAGATTGTTTTATTTTTTATTTGCCTTTCTTGATTATATTATACACTCAATTGAGTGTAATGTCAAGAGTTTTTTTAATTTTTTTAAAAATTTTTTTATTATGTATTTTCGTTGAAATTCCAATAAAAAAAATAGGGAGCATTACGCCCCCTACTTAGAAAAATAAAACAATCTCTCCTTAATTGAAGAAACTATTAATATATTATCCATTATTTTATATTTTATTCAAAACTGCTTATTTCTTCTGCATATGTGCCACAGCTATATCAACGATAGTAGACAATGTAGCCTCATCAAGATTTACACCAGTCTTGTCATATATCTCTTGTATAGCTTTTTTCATCGCTTCCGCTTTCTTTTCCTGAGCCGACATATTAGTCATTTCAAGACCTGTTACAATAGACATTAATATGTCAGCTATCTTTTGTAGCTTAACATCTTTAAAAGACATCTTAGCAAGAAGTAAAGCAAGCTTTAACTCTGTCATATAATCCATCTTGATTTTCTTTTTTTCTATGCAAAATACAGTAACGATAAAGCCAAATGTTATTGCTATTGCTATTATTATATCTGATTTAATCATTGTGTTATCTCCTTTCTGCTAATTTAGCCATCATAACCCACAATGCCCAATTAGACTTATCAATATTTTTAATGTGTGTTTCAGGACTGTTCAATAGCTTTAATTCAGCTAATTTATTAATTGCCTGTACAGCATATTCTTTTTCTTTTTCACTCATCTTTTTTATCTCTCCTTTCTTGTCCAATACATCTGTATCAATCTTTTCTTCATATCTAAGCACACAATCCCAACCGCCACGATGATAGTTTTTGTATTCGCTTATATTTATTTCTCTGCCTGTTTGGTCTCCAGGTTTTCCGCCTGTAGCTCTACCTAATTCATTGATAGACGCCTGTACTATTAGACCATTGCCGATATATACAGCCACATGATGCACTTCATTTAAGAGTACATCGCCTCTTATCAATCCTGCCCCTGTATGGAGATTTACATCTTTTCTCACATCTTTAAATCCGCAATTTAAAAAAGCTTGTTTCATATTGCCTGTATAAGTAGCTCCGTATTTAGATTTAATAGGAAATCCTGCCTTTTCAAATGCTGTAACGGTAAGTGATGAACAGTCATAATCTCCACGCTCGCCCCAGCGTTGATTTTGGTCGTATCCGTGAGAATTATCTTGAGCTATGTCTATCATAAACCTTACAGCCTTTTCAATTCTATTCAAGTTTTATCAACCCCTTTCTTCGTTTATACTCCATTTCTAAAATCTTCAGCTCCAAGCTCCACATTATCCATACGATTTATTATCTGCTCCCTTATCTTGCCTTTTTGTCTATTCTCAAAACCACTTTTAGCAATAAGTGCAGTCAAGACAGGAGCAGAAAAGATAACCGCTCTGTCTAATGTATGGCTTGCAAGCTTAGAATCATTTAGCTTTATGCTCAGATATAGACAGATAAAAAAGACTATAAAAACAAGCAGCATTATTGCAAACATTAGCTTTTTACTTGTTTCTATGTGTCTTTTATCTCTCTTCTTATCTTCTTCTTTTCTAAGCTCGTTTATAATTCTTTCTTCCTTTTTTGTAAGAGTTTTCATCACTTCACACTCCTACAATTCGATTCTATACTGTCAATACGATGATGAGCAGATTTGACAGCTTGTTCATTGATTGTAACTCTTCTGTCTATCTCATCTACTCTATTTACGACTATTTGCATACTGTTATTGATTTTGTCCACATCACGAGTGAGATATTCCAGGCCTTTTTTGATTTCAATGTGCCTTTCTGTCTGTTTCTCTTTCTCAATTAATGCTTCTTTTTTTCTTGCTTCATTGTCTTTTTCTGTGTCTTTTCGCCATCTATTGTAAGCTATAGCAAGACTTACAAATGATATTGTAAAAGATATCAATACACTTAACTCAATGTGCATACACTATCACCACTCTCCTTTTAATAAAATATTGACTATTTTTAAATTAATATCTTAAAACGTTGAAATTCTCTTTCCGGATAAAATTAAATGGTAAAAAAGGCAATAAAAAAAGACCTTATCAGTCCTCATTTATTGCCTTGTTTTAGATACTATTTACCTTGTTCACTTGTAAGTGGTTGCCCATCACCGTCAAAACCGCTTTCTTTTAGTATCTCCAATACTTGCGGTCTCAGTCTTTCAGGTATTAATCTTTTTGTCTTTGTTGCCTTTTCAGGTATACAAGTTAAATGACCTATAATAACACGATAAGCTAAAAATTCATACATAATAGTATCTCCTTTCAGATATAAAAAAATATTATATATAATAAAGCTTAATTGCTTTATTTTCAAATTAATGTAAGCAAACATAGCTATCACCTAAACCCCTGTATTTTGCATTAATACATCTTCAAGAGCCTTTGCATTTTGCTCCACCTGTTCTTTCATCTTTTTTAGTTCTTCTTTCATTATTTCTTCTTGTGTCTTAGGTATTTCAACGTACTTCATTATAGCTTTTTTCGCCTTTTCATCATATTCAAGCCTTGTGTAGTATCCGTCTTTATTTGGTAATTCTTCTACATCTTGATATTTGTGAATAAACTCCTCACTTACTGATTGCATATCAACAAATGAATTATCTTTTTTATTAAATCTCAATAATATTTTCATATACTCCTACCTTTCCGTTTGTACAAGAAATCTTAAACTTCTTGCACCTTGACAAAGTATTGTAATGCTGCTTTTAAATTCTATAAGTTCCATATTGCCTTGAATTTGCTCATCTCTTGATTTAACATAAAGAAATGAGTTTGTGGTATTCGAAATATAGACGCCATCTACTATAATTTGAGGATCACTCCCATTGTATTCAAATCTTACAAATCTGAGAATACCCCCACCACCCGAATAATCGAATCTTTCGTATCCGTTCAGATTTCCACTTCTATTTACAGTATATCTCTTCCCACCTGTATCATTCATCATATTAACAATCTCTTGACTTTTTTGTAGTGATTTCAAAGCATTGTCATTAGCCTCATACGCTTTATTGTATGTGTTTCCGATATCTGTCTTGTGAGAGTTGTACAACTCACCAAGCAAAACATTAAGCGGTTTTGCAAGATTACTGTTTATAGCTTTTTTAATCGCTGCCCACATTAGCTTACCACCTCCGATATAATTCCATTCCCATTAAACGTAGTTACTGTTGTACTTTGTTTAATAACAGTAGCTCCGTCATCTTTATACACCTTTATATTAACACTTATCCTACCGTCGCCCAAAAACGATGTAGTTCTTTCAGCTATCTTTCTACCACTTGCAGAGATTGATATAAGCTCATATATACTACCGTCACCATTAAATGTTGTTTCTCTCTTAGAGCCGTTAAGCTCCGCTATATTATCAAAATCAAAAGTCTTAAGAAGTGAAATATTAGCCTTTACAGACGCATACCAAGCCTCGATGGAACTTCTCAAGAGCATATATCTTTGTTCTTGAGACTCCATCTGCTCTTGCCACTTTGTTTCATTCTCTGCTTTCTTTCTATTCCAATAATCCATATACTGATTGAATATTGTCGTTGTATCAACCTGATTTATAACGCTTGTAACAACACCGCACACATTACTATCAAGCCTTGTGTCTGTAATGTCAGATTGATTTATAGCCATTGCGTTTTGTTTTACGTGAATACTTGCAAGCTGTAACTCCCATATATCGCTATCACGCCTAAGCGTTGTTGTATTTTCTTTTAACTCAATAGATAGGCTTCTATTTTGAGTAAAATCAACTCTAAGCACTATTATATCAGTTCTTGCCGATATGTCGCTTGCCTTTGGCACTACAATATCAGTATCAAGAATTTCAATCCCTGTAACTCCTTTGATAAAGCAAGTCCCAGGCTTTACTTTGATATTCATTCCGCTGTTAGCCAATACCTGAAAATTAGTTGACGGATTAGCAAATATCCCATCGGTAAAAAATAATCTCCACATCGACCTGAAAAATTCAGCGTCTACAGCTCTATCATAGGTAGGATTGCCATGTCCGTCATCTCCTGTATAGTTAGATTGAAATGGGAAAGCTTTCATATTACATCACCTCTCTTTTTATTACATCTTTAAGTGTCAATCTTTCTTTGCCAAAAACAATAGCAAGCTCTCGCTTGCCATCTTCAATCTCTTCATTTATTGCTACTATCCTAAGTGCAGCATTAACTCCTATTTCATTATCTATAAACTCAACAATATCACCAAGATTATAATCTGCCTTGTATTTTAATACACTGTCCAAATTAGCCTTAGCTTCCAATTCTTCTATCACTGTATACTCAGATAGCTTTTCCTTGCCACGCTGTACAAGCGTTGGTAAATATTTTTCCATAGGTATTTTATTACCTTTGTCATCTATATCTTGCAAATCTCTTGCGTCCACATACAACTCTTTTAATGGTTCTCCCGCCTTTCTTATATCAACAGTAGTTACTATTCTGTCTTTTCCCTCTCCCGCACCGGCTACATAAGCAAAGTTTTTATATGTCTTTGTCTTAGAATAGCTCACATCATATATATTTTCTCTATCTTCCGAAAAGACTACCCAGTTATTATCATTTTGATTTGACGTCCTATCTACACCCGCTACCACTGAACATACTATCTTATCTCTAAGATAGTCATATACTACCTTACAGGATACTTTTTGCTCCTCTTCAAGTTGTAGTATCTTTTCAAGCACAGATACACCAGTTACCTGCATACTCAGTTTTTCAGTAAACTTATTACTATACTTGACTTCAAACCTTTTAAAAGTCTTATTTGTTATGAAATGATGACTTATCATAGTCAACATGATCTCTTCGATAGTTTTTTTTTGGAAGTGCATAGTTTCGTTTATAGCTCTGTCTTCAAGCAAAGACTTTAAAAATCTACCTTTTACGACTATATTCCACGAGCCGAGTTCGTCTTTTTGTGGATTGATATACTCTATAACTCCTGTATCTTCCTCATCATTCCTAAATATATACTGAGCTCTATTAAGCACACTCATATATCGAATAGGGCATTCTATTTGAAAATCACCCACACCAAAAAACTTACTGCCCCAAGCAAGAGATGAAAAATCATCCATTACAGATAATATCTCAAATTCTTCATTCATTATTAAAAGTTCAACCATAATCACACCCCCAAATACATTGGAGTATAAAAGAGTCTAACTATTAAATGCAAATATCCCTGATCTGCTGTATAAGTCAGTACATTTTCACCGACCTTAAGACCGATGAAATTACTCATTCTATCCATTTTATTCGTAATATTTTGACCGTTAAAATATATACTCTTACTTCCCGGATTAGTATTTATAGTCAGCGTGTCTCCCTCTCTCATTTCAACAAGTACACGGATAAAGCTTCCGTCTTGTAAAAATAATTTAGGATTTCTTACGACATCCCTTGCGATAAAGTCTACTTTCATTCCAGTAAAGACATCACCGCCGTTTACTATCATAAAGTTAGTAGAAAACTGTCTATAAGATATGACATAATCTCTTTTTACTTTCCAAACAAAAGGAAAGGCGAAAAGCGGTACAGACGCCGCTATATCCTTTCCAAAGTCCGACATATCCATGAAAAAAGGCTGAGCACAAAATAACGTTACAATAAAATGAATAGGCTCGTATAAGCTCTCCTGCTTAATTTTCAGAGATTTGACCTCGTAATTTATCCATCTCTTATTATTGTTAAGCTCTACTATCAATTTACCTGTCATCTTAGGATTGAAAAACCTTAGCACCTTGTCTTTCGACGTATCAGTACACTCAGCTTCAATCGTGATTTCTCTTGGCTCTACTTTCTTACTTGTTATTGTAGCACTGTCTATCTGAGCGTTTTGCTTATATCCTATCTGATAGTCTGACGCCTCAAATCCCTCATAGGCTCTTATTTTAAAATCTGTTCCAGTACCCATATTCAGCTTATCTCTTATATTTGACAGCTCCAAATATATATTTTTTTTAATTTGCATATGCAAGCTCCTTTGCAGTTCTTTTTGCCTCTCTCATCATTTCAAGAGGTGATTTTACAGGTTGATATATATTTATCTCTTGCTTAACTCCGTTATCATTGTTATTAGTTACTACTGTAGCCTTACCGCTAAATCCGTTATTTGCCTTAGTAGTCAACGTCATTTCATCAGATACCATACCGACTACTCCCTTTAATTTCTTGAGTAGATTAGCTTTTTCTTCATCTATACCGACTTCAACACCCTTTATAATGTTCTTTCCGATAAGGTTTTTCATTACTCTTGATGGCGAATGTATATCCAATGCTCTTTGCATTTCAGCTATGATTGCGTCGGCTATATCTCTTGCCTTACCTACAGCACTACTCTTCATAGAGTCCATACCTGCTATCATACCTTTCATAGAGTCTATACCTACATTCTTAGTGATATTTGGCACGTTTTTAAGTGCGGCATCAAGTTTATTTACCATATCGTTTTGAAGTGCGTCGAGTTGATCCTTGTAGAATTTAGACGCCACTTCCTTAGCTAATTTTTGTTTCTTAGTCCAAGTATCCTGATAAGCTTTAAACTGTGTATCTGTAAGTTTTAACAACTGTTCGCCGTATTTAGTGCCGTCTTCAATACCAAGCTTTGTTATCTCACTTAAAAGTCCATCAGACGCTCCTTTACTTTTTAGAGCAGTCAGCATTTCATCGTATTTTTGAATAGCTTTGATTTGGTCGTTGATATTACTTAATACGACTTCCTTACTTTCCTTATCTATTGTAAAGAGGTCACCAAAGTTAGCAAGCTTTTTCTCCAGCTCTTCTTTTTTGCGGATTATCTCGTCATACTGCTTACTTGCTTCTTCAGTTATCTTTTGCATTTCTTCTGAGATAGTTTTTTCAGCTATTGCAAATGACGCTTTTAAGCTGTCTTCATAAGCCTTTCCTACCTGCTTACCTGCTTCCTTGTATTCTTTGATTTGTCTGTCAATCTCTTTATTTTTCTCAACAGCTTTTTTATTGTACTCTTTTATCTCTACATTTTTAGCCGTAACACCTTTATTTCTCTTGCCGTTGTGAGGTATCAAAGACTTTTTAGATACTCTTTGTTTTTCAAGCTCAGCAATTTGTTTTTTTACTGTAGCGTCAATATTTTTGTTGAAGTTTGATACAGCCTTCTTATATTCAACGTCAAAACCTTTTGAGATATTCTCGGCATACAGCTTACCTATCTCTTTATAGTCCTTAGCGTCTTTCTTTGCTGTAGCAAGAGCTTTTTCAGACATCTTAACTATTACGTCGTTAAGATTTTTCTGTTCTTGTTTGATACCTACAGCTATACCTTTTACGATGTTTTTTCCTACTTCATCACGCATTATGACAGATGGTGAATGTATACCAAAGATACCTTTTATCTTTTTTATTACGTCTTCGCCAAAGCCTTTTATAATGCCGAATATCCAATCCTTAGCTTTAAGAATACCGTTGCCTATACCTTTGATGAGGTTCAAACCAATTTCAGGTATGCTGCCTGAGCCGAATATCCCTTTTATAGCGTTGATAACGCCATTGGCAATGCTTTTTATAGTATTGAATATAGCGTCTTTAAAAGATATAAACCCCTCTTTGATAGCTAATAAGAAGTTACGACCTATCATACTTATTCCGCCACCGTTGAGTAAATATCTTATAGTTTCAAGAATATTGTTACCTATACCTTTTATAGTCGCTACTATATTATTTTTAAAAGCAACAGCACCTTTCCCAATGCCCTTAATCATATTTTCGCCGACTTTTGCCCAATTAGTCAGTGTAAATACATTAATAATAGCAAGGATAATCTGAGGTATATTCTTAATCAGTGTCGGTATAGCATTAATTAGACCTTTGCCAAGTATTATTATGATATCAAGTGCGGCCTTTAATATCTTCGGTCCTTGATTATATATGGCACTTGCAAAATCATTTATTATTCTCGGTACAGTTTCGATTAACAGCGGTAGATTGTCAGCTATACCTTGGGCAAGAGCGGTTATAAGAGTTATACCGCAGTTTACTATGTTAGGTATATTTTCCGTTATTGATGTAGCAAGAGTATTAACAAGCGTAATTATTGTAGTTACAAATGTAGCTGGATTTGCAGAAAATCCGTTTACAAGAGCTGTAAGAAGATTTACACCCATATTTATAAACAGCGGTATATTAGCAACCAAAAAATTAGCTATATTGCCAATCATAGTGCCGAGACTTGCAGTTATAATTGGTAAATTATTAAGTATTCCATTCCCAAGTCCAAGCAAAAATTTTGCTCCGGTATCAAGAAATAGCGGGACAATATCAGCAAGACCTTTCACAAGCTCAGTCATACCATCTGATAAAGACTGAGTTATACTCGGCATATTATCGTTTAAGCCTTGTAACAGATTTTTTATGACTGATGTACCAAGCTTTATAAATTTTGGTGTACTTGTAGTCATGTTGCTTACTATCTTTGATAGTATTTCTCCGACCTTTATTGATAAACCATCAAATCCGCCAACCATCTTCGATGTGTCCATCGTCGCAAGCTTAGCATTGACTTCTTCAACCGACATTCCTGTTGCAAGCATTTCTTTTTTAATATCTTCAACAGACTTCATTGACTGATTAAGTTCATTTACATATCCAGTAAGCGTTTGAGTAGCACCTCTAAAAGGCTTATCAAGATAGTTATATGCACTTATACCAAGTCCCTCTACAGCGGATTTTAATTTAGTAACGTCACCTTTGAGATTATCTTCCATGATACGTCTCATCTCATCCGCTGCACCGTTACAATTTCTGATAGAGTTAGCTAATTTATTATAATCTTCATCACTTGCATTAATTATCGCAAGCATACCCGCCATAGCCTCTTTACCGAAAAGTGTAGTAGCATAAGCCGCTTGTTGGTCTTTTCTAAGCCCTCTCATACTTGAACGCATCTCATCAAGTAATTGTTTAAGAGGTTTCATCTGTCCTTGAGCGTCAGTAAGCGATATGCCAAGGTCAGACATCGCCGCTCGCATTCTCTTGGTAGGTTTAGTTAGATTTGCAATTGACGCTTTAAGCGAAGTACCTGCTATAGATGATTTAACTCCTGCATTAGCCATAAGCCCAAGAGCAAGAGCAGTATCTTCAGCAGAATAGCCAAGTGCACCGCAAAGAGGGGCTACATACTTAAAAGACTCACCAAGCATACTTACATTAGTGTTTGACTTTGTACTTGCCATTGCGAGTATATCTGCAAAGTGTCCTGCTTGGTCGGCTTTAAGATTAAATGCTGTCATAGCGTCGGTTACTATATCAGATACAGTACCAAGATTTTCACCTGATGCCGCTGCAAGATTCATCACACCAGGTAAGGCGGCAAGCATCTTATTAGTATCCCAACCTGCCATAGCCATATATTTTAGAGCTTCTGCAGATTCAGTAGCAGAGAATTTAGTCTTTGCTCCCATCTCCTCAGCTTTTTTGGTAAGCTTTTTAAGATCTTCTCCTGTAGCTCCTGATATAGCTTGGACTTCCGACATTGCTGCCTTAAAGTCACTTCCTACCTTAAAAGCATATCCGCCTATAGCAGTCATTGCTGCACCTGCACCAAGTATAGACTTAGTCACACCTGCACCGATAGCACTTATTTTTGACAATCCTTTTTTAAAGCCACTTGCATCTATTTTCGTATCAAAAATTAATGAGCCATCATAAGCCATTACATCACCTCCAAATTGATGAATAACGGCTCAGTGGCTCACTAATTATTCGATATTTACTTCAATTTCTTTTTTACATTTCTTGCATTTTACAAATATTTTTCTACTCTTCCCATTGATTACATCATACAATAGCAATTTCTGACCACAATGCGGACAATAGTACCATTGTTTTTTCACAAATTAATCACCTCTTGATTTTAAGCATTAAAAAACCACTCTGATGAGTGGTTAAAGTATATCTATTTAACTTTTTTAAATCCAGTGCCAGTATATTCATAAGAATATTTTAAATCTCTATTATTGTGCTTATCTTCATAAAACACTGCTATCTCAGCAATATTTTTAAAGCCTTTTTCAATAAAATTACCTGCGACATCATTAGCAAACATTTCAGATATCTCATTTCCTGTCTTTTCTGTTTGTGGAGCTAATCTCATATACGCAAGCACTATATAATCATCTTTTATGTCTTCTGTCCCTAAATTCTCATTTATAGTTATTCTATCTATTTGTAATGTCGAATATCTATCTTTTAATGAATGTATTTCATTTTCTATTTTTTCTTGGATGGTTTCTTCTTTTTTAGGATTTTCTTGTTCAGTTTTAGGTTCTTTCTTTTTCGCTTCTTCGGTTTTAACTTCTTCCTTAGGTTCTTCTTTCTTAGCTTCATCAACTTTAACAGTTGTCTGTTTTTCTTTGTTAGCCTGTTCTATTTTTTTATCGGATATATACCTTGCTGATGCAATTGATATAACACATACAGCCAAGCAAATTCCCATTCTAAGAATAGGCGGTTTTACCTTTTTATTTTTTGCAGCACATACCGCTATAGAAAGTAAAGATACAATAAAAATAATAAAAAATAATAATGCTATAAGAACTAAAAAGTCAGTCATAATACACTCCTCCTAATCTAATATTTATGTACACCACATATAATATCAGATTAGGAGAAATATAGCAATCATTTTTAAAACATTTCTGCAAGGCAATCATTAAAATCTTGTTCTTTTTCTTCTTCGCTTCTCATATCTTCAAGAGCATATAGTCTTTTCATATCTCTATAGAATTTACGCTCGTTCTTAGTCATATCGTCAGTCAATTCTATACTTCTATAAAACATAATCTTAGATAACTGTATATCCTTATTTAGACCGTAGAAAAGGCTTTTAAACTTCCACCAATGTAAATAATCTATATCGGCTAAATCTATCTTGTACTGCTCCATAAAAGCCGCATAGATATAATCAGCGTCTTGCTCAAAATCATAGATATTTAGATGTTTATTACTACTATTTGATTTACTCCTGTTTTCTTTTATCTCCTTGCCGCCACTGTAAAACCATATAATCTTATTTACAGCGTCTACAGTATTTATTATATACTGCTTCGGAAAATACAGATTAAGAGCAAGTTCTATTTTTACATCATCATTTACGCTATTATCTTTCATTAGCTGTTCGAACAATATACTCGTTCTAAAATCAGATACTATCTCAGTATCGATATTGTCAACGATGACAGAGCAGGGGAGCTTATCAATTAAGATATTCATTTTTTCAATCTTTCGGGCGAATATCTATCAACGATAGTGTCTCTGCCTTTCTTCATCTCCTCAGCAATATAAGAAAAGATATCAAGTAAATCACAAAATCTTATCTTTCTTTTGCCGAATATCTCCTTTATAGCCCCTTTACCAAGTATTGAGTCGATACTTTCAGCCATAAAGTCCATCATTTCTGTCAACTGCTCTTTTGCGGGCTTGTCGCCTATACTTTCAGATATATTGCGTGCTTTAGTTCCCACTTCCTCGATTTTAGTCAGTATTTCCTCGTCGAAAGGATCAAGTGTAAATTCCTTACCGTCAAAATCAAGATTAACCGCATTATCTCTAAATTTAAAAGCCATATTATTTATATCTCCTTTTATATTTTAAGTAAAAAGGGGGATTTTAAACCCCCGCAAAGTCAATAGTTGCCCATTTGTCAGTAGTTGTTGCCTTACCCACTACAGATGGACCTGCTACCTTGAAAGTACCTGTATATGTGTAAGCTTCTGTACCATCTCCTGATGACTCAGGTATTATGGCAAAGGCTCTTTTTACAGCTACGTACTCTCCGTCTGTCGTTCCTTTTTGAGTAAAATCAACTTGCACAATATTTACAATCGCATCCGCTCCGAGCTTTTCACCGTCTATGATGTCTATGATATGCTTGTGAGGCGGAGAGTCGAGTATTTGGTCAAATTCAAAATCCTGAGATATACTCATACCTACTATATCAGTAGTCTCAAAAGCCTCATCAACATATTGTCTTGAATATTCTTTTGGATTCATCTTCTTAGAAAGAGATTTGAAACCTGTCATTCTGTAAAACTTAGAGCCTGAACCACCTGAATTTGGTACTTCAAGAAAGGATACTTTGTCACTTCTTTTTGCTATTTTCATTTTTTTACACTCCTTTATAATATATCATTTCCATTTGTATTTGATACCTTGCCTTATCTGCTCCATCAGTATTGAACAGATAGCCATAGGTAACACAATTAACACTTTGCACATTTTCGATATTCGGCAGATTGCCTATATCGTTTTGTTCTTCAATCCATCTTTGAAACTTATCGTAAAATCCACTGTTCTCAATGTTAGTCCTGATATCACTTCCGTAATACTCCTTACTACCGAATACGAATACAAGTTTTCTAAGACTGCCACCGTCAGCGTATTTTTTCACTATACTTTCGCCCGGCATAATATCAATAGTATATTCACCCGTATCAGTGCCGAGATAGTCAATATACAGCTTCTTTTTCTTATTGATAAGAGGACACGACCTTATATAATCTCTGAGTTCATCTATCATTTTTTAGCCACCTCTAATGCACCGCTTAATATCTCGTCTTTGTGGTCTGCTTTCATTCTTTCAAACCACATCTTACCCCTCTGACCATTGCCCCTGTTTTCGTAGTATTGACGCCTTGCATAAGGAGCATTATATACTACTTCGCCCGAGCCTATACTTGTGCCAATTTTAGGAGCATTGTTCTTAAGATATCCAGTATCAAAAGGTGTGTAAGGCTCAGACAGTCTTATTACTTCGCTATCAATAAATTTTTGTACTTTTCCATTTGACTCAAGATTACGTCTTGCAAGCATGCGTTCTAAGCTGTCAAATATAATAACCATCTATCTCGCCCCCAATTCAAAGTGTCTCATCTTATCACTACCAAAATCAAATATATCAACACTTGTAATAGTAAAGACGTCAAAGTTTTCATCAATGCTTTTTTCAGTAGTAGGCTCAAAATCAATATCACCTTTAATGAGTCTATCGCCTTTTTCAAAAGTAAAATACTTTGACTTATCATCAAGCTTTTTAAACTCTATCGGACTTATATACTGCCTTGACATATCCGCCTTAAAAGGTACATATACCCATGCTCTATCAGCATTTTCAAGTCCTGATTTTATGACATTAGCTCCCTTACTATCTTCAAAATGTACACCTTTTATTACTGTTCTTTGATATATGTCATATCCTTTATCCTCGTCATAGACCTTGTTATATATAGTTATATCACTATTTAAAAACATATTACTTACCCCTATACATTAGCCCAGTATGGATTAAATGCTTTCTTACAATATCATAAGCCGAGCTATCAAGGCTTTTTTCATACTTAGTATCATAAGTAACACTACCTTGTCCTATTTTTTCGGAGCTTATGATTTTTTCATCTGTATGAGCGTTGATAAAATCCACAAGCTCACATACAGCGTTTTTTGCCTCGTCTATGACATTGTCAGACCTTATTCGATTAAAAGTATACATATCAACAAGTGAGCAAGCAGAAATACTAAGAGGACGATACACGTCCTCACTTAGTTTTCCACCGTATTCATTTTTATAGTAGTTATAATCAACCTTGAACATCTTACTCACTATCCTTCAAAGCGTCAAGCAGTTCTTCTTTCTTCATTTTGTGATAACCATCTACACCCTTGTCCTTAGCCAATGATTTAAGCTCATCATAACTTAATTGACTTATATCAGTGTTTGCCTCAGACTTCGCTTCAGTAATATCATCTTCCACTTTATATCCGTGTTCTTTAAACCAGTCTAACAAATATGGATCGGATGAAAATCCAACTCCATTGGTAAATGGCACACTTGCAGTTACTCCATTATATTCTTTATTAATTGCGTAAATCTTTGCCATTTTATCATCCTCCTATTTTACTTTTATATTTCTGAATACTCCTGCTGCCTTAGTAGCTTTTAGTGCTATTGCCGCAACCATTTCTACTTCTCCAGTTTTTACTGCTCCGGCTGTAGTAAAGTCAGGCAACCAAGTTTTGATTGGAGGTTGTCCAGACATTGATACACCGTGTAGCCCATCCATTCCAAAGCGTGTAGCATAAAGAGAAGTCTCTCCAGTTGCAGTATCTATTTTTACAACAGGATCGTTTGTTCCAGGCTTAGCTCCTAAATCAACAAAAGGAGTCGGTCCGTAATATTCCACCTGTATACCCATGTCGTTTTTAGTTGTTTGATACATTCCTGCACGTCTTGCACAAGCTCTTAATTTTGCTATCATCTTTGTGTTTCCTGCAATCATTGATGGAGTACCATCTAATCCCATCAAAAATTCATCAAGAGCATCCAAAAAGTACATATAGTTTTTTGTTACCATTTCAGCAGTTGACAAGTCAATTGCAGCACTTGGCTTATACTCTGTAGATGAACCTGTAAGAGCCTTTTCAAGTCCATCAAATGAATCAGCAACAACTCCGCTATCCCCGTTTATCACTGTGTCATTAAAGAGTGCTTGAGTTGCTTTTATTTTTTGATTAAGTTGTAAATCAACTTCGCTTGCTATCCCGCCCATATTCGCTATGATACGGTCAACTTGGAAAGAACCGCCGAATTGTTTCAAATCGACAGTAACCCTCTCTTTTGTTACTTCTTGCGGTGTATACTCTGTATTAATGGCACGAAATGTTGCAGTTGGTTGTGTCTTTAGTCTTGTATATCCATAAGTTAATGTAGCACCGCCACCTGTTGGGGATACTGCGTCATCAAAAGTGATGTTATTTAAAATGAAATTACTTTTTCTAAACTCATCTATAACTCCCATTTGTAAATCATCTTGTACATTCTTTTTAGCTTCAGCTAATGTTATTGGCATATTAAATCATCCTTTCTTAATCTTTTTTATAAAATTGTTGTATTGCACCTGCTAATGTAGTAGGTTTATCATCTCCGCCACTTGTACTTGATTTAGCAGAAGATGTAAATGTTGGCGGTTTCTTATCTCCGTCTGTATTATCTTCTTTAAATAGATAAGGCTTGTCCTTTTTAAGCGTTTCTATTTGCTTATCAAGACCAAGCACATTATCATCTTTAAACACTAATTCTTCTTTTTTTAGCAATCCCTTTACTACATCTGCGTCGTGAGTATTTACAGCAGATAGTAATTTATCAAGCAGATTACTTTCTCTCTCTGTTTTCAAATCGCTCATTGCTTTGTTGTATTTTTCTTCCCACTCAGCTGATGATTGCTTAATCTTATCAATGTCCATATCCTTATAAGATTTGATTGTTTTATTAGCGTCAGTAAGTTGACCGCTCACAATCTCAAGCTCTTTTACTTTCTCATTTAACTTATCCTGCTCTCTTTGAATATCGCCCCCATTCTCAGCCATAATCTTATCAATTTGTTCATCAGTAAGACCAAGTTCTTTTAAAAATTCTCTTTTCATTTGTAATTTACCACCTTTCTTGTATATACGTTGTTTTACGTGTGTAACGAGCCACTAATACATATCTAATTAACGCTTAGATAAAAGCGAATTTTAGCATAAAAAATAGACCTGTTTAACGACTACTGCCTAAAGTCAAAAATTTATTAATTTTCTTTAAAATATACTTTTCCGTCAATATCTTGTAACTTTAAGTTACCAAAGCTAAAACCAATAGCCATATTTGGATTTTGTTTTATTTCTATATTTTCTTTTAAATCTATTAAGAATAGCAATTCTTTTGTTTTTTCATCATATCCATATATAGCTTCACAACCTTCTAAAAAGTTATCTTTCATAATTATCGTTCCTTTCAATCGCATTAAAAAAGACACCTTTTACAGTGCCTTAAAATGCTAATTATTATTTTATTCTTTACCAAATAATTCTTCTAATGCTTTTTTACTTTCTTTTCTGTGTTCATCCCATTGCTTCTTTTGCCCCTCGTCTGATAAAGAGTAGCCAGGAACAAATTCATCAGGAATTTTCACATCTTCATTTCTTTTTATCATGGTAATTCCCTCCTATATTTCCATCCGAAGAGCTTAGCGAGCCCCTCGTTTATTTCATGTGATTGCTCTTTCCATGTAGCTTGTGCGTCTTTTGTTTTATCAAATATTTGTTGATATTTAGGTTGCAACTTATTTCGCAAAACAGTATACTCATAATCAATTGTATGGAATTCAGGTCTTGAACCGTTGCCGATTTTTAAGAAATATTTTGTGCCATCATGTCCTAATACTCTCATTTCTTTGACACTTTCTAACTGGCAAGCTATGCTCATATCAGCAGATGAGAACGAACTACTCTTTGGATGATTATGCAAAGATATAACAGAATCTTTCTTTAGCGACCTTAGGTAATCCATTGTTGCTTGCGAGATAGCTACACTGCTGTTGTCTCCTGTTTTAAACGGCAATATCTCTTTGCCATTCAAATCTAACCACATCAAGCCCTCATTTCCTGTATTCTTGCCGTGGTCAAGCACTTTCTTAACAGCTATATCGTAGTTAGCTTCTTTAACACTATTATACCCTTTATTCAATGTCTTATCAACAATATTTTTATCAACAGTATTTTTCCTATTCACCCAAGAGCTTTTACTACCCACAGACTTATTAAATCCGTACGCTTGATGACGCTCATTCCTTGTTTTCAGCTTAGCAGATTTACTAAAATCAACATATAAATCTTTTTGTTTTCTCAATTTTACAGACTTAGCAGTAAAATCAGATTTAAGGCCTGCACTGTCCAACGCTACAAGCTCTCTTTTTGTCTTTCTTATCATACGCTCAATCTGTCTTTGCTTTTGAGTAGCCTCGTAATATGTGTACGTCTTACCATCATATTCAATAGGCGGAGGATCTATATTTTTTAATTGTTCATCTGTATAGTTTCTTTTAGAAATATCAGGGAAAAAAACTGAAAAACTATGACGACAATTCCAACCGCAAAGCCCTGCACCTGTACCATATCCTGTAGACTCTTCAAAATCAGGATATCCGTCCTTGTCACCGCCTACATGATATACCTTACCTTGCCAAGTCTGATGGTCAGGTCTTGCTCCCATATGTGCAGTTACTTCTACAAATTCACTATCAGACTCTTTCATCTGCATTAATGTCATTTCAGCTACAGTCTGATTAATTCCTGTAAGAGTAGCACGCCTAACAGCTACATCAAGCATATTAGATGCTCCGCTTTCATAATCAACTACTCTTAGCCCGCTTTCTGTTAATGTTCTTACAGCATTTCTTACAGCGTCTTGATATGAAAATGCACCGCTTGCAACTTGAAACTGAGCATAGTTCAAAGTATCTTGGTAAGTCTTAGCAACCGATTTAAAACTATCTCCAGACTTAAAGCCAAGCGACTTAGTAAGATTTTTTAGTTCGCCATGAGTCTTTTTAGCATTTGCTTCAACAAATTTCATCATCGTTGGAGAGTCATATAAGCTAAGCGTCTTTTTACCTGCTTTTTTATAAGCTATATTTTCATAATACATACTTCTATCAGTAGCATTTATAAATAGCTTATCAATCTCGGCTTTACTCATGTTATTGACTTTAGCTATCTTTTTCTTTATCTCGTCAAGGTCATTTCCCATATGACCGAGCATATACATCTGCCAATCCGCCGTATCGGTTATTTCACCTGCCTTTTGTAATCGCCTTGCAATGTCAGAAATAATATCATCTTCCAAATCCTGATATATCTTTACAATATTATCCGGAACTACCTTAAGCTCATCAGGAGTTAGCATATATTATCACTCCTCATCGATATCATCGGGCTCTTTTTCAATCTTTTCAGATGGCATATAATCTTTGCATTGCTCCTCAGTAAGCCCATATCTTCGCATTAAATATATCTCAGGCTTAATTATTCCCGCTGCCACTTCCTGCAACATCATAGCTTGGTCAGCTCCACTATCGACTATTAAGCTATCATCAAATTCGAAGCTTACTTCATATTCACCTTGACCGACTAAATCATATAAGCTGCACAAATCATCCATTGAGATAATAAGATTTTCAAGTGTAGATTTAAGCGACTTTTGAATATCAGACACAGTAGCATATGAACGTTGCTTTGATGATATAATTTCAGTAGCCGTCTTAGCTGTTTCCTGTACATCTGATAAAGTACCATAAGCCAGTCCGCAGGCAAATTCAACCCTTTGTAACAGCTTATTAAGCCCATTGAAAAGTGAACTGTCACGAATAGCAGGAGAAAATACAGAATAAAAATCGTTAGCTCTACCTTGAATATCTAATTTTCTAAAAAGCCTATCAGAATATTCAGGCAATTCCATATCATCTTTAAAACAGTTTTCATCAATATCAACAGCAAGCTCACTGCCTTTATACTCCCACAATATCCTTGAATACTGTTCATCAGCTTTTTTAATCAAATCTACAGCCTTAGAAAAGACAGATACACCAATATCTGAGTTACTCTCAATAGTATTAGCCATAGGTACTTTAAAATATGAAAATAAAGGCTTCGTAAGATTGTCTATAGTTATCTCACGCTCAATATCTTTCCATCTGCTCACAGATTCAAGTTTTATCTCAGAGCCCAATATATCTGATCCGTATTCATTCATATAAGCTTTGTTGATTATCGTACATTTGCCATTTTCAAAGCTATGATATTCAAGTCTTGTATAAGTCTTTTCATTTTTTGTAAATCTATCAACAAAAATACAAGATATAAGCTCACCAAAGCTGTTAAACTCAATAGGATATATCATATCAGCCTGTACACAATCAATAGCAATCTTACCATCAGATATGAACAGCTTAAAAGCCATACCGCCTTTAGCAAGTGCATATTCAAGGTGTATGCGGATGTTGTCTATAAGATTTTGATAAGGCTCGTTCATAAAATTTGCCCTGTCACTTCCCACTATTTCAGATTTCATCTCGATTGTAGTTAGCCTTGCAAGCTCAGCAGCAATAGAGCAGGGGAGCGACAACGAATAAACGTCTTTCTTTACCCAATCAGCTTTACCCTCATACATCTTAGACCATAGCTTAATTGCATTCGCCATCTTATTTGAAATATTCACTTCAACATTTAAAGCATCTTTCACATTATCTTTACTAAACAGACCTCTCACCGCCTTTTTTAAAAAATCAAACAGCCACATCTACATACTCACCAACCTTTTAGCGTATCTCTCAATACTGTACTCCATAGCGTCAAGCGTATCTATATCAGATGAACCGTCATCAAGTCTTACAGTCTTAATCTTCGCCTCATCCCATACCGCATTAGTTAATGCGTCCTTGACTGTATCAGCATTTTGAGTATAAAAAAACTTGTTTCGAGAAATAAGCCCCGCAACAAGTCGTATTCTATCAACTATTTCAATTTTACTTGCATTTCTAACACTTACATTAAATCCATTATCATGTAATGCTTTTTTAAGCGTTCTTATAAGCACTTGTTCAGCACTATCGCAATAGACAGTATCGATATTGCGATACATATCAAATACACGTTTAATAAAATCAATAAAAAGCACACACAGTTTATCAGAATCTGTATCAGCATCATGCCTTTCTGACACCAAAACAATAACTTCATAATCATTTGTAATTCCTGTAGCAACGAAAGCGTGTTTAGATAAATTACCGCCAAAGTCCACGCCGACATTAATCATTTGTATTTTCTTACTTTTTATGTCATCAAGAGATATAAAATATTTCTCGGGATTGCCTGCAAACAGTTTATATATAGCTCCCTCAGCTCTTACCCATTGCCCGAGAATAAAACGGTTATAATAAACAGTACCGTAATACTCTTGTTTCAATGCAGTTACAAATTCATCAGTCAAAAACGGATTATCGTCAATAGTATAATGTTGATGGTATATATTCGCCTTACTGTCTAAAAACTCCTTAAACCAGTGATTAGGACTATCAGGATTACAAGTACCGTCAAAGCATGAATTAGGTTTATCAAGTCTTGATTTAAGCATTTGAAATACATCTTGCGACCACGTAGTTATCTCATCACCATAACAATATTCAATACCTGCACCTTGTATCCTTGCAACTTGATTTTTCTTATCAGCACCAAGCACATAAACATCACGACCAAATAGCTTAGCCTTGTTATTTGATGATATAGTACCGACAAGACTACCCCAAATACTTCGCATCGGTTCAAGGACATTTCTTTCAATAGTTCCTTGAGTATTACCGAGTAAGACTATTAATCCATCACCTTTACAGGCTCTTATTCTTTTTGGAATGATATAATAATCAAGATATGTTTTTCCCGACCTTGTGGCTCCTGTCTTTACATTCCAACGACAGTTGCAGTTATTCCAAAATTCTTTTTGTTTAGGACTTAGCTTCATTATCAATCGCCCCAAGTATCTTATCTAATTTATCGAGTTGTTCCTCTTCAACTTCTGATTTCTCAGAGAAAATCCTATATCTCTTGCCGAGTAACTCTGCCGCCTTTAATCTCTCTTTTTCATCAGGAGTTTTTTTTACTGTTCTTGCTTCTGAGTATCCATCACCACATCCCTCAACAACCACAATAGCCGATTCACTTTCTCCTCTTAGCACAGAAGTTAAATATTGCAGTACTTCTTCCTGTTTTGCGATTTTCTTATCGTCAAGTTCCTTGAGTCTTTGGTCTATATATTGTTTTATAACAGGTTTTGACAGGTTTTCCGTAGCTATTCTATTAGCTGTCTTTTCGCTATATCCTGCTTTCTTTGCAGCATCTGTAGCATTTCCACTGATGATATATTCATCAGCAAATTTCTTCTGTTTAAGCGTCAATTTAATTGACAAATACATCACCGCCTTTTGAAATTATATTTATCTTACACCTCTCTTGTTCACATATCTGTTTTTCTTCTTCTCTTTATCTTTCAGTCTCTCCGCTGATACTTGCAGGTATGGATTAGTTATCTCTATGTTGTTTGTTAGATAGTATATAATACATTTACATCCAAACAAGCTTCTAAAATGTGCGTGTCTGCCTGTACCCGTATTAATCACGATATATCCTCTTCGTATTTTCTTTATCTTGTACATAGCAAATCCTTTGCATTAAAAAACCGCTATGCGTTCAAGCATAACGGTTTTATCTAAATATAAGGAGGAATTATGGTCTATTCTCTCAATACTATTGTATCACATTTTTACTATAATTTACTATAAACTTTATTTAATTTATAAAGTGCTTTTCCATGAATTTTATAGATATTTATTTCTGTATAATTAAGCTTTATAGCTATCTCTAACCAGTTTAACTCTTCAAAATATTTCATCTGTATTACTGCGTATTCATTGCCAGACAATACAGATTTTATAAAATCATTCATCTTTATTTTTTTGTCTATTAAGTCATCAATATCTTTGTTTATCTCATTTTCTAAATCTATAATCTTATCTACTGTGTCACTGAAATCCTGCTTTTTTCCTCCGTTTATTTTTTCTTTGCTGTAGTCAAAAGATTTTATCGTAGTGCAGTATCTTTTTAGCTGTGCTAATTGTCTGTTTTTGCTATCAATTATTTTCGAAATTACTCGCAAATCTTTTAACTCTTCTTTTATTCCCATAAGCCTAATCCTCCCTGAACTCTATCAAAGTCATAATCGCATAATTTGCTAAGTCCATCAATGTATCTTTGATACTCTCATCCTTGACTTTTTGCTTATTTACGCATAAACTCTGCAGCCTATTAGTCTTGTCTGTAATCCTTGTTACAGCAGATATCATGCCCAACTTACTGAATGTATCTCCGAAACTATCCCCATAATCACTGTTTTTATCTACATACATAAGTGTTAGCTGTTCGCATATATCCAAGTGTTTTTGTATTTTAGACATCTTGCACCTCATCTATGATATTCAAATTTTTCAATCTACCCCTAATCAGCTCTTCATTTTCATAGATATTTCCAATAGCTCTAACTTTGTCGAAATATAAAACATCACTTAAATCTTCATAGCAGTAACCTTTAAACATTTTATATTTAGTTCTAAATTTTGCATTCGCATAAAAAACCACTGCTTTATTCTCGTCAAATAAAATTATATCCCCCTCATAGATTTCTTTTCCATTCTTGTCTTTAAGCCCAGTATACTGCATTAGTATATAATCTCCACACTCTCCTGAGCCCTCTCCGTTTTGCAGATTTCTATAATGAAATACATTATCTGAATCAATCCAAAAAGAATCATGAGAATCTTCGCCTACTATGTGCATTGCTTTAAGTCTACTTGCTTTATCAAATACTCTAAATTTAATCTCTCTCATTGTTCTCTCCTTTAATTTATCCATTTTATCACCGTTTCGCCTTGGTATCCCTTTTCCCACAGATACCAAGCATAGGCGACAGCACTGCTATATGGTTTTGAAAAATCACCATTTTTGGCACAATATAATCTTGAAGATGATACATACACTGTTTTAGGTGGATTTTCTAAGAAAAATTGTTTTCTGTCTTTGCTTTCAAGAAATGTAAGTTTTAAAAACATAGCAACCTTATTTCCTATAGGTATTATATCTAATGCTTTTTGTATAAATTGTCTTGCCTGTTTGTAAGGTGGATTTGTTATAATATCACCATTCCAAGGCTTACAATATTCAAGAAAATCTATTACATCATCTAATTTCCGTGAACGCTCTACTATATCAGTGTTATAAACCGTATATCCATGTTTTTCTAATACGTCTGATATGTGCATTTCACCACAACAACATTCCCAAATATTTCGATTAAACATTTCTACATCTAATAATACTTCTATTGCTCTTGGCTCTGTAGCATAATAATCTAATATAGCTCTATTTCCTGCTTTACTATGATTACTCGAACCATGGCAGACATATATTTTATCGTGATTTTTATTTTCTATGACAATCACCTCTTACTTTTACTGCTGTTATTTCTATTTCCTTTTCGATTTGAAATTTTTTGTACCATCTTTCAAATCTCTTTCGATATGCTTCATCTTGCTTCTTTTTTAATTCATTAATGACATTCATTGTCTATATCTCCCCCATTATTTCTTTTACTTGTTTTGCCCATGTTGGGTCAGGTGGACAATAATCATATCCTATACTATCTAATGTCCTACCACGATAAAATTTACTATCCAATATCCCTGCAAGGTGTATCAGGCAGTCTTGTCTACTTTCGAAATCTCTATACTTCAATGTCTTTGTATCTTTTATTCCGCAGTAATTATTTCTTCCTGATAAGATTTGACCTTTTCCACTCTCAAGACCTGCTATAGCATATATCACTCTGAAATTAATGCCTTTCTCTTGTTCAATGTAATACATCATATCTCCTGTATCTTCGAGAAAAGTGCCAACTAATCTCTTATTTATCTCTTTTGCATTAAGACCGCTTATCTCATACACATTCAGCGTCTTATTGTCAAAAACTCTAAAATCATCAATATTAATATCTATGTTTACATTTAGCATTAGAGTAAGAATAAATATAATCATTTAAACTTCACTTCCAATCCTGTCTCTTTTTTGATGATTTCGTGGAGTTCTTCAAGTGTCAAGGCTCCGTTTTCAACACATTTTAATTGTTTTAAAAACTCATCCGAAAATCTTTTTAATCTCTTTTTCCCGAATCCAAACAAGTCTCTTAATACGATTAACGGTACACCTGATAACACAAGCATAGATATTTCAAATATTTCACTTTGCATCTTTTCTCTATCCTTACTTGACAATGTAGGTCGTATTGATATTGTTTGCTTTGGCTTAGATTTATGATAAACTTGTTTTCTCATATCTCTCTCCTAACTTATGTCATCTGTATTAAGACCTAACAGCTTCAATGTTAAGTCATCTACAGTTATTCCATATATTTTAAATCTCTCGAATATATCATTCTCACCCTCGTTATGAACTCTTGTATGCCAGTATCTATTTAAGGCTATTAGCTCAAGTCCTGAGTGACTTATCTTATGTCTATTTCGCCCCATACCTACATGTGAGCCTGTACAGTGATGTACATCAGCATTAGGCTCGTTGGATATAGCACATACACGATATTTAAGACAATAATACAAGTATTTATTTATGTCGTCAGTCCTTTTTAGCAGGCTCTCATGCACAGGCACTCCCCAAGATATACAAAACTCTATAAGGTGATTTATAAACTCTCTTGCGGTAGTTACTGAGCAATTCGATAGGCTGAAATACTCACTTCCTGTTTTTGATATATAGTCGTATTTCATTATCCCTTTTATATGCTCAGCTTCATATCCAGTGAATTCTGATATATCCCTGAGAGTAGCATATATCTTTTTTCTTTGCTCAGTAGAGATAAATCGAGGATCTTTTATCTCTATCTCGCAATCAATATAATCTCTATCACCCTTATATCTTAAGAGCGTTGAATATATATTGTCTTCAATCTCAGCGTATATACCTACTCCCTTTTCTAAGATTTTAGCTTTCTTTATCTGTGTAAATACTTTCATCTTTTTGTCTCTTTTTGCACATCACCTATCATACTTCACACCCCACTTACTATCTCCTGTATCTCAATCTCCACTCTCGGATTGTCCTTATCGTATAGCACTCTGCTTCCGTCGTGGCTCTTGATGATACTTGCATTGTCATCTTGCAAGACATTAGCTTTAACAAGTATGTCGCAAGTGGCTTCAAGTAGATTGACAAGGTCTACACGGTGCTTAGTCGGCATATAATACACGCACTGCATATTTACAGGTATACATATATTCTTTTTCTTACTACCTTGTATCTGCCTTATACAGTCCTTTTCGTATTGACTGTATTGTTTGCTTGGCAGTATCTTAGTGAAATTACCGCATTTTACTATTCTTGATGAATTTTTCTTAGTGATAGGTCTGCCATATAGTGTTAATTTAAGCATATTTACTACTCCTTATTAATTAATACATTACTTTGTATTGTTGCTACAATTGCACCTGAATGTTCTACTTTCACATTAAACAAGCTACTATCATTAAGATAGTCAATTGGAATTGTAATTTCTATCCCTGTCTCTGTTATTAATTTCTGTCTTAGATATTTTTTAAGGACATTATCAGGTATATTTATTTCATCTATTTCTTTCAATCCACTTTTTAGCAATGTAGCTTTATATATTTTTCTTAATTCTTCATCGTGTTCAAAGGCTCTATCTAAGAAATCATTTATATTTAAAAATCTTTTTTCTAAAACTATATTTTTTACTGCTTGTTTTATTTTTGATATTTTATCAATATCTTCTTGAATATACTTGTCATTTAGGTTTTTAGTTACTTTTGTAAATATTTCCAACTTTTCAGCTTGTGAATATTGGGTAGTTGCACCAAGTATCAAATCTTTGAATATATATTCTTTATCGCCGTTTACCTCATATTTATGGTCTATCACTTCAAGGGTATAATTATTTAATTCTATAATAAAACCCTCATCAGCTTTATGATTTTTAGATACAAACAAAGATGATTTTTTATTTATTTTTATCTCTTCTTGCATTTTATCAGCTACCAACATAGTCTTATGAGTATATTTGAAAACAGCTAAATAATTTGTATTATCAGCACTCATAAGCAATGTGATTATTTCTGCTGATGGTACTCTTGAATTGCACTGTAATATTTCAAAATACTTATGAGTAATATTTTGTGTTAATGTTTTGTAAAATTCTTCAAGTGTAGCATTATTTTTATACTGTTCAAATAATTCATTTTCGATTAGTTCTCCATTTTTCAATTTGTCAGAGTTTTTAAAATTATATATAGAATTTTCAATGAAATCCTTAGTTATATCATCATCAACGTCTATACTTGACGCTTTAACTTCCCTTTCATAAATACTTAATTCGCTTATACTACCTTTCAATATTTCTATTTTATTTAATTCAAACATCGTTTATCTCCTTTACTTCATGAATACAAGCCAATGTGTTTTAGCACGCTTATTGCCAAAAAGCGGCTTATATTCAATAACATTTAGTATATCTTTTATTTTAATTTGTTCCTCATTCCACTTAAATATCAGCGTTCCATTTGGTTTTAATACTCTCATACATTCATTAAAACCTTGTCTTATGTCTTGTGGCCATGTTTGTTTGTCAAGAGTTCCGTATTTTTTAGCAAGCCATGAATTTTTACCTGCTTGTTTTAAATGTGGTGGATCAAATATCACAAGATAAAATGTGTTATCTTCAAACGGCATATCTTTAAAATCTGCAACTATATCAGGTTTAATGATTAATCTGCGTCCATCACATAATGTATCTTCAAGTGTTCGGTTATCCATAAATACAGTGTTCTCGTTTTTCTTATCAAACCAAAACATTTTACTCCCACAACAAGCATCTAATATTTTTTTCATAACTCACCTACATTAAAACGGAATATCTTCATCATTCAACGCCCTATATCCTGCATCATCAATATCATCAAAACTATCATTGCTTTGATTCCCTTGTTCTTTCTTATCTCCCCAGTCGATGAATTTCACTTCTTCAGCTATAATTTCAACTGTATATCTCTTTACTCCGTCCTTATCTGTGTAGTTGTTATTTTGAAGTCTCCCCCTTAGTGCTACCTGTCTACCTTTAGCAAGATAATTAGCACAATGTTCCGCTGTCTTACCCCACACAACCACATTGAAAAAATCCGCAGTTACCTCTGCATCCTTTTTCGCAAACGGTCTATCTACAGCAATAGAAAATCTTGTTACAGCTGTACCTGTAGACGCTATATATCTAAGTTCAGGTTCTTTGGTTAATCTTCCAACACATATATATGAATTCATTACTTTTCTCCTTATCTATTAACTTTATAAAAAGCATTTGCAAAGCCTAACGGAGTCATGCTCCTTAATACAACTCTTTTACTATATCCTGTCTTTTCCAAATATCCAGCAGGTATTTCTTTCAGGTCTGCAAAATGCTCAACACTTGTTACAAAATCGTATATTCCCTGTATTTCTAATTTTCTTGGTTTAACAGGTTTCTTTTTAGGAATATTAAACTCTCCCCATATAGCAGTTTTTTTGGTATAAGGATCTCCGTATTCGTAAGGGTCAAATATCAATGCCGGAGTTCCTAAAAATCTTTTTAAATAACCTGTATATGGATTTTCAATCGCCCAAAATCTCAATCCCTTTTCATTTTTACGGAATTGATTATATAGGCACTCATGAATTATATCTAAACAAGCTTGTACAACCATCATAGCTTGTCTTAAATCTCTCGGTTTCTTAGACGTCTTGTCACATCTTGCTATTGAAAACATCGTACATGGCGGAGCCGCCAATATACCCTCGATTTCATTTTGTTTTATCGCAGATCTAAGCCATTCATACTCTTGCCACTTGGTTACATCAAAGTCCGGCAGAGTCAATACTCTTACATCATATCCATTGTCAGTATATGGCTTACTCCAAGAACCTGTACCGCCACATAAATCTAATATCATTATCTCTCCTTATCTCCTGTATTCTAAGTCATTTTCTCGATATAGGCTTGTAACAACGTATAAGCCGTTTTAAGCAATCTTTTCGCTTTAGAATAATCTAATATTAAAAAACTTTTAAATCTTTGATATGACTATATTATTAAGTGTTTTTTTGCAACTTGTCAGAATTATTGACAAGTTCATCTGTGCTATTAATTATTTTTTAAATCATTCTTTGATTAGGAATCCCTGTCATATCAACTATAAATTTTTGATTTGCCATTTGAAATAATCTACTGCCGAGTGCATCCGAAACTTGTAATATTTCATGTATACTTTTTTCACTCGTTAAGATTGTCAAAGCTCTGTTGTTATATCTTGTATTAATAATCTCATACATATAGTTTTTTTGAGCTGATGTCAGTTCGCTTATACTATCACATTTAAAGAATTCATCAATGAGCAAAACCTCTGCTTTGATACACTTATCCATCTCCTCTTTGTACACAAATCTGTCCATAGCGTTTTGAGAAAATGTCCTTACGAGATCCTTGTAATTTGTGTATAGTGCGTTATAGTTTTTTGCCATGAAGTTATTCATCATAGCTACCGCAAGATGCGTCTTGCCTGCTCCTACCTGTCCAAGTAATAGTATAGCTGTAGCCTTATCTTCTTTGGCTATATCCTTACTTACGACTTGCTTATAAAACTCTATACACAACTCTTTTACTTCTTTTTGCTTAGGACTTCTTTCTTCAAAGCTTGTAAATGTACAATTTTTAAAGAGTTCAGATACATTAGATTTTTCTATTCTCTTTTCATTGTTCTTTTTTATCAAGCATTCGCAAGGCTTTGCAGTCAAATGTTCCTGCCCAAATTTATCTTTTTTGTTGAAGTAGATATAACCTTCGTCTTTGCATTTATCACAGTTATATAATTTCTGCGTAGTCTGTTGGTGTGATTTCGACGGGCTTAACTCTGACAGAGTATTCGTCTGTTGTCTTTTTTGGAGCAACATATCCCTTAGTCCTTTCAGCCTCGTTTGTAAGTCTATGTCCAAATTGTCCGGAATTTTGAATGCTTCTTTCATTGTCATTCTCCTTTAGTGCATATACAGTCTGCCAACTATGCTCTATGCTCTGCTCTAATACCTTGATTTTTGTATCATCATCAGTTGCAAGGTTATTAAGTTTATTAAGCAATATATCTAACGCTTTAGTTGTCATTGGCTTTTTTATTGCAGTACGCATCTTAATAAACTCGTATATTGTCTCTTTAAGCTCATTGTTGTCTGTATATGAATTAATAAGATTATCAAAATCTGTCTTTTTATCATTGCTTATATTATTATTAATTTTATTAATAGATTTATCCGCACGCACGCACGCACGTTCTTTTTCTTTTTTATTATTATTTATATTGTTATTATTAATACTGTTATTATTTATATTGTTATTATTAGCTTTCGATTTTCCGTTGTCGGAAAACTCGGCTACGGTATTTCTGTCAACGGTTTTTCCGTTATCGGTATTTTCCGTTTCGGTAAAATCTGTTTCTGGTTGCTCCTCTTCTTCAAGTATAGGAGTAACCACTGTGTTTAATGTGTATATATTATTTGCGAATTTACCTTGAGTTCTTTCTTGTGATACACTTATATATCCGTATTTTATTAGCAGTTTGAAATGCTTATAAAATCTTTCGTTAGACACTTTAAGATGACTTACTATTGTAGAAATTTGCGGAAATGCAATATTCCCACTTCCACAAAAAGATGAAAGATAAGCGTATATTGCCTTTGCTTCAATGCTCAAATTCTCATCTATCATTACTAATTTAGGACTTACTCCATATCCTTTAGACAGTATCTCGTTTGTTCTTAAAATCTCGCTCATCCTCTTTCACCTCATATCATCTTTCTTAGCATATCACTACGCTTTTTCCTGTTATCTTTTGTATCTCACTTTTTATAAGCTCCTCATCAGAATTATGTTCTGATAAGTGCATTACATATATCTTTTTAAGTCTTGATAAGTCATTAGCCTTTAAAAAGCCAATCACTGTCTCCAAGCTCATGTGATTTTGGATTATTCTATTTCTTAAATCCAAATTCAATAAGCCTTGATTTGTATTGTCATCTAATGTTTTTTTGACATAGTTGCATTCAATCATTAGATGAGTCATGCCGCATATTTTATATGGACTGTATGCAGTATCAGTCATGAATACTAATTTATTACTTTCACCATCGGCAATCACAAAACCTATAGGCTCTTTCGTATCATGTACAGTATGAAATGCTTTTACATACACATTATTAATCATTTCATTTACATATATATAATTGCCGTTATGATTAAAAATCTTTGTTCTGTGATGATTTAATACTTCTAATTCTTCAGCTGTTCCATAACTCATATAGCAGTCTATCCCACTTTTGAGCATATCCTTTACTGCCTTTGCATGGTCTCTATGACTATGAGTAATAAGACAAGCGTCTATTTCGTGCATCTTAAATTTCAGTTTTTTCTGCATCTCTTTAAAGCTGATACCACACTCAATTAAGAGTGTAGTACCATTTGCTTTCATCTTGTAGCAATTTCCTTTGCTACCACTTGCTAAAACTTCTATATCCATATTGCACCGCCTTTTTAAAACGGTGCTTTTTTAGGCTCTTCTTGTTGTATCACTTCGCCAGTTTCAACATCTACTACTTCATTTGACGGTTCTTGATAATCAGCTATATCAATTACTGTCTTATTAGCTTTTTCTTTTATTTCTTGACTAAGCTCTTGGTCCGCTTCATTAGTTATGGCCGTCTGCATTTCAGTTGATAGTATTCCATATTTGCTTAATAGTAGTCTTGTTACAGTCTTAAGAGCCATAGCAGAAAAATTAGTCTGCCAACTGCTCCCCTTAAAGCTGTACGTCTTACTGAATTTCTGTGCGTGTTTTGTTATATCTTCCTTGCTCATATACAAGCATTTTTCAAAGCCGTTAATTAGCTTAAAATAAGCGAAATATCCTATCTCGTTATCGGACTGTTTATCTCCATGTATCTCAATAGTACCTGCAAGATAATTATTCTTTATCTCCATGCCCTCATAGATGATACCTGCGTTTAGATTTTGATACTGACCTGTTCGCATAGCCAGTTGGATATATCCTTTGTAGCCAAGTTGAAATTGTGGTACATCTTTATATGGCACTATATATGCAAACCCTAATTGCTTGTTTATAGGTAGCTTCAATGTCGCTGCCTTTAGTGCTTCCATTAATACATCTTTTGCGTTATATTTTTGCAAATTTGTGTCTGAATTGTATAAATCTATAACACTTGATAGGAAGGCTCCTGAATTTTCTTGTAAGGCATCTTTAAACATTTTGTTTAAAGCATTATTATTTACAAGATTTTTCATCTGATTTACTGGTGAAAGTTCTGTATTTGGTTTTTGTATTTCGTGTGACATTGTGATTTCTCCTTTACTCAACTCTCAATTTCTTATCATTACTTACAACAAGCCTTACAACCTGTGCATTTACTTCCATTAGTTCATTGACAGATTCTGCGTTGTCAATAAAGATTGGAGTATATATATTAAGTTTTTCAGACAGCACATTGATAATATCAAGACCTGCATTTATCTTGCCTGCATTATTGACATCTGAGTATGGAACACCGTCAACAGTAGCTTCGCAAGTCTCAGTTATACCGCCATTAACCTGAACATCGAATAGTTTAAACTTAACAAGTTTGAACATATCGTTGATTCTATCTGATACAAGACCTGTATATATCTTTGTATATTCATCGCAAAGATTTAATATCTCTTGCGTCTTTTCGTATGCCTTGGCAAGCTCTTTTTCTTGCTCTTTGTACTGCTCAATTTTAGCCTGTATCTTCACATTTTCATCTTTGTAATATAAAAGCTTGTTTATTTCTTCAATCTCTCTCTCAATGGCTTTTTTTCGCTCTAACAAGTCTTTGTTATCTGCCTTGTTAAGATTAGCAAGCTCTTGTTTCTTTTTTTCAATCTCAGCATCAATCTCTGCCACTTTCTCCGGAACAGGTTCTTTTTTGATTGCTGATATAAGTTTATCAACATTCACTACTTTTTCATCTTGCATAGTATCTATTTGAGTTTGTAAGTCTTGTAATATCTCTTCATTGTCTTTAATTGATTTTTCTTTTAATGCTATCTTATCTTTAATGTGTCTTGCTTGAATTTCAATTTGTTCTAATTTCTTTGACTTGTTTATGTTAAACTCATCTTTTATCTTGTCTATCTGCTCAGCAGGTAGTTCTTGCTTACAAGTAGGACAAAATGTATCTCCGTCAAATTCTTCTTCGTTTAACTTGATCCACTTTGCTCTTTCGTCATCAAGGTTTTTGTTAAGCATTTCTTTTTCTTTGTTAGCAAATTCAATTTCTTTGCTTACATTGTCAACTTTTTTAATCAACTGTTCTTTTTGATTGGCACTTACATTACTTTTACTTCTTATCTCTTGTACTTTCTTGTTATAGTCATCTTCTATCTGTCTTAGTATGCTGTTTTTTTCAAGTTCAAGACTTGTTATATCTTTTGATATAAGTCTTATATTATCAGCAATACTGCTAAAATCTGATAACTGCTTATCTATAATATTTTTAGAACTTACCTTTGATTTTTTTCTGAATTCAAGTGCATCAAAGTCAAGCTCTTGTATAGAGTTATTCAATTCGTCAATGCGTACTGGCAACTCTTCAATCTCTTTGTTTATCTTATTTGCTGTAGCTTTATTCATAGCTCTGATTTCTTCAAGCTTATACTTGTCAAGTTCAAGCTTTTTGAAATCTTCGTTACTTGCTATTATGTCTTCTACATTTACATCATTGATAAGACTTAAGAGTGTATCTCTTCTTTGCTTCTTGTCTAAGTTCACATTGAAGTGTTGTACATTAGATAGAAGTTTGAATTGTTCTTCTGATATAACACTTGCTATCCTATCTTGATACTCTTTCTTCTTGATAGGTACATCATTGATATAGTAGTCTGTAGTATGTCCGTTGAACTCTTTTTGAGTTTGCCCCCTCTTTTTAGTCCATATTTCACTATATATCTTCTTGAACGTTGTATCTACTCCGTCAATGTTTAAGGCAGCTTCCACGCTATGGTCTATCATAGGTATAGCCTGTCCGTTTTCGTCAAGTGTTTTAATCTCGAATTGGCTTCTGTTCAGGCTGTCCTTATCCCAAAGTAACCAACAAAATGCGTCAAATACAGTAGTTTTACCTACCGCATTATCTCCGTATATGTTGGTTAGACTGTCATTGAAATCTATTTCAAGCTCCTTTACACCCTTGAAATTTTGCAATCTTAGCGAATTAATCTTAATGTTCATTTTCTTTTCTCCTTTTATATTTAGTTATATATTAAAAAAGACGGACACCAAAAAGATATATATCTATATCTAATCAATGTCCGTCTTGCGGCTCTCTCTTATTATTTTGTTTTATCTTAGTTTTGAGTGTTTATAAAGTGTTTAAAAGCTTTATATGCACTCTTACAGTCGTAAACGGGATTATGTGTGTTTTCTTCTCCGATGTCTATTCCGTTTTCTTCGCAGTACTTATTTGTACTATCATCAAAGAATAGACACACATCATACCAAAGATAAGGAGCATCCCAATCTCCGATTATTCCCATATCGTGAGCGTCGTGGAGCAATTTAGACTCAACGATATGTCCCATATGAGATGATACAACAGCGTCTTTATACTGTTGTAAGAAATCAAAGAAATCTTTCAGCATTTCTTTATAACTTTTGTAATTTTCAGGAATATCAATCATTTTAGGCAAGCAGTTTTCTGCTACCCAAGGATTTATCTCTTCTTCGATTGGGCATCTGCCGACAAATTCGGCAATTTGTGTTCCGTCAGCGTCATATAACAACGCTGATATTGAAAAAGCTTGTCCCCATAATCCGTTAGTTTCAGCGTCTATACTAAGTATAGACTTGTTATTCAATTCATTCATTCTGTTTATTATGTTATTTTTCATTGTAAAGTCTCCTTTTTTGTTTATTGTTTTGTTTTAAAATTTTCAATTTTTATTTTATTATCTGCAAAGCTTATCACAGTCTTGCAGTCTTTTTTTACAATCTCTACAGTACGCTTTTGCTCATTTACATAGCATACTGTTTTGTTGTCAGCATTTTTTACTATCATATATGTTATTTCCTCATTATTTATTGTGCAATACAGGCTTGCCATCTCTGTCTATCAGCGGTGTTATTCCGCCTTTATTTGCACCTTTAAATACCAAGTAGCACACGGATGTTTCTTTGTCTGCTACTATAGTAAAATTATTTTCAGATTCATATTGTTCTGATACGGTTATAAATCTCTTACTATTACTGTCAGTATCTATATTTGTATCTTTATTGCATGCTGTTACACTCATGCATAATATTGCTGTTACTGTTGCTATACTTAATAATTTTTTCATCTGTTTTTTCTCCTTTTTTATATTGATTTTTCTTGTATTCTATGCTAATATGTAAGCATAGAATACTTTTCTTCTTTTTATATTACCTGAGCTTGTATAATTTGCGTTTATACAGGCTCTTTTTTTATATAGCCTTTGCTCTTTCTATACTGTCAAAGTAATACTGTATACTATGCAGTATTGCTTGACGTGTCTCATAACTCATAGGCTCTTCATTGAACAATATTTTGTGAAGATGTGCATATTCAGCTCTTGTAAATCTTTTTTTGTATCTTCAGCTCTTCGCTGAGTATATTTCTTTTATATTGCATATGCTTGTAATAGAAATCTCTCACATCTTCTTTACTCTTGACATCTTCAATTATATTCATCTTATTCCCCCTTATTTACTCCGCTGATATACTCCCCAAGCGGAGCTATCATCTGACTTAAGATAGCGTTCAATCTTGCTATCTCGTTATCTTTGTTTTTAATTTCCAATTCCAGTTTCCTACGTTCCAAGGGACTTAGCGGGTCAATGCTTCCGCTTCCCTCTATCTTCAATACATCAATAATATTGAATTTCAGGTTGCCAAAGCCTTTGACCGCTTTAATCTCGCCCTTGTCTTTCATACGCCGTATCGTCGTCTTATCCACTCCCCAACGCTCAGACAATTCATCTATGCTGAGGAGCGTCTTTTTATCCATATTCTATCCCCCTTTATGTTGTCATATTGTCAACAACATTATCAAAAAAAATTTCTTTCATTTCAACGGCATCTATATTTAAGAAGTCGGATAGACCGTACATCTCTTTGACTGTAAAATCAGTATTATTATTGATTTTATTTGAGAGTGTTTGCCTTGAGACTTCTAATACTGACGCTATTTTTTCGATTTTATATCCCGACTCTTTTATCCTTTTTTTTAATAGTGTAGTATTGGTCAATCCTCTATCGCTCCTTTCTTTTAATGTGTTTCCGTTTTGTCTACAATGATATTCTATCATGGAGTTTCTTTTTTGTCAACAACTTTTTGCAAATTTTTATAATTTTATTGACAAATTGCCTACAACGATTATAATTATGTACATAAAATTACGGAGGTGCGTTATGAAAATATTCGATAGAATTAGAGATTTAAGAGAAAAATTAGGAATGACTCAAGAAGAGTTAGCTTTAAAGACAGGATATAAATCACGCTCAACAATTAATAAAATAGAAAAAGGGTTAAGAGATATAAACCAATCACAAATTGAGTTGTTTGCAACAGCTCTTGAAACAACTCCTGCCTACCTAATGGGTTGGGAAGATGAGCCTAATATGATACAACCACGCTTCAAAAATGCTGACATAATAAAATCCGTCCGCAAGAAGAAACTACCGCTCGTTGGTAATATCGCTTGTGGCTCTCCTATGCTTAATTTCAATGACAGTGACGAAATAGAGTACATAGATGCAGACGAAAATATATGTGCAGACTTTGCACTAAGATGCGTCGGTGATAGTATGATAAATGCAAGGATAGAAGATGGCGACCTTGTCTTTATAGATAAAGACGCAAGGGTAAAAGACGGAGATATCGCTGCCGTATCAATAGATTTTGAAATAACACTTAAAAGAGTGTATTTTAAAGAAAATTCAGTAGTCTTAATGGCTGAAAACGCCAAAATACCACCACGGATTTTTGAATTCAAGGAAGAAAGTCAAATTGATTTTCAAATCCTCGGAAAGGCGGTAGCTTTTCAATCTATGATAAGATAAGGAGTATACTATGAATACGACTATAAGAGAAAAAGACGGAGGATATCAAGCTATAGTGTCTTATAAACAAGGCGGTAGATGGAGACAAAAATCCAAGCAAGGTTTCAAGAAACAAAAAGACGCAAAGGCTTGGGCAGATGAGATAAGATATACTATAACCGAAGATATAAAAGATAATATTGATACAACGAGTGTAACAGTAAAAGACGCTTTAAATATCTATCTTGAGTATAAGAAAAATAAGGTCAAATTCAGCACATACGAGACAGACAAGATTTTACTTCAATACTTAAAACCCCTTGAAAACATATCTGTATCAGACATTAAGCCGATACAGATTACAAATATTATTCAAGAAAAGCAAAAACAGGGATATGTATTAAAGACCGTGCAGGTCAAAATAAAAGCGTTCTTTAATTTCTGCATAAAAGAATTAAAGCTAATTAGAGACAATCCCGTCAATATTCAAAAAAAGAGACGAGAGGACAAGAGGATAAAGTATATAAGTGAAAGCTTGTATAATGAGATATTAGCTAACACTACAGATAGCTATAAGCTAATTATACAAGTCTTGTACTATACAGGTATGAGAATAAGCGAAGTTTACGGCTTAAGATACGATGATATACAAGATTGTATAATTACAGTGTCAAGACAGAAATTCAAAGGCACTGTAACGACGCTTAAATCTGAACATGGATATAGACAGATACCCATTCCACATTGGCTGTATACTGAGATACAGTCAATAAAAGTTAGGAACATTGACGGATATATATTTCGCACTTCAAATATCTCACACTATCTAAGACAATATAATGTCTCTGCTCATTGCTTCCGCCATACCTTTGCTACTAACCTTGTAGCGAAAGGGATTAATCTCAAAGTGGCAAGTGAGATATTAGGCGATAAATTTGAAACATTTATAAATACCTATGTTCAATCTTCACAAGAAGAAAAGGACAAGGCGTTTAAACAAATTATAGGACTATAAAAAAACAAGAGAGTATAAACTCTCTTTTTTATTTTTGACGATTTTATGACGTTTTTAAAATATGTATTGGAATTTCAATGTTTATTTAGATATGTCGTAATTCTGGTGATATT
>CAUQVF010000023.1:0-40605 GCA_963521605.1 uncultured Peptostreptococcaceae bacterium | reverse complement strand
GGCTCTAAAAGAGGCGAAACATCCAAGAATCCACGTATTTTTGGCGACAAGCGACATACATCTTGAACACAAGCTCAAGATGACAAGACAGCAGGTAATAGACAGGACGAGAGACTTGGTTGCCTATGCAAAGAGCTTTGTAGATGACATACAGTTTTCAGCAGAAGATGCTACAAGGACAGACAAGGACTATCTCTGCCAAGTATATGAGGTGGCGATAAGCTCAGGGGCTACAACTATCAATGTACCTGATACTGTAGGCTTCATCCAACCGATTGAATACTATGAACTCATATCTTACATCAAGAAAAATACTAAGGGTGTAGAAAATGTGACTATATCGGCACATTGCCATGACGACTTGGGACTTGCTACAGCAAATGCACTTTCAGGAGTAACAGCAGGAGTTAGACAGATAGAGTGTACAATTAACGGTCTGGGTGAAAGAGCGGGTAACACTGCACTTGAAGAGGCGGTAATGGCTATAGATACCAGAAGTGAAATGTACGATATAGGTACAAATATCAATACAAGACAGATATATAAGACGTCAAAACTTGTAACCTCTCTTACAGGCATAGAGATAGCACCTACAAAGTCGGTAATAGGTGAAAATTGTTTCTTGCATGAATCCGGCATACATCAAGACGGTATCATCAAGAACAGATCGACTTATGAAATAATGGATTCATCAAAGATAGGTATACCGAAAAATGACGGTCTTGTGCTTGGAAAACACTCAGGAAGACATGCTTTCAAGGTATTTTTGGAGCATAACGGATTTCACTTTGACGATGAAAAGATAAATGACGCTTTTGCTGAGTTCAAAAAACTTACAGATACAAAAAAATACCTTACAGTTGAAGACATAACTTCTCTACTTACAAACGGTGAGATAGAAAAGGAAAACTACTCATTTGTAAGCTATCACTCAGCCACTCTTGAAGATAAGATAACTCAAGTCAGCGTAATATTGCAAAAGGACGGACAGATTATCCAGCAGACAGCAGTGGGTAACGGACAGGTGGATGCATCTTATAAGGCTATAAATAAGATAGTCAACCAGCCTATAGAGATAATAAACTATGAAATAAATGCCGTATCATCACAAAGTGATGCTCTTGGTGAAGCAAGGATAAGACTTAAACTCGGCAATAGGGAGATAAATACCTCAGGGCTTGACGTGGACATTATCAAGGCGTCGATATTGGCATATATTCACGGTATTAATAAATTGGGATTGGAGTTTTAATTATGAAAAATATTCTTTGTATTGCAGGTGACGGTATAGGACCTGAGATAATGAAGTCTGCTCTTGAAATATTGGAAGTCGTATCTAAAAAATATGATTTTCAATATAAGATTGAAGAAGAATTCTTCGGAGGAGCTTCTATTGATGCCTATGGAGAGCCTTTTTCGGATAAGCTGAAAGAAAAGATAGAAAATTGCGATGCAATACTCATGGGCTCAGTGGGAGGGCCAAAGTGGGATAATGCAAAGATAAGACCGGAGGCAGGTTTGCTTGCACTTAGAAAATATCTCAAGGTCTATGCAAATGTAAGACCTCTCAAGGTCGAGGACTCCCTTTGCTATTTATCACCGCTTAAAGAAGAAATTGTCAAAGGTACTGACCTTATGATAGTAAGGGAGTTGACAGGCGGAGCGTATTTCGGAGAGCCCAGAAGACTCGAAGAAAAGTCTGCTCTTGACTCTATCACCTACAGCTACGAAGAAATTGAACAGATAGTAAGATATGCCTTTGAAACTGCAAGAAAAAGAAGGAAAAAACTAACATCAGTAGACAAAGCCAATGTACTTGCCACAAGCAAACTATGGAGAAAAGTAGTGGAAGATGTGGCAAAGGACTATGATGATGTGGAAGTAGAGCATATGTATGTGGATGCTATGGCTATGGCACTTATTACCAATCCTACAAAGTATGACGTCATAGTGACGGAGAATCTCTTCGGGGATATATTATCCGACGAAGTCAGTGTACTTGGAGGCTCGTTGGGGCTACTTTCTTCAGCAAGCTACAGCAAGGATAAGATTGCACTTTACGAGCCTGCTCACGGATCTGCTCCGGATATTGCAGGCACAGACATAGCCAATCCGATAGCTATGATATACTCACTTGCTATGATGCTTAGATACTCATTTGCACAAGATAAGATGGCAGATGACATAGAAAATGCCGTTAAGTCTGTCTTGGATGAAGGATGTATGACTAAGGACTTAAATTCTCAAAATTATGTAAGTACAAGCGAATTTACAAAAAAGGTGATTCAAAAACTTGGATAAAATAAACAGCAGATTTTGGTTCAAGTTAGAATCCTTTACTAATATATTAGATTTTACGAAAGTATCAGTATTTTACCCGTTATTAGGGGCAGTTAAAGTCAAATGCTCGACTTTCCCACTTAAGATTATTTGAAATTTCATTGGAATTTAAATAATTATCACAAAGATAAAAATGTTAAAGCTGCATATAATTAGCATAAAGATCTTAGAAAAACATTGTGGAATAAGGACTTTAACTGTATTTTTACAGTGGGAAGGTTGAGTTATTAAAATACGATATAAACTCACAAATATAGATTATAAATTTAAAGACGGAGAAAATATGAAGACATTATACGATAAGGTGTGGGATGAACATGTGATTGCTACTGACTCCGATTTGTCTCTTATATATGTGGATATGCACTACATCCACGAGGTAACTTCACCTCAGGCATTTGAAGGATTGGAGATTTCAGGCAGAAAAATAAGAAGACCGGATAAGATATTTGCCACAATGGATCACAATACGCCTACAAAGGCAGAAGAAAGGGCAGATATAACGGATGACTTGGCAAAGATGCAGCTTGAAACCCTAAGGCAAAACTGTATCAGGAATAATATCAAACTTGAAGATATGGACAGTGATTACAACGGTATAGTCCATATAATAGGACCTGAGAGCGGGAATACCAGACCGGGGATGACTATAGTATGTGGAGACAGTCATACTGCAACTCACGGTGCATTTGGAGCAATAGCCTTCGGCATAGGTACATCTGAGGTGGAGCATGTATTTGCCACTCAGAGTATATGGCAGAGGAAACTGAAAAATCTCGGAGTAAAAATCAGCGGAAAATTGCCTAAGGGAGTGTATGCAAAGGATATAATACTTGCATTTTTGAAAGAAAACGGCGTATCAGTAGGAGTGTCATCAGCCATAGAGTTTTACGGAGATACAGTCAAAGACATGGACATGGAAGAGAGGATGACTCTTTGCAATATGGCTATTGAAGGCGGTGCAAAGGTAGGTATGGTCGCACCGGATGAAAAGACCTTTGAATATATCAAAAATACAAAGTATGGGGAAAGTGAAAACTTCCAAAGTGATATAGAAAAGTGGAAGACTTATTTTACAGACGATGAAAGCTGTTTTGACAGGATAATTACCATGGATGTCAGCAATCTCAAACCGCAGATAACATGGGGTACTAATCCGTCAATGACTGTAGATGTGGATGAAAAATTCCCTGAGATAAAAGACTATTCAGAAGAAAAAGCCTACGAATATATGGATCTATCGCCTAAGCAGACATCTGCAGACATAGCTGTTACAGAGGTGTTTATAGGCTCATGTACTAACGGCAGATACTCAGACTTGGAAGAGGGAGCAAAGTACATCCAAGGTAAAAAGGTGGATAAGAATATAAGAGCTGTAGTAGTACCCGGTTCTATGCAGGTAAAACTTAAGGCTGAAAAGACAGGGCTTGCCCAAAAATATATTGATGCAGGCTTTGAGTGGAGATTGCCAGGATGTTCAAGTTGTCTTGGGATGAATCCTGATATAATTGATGCTTACAAGCACTGTGTTTCCACTTCAAACAGAAATTTTGAGGGTAGACAGGGCAAGGATGCAAGGACACATCTTGTATCTCCTGCTATGGCAGTGGCATGTGCGGTAAACGGCAAGGTAGTGGATATCAGCAAGTTGGATGTGTAAAAAGGAGGAAAAGATGAAAGCATTTACTGTATATACAGGCAAGGTAGTCTGTATCTTGAATGACAACATAGATACTGACATTTTGATACCTAAAAACTATCTCAAATCGGTTAAACGTACAGGCTTTGGAGATTTTGTATTTGCTCCTTGGAGATATGACAAAGACGGCAATAAAGTAGCAGACTTTGCACTAAATCAGGAAAAGTATACGGATGCCTCAATATTAATAACAGGAGAAAATTTTGGCTGCGGCTCAAGTAGGGAGCATGCTGCATGGGCATTGCAAGACTTCGGTATAAGAGTCGTCATTGCCGGAGGATATTCAGATATATTTTACAACAATTGGCTGAGCAACGGCAATGTAGCCATAAAATTGGACAGCGAAAAAAGAAAGATGCTTAGTGAGCTGACTGATGGCAAGGAAGTAAAGATTGATCTTATAAATCAAAAAATTATATTTAAAGATTTGAGCATAGACTTTGACTTCCCGCCAATATATAAACAAAGGCTGATTGAGGGCAAGGATGCTATAGACCTTACTCTTGACTTGGAAGATAAAATAAAAGACTATGAAAATAGAATATAAAAAAATAATTAATATGGAACTGTATGGTAAAAAAAGACAAAAATGTTTTTGTCTTGGGTATTTTTTCTTTTAAATATTGAAAAATACTTGAAAAAATTTCAATATTATATTATTATGTAGAAATTGTTTTTTAAAATCGGATAAAGAGCGAAATAAAGAATTATATGTTTTTGGTATGAAAGTAATTTAAGATTTATGAAAATATTATGAGGTGAGAGCTTTTGAGGATGAACGGATCTCATATCTTGGTAAATACATTATTAGAGCTTGGAGTAGACACTGTTTTCGGCTATCCCGGGGGCAGTGTGTTGAATATCTACGACGCAATGTATGACTATCAGGATAAGATAAAAAATATAATTACAAGTACGGAGCAGGGAGCTGCACATGCGGCAGACGGATATGCGAGAAGCACAGGCAAGGTGGGAGTAGCTATTGCAACGAGCGGTCCCGGTGCTACCAACCTAATTACAGGTATAGCTACAGCATTTATGGATAGTGTGCCTGTAGTATATATTACGGGCAATGTAGCACAAAATCTCATAGGTAAGGACTCGTTTCAAGAGGTCTACACTACCGGAATCACTATGCCTATAACAAAACACAACTTCGTCGTTAGAGAGGTAGATAAGATTGCAGATACGATAAGAGAGGCTTTTCGCATAGCAAGTAGCGGAAGGAAAGGGCCGGTGCTTATTGACTTTCCTAAGGATGTTACTATAGCTGAATATGATTTTGAAGAAAAGAAAAGTGAAGTTAAGAAAAAAGAAGAATTTAAAGACGAAAATTTGCTTGATGAAATTGCTAAACTGATAAACGAGTCGAAAAAACCTGTCATATACTCAGGTGGCGGGGTAATATCAAGTAATGCCTCTGAAGAGCTTAGACAATTGATAGATAAATCATCTATACCTGCCTGTAACTCTATAATGGGTATAGGAAACCTTGACTACAACAAATATTTCTTAGGCATGGCAGGAATGCACGGCAGAGTAAGTACAAACTACGCCATAGATAACAGCGATTTGATAATAGCCATAGGTACGAGATTTTCTGACAGGACAGTTACCAATACTGAAAAATTTGCTCCAAGGGCAAAGATAATCCACATAGACATAGATGCCAGCGAGATAAGGAAAAATGTCAATATAGACTATGACATTATAGGCGATGTCAAAGATATTTTGACAAAGCTATTGCCTAAGATTAAAAGGCAAGATAGAGATGAATGGCTTGCAGAAATTGAAAATTGGAAAAAATCCGACTATATAGAAGTTAGAGAAAATGGAGTTATTAAGCCTAAAGAATTGCTTGAAAAACTATCTGACATGTCAGGAGACGATGCAGTATTTGTTACGGATGTAGGTCAACATCAGATGTGGGCATGTCAATACTGCAAGGTGACAAAACCAAGACACTTCCTGACAAGTGCAGGGCTTGGCACTATGGGTTACGGATATGGAGCGGCAATAGGAGCCAAGATTGCCAATGCTGAAAAAACAGTGGTGCATATAACAGGTGACGGATCTTTCCATATGAACTTAAATGAGGTTGCAACCGCAGTAAGGTATGGAGTAAAGATTATAACTGTTATTTTAAACAACGGTAACTTAGGTATGGTAAGACAGTGGCAACATTATTTGTATAACGACAGATATGCCTTTTCAAATTTTGATAGAAGCACCGACTATGTGAAATTAGCTGATGCATTCGGAGCTAATGGTTATAGATGTGAAAACATGTCTCAGTTTGAAGAAGCTTTTGCAAATGCAATGAAGGATGACAAGTCAGCAATCATTGAATGTGCAATCCCTGACAATGCTCAGGTATTACCGATGATACCGGCAAACGGCACACTTGACAACTTGATAGTTTCTCACTGATGACATGCTTTGAATATTTTCAAATTTAATTATCAATGATTTATTGAATTTAGCTGTTATGAGTCATAGACTGCAATTATTATAAGAGATAATTGAAATTATATTTGATAAGAGTTAAGAATAGAAATATGGCAGTAATAAAAGATATTTACTGAATAAAACAGTTTTAAAATTATATAAAATGAGAGGAGGCAGATATGGAAGGTCAAAAACTGGAAGTGCTAAGCATAGTAGTGCAAAATAACTACGGTGTACTTGCAAGGATATCAAGCCTATTTGGAAGAAGGGGCTACAATATAGATACTCTTACAGTTTCAAATACGGATGATCCCGATATATCAAGGATAACACTGACTGTACAGGGTTTTGAAAATGAGATAAATCAAATTATACTACAGACATCCAAGCTTGAAGAAGTTATCAAGGTAGATGTATTGGAGCAAAACAAGTCTGTAATGAGAGAAATAGTGCTTGCCAAGATAAAGACTAATGCTGATAACAGGAGCAAGATGGTAGAGGTAGCTACGATATATAAGGGCTCTATCATAGATCTTTCTCCTACGAGTATGATAGTGGAAGTGACAGGCAAGCCTACAAAGATAAATGCCTTTATCAAGGTATTGGAAGATTTTGAAATATTGGAAATCTGTCGTACAGGTATAACAGCTATGTCGAGAGACAGCGACGAGATGATAATACGCAAGAAATAATATTATTAATTCATCTTAGTTGATACTGATTTCTCCCAGTGGGTATCTACTAAAGATAATAACTGAATTTAAAAAATGAAAAGGATGATTAAAATGATTAAAAAATACTATGATAAAGATTGTAATTTGGATTTGTTGAAAGATAAAACTGTAGCTATAATAGGATATGGCAGTCAAGGTCATGCTCACGCTCTAAACTTGAAAGAAAGCGGAGTAAAGGTGGTAGTAGGCCTTAAAGAAGGAAGTAAGTCTGTAGAAGCGGCAAAATCTCAAGGTCTTACTGTTATGAACGTATCTGACGCAGCAAAATCTGCAGACATAGTTATGATGCTTGTACCTGATGAAATATCTGCTGATATCTATAATGAACAGGTAGCTCCTCATATGAAAAAGGGAGATGTGCTTATGTACGCTCACGGTTTCAACATCCATTACAATCTTGTAATACCAAGTGAAGACATAGATGTGATAATGGTTGCTCCAAAGGGACCTGGACATACTGTAAGAAGTCAATATCAAATCGGACAAGGAGTACCATCACTTATAGCCGTATACCAAGATAAATCAGGCAAGGCGAAAGACTACGCTCTTGCTTATGCTTCTGGTATAGGAGCAGGGAGAGCAGGTATACTTGAAACAACATTTAGACAAGAAACTGAGACTGACTTGTTTGGAGAACAGGCAGTGCTTTGCGGCGGAGTAACAGAGCTTATGAAAGCCGGATTTGAAACTCTTGTTGAAGCAGGATATGAGCCTGAAATGGCATACTTTGAGTGTATACATGAGATGAAACTCATCGTTGATTTGATAGTTGAAGGTGGCTTCCCTAAGATGAGAAACTCAATATCAAATACTGCTGAATACGGAGACTATACTGCAGGCAAGAAAATAATAGGTGAGCAAACAAGAAAGGCTATGAAAGAAATATTGTCAGACATACAAGACGGTACTTTTGCAAGTAACTTCATGACTGAATTCTCATCAGGAAGAAAGACAAGATTCCTTTCAACAAGAAGAAAAGAAGCTGAACATCAATCAGAAGAAGTAGGTAAGGAACTTCGTTCAATGATGACTTGGTTGAAAAAATAAAACAAAAATCAAAGACAATCCTGTTTTTTATCGGGCTTGTCTTTAATTTTATACTATGGAATATTTAAACTTCAATAATCACAAAGTTTTACTATTTAACTTATACTAATAAGCTTTTAAATTAGCATGTAAGTATTTTGATTATAAAGTGTATGAAAATTAATAGCAAATCACAGTATCGAATATTTTAAATGACTTTTTAAATGGAGATTAGTATGATTAATATATAGATAAAAATTCTTGAGAATTTAATCAAAATAGTATGATATCAATGAATATAGGGGAAATTACAGAAATATTATCCATTATTCTATTTGATTTTGCTATTAAAATAATATATTCTATTATAAAAATGTAAGAGATGTTTTAATATTTAAAACAAGTATACTGTTAAAAAAAAGAGGATGTTATGAAAAATTTTATTGCAAAAAAATATCAGAATATAAAAGACAATGCATTTTCTACAAATGAATATATAAAATATGAGGATATCATAGATTTTTCCATAGGTGACATAGACTTTACTACGGATATTGAGATTATAAAAGGAGCCTTTGAAGATGCAAAGAAAGGCTATACTCACTATACTGAATCAACAGGTCTGATAGAGCTTAGAGAAGAGATATGCAAGTATCAAAGGGAAGAATACGGTCTGGACATCAAGAACGATGAAGTATTTGTCAGCACTTCCGCCTGTCATGCCATGTATCTTGCCATGAGCTGTATAATAGATGAGGGAGACGAGGTCATCATACCTACTCCACATTTTTCAGTCTATGACTTTTGTATAGAATCCAAGGGCGGCAAGATAGTATATCTGCCGACTTATGAAGAAGAAGACTTTGCCATAGACGTGAAGAGATTGGAAGCTCTTATAACAGCAAAGACTAAGGCGCTCATCATAAATACACCCAACAATCCTACAGGTACCTGCCTTAGCCTTGAAAATCTCCAAGATATTGCAAAGATAGCAAAAAAACACGATATTATGGTAGTAGCTGACGACATATACACTCTTCTAAGTTTTCAAAATCCTTTTATTCCTATAGCCTCTATAGAGGCTATGAAAGACAGGGTAATAACTATCAGAAGTTTTTCCAAAGACTTTGCAATGACAGGTTGGAGGATAGGATATATAATAGCTCCCAAGGAATATATAAGGGTATTAAAGGCAATCAATGACAATATAATTTATTCCCCTCCATCAGTATCTCAAAGGGCTGCAATCCACGCACTGAAAAACAGAAAGAAGGTACAGAAATTTATAAAAGAAGAGTTTGAAAGCAGACTCAACTTGGCTTATGAAAAAATATCTCAGATACCTAAGCTCAAGGTCTTGCCGGTAAAAGGGACTTTCTATATGTTTGTAAATATCAAGGCAACAGCTATGAGTAGCGAAGAATTTTGTAAACAAGCAAGGGAAAAATGCCATATACTTATGATACCCGGGACGGTTTTCAGCGAATATGGGGAAGGTTATGTAAGACTTGCTATGACACTTTCAAAAGACAAGATAGCAGAGGCATTTGACAGACTAAAAAAATGGCTTGGCTGATAATATCAAGCTACAAAGCTTATTTGTCAATATGATAGGAAAAAAATTTATGTCTTTATGCATTCTTAAAGTTTTTAATTGTAGATTTTAAAAACGCTTGAACTATCTACAAAAGTTTAAATAGGAATATAAAGTTTGCTCAATATCAATATAATAGCAAAAACTCATTAAAAAACCATGTAGTTATGTCGCTACAAAGTTATTGAAAATCCATATAATTTATGACTTTGCTTTAAATAGATTACTTGGTAATATAAACGGTGATTAGTGTAATATTTGTCTTGAAATATCTGTAATCTGAGCAAGATTACAAAGAATATTATTTTTGTCGCAAGAAATAATGGAAGGCTCTCGATAATTTCGGGAGCTTTTATATTGCAAAAAACTATAATCCATATTATAATTTACAAGATAATATATAAGTTATTATAGCTGATAATTAGTTATTGCCTTTTATAGATAATATTTATTTGATTTTATTTTGGCTAAATTAGAGCAACATTTTTACTTAGGAATCGAAATATATTTTATTATAAATAGATTTTGTGGAAGGCTACATGCGTATGTAAATAAGTATTAGTAATATACAGTACTACTATGCTTGTAATCAATATTTCAGCTATAAGACTTTAAATAAGGAGGAAAAATGAAAAAATCCAAATTTTTATTAATTTTAACAGCCTTAATTATCACTTGCGGAATGCTGTCTGCTTGTCAAAAAAGCGACACGCCTCAAACGGAGGATAAAAAGGCTCAAACACAAACAGATGAAAAAAAGGACGAAAAGAAGGACGGAGAGACTACAAAAGCCGAATCTAAACAAATTATCATAGGTCAAACTTGGGTACAAGGTGATACTGATCCTACAAACTCAGGTACACCTTGGGGACTTACTTCTCATGGAATAAGTGAGACTGTATTTAGACTGGATAAGGACGGAAAGCTGACTTCAAGATTTATCGAAAGCTTTAAAAAAGTAGATCCTCTTACTTGGACAGCAGTTACAAAAAATACTGCCAAATTTTCAAATGGAGATGTAGTTGACGCTAAGGCTCTTGCTGAATGTCTAAATACAATACAGGAGAAAAATGCACTTTCCAATGCTACAGCAGGCAAGGTTACATTTACTGCAAAAGATGACAAGACATTGGAAATAAAGACAGAAAGAGAATTGCAACTTCTGGACTCTTTCTTGACAGAATGGGCAAATATAGTATTTAAACAACTACCTGACAAATCATATGTATTTACAGGACCATATGTAATTGACAGCTTCAAACCTGACATAGAATTTAACTTAAAGCCTAATCCTAACTATGAGGGAGCAGACAAGAGAGCTGATGTAAAGATACTTGCATTTAAGGATGCCTCTGCTATGAAGCTTGCCTTTGACGCCGGAGAAATAGATATGGCGTTTACAGTTACTCCTGAAGTAGCAAAGATGATTAAGGATGCCGGTAAAAACGTCAAGACTATAGATGCCGGATATCAATATTTTGGAATATTTAACCTAAACAGTGATATAATGAAGGATGAAAAAGTAAGACAGGCTATAAATCTTGGTATCAACAGAGATGAATATGTCAAATCATTGATGGGTGGAAGAGTGGCTACAGGATTTTTTGCACAATATTTTGACTTTGCAGGAGATGTGAAACTTTCTCAAGATCTTGAAAAAGCTAAAAAACTACTTGATGAAGCCGGTTATGTCATGAAGGAGAAGGCAAGAGTAAAAGACGGTAAGACTTTGGATATCAATATCACAACTTATCAAAAAAGACCTGACCTGCCTATAATAATGCAAATAATGGCATCACAACTTAAGGAACTTGGATTTAATGTCAATACTCAAATAGTTGACGGTATAGACAATGTAGGAAAATCAGGGGATTTTGATTTGATACTCTACGCCCAACATACAGCACCTACAGGAGATCCTGCATTCTCACTTAATCAGTTCTTCAGAGCTGAACAACCTAAGAACTTCTCAAAATATAAATCTGACGAGATGAATAAAATCTTAGACGAACTTGGCAAAGAAACTGATAAGGCAAAGAGAATAGAACTTGCTAAAAAAGCTCAAGCCTTGGTAGCAAAGGACTTGCCTGTACTTTATCTTGTAGATCCTCAGTGGAGTATTGCCGTATCTGAAAGACTATCAGACTATCAACCGTACAACGGAGACTACTATATAGTAAACGACCAATTGAAATAATAAAGATAATTGATAAATATAAGTTATAATTTTTAAAAAGTACAAGCTTATAATATAAATAAAGAAAACAGCACATTTGGTGCTGTTTTTTAATAATTACTAAAAGACAGAAATTATGGTATAATATAAATTGTTTATGTGGAATTATAGGATATTATAAACAATAGTATATATATTAATGTTATTGGGGAGAAAGATGAAATATATAAAGATAGTTCTTAAGTACATAGTCTTACTATTTTTCATATCTGTATTTTTGTTCATACTTACAAGGAGTATACCTGTTGACCCTGTAAAGATGTTGTTGCAACAGTATCAACTTCCTGAGACTGAGCAAAACGTACAGGCACTACGTGAGCAATGGGGACTTAATGAGTCTTATGCAGTTCAATATACAAGATGGATGTCAGCATTTTTGCGTGGAGATTGGGGAGTGTCGCTGATAAGCAAGCAGGACATAAGACAGGAGATTTTCAGAGGTATTCTATATTCTATGGCACTTGGCATAGGGGCAATACTTATATCATCTGTTTTAGGATTTTTTCTCGGATATCTTGCCTCGCTTAAAAAAGGAGGATTTTTCGACAAATTGACTGCTTTTTTATCCATATTGACTCAGACTGTTCCATTATTTATGTTTTGTGTTGTAGTAATATACTATGTTGGTGTAAAATACAAGTTGGCAAGGATATTTACAGGAGATGTCTATGTCAAGATGACTCTTGCAATACTTTTGACAGCCTTTGCTTCTGTTGGAAGTATTGCAAGGATAATGAAAAAGCACTTTTTGAAAATACACAATCAGTCCTATATAAAGGCGGAGATGGCAAGAGGCTTTTTACTAAGAGAGGCTTTGCTTACAGCCGGAGTCAAACCTGCACTTATAGGGCTTTGCTCTGCGATTATCAGTAAGTTTGCATGGGTAATAGGCGGTAGTAGTGTGGTGGAGTTTATATTTTCAATACATGGAGTGAGTTTCTTCTTGATATCCGGAATTATGCAAAGAGATTATAATATCATACAGTCATACTTGTTTTTCATAGTTATTTGGATGATGGTAGTACATCTTGTATTTGAGATTTTCATAAGATTTTTGGGAGAAAGGGAATGAAAAAGAGATATTTATTATATATATTACCTATCATACTTATCATAATAATGATAGTAACAGGCTATAGAGACTCTGTAAAGACCAATCTTTCCGAAACTTTTGCACCTATTTCTCTTAAGCATTACTTCGGTACTGACCACCTCGGTAGGGATATATTTTCTCTAATAGTTGACGGGGCTGTTCGCACACTTGCCACTGTCTTTATTGCCTCTGCTATATCTGTTTCTTTTGGACTTGTTTTGGGGATGTTGGGCGGATATTTCGGCAAGAGCTTGGAAATTGTCATAGTTTTTTTTACAGATATGCTGATGATAGTTCCATCGTTTATAATGGCTCTGATTATATCTGCAATATTTGGACTTAATCCTGTAACTGCAGGCATAACACTGGGTATTACAGGTATAGGGACATATACTAATCAAACGATGATACTTACAAGGCAGGTAAAAAACAGGGGATTTATACTAAGTGAAAAGGCGCTGGGTATACCGTCATTTATGATAATGACAAGGCATATACTTCCCAATATTATAACGCCTATACTTGCGGCACTTGGCAGTACGGTAAGTTCCATAGCCTTGCAATATGCTTCGCTTTCTTTTATAGGTTTGGGTGCAGATATTACAAAGCCGGATTGGGGAGCACTTCTTTATCAATATAGAGTATATATCATAGATAAGCCTTTGATGATATTTTTCCCATGTATGGCGATTTTTTCTTTGGCATATGCAAGTTTTATGATATTTGATGACAGGGAGATAGTTATTTGAGCATGAGCGAGGTATTAAGAATAAATAATCTAAGTGTAGAAATAGGCAAGAGCATACTTAAAAATATAAGCTTTGAACTAAAAGAAGGGGAAAGACTTGGTATATTTGGAAGTAGCGGCTGCGGTAAGACTATGACCATCAATGCCATAACGGATCTTTTGCCTACCGAGGCAAGGGTGCAAGGTGAGATATTTCTCTGTGGAAAAGATATATTGAAAATGGACAAAAAGCAAAGACGAAGATATATCGGTCAAAATATCTCCATGATAATGCAAGATTCCATAAATGCGCTTTCACCCTACGAAAAAGTATGTGCTCAGATGAGGAGAGTAATAAAAAGACATTATGATGTTTCAAAAAACGAGGCTTATAACTTTGCCCTAAGTCAACTTGAAGAAATGGGACTTGAGTCCAAAAAGGTAATACAGTGTTATCCTCATCAACTAAGTGGAGGTATGAGACAGAGAGTTTTTATAGCTCTGTCACTATGTACAAAACCGTCGCTTATCATAGCTGATGAACCTACTACAAGTTTGGATTCGATAGCTCAGATGAGATTTGTGGATTTGATTGGGGAGATATGCACCAAGAAGAATTTTCCGCTTATTTTTATAAGTCACGACATAGGGGTACTCGCAAGGCTCTGTGATAGGGTGAGCGTGATGGATAAGGGAGAGATAGTGGAAGAGGGCATGACAAGAGACATACTCAAAAATCAAAAGAGCGATATAACAAGGCGGATAATACAAGATACGAAAAAGTTGTACGAGGTGTGATATGCAGGAGATATTTCGCATAGAAAATCTTAGTAAAGAATATATTTACAATAAAAAAAGAAAGAGAAAGACTGTAGCTCTAAACAATATCAGTCTTAAGATTTACAGCGGAAGCACTACTGCAATAGTAGGAGAGTCAGGCTCAGGAAAGAGCACGCTTTGTCAGATACTTGCAGGTCTTGAGGACGGATATGGAGGCAGTGTATTTTACAATGGAGAAAATATTATAAAAAAGAGTAAGGCTATAGACTATAAGAAAAAGGTGCAGATAATCTTTCAAAATCCCTTTGACTCCTTTGATCCTATGTGGGATGTGAAAGACTCTCTTCTTGAGATAGTAAGATATCATAAACTTGCTGCAAAAGGTCAGGAGATGGAATATATAAGCTCATTTGTAAGAGCCTGTGAGCTTGATGAAGAATTGCTTAGCAAAAGGCCTAATCAGCTAAGCGGTGGACAGTTACAAAGACTCTCAATTGCAAGGGTGCTCTGCCTAAAACCTAAGGTGATAATAGCAGATGAGATATTGACAGCCTTGGATGTCAGTGTACAGGGAAAAATAATACGACTCTTAAAAGAGCTTCATAGTTCCAATGATTTCACGTTGATATTCATATCCCACGACCTAAATACAGTAAGGAAGATAGCTGACAGGATAGTGGTGATGAAAGAGGGAGAGATAGTCGAAGATAACGACACAAAGAGCATATTCACAAGTCCGAAGATGGAGTATACCAAGATGTTGATTGACGCAATACCTAAGTTTGATGTTGATAATATGTGATGCTATAAGTAAGAAGAAAAATGAGTATTTCAAGTATATAAATAGTGAAAATTAGTTATAAATATATGATGAAAGGAGAGTGTATGGATAGATATACTTTATTTGGTATGGCTGAGACCCCTATTGCAGTATCAATAGGCAAGTGCGTCTTTATAACAGTTTTAAACTTATATTTTATTGTCCCTTTAGTATATCTGATTTTTTTTGCCATTGATAAGGTATCAGCTCTTTATTATAAAAATTCTGATAAATCTCCTTATGATTTTGAGATTAATTGTAAGAGAACAATCTTTGTCATGCTTATATTTGCTGTGATTAGCGGATGCTTATTTCAACATATAGGTATACATAGGAGGTTGACATTAAGACCGAATTTTAGAAATGAAATATATAGGATGCAAAACATAGATTATAATATTCAAGTTCAAGATGATGGCAGTGCAAAGGTAGAGCATATCATAAGCTTACGAAAAAACGGCTCTAATTCCAAGTTAGACGACAATGTTATAGGATATGAGTTTAATGAGACTAATTATATATCAGATATCCATGTATTTGTAAATGATAAGGAGATTGAAAAAGGCGGATTGAAACAAAATTCTACATATACTGTGCAAAAGGGGAAAAATAAGAATAAAATCAATATATCTTTAGCTCATTTGGACGATAAGTTGAACTTGAAGCTAATATATTTTGTGAAAGATGCTCTTGTGCGAGATTCCAGCGGAGATTTGATGTATTATAACAAGTTTCTTGCCTATCGTAGCGGATTTTCATATAATACTAATTTCAAGGGAAGTGTTAATCTATCGGCTCCGGAAGGTTTTATTTGTCAATTATCAGGCTATAGCAAGGATATGTATGTGGAAAGAAATAAGAAAAATGACAACAGCTCTTTGATTAGTTTTGAAAACAAGGCTGATTTTGAACAATTTGTTCCCCAAGTTAGCAGACATTATTTGCAAGGCTATGATCCGGTCAATAGCTTGAGGCAAAATGTCAAGGATTTTTCACTTACTACAAGGGCAAATTTTGTAACACAAGGGCCTTTAAATACTAAGAGTTTGACTTATATTCAGGGGAAAATCAATTCCTTGGATGATTTAAGCAATATGAGCAAGGACAATAATCTCAAATATGATGGGGGAAGGCTTATGATGATCTATATAGCCTTTGTGCTTGGAGTGGGTATGCTAATGATGCTGTTTTTTTCTTTACCTTTTATTTCTATGTACTACAAGGCAAAGAATTATGAGTATTCGCAACTATTTTACGATGAGGAAGAGCTGGCAATTTGATTTTATAACATGATATTTATTGACCTTAGCAAATCATTGTGAAAAATATATAAATGCTTCTCTAAATAGTTTTTATCGAGAATTACAGATAGCTTATCTATACTTATGTTCAATAGTCATATATAAGCAAAGCTTATAACAAGAAAAGCAAAGTATTTTTAAAAATGCCTTGAATATCAATGCTTTTACCATTGATATCGAGGTGTTTTTTATTTAAAATTTTGCTGTTATTTTCGCTTTTTTAGATTTTTGATAAGAATTTTCCTATTTACTTTTGAAATATTTTCCTATATAATCTCTTTCAATCTAAGATTAACAAAGACAGTTTTATAAAACTTGAATAATAAAAAATATTATTTAAATAATAGGTATTAATAAGTGACTATGATGTCATAAAATTTAGTTATTTTTTATTAACATGAGGGTTGTAATATAAGAAATTTATGGCTTTAAAGTTAATGCTTTAAACTAATTTATGTAAATAAAGTGTAGAACTAAAAAATAATAAATATTTATGTATCGATAAATAAATATACTGTAATAAATGTTGAAAGCTATTGAAAGTTTAAAAAGTTTTAAAATCACATGAAATAAAATTTGAATGGCTTTCAAGTTGAGATTGACATTTAAATAAAAAAAATAAATTTGGAGGATGTTATGAGTATAAATGAACTAAATATAGAAACAAAATGTGTACAAGCCGGATATTCACCTGATAATACAGCACCGAGAGTGGCGCCTATAGTACAGTCTACAACTTATAAATACGATAGTTGTGATTCATTGGCAAATGCCTTTAATCTTGCTCAGGCTACACCTATATACACAAGACTTGGTAATCCTACTTTGTCTGTACTTGAAGAAAAAATCGCTACTCTTGAAGGTGGAGTTGCAGCTGTTACTACTTCATCAGGTCAGTCAGCTATATTTTTCTCTGTATTGGCACTTGCAAAGGCAGGAGATAATATAATCTCTCTAAACAATGTGTACGGTGGAACACATACACTTTTCTCAAGTACACTCAAAAACTTGGGTATAGAAGTAAGATTTGCTTCTCCATCAGACAGCGCTGATGATATATTTGCACTTGCTGATGATAAAACAAAGCTGATTTACGCAGAAACTATAGGTAATCCTGCACTTGAAGTCCTTGATTTTGAAAAACTCTCAAGTGTTGCAAAAAAAGCTGATCTTCCTTTGGTAGTTGACAATACCTTTACTACTCCATATCTTTGCAGACCCTTGGAGCTTGGTGCAAATATAGTCGTACATTCCACTACAAAATACATCGACGGACATGCTACTTCAGTTGGCGGAGTGATAGTTGACGGAGGAAATTACAACTGGGAAAATGGAAAATATCCCGGACTTAGCGAACCTGACGAGTCATATCACGGTCTTGTATATACAAAGTCATTCGGAAGTGCCGCCCTTGCCTTGAAAATCAGAGCAGGTCTGCTTCGTGACATAGGTTCTACTATGAGTCCGTTCAACGCATTTTTGACAAATATAGGTCTGGAAACACTTCACCTAAGAATGGAAAGACATAGTCAAAATGCTATAGAGATAGCAAAACATCTTGAAAAACACGATAAGGTGGAATATGTCAACTATCCTCTACTTGAAAGCTCAAAGACATATAATCTGGCGAAGAAATATCTTCCAAAGGGAGCAAGTGGGGTAATTTCTGTCGGAATAAAAGGAGGAGTGAAAGAAGCTCAAAAATTTATAGACTCGCTCAAACTCTTGACGCTGGTAACACATGTATGCGATGTTCGTTCTCATGCTATACATCCTGCAAGCACTACACATAGACAGCTTTCTGAGCAGGAACAGATACAAGGTGGAGTATTGCCTAATCTTGTAAGAATATCAGTGGGTATCGAAGATGTAAAAGATATCATCGCCGATATAGACCAAGCACTTGCAAGCATTTAGTGTTTTGAGGAAGTATTGTCATAAATTATAATTTTAAGTGTTAATAGAAGTTTTTATACTGAAATTCAAGAGAAATATAGATAATTTAATTTTAAAAATTCTATATTTCGATTGAATTTTTAGTCGTTGTAAAAGAAATTTGTCTAAATATTTAATAATAACAGCTTTTAAATAAGTTTATTGTATAAGGAAGGACATAGCAATGCCAATTATTATACCAAAAGATCTTCCGGCTTATGAAATATTGGAAAAAGAGTCGGTGTTTTTGATGAATGAGAACAGGGCAAGTATCCAAGATATCAGACCTCTGAAAATAGGTCTGGTCAATCTCATGCCAAAAAAAATACAAACAGAAACACAACTGCTTAGAATGTTGGCAAACTCTCCTTTACAAGTGGATGTAGACCTTATTACCTTAGAGTCTCATGAGAGCAAAAACACTAAGAAGGAACATCTTTTAAAATTTTACAACTCCTTTTCAAGTGTGAAAAACAACAAGTACGACGGAATGATAATTACCGGTGCACCTGTTGAAAATATAGCTTTTGAAGAAGTTGATTACTGGCAGGAGCTGACAGAAGTTTTTGACTTTTGCAAGACTAATGTTCATTCCACAATGTTTATATGCTGGGCTTTTCAAGCAGGGCTGTACTATTTTTACGACATACCTAAATTACCTTTGGAAGAAAAGCTATTTGGAATATTTAAGCATGATATAATCAATAAAAAACCTATAGTTAGAGGCTTTGACGATGAATTTTTCATACCACATTCAAGACATACGACTACAAGGGCGGAGGACATCCAAAAAATAAAGGATTTGGAGATAGTTGCAATGTCTGATGACGCAGGAGTATATATGTGCGTCTGCGAAGAAAACGGCTTTGTCTTTGTTTCAGGACATGCTGAATATGACAGATATACCTTGGATGAGGAGTATAAGAGGGATTTGAATTTGGGTAAGCCTATCAAGATACCGCAAAACTACTATCCGGATGATGATGTGACAAAAAAACCTTTTATGAACTGGAAGGCACATTCACATCTGCTATTTACAAATTGGCTCAACTACAACGTATATCAGACTACTCCTTACGATATTGACAAGATATAACAGATATTTTATCTCGTATAATTCTGATATTGTTTTTCTTAATATCAATATTGGAATTATATGAGAAATTGAAAATAAAAAAATGTTTACAAAAACAAAAAAAATAGTATAATAAAGGTAGAAAGAATTTATAATTTGTTTAAGTATGAAAGATCGTCAAAGATTTTTCACTACAACAATTAGGTCTTTCATACATAAGACGGTTATAAAAATACCATCTGAAAGGGGTACTTATAATGAACATTATTTTAAGTGGAAAACAAATAAGCTTGTCACCTAAGCAAAAAGCAACAGTGGAAACAAAGCTGTCAAGATTGGAAAAGTATTTTAACGAGGATGTTAATGTAAGAGTAACCGCTTCAAGAAGAAAAGACGACTCTATAGTGGAAGTGACTATCCCTGTAAATAAGAATGTGATAAGAGCTGAAGCTACAGACAGTGATCTTTATTGTGCGGTTGATGAAGTGGTAAGTAAGTTATCCAAACAACTCCGTAAATTCAAGACTAAACTTAAAAACAGAGGAACAGAAACTATAAGATTTGAAAATATAGACGATTCAAGCATAGAAAATCCTAAGGAAAGCTTGATAAGCAGAAGAAAGAAATTTGAATTTACTCCTATGTCTGAAGAAGAGGCTATATTGCAATTGGAGTTGGTAGGACACGACTTCTTTGTATTTGTAAACTCAGATACTGATGTGATAAATGTAATCTACAAGAGAAAAGACGGAGATTACGGTATAATAGAACAAGAATAAGAAGTAAAATAAAAACAAAGAATAAAAATAAATATGATAGACGTATCGGATATGAAAATTATAGTTTATATTTGATATAGGCATAGGGTGGACATCCGATTGCAGGCTTGTTATTTAAGATAAGTTGCAAAAGGATGTCCATTCTTGTAATTTATATAATTATCCGTTATTCTATTGAATTTTAGTATAATACTAATCATCATTTATAATGCCATATATTTAAACTTATTAAAATATTATCTTTTTTAACCTTCAACAACTCATCATTAATATATTTGGGGACAATTTAATTGTTTTTTAGTATAATACTAAACTCTATTTAACCTATGGATTTAATTCTCGTTATACTCTTTAGCATATCTTTTTTTAATAAACTTTTAGTGCATCATTTTTTGTAAAATAATCCATTATTATATTAGATTGTAGTATAATAGTATAAAATACTCTTACATAGATTTTGTATAGTGTTAAGAATATCAGTTGAGGTTAATATATGAGTAATATTGAAAAATATAAAAAAAGACTATTTTCCATAAGAAGTATATTTACTATCATTCTTAGTATGATAGCTTATTGTTTTATAAGCAATGTTGAGAAAGGTCCTAATTATATTAGAGATTTAATAATTACAGCTCTACCCTTCATTATAATTGCAGGCATTGTGGATTATATATCTTCTAAGAAAGCTGAAGGTATTGAGGAAAATAATGAAGAAGAGATTAATGATGATAATAAAGAAAGTTGAAAAATCTTAAATAATAGTTATACTAAATGTATAAAAAATCTATTGCTGTTAAAGTGCATAGAATAAATATTGTGATTTTAAATTATTATGGGAGGAGGATTAATATGTTATTAAAATTCAAGAAATATATATTTTTTCTAATGCTTGTTTTTTTAATTATTACGCTTTTTCCTAAGCAAAATTATGCAAGTAAATCTAATCCAAGCCTTCATTTAGAACTTTTAAGTATGGATAAATCCCGGCTGTTCAATAAGTTAAGGAAAGATGGTCTTGTTCTGCCGTCATTTTTCAATGAACATAAGGATATAGCCGAGGATTTTGTCTACGAATTTACACCTATGTTATTAAGTGGGCAAGCTGATGCAAGTGTATGTACTTTTGGAAATTGGCAGACCTATGAAATGTTGGTAAATCTTGATTTTATATTGAGAAAGCAAGGGCTTTTGAGAGATAATCTTCCCGATAAACTTAGATTTTCTTTTAAATATAGTAATCCTATGGAAAATTGGATTCAAAGAAATGTTCAATACAATGACTAAACACGGACTACTATGTATTTTTTTAGGCTATAAAAAATGAAATTTCACTTTTTATAGCCTATTTTTATAAATTAAATTATGCAATATTTTTGCTTTTCTCTTTTTTTCTTCTTGCATTGGCGATATTATTTTGTCTGTTATTTCTCGCCTGTCTTTGTCTTTCATAAGCGTGCATGATAAGTGCTATGGTTACGACACCATAGCTCAAAAATGTCCTGAAATACTCTCCTATCATTGCATCACCTGTAAGAGCCTTGCCGGCTTGAGGAGTGATGATAAACATAAGGTGAAAGAGCAGAGTTCCTATCAGAGCATTTGGTATAGACGCCCTTATTACACTTGCACCGCCTACAAGCAGTGATGCTGCAGCGTACAGTGCAGCCTGATCCTGTCCTGCATATATGTTGACAGTACCTATATTTTGCAGATATATTATCTGACCGTAGCAGGCAAGTACAGTTGATATTACTATTGATTGTATTCTTATCTTATTAGTGTTGAGTCCGGCATTTGAAGATACCTTTTGATCTTGACCTACTGCCCTCATATCATGACCTATCTTAGTCTTTTTAAACCACAAAATGAAAAAGCAAAGTGCAACTATAAGTGCTATAGTCAGTATAGGTACTTGAAGTGCAAAAATCTGACTTCCTATTGGAAATTTAATATTAAAATTTAATACCTTGTCAAATCCGTGAGCAGTATCAAGAGTTATTGCGTTTTTAATTCCATATCCTTGTGAAAGTACGATTTTCTTGTTGTGAAAAGGGATAAGAGAGCCACAAAGATAAAGCAAGAACAGCATATATACACCGAGTATGAAGAAAGAAAGCATCATAGAGGCTATCATCTCTCTACCTTTGGCTTTGTTAAGCACTCTACCTGAAAACTGTCCAAGTAAGATTGCTATAGGTGTAGATATTGCAGCAGCAAGCACTAATCCGGGCAGTCCCTTTACTCCCCAGTCTGTAACAAATACAAGTCCTATCTGTCCTGCCATAGCTCCCAAAGGAATACCGAAATTTATCCCCATACCTGCAAGTATCGGTATGATAAGTGAAAGTACCAAAAATGTGCTTCTTACCATTCTTCTGCCCAGTTCCTGAGAAACAAATGACATCTGCGGTTTTGCTATTAATATGCCTATCAGACATATGATTAAAAACAGGATGGGAACCGCATTTTTTCTCATAAATTCAGCTAAATTTTTATTCATCGTCAGTTCCTCCTTGTAAGTGCGTACAGTATCATTCCGTTTGTAACTATGATTCTTATTACTTCTGATATATCAATGCCGAGTGTTCCGTTTATAACTATAGGAGTCATAGCCAATATACCTTGGAATAAAAGTGTTCCTACGATAACATTTACTATGCTGGCCTTATTGATACTTGCGCCTCCAATCAATATAGCCGCTATAGTCTGGAAGGTAAAGGCTGATGGAGCAGTGTAAAGCTGGATGTATCCGTAAGATTGCTGATACATTATTATACCTGTTGCTGCAATGGCAGTAGACATAATTACAGATATAAGTCTCATCTTGTCTATGTTTATGCCGGCAGCCTTAGCATATTCAGGGTTAGAGCCAACAGCTGTTATTGATGTTCCGAGTTTTGTCTTGAAAAATGCCCAAACGAAAAGTGCTGCAAATGCAAAAAATATAAACATTCCCATAGGGACTTTCATATTAAAATTTAAAAATTCCAAATTAATGTTAAAACTCAAAAAGTCGGACACTATACCTACAGACTTATTTGTACCGTCGCTAAAATCAATCTTTTTCATCCAATAATTTGCTACAGGGATTTGCTGACGCAGACCTGTACCACCGTAGCTTAGCACTGAAATAGGATTTTTAAAAGGTAAAATAAGCCACATTATACTCATAAATGCGACAAACGAATATCCTACATAAGTCGCTATAAGCATTTCATCGCCCTTTATACGGTTGAGCAAAAAGCCGTAAAGTCCTCCAAGTATGACAGATATTGCTATGGCTATCAATATAGCTGCAATAATCCCTGCCAAGCCCTTGATTCCAAATTCTATGCTGATTATACCGCCAAGTGAGCCTGCAATAACACCTATAGGCAGTCCAAAGTTAAGTCCGCAACCTGATTGTATCATTGGTACCATAGAAAGCACGAGTATGGAAAACATGCCGAAACGACTTATTACATTCTCGATTGACTGGTCAACACGAATGCCGGCAAATGGTGTAAGACAAAATAGCAATAGTAAAAACAGGGCTATTATCGTCCTTGGGAGTTTCGTTCCCGAAAACAGCTCTTTAATTTTCATCATTTTTACCTCCTGTATCTATTTTTTCTCCACTCATCAGCAGTCCGAATTTTTCGTTTGAGTCTTCAACTGAAAGTATGCCTGCTATCTTGCCCTCGCATATTACGGCTATCCTGTCGCAAATGCTCTTTAGCTCTTCAAGCTCTGATGACACCATAACTACAGTCGTACCTTGCTCGATATTTGCCTTTTTTATTGCGTTTAAGACGAGTTCCTTGGCTCCTATATCTATACCTCTGGTAGGCTCTGATACAAAGAGTAGTTCAGGTTCCATGGCAAAGGCCTTTGCAAGGCAGATTTTTTGTTGATTTCCACCTGATAGATTTTGTGCCTTTTGTTCTGGACCTGTAGTCTTGATTGCAAGGGAATCTATATAATCATTAGCTAATTTTTTCATAGCCTTTTCATCTCTGAATTTTATTCCGCAGATTTTTTTGATAAACTTATCTTGTACCTGCATTGCATTAAAAGCCATGTTCCAGTAAATAGGCTCTTCAAGTAGCAGACCGACTCCTCTTCTGTCCTCTGAAACAAAGGCTATTTTCTTACTTAATATATCAAAGCTATTGCCGAGTTTTAGCTCTTCTCCCTTGAAAGTCACCTTGCCGTCAACAGGATAGGTACCTAATATTCCGTTAGGTATGCCAAGTTTTCCTTGACCTGCAAGACCTGCTATGCCAAGTATCTCACCTTTTTCTACACTTAAGTTGACATCTACTACCTGCTCACCGGGCATATCCACCCAAAGATTTTCTATCTGCATTATGACTTCATCTGAGCTGTTTTCAGACTTTTTCATATTCATCATTTCGTCTTTTTGCTTGTTAGACTTATCTTGAATACGGCCTACCATCTTTTGAGCCATCTCTTCCATAGTATATTCACTTGCCGGCTTATCTTCCACCAAGACACCGTCTCTAAGCACTATTATCTTGTCGCAAACAGTCAAAATTTCACGCAATCTATGGCTTATGAATATTATAGAGATTCCCTTTGCAGTGATTTTTCTCATGCACTTGATTAATATATCAGCTTCAGACTCTGTCAGTACGGCTGTAGGCTCATCCATTATCAGCAATTTGACGTCTTCTCTTGTCATCTCTCTTGCTATCTCTATAAATTGCTTATGTCCTACCGGCATTTCGCTGGTGATGTCACTTGCCTTTATCTGTACGCCGAGATTATCCAAAGAATTACCTGATATTATCAGATTTTGTTTCTCATCGACTGTCTCGTACTTTTCTCCAAATATCTTTGAAAGCACTGATGGATTTGTCTTTTCCATATTCAAGGTGATATTTTCTGAAACGGTAAAACCCGGTATCAGGTTAAACTCCTGATGTACCATGCCTACACCTGCTTTTAAGGCGTCGATAGGGCTTTTGAAGTTTATCTTTTGACCGTCTAAGAGCAGCTCTCCGTCAAAACCGCCTGTATCGGAGATTACACTCATTCCGAATATTATATTCATCAAGGTGGATTTTCCGGCTCCGTTTTCTCCTACCAAGCCTAATATCTCGCCTTTTTTCAACTCGAAGTTCACGTCTTTAAGGACGACATTACCCTCGAAATTCTTTCCTATGTTTTTAGCTTGCAATAACAAATTTTCCAATGTAAACCGCCTTTTTAATATAATACAAATCTAAAAATTTTTATTGTAATACTAATTATTCGATTAATTTATGGATTTAATTGTATAGAACTTTTCTTTGATTGTCATAAATCTCAACTTATCAAGGAATAGTAAGAAGGTAATATATACACAATTCCATAAAATTTTAGTAAAAGAATTAAAATATAATTATATAACAAAATGCCAAGTGTGAAAACAAAAATTTAAATAAAAACTGTAGATTTGTCTTATAAACAAAAACCGGATACAAGTATTATAATGTATCCGGCATAAAGTCCAACTCAGTAATAATTATTTTTCTGATTGTATTTTTGTAAGATCGATGTTCATAGTCAAATATTTTTCCGGAACTTCTACCTTATCCATTCCCAAGTAGCCCTTTCCATATACATAGTCGTCTTGTGCTACCAAGATGTGATTTTCTTTCTTCTTACCAGTCGCTCTGTCTACATAGTAGCTACCCATCCAGTTTGCACCTTCAGTGTATTTTGCTATAGCTGATTTCACATCTTCTATCTTTGTAAGTTCTTTTTTGCCGTCAAGTACATCTTTTGCAAGATCTACAGCACCAAGAACTTCTGAATATCCGAGTGAATAAGCCCAAGTACCCATTCTGTCTTTTCCGCCTGCAGCGACTACCTTTTCTTCAACCTTCTTATTGATTGCTTGCCAATCTCCTGCAACATCCTTAAGATCTATAGAAAAAGCTCCGGGATATCCCATTATAGGAGAAGGAAGGTCTTGTTCTACAAATATAGCTCCACCTGAGGCTATACCTCTTAGCAAAGGTTCTGTCTGTGCGTCGTTTGTGCAGAAAAATGCAGTATCTTTGCCATATTTTTTAATCCAGTTAGGTATGTTTTCAGCTATGAATTGTTGTGCTCCGGGTATTCCGGCGTCAGACATCGGGTCTTGTGAAGTTTCGGCAATGAATTCTATGCCTAAATCCTTAGCCGCTTCTTCCATTATAGCCCTTCTTAGAGCAAGAGTTTCTATACTCATATGTCTTGGGAAAGAAATATGAACAAATTTTTTCGCACCCATTTTTTGAGCTGCAGCTATTATCCTATATCCTCTTGATATATTATCCGCATCTATTACCAAGTCAGCAGCTTCCTCCGCCATAGCCACGTCTTCTTGCGGTGTAAGAAGAATTAGTTTGATATCAGGGTTCTTTTCTCTTATTTGCTTGAATGCAGCAACAGTTCCGGGTACAGATTGATTTACAATTACTGCTTTCATTAGAGGGTCGTCAGCCATAGCCACTATTTTTGATATAGTCGTATCCTGTTCAGCCATAAAGTTGTCAGGATATGTATCATGCACTATCATTCCGCCCGACTTTGCGTCTCCATACATTTCGATTGCCTTTTGTCCTGCTCTGAACTCGTCTTCAGATTGAGCTACAGTACCTGTCACTATACCGATGTGATATGCGGCAGCATCGCTCTTTTTAGTATCAGTAGAATTTCCGCCTGCAGGTGCCGGATTTTGAGCTGTCTGTCCTCCGCAAGATGCCAAAACAAATACCAATGTAAAGGCAGATAAAGCAGACAGTACTTTTTTAAACACTTTCATAATCTCACCTCTTATAATTTGATAAAAATAAAGAAAAAAGTATTGCAAATAGCGAACACATTTGTCTTTAAAATAATTATTGTTGCATACTTTACCACAATTTTGCCTATAATGCAATATGAATTTTAAATTTTTTTACATTTTTTATTTATAAGCACAAATAAATTCTGAAAATATAAATTTTTTGTAAAATAGGGGGTATATTTTTTCAAAAGTGATTATTAAAAATATATGATTATATGAAAGAATTATGGATTAAAATTAAATATAAGTAAAAATATTCTAAGAATTTAAGTGCTTTTTAGTATAATTAATACAGTATTAATACTAATCACCATTTATATTGCCAAGAATGTTATTTTAGCAAATTACACGTTTTGCAGATTATCAATAATTTTGCTGAAATAAAATCACATGGCTATTTTATAGGATTTAGTATAAAATTATATTGAGTGTAAATATACTTTCTTTTAAAAATTTTTGATGATATAAATATCTGATAAATATTAAAGTACAGATACAATGTACTATGGTATAATACTATTATTTTACTTAATTATTATAAGATAAATTTTGAAGGTGCAAGATGAAAAAAGAAGAGATAAAGTCGGCTATAGCCTTGAAGTATGATTCTGATGAAGATATAGCTCCCAAGGTCATAGCAAAGGGTGAGAATTTTATAGCGAAAAATATGGTGGAAAAGGCTGAAGAACTGGACATTCCTATATATCGTGATGAAAAGATAGTCCATCAGCTGAGAAATCTTGAAATAAATGACAATATACCGCAGGAACTCTACGAGGCTATTGCACAAGTGCTGATTTTTATTACTAAATTGGACAAAAAGTAGGATGATTTGATGAAAAATTTTAATTTGTTAAAGGGCAAAAACGGCGAAAACATGGCAAGAACCTACCTGAAAAAACTGGGCTATAAGATAATAGACAGCAACTATAAAACAAAAATAGGCGAGATAGATATAATAGCGATAAAAGATAAAATATTGACATTTGTTGAAGTAAAATCAAGATATGATGATACTTATGGGAGGCCTTCTGAAGCAGTAAATACATACAAGGCTAAAAAAATAAGAGATGTTGCTACTATATTTTTGATGTCAAATGATATAGCTTATGAAGGAATATCATTTGATATAATTGAGGTATTTTTGTCATCTGAGGAAATAAATCACATAAAATCAGCATTTTGAAAAATATATTTATAATGATTATAAATTTGAAAAAACTTCTTGATATTTTCAAATGAGTATAGTATAATATCTTGTAGTAAATAGCTAATCTTAATTATTTTAGGTAATTAAAGCTGATTAATTGATTTTCTATTGATAATGTTATATTTGTTAATTTACGGATGATAGTTTGTATCAGGTAATAAGTTCCGTAGTGTATTATGTTATAGTGTAAATGAAATTGAGAAGGTGAAAAAATGATTAGGAATGTGGATGAGACGGCGTATTTGGAAGAGTTAAAATTGAAATTAAAGGATGAAGGATTTAAACTTACACATCAAAGAAGAAATATTGTAGAAGTGCTTTTGTCAGCTAACGGAAAACATATGAGCAGCGAAGAAATATACGACATAGTAAAAAAAGAATGTCCTGAGATAGGTCTTGCAACTGTATACAGAACTTTGCAAGTATTGGACAAGCTTGGATATACCAACAAGCTTAACCTTGATGACGGTTGCGTAAGATATGAGCTTTCTTTGGACAAAAACGGACATAATCACCATCACTTGGTATGTAAAAAGTGTGCTAAGATAATAGAAGTCGAAGAAGACTTGCTTGACCAATTGGAAGAAGTGATAAAGGAAAAATACGGCTTTGACGTGGAAAATCACGATGTAAAGTTCAACGGATATTGCAGTAATTGCAGTAAGGAAATGAAATAACAAAATAGAAAAGATAATAGGAAAATTGTAATAAAAAAGTGTCTGAAATTTCGATATTTCAGACACTTTTTTTGAAATTTCCATAGATACTTATAGTATTTATAAATTAGACTAATACTAAATTCTAATAGAATAATGAAAATATTTTATAAAAAATGATACACTAAATGTTTATTAACTAAAGATATGCTATAGAGTATCATAAGTATAGAACTGATAAAATCCATAATTTAAATAGAGTTTATTATAATACTAATATTTAATCTATGGATAATATTCATCAATGGAGTTAAAAAAAACATATGATTTATAGATTTATTATAAATTTGCTGAATATATTTTATCCATTATTTTATTAGATTTTAGTATAATATTATTATCTATTTAATCTATGGATAATATTAATTAAATTTTTAAGAAATAGTATATTATTCTAATCACCATTTATATTGTCAAGAATGTTATTTTGGCAAATTACACGTTTTGCATATTGTCAATAATTTTGCTGAAAAAAAATCACATGGCTTTTTTTATAGGTTTTTAGTATTATTTATGACCTCATTCTAAATATAATGGAAATATTTTATTCCTTATTTTATTGAATTATGGGATTATATCTTTATTTATATTGATTTTTCGATTTCTTCAGCTATTTTACTCTTTTTTAATTTCTTCTGTAGTACATATTTTAATAAAACAGCAGGATTGATACTGTAGGATAATTGCAATTTATAATAATTTACCCACTCTATAACAGCAAATATCCAAATTGCAAGGGAGATAAGCATAATGGAAAAAGTGATGTAATTTAGTATTATCAGCAAGAATGCGACAAATAGCAAAATCAGATCTACTATCTTTAATTTATTGTAAATCTTGCCTGTATATCCTACAGCAAATCTTGGATTTGAAAGTCTTTTTATCAAAATACACCAGTAAATAGAAGCTTGAACAAGTATAAAGCTTAGAATAAATAGGGGAGCTGAAATTGAAATTAGAGCTTTTGTATCAATAAGGAATTTTTTGAATAAAAAGAAATTTAACCAAAATACTACTATTGCAACTAACTCTCCCAAGGCTAAATTAGTCAATTTATTCTTTAAACGACTTTTCAAATTAAACACCCCCTATATAGATATTGCGATTACATTTTTTATGAATACCATATATAAATTTTAATATTAAAATCACTTCTAATCAGGTAATTTTTAACAAAAATAGAGATTTATTAAATATAAATTGCCTTTATTCTTAGCTTTTTAACGGCTGTTTGTATCATAAATAATCAAAATAAATTAGACTGACATTTCTCATATACTATTATCTAAATTCTATAAATATCTTCTCTTTTAAAATAACAGGAATGATAAAAATAATTATCTCAGCTACTACAGTAGCCAACATATCATACACATCAAATGAACTGCTAAAAGGTAAGAGTTCATTAATAGCTGAGAGTATTATGACGGCTATACATATGAAAAATAGAGTTTTCTTTGAAAAATTTACATTTGAGACTTTCTTTTTAGAATAAATGGGAGAGAAAAATTGTTTGAAGGCAGCTGTTACAGTCCATCCTCCGGCAAAGTTGGGCATGAAACAAAATATTGGCAGAATTTCGTTAATAGAATAATATCTTCTCAAAAATAATGTCAATAACCAAAGCAAAAATCCTAAAATACCCATAATATCTATAGAGCTTAAGTATAATTTTCTTTCATTCATTATATAATATATCTCCTGTAATCAGTAAATATTTAGCAAAGTTACAGCAAGTTTAAAACTTTATTTTTTAAAATATAATCCACTGCTTCTTTTATAAGCAATCAAGCACTGTCGCTATTGCATAAAATCGTGTTATTTTAACATTTTAAAACTGTTATTACTTGGCTTTCCATGCCCATAATATAGGGTTCTTTCGCCAAGTGCCTTAATTTTTTCAGCAGTTTTCTTGATTTCATTTATATCATTGTATAGATGTCCTGTTGCTGGAGAAATCCAATTATCAAGAGCGTCACCAACGACAAGTCCTTCGCCTGTATCTACACCTATTGAGCCCTTTGTATGACCTGGAAGCTCGATTATAGTTGCATTTACACCATACTTGGAAAGCTCGTCTTTATCCTTAACAAATATTAGATTCTTAGGTTTTTCAATTTTTATATTTGAAAGTTTTTTTACTGATAAAACAAGGATGATTTTCCCGATTAGTCCATAAGAATGAAGTGCCTGCTTATCATAACTATCAAAAAGCTCTTCATCTAAGGGATGTATAGCCACCGGTATGTTGTATTTTTCTGATATGGCTGATGCATTTTCAGCATGGTCAAAATGCACATGAGTAAGTACGATAAGTTTCATATCGTATTTATCGCATTCTGCCATCACATCTTTGATATTTTCTTTGCTTCCGGTATCCACCAATATAGCATTTGAACCATCTGTTACTATATAGCAGTTTCCTGTTCCACAATTTATTCTACGAATTTCAGACATTTTACTACCTCCATAATTCAAAGCTATCTTTATATAATGATTTATCAAAGTAAAATTTAATTCATATCACTTCCAAGGGCGAACTTTAGCGAGCCAACCTTTTTCAAACCAATATTTTTTATCCAAGAGAAGTCTCTATTTCTTTTTTTATGCTAAGCTCTTCATCTGATACATTTTCACCAATCATCATATCTAAAATCAATCTCTCCATATCCACAATTGGTGATATTAACATGGCTTTTTCAATTTTTTTATCTGCTAAAGAAATTAGTTAAAAATATGCTCCTATACTATTTGCAATAAGAAGAGTTTTATTATATTTAGGTATAATTAGGTCAAAATAATTGGAAAACTCAACTTTGGCATCCCATGGAGTTTCTGATTTATAATCAAATCATATGATATCAAAATTATCATCAAAAAACTTTCGATAATAGTTAGCTTCTTGCGCACTTCCACCTTTCCCATGAACATAAACAATTACTTTTTTCATTTTCTACCTCGTCAAATTCTAATCTATCTTTTTAGCTATCATTTAATAGTGTAACACTTCTAAGGCGTTTTTTCTATCATAGATTTATTGCTTATATTTAAGTCTTTCGTAAGTATCACCTACATCAATACTGTATAAACAGTTATATTTAATTTATTTTGCTTTGTATTTTTATTTTATAGACTTTGAGTTATCAATATGCTTAGAAGTGGGCAGTTGGTCAGGTACATTTTTGGATTTGTCGACGCTTTTATTTCGAAAATTGAGCAATAAAAGACAGCAAATATATTTTGATTTGCTTTTTCTCAAACGGTTATATTCAATTAGACAAACTGGAGTCAGTATTTTATCTCCATTCCTGGCGAAGAATCCTCATCATGATAAAGTCACTATACTCGTTATTATAGTAATATCCTTGCTCTTCAATACCTTCTTGCTTAAATCCGATTTTTCTATAGAAATTAAGTGCGTTGGTATTCAGCCCTACCACACCAATTGCAACTCTGTTCATTTCATAGTGAACAAAAGCAAGGTCCAACATGAGGTTAATTGCCTCTGTACCATACCCTCTTTGTTGCATTTTGGGATCAGGAATGATAATCGAAAGGTCAGTACATTTCCAGGCAGGCCACATTCGCAACAATCCCGTTTCACCTATTATATTCCCATTTAAATCTGTTATTGTGTACCATACAGAGTCTTTCTTTTTATGACCAATTCTGATCCTCTCTTTCTCAGCTTCTTCATCAGTAGGTTCTGTAAAGCCACATTGAAACATGACTAGTGGCTGATTGTACCAATAGGTAAAGAATTTCACATCTTCGATTTGTTGCTCACGCAATATGATATTGTTTCCCTTAATTTCATTAATCATACTGTTTTATAAACCTCCAAGTACTCCATTACATACATAACTTCTAATTAGTTCCACTCTATATTTGTAACATTATACCATATTTTAAATTAGTTTTACAGTGTGTTAGTCCTCTGTTTTCTTGAGTAATTTCTCTATGCAAGTTCTAACATTTTCAGCTTGTTCTACTTTTTAAGTATTCCTATAATTGTAAAGAATATAGTTTTTTTCTTTGTACTTTCAAATAAAATAAGCTCTGTTTTATGCTCTTTGGAGTAAAGTATTATGGTAGAAAAATATTGTAGAGACCCATCAGCTTTTTTTAAAATAAAAAAGTGTAGTTCCAAAACTCGAACATATATACGGTTTTAGAACTACACTTCCGAAAAGAATAAATATTTTCTTTCACTTACTATTATTTGCATTTTTCGTAGTTTTCGCTTACCTTTTCCCAATCCAGAACCTCAAAGAAATTCTTTACATAATCTCCTCTTAAGTTCTTATATTTGAGATAGTAGGCATGTTCCCATACATCAATACCCAATATAGGAGTATGTTGCCCTTCTTCCATAAGCGGATTATTCTGGTTTGCAGCCTTTGTGGCATAGAGCTTGCCTCCCTTATCTGTAGAAAGGAATGCCCAACCTGAACCGAACTGTCCCATAGCCAAATTCTGCAAAGTTTCTATTAACTTATTCAAGGAACCAAAGTCTCTTTCAATAGCCTCTTCCAAAGCCAAGTTAGGCTTAGTGTTCTTTTTAGGACTCATAATAGAAAAATACAGATTATGGTTATAATATCCACCGCCATTATTCTGTAAAGCATTTCTTAAGCTTTCATCAGAAATAGAAGATAGAGAAGAAAGAATTTCCTCTATAGACTTGTTTGAAAGTCCCGCTTTCTCCACTGCTTCATTAAAATTCTTAGTATAAGTTGCGTGATGTTTTCCATAATGGGTCTCCATAGTTAGGGTATCAATATAAGGCTCTAAAGCGTTAAAATCATAGTCTAATTTTACTTGTTCAAACATGGATTTCCTCCTTTACTAATATTATCCCACTCAGATGTTAAAATTATTCCTCATCTTTATTTACAATGTTTTTGACACCTTCAATTGTTCCTTCTATAGCATCTTTAACATCTTCAGCCACTTCTTTAACTTTTGCAGTTACTTTTTCAGCAGCACCTTCTTTTTCTATTTTTTTATCACCTGTTAACTTACCAACACCTTCTTTTATTGCACCCTTAGCTTGATCAATTTTTTCTTCAATTGACATGATAATATCTCCTTTTATTAAAAATATGTTTTATTTTCAAACTTAATTATTTGAAAGAATTGCTTAATCTTTTTTTCCAAAGAAAAACGATACAACAGCAATTACTATTACTGCACCTAAGATAGAAGGAACTAATGCCATTCCAGCTAAGGTTGGACCCCAAGTTCCAAATAATGATTGACCTACTGACGAACCTAATAAGCCTGCAATGATATTAGCAATTATACCCATTGCTCCACCTTTTTTAGTAATTCCTCCTGCTATAAATCCTATAAATCCACCGACAATAAGTGACCAAATCATAGTACTACTCCTTTCATGGATATTTATATATTTATCAAAAGACTTCAAAATTAGATATTTTTTAGATATTAAATTATATGAAATGTATTATACACTATTTTATAATAAAAATCAAATGATACCAATTATATAATAGTCTCAAAGCATTCTTATTTCAGTGATAAAAAAATTTATAATCACTAAAGAAAATAATATTTCCTTAGTATATACACAAAAATATTTACAATCCCTATAGCTCTAACTTTATTCTTTTGCTTTCCAGGTTTTCTATACACTCAGAAAGATATTTACTATCATGTTCTTTGTAAATCGGCTTGTCTATAGTCTTTTCTTCAAGATTATTGTACTTCTCTGCTATCTTTCCTCTATAATTTTTATCTTTCCATTCAATAGAAACCTTATATCCTCTTTTTTCCATTTCATCCATAACTAATAAGTGGTAAGCAAATAAGTGATATGGAGAATATAAAAATACATAATCAACAGTCTTGTGTTTCTTGTTCCATCCATTGCCCCTAAGTGCGCAGCATTCTCTATGTTGTCCAAGGAGCTGATTTTTGGGCAATAGGTGGATAATTTCTTCATGCCATAGTCTCATCTTGTTCTCCTGTTAATAAAGTGGATTCTTGTAAATATTTATTAGGATATTTCTTTAATAAGCTATTAATATATTCAATTACGGATTTTTGATTTTTTTTCCCTTGCATATATTCTTCCAATATATTAAACAATCCTTGTTTTTCTATTTCGCTTGCCTCTTTTTTGAAATATCCCCATATATGGAGAATGGCATTACTAAAGTCCGTTTTACTTTCTTTTAAATCCTTTACCTCTTGTATTTTTTCATTTATAAATACAATATCCACTTCTTTTTCTTTTAGATACTCTCTTATCTCCAAATATGCTTTGTGGGACTTGCTCAGCACATAATATTTATTTTTTGCCCATAGCTCTTCACATTCTCTTTTTGTATTTTTGTAACTCATACTCAAGTCCTCTTTAAAACTAATCTCCATTTATAATAGCAAGCAGTTATTTTAAATGACTCTATACATTATAGAGATTTTCAATAACTTTATTATAACATGATTACAAGGCTTTTTAACTGTTTTTTAGTATAAGAATATTCAAATCAATTATATAAAGTGAGATTTTTAATCTTCTTTTTCAATAATCTCTGCTATCTTTTCAAATGTCTTACCGTTTCTAATGGTAATACTCTTATAAAAATCCTGTTTAATCAGTTTTTTATGATAAGTAGATTTTAAATATTCTGCTTCATCATACTTTCCCCAAAATATTGCATTTCTTCCAATATAGACTATTTCATTGTAGAACTGCGAATTATTTATAAATTCTATAATAAGAGATTTGTCAATATGATTAGGTATGAAAAGTACATCTTTTCTTGCCAAATCTTCCTCCCACCAATCAGGCAATTCTGCTTTTTCTTCCAAATAATCTTCTCTACTAATCAAGGCAAAGGGAATGGAAAAGTCATAGTTGCTTTCCAACAAATCTTTTATTTTTGATATACAATTCTCTTGACTTTGCTCACTGCTGAAAAATAAATTTCCGCTGTTGATATAAGAAGATACATCTTCAAAGCCCACATCCAATAGTGATTTTTTTAAATCATTCATAGATACCTTATTTTTTCCGCCTACATTTATGCCTCTTAACAAAAGTACATACCTCATGTAATTCTCCTATAAAATTCCAATTTATTTCGACTATTTAAAATATTATAGCATATTTTAAATCCTATTTTCCACAATCTTGCATAAAATTAACCGGACAGGAGTGATATATAGACACAAAAAAGGAAGATGACATAATGATAGAATATGAAAATAAAATTATGGTGAGATATTATAATAGCTTTTCAGTTGCTGATGAATATCCACCACTATATCGACTATGATGAAAGCGATAGGTAGGTATGTCAAAACATTTTTGTACAATTTTAAAAAGAACAAAAATAAGCTCTATTGCATCAGTAATTTTCACAGTCTTATTTAGAAAATGGATATATCTACTTATTTAACAATAGTAGAGGTGTTTTTATAACCTACTATTGACAAAGAACCATTTTTCTTTCAAAAAGCTCTTTTTCATCTTTATTAAGTCTTATAATAAGCTGGATATTTCACTGTATATTGTCCATGATTTTTCTCCTTTTTAAATATTTCGGAGTATTAGGGTACTCCCTAACAAGAAAAAAATTGATAAAAAAAGAAGCAAGAAAGATTTCCTGCTTCATCAATTTTTCCGTCTTTGGCTATCCAAAGACTGTGCTTGCTCAAAAGTGTGAGTTATAAAGCAAACGTTAAGCAAATTTAATTTTACATCGTTATAATACAAACAAATGAATATTGAAAACAGAATAAATCGTAGATTACCATATTATATTGATATTTTAGCTAAATGATTAAAATGGTAACTGTATTAAAAGGTTATAAAGTAAATAGCATTTGAATTTGCAGGCTTGTACTTTTACAAAGAGGATATAAGTCTTTTTGACTTTTTTTATTTTATATGATATACTATGACTATAATTACAAAAATAGTCATGGTATATTTAGGAGGAAGTTATGGCGACAGCTTTTACTGATGAAGAAAAAGAAATAATCAGAAAGAAATTACAAAAAGCTGCAAAGGAATGTCTCCAAAGATATGGAGTTAGGAAAACTACAGTTGACCAAATGGTAGCAATGGTTGATATTTCTAAGGGTTCTTTTTATAGCTTTTATTCTTCAAAAGAAATGTTATTTTTTAGAGTCTTAGAAGAATATCAAATAGATATTATGAATCGTTTGGAAGAACAATTAGAACAGGAAAATCAAATAAATGCAAATCAGTTTGTGCAGTTACTGTATGATTTTTATCAGGATTTTCGCTATTCGTTTGTCTTTACTATATTCAAAAATCATGAAATAGAATTACTCATAAGAAAATTACCAAAAGAAATAATAACAACTCATCATCTCTTAGATGATAGAATGGCTGAGAAAATTGTGTCCCGAATCAATATTAGAGAAACTGTATCGGTAGAAATTGTTTCCGCTTTATTTAGAACGATTGCTATGAGCATATTACACATCGAAGAAATCGGCAATAAACAATTTGATACGATATTAAAATTATTAATACAAGGAATTGTTGGACAAATTATTGAGGAGGATAATGGTGAAAGAAGCAGTTAAGACAGTAAATCTTTCTAAAAAATATGGAAAAAATCTTGTTGTTGATGACTTGAATTTATCAATAGAATCTGGTGAAATAGTAGGTTTTTTAGGGCTGAATGGCGCAGGAAAAACAACGACTATGAGAATGCTGTTAGGATTGATAAAACCTACATCAGGAGAATGTTATATCCAAGGGAATAAGGTAGATCAAAATAATTTAGAGGTTCTAAATGAAATAGGATATATTATTGAAACACCCTATTCTTATTCGGACTTAACTGTGCAAGAAAATTTAGAAATTGTTAGTACATTAAGAGGGATTAGAAATACAGATGTTGTTGATTGGGTAACTGAAAAATTAAAACTAAAGCAATATAAAGATAAACAAGTAAAACATCTTTCTTTAGGAAATATTGCTCGTTTAGGAATTGCAAAAGCTATTATTCATAAGCCTAAAATCTTAATACTTGATGAGCCGACAAATGGATTAGATCCTTTTGGGGTTATTGAAGTGAGAGAGCTATTAAAGGAATTAGCAAATAATCTTGGTACAACAGTTCTTATTTCAAGTCACAAGCTGGAAGAAATATCTAAAATTGCAACCAGAATAGTAATTATACATGAGGGTAGACTCATAAGAGAAGTTGAAAGTAAAGATTTAGATAAGTATTTAGAAAAAAAGTTATGGGTAAGTGGTTCTAATAACAAGGCTATTAAAGCAGTGTTATCGAATAATGGCTATCAAGTGAATTTCAAATCAGACTTAGAAAATAATTCCAGTTACTTAGAACTGATTGATACAAAGTCCGTGGAATCTTCGGAAGAGATTGCTACATTGCTCGTTAATGCGGGTTATCCACCCAAAATTCTGACAGTTGAAAAAGAAGATTTAGAGAATTATTTTCTTAGAATACTTAATGATTATAATAGAGGAGAATAGAATGAAAATGAATAAGATCCTTTCTTGTATTTTAATTGAATGGAGAAAGCTAATAAAATCAAAACTTTCAATAATAACTGCTTTTACTATCTGTTTCGTTCCTTTTATTGTTGGGATATTTGCAGCTATGATGAAATATCCGGAGTCTTTCAAAAATCTTGGTTTGATTTCTGCAAAAATGGAAATGGTCAGAATAACAGATTGGTCATCATACCTTATGTCCTTATCACAAGTAATTTCTATTGGAGGTTTACTCATTTTTGGATTTACAACTTCTTGGGTTTTTGGAAGAGAATACTCTGATAAAACCATGATAGACTTATTAGTAATTCCAATAAAAAGAGATACGATTGTATTATCCAAGTTTATAGTTATCGCTTTATGGAGTTATATTATATCAATTATTGCACTTATATTAGGATTGTTAGCCGGCAAATTGATTGGACTTTCCGGTTGGAACTCAATAACCTTTTTCAAAGGCATATTTACTTTTGCTTATTGTACAAGCCTTACTATCTTACTCTCTACTCCGGTTGGTTTTTTTGCTTGCTTAGGTCGTGGATATTTATCGCCATTGGCATTTATTATTTTCACGGTTCTTTTTTCACAGCTTGGTTCAGCTCTTAATTTGGGCGAATATATTCCATGGTCTATTCCATCACTTGCAAGTGGTATTACAGGAAAAGTTATTTTTAATTTAGAGGGTATAATTAGTTTGTTTGTAGTAAGTATTTCGGGATTTATTTTAACAATATATTGGTGGAGATATGCAGACTATAATTAGAAGGAAGTGACGAAAATGATAATTACACAATGGCTGTTATGCCCTATCTGTAAAAGTAAAACAAGGATAAAACTGCGAGAAGATACTGGATACTAATCACCATTTACAATGTCGCATATTTAAATTTATAGAAAAATATTTTTTGTAGTTTTGGACAGCTCATCTTTAATATATTTTTAGGACTATTTAATTGGTTTTTAGTAGAAGATATAAAGAACAAGAAAAATATGGAATCACTTTCTATGTATTTTATGAAAGTCGGAAATGTTATCGTCAAATGCAGTTATGCAGGAAACGGAAGAAGTTTAGCGGATTGCTTTTTGTCCTATTTAGAAAAGAAAGCGATGCTGATTGATTAAAAATATGATAAAAGGGAAAGACTTTTTTACGAATTTATGATATAATACGAATTAAATAGGGATACAAGTTAAATAAGTGCTTGAAAAGACTCCAAGTTATCATATTTCTCTTGAAAAAGAATATGAAAGTTTGGAGGTTTTGTTATGTCTAAAAGAATTTCAGATATCTATCGAGTAGCCATGTATCTTCGGACATCTCAGGATGATGAAAAATACGATAAAGATTTAAAGGCGGAAAGTAACAGTATTTCCAATCAAAGACTTCAAATCCAAGATTATATTGATAAAAACGAGGAGATGGATTTAGCAAAGGAATATGTAAATGATGGATATTCAGGAATCAATTTTGAGCGACCGGCATTTAAATAAATGATGGAGGATGTAATCACAGGCAGTATCAACTACATGTTGTAAAAGACTTATCACATTTCGGCAGAGATTATATTGATAGCGGGAGATATTTGCAAAGAGTCAAAAGTTGTAAAATAAAGTGTCAGTAATTTAAAATAATACCTATAATATATATGAAGCGTAGCAAATATATATTATAGGTATAGGTAGGGAAATTTTTCGCCACATAAAAAAAGTTTCATAAATAACATCCATATGTTAAAATTA
>CAUQVF010000022.1:0-47761 GCA_963521605.1 uncultured Peptostreptococcaceae bacterium | reverse complement strand
TTTTGATATACTTTTTTATATTTTATCTCCCCCATATTTATTATAGAGCCTAAAAAAACACAACTATATGATTAATATTATAATCGTATGCTTGTGTTTTTTATGTATTTAATAGAATATAAAAGTACATTTTATTAAACTAAAATTGTTCTATGAACATTTTAATAGGATAAATTGTTAAAATGATGAATAATTGAAAAAAATAAAATTGCAATTCTAAATAAGTCTTCAAAAAGAAGTTAAAATAATGTTTTCATAATACTAAATTTAAATTTTTTATTTTATTTTAAAGAAATACTTGTAAGAGTTTTAAAATTGAGATATAATAAACCAAGACTTTTAATTGTGAATAAATACATAATAAAAAAGCCGTATTGTGAGATTTTTACTTTATTTAAATTTGTAGGCTTATATAAAGAATTTGAAGTCTTTTTACATATTAAAGCTGACATAAAAACTATACTTGAAGTGATTTAATCTTTATTATTTATTCATAGTTTTGCCTTTTAACTTTTAAAAATAATACACTTCAGTATAGTGAAGGGGTATTATTATATTACATTGTATAGTAGGAAAAATATACTGTGCTATTTGAGTGTTTCTAATGATATAGGCTTAAGCTTTTTTATCGAGCTATTTGTTCATAAAAATCTTAATATTCCAAATTATTAGATATTATATTTTCTTATATGATGACGTTTGATATAATATATTACTAATATGATATAAAACCATATTAATAAGAAAAAGATTTCTTATGCTTTAAATCTTACATAATTGCTAAAGACCAAAATCAGATAAAATTGAGGATAAAAATTTTTCTTAGTATTTATCTAATGAAGTTAGAATGACGTACTTTTTTTAAATTATTGAGGAAAATTATCCCCATTAAATTAATAATGGTATAAATAAAAGAATTTAAAAAATTGTCTTGATAAATTTATTGCAATTCAGTTGATTTTGTCGTGTTTAAAGTAATTTGTAAAATTTCTCTTCAAACACGACTTAATATAAATTAATAATTATATTTATTGATATTTAGAGCAAATATCTGTTATTTTCGGGATTAGTACTTATATTCTATCTTAAGTTAAGAGAGATAGGAAATTAACAAGAAATAAGTGAATAAATTATCTAAATATCAAAAATTATAGGAGGTAGTATAATGGAAAAACGTAAATTACTGGAAGGACTAAAGGTTATCGAGTATGCAAATTTCGTTGCAGCTCCAATTAGTGGACGTGTTTTAGCAGATTGGGGAGCAGAGGTTATTAAGATAGAGCCTGCTTTTGGGGATACTACTCGTGCTGTAGGAATGCAATGGAATTTCCCTACAGGAGAAGATGAATGTCCTTTGTTTGAGATGGAAAATTCCGGAAAAAAAGGTATAGTTGTAGATACAAGTTCTCCTGAAGGTGCGAAGATAATATTGAAATTATTGGAAGACGCAGATATCTTCATTACTAACACTCGTCAAAAAGCATTAGTAAAGAGTGGCTTGGATTATGAATCAGTACATAAGGTAGCCCCTCATATAGTATACGCTCACTTACTTGGATATGGAGATAAGGGACCTGCTAAAGATAATCCTGCCTTTGACTATACTGCATATTTTGCACGTGGTGGAGTTGCAGCAAGTTTGATGGAAAAGGGAACATCTCCTTGTAACTCTGCGGCAGCCTTTGGGGATCACTATGCAGGAATGAACTTAGTTTCAGGTATTATGGCTGCTTTATACAATAAATCTAAGACAGGTGTGGGAGAAAAAGTAACAGTTTCTCTATTCCATACAGCTGTATTTGGTTTGGGATTGTATGTAAATGCTGCACAATATGGTTATGATATGCCTATATCTCGTCGTGAACCGCCAAATCCTTTGAATACTTTCTATAAATGTTCAGATGATAAGTGGATACAATTAGCATTTTTCCAATATGATAAATGGTTCCCTGGATTCTGCGATATAGTCGTTGAAAGACCAGATTTGAAAGGCTCTAAGTACAGCACTATGAAGAGCGTTGTGAACTATGTAAGTGAATTTGTTGAAATGATGGAAAAAGAATTTATAAAGCGTCCAAGTGCTGAATGGTGCAAGAGATTGCAAGAAGCAGGAATACCTTATGAAATTTTGCAACAACCTTCTGATATTATACAAGATGAACAATGTTGGGCTAATGATTTCTTAATTAAGATTAAATATCGTAATGGTAATGAAAGAATTATGTTCACTAATCCTGTTCAATTCCCTTATAGAGAAGCTCAAGAATATGTGCTTTCTCCACTTCTTGGAGAACATACGGAAGAAGTATTAAAAGATGTTGGTTATACTGACGAACAATTGAAAGAACTAAGAGATAAGAAAGTTATTAATTAATTTTATTCAGTGAGGTAGACAGGTGTATACATTGGGATTGGACTTTGGCTCTACGGCTTCAAAAGGTGTAATACTTAAAGACGGTTATGAAGTTGTTGAGACAGTAACGATTCATGCAGGTACAGGAACAAGCGGTCCTAAAAGAGTTAAAGAGGAATTAACTAAGAAAAGCGGATTGACGGATGAAGATATCAAAGCTACAGTTGTAACAGGCTACGGAAGAACTACCTATCAAGGTGCTGATAAACAGATAAGTGAACTGAGTTGTCATGCTAAAGGTGTAAATTTTTTAGAACCGGAGGCTCATACAGTTATTGATATCGGAGGTCAGGATGCAAAGGTGCTAAAACTTGATAAAATAGGTCGCTTGATTAATTTTGTAATGAATGACAAATGTGCTGCAGGAACAGGTCGCTTTTTGGATGTTATGGCTGATGTTTTGGAAACGGAAGTTTCCAAGTTAGGAGAGCTTTCAGAAAAATCTACTAAAGAGATATCAATAAGCAATACCTGCACTGTATTTGCAGAGTCTGAAGTCATATCCCAGCTGTCTTCCGGAGAAAAGATTGAAGATGTAATTGCAGGAATCCATGCCTCAGTTGCAAAACGAGTTTCCGGTTTGGCAAAGCGTGTCGGAGTAGAGGAAAAAGTTGTAATGGTGGGTGGAGTAGCAAAAAATTTGGGCGTTGTTCGTGAGATGGAAAAGTCTTTAAATACCAAAATAATAGTTCCTGAATTGGCTCAACTTACCGGTGCATTAGGGGCAGCGATTTTTGCATATGAAGAATATATTAAAAAAGACAAATCAGAAAGGAGTTTATAATGGGAGAAGAAGTTAAAAATCCACAAGCTGAAGAGAAAAAACTAAATGCTATGACATTAATAAATAATTTGCTTGCCCAATCTTATAAGGAAGCGTGGGATGCAAAGAAAAAAGGAATTCCCGTAGGATGGTCTACATCTGTATTCCCTCAAGAATTGGTAGAAAGTTTCGGCTTGCCTTTGCTTTATCCTGAAAATCAGGCGGCAGGGCTCGCAGCTAAAAGAGAGGCTCCAAAACTTCAAGAATTAGCTGAAGCAAAAGGATACTCTATAGATTTATGTGCTTATGCTCGTACAAACTATGGTGGATTGATTAACGGGGGAACTGAAAATCTAAGTATGCCGGAACCTGATTTCTTATGTTGCTGTAATAATATCTGCAACGAAGTTATCAAGTGGTATGAAAATATAGCAAGAGAGTTGAATATTCCTCTTATTTTGATAGATACTGCATATAATGATGACGATGAAGTCAGTGAAAGCAGAGTAAAATACTTCATAGAACAATTTAATTATGGAATCAAACAGTTGGAAGAGATTTCAGAAAAGAAATTCGATCCGAAAAAGTTAGAAGAAGTTATGGAAATTTCTTCTAAAAACGGTAAGCTTTGGAAAGAATCAATGCAGATGTCTAAGGATGTTTATCCTGCTCCAATGAACGGTTTTGATTTATTTACTTATATGGCTGTTATCGTATGTTACAGAGGCAAAAAAGAAACTACTGAAGCTTTTGAAATGTTGATAGAAGAACTCAAAGAACGTATTGCAAACAAGACTACGTCTTTTAGAGGTGAAGAAAAGTACCGTATTATGATGGAAGGTATTCCTTGCTGGCCTTATATAGGATATAAGATGAAGACTTTCACAAAATATGGAGTAAATATGACAGGTAGTGTGTATCCTCATGCCTGGGCTTTGCAATATGAAAAAAATGACCTTGGTGGTTTGGCTCGTGCTTATTCAAGTATGTTCAACAATGTCAACTTGAAGAAGATGGTTGAATATCGTGTAAATGCCCTAAAAGATGGAAACTGTGAAGGTGCATTTTATCACATGAATAGAAGTTGCAAGTTGATGAGTTTCATTCAATATCAAATGCAAAGAGATGTGTTTGAACAAACAGGTATACCTTATGCAGGATTTGACGGATGTCAAGCTGATGCTCGTGCATTTACAGAAGCACAGTTTGAAACAAGGTTACAAGGTTTGGTTGAGGTTATGGAGCAACATAAGGGGGCGAATAAGTAATGGAACAATTGTTAAAAAAGTGTGAACAAATAGCGTTAAATCCTAAAGATACTGTCAATGACTATGTGAAAAATCATAATATGAAGGCAGTCGGTATTTGTATGCCTATTGGCCCTGAAGAACTTATAGATGCAGCAGGAATGCTTCCTGTAGGACTTTGGGGAGGATATGATGTTGAATATGATTTAGCTAAGCAATATTTTCCTGCCTTTGCTGCTTCTGCACCATTTGCAATCATGGAACTTGCTTTAAATGGAACATATGATATGTTAAGTGGCATTATTGTTCCGGGATTATCTGATACTTTAAATTGTTTGGCGCAAAATTTACAATCAGGAGTCAAAAAATATTCTACTATCTTCATTGCTTATCCTCAAAATAGATTTATTCCAAGCGGTATTGAATTCTTAGTTAATGAGCTTACAGGAATTAAGAAAAAATTGGAAAATATCAAAGGCGGGGAAATTACTGAAGAAGATATACAAAGAAGTATAAAGATATACAATGAACATAAGGAAGCTATGAGAGAATTTTCGAAATTAGCGGCCTCTCATCCAAATACTATTAATAACAGACAAAGAGCATTTGTATTTAAGAGTGCTTGGTTTATGCCTAAAAAGGATCATACTGATATTGTAAAAGCTATTAATGACGAGCTGAAGAAACTTCCTGATGAAAACTTTGATGGAAAACGCATTGTTGTTACAGGACTACAAATGGACGATCCGAAGTTATTGGATATACTTGAAAACAATAAACTTCGTATTGTAGGTGATTTCTTGGCACATGGATCAGTTCAATATAATTCTGATATTCCTGAAAATGGAGATGGAATTTCAAGATTGGCTCAATATTGGGGACTAATTAAAGGATTTTCTTTTGCATATGATCCAAATAAACTTAGAGGAAAGTTGATGGTGGAATTAGCTAAGGAAAGAAAAGCCGATGGTGCCTTATACGCATTAATGAAATTCTCAGATAATGAAGAATATGATATGCCTATTTGTTTGAAAGATATTGAAGAAGGAAAAATTCCTGTAATCTCTTTTGAATTTGACCAACAAGACGGTGCTTCTGAACAGGTTAAGACAAGACTTCAAACATTTGCGGAAATTCTTTAGTCTGATAGATGTAATAGATATATGAAAAAGGAGCAAATTATGTTAAGTTTGTTCTCTTTGCTCCTTTTTTAAAATATAGCATAAAAGTAACTTAATATTAAGTGGAGGAAAGCATGATATTTAAAAAAGAACATGAATTATTAAGAAAGACAGTTCGTGATTTTGTTGAAAGGGAAATGGCTACATATCCGGATGAAGTTGATGAGATTGGATCACTTCCCAAAGAAGTAATTGCAAAATTGGTAAAGCATAAATTTATTTCAACTATTATTCCCAAAGAATTTGGTGGAGCCGGTGCAGACTATGTTTCTTACGCCATAGTAATGGAAGAAATAAGCAGAAGATGCGCTTCTACAGGTACTTATATTACTGCGGCCTCTTCATTGGTTGCACTCCCACTCGTTAACTTTGGAACGAAAGAGCAAAAAGAAAAATATTTAAGACCTTTGGCTGAGGGAAAATACATCGGTTGTTTCGGATTGACAGAGCCGGGAGCAGGATCTGATGCAGGTGCAGGACAGACAATAGCTGTAGACAAAGGTGACTACTATGAGCTAAATGGCAGAAAATGCTTTATTACCAATGCTCCTATATGTGATTTTGCAATTATTTCGGCTATGACAGATAAGAGCAAGGGAACAAAGGGGATTTCTACATTTATTGTTGAATCAAAGTGGGAAGGCTTTTCTCATGGTGCTCATGAAAATAAGATGGGTATTCGTGGAACCGAAACAGCAGATATAATATTGGAGAATGTAAAGGTTCCTAAGGAAAATCTACTCGGAAAAGTAGGCCAAGGATTTAAGATAATGTTGAACACGCTTGATTACGGCCGTATAGGAGTAGCTGCACAAGCGCTTGGCGTAGCCCAAGGAGCTTTGGATGAAGCCATCAAGTATGTAAAGGAACGTGTACAGTTTAACAAACCTCTTGCAAAATTCCAAAACACACAATTTACAATAGCTGATATGGCAACAAAGGTTCAGGCTGCAAGACTATTGGTGTATGACGCAGCTGAGAAGAAGGACAGCGGTCAAGTTCCAGGATTAGAATCAGCGATGGCAAAATATTACGCTGCTGAGACTGCTAACGAAGTAGCATATAAGGCTTTGCAATTACATGGTGGATATGGATATATAAAAGATTATCCTATAGAAAGAATATACAGAGATGCAAGAATATTATCCATTTATGAAGGTACATCTCAAGTGCAACAGATGGTAATAGCAGGCCATGTTATTAAGTAAAGTGATGAAATAGATAGATTAAAAGAGTATATATGGAGGTTTATTTTGAGAATTATAGTTTGTGCAAAACAAGTACCTGATACTACTGAGGTACGTATAGACCCTGTAAGTGGCACTCTTATAAGAGAAGGTGTGCCAAGCATTTTGAATCCTGATGATGCAAATGCTTTAGAAGAAGCTTTAAAATTAAAAGATAGTAATCCGGATATTACAGTTTCTGTAGTAACTATGGGACCACCTCAAGCAGAAATTATGCTAAGAGAATGCCTTGCTATGGGAGCTGACGAAGTATATATGATTTCTGACCGTGCTTTTGGCGGTTCTGACACATGGGCTACTTCAAATGCGCTTGCAGCTGCGATTCGTAAAATAGGTGATTATAAATTTATTTTTGCAGGTCGTCAAGCTATTGACGGAGACACTGCTCAAGTTGGTCCTCAAATTGCTGAAAAACTGGACATTCCTCAAGTAACTTATGTGCAGGATTTTTCTTTGGAAGGAGATACTGTAACAGTTCAAAGACAATTGGAAGACGGTTATGAAGTTATTAAGGTAAAAACTCCTGTGATGTTGACAGCAGTCAAAGAGTTGAATGAACCAAGATACATGAGCGTAGATATGATATTTGATGCTTTTAAAAAAGATGTTACAATTTGGACTATTGATGATCTTGACATTGACAGTACAGTTGTAGGTTTAAAGGCTTCTCCTACTCGTGTGGCTCGTTCTTTCACTCCAAGTCCAAAAGGAAAAGGCGTTATGCTTGAAGGCACTACACAAGATAAGATTGAAAGACTTGTTGTCGAATTAAAACATAAGCACATCATTTAGTTGGGGGAAAAGATGGATAATAGAGATATAAAACAATTTAAAAATGTTTGGGTATTTGCCGAACAGAGAAATGGAATTTTAACTCCTGTGGTAATTGAACTTCTTGGAGAGGGAAGAAAACTTGCCAATGAAATAGGAGTTGAGTTATGTGCAATTTTAGGTGGATACAATGTAGATGCCTTGGCTGATGAACTTATACGTTTTGGAGCTGATAAGGTTTACTATGCGAATAATGAGCTGTTGAAAAATTATACTACAGACGGATATACAAAAATAATTATAGAAGCAGTGGAAGAATTTAAACCTGAGATAATTCTAATTGGAGCAACTCATATAGGTCGAGACTTGGCACCTCGTGTAGCATCTAACCTAAATACAGGACTTACTGCTGATTGTACTAAGCTTGAGATTGACCCTGAAGACAAAAAATTAAAGCAAACTCGACCTGCATTTGGTGGAAATATTATGGCAACTATAATTTGCCCTGAAAGAAGACCACAAATGTCTACAGTAAGACCGGGAGTTATGGATAAGGCTGTTGAAGATGTAAGCCATAAGGGCGAGATAATCAAGCTAAATACTAAATTAACAAAAGCTGATATTAGAACTGAGGTTGTTGAAATTGTTAAGACTAAAAAAGATTTAATATCATTGACAGATGCAGAGTTCATAATATCAGGCGGTCTAGGAATTAAAAATGCTGACGGATTCAAGCTATTGCAAAAGTTGGCTGATAGATTGGGCGGTACTATTGGGGCATCTCGTGCCGCAGTTGATGCAGGATGGATTGATCATTCAAGACAAGTAGGTCAAACAGGTACTACAGTTAAACCTAAGGTATATGTTGCTTGCGGTATTTCAGGAGCGATTCAACATTTAGCCGGAATGCAAAACTCAGATATAATTATTGCTATTAATACCAATGAAAATGCACCTATATTTGAGGTGGCAGATTATGGTATAGTCGGTGATGTATATGATGTAGTTCCAAAACTTATCGAACTTTTAAATGATGACAAGAGATTGGTGGATTTATTTAATTCAAATAGGATAGATGTTTCGCAACTACAATAACTTAAATTTCAATAAATATTAAAGTTGCTTTTATATTTATTGTTGAAATATTTAAGTATTCAAGTAAAAATAGTTATGGTTATAAGAAAAAATAGTGTTTATTTTTTCTTATAAGTTATAACTGTACTAGTTAAAGCTAATTTTAATTGCCATACATATATAAAGTAGTCTGTGATACGTAAAATATTATCTATTTAATACGGATGGGATGATGGTATTATGTATTGTGATTTATATTAATTTAAAAATTTGTGATATTAAATTAGGAGGAAAAAATGGATAATAAGACTTCTAAGGCTTCATTTGGAACGATGTTTGCAGTTGCTGCAGTATGGTTTGGTTCTCACGTAGGTGGTGGCTTTGCGACAGGTAATCAAACTGTTCAATACTTTGTTAGATTCGGATGGCCTACAATATTTATGCCTGTATTGGTCATAGGATTGTTGGGTTGGTGCTATTATAATGGGACTGTTATGGCTAAAAATCATCAAATATTCCGCTATGACGATTTTGCAAGAGAGTTATATGCGCCATTTTCAAGCGCAGGAAAGATTTTTTTTGACATAGCTTTCTTCGTGTTGGTAACTGTAGCTGCAGGTATTGCAATTGCAGGAGGAGGCTCATTATTTGAAGAGTTGTTTAAGCTAAACTACTATGTAGGCATTACTATTACAGGTCTAGTATTCTTCCTACTGACAATTTTTGGAGCAGATGTAGTAAGAAAGGCATCTTCATATATTACAATATTTATTCTAATATTTTTGATAGTGCTTTTGGTGCCTGGTCTAAGTTCAGGAAGTAAAAATATAGCTCATTTAGTAAATACAAGATATATGGAAGGAAGTTGGGGACAAGTTTTGTGGATGGGTCTAATATATGGTGGATTCCAAATATTGGTTGTCGCATCTATAGTATCTACTTCTCAAAACCTAAAGACAACAAGAGATTGTGTCGGGTTTGCTCTTATAGGATTTATACTTAATGCTGTAATGACAGCTTTGTGTGCTATTATGATTTTAGGTTATATGCCTGACATAGCTTCAAATAAGTTACCTATTCTTACAATAGCAAAAAATCAAAACAATCCGTTTCTACTATATTCTTACTCTATAGTATTATATTGTGCCTTTGTATCTACAGGTGTAGGTGTTGTATTTGGATTAGTTGCACGTTTTGAAAATGCTATACTTACTAATATGGACATTGGTAAACGTCGTGCGCTTATTTCTTTCTCTTGCCTGCTAATATCTGTAATATTCTCTTTGGTAGGATTGACAAAACTTGTTGCTGTAGGTTATGGCTGGATAGGAAGAGTCTGCATCTTCTTGTTGGTTATTCCTCTTGCAATAATTGCGCCTATAAAAAATGCAAAATTTAAAAAAGAACATCCTGAAATTAAATAGCTAATACTTTACTGCTATTTATTTTTCTTATAAAATAATGTCAGTCATATATGAAGTTTTTATAGTTTGTATATGACTGACATTTTTTATATAATAAGCTATTTGTGTTTAATTTTTATGAAAAGTTTTTTTCGTAAATGGAGTTTGAGATAAAGCGTTATCAAGATTTAAGGATAAAGATGAGGTTCCTAAAGACTCAAGATATGCTGTTGCAAGATTTGTAAAATTAGGTATAATAGTCTCAAATATCAAAATATTAAAACCTGATGATCCTAATATAAATTACTATTTTTATATGACCCAACTTTCTTACTAAAACTATCTTAATTTTCATTGAAATTTAAATATTTATAGAATTTTTAATATACTGCTTGACACATGATTTTATAGATAATATTTATTGAAATTTTCATATTTATCAAAAAATGAAAACACTGAAAAAACTATGTCAAGTATAATATTATATTTTTATACTAAACTCTATTTAAAATATAGGTTTTATACTTCTTATACTCTTTAGTATATCTTTTTTTTAATAAACTTTTAGTGCATAAACTGTTATAAAAATAATTCTATTATTCTATTAGATTTAAGTATTAAAATAAACTCAAAATCCAATTTTTTGATATATTTTTCGTTTTGGAAAGTTGAGTTAATGACTAAAGACTGGTGTTTTGCTATATTTACCCGCTAATTATAGGGGTATAAGCATAAAATAATAAATTTAACAAAATTTTTAAGGAGGATGGAATGATTATTTTAAACAATCGTAATAATTTAAAAGAGTATTTTAACAGGAAATTTGAAGCGGAAACACTGTCTAAAAGATTTTCAAGTATTATGTTTTTTGCTCTTATGCTATCTACATTGTTGGTATTACAGACAAATTTTGCATCAGCAGACAGTGTATCTTTGGCAGAAAAAATCAAGAAAGCTGAGGAAAATGTAGTTTGGCTTGATAAGAAGTATAATAAGTATTTTAATTATGAAGACACTATTGTTGGAGTTTTGTTTGATAAGAACAGTAAAGACTATGAAATTTGTTTTATGGATAAGAATTTTAAAAAAATAGTATCATATAATGTTGATGTAGAATACTCTTGGGAATTTGTTCCTAATTTATTGGATACTCCGGAAGGAGTTGCACCTATTAGAATTAACGGAAAATATGGCTATGTTAATAGGAAGGGGAAATTAATAGTAAAACCTAAATATGATAGAGCGAGCATATTTTCAGAAGGATTAGCAATTGTAAAGTTAAATAGAAGATATGGATTGATAGATACAAGTGGAAGAGAAATAGTTAAGACTAAGTATTATTCAATACATCAATTTAAAGAAGGGGTGGCATCATTTAGTTTGTCCGGAGAAAAGTACGGCTTTATGGATAAAACAGGTAGGGAAGTAATAAAAGAAAAGTATGATTATGCAGAAGACTTTTCAGAAGGTATGGCAAAAGTAGAAATAGGAGGAAAATGGGGCTATATAGATAAAAGCGGAAGAGAAGTTGTAAAGCCAAAGTATAATTTTGTAAAAAATTTTAAAAATGGTATGGCAATAATACAAATAGGTAAAAAATATGGTCTTATAGATAAAAGCGGTAAGGAAGTTATAAAGCCTAAGTATGATGATATGGGTAATATTAATGAAGGAATGGCAGTCGTAGAATTAGGTAATAAAATGGGATTTGTTGATAAGAACGGAAAAGAGATAGTAAAACCACAATATGATAGAGTCACTTATTTTTCAGGTCGTTTGGCTGGTGTAAAATTAGGTAATAAATGGGGATTTATTGATAAGACAGGAAAAGAAGTAGTAGAGAAAAAATATGACGATGTTTATCCGTTTTTTGAAGGAATGGCAGTAGTAAAAATAGGAGAAAAAGAGGGATATATAGATAACACAGGAAAAGAAGTGGTAGAACCCAAATATGATTTGGCTTTTTCCTTTGATGAGGGAATGGGAGAAGTAATGAATCTTAATATGGGCATTATGAAAGGGTATGTAGATAAAACAGGTGAAGAAGTTGTAGAACTTAAGTATAATCGTGTAAGTAAGATTAGAAATAATACCATAGTATTAGTAAAAGATGATAAGGTTGGATTGTTAACTATTAAGTAGTTTTTTACAGTGCAATTTTAAATAATAGTCTAAGGCTTTTTTAAAAGTACTTGAAAAAATTTCATATTTATAATATAATTGTAAAAGTATTTTTAAGTCTTTAAGATTTGTCGTGATAGATGGGAAAGTAGCGGAGTCCTGTAACCTGCAATCCGCTTTAGCAGGATTGAATTCCCGTATTGAGTGTATTGTTTTGTAAGGCTGGAGAGCATGGTAGGTGTTGAGATCGGGGTCTTGTGCAATGTAGATTTACGAACCCCGTCAGGTCTTGATCGAAGCAGCGGTAAGTAAAACCCTGCATGTGATACAAGGGTGCCTCGGTTGAGTCTTAAGTGTTAATACCGCTTGGAAGGCATATGCGAAGACGGGTTCACGACTTAATTTAATATAAATCTGATTAAGTAGAAAACTCTATTTAATTCATTGACAGAGAGTTTGCACTCTCTTTTTTTGATTTTATACTGAAATTTAATAGAATTATAGATAATATATTTTTGGAATATTATTAATTATGTCATAGATAGCATGCTTTTCAAATAAAATCCTAAATGACATATCCAATATATTAAACAAATAGTAGTATTATGCTGATATTTTTGGTATTAACTATAGTAATATTAACATTTATCGAAATATTTACTATAATTTAATAAAATTGTGTATTTTTTACTTTTCTTTGAAAAGTTGAATTTTTTCATAATCAAAGAAAAGTCCTATAACGTTAATCCATAAATAAAAATATTTGCAATAAGCAGTAGATTAAAAATATATTGATATTATCTAAAAATACATAAATTTTAGTATGATTAGCAAAAATTAATAAACATGCATAAAATTTCAGGAAATAATATTGGAGATATACTATGTCCACTGCACTATACAGGAAGTACAGACCTGATAATTTTGAAAATATAATAGGGCAAAGCCAAGTAACTGATGTCTTGAAAAATCAAATCAAAGAAGATAAGATTTCTCATGCCTATGTTTTCAGCGGTACTCGTGGAACCGGCAAGACATCTACAGCAAAGGTCTTTGCAAAGTCTCTTAATTGTCAAAACTACAGTCAGGAAAGCGGACCGTGCAATCATTGTGAAAGCTGTCTAAATGACTATGTAGACACCATAGAGATAGATGCGGCATCAAACAACTCGGTAGACAATATAAGAGCTTTGAAAGACAATATCATATACAGACCTTCGTTTGGAAGGTACAAGGTTTATATAATCGACGAGGTTCATATGCTTTCCATAGGCGCCTTCAATGCCTTACTCAAGACTCTTGAAGAACCGCCGGAGCATGTAATTTTTATTCTGGCAACCACTGAGATAAATAAGATTCCGGCGACTATTTTGTCGAGATGTCAAAAATTTGAGTTTAAAAAGGTAAGTATAGAAGATATCAAAGCAAGGCTGAAATTTATAGTGGAAAATGAGAATATTCCATATGATGTTGACGCCATAGACTATATTGCGACTATGAGCGACGGTGGGCTAAGAGATGCTATATCAACTCTTGATCAGGTAGCATCGCTTGGTCGTATAACTATGGAAAATCTTGATTTTGTAACAGGTATGACATCTATAGTAAAAATAGATGAGTATCTAAAAAGCGTATTTACAAAAGATACATTTGAATCGTTAAAGACAGTCAATGAGATGACCTCAGATAATGTAGACATCAAAAAACTTCCGTCTCAGATAATATCAAGATTGCTGGATATAATTTATCTGCAAAATAATGTTAAAACTGATGTAAAAATGCTTGAGGGCTTGGAAGAATTGCTAAGCTTGTCAAAAGACGAGGACATCTCTAACTTGATTGTGGAGATAAGCGAGTTAGAAAGTAATATGAAATATGCCTCTTTCCCTGATATTTTATTCCAATCTTTCACAGTAAAAAAATGTCAAAGCATTACATCAAATCAAGATGTATCAGCTCTTGTAAAGGAGATAAGTGCTCTTAAACAAAGAATTGAAAATCTTGAAAAGGGTATTTCATCCAATGTAGGTGAATTAAAAACTTCAGATTCCAATCAAGATGAAAATAAAGATGAAAAATCACAAGGCTCAAACAATAAGAAAAGTATAGAAAAGATAAGTGACGAGATTAGCGAAAATGAAAAGCAAGATATAGACTTTGTAAAGTCTATATTGGGCGATGTGCATAACGTACTTAGAAGTAAGAGTCATATGCCTGTTTCAGCATTTTTGATAGAGGGAAATATCAGGAGATATGTAGAAGACACAATATATATATCATATGACAGCTCTCACAGTTTTCACAAGACCAAGATAGAAGAAGAAACAAACAAAAATTTATTAAAAGAGGCTTTTGCTCAAATACTGTCAAAAAATGTTGAAATTTGTATAGTATTTGATGATGATATAATAAAGAGAAATGTCGAAGAGGAAGATGCAAATATCAAAAAACAAGTGCAGGATTTGCTCGGAGATGTAAATGTAGAAATAATAAATGATTAAAGGAGACTAAAAAATGGCAAAAAAAGGTGGCTTTCCTGGGATGATGCCGGGAAATATGAACAATATGCTAAAGCAAGTTCAAAAAATGCAAAATGATATGCAAAAAATGCAGGAAGAACTTTCAAACAAAGAGTTTGAAACAACTTCAGGCGGTGGCGCTGTTACTGTAAGAGTAAACGGTAAAAAAGAGCTGTTGTCTATAAAGATTAAGGAAGAAGTAGTGGATAAGGATGATGTTGAAATGTTGGAAGATTTGATATTGTCTGCTGTCAATCAGGCTATGTCACAAGCTGATGCAAGTATGTCGTCAGGACTTTCATCTGTAACAGGCGGAATGAATATACCGGGCTTATTCTAATACTAAATTTTCTTAGAAATAAGTATAATACAAAAATACCCGAGTTTTGTTCTCGGGTTTTTTGCGTTTAACATTTTATATTTTATTTAGAGTATGCTTTTAGCATCCATACTGTCTTTTCATATCCGGCAAGCATTCCTGTAAACATATCCTCGCTCACCTTATCTCCTGCTTCTTCAGCAAGTTTAAGTCCTTCTCTTAGGCTGTTTGTCATATATTCATAGTCTGCAAGCACAGATTTTACAAGTGCTTCAGATTTTATTCCTTCGCTCTTCGCTTCTTTTATCTTGGCATGTTTTAGATAGTCTTCAAGTGATGCAAGAGGTCTTTCGCCAAGTTGCAATACTCTTTCAGCTACTACGTCAAGTTGCTCAGCTATCTTATTGTATTCACCTTCAAGAGCTGAATGTAATGTGAAAAATGCATTTCCTTCAACATTCCAGTGATAGTTGTGTATCTTTGTATATAAAACATGTAAATCGCTAATATGATTGTTTAAAAATTCTACTAATTTCTTTGACATAATAATTCTCCTTTTTAAAGTTTAATTTCAATTGATATTAATTGAAATATAAAGCGAAATTAAAGATTTGTCTTTAAAATTAGCTTTATATTTTCAGTTTGTAATTAATACATTTATACGCCATAAATGATTTTCTAAACATAAATTTTTAAAAATTATAAAGTTTCTCTTAGCCAAAGTAAAATCTGTTCCAATCTTGAAACTCTTGACTGTACCTTGCCGCTTCTTGATAGGTCGTGATTTTCACCATTGTATATCAGCATTTTGCTCTTGAGCTTATTGATTTTTAATCTTGTGAATAACTGTAAAGCTTGTTCAAGAGGGCATCTGTAGTCTTGATCGCTGTGTATTATCAAAAGAGGAGTTTTAATCTTGTCTACATTTTTCATAGGTGATTTTTCCCATAGTTTTTCAACCTCATATTCGCAGCCGTTTTGGTCAGTGGCAAAATAATATCCTATGTCGCTTGTTCCGTAGAAGCTGACCCAGTTGCTTATGCTCCTTTGGGTTATTGCAGTCTTAAATCTGTCAGTTTGACCTATGATGTGGTTAGTCATGTATCCTCCGTAAGAACCGCCCATTACTGCAAGTCTGCTCTTATCTATTGACTGATATCTTTTTAGTACTTCATCTGTTAAGTTCATCAAGTCATCATAGTCTATAGTGCCGTATTTTCCCCTTATATCTGCAAAGTCGTTATTTCTCCCGCAAGAGCCGTGAGGATTAGTGTAAAATACGAAATATCCGCTTTGAGACAAGAGATACATTTCGTAGAAGAAATTTGACGAGTACACTGTCTTAGGTCCGCCATGTATACAAAGTACAGCAGGGTATTTTATACTTTTGTCAAAGTTTTTAGGGTAGATCACATATCCTTTGAGCTTATCGTCATTTGAAGAAAATTCAAATTCATCTAATTTATATGATGAGATGGCATTTTCAAATTTTGATGAAAAATTAGTAATATTTGTCTTGCTTTTTAAGTCATAAGCCATATTTTTAAGAGCATATGTGTAAATATCCTGCATATTATGTTTGTCAAAGCCGCAGATTAGCAAAGATTTGTCTAGAAATTCAAAGTCGTCTACTATATTTACATCATCAAAGTATTTTTCTATCTTTTGATTTGAAAGTAGGTAGATGCTTGATTTATCATCTCTTGTAGTCAAAAAGTAAAGACTATCTCCAATTTGCTTTGTCTTGCTTGCTATCTTGTATCTTAAGTCGCTGTTGGTAGAATTGCCCAAGGAATACTCATTATCGCAGTAAAGCTCCAATTCTGTACCATTAAGCTTGTAAAATTTTGGATTTTCGTTTATACCGTAGATTTTCATATCGCTGGCAAGAGTGATTACATCTTCTCCGATTTTATAGACCTCAGATATTTCAAAGTCCATCTTGTCATAGAGAGCTCTTGTATTATTATCATCTATGTTGTGGATGTAAAGTTTGCTATAAGGTGTATATACATCCGCTTTTTCGTTTGTTATGAAGTATATATCTCTATCGTATATATTGACAAAGGATATAGATTCATTGACATTGGAAATAAGTTTTAGTTTGTTTTGCTCCATATCGTAGATATATGCTCTTGAGATGTCGTTGTAAGTGTAAGAGGCTCCGTTTTCGACAAAATTTACCCTTGTGATTTCATGTTTAAATTCTTCTTTTTCAATATTTTCATCTATTTTTTCAGATGTTATGATTACAAGGTATCTCGCATCTACTATATAAAAGTCGCTTATTTCAAATGGGATATTGAAGCTTTGAGAGTATTTTCTTGAGTTTATGCCCTGGATGTAGATTTTTGTGTATGATTTTTTCTTTATTTTCTCAGATTTTACGCTGTAAATCAGGTGATGATTGTCGATAAATTTGTATATTACAGGGCTGTTGAAGAGCTTGAGCCTTGAAATTTTGTCCTCATCATATAAGAAGAGTTTGTTATCGTATTTATTTTTCTTATAATTCATACTTGCTACACTAAAGACAAGCTTGTTTCCTGCCTTATTTTTTTGGATATTATTTACAAATCTCATCTTTTCAAAATCTCTTATTATCTTATCTTTCATCTCAATCTCCTTAAAAAAGTTGTACACTAAAAATTATTAGAATTATTGAAGAACTATTTAATGCTGAAAAACTATCAAAAAAGCTTTGTAAGTTTATTACAGAAAGATTATTGATAATCTGCAAAATAAATAATTTGGTAAAATAACAATCTTGGCTTTATAAATTGTGATTAGCATAAAATATTTATAATTAAGGCGGAATTTCTAAATCATTGTAATTAAATACTTGATAACTAATCCATAGATTAAAAAGTAGTATTAGTTATTATGTGACGATAAAATAATGGAAATCTCAGCTTTTAATTTGTTCAAAAAAAGCACAGACCTTTCGGAATGTGCTATAAGTATCTTTTTTTATTGCGGACTTTTTACATCTGCCGCATTCATTATTACCTTAAAAGTAGTGCCTTTTTCAGCTGAGCTTTCCACCGATATCTTCATATTGTTTTCGTCAGTGATTTTTTTTGCTATTGAAAGTCCCAGTCCGTATCCGCCATGCTCTTTGTTTCTTGATTTGTCCACTCTGTAGAATCTTTCAAATATATGAGCTATCTCATGCTTAGGAATTACAGGGCCGAAGTTGTTCAGCTCAAATTTTATCTTTGATTGCTCTCTTTTTAGTTTTGCTGTTATACATGTCTCTTCATAAGAGTATTTACAAGCATTTTCAAGCAGGATTGACAGTAGACTTACCAATTGTTTTTCATTTGCTGTAGTATAGAGATTTTCGTCTATTGTACTTGCATAGTTGATAATTACATTTTTTTCAAAGGCTATGACCTCTATACTAAGTATGAGAGAAAACAAGGTGTCGCTGACGTTTATCGTCGTCTTGGAATTATCTATTCTATTTGCATCCGACTTGGCAAGGAAGAGCATTTCCTCGATGAGGTTTTTCATCTGTTTTGCTTCCTGTTTGCTTGCCTGTATCCATTTTATCTGGCTTTGTATGGTGTCAGACTTGTTGTTTTCCAGTATATCCATATTAGCAAGTAGCACAGTAAGAGGAGTTTTAAGCTCATGTGATGCGTCAGCTATAAATTGTTTTTGCTGGTTCCACGTTTTTTCTACCGGCATAAGAGCCCAATTCGATAAGAAAAGCACAATGAAGAAGAAAAACAAGAGTGTTATAGCTCCGGTCATAATAAAGACTACAAATAGATTTTCAAGGTTTTTGTTGTCCCTGGAAATATCTATGAATGATATTTTCTCATAAAGTGAGTAATGCTTTTTGTAATATCTTATATCCATGCTTTTTATGGTACCGATATCTTCCTGAGACTCGTGTGCTGCTTTGACAATAGATTTGAAACTCTCGTCATCCATGGATATATTACTTTTTATCTGAGAAAGTATTACTCCGCTTTCGTCTATATTTACTATGAAAAGAGGAACAAATTGCAACTCTTTCAGCACTTTATTGGTATGTGGCTCGGAAAATTTTGATATGTCAAGAGTGGAGATGGTCTTTAAATCCGCAACGCTCTTGTCATAGGTTGATTTAACATTTGACTGATACATCAGGGTAAATACAAAGGATAGTATTATGCTGACAAGTATCATGGTAATTGCAATAAATTTGATTTTTAGTTGTCTAAGCATCATTCAAAATCCAGCTTGTAGCCGACCTTTCTTATAGTTTGGATTACTACTTTGGATTTTAAAAACTGCAATTTCTTTCTAAGGAATGAAATATACACTTCCACATTGTTATCTGCAGCATCTGAGTCTATTCCCCACACCTTTACTATGATATCTTCCTTTGTAGATATAATTTGAGGGTGAGTCATAAGCATCCTCATTATTTCAAATTCCTTATATCCAAGTTGGATAGATTTTGTACTGCTTTTTATCTGATTGCTGTCAAGGTCTAATGACAGGTCTCCAAATGAAAGCTCGTTTAATACTACCTCACCTTTTCTTCTTGTTATGGATCTTAATCTTGCAAGCAATTCTTTAGTTTCGAAAGGTTTTGTCATATAATCATCAGCACCGAAGTCAAGACCTCTTATTATGTCGTCAGTCTGACTTAGAGCTGTAAGCATTATAATTGGAGTTTCTATCTTCTCATTTCTGAGTTTTTTTAACACTTCAAAACCGTTGAGTCTTGGGAGCATTGCATCCAATATTATGGCATCGTATGAAAAACCGCTGGCAAATTCATATCCTTCTTGACCGTCATTTACCACGTCTACGAGGTATTTTTCCTTTTTTAAAAGCTCGCCAATGGCATCCGCCAATCTTACTTCATCTTCTACAACCAGCACGTTCATGCTCATCATCTCCTAAAACATTAAAACTACACAAAAATATATAAAATTACATCAATTATCCAGTAAAAAACAGTTTTCCTTACTTCTATTATACCGCTGTTACTTAAATATAAATTAAACATTAGAGGAATTTTTCCTTTACCTTCTTCCAAAATCTGTACTTTTCAAGTCTAAGCAGTTTAATTTTATAATTTGAATATGTTATTTCTATGTCTTGAAGTTTTTCATACTTGAACTGTATGGCATCCGCCAAGAAAATCGTAGTATTTTGATATTGATTCTCCGGAGTTATCTTTACCTTTGATTTGTAAGGAAGGATAATACTCGATGTAAGTGAGCGATATGCGTTGGAATTAAGCGGAGCAATAGGCGTCACCTGGATGATGTTAAGTCTTGGATCTATGATACTGCCGGATGCCGAATAGTTGTAAGCGGTAGAGCCTGTAGATGACGATATTATGATACCGTCTCCTGAAAAAGACTCTATATGATTGCCGTCTATTGACAAATTCACATGGACAGTCTTATTTTTATATCCCTTTATTGCAAACTCGTTAATTGAATGCAACTCAAAATTTCTCAGACTCGTCTTTACTGTAGCCTTAAGGGGAATTATTTTTTGTATTTCATAATTTGAACTTTTGATACAATTAATCAGATAGTCTATTTCTGACGGCAGAGAGTCTTGGAAAAATCCGAGGTGACCTGTGTTTATTCCTGTGAAAATGCACTTTGGATATTGCAATTCATGTACAATTTTCAAAAAAGAGCCGTCGCCACCGATTGATATTACCATATCGCAAGTTTCATCAAATTCTTTCATTATTTCAAAGCCGTTTTTCAAGAGCTTATCCATTAAAGTAGGGTAGACTTTTTTTGACGAAAAGTTGAAATTGGATTTTATATATATTTTTTTAATAGCTTTCGTAACTTTCATATAAATCTCCTGAACTTATTTTTGCATATTATATCATAAAGTCAAAATATTTTATATAAATATGTCAAAATAAATGCCTTAAAGTATTTAGTAAAAATTTAAATATATCTGTAAAAAAAGTATAAAATATTGTATAATAATACGATATAAAATAGACTAAATCTTATTGAATTCAAATACGCTAAATTATAATGAGGGCAATATCTAATGGAAAAAATAATATTTGTTGACAGTGAGATAGGTGTAAAATCTCATGAAATATCTGACATAGGCTGCATTACGAGTGACAATTTGAAATTTCACTTTGATGACAAAGACACTCTTTTGAAGGTGAGTAAAGACTATAACTTTATCTGCGGACATAATTTCATACATCATGACCTCAAGTATTTGAGTAAATATATTGCTGACAGCTCTAAGAAAAATTATATAGATACACTTTACCTTTCTGCCTTGCTCTTTCCGAAAAGACCATATCATAAGTTATTAAAAGATGATAAATTAAGTACATATGAACTTAATAATCCTCTAAATGATGCGAAAAAATCCATGATTTTATTTTATGATGAGCTCAATGCTTTTTTAGAGCTTGATTTCAACTTACAAAATATATATTATTTTTTGCTTCATGATAAGGAGGAATTTTCAGGATTTTTTGACTTTATAGGAGTTAAATTTCCACAAATATCGATAGAATTTATACAAGAGGAGTTTAAGTCTGAGATTTGTGAAAATGCAAAGTTGGAAAAATTCGTCGAGCAATATCCTATGGAGCTTGCTTATAGCTTAGCTCTTATTAGATTTGGAGATGAAAACTCTATCACTCCGAAATGGACTATGAAGACCTTCCCTAATATAGAAAATATAATGAAAAGGCTTAGGGGCATAAGTTGTAAAAAGTGCAACTATTGCAATGAAAATCTCAATCCTAATAAATATTTAAAAAAAATATTCGGCTATGAAAAGTTTAGACAGTATAACGGTGAAAATTTACAGGAAAAAGCAGTAAACTGTGCTATGGAAGGAAAGTCGCTGATAGCTGTATTTCCAACAGGTGGAGGAAAATCCCTGACATTTCAATTACCTGCTCTGATACAAAAAGAGGCTTCATCATCGCTGACAGTGGTGATATCTCCTCTACAATCTCTGATGAAAGATCAGGTGGACAATCTTGAGGATAGAGGTATTACTTCTGCTGTAACTATCAACGGATTACTTGATGAAATCCAAAGGAAGAATGCCTTTGAAAGATTGATAGACGGGACTGCATCACTACTATATATCTCTCCTGAACAACTTAGGTCAAACAGCATACAAAATGCACTGCTTTCAAGGAATATAGATAGATTTGTAATAGATGAGGCACACTGTTTTTCTTCTTGGGGACATGATTTTAGGGTGGATTACCTATATATTGGAGATTTTATCAAAAATCTCATGAAGCAAAAGTCGGGTAGAAATAAGATAGCTATTTCTTGTTTTACAGCTACAGCCAAAAAGCAGGTTATTGACGATATAAGACAGTATTTCAAAGAAAAACTTAATCTTAATATGCAGCTTTTTTCCACTGACATAGAAAGGGAAAATCTAAGTTATAAGGTACTGTACAAGGAAACAGAAGAAGAAAAGTATAGTGCAATGAGAGATATAATACAGGCAAAAAATTGTCCTACAATAGTCTATGCCTCAAGGACCGCTACAACAGAGGAATTGGCGCAAAGGTTGAACAGGGACGGCATATATGCCAAGTCTTTTCATGGTCAGATGGATGTAAATGAGAAGGTGAAGAATCAGGATGACTTCATAAATAACAGGGTACAGGTGATAGTTGCAACATCAGCTTTTGGCATGGGAGTTGACAAGAGTGATGTAAGGCTCGTAATACACTACGATATTTCCAATTCTCTTGAAAACTATGTACAGGAGGCAGGTAGAGCAGGAAGAGATCCCAATATAGATGCCGACTGTTATATCTTATATAACGATGCGGATTTAAATAAACACTTTGCTCTACTCAATCAAAGTAAACTTAGTATGAGCGAAATACAACAGGTATGGAAGGCAGTTAAAAGCTTTACAAAAAATAAGCCGTTTTTTTCATCTTCTGCACTTGAAATAGCAAGAGAAGCAGGATGGAATGAAAATATTAAGGATTTGGAAAGTAGGGTAAAAATTGCCTTAGGAGCTTTGGAAAATGCAAAGTATATAAAAAGAGAAAATAATTCTACAAGGGTCTATGCTACAGGAATATTGGCAAAAAGTATGATAGATGTAAGTGAAAAAGTAGAAAATATACAGGGTATAAGTGAAATTCAAAAAGAAAATGCCAAGAGAATACTAAGCTCACTTTTCAGTAAAAGGTCATCAGTCAACCTTGGTGTGGATGCGGACTCAAGGGTAGACTTTCTAAGTGATATTTTAGGTATAAAAAAAGAGGATGTAATTGATGCCATCAATATTTTGAGAGAACACTGTATACTTGCTGACAGCAAAGATATGAGCGCACATATATCTTTTTCAAAAACTGTTGCAAAGAGAACTTTAGACAGGTTTTTAGCTCTTGAAGAGTTGATATTGCAATACTTAGATGCTGAAAATATCGTCTTGGATATTAAGGAAATTAACGAAAATGCCATAAATTCCGGAATAACGACTTCTACAGTACAAAATATCAAAACTTTGCTACTTTTTTTAGCCATAAAAAAATACATTAAAAAACAGGATAACAGTTTTGCTAAAAAAGCCATGGTATATCCGCAATTTACAAAGAAGCAATTGTTGGACTTTTTCAAACTCAGAAAGGATATATCGCAATTTATTATTGAAAAACTCTATGGGCAAATAAGTTCATTTGAAAAAGAAGCAACTGTTGAATTTTCTCTAATAGAGATGTTCAACGATTATAAACAGCAAGCAGGTAATGAAAATGTCAAATTGGAAGATATAGAAGAAGCCATACTTTATCTTACTAAGATAGGCGCTATGTCTTTAGAAGGTAGTTTCCTTGTGCTTTATAATACAATGCACATCTCAAGGCTTGAAAAGGATAATAGAGTGCAGTATAAGTTGATAGATTATAAGATATTAAAAGAACACTATAATCAGAAGAAACAACAGATACACATAGTAGGTAAATATGCTCGTGTTATGGCGCAAAACTATGAAAAAGCCTTGCAATTTGTCAAAGACTACTTTCAAATGCCTTTTAAAGACTTTTTAATAAAGTATTTTGATAAGGCTGAACAAGTTGATTTGGAAAGAAATATTTCCCCTTTGAAATATAAAGAGCTATTTGAAGAACTTTCAGCTAAACAAAAAGAGATAATAAATGACGACAATTCCCAGTTTATTACAGTGTTGGCAGGAGCAGGCAGCGGAAAAACAAAGGTTCTTGTGCATAAGCTCGCATCACTTTTGCTGATGGAGGATGTAAAGGCGGAGCAGTTGTTAATGCTTACATTTTCTCGTGCAGCAGCTACGGAATTCAAGAAGAGATTGATTGATCTTATAGGTGACGGGGCGTATTTTGTAGATATAAAAACATTCCATTCATATTGTTTTGATGTCTTGGGGCAAAGGGGTACTGTAGAAAAATCGGAAAACATAGTATCCAAGGCTGTAGATGAGATTCTATCTAAGAAAGTGGAGCAAGGACAGGTGACAAAGTCCGTAATAGTAATAGATGAGGCACAAGACATGGATGAGGACAGCTTTAAGTTGTTGGAAGCTATCATAGCTGCAAATGACGGCATAAGGGTTATTGCTGTAGGAGATGATGATCAAAACATCTACGGTTTCAGAGGTTCAAGCTCGAAATACATGCAGCTTCTAATTGACAAGTATGGAGCAAAAAAATATGAACTTGTGACAAATTATAGAAGTGCAAAAAAGATAGTCGAGTTCTCAGATGAATTCTTAAAAAATCTGAAAAACAGGATAAAATCCGAATCTTGTGTAGCTTTTTCCGACTCAAGCGGGGATGTATCTGTAACAAAATACAAGAGCAATAATATACAGACTGCTCTTATAACTAAGATACAAAACGGCAGTGATACAAGATGCGTATTGACAAGTACCAATGAAGAGGCGCTTCAAATCTCAGCAGCCTTAAAGTCTCTGAAAATCAATACAAAACTTCTGCAAAGCATGGAAAGATTTAAGTTTTCAGATCTTGCTGAAGTAAGGTACTTCAGCAAAAAAATAAATCAGGAGATTGAAAAAAACCCTTCTTCTCTAATAATTCCCGAAAGTATTTGGAAGCTTGCCAAAGAAAGCCTGATATCAAAATACAAGGACAGTGATGTTTTGGAAAATTGCCTGAATATGATAGAAGATTTTGAAAATACAAATAAGGCGAAGTTTATATCAGATTTTCAGGAATTTATAGATGAATCTGTATTTGAGGATTTTTACAGACAGGATAACAAGGCTATATTTATTTCAACTATTCATAAGTCTAAAGGCAGGGAGTTTGACACCGTATATCTTATGATAAGGGGAAAGATAAAAGATGATGATGAGGAGAAAAGGAAGATATATGTGGCTTTGACAAGGGCAAAAAATAATCTTCAAATACATTGCAACAATGATGTGTTTGATAATATCAATATAGATAATATAGACAGATACTATGACGAGAATAGCTATGATAAGCCTAAGGAAATAAGCATTCAACTTTCTTACAAGGATGTTGTCTTAAGTTACTTCAAAGATAAATCAGCAGAGATATTTTCATTGCTAAGTGGAAGTGAACTTATGGTTGAAAAAGAATATCTCACAGTTAAAATGGGAGGCAGTAAAATAAAACTTGCGAAGTTTTCAAAATCTTGCAAGGAAAAATTAGAAGACTATTATAAGAAAGGATATAGACCTTATAAGGCTGTCGTAAGGTTTGTAGTTGCTTGGAAGGATAAGCAGGAAAATAAGGAATATCCAATTATACTCACAGACTTATATCTCAAATCCAAGTAGATTTGTCATTTTAATAAATATAAATTATTGTCTTAATAAACAAGACTTGCAATAAGTAAAAAAATAACAAGATATTAAGGAAAAATCTTTACATTAGGCAAAATTTGTGTATAATTATATCTGAGGAACATTATCTTAAATTTAAGAACTGTATCTGGAGGAAAAAATGAAAAAAGAAAAGTTGAGAAAACTCGTGGTATCTTCGATGCTCGGGGCGATTACCGTTGTACTGGGATTGACTCCTCTTGGTTTGATACCGCTCGGGATTATTAATGCTACTACAATGCATATTCCCGTAATAGTAGGTGCAATTTTAGAAGGACCGGTGGTAGGTGCGTCTATAGGGTTGATATTTGGAATATCATCACTTGTAAAAAACATCACCACACCGAATTTACTTTCATTTGCATTTTACAACCCGCTGATTTCAATACTACCTCGTGTTTTAATAGGTATTGTCAGCTACTATGTATTTAGCTTTTTTTCAAAGAGAAAAAGCTCTACTCTAAAAGCTGTAAGTTATGTAGTATACGTGCTTTTAACAATTTTTATGTCGTATCTGTTCTATACTAATATAACTGCTGCAAAGACGCTCAATGCTTTTTTGAGTTTGATACTTTTGGCATTTGTACTTGCAACAGCGTACCTGACTCATAAAAAAAGCTATGACAATTTTGCAGTGATAATCAGCAGCTTTATGGGTTCTCTTACCAATACTGTTTTGGTACTTGGTGGAGTGTATTTGATGTACGGCTCTATGTATATGCAAAAATTGAATAAAGCTCCGTCAGAAGCCGGAAATGTACTATTTGGCATAGCTTTGACTTCAGGATTGCCTGAGGCTATCATATCAGTAATTTTGACGACAGCTGTAATAAAGGCTCTTAGCTCACAACTAAGTCATGTCCGTCAGATGGATAAAATTAAGAATTAATTTATAACTCCTGCTTATGCGGGAGTTTTTTTGAATACAATATATGATGGTATAAAAGTAAATTTTCAATTGAGTTATAATACTAATACTAAAAACCGGTTAAAAGCCATGTAATTATCTTGCAAAAAAGTTATTGAAAATCTCTACAATGCATGGAGTTATTTAAAATAAATACTTGACATTATAAATGTTGATTAGTGTAAACTATTTAGTAAAAGTACTTATATTTCATCAAGATATCAATGATTTTAATTTGTATATCATAGTAAAAAAAATATTTAGTATAAGAATATATTTTGATTTTTAATAAGTAATTATTTTAATAGGAGCTAAGTATGTCAAAATCTTTTAAAAATAATGAAGAGTTTATTAAATTTATTAAATTCATAGTGGTAGGACTTATAAATACCATCTTTCAATTAGGCATCTACTATTTTCTATTATTTGCAGGTGTTAATTATAACATATCTTTTGCCATCAGCTTTATATTCAGCGTATTGTTTTCATATGTATTTAATAATAAAATAGTATTTAAAGTTGATAATGTCAACAGCAAAAGTTCATTGCTTAAAATATACATCTCTTACGGCTCTACTTTTTTGTTGGGGCAGATAATGCTGTATCTGGGAGTTGAAAAGCTTGGAATTTCAGATAAGATAATGCCAATAATAAATATAATTTTGACTACTCCGATAAATTTTCTCTTAAACAAATACTTCGTTTTTAAAAGAGAAGAGTAAGTTAAAAAACGATATCATCAAGCTATATTTTGTTTTTACCTATGTTTTCTTGGTAAAATTACTAAATTATAACAGAAATTTTGCAATAAAAATTGCAAAAAATAAATAAAGTAAAAAAATTTAAAAAAATACTTGCAAAAATTCAGCTTTTAGTATATAATTATTGCTACAGGAGAAATCATTTGCATTAAAGTATTGAACATCTTCTTGTTTTGCAATTTTAGTTGATTTTTTAACTATTTTAATATTGCAAAATCTAAAGGTTTCAGGTATGTTTTACTTTTTTAAAAGAAGAGGATTCTTGCTGTATTACATAAGATTCTTCTAATAATTTAGTTAAGTTTATAATATTTTATATTTTAAAATTTTAAGGAGTGGATTAAAAATGGCAACAGAATCATTAAACCCTTTGGTAAACTCACAAAAACAACTTAAGAGCGCTTGCGATTTATTGGGAGTTGAACCTATAGTTTACGAATTGCTTAAAGAACCCCAAAGAGTTATAGAAATTACTATACCTGTAAAGATGGATAATGGTGAAGTAAAAGTATTCAAAGGCTGGAGATCTGCTCACAGCTCAGCAATAGGTCCTTCAAAGGGCGGAATAAGATTCCATCCGGATGTTTGCTTGGATGAAGTGAAGGCTCTTTCACTTTGGATGACATTTAAATGCGGTGTCGTTGGTATCCCTTACGGCGGCGGAAAAGGTGGAGTAAGTTGTAATATTAATGAACTTTCTCAAAGAGAATTGGAACAAATATCAAGAGGATACATCAGAGGAGTATACAAATATCTTGGAGAAAAAATAGATATACCTGCTCCGGATTCAGGAACAAACGGTCAAATAATGGCTTGGATGACTGATGAATACATCAAATGCAACGGAGATAAGATGGAAATAGGTTTCATCACAGGTAAACCGCTTGGATTTGGTGGATCAAAAGGAAGAAATGAAGCTACAGGATTCGGTGTTGCCGTTATAGCAAGAGAAATGGCTGCTAAAATGGGAATAGACATGAAGAAAGCTACTGTTGCAGTTCAAGGTTTCGGTAATGTCGGTAGATACACTGTTAAAAACGTTGAAAGACAAGGTGCAAAAGTTATAGCTGTTGCTGAATTCGATCCTAAACAAAAGAAAACTTATGCTATAGTTAAAGAAGACGGTATAAACTTTGCAGAACTTGACAAATATCAAGTTGAAAATAAGACATTGATAGGATTCCCTGGATCAAAAGAAATAACTTTGGAAGATTTCTGGAAATTGCAAGTTGACATATTGATACCTGCAGCTCTTGAAAATGCAATAAAAGAACAAGAAGTGGAACTAATCAATGCTAAATTGATATGCGAAGCAGCTAACGGTCCTATAACTCCTGAAGCTGCAGCTAAACTTATCGCTAAAGGAATAGAAATAGCTCCTGATATATTGGCTAACTCTGGTGGAGTTCTTGTTTCTTACTTTGAATGGGTACAAAACCTATACGGATACTACTGGTCAGAAAAAGAAGTAGAAGAAAAACAAGAAATAGAAATGGTTAAAGCATTTAACAATATCTGGGAAACTAAACAAACTTACAAGGCTCCAACAATGAGAGACGCTGCATTTGCTTACTCAGTTAAGAAAGTTGCAGAAGCTATGAAACTTAGAGGCTGGTACTAAAATATCGTAAGGATAAGGTAAAAGAGATATTACAGTTTTTTTAATATAAACATACCCTTTCCAACAAATAAAAAATCTCACTTAACAGGTGAGATTTTTTATTGTCTTTTATTGTCAACAAGTGTATAATACTGTAAAAGATTCTAATGCTAAAAAACTGTTAAAAAGCTATTTAGTTATGTTATAAACAGTTATCGAAAATCTCTACAATGTATAGATTCATTCAAAATAACTACTTGGTCTTACAAAAGTTTATTAGTATAATTCTTTCATATATTTAATCTATGGATAATCTTCATCAATAATTTAAAAAAATAGTATATGATTTATGACTTCATTATAAATTTGCTGAAAATATTTTATCCGTTTTTTTATTAGATTGTAGTATAAGTTTGGATATTATAGTTTTTTATACTATTATTTATTTAAGATATGGATTGAGTTTGTTAATGTTTATAAATAGTAGTAGATGATTTATAATTCATTATAAATGAACTGAAGATATAATAATCATTGTTTTATTAGGCTTTATAATATTCTTTTAATTATTATTTCTTTTGTTTACATTTATGTGAAAGGAGGGTGTTATAATGGACAGATTTAAGTTTAAGCTTTTGCTTGCTTTTTTGATGGTGCTTGATCATATAGATTTTTTCGTACCTGATAGCTGGAATATAGTATTTGGAATTGCATCCAGATGTGTGGCTGTAGGTTTTGCCTATCTTGCTGTTGAGGGTTTCATCCATACAAGAGATGTCAAAAAGTATCTGATTAGATTGTACGGCTTTGCTATATTTATGCTTATAGGTAATTACATACTTAACGGTATTTTTGCAGATAGGGATGTGGTAATACGCAACAGCATTTTAATGGAGCTTGCCATTGGAGTAAGTATCTTATATGTTTACAGAGATATTGAGAATATTATTTTAAAGATTGTTCTAATCTTAGGCTTACTCTATGCCTCAAGCTATTTTGAGGGAGGAATGTTAATTCCTATAGTAATATTTGTAAGTTATATATTTTGGAACAATGAATTTAAGAGGAATATGGCTTATATTTCTATAGCCTTGTATGATTTTTCAAATGCACTAAATTATAGCATATATTACAGTGATCCTTATATTTTACTTGCATATTATAACTATTTTATTGTAATTACTATTCCGATTTTAAAATTATATAACGGCAAGGTAGGACTAAATAATGCCTTTTCAAAGTATTTTTTCTATGTATTTTATCCACTTCACCTGTGGATAATTGCAACAATAACATATTTTATGAAAAATTAAACCGCCTTTTTTGGCGGTTTTTTAAGATATTGCTATTTGTTTATACTTGTATCTATTTAGTTTATGGATAATATTAGTCAACAGTTTTTTAAAACACTATATTATTTATGATTATACTATAAATATGCTGAAAATATTTTATCCATTATTTTATTATATTTAGGTATTAATACTTTTATTTCCAAGCCAAAGGAAGAACAATTCCTAAAACTATCATAGCAGAAGCAAATATATTAGCCAAAATGCATAGCACTAAGATAAGTGAAGAAACATGAGTGCGAACCTGTATAGAAAATAAGCTGTAGTCAACAGGTTTTCTTATTATAATGTTTGCTAATAAGTTACTCATCTTATCCATTATGCTTCCTTCCTTATCCAAGGAAATAAGATATGTTCCTTCTTCAGCTTGGAAGGAATACAAGTGCATTCTTCCTCTTTTAAAGAGGTCTACACCGGCTCTTAAAAAATTCTCTGATAGCTGTACATGTTCTCCTGTAGTTTTATTAATTACGCTTAAAGAAAATTCACCTAAGGGAGATTTTGTAAATTTTTTTCCGCTGAGCCATAGAGCGTATCTACCTTTGCTAACTATTGTAAAAGTTCCCTGCTCATCAATAAAAGGCAAGTCATAAATCACTTCACTATCTGTAAAACGAAGTATATATTTAATGCTTATGATAAACAAGGGCAATCCTAAAACTATCAACAAGAAGAACAAGTATTTCATATTTTTACTCCGCAATTTTTAATGCAGCAATCTGTTGTTTTTTCAACTACAAATAGTATTTTGCTTAGATTCTTATTATAAAAGTTATTTGTTTCTTGAATTATATGCTTTTAATCCCTTGTCTAATATATTAAAAGCCTTTTTCAGCTTTTCGCTGTCAAGTACATAAGCAATTCTAACTTCACTCTTGCCGTCCTCAGGATTGCAGTAAAATCCGTTGGCAGGTGCCATCATCAATGTTTCTCCGTCAACGTCAAAGTTTTCAAGCAACCATATGCAAAAGTCCTGAGCATCTTCAACAGGCAATTTTGCCATCATGTAAAAGGCTCCAAGAGGCTTTTTACAAAATACTCCATCTATTTTGCTGAGACATTCATAGCATACATCTCTTCTTTTCTTATATTCCTGATTTACTTCCTTGAGGTAGCTTTGAGGTGTCTGATATAGCTTTGCAGCACCTACTTGACCAAGTGTCGGTGCAGCAAGTCTAAGTTGACAAAGTTTCATAAGCATTTGTTGTACATCCTTGTTTTTTGTAGCAAGTATGCCTATTCTTGCACCGCAGGCACTATATCTCTTTGATATTGAGTCGATGATTATCACATGTTCCCTTACATCTTCCATAGTTCCCAGTGAAATATGCTTTACATCGTCATCATAGATGAATTCTCTGTATACTTCGTCGGCTAAGATATAAAGTCCATGTTCCTTTGCAAGGGTGCAAATATCTCTTAATTCTTCATAAGAGTATACAGCTCCTGTAGGATTGTTAGGATTTGTTATCAAAAATGCCTTAGTTTTTGGCGTAATAAGTTTTTTCATCTCTTCATAGCTTGGCAGTTTGAATCCGTCTTCTGAAAGAGTAACTATAGGTTTTATTTCAATTTTTGCCATCTTAGCAACAGAGTTGTAGTTTGTGTAAAAAGGTTGAGGTACCAGTAATTCGTCACCCTCGTCCATAGTTGCAAAAAAAGCGAATAACAGACCTTCGCTACCGCCATTTGTGATGAAGATATCATCATAACATAAAGGCACATCTATATTGTCGTAGTATTTTATAACGGCATCTATCAGAGATTTTTCTCCACGTGAGTCGGCGTATTCAAGAGTTTCTTGGTTAAACTCACGCATTGCCTGATAAAATGCTTGAGGAGTTTTGATATCCGGCTGTCCTATATTGAGATGATAAACTGTCTTGCCTTGTTTTACAGCCTCTTTTTCGTAAGGAACGAGTTTTCTTACGGATGAATAAGGCATAGAGTCCGTTCTTTTGGATATGTTCATAATAAATCTCCTTACATATAAAAAATAAGGATTAAGCTGTCCGCTTAATCCTCTTGGAATATCGGATTATTCTTCTTTTAAACCGCAACACTTTTTGTATTTTTTTCCACTACCGCAAGGACATGGATCGTTTCTGCCGATTTTTTCAGCATGTACTATGATTTTGCTTCTCTTGTAGTTTTTAGTTATTTCTTGTCTTTTTTCATCTGAAAGTATGTTCCTCCACGCTTCAAGATTGTAAAGCCATTCAGCCGTAGCATCAAGCATATTGAAATATAGCTTTTCAAAGTCTATATCCAATTTAACTTCAGAATTTTCTTCCAATTCGTCCATTACATATTCTTGCTTAAGGCTTGAGTTTATACCATCTATGAATCCTATGAAAGTCAAAGGTTCAACCTTGAATTTTGTAGCAAGTTCTGTTACAGTTCCTGAATATACAGTGTCTTTATTTGTCAAAAGTTCGTTGTAAATATCTTTTTCTATTGGTAGATACCAGTTCCAAAATTTGTCGTATTCTTCTTGAGTATTTATCTCGTAGGCTTTTTTAGACCATTCCTTGTACAAATTTGCCATTTATATATGTTCTCCTTTAAAATCAATTTGTTGCAAAATAAGACAGCTTTATCAGTTAATGGCTGTTAGGTTAAAAACATCTTACAATCTTGATTTTATAATAAAACAGTTTTTGATTTAGCTTTCAACAGCTAAATTATTTTAGCTAATAATTAATATAAAATCAATTTAACCTTGATATTTTACAACATATTGATGATTTTTTCAAATGATTTTTAAAAAATTTACAAAAAATTAATATTATTCCACACTTATCAAGTAATAATATACCGGTTGTCCACCATAGTATACTTCTACTTCAACATTTTCAAGTTCTTCGCTTATTAGCTCTGCTATCTCGTCTGCGTCTTCCTTGCTGACATCTTCTCCGTAGAATAATGACACTATCTCGCTATCTTCATCTACCAATTTTTTGATAAGATTAACTGTAGCAGTCTTTAAGTCTTTTTCGGCAGAAAGTATTGCCTTGCCTGTAAGACCTATGAAGTCGTCTTTTTTAATTTCAAGTCCGTCAGACTTAGTATCTCTGACTGCAAAAGTAACTTGAGCACTTTTTACCTTTTCTATGGCTTCATTCATAAGTTTTTCATTTTCATCAAATGAAGAGAAGGTGTTCATTGCAATTAGTGCTTGGATACATTGAGGTATATTTTTAGTAGGTATTACCCTTACGTTTTTGTCGCTCATATCCTTTGCCTGATTAGCTGCCATGATTATATTTGAGTTATTAGGGAAGATAAAGATGTCATTTTGACTTATCTTTTCTATTACCGAAATAAAATCGTTAGTGCTTGGATTCATAGTTTGACCGCCCTCAATGATGTAGTCAACTCCTGAATCTCTCATTATAGTATCAAGTCCCTTGCCGGCTGATACTGCTATGACAGTAAAATCCTTTTTATTTTCGTACTTTTCTTCTTCAACATCGTTGGCATGAGCCTTCTTATTTTCAGCAAGTCTATCTCTAAACTCAAGTCTCATGTTTTCTACCTTCATCCTGTCAAGCTCACCGTAAGATCCGGCAATTTCAAATACTTTTCCGGGGTTATTTGAGTGGATGTGCACCTTTATTATGTCATCAGCACCGACAACGATGAGAGAGTTACCAAGATCTTCTATCTTTTCCTGTAATTCTTGTGGAGAAAGTTTGTCAGTTATAAGCATAAACTCTGTACAATATCCAAATTCCGGTTCTTCATCAAGGATGTGTATATCTTCTTCGAAAAGTTTTTCTGAAGAAGATGATGAAGCTGTATGTGATATAAGTTCTTCTCCTTTGAAAGTCTTTACCATACCTTCTATGAAAAATACCAAGCCCTGTCCGCCTGAGTCAACAACTCCGGCATTTTTCAGCTCTTTCAAAAGATCAGGTGTCTTTTGCAAAACTTCGTTTGCCTTAGCGATTATATCATCAAAAAACACATCGTAATTATCATAGTTGTCACATACTTCTCTGGCGTAGGTAGCTGTTTCTCTTATTACTGTCAGTATAGTACCTTCTATAGGTTTTATTACAGCCTTGTAGGCTACCTTTCTCGAATTGTCGAGGGCATAAGCGAAATCTTTTATTTCAAGTTCGTCCTTTGTTTCTATATACTTTGAAAAACCTCTTAAAATTTGTGATAAGATTACACCTGAGTTACCTCTTGCGCCCATCAGCGAGCCCTTTGTTATGGCATCTCCAAGAGTTTTTAAGTCCTTGCAGTCAGATTTTTCGACCTCTTCTATGGCAGATTTAAGCGTAAGGGACATATTTGTACCCGTATCACCGTCAGGAACAGGAAATACGTTAAGTTTATCCACATAGTCCTTGTTGTTTATAAGATTGTTAGCTCCACCCAAAAACATATGTTTTAGAGTTTGTGCATTGATTTTTTGCATTGAAAGCTCCTTTACTCTAATTTGATACTCTAACGCCTTGCACGTTTACTGATATTTTCTTCACCTTAAGTCCGGTTTGGCTCTCCACATCGTATTTTATGCGGTCTATCATATTTTCAGCCACAACAGATACCTTTGTACCATATTGAATTATCACAAAAAGTTCTATATATATCAAATCGTCTTTTATCTCAATATTTATTCCCTTGCCAGAATCAAAAAAGCTTAGCAACTCAACTATGCCGGTAGACTTATTTTTTGAAGCCATTCCAACTAAGCCGTAACATTGCTTTGAGCTATAACTTACTATTTTTTTTATAACTTCTTTATCTATTACTACTTTTCCGTAATCATTCTTGTAAGACATAGACATAACTTTTACACTCCTTTGCATATTTAGTGTGTATGACTTGATGTTTTTATCTCAAAAAACATACAAAAATCATATAAATTACATAGATGAGTATACCCCATAAACAACAAAATATCAAGAAGAAATTCAAAAAACGCTGATATTGAATAAATAATTATAAAATGGGAATAAAAATCGCATTTAAATTTTAAAAATATATTTTTGACTTATAATTCCTTGGAAAACTTAATATAAAAGATTTTAAGGACTGTTATGGAAATTTGATTTTAGAGAAAAAATTTCTCTATTTATAATATACTGAGGTAAGAGATGAAAAAAGAACTTGATTATTTTTATATAGGCAGTAACTTAGGTTGGAATCAAGATGATTTTAAGACGTATTGGATGAAGATTGGAGGTTGTGGAGCAGTTACTGCCTGCGACAGCTTTGTATATTTTAAAAAATACTTTGGCAAGGGCAGACTTTATCCGCACAATGTAGAAAAAGTGGGCTATGACGAGTATTATGCCTTTACAAATGCGATAAAACCATATCTAAGACCGAGGATTACAGGTATAGATAGGCTTGATATCTACATTGACGGTGTAAGGCAATATTTTGATGATATAGGTGAAAATAGCTTGGAAATCTCAGCTTATGAGGGTGACAATAAGTATGAAGACGCAAAGTTGATACTGAAAAATCAGATAGATAAGGGCTATATAGTGCCTATGCTTGTATTGAAGAACAAAAATACAATTGTAAGAGACTATGTGTGGCATTGGTTTTTACTTGGAGGCTATGAGGAGATGGAAGACAGACTTATGGTCAAGGCAATAACTTACGGCTCATATAGATGGGTGGATTTTGCCGACTTATGGAACAGCGGACATAGGAGAAAGGGCGGACTTATAATTTATAGTGAAAAATAAAAATCTTAATGCAAGTTATTATTGAAAAGGCAGACGAATGATGATATAATATTAGAAATTGCAAATCAATTGCGAAGTTATATCTTAAAAGAGAGGTAATTGTACAATGAAAAAAAGTTTTGTAAAAATTTTTGCTGCGCTGATTTCAGCGTCAATGTTGCTTGCCGCTTGTAGCTCTGCGCCTACAAATCAAAGCAGTGGAAAAACTGAGGAAAACAAGCAACAAACTACACAAGAAGAAGGTAAAATCAAGGTACTTACAAGTATGTATCCGATGTATGATTTTGCTAAAAAAATTGCCGGTGATAAGGCTGATGTGGAAAATATCATTCCTGCAGGCACTGAAGCTCACGGTTGGGAGCCAAGTGCAAGTGATATTGCTAAACTGGAAAGTGCTAATGTATTCGTATACAACGGAGCTGGCATGGAAATGTGGGTTGATGATGTTCTAAAATCTCTTTCAAATAAGAAGTTGGTAGCTGTTGAGACATCAAAGGGATTGGAACTTTTGGAAAATCATGATGATGATGATCACGATCATGATCATGACGGAAAAAAGGAAGATAATCACGATCATGATGGAAAGAAAGATAATGATAACAAAGATGAGCATAAAGAGGATGCTCATAAGACTGAAGATAAAGACCATGATGACAAAGACAAGGATCACGACCATGACGAACACCATCATCACCATGGAAAATATGATCCTCATGTGTGGTTGAGCATCAAAAATGCCAAGAAACAAATGGAAAGTATAAAGGATGCCTTGGTCAAGGCTGATGAAAAGAATAAGTCATACTACGAAGAAAATTATGAAAAATATGCCAAAGAATTTGACGCTTTGGAAGAAAAGTATGCTAAAACTCTAAAAGCTTATTCAGGAAAAAGTATAGTTGTGGCACATGAGGCTTTTGCCTATTTGGGAAAAGACTATGGCATATCACAACTTGGGATAGAAGGCGTATTTGAAGATTCTGAGCCGGATCCTGCAAAGATGAAAGAAGTAATAGAGTTTGTAAAGAAAAATAATGTTAAGGTGATATTTTTCGAAACTTTGACATCTGACAAGGTATCAAAGACTATAGCATCTGAAACAGGGGCAACAACTGACGTCCTTAATCCTGTAGAAGGACTTACAAAGGAGGAGATGGATGCAGGCAAAGATTATTTGTCAATAATGGAAGAAAATCTTAAGGCTCTTGAAAAGAGTTTTAAATAAATATTAATGTAATAAGAATAAAAGGGCTTGTGATAAACACAAGCCCTTGAATTATGTTTAAAATTCTCTATATTAGTCTAAAAACTTTTGTAAAGCATTGTTAAGATATATAAAATACTCCGTACTATTACAATAATTCAGCTTTTCTTTCAAGTAACTCAACTCCGGCAGTACATGCAGGGCAGAAGCAATATTTTCCGCCTTTAGCCTTTACTTCTTGAGCCTGTTTTGCAAGAGCTGCTGCCTTTTCTTCGCCAAATACTTTTTTTCCGGCATCTGATTGGAAAAATTCAAGTACATCATCAATTTTTTCTACACATTCTTGTGTATATTCTATAAGTTTTTTTCCAGCTTCCTTTTCCTTGTCAGTACCTAAGCAGTCAAGGTAGTCTTGAGCAGCTTCTCTTAGAGCTGGGTAACAGCTTGGTGCGTCCATTATTTCTTGTACTACTGTTTTAATTTCCTTCATATCAAAATCTCTCCTATTTTAGATAAATTTGAGCTTTCAAATTTATGCCTTGTTTTTACGTTGTCTTTCTTCTGTTATCTTGATTGCTTCCATAGATGATATTATGCAAAGTTTGTAAACATCTTCTTCGTTGCAACCTCTTGAAAGGTCGTTTACAGGTGAGTTAAGACCTTGAAGTATGGGGCCTATAGCTTCAAATTTTCCAAATCTTTGTGCTATCTTGTAGCCGATGTTTCCAGCTTGTATGTCAGGGAAGATAAATACATTGGCTTGACCTGCAACAGGAGAAGTCTTTAATTTCTTTGCAGCAACTTCAGGAACAAAGGCTGCATCAAATTGAAGTTCACCGTCTATTACAAGTTCAGGGTATTTTTCTTTTGCAATCTCATATCCTTGTCTAACTTTATCAACCATAGGTCCTTTTCCTGAGCCCTTTGTTGAGAAGCTTAGCATTGCAACTCTCGGTTTGATACCGTAGTTTTTAGCTGTTTCAGCGGTTTGCTTTGCTATTTCTGCCAAATCTTCAGCAGTAGGGTCTATATTTATAGCGCAGTCTCCAAAGACATACAATTCCTTATCTCTTATAAGCAAGAATCCTCCTGAAACCTTTGTGTATTCCGGCTTTACCTTTATAATTTGAAGAGCAGGCTTTACAGTTTCGCCGGTAGTATGAATGGCTCCTGATACAAGTCCGTCAGCTCTTTGAGTATATACAAGCATTGTTCCGAAGTAGTTTTCATCTTTTATAAGCTCTCTTGCCTCATCTTCTGTAAGTTTGCCCTTTCTTCTTTCTATCAAGGTTGAGATCAGTTCTTCTCTTTCTTCATAAGTATCAGGATCTATAATTTGTACTCTTTCCATATCTATCCCGTTTTCTTTTGCTATTTGTAATATCTTATCTCTTTTACCAAGCACAATTGGTTCTAAAATACTATTGTTTTTGAGTCTTGCAGCTGCTCCTATAACTCTTATATCATTACCTTCAGGCAATACTATCTTATGTTGATATTTCCTGACTATTCTCTCAGCATCATAAAAAAATGACATTTTTTCCTCCTAAGTTATCTTAAAATATCTAAATATCGTGTAAAAAAGCGACGGTATTTATTAAATTAAATAGTTGATTAATATAATGAAACATAGATATATCAATAGTGTAAATATGTTTTTTGCTGTACTTTCTATTTTAGTAGCTTAAAAATATTTGTCAAGTATAAATTTATAATCATATACAAAATTTTAAAATAAAATTTTGTTTAAAATACAATATATTAGGCTAAATCAAATTGTAACATTGGAGTTTATATAGCTTAAGCTTGTTAAAAAATGAAGTGCTTGAGCCATATAACTCACTTAAATCATATTTCATCTATAAATTCTATCTGTCTTTTTATCTGTCTTATTTCTTCTTCTAATAACTGTACTCTAAGCTCCAAATCTAAGCTTTTACTTTGCCCCTTGCCTAAAAATTTTATAAGAAAAAAAACAAGCATAAAGGGAATTAATACTATCATAAGTCCGATAAATACAGACGTTATAGGTATCATCATGTACGGATATCTCCTTTATAAATGATTGTAAATAGGAAGACTCTTATGCCAAAATCACTGTTTCCATATAATCAGACAGTTCTTCTATACCGTTCTTGTTTAGAGAAGATACAGGGAATATCTTAATTTCATCTTTTATCTGCAAGAATTTCTTCATCAGCGAAAAGGACTTTTGATATGCGCCTCTTGAAATTTTATCGGACTTAGTTGCTATTATATCCACTGGGATGTTGTAATATTTACAGTAGTCATACATCTGTTTATCTGAAGCCTTGGGCTCATGTCTAATGTCGAGCAGCAAAAAGACATGCTTTAAATTCTTACTTTTCGAAAAATAAAGTTCCATAGTTTTGCCCCATGATTCCTGCTCAGTTTTGGACAATTTAGCATAGCCGTATCCGGGTAGGTCTACAAGGTAAAAGCTCTCATTTATAATAAAGAAGTTAATAGTCCTCGTCTTTCCCGGAGTGCCTGAGACTCTTGCCAGTGATTTTCTGTTTAAAAGTGAATTTATAAGTGAGGATTTACCGACGTTGGAGCGACCTGCCAAAGCTATGCATGGCAGATTGTCATCCGGATAAAATTTCGGATCTGTGGCACTTGTTTGTATCTTTGCGCTTTTTATTATCATATCTCTGCATCCAGCTCCTTTTTATCATAAATTTTTTGCACATCCTCCGTATATTTACCGTCATCTTGATGTACAATAAGTGGAGTTAACATGCGTATCTCAGGTTTTGCGTTTTTTACCAGTTTTAAAAGAATCAAATTTGCACTTTTTCCAACGCAAGGGTATATCATCTGCAATTCTTTGACTTCAAGTTTGTTTTTTCTGCCCTCGTATATTATATCAGAAAGCCTTGAGGGGCGATGTATCATAAACATCTTGCCGTTGGGCTTGAGTAAGTCGCTTGATACTTTCATGATATCAGCTATATCGCAAAAGATCTCATTTCTTGATATCATCATGCTTTCGTTGCCGCTTAATAATTTTTCCTTAGGCATATAAGGCGGATTGCTTGTTATTATGTCAATAGAATTTTTCGTAATAAAGTCAAGCGAGTCCTTTAAGTTGATATTTAAAACTTCAATATGGTCTTGAAAATTATTAAGTTCTACACTTCGCCTTGCCATGTCGGCGATATGTTCCTGTATTTCTATTGCGTATATCTTGCCAATATTTGACTTTGCCTTTAGCAATATCGGTATAATCCCTGTACCTGTTCCCAAATCTACAACTGTATCATTTTTCTTGCATTTTACGAAATTAGCCAATAGTACAGCATCAATTCCGAATTTGAATCCGCTCTTTTTTTGTATTATCTTACAGTTTTTAATCTGTAAGTCGTCTAAAGTTTCATCTTCTAATATCATCTTTAATCTTCCAGTTTTTTCAATTCTTCTTCACTTACCTGTTCATCAGAGTCATGTACAGCTCGTGCGAGTTTTAGTACCTTTATATCACTTAAGTGAAAATCTTTAAACTGTACATTACCATCTTCAGTTTCAAGCAGTACCTTGACTTTTTCAAGTAAGGTAGCTCTTTGTATAACCTTTCCCTTGCCTTCAGGAGTCATCACTATGGAATTTTCTGTAGGCATCTTCTTTATTATTCCTTCGTAATTTTCGTTTTCGTATTTCAGACAGCAAAATAATCTTCCGCAAGTGCCTGAAATCTTACCGGGATTTAGCGATAGACCTTGGTCTTTTGCCATTTTTATGGTTACAGGTTCAAAGTCTCCCATCCATCTTTTGCAACAATATTCTCTTCCGCAAGGGCCGAAACCTCCCAGTTTTTTGGCTTCATCTCGTACGCCTATTTGCCTTAGTTCTATCCTTGTTCTAAAGACAGATGCCAAGTCTCTGACAAGCTCTCTAAAGTCGATTCTACCGTCAGCTGTGAAGTAAAAAATCAGCTTTGTCTTGTCAAAGGTGTATTCATTGTCGATAAGGTTCATGTCCAAGCCGTGTTGAGCTATCTTTTCTTTACATATCTCCATGGCATCACTGGCATCTTTGAGATTTTTTTCATATGTTTTTATATCCTCATAGTTGGCAAGCCTAAGAACAGGTTTTAGAGGATGAATGAGCTTTTCTTCACTCATTAGTTTTTGTTCAACTGCTACTGTAGCATATTCTATACCTCTTGCGGTCTCAACTATTACCTTACTTCCAACTTCATATTTATCATTATTGCAACATTCAAAGTGGTAAATCTTGCCAACCTGTTTGAATTTTACTCCTATTACTTTTTTCAAATCCTAACCTCCATAATATTAAGCAACATGGTCTCCATAGTCATTGAAAAACTGCAATTATTATTGAGTTTTATCCTTGAGCGTTCTACCAAGTCCAATATTGCGAGGAGTTCATAATATGTGAACTTTGAAACTATGTCGTGTATATATTTGTTTTGTTTGTATTCGTTTTGAATCAGACTGACACTTTCCTTTGCTATCATCATATTTCTTAGGCTGTCAAGCAGAAAAGTGAGATAGTCGTCAACATCGTCTTTGAGTTTTTTGATATCTTGGATGTATTCTATCATCTGTACCTCATCTTTTGAAACCAGGATGTCGAGAAGTTTTCTTACAGACAGTAAAATATCATCATTTTGGTATATATCCTGAACATCCTCATCGAAAAAATACGTGATACATCTAGAACGAATTGTATCTAAAAAAGTGGAAGCATTATAAGTAATCAGAATGAATATAACATCTGACGGAGGTTCTTCCAAGGTCTTTAAAAATGCATTTTGCATAGAAATGTTAAACTTTGATGAGTCCTCAAAGACATAGATTTTTTTTGATTTGAATGGTTTTACCCTGCAATTTTTTATGATATTTCTAATAGTATCTATGCTCATATCTTCTTTTTTTATGCTCATAAAATCAGGAGTATTTTCAAGACTGTCAGTTTGTAAAATATATTCACTTATTTCACGAGCAAGCTTAAGAGCCGAATTTTGATCCTTGCTTTCAAAGATATATGAGTTTTTTAAGTGATTTTCATCATATTCTTCCAAGAGTATTTCTTTTATTCTTTCGATTTTCTTCATAAATATACCTTTATTACAGATTATTTAATATAAGGCGATGTATGTCATCTACAGATTTGAGATTTCCGTTTTCTTGGCAATCTATATGACACCATCCATATTTTTTTGCGACAAATTTCGCATTTTTGTAGACTTTTTCAAGATAATCTCTGCTGTTTTCATGTATGTCCACATCAAGATCAGTTTTAGCAGATCTTTCCTTCATCAATTTATAAGAGATTTCAAAAGCTAAATCCAAAAAAAAGACCTTGTCAGGTTTAGGCAGTTTATACAAATTGAATTCAAAGTCGTACAGCCAGTCCAAAAACTTGGCTTTTTCATCTATATTATCGTATTTTCCTGCCTGATATACCATATTTGAAGTGGTGTACCTGTCAGCTATTATAATGTAGTCTTCTTTGTAATATTGTTCTATCTCAGTCTTAAATGTAGCATACCTGTCTACTGCAAAAAAAGTTGAAGTGATGTAAGGGTTTACATCTTCCGGTTTTTTGCCGAAATCTCCTCTAAGGTACATCTTTACTAGTGATGAAGAGGCACTTTTATAATTTGGGAACTCTATCTTAAGTACTTTATTATCTTTTTTTAGATGCTCATAAAGTAAATTGGATTGAGTTGCCTTACCGCAGGCGTCACTACCTGATTCTATAACATAAAATTTTCCCATAAAAACCTACTTGTATTTTTTATTGCAAGCAATTAAATTTTTTAATTAGTCAATCTTCTTCAATTATTATTATACAAAAATTATATAAGTTTGTAAAATATTTTAATAAATTTTTAAGTCTATGTTTAATAAATTTTTAAGTCTATGTTTAATAAATTTTTAAACACTTGGGTGTAAAATATCAATCCATAAGCTTTTATGTTAAGTTTTATATCTAAGTGTTGATTATTAAATTTTAGATTGCTTTTATTTGGGTATAATCTAAGCAGTCAGGAAGATTTTATCAAAAAAATATTGAAAATTATCATAAATTGATTTATTATACTGAAAGGTGATTAGATGAAAAAAGACGATGGAAGAAATAAATTAATAAAATTTTTACAAAAAAACTCGATTTGGATTGTAATAATCGCATCAGTGTTGGTATACGCTTATATCAGTAGTGGTGCAACTACAGGAAAAGCAAATGCAGATAAGAGCCAAACTAAATATGTTTCGTATGAACAATTTAGCTCTATGGTAGCAAATAAGGAAATCAGCTACGTATTTTCAAGTTCAGGTTCTTCTACAATTCAGTTTTTGCCTACAAATGAATATTTGCAGAAAAAAGGAGTTGTGTTGACGGAAGAATACCTTCAGATGATAGATTCTTATTCAAAATCTAAAGAGACATCCATTGATGAAAAGTTACTTCCTAAGGAAGGTAGATTCAAATATGTTACAGAAAATCCCAGTTCAGACACATTTAGAGAGAGCCTTTTAAAAGAAGGTATAAGAGTATTTTCTGTAAAAACTTCTCAAACTATGAACATCATACTATCTCTTGTGCTTAACTTATTGCCGTTTATCATACTTTTAGGATTTATGTTCAACTTCCAAAGAAGGTTGGAACCGGCAGACAACGAGCTTGTTACAGATGTTCCTGATACTAAGTTTTCAAATATTGCCGGCTATGAGACTCTTAAAAATGACTCAAAATTCATACTTGACTTTTTGAAAAATCCGAAAGCCTATGAAAAAATAGGTGCAAGACTTCCTAACGGTGTGCTTTTTTATGGCCCTCCGGGAACAGGTAAGACATTGATGGCAAGAGCTATAGCAGGTGAGGCGAGTGTGCCTTTTTATAAGGTAAACGGATCTGACTTTGTGGAGCTTTATGTAGGTTTAGGAGCAAGAAGAGTTAGAAATCTATATAAGATAGCAAGGGAAAATGCACCTTGTATAGTATTTATAGATGAGGTTGACTCAATAGGTGGAGCAAGAGGTGGCTTTAAGGGATCATCTGAAGATGACAAGACTCTTACAGCTTTGCTCAACGAACTTGACGGTTTTTCTGCAAAAAAAGGCGTAATAACAATAGCAGCTACAAACAGATTGCAAGACTTGGATCCGGCATTGGTACGTCCGGGAAGATTTGACAGACATGTGGCTGTACCTCTACCGAACAAGGAAGAAAGATTGGAGATTTTGGAACTTTACAAAAACGGAAAGAAATTGTCTCCAAGTATAGATATAGAAAAACTTGCTTCAAAGACAATAGGATTCAGCCCGTCAGAGCTTGAAAATCTCTTGAACGAGTCTGCAATAAAGGCTGTTACTCGTGGCAGTGAAGTAGTTGAACAACAAGACCTTGACGATTCTTTCTTAAAGATAATCATCAAGGGTGATAAAAAAGAAGATAAGTATCAAAGTGAAAAAGAAAAGAAAATCATAGCCTATCATGAGGCAGGCCATGCGATAGTCGGTCATATGCTTGGTAAACCGATACTTGAAGTAAGTGTTATAGGCACTACTTCAGGAGCGGGAGGATATACATTGTCTCAACCTAAGGAAGGTTTGAGAAGTAAGATGGATATGAAAAATGAAGTCAAGGAGCTTTATGGAGGTAGAGCAGGCGAGACTATGATAGTCGAGTCTGATGATGAGATAACTGTAGGAGCTGTAAGTGATATAGAACAGGCTACTAAGATAATCTCTAACTATATCAAGATACTTGGACTTAACGGCTCATTGATAAATCTTGAAGAACTTGGTATGAGAAGACCTAATGACGAGATAATAGAACAGGCTAGACAAATATCAAGCGAACTTTTTGAAGAGACTGTTGCTATACTCAAAGCAAACAGGAGAAAACTTGATAAATTGGCTGAGACATTGCTTGACAAATCAATAGTGGATGCAGATTCCTTCCTTAAGATTATGAATGAGACTAAGGAAGACGGTGAAATAGAAGAAGTTGTTGAAACTATAGAAACAGCAAGTGTAATCGAAGAAGATATTGAAGACGGTGACAACACTACAAGCAAGTTGCAAGGTCTTAAGGATAAGCTGTCTAATTTAAATGATGATTTACTTTCACAAAAAAGATTATTTTAATTATTATAAATGTTATGTGGTTTAAGGCTTAATGCAAAAGTATTAAGCCTTATTCTCGGTTATAAGGGGGATTTATGGCAAAAAATAAGAAGGAAGAATTTGTAAAAGATATTACAAATATGGAAGATGATTTTGCACAATGGTATACAGATGTAATCAGAAAAACAGATATGGTAGATTATTCACCTGTTAAGGGCTTCATGGTTATAAAATCATACGGCTACGCTATTTGGGAAAATATTCAGTCATATTTGGATAAGAGGTTCAAGGAGACAGGACATAAAAATTGCTACTTCCCACTACTCATACCTGAAAGCTTACTAAATAAGGAAAAGGAACATGTTGAGGGTTTTGCTCCTGAAGTGGCATGGGTGACACATGGCGGTCAAGAAGAACTTGGCGAGAGACTTTGTGTAAGACCTACATCAGAGACTATAATATGCTCTATGTATTCAAAGTGGCTAAGAACATATAGAGAACTTCCATATCTTTACAATCAATGGTGCTCGGTAGTAAGATGGGAAAAGACTACAAGACCTTTCTTAAGAACATCGGAATTCTTGTGGCAAGAAGGACACACCCTTCATGAGACAGAAGCTGAGGCTCAAGAAGAGACACTTCAAATGCTTGGTATTTACACTGAGCTTGCGGAAAAAGTGCTTGCAATCCCTGTGGTAACAGGTATAAAATCTGAGAGCGAAAAGTTTGCTGGAGCTCATGCAACATATACTATAGAGGCTATGATGCACGACGGTAAGGCTCTGCAATCAGGTACATCTCATAACTTAGGTCAACATTTTACTAAGGCTTTTGATATAACGTATCAAAGCAGGGAAGGTAAGTTGGAAAATCCGTACCACACTTCATGGGGAGTAAGTACAAGGCTTATAGGAGCTATAATTATGGTTCATGGCGACAACAGAGGCTTGGTTTTACCACCTGAAATTGCTCCTATACAAGTTGTAATCATCCCTATACAACAACAAAAAGAGGGAGTGCTTGATAAGGCGAGAGAAATATACGCTACTCTTAAAAATCTTGGAATCAGGGTGGAATTGGATGACGATTCTAAAAACTCTACAGGTTGGAAGTTCAACGAGTATGAGATGAAGGGAGTACCATTAAGAATAGAAATAGGGCCAAGAGATATACAAAACAACGTAGTTTCAATATCAAGAAGAGATACACTTGAAAAAGATCAAATAAGTATAGATGAAATAGAAAAGAGTGTTCCGACTTTGTTAGCTGACATACAAAAAGGACTTTTTGAAAAGGCACTTAAAAATAGAGAAGAAAAGACATTTGTATGCAAAGACTATGATGAGTTTAAAGTGCGTATGGAGCAAAATCAGGGGTTTGCAAAGGCAATGTGGTGTGGAGATGCATCTTGTGAGAAAAAGATAAAGGAAGAAACAGCTGCAACTATAAGATGCCTTCCTTTTGAACAGGAAAAGATATCAGATGTATGTCCATTCTGTGGAAAAGAAGCTAAACACATGGTGTATCTTGCAAAAGCATATTAATTTAATTACTTTTTATTAATATAGAAATATAAATTGCTTTAAAATCATTTTTAGGACTTAAACATAATATTTTATAAAAGATCTTCGCTGTTTAACATTAGTTAAATAGCGGAGATTGTTCTTTGACTTTACAAATACATACAATATGATTATAATAAAGATATACTATAGTATCATAATTAGCTCAGAGATAACTGTACTTTTATTAATTTTATTTGTACTATAAAATTATAATTCAAATTAGAGAGATTTTATATACTTTCTGCTTAAGTAGATATTTTTATAAGATGTTATAGTTGTATTTAAATTCTAATAGTAGCTTTATTTAGTAGGTATCTTTATATATAATAACTTTCCTATAAATTTTAATAATTTCAATAAATGTTAATAAAGTGAAATTATCTATATTTATAATAAAGTTCAGTATAACAGTTTATTTTTTATTAATTAAATCTTGTAAATCAAAGGAGAATTTATGCCATCCAAAAATAAACCAAACTACACACTAAAAGACAGTTTATTTATAGACTTGTTCTCAGATAAGACGAGATTAATACAACTATACAAATCACTGATAGATGATGAAAGACAAATAAATCAAGATGATATAGAAATACTGACCATACAAAATATAATACTAAGAGGCATATATAATGACC
>CAUQVF010000021.1:0-48546 GCA_963521605.1 uncultured Peptostreptococcaceae bacterium | reverse complement strand
CGTGGGCAGTAGGATTTGGCTTGATAACTTTTGTTCTTGCTTGCATAGGAGCATTCGCTGCAACAAAGATACTTAAAAAGCATTTTGAAAAAGCAGGAGTGATTTAAAACTTTAGTTTAATACTAATATCTATTTAATCTATGGATAATCTTCAACAATAATTAAAAAAATAGTATAATATTTATGATTTTATTATGATTGCACCAAAAATATTTTATCCATTATTTTATTAGACTTTAGTATTAGAATAGTAGCGTTGAAAAATGAGCATTTTTTATTATTAATTAACAAAGATATGGAGTTATTATGGATAGGCTAAATAAAGGAAAAAGATGTACAGTCTTTTATGCAGTGTGGCAAATGCAATGTTGTGGCACACCTTTTTCCATAGGAGATAAGGTGGAATGGACAGTGTTAAGTAATAATGCTTTTAATTCACCTGTTGACATTGGAAAAATAGATTATTGTTATGACGCCCATTATGCTAAGGGAGATAAGGTACTGGCATTTGAAGGAAGGGTTGAAGAAATCAAGATACTTTACCATAAATTCATTCCGTCAAAAGATAATAAGAGTTTAATTGCTGTAAGCGGAAAGGTAAGTAATATCAAATATGTAAATGGATGGGAAGACAATATTGAAGATATGAAGGTAGTGGGCTATGTAGTATCTCTGTCAGACTGTGTTTTGAATGACAATATATAGACTTGGAAATAATGTAATATTAATAAGTGAAAATTATATGATAAAAAAATCACTTTACTTTAAAAATAGAATAAAAAGTTGTATAATGTTGGTAGTTCAAAGATATATCTTTGTGATAAAGACATTATTAAGAGTAAGTATTAAAAAGAATATATCAAATAATAGGAGCTTAGATTATGAAAGCGATAATATTTTACTATTCAAACAGTGGAAAGACAAAGAAAATTGCAGAAAATATAAAAAAAGACCTTGGATGCGAAATGATAAGTATAGAACCGGAGGTGTCATACGGTTCATATTTCAAAGCTATTGCAAGATCTCGTAAGGAAAAAAAGTCAGGTGAGGTGGCTAAGTATTTTGCGCCTATTGTAGACATATCAGATGTGGATGTTATTTTGGTAGGATACCCTGTCTGGTTTAGTAAACCGCCTGTTATAGTTACCGACTATTTGAAAAAGTATGATTTGGACGGAAAGAAGATAGTTCCTTTTGCTACTTCAGGCTCAACAAATGTAAAAGCAACTCTTAAAGCCTTGGAAGAGTCAATAGGAAATGCCAAAATTCAGCTTCCTTTCAATCATTCAATTATTAATAAGACAAACTATGCCAAGTGGATTGAAGATGTCAAAAAACTATAAAGTTTGAACAGATTGATAATAAATGAACTTTAACATATAAATTTTAAAAATTGATAGCATCATGTGTATTTTTGTTTTTCAGACATTTATTTTGATACTATTTAGTTAATAAAGCAATGAAAAACTTAGTTTTTATATTTTTAAAAAATACCAAGCTTAATTTAAAAACTTGGTATTATTTTTTTGTCAAAAACATATTTTTTTCAATTTTATTTTTTATATGGATGTGATAAGCACTTAGTATAATTACATAGGCGCATAGTACATAGGATAATTTTCTCTCTTCTATTTCTACGTAGGCAAAGGGTAGTCTTATCAAAAGTTCATTTGACTTATAAAATATAGTGAGCAGAAAGTTGACTATGTTCGCAAATACGCTGCATAAAAATGGAATATTCATGAACAGCAGACTTAGCATAATAAAAGGGTAAGACAATGATATTATAGGAATGCTTATGATATTTGAAAGTACGGAAATAAAACTTATAACGCCTATATTGTAATACAAATATGGTAAAGTCAATACATACGAAGCTACAGTTACGCTAATTGCTGATACTATTGCCTTTGGTATTTCTCCAAATCTTATTCCAAATCTTATTATACGTTTTTTTAAAATAGTAAATATTCCCTTGTAAAACATTGCAATAGAAAATACACACATAAATGAAAGGCAAAAGCCTATATTAAAGATAATATAAGGATTGAGAGCCATATAAACAGATGCAAGCAAAAATCCGACTGAAAATATGTCGTATCTCTTTTGAAGTAGGATTGATGCTATATAGCAGATGTAAAAGACATATGCTCTGACACAAGGAGGATTAAATCCTGTGATTGCAACATAGAAAAAGGTAATTATCGCAGAGCATATATATCTGTATTTCTTAGGTAAGAAGAAGAAAATACTGAAAAATATCGAGCTTACAAGGACTATATGAAAGCCTGATATGCTGATAATGTGGCTAAGACCTGATTTTGAAAAGAGACTTTTATCTTCTTCTCCTATATTTTGCCTGTCTGAAACGGTCAGAGCCTTTATGATTCCGTTGTATTTTGGGAATACAAGGTCAATCCATGAAGATATACTTTGTCTTATCTCAAATATATGGCTGAATAAATTTTCTTCTTCACCTATTTTCTTCATTTTACTTGCACTTATAGTATAGTTGTAGCCCTTGCTTTTGAGGTAGAGACCGTAAGATTTATTTTCCAAAGACAGGTTATCTTGGACTTTTCCGCTTACTTCAAGTATGTCTCCCACCTTGTAATCTAAGTCTGATATAAAAGATTTAATAAGCATATTGTTTGTGTATATGTAGCTTTTTTCGTTTGAGATTTCAACTTTTTCTATCTTCGTTATGAAATTTTTCACTTCTTTTTCAATGCTTACATTATTTGAGATGTCGATAGTTATCAATGTAAGAGCCATTAAAAAAATAAAGACGAAGATGAAAAATGACGCTCTTCTTACTTTTAATTTTATTTTCATAATCTTTCCTTTAAATATAATTTTTTTATGATATAATAATTATACCAAAAATAAGATATTTTTGCAGGGGGATATATGAAAAAAATAGGTATAGATATTGGCGGAATGAGTATAAAATCCGGATTAGTTGACGAAAATATGAATATAATTCACTCTTATAACATAGCAACTGAAGTTGAAAAAGGCTTTGGTGTAATTTCTCAAAATATTATAAAGATGATTTATGATTTGCTAAGTCAGGCAAATTGTGTAATTGACGATGTAGATGCCATAGGCATTGGCATACCCGGAGTGGCAGATGAAAACGGCAAGATACACTATGCTACAAACCTTTTTTGGACTAATGTGGATTTGGGCTCAGTGCTTAGAGAAGAGTTTAAAAATATAAAGATTTCCATAGATAATGATGCGACTATAGCCTGTGTGGCAGAACATAAAATAGGAAGCATAAAGGATGTAAAAAATGCTATAATGTTGACACTTGGTACAGGAGTAGGTGGCGGAATAATAATAAACGGAATGAGATATTCAGGAAATTTGGGTATAGGCTCTGAAATAGGGCATATGATAGTGGGAGAAAATTATTACAGTTGCAGTTGCGGAAATAACGGCTGTCTTGAGACATTTTGCTCAGCTTCGGCAGTACAAAGTTATGCTCGTAAGTTGGCTGCCGAAACGGAAGAAGAAACAGTGTTAAAAAGTGTAAGACCCGGCAGTATTACTGCCAAGATGGTATTTGAGTCAGCTGTTGAAGGCGATGAGATATCAAAAAAAGTGGTGGATAGGTTTGTTTACTATCTTTCTGTGGGAATTGCCAATCTTATAAATATCTTCTCTCCTGAAGTTATAGTATTAGGAGGCGGTCTTGTAGGTGCCTATGATTCTTATATTGACAGATTATACGAAGAAGTCAAGGCAAAGATAATTTTTAAAAATCTTCCTTTTGCAAAAATTGTACCTGCAAAGCTTGGAAATGATGCAGGAATAATAGGAGCTGCAATGCTATAATAGTAAATAAAGGAATTATTTATTATTTTTTCACTTATACTAATAGTAATGTATGCAAAAAAGTCATTCATATTTATTAATGCTAATAGTTAATAAAAGGTGGAAAACTCAACTTTTATATATTCCTAACTTACCTGAAATTTCGAGAAAATAAAAGAAAAATTTTCCTTTAATCTAATGAATATTGGAAAGAATAAAGCAAATTATTTCAATATATCTAGTAATTAAAGAAATATCAGTATTAATAAGTTATATAGGCAACTAATACTAAAATCAAATAAAATAATGGATAAAATATTTTAGGTATATTTATAATAAAGTCATAAATCATTTACTAATTTTTAAAAACTGCTTATGAGAATTATCCATAGATTAAAATAGATAATAGTATAAAAGGCGCTAAGAGAAAGTTTTATATCATTTTCTCCTAACGCCTTTTTTTATCCTGTCACTATCTTTATACTGCTTCCTGTGTTTAAGATATTATCCTTTGTAATCTCAAGTTTTATCGGTACAAATTCTTTTATTTTGTCTATGTGACTGATTATACCTATGGAAAGATTCTCATTTTTTATTTTCTTAAGACAATCAAGTGCTATGTCGAGAGTGTGGCTGTCAAGAGTGCCGAAGCCCTCATCCATGAAGAAAAATTCCAAAGGTGCATTGCCTTTTAACTGTATCTGCGAAGACAGGGCAAGAGCAAGAGATAGAGATACAAGGAAGGTCTCTCCGCCGGATAAAGTAGACGGATTTCGTGATATACCACCGTTACTGTAGTCGAGGATTAGAAAATCTCCTTCCTTGTCGATTTCAATATGGAATCTTCCTCCGCTGATGTCCTGCAATATCTCAGATGCCTTTTTGCAGACGTAATTCAGCTGATATTTTGCTAAGAATTGTACAAAGGCCTTGCCTTTAAATAAATTAAAAATCTGTGTTACTTCATCAAGTATCTTTTGATTTTCTTTGGACTTAATGAGTAAATCTTTTTTCTTTTCAAAATTTGCTTTTAGAGTTTCAAGTCTGCTTTCCAAATATCCGAAGGTCTTTTTGCTTATGTCGAGCTGTTCTTTGATTTTGCTGTGTAAATCACTGTCATATTTTTTTATTTCTTCGAGTTTTTTAAGTTTTTCACTCTGTGAGTTAAAAGCTTTTTCAGCCATATTTTTTTGTATTAGACTTTCATTTTTCTGATTTTCGTAATTTTGTATCTTTTTCTTCTTATCTTCAAGTTTGTCATACTCTTCATTGAGCTTAAAGACTTCATCTACGGAGCTGAAGTCGTTATTTTTTACAAAGAGTTCTATTTTCTCACTATAGGATGCGAAATCTGTAAAGCTCATGTCATATACAGTCTCAATTTTCGTAAGATTATTATTATTTTGAGCTATTTCTTTTTCAATATTTTCCAAAAGTTTTTGTATATGTTCTGATTTTTCTTGGATAATTTTTATTTCAGCCTTATTTTCTTGAAGTAGGTAAGTAAGATTTTCGTTTTCGAGCAGAGTTTTATCAGAAATTTTTGCTATTTCCAAGCTATATGATGATTTGAGCCTTTCCTTTTCAAGCATCAGAATATTTAATTTTTTATTCAAATCTGTTATATTTTCATTAAGTATCTTATATGTCTTTTCCAAATTTTCAAGATTTAATTTTTCTTTTGACAAACTAATATTACTCTCTTCTATAGATTTTTCTGCTTCGATTATTTTATCCAATTCCTTTGGTAAATTTGAAGAGTCTATAGCTAAATTCTCGCTTAATGCTTGAATTTTTTCAGATATTTCATATATTGCCTGAGTATTTTTTTCAAGTTTTTCTTCAGTGCTTTTCTTATTTTCTTCAAGAGAGTGTAATTTGGATTTATTTACTTGAATATTTGTATTTGCAGCATTTATAAGTTTTTGTATCCTATCTGCTTCTGTCTGTTTTTCCTGTCTTATCTCCATATAGACACTGTAGTTGCTCTTATAATTTCTGCATTTTTCAAGCTCTTTTTCTATATTGTCACTGTCTATTTCATCAAGAGAGCTTCTTATTTGCTCTATCTGACTTTTGATATTTTGATTATTACTATCTATTATAGAAAGTGAGGTTTCTGCTTTTTGTAGCTCATTAATAAGTTTGTTTAGTTCTTCCTCTTTGCTACTTATATCTGAAAATGCAGTTATATCTCCAATATGATGATAGCTTCCATTACATACAGGACAGGTGTCTCCGTCATGTAGACCTTGCCTTATCTCATGGACTATATTTTCAATTTTCAAAGTTTTTATCTCATCTTCTAAAGTATTTCTTTTTGAACTTAGGTCGTTGATTTTTTCTGAAAGAACAGCTTTATTATCTTCGTTTTCTTCCAGCTTCTTTTGAAGATTCTCTAAATTTTGGATTTGACTTTGAATTTGAATTTGTGTATTTTCCAGTCTTATAAGTGTGGATTCATTAGTTTCATAGGCTTTTAAATTGTAAATATCATCTTGGAAGCTTTGCGTTATACTTTCAAGCTCAGTAGAACAAGACTTTTCTCTTTCTTTGTCAGAGTTTATTTTACTTGAAATTTCTTGTATATTATTAGAAATACTAAGGCTTTCTTTTTTTATATTTTCTATTTCTTTATCTAAGGTTTTCAGATTTTCCAACAGTGAGTTTGCAAGTCTTACATCTTGCTTATATGCGTGGTTAAAAGTCTTATCTTTTATATTAAGTTCGATTTGTCTTATTGAAGATTTTAGTTTTTCAGATTCTTCAGTATTTTGAGACATTTCTTTTTCTGCATCATTAAGTGAGTTTGTAACTTGTTTTATGCTTTCTTCGTTATCTTTTTGTAAGTTTACTATCTTAGAAATTTCCTTTTTTATTAAAATTGATTTTTCTATCTCTTGTATAATTTTTTCAATTTCTGGTATTTTGGCAACTTCTTTTTCAATCGCTATTTTCTGATTATTGTATTTTGAATTTTCATCATCAAGTTCTTTTAGCTTTGTTTTCAGATTTTCAATGTCAGATTTTAAGCTTGGTAAGTCAGCTTTAAGCTGAGTGTATTTTGCTATGGGATCTTGAATTATCGCTAATTTAGAGAGTTTTTCGACCTTGACTTTCATAGACTGCATTATCTCATCATATTTCACTATGTTATTATAGGTCTCGTTTGCTTTTTCAAGATCATCCTTTAATTGTTCAAGTATATTGTACTCATTTTGTAGTTTGTCAAGCTCAAGGACTTCTTTTTCAAGCTTTTCAATTTCAGACTTTGTATTTTCTATCTCTTTTTTTAATTCGCTAATAGAGTTTTCGTCAATATCTTCATAGCCTTGGACTTGCTTGTCATAGTCCTTTTGGAGTTCGTCATATTTTTGCTTGTATTTTCTTATCTTTATGTCGAGGTCATCGCCGTATTTTTGAAGGGCAAAGAGTCTTTCGAGCATTTCCTTCCTTGTCTTGTTTTTTTCTTTGAGAAAGTTTGAAAATTCTCCCTGAGGCAGGACTACCGTCTTAACAAAGTCGTTGTAGCCAAGTCCTATTATATCTTGTATTTTTGCATCTACCTCAGTTTTTTTGTCAGATGCCAACACTATTTGAATATCTTGCTCTATCTTTGTAAGCTTTGCCTTTTTACCTCCTGTTTTGGATAGGGTGGTACTTCTTTGTATTTCGTAGATCCCTCCGCCCTTACCCTTTATCTCAAAGACATATCTTACGCTTGCTTTTTTGGAATTTATATTGATGATATTGTCTGATTCTCTTGGAGTTTTTTCATATAGGGCATATATAATGGCGTCAAGTATAGTAGTCTTGCCACTACCTGTGTTTCCAAAGATGCCAAACAGTCCCATTGATGTCAACTTTTCAAAATCTATGGTCTGTTTTTTCTCAAAACTGTTAAATCCCTCTATTTCAAGTAAAATCGGTCGCATAGTTACTCCTTGTAAATAGTTTATTTGAATACTTAATTGAATGTATTTCAAGTTTATATTAAATTTTGTCCATTCATCTAAGCAATATTAGTATAAGTAATGTATTTTTTTTGATAAAAAATTAATTTTAAAAAGCTCCTATAAGTAGGAGCTTTAGTCTTATTTTTTAGTATATTTGTTGTATTCATCAGCAGTAGTCTTAAGTAAGACAAATGTTGAGCCTGATGTAGGGCTCTTTGAGTCCTTCATGAGTAGTAGGGTAGAGCCGTTGTATGACACATTTTCCCTTGCATATACTGATTTGAAAGAAGATATGTTCAAATTCAGATTTCCATTTGCAAAAGAGTAAGTGCCTTGTAACTTATCTAATGAAGATATGTTAATAAGCTCAGCTGTTTTATCAGCTTTGAGATTTAACATAAACTTGTTTCTCTTTAGGTCCTCCATAGCATAGTATCCTGTAATCCCCTTGTCTGTGTTGGAATTTGATATTAGAAGATTATCAAAATTATTTCCCGGATTATTGTTAGATGGTGTTTGCTTTGGCTGACTTGGAGTAGTAGGTGTAGTTGCAGGATTTTGAACAGCGGGTTGAGTAGGTGTAACATCCGTACTTGGATTTGTACTTGTTATATCGTCAAATATAGGAGCGACAGAGTTGTTGACATCCTCGTCAGGTAGCTGAGCTGTTTGAGGAGCTTCCGGAGTTTGGGGAGCTTGAGCTACTGACTTTGTAACTGTTGCTATATAGTCTACTCCGTTCCATTCCACCTTTCCTCCTAAGGCTGTAGACACAGCAGATAGAGGAATCATAGTTCTGGAATTTATTATCATCGGAGGAGTATCTACAGATACAGTATTTCCATTTACCGTTATTTCACGAGCGCCTATCGTAAGGCTTATAGTTGTAGCTCCATCACTTCCTGTTACCTTTTGTGATGGTTCATCCCATGTGATGTTGGTAGCACCCAAAGAGTCAAACAATGCTCTAAAAGGAACCATGGTTCTGCTGTTTCTGATTACCGCAGGTGTATCGGTTACCAATACTTTGCCGTTCACTATTACTTTTACAGTTTCAGGAGCTGCAAAAGAGTAAGAACTGACTAAAAAAGCACCTAAAATCAATGATAGTATCTTTTTTTTCATTATACTTCCTTTCCAAATACGACTTTGTTTATCTTAACTTGCTATATATGTCATATATCTTGTTATTTACTAATTACAGCTTGTAATATAGATATGTCCTGATATTTAAGAATTATCTGCCGTTTTTGTATTGCTTTCATAAATCTGATACCTATTATACTACAAATTTCATTAAAAAAATATTAAAATTTTGTTAAGAAGATAAAATTGATATTATGATAGCTACATAATTTTATAAAATAAATCACATTATTAGAATTCTCAGTTGATTGATTTTTTATGGAAAGTGATGTTTTAGTAATATATGCAAAAATTTAGTGAAAAAATTCATCAAAAAAATCTTATCAAAGGAAATAAAAAAATTTTTGAGTAAATTAAAAAAATATTTTATAAAAATAAGTCGGAAAATCAAAATAAAGCTTGACATTTCAAACTAATTGATGTAAAATATATCGGATATAAAACTATAGGGCTTGTTGTCCTGTAAAATATATAATAACATATATATTTTGTGTTTTTTTCGTTGTTTTTCATAAAATCATTTCATAAACTTAAAGAGGTGAATCCTTAATGCAACATCCACATCCCGTAAAAATTGGAAGAAGAACAAGGATGAGTTTTTCTAAAATACCATCTGTTGCGCAGCTTCCAAATCTTATTGAGCTTCAGGTTGATTCTTACAAGTGGTTTATACAAGAGGGACTCAGGGAAGTATTCGAAGAGATATTCCCAATAGAAAACTATTCAGGTAGCGTCAAATTGGAGTTTCTCGATTATATAATCGAAGACATTCCTAAATATACAATTGAAGAATCTAAAGAGAGAGACGTTACTTATGCCACTCCTATTAAGATAAGGGTAAGACTCACTGTCAAGGACGAGGACGGAACGGAAATTGTAAAAAATGAAAATGCTGAGCCGGTATTTTTGGGCGATTTTCCTCTGATGACTGACAGCGGAACATTCATAATAAACGGCGCAGAAAGAGTTATTGTCAGCCAAATAGTGCGTTCTCCGGGAGTGTATTATGCTCAGGAGATGGATAAGACAGGTAACAGACTTATATCATCAACTGTAATACCTAACAGAGGTGCGTGGCTTGAATATGAGACTGACTCAAGTGATATAGTAAGTGTCAGAATAGACAGAAATAGAAAGCAACCTATCACTGTATTACTAAGAGCGCTTGGCTACAGCAGTGATGAAGAGATAAAAGATTTGCTGATGGAAGAGGAGCTACTGCTTCCTACATTGCAAAAAGACGCTACTAAAAATAAAGACGAAGCGTTGATAGACATATATAGAAAATTAAGACCGGGTGAACCGCCGACTATAGAAAGTGCTACTCAATTAATCAACATGATGTTTTTTGAGCACAAGAGATATGATCTCGCTAAGGTGGGAAGGTATAAATATAATAAAAAATTGGCTTTATCAAATAGAATTACAGGAAAATACCTTGCTGAAGACGTGGTAGACCAGTCAACAGGAGAGGTTCTATTTGAAAAAGGTCACAGACTTACTGAACAAGATGCTATTGCAGTAGACAATACAGGTCTTAACTATGTCTTGATAGAGATAAGAGAAGGTATCAATGAAGGTAAGGTTATAAAAGTAATAGGAAATACTTTTGTAGATATAAAGGCATATATAGATTTTGATATAAGTGATTTAAAATTTAACGATAAAGTAAAATACAGTGTATTAAGAGAAATATTGGACAGTTGTGAAACTGAAGAAGAAATAAGAACACAACTTAAGTTGAGAAGAAATGAGCTTTATCCTAAACATATAACTCTTGAAGATATAATTGCTTCTGTAAGCTATCAGTTCAACCTTCTTCATGGTGTAGGTAGTGTAGATGACATAGACCACCTTGGAAACAGAAGAATAAGAACTGTAGGCGAATTGTTGCAAAATCAATTCAGGATAGGTATGGCAAGGATGGAAAGAGTAATCAGAGAAAGAATGACTACTCAAGATGTGCTTGAAATGACACCGAACAATCTTATTAATATAAGACCGGTGACATCTGCAATCAGGGAGTTCTTCGGATCTTCTCAGTTATCTCAATTCATGGATCAAACCAATCCGCTTTCAGAGCTTACAAACAAGAGAAGACTTTCAGCTCTTGGACCGGGAGGACTTTCAAGAGAAAGAGCGGGCTTTGAGGTCAGGGACGTTCACTATACTCACTATGGAAGAATGTGTCCTATAGAGACTCCGGAAGGACCGAATATAGGTCTTATCAACTCGCTTTCAGTATATGCGAAGATAAATGAATATGGATTTATTGAATCTCCATACAGAAGAGTTGACAAGGAAAATAAGAAAGTTACTGATATAATTGATTATTTATCTGCTGATGAAGAAGATAAATATATAAGAGTGCAAGCAAACGAGCCTATTGGAGAAGACGGATGGTTTAAAAATAAGAAGGTTGCTTGTAGAGTTGAAAAAGGTGCATTGGAACTTGTAGATGCTGACCTGGTTGATTATGTTGACGTATCACCTATGCAGGTGGTTTCTGTTGCGACTGCCATGATTCCTTTCTTGGAAAATGATGATGCCAACAGAGCCTTGATGGGTTCAAACATGCAACGTCAGGCAGTGCCGCTTGTAAGAAGAGAAGCGCCTATAATAGGAACATCTATAGAGTATAGAGCAGCAAAGGACTCCGGTGCTGTTGTAGTTGCAAAAAATGACGGTGTCGTAGATAAGGTATCTGCTGACGAAATATTGATTAAGCGTGATTCTGACGGAAAGATAGACAGATACAGACTACTAAAGTTCAAACGTTCAAACAGCGGTACTTGTGTAAATCAGACTCCGTTAGTAGATAAGGGTGATGTACTGAAAGTTGGAGATGTTATAGCTGACGGTCCTGCTACTGAGCTTGGTGAAATAGCACTTGGTAGGAACTCGCTGATAGCTTTCATGACATGGGACGGCTACAACTACGAAGATGCCATCTTGATAAATGAGAGATTGGTAAAAGAAGACAGATTATCATCAATTCACATAGAAGAATATGATTCAGAAGCAAGGGATACTAAGCTTGGACCTGAGATTATCACGAGAGATATACCAAACGTTGGTGCCGATGCAATCAAGGACTTGGACGAAAACGGTGTGATTAGGATAGGTGCGGAAGTAAAATCCGGAGACATCTTAGTTGGTAAGGTATCTCCTAAGGGAGAAACTGACACTACGCCTGAAGAGAGATTGCTTAGAGCAATATTCGGTGAAAAGGCAAGAGATGTAAAAGATACTTCGCTTAGAGTGCCTCATGGTGAATCAGGAATAATAGTAGACGTTAAAGAGTTTACAAGAGATAACTGCGATGAGCTTTCTCCTGGCGTAAACAGAATGGTAAGAGTATATATTGCCAAGAAGAGAAAGATACAGGTCGGAGATAAGATGGCTGGTCGTCATGGAAATAAGGGTGTTATCTCAAGGGTGCTGCCTGAGGAAGATATGCCGTTCTTACCTGACGGTACACCGCTTGAAATAGTGCTTAACCCACTTGGGGTTCCTTCGAGAATGAACATCGGACAGGTGCTTGAAGTCCATCTTGGTCTTGCTGCAAAAGCCTTGGGATGGCATGTAGCTACACCGGTATTTGACGGAGCGATAGAAGAAGATATATTTAATGCTCTTAAATTGGCAGGATATCCTGAGAGCGGTAAGTTGATGTTGCGTGACGGAAGAACCGGCGAATATTTTGACAACCCTGTTACAGTCGGATATATGTATATGTTGAAACTGCATCACCTTGTTGATGACAAGATACATGCTCGTTCTACAGGACCTTACTCAATGGTTACACAACAACCTCTTGGAGGTAAGGCACAATTTGGCGGGCAAAGATTTGGAGAGATGGAAGTTTGGGCATTGGAAGCTTACGGTGCTGCTCATACTCTTCAAGAAATATTGACAGTAAAATCAGACGATGTAGTAGGTAGAGTTAAGACATACGAAGCTATAGTAAAAGGCGATAATGTACCTGAACCGGGTATACCGGAGTCATTCAAAGTCTTGATTAAGGAACTTCAGTCACTTTCTCTTGATGTAAAAGTGCTTACTGAAACTGATGAAGAGATAAAGGTGGATGAAGATACAGAATCTAATTTGGAAAATATAGGTGAAGAAGTAATCTATGTTGAAGGCGAAGACGATATGATTAACGAAACTTTTGAAGATGATGACAACGAAGACGATATAGACGAAGAAAACTTTGAATTGGATGATGAAGATTTTGATTTTTAGGTCGATTAAGGAGGGACTTTCTTGTTTGAATTAAATAACTTTGAGTCAATACAAATTGCACTTGCGTCTCCCGAGAAAATTTTAGAGTGGTCTAAGGGCGAGGTAAAAAAGCCGGAAACCATTAATTATAGAACATTAAAGCCTGAAAAAGACGGACTTTTTTGCGAAAAAATATTTGGACCGACAAAAGATTATGAATGTAATTGTGGAAAATATAGAAAAGATAAGCTAAAACACAGAGGAGTAATATGTGATAAATGCGGAGTTGAAGTAACCAGCTCGAAAGTAAGACGTGAGAGAATGGGACATATTAAGCTTGCTGCTCCTGTATCACATATATGGTATTTCAAAGGAGTCCCATCAAGGATGGGTATACTCCTTGATATATCTCCTAAAGAATTGGAAAAGGTATTGTACTTTGCCTCATATATAGTGCTAGATGCAGGTGAAACAAACCTTTTGGAAAAACAAATATTAACAGAAAAAGAATATAAGGATGCTATCGAGACTTTCGGATACGGATCATTTAATGCAATGATGGGAGCTGAAGCAGTCAAAGTATTGCTTTCAAGGGTAGATTTAGATGCTTTGTCGCAAGAACTTAAGGCAAAGTTCAAGGATTCTACAGGTCAAAAGAGAATCAAGCTTGTTAGAAGACTTGACATAGTTGAGTCTTTCAGAAAATCAGGCAACAATCCTACTTGGATGATACTTGATGTTATACCTGTTATACCTCCTGATTTGAGACCTATGGTACAACTCGATGGTGGCAGATTTGCAACATCTGACTTGAATGACCTGTACAGAAGAGTAATCAACAGAAACAACAGATTGCAAAGACTTTTGGAATTAGGCGCTCCTGATATTATAGTTAGAAATGAAAAAAGAATGTTGCAAGAGTCTGTAGATGCACTTATCGACAATGGAAGAAGGGGTAAACCTGTAGCCGGACCTGGTAACAGACCGTTAAAATCTCTTACAGACATGCTTAAGGGTAAACAAGGTAGATTTAGACAAAACCTACTTGGAAAGAGAGTTGACTACTCAGGGCGTTCAGTTATAGTTGTAGGGCCTACTCTTAAATTCAATCAATGCGGTCTGCCTAAGAAGATGGCTCTTGAGCTTTTCAAACCTTTTGTGATGAATGAACTTGTAAAAAGAGGTTTTGCTCATAATGTAAAGGCAGCAAAGAAAAAAGTTGAGAAGTTGGATAAGGAAGTATGGCCAATTTTGGAAGATGTAATCAAGGGTCATCCTGTAATGCTAAACCGTGCCCCGACTCTACACAGACTTGGTATTCAGGCCTTTGAACCGGTATTGGTTGACGGCAAGGCGATAAAACTGCATCCTCTTGTTTGTACAGCATACAATGCCGACTTTGACGGTGACCAAATGGCCGTTCACGTTCCGCTTTCAGTGGAATCTCAGTACGAGTGCAGATCATTGATGTTATCTACAAATAACATACTTGCCCCAAAAGATGGTCTTCCTATTACAACTCCTACTCAAGATATGATACTTGGAACTTACTACCTGACTCTTGATGAAGAGGGAGTAAAGGGAGAAGGAAGTGTATATAAAGACTATGATGAAATGATACTTGCCTATGAAAATGGAGAGGTAAATCTTCATGCGAGAGTAAAGGTAAAGGTTAAGAAAAATCCTCAAGATGAGGGAAGACTTGTAGAAAGTACAGTTGGTAGATTTATATTCAACAACAGCATACCTCAGGACTTGGGATATGTTGACAGAACTGTAGATCCATACTCATTGGAAGTTGACTTTGTCCTTGACAAGAAGCAAATAGGTGTGGTAATAGATAAGTGCTATAGAAAACACGGAAATGAACTTACTTCTATAATGCTTGACAATATAAAAAATATGGGTTACAAATACTCTACAAAATCAGCTATTTCAGTTTCTGTTGCAGATATGGAAATTCCTGATGAGAAGTATGAATTGATAGAAAATACTGAAAAACTCATAGAAAAATACGAAAAGAATTTCAGGCGTGGTCTGATGTCTGACGAAGAAAGATACGAAAAGGTAATTGAAGCCTGGGCAAAGACAACTGACGATGTAACTAACGTCTTGATGGCAAAATTGGGACGCTTAAACAACATCAACATTATGGCTCAATCAGGTGCCAGAGGTTCAAAAAACCAAATTAAACAGCTTGCCGGTATGAGAGGTTTGATGGCGAACGCATCAGGTAAGACTGTCGAAATTCCGGTTAAATCGAACTTCAGAGAGGGTCTTTCGGTATTGGAATACTTTACTTCATCGCACGGTGCCAGAAAAGGTCTTGCCGATACAGCTCTTAGAACAGCCGATTCAGGTTACTTGACAAGAAGATTGGTTGACGTATCACAAGATGTAATAATAAATGAAGAAGACTGTGGAACTACTGATGGTATTGAAGTAGCAGCGTTTGTGGATGGTAGCGAAGAAATCGAAAAGCTATATGACAGAATAGTGGGCAGATATGCTCTATTGGATATTATAAATCCTCAAGACGACAGCATATTGGTACAAGCCGGAGAGATGATAGTTGAACCTTTGGCTGAAAAAATTGTGGAACTTGGAATAGAAAAAGTTTGGATAAGAACTCCGATGGATTGTAAGTCAAAACAAGGTATATGTGCGAAATGCTACGGTAGAAACCTTGCTACAGGTAACAAAGCTCCTATAGGAGAATCTGTAGGTATAATAGCTGCGCAATCAATAGGTGAGCCGGGAACTCAGCTTACGATGAGAACCTTCCATACAGGTGGGGTTGCCGGTGGAGACATCACACAAGGTCTTCCGAGAGTTGAGGAGCTCTTCGAGGCGAGAAAGCCGAAGGGGCTCGCAGTAATTACGGAAGTTGCCGGAGTTGTTACTCTTGAAGAAGTCGGAAGAAAGAAAGAAGCAGTGGTAATTGATGACAACGGTTATGAATACAGATATATCATACCTTACGGTTCAATACTGAAGTTCAAGGACGGTCAAAGAGTGGAAGCCGGATATCCTCTTACACAAGGTTCAATCAATCCGCACGATATACTCAGAGTAAACGGCATACAAGGTGTGCAAAACTATATAGTAAAAGAAGTGCAAAGAGTTTACAGACTCCAAGGGGTTGACATAAACGACAAGCACATCGAAATAATTGTACGTCAAATGATGCAAAAAGCTAAGATAGAAGAACCGGGAGATACTGAGTTACTTCCGGGCGGTATGATAGATATAAGAGAAATCGAAAGAATAAATGAACAGATGAGACTTGAAGGAAAGGAAGAAGCTCAGTATACAAGAATGCTTCAAGGTATTACAAAAGCGGCACTTTCTACAGACTCATTCCTGTCAGCTGCATCTTTCCAAGAAACTACAAAGGTGCTTACTGACGCAGCTATCAAAGGCAGCAAAGACTATTTGAGAGGACTCAAAGAAAATGTAATTATAGGTAAGCTGATACCGGCAGGCTCGGTACTAAGAAGAAAGAAACAAAGACAGCAACAGGCAATACAAAATGCCTTGCTTGAAGAAAGCTACATGAATTACAACTTTGAAGAGTACGATCAAATGGAAGATCCTATTGAAATAGAAGATACAGATATGGATTTCTAAGATAAGAGACATCGGGAATATTATGTTCCCGGTGTTTTTTTATGTCTTATAATATTATAATAATCAGCATTTATAATAGCAAGTTATATATTTAAAACTAATACTAATCACCATTTATAATGTCAAGAGTGTTATATTAGCAAATTATTTGTTCTGCAGATTATCAATAATCTTACTGTTATAAAATTACAAGACTTTTTGATAGTTTTTTGGTATAAAGTCAAATAAAATAATGGATAAAATATTTTTACTGCATTTATAATAAAGTCATAAGTCATATACTATTTTTTTAAAAAGCTTATGAAAATTATCTAAAGATTAAATAGATGTTATTTTAAATGTTTTAAGAATATAATGAAAGTATTGACAAAAAAGAATTTTTGGATTAAAATATATATAAGAAGAAAATAATAATAATTATTAAATGATAAAGTAATTGATAATATACTACAAAGATTTTTTACTTATACTAAAATCTAATAAAATATTTTCATTGAATTTATAATAAAGCCATACATTATATACTGTTTTTTAAAACAATTAAAGAGCATTATCCATAAACTAAATAGATAATAGTATTAAATATCAGTGAAATATATTATTGATAATAAGTTGTTGAAATTATAAAATTGAAAAAGTATTTATGAAAAGTATTACATAGTTATTCTAAGCATAGATGTTCATCAGTCAAGGGGGTGAGTTGATTGAGTTTGAATAAGAAGCTACTTAGAGATTTGCTTGAAAACAAGGGAGCGAACTTGGCTGCTATAGTGGTTGTCAGCATTGCTATTATGCTATTTGTAGGAGCAAGTATATCATTAAATACTCTGATTGACTCAAAAGACGTCGCATACGAGCTTAATAATTTCCCTGATGTATATGCGAGGCTGATTTCTATAAGTGATAAGAAAATTACTTCACTACAAGATATAGATAAGATTAAGTCTTTTGAACCAAGACTTGTAGAAGAACTCAAGATAGCAAATACCAATAAGACAATAAGAATGATGAGCATAACAAATAATATGGGCAAATATGTATTGGTAGAGGGATCTGCTCCAAGAGAAAATGCTTTTGAAATCTTGATAGATGAGAAGTTTGCAGAGGCGAACAACTATAAGATAGGTCAAGATATCACTGTAATTTCCAATGGTGTCAAGAAAAATATGAAGATATGCGGGACTATGTTTACAGCGGAAGGAATCTACAGTATAAGGGATAATTCTACCATAATGCCTAATTACTCCATATTTTCATTAGGATTTACAGATATTGCTTCACTACAGAGATTGACAGGGAAAAATTACTATAATGAAATCTTGTTTGACTTAAAAGACAATGTGGAATTTGAAGATGTGAAAAATGACATAAAAAGAGAGATAGAAAACTACGGACTTATCAATCTCTATCCCCAAGATGATCAGAATAGTGATACTATGATTGACGGTGAAATTGATGAACAGAGGTCTTTGATGATAGTAATGCCTGTTATATTTCTCAGTGTTGCCATTTTAGTGATGGGGATAATGGTTAAGAGGATAATAGAGCAACAGAGGATGCAAATAGGAATACTTAAGTCTTTTGGCTACAGTGATTTCCAAGTGGGATTTCACTATGCTTCGTATTGCCTTATTATCGGCTTAATAGGTGGTATCATAGGTTGTGTTTGCGGAGTAGGATTCGGTCATATCATGCTTTCCATGTATAAGGTCTTTTTCAATATGGAATTTATAAACAATCACTCTCAAACTCAACTTTTTATCATGGGTATAGCACTATCCTCTACATTTTCAGTGGCTGCCGGTATAAATGCTGCGACTAAGGCTGTAAATATAATGCCTTCAGAGGCTATGAGACAGGAAGCGCCAAAGAGCGGAAAAAAGATGTTTATTGAGGCACTGCCTGTATTTAATATGATATTTAATTCAAGAGGCAAGATGTCTGTAAGAAACATTAGTAGGAATAAAAAAAGGAGTTTTTTTATAATATTAGGTATAGCTCTTGCATTTGCTATATCAGTGTTGCCATGGTCACTTTTGAATTTGATGGACAGTATGATATTTGACAGGTATCGCTATACAGAAAAATATGACATAAAGATATTCTTAAACGGTTTTACATCCAAGTCAGGTGGAGAAAATGCCTTGAACTCAATGTCCAAGATACAGTATAAGCAAGGGATATTGGAAATACCAGTAACTTTAGAATATCAAGGAGTGAAAGAAGACACTGTAGCTATAGGACTGCAACAAGACAGCAGACTATACACAGTAGTAGATGATGACAAAAATAAGGTCGATATTCCAAGTGGAATGATAGTATTATCAGAAAAACTTGCAGAAAAATTAAAGGCTGATGTAGGGGACTACATAAGCCTCAAAAGTCCGTATTCAAAATATAAGGAGGATAAGCATTATATAAAAGTAGGCAAGATAGTAAAGCAAAGTATAGGAATGAACGGATATTTGGACATTACATATCTGTCAAATATCTTAGGATATGAAGAAATGTGCAACAGCATATTGCTTAAGGTGGAAGATGAAAATTACATTTATGACTTGAGAGAAAAGTTTCAAGATTTGGAAAAAATAGTCAGCATACAGTCAAAATTGGAGAATATGAATCAGATTAGACAGAGAATGGAGACAATGTACTCTATGATATATTTCATGGCTATAATAGCTGCGGCTATGACCTTTGCTATAGTATACAATACCTTTGTAGTTGTTTTGTTGGAGCGCCAAAGGGAGATTTCCACCTTGATGGTGCTTGGAATGAAAGAAAAGGATGTATTGTCAATTATTAGCTTGGAGCAAAATATTACAAGTATAATAGGAGTCATCTTGGGCTTGCCAATTGCAAAGTTATTTATAATAATTATGTCTAAAACAATCATAACAGACACATTTACCATGCCGACTGATATGAGCTTAAATTCCGTTTTGATAGCCTTGGTCTTGCTTGTCATATCAGTGGTATCGGCACAACTGCTTGCCTCAAGAAAACTCAATAAAATTGAAATAGTGGATGTATTAAAGTCGGGAGAATAGATATGGATGTACTTATAAGAGGAAAAGGAGTCTATAAGATTTACGATATGGGTCTTACCAAGGTGGAGGCTCTAAGTGGAGTGGACTTTGAGATATACTCCAATGAATTTTTAGTAATTTTAGGTCCGTCAGGTTCGGGGAAAAGTACTTTTTTAAACATACTTGGCGGTATGGATACTGCTACAAAGGGTGAGATTTACTACAAGGATATGCAGTTGCACGATGCCAACAGGGCAAAGCTGACAAAGTATCGCAAGGATGCAGTAGGTTTCGTATTTCAGTTTTATAATCTGATGCCCAATCTTACTGCTCTTGAAAATGTGGATTTGGCAAGAGAAATATCATCTTCACCTCTTGATGCAAGAGAAATGCTTGACAAGGTGGGACTTAGCGACAGAGCTGAGCACTTTCCGTCAGAGCTTTCTGGAGGACAGCAACAAAGGGTGGCTATAGCAAGAGCCTTGGCAAAAAATCCGGACATACTGCTTTGTGACGAGCCTACAGGTGCACTTGATTCAAAGTCAAGCGACATGGTACTGGATATACTCAAGGACTTTACCACTTCTTATAAGAAGACTGTTGTGTTGATAACTCACAATCAGGATATAGCAAAACTTGCTGACAGAGTAATGTATATAAGGGATGGAAAGATAGAAAAAATAGAACAAAGGAAATAAAAATTGAAATTTTAACTATAGATTTTAGTAGCACAGTCTTATATAATACTAAATTCTAATAAATAATGGATAAAATCTTTTCAGAGCATTTGTAATGGAGTCATAAATTATACTATTTTTAAAAAAACTATTGATGAAGATTGTCCATAGATTAAATAAATAATAGTATAAGAATTTCGATATAACGGGGTGAGAAAGGTGCAAAAAAAGGCGAAGTTATTTTTTATAGCTGTCATAATTGTAGCAGCTGCTGTTTACGGATTTGTGCAAATGAACAAGCCGGTAGAAATTAAGACAGCTACGATAAAAAAGCAAAGTTTGATTAGGAACTTTAAAGAAAGTGGAAAGATTAAGTCAAATGATGAGATAGTAATTACGCCCAAATACAATGCAAGGATAAACTACATTGTCAAAGAAGGAGATAGAGTTTCAAAGGGAGATTTGCTATTGGAGCTTAATAATGTCGAATTATCTGCCAAGAAAAATGCGTTGAATGCTCAGATAGGCTCTTTGTCAGGTCAAAGAGAGATGTCAAAGGTAAAAATCTATGATTCACAGCTAAAAACTCTTGATATAGGCATAAATTTGGCAAAACAACAGCTTGATGAGCTTAAAGATGATAGAGATAAATATAAGGAGCTATATGATAGCGGAGCTGTAGCATTTACAGACTATGACAAAATCAATAGAGCATATGACAGTGCAAAGAAAAATTTGGAGCTTAAAGAAAATGAGAAAAAAGTATTGCTTGACACTGCAAAGGAAAAGTCAGGAACTACACAATATTACGACTCTCAAAAACAAGGCATAAATGCACAAATACAGGAGATAGACAACAACTTGGCATATTCAAGAGTATATGCATCATCTGATGCAATAGTTACCAAGGCTATGGGAAAAGTAGGAGGATTTGCAAATGCATCTATGCAAATATTGGAACTATCTCCGTCAAATGACATCATAGTTCTTTGTAGCGTCTTGTCATCAGATGCCTTGGCTCTTAAGGAAAATCAGAAGGTAAAAATATTGCAAAAAGTAGGAGAAGATACTTACGAAAAAAGTGGCAAGATAATAAATATAGCCAAGTATGCAAAGACAAAGATATCTTCTCTTGGTCTTGAAGAACAGAGGGTGGATGTCAAGATTGCGATGGATAATATGGATAAAATCATAGTAGGAGCAGATATTGATGTTGTCTTTGAAAGCATGCACATAGACAATATCCTATCTGTAGCAAAATCTTCGGTATTTGAAGATGAAAAGAATAAGTATGTGTGGAAGCTGGAAAAAGACACGCTAAAAAAGACTAAGCTTGAAATAGGCAGACAATCCGACTACGACTATGAAGTCGTATCAGGTCTTAAAGAGGGGGACATCATCGCCATTGATGCAAATGACACTAAGATAAAAGAAGGTCTTAAAGTCAAGGTAAAAAAAGAAGAATAAAGTTAAGAAAAACATCGGAAAAACTTAAAGCCGGTGTTTTTTGTTGCTACTTTATATTTTTTGCCAAATCTGATATAATATAAAAGTATTTTAATTTAAGAGCTTATACAAAATTAAAATATGGAAATTTTTTAATACTAATACTTAATAAAACAGGAAAAAATCACTCTTGTACAGTCCTAATTTATGCTGATATTCTTTTATATAATTGATGCCTAATTCAGATTATATCCTTTTTTGCAATTAATATCAGTCATTTTTTTCTATAATTCTATTAAATTTTAGTATTAAGCTTGATTGTAAGATAATTAAATAGATATTAGTATAAAATAAATAGAAATTCCGATATTGAGTAAGAAATTTACGAATTATATATATTAAGGAGATTTAATGATAGATTATATAAGCGGAACAGTGGTGCAAAAGGGGCTTAATCATGTGGTCGTCGAATGTAATAACATAGGCTACAAACTCTTGGTATCACAAAAAACTTCTTATGAGCTTGAGCTTGAAAAGATGTCTACTGTATATACACATCTAATAGTTAAGGAAGACGACTTGAGCCTAATAGGTTTTAGCAATATGAGTGAGAGAGATATGTTCAGGATTTTGATTTCTGTGTCAAAAATAGGAGCCAAAATAGCTCTTTCAATACTTTCTACTTATACTGCTACTCAAGTAGCTACTTTTATCAAATCAGCCGATGTAGTCTCTCTTGGCAAGGTATCAGGTCTTGGTAAAAAAACTGCAGAAAGACTGGTGCTTGAGCTGAAAGACAAGGTGGATATCTTCGTAGGAAGTGAAGATATAGCAAAGATTAGAAAAGATGATATAGTACAAGAGGATGAAAAGTTATCTCAGGTAATTGAAGCACTTACAATGCTTGGATTTAGTAATAAGGAAGCGGTAGGCTCGGCAGAAAAAGTCTATGCTCTTGATAAGGAAGCAGATGTGCAAAGTCTGATTAAGAGTTCACTGGCATTGTTGAAAAAATAATAGAAATTATTAAGGAAAAATTGATGGATAATAAAAAGTTTTATAAAATATTGGATAAGGTCGAAAAACCTGCAAGATACGTAGGCAAGGAGAAAAACAGCGTCGTTAAAAACAAGGATGAGGTTGATGTCAGATTTGCATTTGCCTTTCCTGATACCTACGAGATAGGTATGAGCCACTTGGGGCTACAGATATTGTATAACCTTATCAATGCCTTGCCTTATGCTTGGTGTGAGAGGGTATTTGCTCCTAATTACGACTTTGAAGAATTGATGAGAAAAGAGGGTATTAAGCTTTTTTCTCTTGAGTCACGCTCTTATATAAGCGAATTTGACTTTTTCGGCTTTACTCTGCAATATGAGATGTCATATACGAATATATTGAATATGCTCAATCTTTCAGATATACCATACTATACAAAAGATAGGGATGACACTCATCCTATCATAGTTGCAGGAGGGCCGTGTGCCTACAATGTGGAGCCTATAGCAGACTTTGTAGATGTGGTGCAAGTCGGTGAGGGCGAGGAGATGATGGTGGAGTTTTTGGAAATCTATCGCCGTCACAAAAACTCAGGAGCTTATTCAAAACATGAGTTTTTACTTGATGTTGCAAGGAATGTTAAGGGTATTTACGTACCTTCTTTTTATGATATAACTTATAATGAAGACGGCACTTTCAGTAGCATAATTCCAAAATATGAAGGCGTTCCTGAAATTATAAAAAAGAGAATAGTTGAAGATTTTGACAAGTCTTTTTATCCTGAAAAGCTGATTGTACCAAATATAGAGGTAGTACACTCAAGGATAATGCTTGAGATTTTCAGGGGATGTACGAGAGGTTGCAGATTTTGTCAAGCCGGTATGTTGTATAGACCTATAAGAGAAAGAAGCAAGGAAAAACTCAAAGAAATATCGAAGATAATGTATAAAAACAGCGGTTTTGAAGAGATTTCATTAGTTTCTCTAAGCAGTAGCGACTATTCGGACATCAATGGGCTTATAGATGAACTAAATGAGATACATGAGGTGGAAAAGACGAGCATTTCTCTGCCGTCACTAAGACTTGACGGATTTTCGCTGGATACTGCAGAAAAGGTTCAAAAGGTAAAAAAATCAGGTATGACCTTTGCTCCGGAGGCAGGCTCTCAAAGGATGAGAGATGTCATAAACAAGGGAGTGACATCATACGATTTGCAAGATACGATGACGAAGATATTTTCAAGCAACTATCAAAGGGTTAAGCTCTACTCTATGATAGGATTGCCTTATGAAACTTATGAGGATTTGGACGAGATAAGAAATCTCGGATATACTGCCTTAAATATCTACAGAGATACACATAACGGCAAATTAAATGCGAGAACAAGTATTTCACTAAGTTCATCTCACTTTGTTCCCAAGCCTTTCACACCTTTCCAATGGTTTGGACAAAACACACTTGAAGAGATGAAAGCAAAGCAATATTACATCAAGGACAATATAAAAAACAAGAATGTATCTTTTTCTTATCACGATCCTTTCACTTCAAGGGTAGAGGCTGTACTTGCAAGGGGAGACAGGAGAATGTCAAAGTCTATACTAAGAGCTTATGAACTTGGATGTAAGTTGGACGGATGGTCAGAGTTTTTCAAATATGACAAGTGGGTACAGGCTTTTGAAGAAACAGGACTTGACATGGACTTTTACGCTACGAGAGACAGAGACTATGACGAGATATTCCCTTGGGATCACATAGACTGCGGTGTGGATAAAAACTATCTTATAAGGGAAAATGAAAAGGCGAAAAATGCAACTTTGACGAGAGATTGCAGATACGGTTGTACAGGATGTAAGGTAAACAAAGACATAGCTGTAGGGCTATGTGGATAGGGGAGTAAATGATAAGAGTCTTATATAAAAAAACAGGAGACATTTCCTATATATCGCACCTTGATATAGTCAAGCTTATGGAGAGAGTCTCAAGGAGAGCAGGTATTAAGCTGTCTTATTCACAAGGATTTTCTCCACATCCCAAGACATCTTTTTCTCCGGCACTTTCAGTAGGAATGCACAGTTTTTGTGAATATATGGATTTGGAACTTGAAGATGAAAGCATAGATTTACAGGAATTGCTTGACAGATACAATGAAGCTTCAGTCGAAGGAATAGACTTTATCAAGGCTAAAAAAATGGAGGACAGTACAGGCTCCATAGTTGCCTTTTTGACCAATTCAGTCTATGAATTCGACTTTGAATATTACAGCTTGGATGACTTTGAAAAGATAAGAGAAGCTATAGAAAAAATAAGTGATGAAAAAGAGATAATGCTTGAGCGTACAAGTAAGAGCGGTAATAAAATACAGTATAATATAAAAGAAATGATACAGAAAATTGAAGTTTATGACGATAAAAAAATATGTTGCACAATATCGACATCATCGTCTGCAAATCTCAATCCAAAGGTATTGCTGAATCATATACTTGACAGTGCAAATATAATCCAAGACGAAGTGATAAGGATTACGAAAAAAGACACTTTCAATATGTCGGAAGATGGTACAATTACAAGACCTATATGATAAGAGGTGAGATATGAATAAGTATTTGTTGGAAGTAAGTATTAAGAAAAAACTCGCCTTCTTTGATTTGGACATGAGTTTTAACTTGAAAAAGGGACTGCTTGCAGTGCAGGGTTTTTCCGGCTCAGGTAAGACTACCACTCTTGACTGCATAAGCGGGATAAGGACTCCTGACAGCGGATATATAAAGTTAAATGACAGATATATGTATAGCAGTGAAAAAAAGATAAATCTCAAACCTAAGGACAGGCATATAGGCTATGTTTTTCAAAACTATGCACTTTTTCCAAATATGAAGGTTAGGGACAATATACTCTTTGGGGTAAATAAAAAAGACAAAGACAATGTAAAATATGCCATGGATTTATCCCAAAGGATGAAGATAGAGCATTTGCTTGACAGATTCCCATCGGACATATCCGGCGGGGAAAAACAAAGGGTGGCATTTGCAAGAGCCTTGGCAGTAAGACCTGAGATTTTGTTGATGGATGAGCCCTTTTCAGCCTTGGATGAGGATTTGAAGCAAAGTCTCTATCAGGATTTTTTGGAAATTAAAGCCAATGAAAATATACCTATGATTTTGATTACACATAATAATACGGAAGCAAAGATATTAGCAGACGAGATAATACATTTGGAAAACGGAAAGATAAAAAAACACGAAGACATGAGCAAACACGAAGTTGTATATGAATAATTTTTATAAAAAGAAATATTTATGTAATAATTGTATTGAAGATGTAAAGAATTTTTTAAGCTAAAATAAAAAAATCAGTGCTACTATATATACGTATATTAGGATGAGATTTATTTTGAATATGAAAGCCTGCTCTATAAAACATATTTTGTACAGTATGATGATGAGGAAATTTATATGTTTTATTTTGGAAGGCGGATACATATTCCACTACGAACGATGTAAGTAAGTTATTAAAACTTTTAGTACATTTAGCTTAAATTTAAAATTAGTATATTAAGGGAACTGTTTTGTATGAAGATTAATAAGAAAAGCATTTTTATGACTGCGGTTTTGGTAGGAGTAATCGGTGGCGGATTTTCCTATGCAAAACTGCCTATTGAGTATGATAATTTTACAATCAAGGGCAAGACTGTCAAGTTGGCATTGGCAGATCTTACTATAGACGGAGCCGTAATAAATAAGAAGACAGCAGGGGTATCTCCTGTAGTGATAAACTCACGTACTATGGTGCCGGTAAGAGCCTTATCAGAAAAAATGGGCTACAAGGTATCGTGGATAGAGGCAAAACAACAAGTGATTATAGAAAACAAGAATAACAAGATAGAGCTTGTAATCGGTAAGGCTAATGCAAAGGTAAACGGTGTAGATAAAAAGATAACAGACAATGTTTCACCTATGGTGATAAATTCAAGCACTTATGTTCCAATAAGATTTGTAGTGGAAAACATGGGTCTTGACATCAATTACGATGCAAAAGATAATAAAATAATGTTAAATACTGAAAAAGGACTGATATTTGAGGAAAAGGGAAAGGTAGCAGCTGCAGAAGAGGTGGATGATCCGTCAGTACCAAAAGACGTAGAAAAGTTTATCGTCAAACCTACTGAACCTACAGCTCCAACTCAGCCTGCAAGTCCTACTACTCCTGTTATTCCGTCTGTAACAGATGTTCCTAAGGTAGAAGAGCCTAAGAAAAAGAATGAGATACCTCCACCACCACATTTATCAGACGATTCGTCATCAGGTTCTATCTCAGTGCCAAATAATGGACAGCCTAATGAAATCAGTTCAAGCTTTTCAGAAAAAGACGGAGATAAGACTTTTAGGATTACTCAAAAAACAGGTAATATTGATGTAAGTTACTATTTCCTACAAAGCCCTAAACAATTGGTAATAGATGTGAGAAATGCTACTGTAGGTATGTATGATTCAGTACAGACAAATATGGACGGTAAGGTCTTTATAAGTGCAACATCTACCAGAAATGATACTGCAAATTACACGAGATACACCATAGATTTGGGAGAGGGAGTAAATACAAACGACATTAAATTCAATATAAGGGCAAATGTATTTGAAGTGCTAGTAGAAAAACAATATGTTGCAGACGAAAAACAAAAAGAGGTATTCAGCTATTCATTTGACAGAGCTTCCGGAAATATAAACATTAAAACTAAAGAAAGCTATGATATAACAGACCATTCACAAGATCAAAAGATGATTTTCCTTGTAATACCTAAGAACATGATTAAGTTGAATGTAGGAAGGCTCAATGTATCAAATAGGTTGGTAAAATATGTTGAGATAAAAGAAAGTGGAAATGACTATAATATAACTATGGAGCTTTCTGACAGAGTAACTTATAATATAAGCAAGACAGGAGCAAGGACAACGACTATAACGCTTAAGAAAAATAATAGACAGACTCCGCTTATAGTATTAGACCCCGGACATGGAGCACAAGATGCTGGAGCAATAAACAGACAAATTGGAATTACAGAAAAGGCATTGAACCTGCAAGTAGCTACTAAGCTCAAGGCAAAATTTGAAAATGCAGGATATCAGGTTGTTATGACAAGAACAGATGACAGCTTCGTACCGCTTAATGACATAGCGGCATTTTCAAACGGAAACGATCCGGATATATTTATCTCAATACACCACAATTCTTCTGATAATACGTCAGCCAGTGGTATAGAGACATTTTACTACGCTTCTGAGGATAGCAAGAGACTTGCCTCTACTATAAGAAGACATCTAATCTCAAGGTCAGGAGCTGTAAACAGAGGAACAAAGAACGCAGGATTTGTGGTAATCAAAAAGACTACATCACCGGCTACTTTGTTGGAACTCGGCTTTGTATCAAATAATGCGGAAGTTAGAAAAAATATGTCAGAATCGTATCAAAACACACTGACAGATGCAATAGTTTCAGCTGTAAACGAATATTTTAACAGATAATATAAAAATATTTAATATGAAAATATGTAAGAAAAAAGCTATGTGGGAAACTATATAGCTTTTTTAAGTTTACTCAACAATTTATAATATATATAAATACAAATATAATCACCGTTTATAAAAGCGAGTATCTATTTTAAGCGACATTATACACTACATGGATATTCAATAACTTTGTTGTGATATAATTGAATAGCTTTTTAATGAGTTTTTAGTAATATATTTGGATATAAAATTTATAGAAGTAAGTCATATTTTTTATGGTGAAAAGTTATAAACTTTATGATACAATGTTTTATAGGAAGATTTTGTGTTATTTAGGAAACAGTATCAAACTTTAACTTTTATGTAAAAAAGTATAAAAAATGCAAACTTATTATTTTAGTTTTTATGTACAAAGATGAAATGGAGGTTTAGTTATGAAACTTAATCACAAGCAATACAAAAGATATCTACTGCTCATATTGTCACTAATTTTGATAATAACTCAAGTAAATATCTCATCAGCTGTAAAGTCAAAACCTGCAAAAGTAAAGTCAAATGGCAAAAAGATAGTAAAGTCTGTAAAAAAGAAGAATAAAGCACCTAAAAAACTTGTAAAAGGCAATACATACAATAAGCCAAGTATAACAGTATCTACAAAGTTTCCAACAGGAACAGTAGAAGATAACCTTATAGATGTTGAATACACAGCTATTCCAAGTAAGGGAGCTGAAATAACGGAAGTATCATATAGCATAAATAATAGCACTTATGAATATATATATCTCAAGGGTGGAGGTATAATAGAGCCAAAGGGAACACTTGGAAAAGGAAGAGTATTATTGCTTCCAAAAGAAAATACCATAGTATTTAAGGTAGTAGACTCATCAGGCAAGAGTGCAACATTTACAGTAAAAGAAGAACCTAAGTTTGATTATGGGATTCCTACACCAGGGTTTGGAGATGATGAAAAATCTGATTTTGCTGATCCTTCAAAAGGAAAATTTGTAAATAACAGAATTATAGTTTATCTTAAGAGCAATGCTAACAAGCAACAAATACAAGAACTTGTTGAATATGTAGATGGAACAATTATAGGAAAAAATAATGTAGTAAATAAAATAGTAATTAAAATTCCAAAAAAGACAGAAGAAGAAATAAATGCTCTTTGTGAAGAATTAAAAGCCAAATATCCTGATATAGTTGACTATGTATTTCTTGAAACTTTCGGATTAATTGGTCCTGCTATTATTGATTAAGCTAAAAAGCAATATGCAAGTACAGCTATAAAAGAAAAGAGCTATATCAATCAAAGTGGCGATTGTAAGGGAAGATACTTATACTATTAATATCAATTTTAAACAATAGCTATAATATATAAGTAAAAGTACAAATATTGATATATAAAATAAAAACAGAGAAAAACATATAATATATAACTCAACTTTCCCACATGAAAAATACATTAAAGACATTGAAAGTTGAGTATATTTTAAAAATACAGTAGTATACTTGACATAGCATTTTCAGTGTTTTCAATTTTTTGATAAATATGCAAAATTCAATAAATTTTATTTAGAAAATTGTGTGTCAAGCAGTGTGCTAAATAAACTATAAATATTTAAATTTCAAAGAAAATTGTGATAATTTCAGTAGGAAAATTGAGTATATAAGTAATGATAAAAGCTATTAAATAGTCCTAAAAATATATTAAAAGTTAGTCGTCTAAAAATACAAAAAATAATATTTTAATAAGTTCTAATATATGATATTATAAATGGTGATTAGTATAAGATATTTAGCTAAAAAATTTAAATCTTATAGGGATTATTAAAGGCTCTCCACAAATGGGAGAGCTTTTTGTATAAGTCCAGCTAAAAAAGTATTTCTTATTATTTGATAAAAAAATCACTTAAATGACCTAACAAAAATTAATAAATTAAGTGTAGTTTTACCATAAGAAGGAAAAGCCATACACAAAACTATTTACACCCCCTTTTTCTCTTTTACATCAGCATTAAAAATATTATCAATCGTGTACTTATAATAACTAAATTGAATATATTACATCTCCTATTTCTTTTAATTCATTTTCATGAGTTACAATAATAATAATGTTATTGTTTTTCATTTCTTTCATCAGATTAATAAAGATTTTTATACCTTCTCTATCCATTGCTGAAGTCGGTTCATCGAAGATATATACATTAGCTGTATCCTTAGATAAGGCTCTAACTATTCCTATTCTCTGTTTTTGACCTGCTGAAATATTGCTGTTAGTCAAAGTTAATTCAGTATAAAAATTTTTGTCTAATTTATTCACAAAGTTTAATAGTTCATTAGATTTATAATATTCAATATTTTTGGGATTATTTGAAGCGTAATTTAAATTGTTTAATAAAGTATCTTTTATTAAATAGGGCTCCTGTTCACAAAAAGAAAAAATATTTTTTCTAATCAATTCCATGTCATAATTATCTATATTTTCGCCATTTATCAGTATACTACCTTTAGAAATATCCAATAAATTCAGCATTATTTTTATTAAAGTAGATTTTCCGCTTCCATTTTCACCTGATATAATATAAATATTATTTTTTTCGAATAAAAAAGATTTATTAGAAAAGATATTTTTATCAGAATTACAATATTTAAATGATATATCTACTATTTCTATCTTACTAATTTCATCTGTAGTTTTACTTCCGTTATTATCAACAGATATAGATAATAAATCATTTAATCTATTCATAGATATGTTATTTTTATTAACACTTTTTAGTAATTCAAAAATTTCATTGAACGTTTTTATAAATATTTCAGATAATAAAATAATTATAAATATCAATTCTATATCAAGCTTAAAAAATAATAGAACAACAGGGAATAAAACTATAATTATCATAGAAATAGTTTCTAAAAAATTAGATATAAAGTAATCAAAATCTAAAAAGCTTATTGATTTTTTTACAAAATCTAAGCCTGCCTTTTCAAACTTATTAATTGTTTCAGTATACCAACTATTGGCTTTAATAAGAAAAATATTTAATAATTCTCCACCTAATACTGAAAAATACTTTTTTTGAGAGTCAAGCATTTCAAAATTTTTAGATTTATATATATTTTTTGTAAAAGTAAATAATACTATATAAAAAGAAATGACTATAAATAGCATAATCATTGATATTAAAGATAGTTTACTAAGCATATATATCAATATTACAAGTTTTAATATTTTTACGAATAAAGATACTATTTTGGATATGTAGAAGTCTGAGACAACGACGCAATCATTATTTATTTGTTGCAATAGTTCTATTTTGTCAACTTTATCAATAGTTTCCAATTTACTATGGATTAGATGATGTAGTTGCTGTTTTTCTAAATATATCAAGCCATTATTAGATAATTTAAAATCATAATGTTCTTTAATAAAATTACTGCTAAAAATAATGGCTAAGAATATTATTAGATTTGATAATTGAGCATAATTAACAGTATTTGTAAAATCGTATTTAAAAAGAATTTTAAGATTATATATTAAATAAACAAGTCCAAGTTCCGAAAATAGAGTTAATACAATAAAAAATAGATATGTATATATGTTTTGTTTAATGAAAGACATAAATATCTTTTTTATCTTATTAGTTTTAGAATTATTCTTTTCCATTTAGATACATCCTCATCAATAATTTAATATCTGCTATTTATCGATTAATAATATCATCAATTTATATGTACAATTAATACTAAAATCCAACAGAATAATGGAAATTTTTTTTAAAAAATTATGCAGCAAAAGTTTATTAGCAAAAGATATGCTAAGAAAGGAATCAATAGTTTTAAATAGACTTTAGTGTAAAGTAAATCAAGATGATTATTATATATAATATATCCCAAATAATAAGTTTCAAAAATATAATAGATTAATATATTTTGTGCTTCTTTGTCAATATATAGGGCAAATATTTATAGTAATATCTGAATATAATTATTTGAATTTGTAAAAATCCACTTTGAAATGGGTAAGATTTATGAAAAAGGAGTGGAAGATGATAAGATTAGAAAATGAAAATTCGACAGTAAAACTTGGAGAGATAATAGCTGATACTATTCCCCAGGGTATTATCATAGCTTTGACAGGCGAACTTGGTAGCGGTAAGACCACATTTTCACAGTCAATAATCAAAAATATGATGAAGATACAGGACGTTTCTTCGCCTACTTTTAATATAGTAAATGAGTATAGGGATAAAAATCAGACTATATATCACTTTGATTTTTACAGATTGGAAGATGAAAGTGAGCTTTTTGGCATAGGTTTTGACGATTATCTATCTGACAAAAAGTCAATAATGCTTATAGAGTGGGCGGATAAATTTTTAGATATGCTTCCGAAAGACTATCTTGAAATAGTTTTTTACAAGGGAGAAAATCATAGGGATGTGGAAATAAAATCCGTAGGAAAAAAATATGTAGATGTAGGAAATGAAATCATAGAAAAATTTAGTCAAAATAAATGTTAGAATGATATTAACTTAATTAAAAATAATATTATTAAAATCATATATTAAATGAAATTATTTATTGACTATTATCCAAAATTTGTGGGTAATAAGTTGTGAGTAAGATAAGATAAATTTAGATATAAAGAAATTTTATAAATATAAGGAGATAAGATGAAATCAAATATAGGGCTGATAGGTCTGTCTGTTATGGGAGTAAATCTGGCGCTTAATATGGCTGATAATGGATATAAGGTGTCAATATTTAACAGGACTACTTCAAAAGTAGATGAAGTGAAAAAAAATAGGCCGCACGATAATTTTAACTATTGTTATTCACTGGAAGAAATGGTTAATTCTTTGGAAAAACCGAGAAAAATAATGTTTATGGTAAAGGCCGGTGAAGCGGTGGATATGTTGATACAACAGCTTATACCCTTGCTTGAAAACGGAGACATATTAATAGACGGTGGAAATTCATATTTCAAAGACACTGTTGTAAGGGAAAAATATCTTGCCGAGAAAAATATAGACTATGTAGGAGCAGGAGTATCAGGTGGAGAAGAGGGAGCAAGATTTGGACCTGCGATAATGATAGGGGCAAAAAAGGAAGTATATGATAAGATTGGAAAGATTTTTTCAGATATTTCCGCAAAGGTGGACAACTACCCTTGCAGTGCCTTGATGTCTACTGACGGAGCAGGGCACTATGTGAAGATGGTGCACAACGGTATAGAATATGCAGATATGCAATTAATCAGTGAAGCATATACCATACTCAAAGATTTGGGAAATCTCACAAATGACGAATTGCATAAGGTATTTGATGATTGGAACAAGTCAGAGCTTGAAAGCTACCTTATAGAAATTACTTCCGATATTTTCAAGGTTAAAGAAAGGGATTCTTACTTGTTAGACAAGATATTGGATGTTGCCAATCAAAAGGGTACAGGCAAATGGACAAATCTTGAGGCTATAGAGCTTGGTGTTGACATTTCCACTATAGCGTCTGCTCTTAATATGAGATTTATGTCCACTCTAAAAGCTGAAAGACAAAAAGGCAGCTCAATAATACAAAGGCAAGGTAATAAATCTTCAATAGCTAAGGATGAATTGATAGAAATGGTAAGACACAGCCTGTATGTAAGCAAGATAGTGGCTTATGCACAAGGCTTTAAATTATTGGATACAGCTCAAAAGGAATATGGATGGGAGCTTGATTTTTCAAATATTGCCAAGATATTTAGGGGCGGTTGTATAATCAGAGCCAAGTTTTTAAATGACATCTCAGACGCATTTTCACAGGATGAAAAGGTGGAAAATCTTATGTTCACTGATTTTTTTGCTAGTCAAATCAATCAAAACATAGGATATTTAAGGCAGTTGGTATCACTTTCAGCACAAAATGAAGTGCCTATACCTGCCATGAGCAATGCGCTCTCATATATAGATGTCTACTCGACTTCCACTACAGGTGCAAATCTGATACAGGCACAAAGAGACTACTTTGGAGCTCATACTTTTGAGAGAATTGACAAAGAAGGAAAATTCCACTTTGATTGGATAAATGAAGTAAAAAATATATAGCATTATTTTGAAATATTCTAAGTTATATATTAGCTTATACTAATATCTATTTAATCTATGGGTACTTTTCACAAATATTCTTAAAAAAAAGCATATTAGTTGTGACTTTACTATAATTACACTGAAAAAAATCTGTTATTTTATTAGATTTTAGTATTATATAGTATAAATTTAGAAAAGATAGCAATAAAAAAATGAAAGGAGGAGAAAGGTGACTTCAAAAGCGATAATAATATTCGGAGGTACAGGAGACCTATCATATAGAAAGCTCTACCCTGCACTCTACGATTTATATAAATTAGGCAAGCTATCTCAGGATTTTAAGATTTTGGGAATAGGAAGAAGAGATTACAACGATAAGGAATACTTAGAGATAATAAGACCTTGGGTTAAGAAGTTTTCAAGACTTGAGTACAAAGATGAAGAATTTGAATCATTTTGCAGAATAATCAAATACTATATGATGGATTTTTCTGATGAGGATAAATACAATGAATTGGGTGAATATTTAGGAAAAAACGGACTGACAAAAGATATAATATGCTATTATGCCGTTTCGCCTGAATATTTTATGCCTATTACAACGGGTTTGTCCAAGATTGTGGATGATATAGAAAATATCAAGATAATAATAGAAAAGCCTTTTGGAAAAGATATTAAATCTGCGGAAGAGCTTAATAAAAAACTAAGGGCATATATCAAGGACGAAAACATATATTATATAGACCACTACCTTGGCAAAGAGATGTTGCTTAATATAATGACCATAAGATTTTTCAACTCCATGTTCAACGGTGTTTGGAACAATAACTTTATAGACAATATTCAAATCAACGTATTTGAAGATATCGGAGTGGAAAGCAGAGGGGGATATTACGACAAGGCAGGTGCTATTGCAGATATGCTGCAAAACCACCTTTTTCAGATACTTTCCATAGTCGCCATGGATGAGCCGGAAGATTTTGATACGAAAAATATAAAAGACGCTCAGACTAAGATTTTCAAACAGCTTAGAAAATTTCCAAAAGAGGAAATAGACGACTACATCGTACTTGGTCAGTATAAAAACTACAGGGATGAAGATAAGGTGGATAAAAACTCGACTACTGAAACTTATGTAGCAGCAAAGGTCTTCGTTGATAATGAAAGATGGATGGATGTTCCCTTTTATCTAAGAACAGGGAAGAAACTAAAAACAAGGGAGATAGAGATAATAATCCAGTTCAAACCTACTAAAAATGCAATAAAAATGGTGACTACCGACTATGCAAATGCTGATTTGACAAAGATATTTGAAAATAATTATCTGTCTATAAGAATCCAACCTGATGAGGGTATAAATCTGAGGTTCAATGTGAAAAAAACAGGCTCTACTGACGAGATAGATATAGCAAATCTCAACTATTGTCAAAGTTGCCTGACAGAAAATGTGATAAACACCCCTCAGGCTTATGAAAGATTGTTGGAGTCATCTATAAAATCAAACAGGACTTTGTTTTCAACATGGGAGCAGATACAAGTCAGCTGGGAATATATGGATGAAGTGCTTAAGATGTATAGGGGGCATTCCAATAAATTATACGAATATGAGCAAGGGAGTTTCGGTCCGAAAGAGGCGGATGAAATATTGAAAAAAGACGGAAGAAAATGGATATACACACAGGAGTAATGATGAGAATACATGATGTGACAAGGCTGATATCGGAAGATATGACAGTATACAAAGATAGGGAAAGCAAGAAGATAAAAAGAACTGTAGTTGCTGACTATGAGAAAGCTGATTATTATGAGAGCAGAATAGATATGGATATGCACTGCGGTACCCATATTGATGCACCACTGCATATGATTAAGGGTGGAGATACGATAGAAAAGTATGATTTATCAAAATTTATCGGTGATTGCAAAGTATTTGACCTTACAGATGTAGATGAGGCTATAAGAAAAAAAGATATAGAAAATCTTGATATTCAAAAAGATGACATAGTAATCTTTAAGACGAAAAATTCTTTTGACCAAGGATATAATCCGAAATTTGTCTATATAGAAGAAGATGCCGCCATGTATCTGTCTGAAAAAGGGATAAAAACAGTTGGAATTGACGCCATGAGCATAGAAAGGGATAAGAAAGAGCATCCCTCACATAAGATAATTTTGGGTGCAAATATAGGGGTAATTGAAGATTTGTATCTGAAAAACGTAGGACAAGGGCAATATTTTTTAAGCGCCTTACCTCTAAATATAAGAGGTAGTGAAGCCTCGCCTATAAGAGCGGTATTGATAGAAAAATAGACAAAGAAATTGACAAATAATGAAAAAAACTATATAATGGAGTAGTCTAAGACGAAAATAAATTTAGCTAAGGAGAGTTTATATGATCAGTGCAAGTGAATTTAGAAAAGGTGTCACTTTTGAGATTGACGGACAACCGTATTTGATAGTGGATTTTCAACATGTTAAGCCCGGAAAAGGTGCAGCCTTTGTAAGAACAAAATACAAAAATCTGAAAACCGGAGCAACAAGAGAAGAAGCATTCAACCCAAATGACAAGTTCCCTAAGGCACAAATTGAAACTAAGGAAATGGAATATCTATACAACGACGGTGAGCTTTATTATTTCATGGATGCAGAGACATACGAACAAGTTCCTCTAAATTATGAACAAGTTGAAGATGCAATTAAATTTATGAAAGAAAATGAAAAAGCTATAATAAGATTCTATCAAGGACAAGCTTTTTCAGTAGATCCGCCTAACTTTGTAGAACTTCTTGTAACGGAAACTGAGCCGGGAGTAAAGGGAGATACTGCTACAAATGTTACAAAGGCAGCTACAGTGGAAACAGGCGCAACAGTACAAGTACCTCTATTTATAAATGAAGGCGAAAAAATAAAGATAGACACAAGAACTGGAGAATATCTTTCAAGAGTATAGGAATGATATAACAGATTCTTATGTAAATCTAAAATTTTATAGGATAAAATGTATGTTTAATAGATTTTACAATATATGGGAGCAATTTTCATATATTGTAAAATTTTTTTATGTTTTTTTCAATAAATTGGGCATATAAATTAAATAATAACAGCTGTATAATACTAAAATCTAATAGAATAATGGATAAACTATGTTTTATTTTTTTATAATAAAGTTATAAGTCATATACTATTTTTTTAAAATATTAGTAAAAATTTTCCATAGATTAAATAGATATTAGTATAATAGAGTAATTCATTAACTTAGATTTTATAAATGTTTATACCTAATATTGTAGAAAGCTTGAAATATTTGACAACATTGTCTAATGAGGGTAAAATTTAATATACTTATAGCTATTTAATACTAATCACCATTTATTGTAGCAAGTAGTTGTTTTAAATGACTCTATACATAGTAGAGATTTTGAATAACTTTTTTGTAACATAAATACATTGTATTTTAACAGCTTTTTAGTATAAAGTAGCTATTTAAATAACAGTAATGTGCCAATGCTTATAAAATTAACTATTTGATTTATATCTTATACTAAAAAACCATCAAAAAGTCTTGTAATTTTAATTATTGATAAACTGCAAAACAAATAATTTGCTAAAACAATAATCTTGGCAGTATAGATGGTGATTAGTATCAGCCATTAAGAAGCTAAGAAAATAAGTATAATAAAGGGATAAAGTGGATTTATTATCACTATGAAAATACGGAGGTTATATGTTTTTATCTGAATTAGTTGCTTATGCGACTGAAAAATACGACATAATAGAGGATAAGAAGATAGAAGAACTTTTCGGATTTTCAGTTTTGACAGATAGTAAGAGCAAACTATGGATAGCTGTAATGCTTAGGAAATACGACTTTAAAAGCAAAAAAGAGCTTGAATTTTGCGATATAAAATGTGGAAGTGATAATATTTTTGACAATATGGCGTCATATATTGATAAGCCTTTTGGAATGAAGGGAGAAGATTGGTTAGGGGTAAAGTTTGACGATACAACTGATAGAGCAGTTATCTTTGAGCTTTTTGACAAGGCAGTAATATATAATAATCAAAAAGGAAGTACAATCAGCCTTAAAACTCATACAGATGTGTCAAGTGAAAAGTACGACGAAACGGCTATAAGATACGAGCCTGATACTTATGAATTGCAAGAGGAGTATATTGAAACTCCAATAAATTTTAATAGAAATATGGAAAAATCTAAAAGTTTGCCTAAGTATCAGAAAAATACCTCAAATATTAAAATAAATACGAATAAAGCCATATCTAAAGCACGAGATAATACTATAATAATCAATCAAAATACAGCTAATAAAAAAATAGCCTCAAAATATAATGATACAATCATTAATTTCAAAGACTATGCTATTGACAGCGAAAGATTTATACCGAATAAGATAAAACAAATGATGAAATTGTATAGATATGGGGACCATTCTTTCAATCAAAAGGTGAAAAACTTTTATAAGCAGGGGAAGTTCATGGAGGACTATGAGGATGACTTTTCTTGGAATGGAGAGTTTCACCAGTATTTTCCTACTTACAACGATATGAATATCCGTCAGCTAAGAGGATATTTTTCGTGGCGAAGTCAAGTAAGGAAGGGAAACTACCAAAAAATATCGACTTCATTTGCCTATCTCTACCTTTACGAACTTATTAACCGCATAGGTGTATCATCCTATGAGGAGGCTCTTTCCAAGATGAGGGAGTTTGAGATAAAATTCATAGAATCAGGGATTGGAGATAAGAGGATACAAAGGGACTTAAGACAGTGGATGCTTGGAATAATAGTGTTACAAGGGATAGATCCTAAGATTGCCAAAAAATATCTGAGCAGTGAAATTATAGGAAAAGATGAGTCGACTCTCGCCTTGCTAAGCCCTCAAAATCATAGCGATGAAGAGATTTTTAATGCTCTTTGTGTTCATTATGGCGATAGGCTGTCAACATCAGCAGTGATAAAAAAGCATGGAAGTTACGGAGTTCACCTCTTTGCTCAGGTTTGGAGGCTGACCTTTGAAGAGTATAGTGAAATTGGTGAAAATTTATTTGAAAAATGCTTCGGTCATCGTTCAACTTACAGGTGGTATCCATTTTCCAATGCGATTTACATGGAGTATATTAATCCGAGATGGACTTCATATGAATTAAATGAATGTAGAAAATACATCTTTAAACATGCTTCTTGGCACGAAAATAGCTACCACAAGATGAATTTTAATAGAGCAATTTTTTGCGGACTGATACATGAGGCAGATAGAAAACTTAGATTGTATCTCAAGACAGGACATCCATTAACAGCCAAGAGTGATGAAAGTTGGGCGTCAGCCCATGTGGATAAGGTAATAGAAATAGATCGAAAAGAGAAGCTTGAAGAGGCAAAGCCTAAAGTTTCAATAAGTTTTGACAACTTAGACCAAATAAGGAAGGACGCATTGACCACGATGGACTCTCTTTTATCAGATGAAGAAAGAGATATTATTGAAGAAGTGAAGAAAGTAGATATAACAATAGATGATAAGCCTAAGAGTGAGGTTTTTGAAAATAAATATAATATTGCTTTGGAAGAAACAGAGTTACAGATTATATCCTTGCTTTTAAATGATAAATCTGTAGATGATATTATAGCAAAGAAGATGAGTTTACCTGAGGTGCTTGCTGATAAAATCAACGAAGTTTTCTTTGAAGAGATAGGCGATAATGTGGTGGAATGTGATTTGGGAAAAATCACTCTTATAGAAGATTACAGGCAAGATGTGGAAAGAATAATCAAAGGAGCAATAAATGAGTGAAATAAACAGAAAGGTGCCAAAGAGGATAGCACAGACTCTGATAAATTCTCTAAAGGGCGGGGTTGTACCAAGAATAGGACTACCTTATATCACAGTGGGGAGAAAAAACGAGATACAGGCACTTTTGCATGATGTTGACATTATTTCAGATGGTGGAGCGTCATTTAGGTTTATAGTCGGTCGATACGGTAGCGGTAAGAGTTTTCTATTGCAGACTATAAGAAATCACGTGATGGACAGGGGTTTCATAGTGGCTGATGCCGATCTTTCTCCTGAAAGACGACTTCAAGGTACTAAGGGACAAGGTCTTGCAACTTACAGGGAGCTGATAGGAAATTTATCTACCAAGACTAAGCCTGAGGGCGGAGCTCTTTCACTGATATTGGACAGATGGATAAACAGTGTACAAAGTAGTGCAGTAGCTGAGAGCGGACTTACACCTGGAGATGATAACTTGACCAAAATAGTGGACAAAAAAATCTACGAAGTTACTTCATCTTTGAGTGAGATGGTGCACGGTTTTGAATTTGCAAGACTAATCTCTGCCTATTACCACGCCTATGTAAACGGAGATGATGAGACTAAGATGAAGATTATCCGTTGGTTTAGAGGTGAATACAGCACAAAAAGAGAGTCAAAGGAAGAATTGGGAGTCAATATAATAATAAGTGATGATGACTGGTACGACTATCTTAAGCTCTTTGCAACATTTTTCAGACTTGCAGGATATGTAGGCATGATGATAATGATTGATGAGCTTGTCAATATATATAAGATTTCAAATTCTATCACAAGGCAAAATAACTATGAAAAGATACTTACGATGTATAACGATACTCTGCAAGGCAAGGCTAAATACATCGGTATAATAATGGGGGCAACACCTCAGACTATAGAGGACAAGCGTCGTGGAGTTTTCAGCTATGAGGCTTTACGCTCTCGATTATCTGAGGGCAAGTTTTCAAAGCCGGGTGTTAGAGATTTGCTTGCTCCTGTCATCAGATTAGAGGCTCTAAATGCTGAAGAGATGCTTATCTTATGTGAGAAGCTCACAGATATTCATGCTGATTTGTATGACTATGAAAAGAAACTGTCTACAAATGACCTGGCAGGATTTGTGAAGATTGAGTTTGAAAGAGTGGGAGCAGATTTAAATATTACTCCTCGTGAGGTAATCAGAGATTTTATTGAGCTATTGGATTTGATGTATCAGCATAAAGATATGTCTATAACTGATTTACTGTCATCTGATGAGTTTTCTTATGCTAAGTCTGAGGCAGTTTCCAATGATACATCGGATTTATACACCGAATTTACCATTTAATATTAAAAAGCAATTAAATAGTCATAAAAATATATTAAGTATGTTTGTTGAAAACTAAAAAATAATATTTCAATAAATTTAAATATATGACATTATAAACAGTAATTAGTGTAAGATTATATAAGTATTGATATTATATGTTGAGAACTTTTTTGGAGTAATTATATTAAAAACTGATATTTTTTATGTAATACTTCCATCTATACTATTCTATAAATAATCTTTATCAATAATTTTAAAAAATAGTATATGATTTATGACTTAATTATAAATTCGCTGAAATAGTTTATCCGTTTTTTTATCAGATTGTAGTATAAATACTTATATTCAAAGCTATGTAAGATTAGTACAGCACAACTTTTCACGTTGTTTTGGGAGACACTATGGATATTTTTGAGAGATATGCTCCATTTATACAAGACTATATTTATAACTCTGGTTGGCAGTCACTTCGTGCAGTTCAAAATGCTGCAGGAGACGCCATTTTTAATACTGATGACAATGTCCTCTTGACAGCTTCTACCGCTTCAGGAAAGACAGAGGCGTCGTTTTTTCCGATATTGAGCCTACTTTATGAAAATCCGTCTACAACAGTTGGAATTTTGTATATTGCACCGCTTAAAGCCTTAATCAACGACCAGTTTGAGAGGATAAACGGACTCTGCGAAGAAGAGGGGATAGTAGTAACAAGGTGGCATGGAGATGTGTCGCAATCACAAAAAAGGAGACTGCTCAAAAAACCGTCAGGTATTTTGCAAATAACACCGGAGTCCTTGGAATCTCTGATGATAAACAAGCATATGGAAATACCTTCGCTTTTTGGAGATTTGAGATTTATAGTTATAGATGAGATTCACTCCTTACTTCGTGGAGATAGAGGCAGACAGACTTTTTGTCTTATTGAAAGACTTTGCCGTCTTGCTAATTGTAATCCTCGTAGGATAGGTCTATCTGCTACCATAGGAAATCCTAAGTTGGCAGGAGAGTTTTTGTCAGCAGGTAGCAATAGAAAAACTGCAATACCAAAGTTTGAAGGAGGAAAAGAAGTCTGGAGACTGTCTATGGAACACTTTTTCAACACTCCTCCACAGGCAGATGAAGGCAAGGTAGTTGAAGATAATATAGTACAAATTGAAAAAGCAAGCGATATAGCACCAAAGGGTGCAGATCCGGGAGTAGGATATATCTTCGAGCATACAAAGGGAAGAAAGTGCTTGGTATTTACGAATTCAAGGGAAGAATGTGAGTCTGTTTGCCAGATGCTCAGACAGTATTGCGAGGCAAATAATGAAGATGATAGATTTTTGATACATCATGGCAATCTTTCCGCTTCCTATCGTGAGAGTGCAGAAGAGGATATGAAGGATGACGAGTCCATGATGAGCGTATGTGCTACTGCAACTTTGGAACTTGGGATTGATATAGGCAAGTTGGAGCGTGCATTTCAGATTGACGCACCTTTTACAGTTTCAGGATTTTTGCAGAGGTTGGGTAGAACAGGCAGAAGAAATACTCCATCTGAGATGTGCTTTGTAATGAGGGAGGATCATCCTGAGCCACGAGCAATGTTCCCTGATTTGATACCTTGGTATCTAATTCAAGGAATTGCAATTGTTCAGCTTTACATTGAAGACCGCTTTGTAGAGCCTCCAAAGACTGACAAGCTGCCTTTTTCACTGCTGTATCATCAGACTATGAGTACTCTTGCATCTTGCGGAGAGATGACTCCGGCAGAGTTGGCATCTCGTATTTTGCCTTTATCCGTATTTAGACTTGTAAGTCAAGATGATTTTAGAGCTTTACTAAGACATCTGATAAATATAGACCATATTAATCAGACGGAAAATGGCGGACTGATAGTGGGGATAACAGGCGAAAGGATAGTCAATAATTATAAATTTTATGCGGTGTTTCAGGAAAATATAGAGTACAAAGTGCACTCAGGCTCTGAGGAGTTGGGTACTATAGTAAAGCCACCACCTGTAGGCGATAAGATTGCAATTGCAGGCAGAGTGTGGGTTGTGGAAGAGGTAGACCACAATCGCAAGGAGCTGTATTGTAGCCTTGTAAAGGGCAATATACCTGCATATTTTGGGGATGTGGCAGGAGACATCAACACAAGAATCTTGGAGAGGATGTATCAAGTTCTCAATGAGGATAAGAGCTATCCATATCTGCTGAGCCATGCAGTAGCACGACTTGATGATGCAAGAAATACATTTAGAAAATCTATGATGGCAAATAAAGCACTGATTAATCTTGGCGGAAAGATGTGGGCATTATTTCCCTGGCTTGGTAGTTATGCTTTTCTTGCCTTGGAACGCTTTTTAAGGCTTAGATGTGGAGAAAGGCTCGGAATAAAGGGTATGAATCCGTCAAGACCTTATTATATACAGTTTACTATGAATGTCAGCGAAGAAGAATTTTATGAAATAGTCAAAGAGGAGATAAACAAGGACTTTAATAATTTGGAACTTATTTATCCTAATGAGAATCCTGTATTTGAAAAATATGACGAATATGTACCCAAAGAGCTGATTCAAAAAGGCTTTGCCTATGGCATATTGGATGTAAAAGGCATGAAAAAAAGAGTAAATGAGTGGTGATATAGATAGTGTGACATTAAATTGGAGGTGGTATCATGTCTCTGATTAAGATTGAAAATTTGTCATTTTCCTATTATGGATATTTGAACGAGGTATTTGATAATGTATCTTTTTCATTTGATACTAATTGGAAAACAGGATTAATCGGAAGAAATGGAATAGGCAAGTCAACATTTTTTAAACTGCTTTTAGGTGAAGAAAAATATCAGGGGAAAATCAATAAAAGTGTTGAATGTACGAAGTTTCCACCTGATATAAAAGATGAGACATCATCTGCCATAGAATTTTTCAATTCATATATTAATAATAAATCTGAAGAATGGAGATTTTTCAAGGAGCTTAATCTATTAGAGCTTGATGAGTCGCTTGCTTATGCTCCCCTTAACACCTTATCTAAAGGGGAGAGGACAAAAATTCTCTTGGCTGTTCTTTTTACCACTCAAAATGAATTTTTGCTTATTGATGAGCCTACAAACCACTTAGATATTGCAGGAAGAAATACAGTTGCCAAGTATCTTAAAAGTAAAAAAGGATTCTTACTCATTTCTCATGATAGGAATTTTTTGGATGTTTGCATAGATCACGTTATTTCTCTAAACAAAAATTCAATAGATGTTCAAACAGGAAACTTCACATCTTGGTATGAAAACAAGATGAAAAAAGAGCAATATGAAATGGATGAAAATGAAAGGCTCAAAAAAGATATAAGGAGGCTGAAAGAATCTGCAAGACAGAGTAAGCAATGGTCTGATAAGGTCGAGAAGACAAAGATGGGTCAAAAAGTGTCAGGTGTAAAACCTGATAAGGGATATATAGGACATCAGTCCGCTAAGATGATGAAAAAATCTAAGAATTTGGAAAAAAGGCAAAATAAAGCGATTGAAGATAAAGAAAAACTCCTAAAGGATGTTGAAAAAAAGGAAGAGTTGAAATTGAAATGTCTAAAACCTCATAAGGATGTCTTGTTTAAAATAGAAAAGTTATCTGCATACTATGCTGACAGGCAAATTTTAAATAATGTGAATATTGAAATAAGGCAGGGAGAAAGAATTGCTATCTACGGTAAAAACGGATGTGGAAAGTCAACGCTATTGAAAATACTCTTGGGAGAAGATATAAGTCACACAGGAGAGCTACAAAAGGTAAATAATTTGAAAATATCATATATCTCGCAAGATATTTCAAATCTAAGCGGAGATTTAAGTGAATATATTAAGTTAAATGATGTTGATGAAACTCTGTGTAAAACGATATTGAGAAAGCTTGATTTTTCAAGAGAGTTATTTGATATAGATATGGTAAAATACAGTGATGGTCAAAAGAAGAAGGTGCTTATAGCTGTAAGTCTTTCAAAAGAAGCACATATTTTCATCTGGGATGAACCGCTAAACTATATAGATGTCATTTCAAGGATGCAGATTGAAGAAATATTACTAAACTCCAAGCCAACTTTGATATTTGTAGAGCATGATAAAAAATTTGTTGATACCATAGCTACTAAAATAGTTGAGCTGTAAGTTTATCTAATAATACTAATCTTAATTTATAATGCCAGGTAATTATGACTAATGTCATTACAAATTATGAATTATCAACAATTTTACTGTAATACATTTATACGGCTTTTTAATAGATTTTCAGTATTAGAATAACAGTAAAGCATATGTATAATTTTATCTGATTGATATTGCTTTAAGTAGATATGAAGAGGTGGGAAATGGCGTCAAGTAAAGAGTATTTGGACTTTATCATAGAACAATTATCAGATTTGGAAGAGATAAACTACAAGGCTATGATGGGTGAGTATATTTTGTATTACAAGGGCAAGATAATAGGCGGAATCTATGACGATAGGCTATTGATAAAGGCTGTAAATTCCGCAATAAATTATATATCAGATGTAAAATATGAATTGCCTTATGTCGGTGCAAAGGAGATGTTACTTGTAGATAATGTGGATGATAAGGACTATCTGAAAAATTTGCTTATTGCCATGTACGATGACTTGCCTTATCCTAAAATAAAAAAGAAAAAAATGTAGACATATTAGAAAAGTTATTTTGTTATTTAAATATTAAAGTCTTTTAGTATGATTCAGTATGCTTTGAATCTTGTCTACGATTACTTTCTTAAGTTTTTTAGGTCTAATTGAAATAATTTCTTCTCCAAAGGACATAAGGTAGTTTGAAATAAAGTTTTCTTCATTTTTGTTGTAATAACCACAAATCATAGCTTGATTATCCTTATAATTCAATTTCATAGACGGATAATTTTCTTTGATGAAAATATCTACTCCCTTTTTAGTTATGGCAATTTCAAATTCTATAGCATCTTTTTGCCTCATATTATCTTGTATAAATCCATCTGTATTTTGTATTTCTATAGCTTCTATGTCTTTATTTTCGCTTATTGAAATTATCTTGTCGCAACGAAAGACATTTATACACTTGAGTAGGTGATTATAGGCTGTGGTGTACCATTGTCCGAAGGATGTAGATACATTCAAAAATTGAACTGTATAAGCATAATCCTTATCATAACGTCTATATATGATGTCACTTACATTAGCATTGATTGCTGAATATAAAATGTCTTTAAGGAAGATACAGTCATTTATTTGTTTTGATGATGAGAAACTGAAGACTGTCTCCATTTTTTCTAAATTCATTTTGTTTTTCTCTGATATACAAGATTCAAATTTTTCTTTGAGTTTTTGTAAGTCCAAGTCAAATGGAGTGCTTTGAAATTCCTTTAATGTCAAGGTTGAAAAATAAATTGCATAGACCTCATCCATGGTGAAGAAAATAGGCGATAGGAGACGATTTTTTAAAATCCCGTATCTTCCGTTTCTTCCATATTCGGAGAAAATAGGCATACCTATAGATTCTAATGACTGAATATCCCTAAGTGCAGTGCTTTTGGATATACTGTACCTCTCACATAAATCTTTAAGATTGAAATAGCTAAGGTTATTGAGATAAATCATCATATCGTTAAGTCTCTCAGATTTGTTCATTTTACTTTTCTCCATGCTATACAAAATATTATTAAAAAAATAAATGACAGTTTAAAATGCAAATAATAAGCTTTATAAATCTTAATATATTAACTCAACTTTCCCACATGAAAAACACATTAAAGATATTGGAACTTGAGTATATTTAAAAAATACAATATTATACTTGACATAGTTTTTTTAGTGTTTTCATTTTTTTAATAAATATGCAAATTTCAATAAATATTATTTAGGAAATTCTGTGTCAAGTAGTGTATTAAAAAGTCAATAAAGATTTGAATTTCAACTAAAATTAAGAAAATTTTAGTGGGAAAGTTGAGATATTAACTAAAGTAATAAAAATATCTATATCAATTTAATATTTTATTTGAGATTTTTATTATTAAGCTACAGCATTTATATAAGTTTATTTCAACTCAACTAAATATAATCATAAAAGGTGTCATATTTTGAAACCTTTATGTATTATACTATAAATATAATAAAAAGACGAGGAGAAAATAAAATGAATAGAAAACTTTTTTTAAGTTCATCATTTAGTGATGTATCAGAATTGTTGCCTGATTTTTTAGGAGATTTATCTAATAAAAGAGTAACTTTCATACCTACAGCAGCCAAGGTTGAAAAAGTCAATTTCTTTGTAAAATTAGGGAAGAAAGCTTTGGAAAAAATGGGAGCTGTTGTGGATGAGCTTGATTTATCAACAGCAACAGCAGAAGAAATAAAAACTAAGATTGAAAAAAATGACATTATATATGTAAGCGGAGGGAATACTTTCTTTTTACTACAAGAGATGAAAATAAAGAGTGCAGATAAAGTGATTATTGAGGAGATAAACAAGGGAAAGCCGTATATAGGAGAATCAGCAGGATCTATCATTACATCTCCTAATATAGAGTATATAAGATATATGGATCCGGTGGATAAAGCTACAGAGATGAGTGACTATAGTTCGCTTAATTTGGTGGATTTTTATATATTACCACATTACAATAATTTTCCATTTAAGAAAGCTACTAATAAAATCTTCGAATTATATTCAACAAAATTATCTTTACGCACTATAAGTAATGATGAGGTAATAATTGTTGATAATGATAAGATTGAGATAAAAAGTAAGTAATCATTTAGATTTAGTATAAAAGGCTCTATAAGTATGTATTTTACTTAGAGAGCCTTTTAATATTGCATAATTCAGTTATTATTAAAAAATACAGATTTTTAATTTATTTATTTAGGTTCTTTGTCAATAGTGGGGGTGTAAAAACACCTCTACTATTGTTAAAT
>CAUQVF010000020.1:0-49506 GCA_963521605.1 uncultured Peptostreptococcaceae bacterium | reverse complement strand
ATTAAAAAAATCTTCATAGGATGCTTTTTTTATTTCAAAGTTATTGTATTTTGGAACTATTGCATCTGATTTATCATCTGTATTTTTTTGTGGCTTGGTATCTTTTGATTTATCACCATCCTTGTTTTGACTATTTCCATCACCTGTAGATGATGAGTTTTTACCTTCTTTTTTTTCTTGTTCCACTTTCTTCTTATATTCTTCAAAAGTTATGAATTTTGCTGTCAATTTTCTATATTTATCAGCCTTTGTCTTATATTCATATTTTTCAGATACTTTGACTCCGTTTTCATACCAGCCTTCAAGCCTATATCCTTTTGCAGGTATAGCATATACCTTGGCAGGAGCATTTGTTATTCTTTCTCCACTGCCAACAGCATTTCCTTTTCTAATGTCTTCAGTCTCTACATCTATCATTGTTCGATAGTTTTTAGCATCGTCCATAAGATATTCACTTGTAGGGAGTATCTCTTTGTTTTTAGTTTCATTAAAAAGTGTATAATGTGTTGACGAAGTTAGTCCACCGTCATTAGTCAAATCTTCTTTAGAAAATTTTGGCAAATATGCCTTTAATACTGCTCCTTTTTCTACTGGTATATTGTCAAAGTTCAATATTCTCGAATCACTTCTAAAAGGATGTTCTTCAACTATACCATAACTTACAGTACCTTTATCTGTAGCTGTTATTTTTATGGTATATGAACCGTCTGTAGGTATATATGCTTGTTTTTCTCCGTCTTCATTAAGTCCAAAAACATCATAACTTGTTACAAGAACTTTTTTATCATTAATTATTTTTCCTATTAACTCATTACCTTCATAAATTTCCACATCTACAGGACAGTTTACCCTTGCTATCCTCATATTTCCACGATTAAAAAAATCTTCATAGGATGCTTTTTTTATTTCAAAGTTATTGTATTTTGGAACTATTGCATCTGATTTATCATCTGTATTTTTTTGTGGCTTGGTATCTTTTGATTTATCACCATCCTTGTTTTGACTATTTCCATCACCTGTAGATGATGAGTTTTTACCTTCTTTTTTTTCTTGTTCCACTTTCTTCTTATATTCTTCAAAAGTTATGAATTTTGCTGTCAATTTTCTATATTTATCAGCCTTTGTCTTATATTCATATTTTTCAGATACTTTGACTCCGTTTTCATACCAGCCTTCAAGCCTATATCCTTTTGCAGGTATAGCATATACCTTGGCAGGAGCATTTGTTATTCTTTCTCCGCTACCAACAGCATTTCCTTTTCGAATGTCTTCAGTATCTACATCTATCATTGTTCGATAGTTTTTGGCATCATCCATAAGATATTCTCTTGTAGGGAGTATCTCCTTATTTTTTGTTTCATTAAAAAGTGTATAATGTGTTGATGAAGGCAGTCCATCGTCATTAGTCAAATCTTCTTTAGAAAATTTCGGCAGATATGCCTTTAATACTGTTCCTTTTTCTATAGCTATATTGTCAAAGTTTAATATCTTTGCAGTACCTTTGTAAGGATGTTCTTCAACTATACTATAACTTACAGTACCTTTATCTCTAGCTGTTATTTTTATTGTATATGATTCACTTGGTGGTATATATGCCTGTTTTTCTCCATCTCCATTAAGACCAAAAGCATCATAACTTGTTACAAGAACCTTTTTATCATTAATTATTTTTCCTATTAATTCATTATTCTCATAAATTTCCACATCTACTGGACAGTTTATTCTTACTTTTCTTGTTTTTGCACTATTATTTATAGGAATAATAGTTGTATTTTGAGTACTATATTTAGGATCCTCTGATTTTAACCAAGCTAAACATATCTCTGGATAGTGCCCTTGTGCTATACTGTCACTGCCTTGCCATAAAGTTTCAAAAGTTAACCTGTCATTTTTACGTAAGTCCCAGCCAATGAGAAAAATATTTCTAACAGCTTTTTTTATTTCTTCATTATATATGTACGGATCATTTTTATCTTTCGAACTTCTAAAAAAAATTTTATTAGCACTTGTAAAAGAGACTTCAGTGAGACTTTCTGTCCGGATGTCTATTTCTTCCGATTCAGATTTTACTAAATACTTGCTACCTAAATCATTTAAATTATTTGATATTGCAAAAGTTGTATATGAAAACATTGAGAATATCATACACAAAGATAATATAATACTTAAAAATAGGCTTTTCATAACTTCCTCCACTTAAGTAAAAAATTAAAATAAAATATTATCAATTATTACTAAAAAATATACAAGTGAACTTTAATATCCACCTCCTAAATATCATATACTGATACCTGTAACAAAGGTATAAATATTAAATTGTATAAAATAAGTTTTATGTAAAATACATACCTAATACTAAATATGCATCAAGAGAAATATGTAACTATCTTCTGGTACAATTATAGCACCCAAGAAGTGAAAATTCAATTTAGATTTTATAAAAAATGTATCGTAAAGTGAAAAACTTAATTCCACTTTATTTTTTATACTAATCATCTTGTATAACATCATGTATTTAAACTTATTAAAATAATATTTTTGCTTTTCAACAACTCTTCCTTAATATATTTTTAATACTATTTAAGTGCTTTTTAGTATGATTTTAAACTTCAGTGTTTTTTTTAATTCCAACAAAAAAACTCAAGACATTTCGCCTTGAGTTGCTATTATCATATATAATTTATAATCTTATTTCAAATTCCATTATGTCGTCGCCTACAGACCTTGCAGATACCTTTCCCTTGTGCATTAGTATTATTGACTTTGCAAGCGAAAGCCCTATGCCATATCCTCCGGTAGATGAGTTTCTGGAGCTATCCATTCGATAAAATCTCTCGAACAGCTCATCATAGTTCTTGTCTTTTTTCAAACCTACAGCCCTATTTCTTATAATTATCCTTCTCTTGGCTGAAAGAGATATCTCAATTACGCTGTCATCTGTAGAATATTTTATGGCATTATCCAAAAATATGCCTATCATCTGCCTGATATATTGCTCATTTCCGACGAATTTTACATTTTTTTCAATCTTTTCTTCCATCTTTTTATTCTTCATCATAGCAAGCGGAATATAGTTTTCATACTCTTCCAAAATCAAGTTGGAAAGAGAAAACTCTTCCATATCAAGAGCAAGATTGCCCTCGTCCATCCTTGCAAGTGAAACCAGAGAATTGGTAAGATTAGTCAGCCTTGCTATTTGATTTTTTGTGCTTTTCGTCCACTCACTCTCTCCGTTTTCCATCTCCAATATCTCAGTATTGGCGTCGATGACTGCAAGCGGTGTCTTTATTTCATGGGAAGCGTCAGTAATAAATCTCTTTTGCTTATTGTAGCTCTCTTCTACGGGCTTGAGTGCAACCTTAGAAAATAGTGATGATATCACAAAGGTAACAATCATGGAAATGACCAGTATACTTACACTTATATTTCTAAGCAGATTTATTGCCGATATGTCCCTTGCACAGTCTACAAAAGCTATTATTTTACCTTCTCCATAAGAAGCTAACTCGTATTTATATCCGTCTACCAAGCCTTTATCAGTATTTCCCTTGTATATATCACTCGCCAGAGAAGTAGCATACTCCTGCAAAAAAGGCGAGATAGAATTTATATTTACTATATTTCCCTTTGAATCAAACAGCACGCTGAAATACATGGTGTCCAGTCTTGCCGGGTCATCAATTTCAAAGCGTATGTCTAAAATATTGTCGTCCTTTTCTTTCTTAAATACCTCATCATCTTCGTATACATGAGCCTGAGTTATAGTTTCAGACAGATGGTCGTTTTGTATATGGGTAGAATGATATTTCATCTTCATACCTTTTTGCGGGAAGGTTCCGCCGTTATTGAGTATCATCTTGAGCTTATTGTCGCTACGGCTGTTTACACTGTTGTACAAAATCATATTGCCTATGAATAATATAGCTGACAAGACTACAAAAATGGATATTAAAGATCCGCCTATAAATTGCCTTCTCAATTTTTTAATCAATTTATCATCTCCAAGCTATAGCCCATATTTCTGTTTGCCTTAATCTGTATATTAGCATTTAACTGTTGCAATTTCTTCCTCAAAAAAGATATGTGTACCCAAACCACATTAATCTCAGCCTCAGAGTCATAACCCCATATTCTCTCCATAAACTTCTCTGTAGGTATGAGCTGATTTTGATTGACCATCAGCATCTCTATCATCTGATACTCCTTGTTTGCCAATCTGAAACTCCCGCTGTCTGAAAAAAGTTCAAAGCTACTTCTATTTAGTGAAATATTCCCAACTTTCACTATGTTTTCAGTAAGTTGCTCTCCTCTTCGAGTAAGAGCCCTGAGTCTTGCAAGCAGTTCCTTTGACGCAAAAGGCTTTGTAAGATAATCGTCTGCTCCGCTGTCCAGTCCTACAACTCTGTCGTCAATCTCAGATTTTGCTGTAAGCATGATGACAGGAATTTTATTCCCCTCTTTTCTTATCGTCTTTAATACTTCTATGCCGTCTATTTTAGGTATCATTATGTCGAGTATTACAGCATCGTAGTTTTCAGTTTCCAAATAGTAAAGTGCGTCCTCACCGTCATACACCGGATCTACAGAGTAGTTACTCCTTGTAAGTATGGCAACCAGTGCATTTGACAGCTCTCTTTCATCTTCCACCAATAATATTCGCATAAGTCCTCCTTTTTTAAATCATCCAAATAAATCCTAATATCATAATATCATAATATTATAAAGCTCTATATTAATTAAACTAAATATATGGTAATACTTCTAATTAAAATCAAATTAAAAAAGCCATAAATTCAACCTGTTCATATTTTACAATATTTCTTATGATAATACAACTTCTAACTTCTTTTAAGCAAAACAAGTTATTTTTAAAAAATTATATGTAAAAATATCTTAGATATGATATAATACTGTCTTAGATTTTCACTTACAAAGATATCAAATTTTTAAATTAAATTATAGATAAGATAAAATCAAATGTACACAACATACATTAATAAACAGATATTGTTAACATATATTCAGGAGGCTTTAATGAAAAAATTGGACAACAAAAATACACAGATAGCTATAAAGACTGTAAAGGACTTTTTTCAGATAAATCTTGCAAAAGCGCTCAATCTTACCAGAGTGTCAGCACCACTTTTTGTAGATCCTTCATCAGGTCTAAATGACAATCTTACAGGAGTGGAAAGACCTGTAGCCTTTGACCTTGGCGATTCCAAGATAGATGTTGAAATAGTGCAATCTTTGGCAAAATGGAAGAGATTTGCCTTGAAAAAATACGGTTTTGCTGTAGGAGAAGGACTCTATACAGATATGAACGCCATAAGAAGAGATGAAGAGATGGATGAAGTCCACTCAATCTATGTAGACCAATGGGACTGGGAAAGTATAATCTCCGCTCAAGACAGAAACGAAAAATTCCTACATGACATAGTGAGAAAAATCTACAGAGTATTCAAGGACACTGAAAACATGATAAATGAAAAATATGCAGGATATTTCAGCGAAAAACTGCCTGAAGAGATATTTTTCATAAGTTCTGAAGAACTATTACAAAAATACCCGAATCTCAGTCCAAAAGAAAGGGAAATAGCAATATGTAAGGAGAAAAAGGCTGTATTTATCCAAGGTATAGGAAATGAACTGTCAAACGGAGAAAAACACGACCTTAGAAGTCCGGACTATGACGACTGGTCGCTAAACGGAGACATATTATTCTACAATCCGGTGCATGATACTGCTATAGAGCTGTCAAGCATGGGTATAAGAGTTGATGAAAAATCTCTGATGAGCCAGACAGAAAAAGCCGGTACAACTGACAGACTGACACTCAATTATCACAAAGACCTGCTCGACGGCAAACTCCCCCTTACTATAGGTGGCGGTATAGGTCAATCAAGAATATGTATGTATATGCTTGAAAAAAGACATATAGGCGAAGTCCAATCATCAGTATGGGACGAAAAAAACATTAAAAAATGTCAGGAAATGGGAATAGAGTTATTGTAATAAAAAAAAGGGACTGTAAGAAGTGTATTTTTTACATTCCCTTCTTACTTACATAAATATCTATCAAAATAATATATATTTTTTTATAATATTATCTATTTAATTTATGGATAATGTTCATCACTAGTTTTTATAAAGAATAGTATATTATCGTTAACTTAATTCTAAGAAACTTGAAAAAATTTTTTCATTATTCTATTTGATTTTAGTATTACTCATAAAAACTTTAAATCTAACTTACGTTATTTTTCTGAACTTATATAATCATTAACTCAATTTCCCACATAAAAAACTCATTAAAAACATTGCAATTTCAGTATTTTTTAATATAATATTATACTTAACATGATATTATCATTTTTTTGATAAATATGCAAATTCCAATAAATATTATTTAGAAAATTGTGTATCAAGTATTACATTAAAAAATCAATAAGTACTTAAATTTCAACTAAAATAAGAATATATTTAGTGGGAAATTTGAGTTATTAATGTTATAAATCAACACTTACTACAGAAAAGGATTCAATTCAGTTGTTGGATTTTCAACAAATTCACCTTTAGTATTTATGAAAAATGTAGGATCGTATATATTATCTATATATTTTTCAGTTATTCCATCTATGCATATTTCAGCTATACCGTTTTTAAATTTACTTCCATAATACATTTTCGGTATAGTTATGACAGGTATTCCATTCATATCAATGTACACACAATATTTTTCACCTTTTTTCTTAGCTAGAGCCAATCCATCAGAAAACTCTCCTATATAGTCATATTGACTCCTAAATGTATCTCCATCATTATCTTGAGGTTTACTATATGTTTCATAATTACTATTAGCTAATTCTTCATACTGCTCATACGAATTGTAGTTTTGAATATTTTTATCACTTACTTCGGTATATGATGGTTGATTTATGGATTTATCGAGTTCATATATATTCTCTTTTGAACTATCTTTATTATTATCTATTTTACCTGTTTTTTTTATATAATTTCTATATGTTGCGGAATCTTTCCTGTTAATATATTTTATAGGCTGATTAGCTGAGTAAAACTCCATTCCAGATAAAAACCTATTCATTATCTTATGATTAACAGGATCACCTCCCGAATATACCATTACAACATAATAATTATTGTTCAAATCCTGTATAGCTGCTATATCCACATACTTAGAATCCGCCTTATATATTTTTGCAGCATTTTTTAAATATTTTGATGTCCATTTTATTTTTGAAATGTCTTTAAATCCTATTTCTCTTAAGGTATATCCATTGTAAACACCCATTCTTTTTAAAAACTGATCAATAGAAGTAATGTTTTCATTAAGCGTTATTGGAGAAATAGCAATTTGAGTTTTACCATAATTAATGCCATAAATATAAAATTTCCCGTCTTCAGCATTATAACTATCAACTCTAACATCAGAATTTTGTGGTATTCTTATCCCTAAATTATATGGCTCTCCAATAGCAAATCTATACTCTTTATTAACATCATCAGGAGTTTGCTCAATGACTTTTGGATTTTCGTTATTTTTTTTCGGTATATTGTAGTTTTTATAGTCTACAAATATCTTCACTTCTTGATTATAATTATAATCTTCAAAAAAAGCATTAGATATTGTTAGATTAGATACAGTTATTACAGCACATAAAATTAAAGAGGAAAATAATTTCTTCATATTTGTTCCTTTCATTGATTCGTTTATTAATATATTTAATTGAGTTTAAAGTTTACTTATATATAATCAAAATATTTTTAATATTAATTTACTGTTTTATAAGTGAACCTAAAAATTAACATGATATTACAATCTGAATAGAGTCATCTTCCAATACTTCCTGAGATTCTATATGCATATCTTTGCGAGACTCTATTTTTTTTATTATATTTTCATAAGCCATATTTTGAACATTTTTCTTATATTCTTCATCTATTGCATTAAGATGAAAATAAGCTTTTGAAATTGCTGTCTTATACATTATTTTTGCTTCATAGTAGGGTTTATCCATCTTGAAGATATTTATCTTTATATCTTCAAATTCAAGACAAAAAGTACCATTAAACTTTTTATATTTTATATCATAATCTGTCAATGTTTTTTCCAATAAATCTTCATCAGCAAAATTTGTTGGATAAACTCTCGTCTTATACTCTACCTGTTCTCTTATTTTTTCAGATTTCTCAACATCTTTTAAATCAGCAAAGTTATCATTAAATACAATGTTTTCAAAAATCATCTTTCCTGCTGACTTAGTAAGCTTATTTTTAATTATCTCTATTTGTCTTTGATCATCGTGTACATTAAATACTGCCACATATTTACCGTCTACCGACTCCCAAGTAAAAAAACTATTTTCAAAATGAGTTTTTTTTACGTTAAAATAATCTTTAAAATCATAACCGGCATCAGTAACTATTTTTTTAAGTTCATTTTCATTTGTAATATTAGTAGGTACGTTAAGGTCATCTGCTTTCACAAATTCATTGAACTTTTCTTCCCCCATAACCACTCTCATTGTAATCATTGCAGGAGCAAGCGTAATAGCAATAGGCAACATAAATATGTTAATTGACATAAGCTCTTAAACAGTTGCTAAAATTCAACTGTTCTTCCTCCCCTCGACTTATTCATCTGCTCATTTGTTTGAATTGTTGTTTCACTAACATTTTCTTTTATATATTCACCTCTATCTTCATTTTTTGTAGCTGCAACAGCTCTTACATTTGCCCATTGACGTATACTTAAAATTTGCTCAGCTTGTGTTACACTCAGTGGTATTGAGTTTTTAATTATTTTGTAAAAATCATCTTCCCTAATCATCCTATCTTCGTTAAATGCTTCAAAAACAACACTGCTAACAATACTTTCTATTTCTGCTCCTACAAAACCTTCTGTAATATTTGCAAATTTATCAAGAAGCTCATCATTTATTTCTAATGAATTTTCTAAAACTGAATTTTTTAATTTTTTATTTAAATGTACACTAAAGATTTCTTTTCTTTCTGATTTTGTAGGCAAATCTACAAAAAATATTTCATCAAACCTTCCTTTTCTTAAAAACTCGGAAGGCAATGCCTTTATATTATTTGCTGTTGCTATGACAAATACAGGTGTATTTTTCTCTTGCATCCAGGTAAGAAAAGTTCCGAATATTCTACTTGATACTCCACTGTCATTAGAGCCACCTACTCCACTGAACCCTTTTTCTATCTCATCTATCCATAATATAGAAGGTGATATAGCTTCGGCAGTTTTTATAGCCTTTCTCATATTTTCTTCAGAACTTCCTAACAAACTACTAAATATACTTCCCATATCCAGTCTTAGTAAAGGCATTGTCCACATATCACTTATTGCCTTTGCAACAAGTGATTTACCGCAACCCGGAACCCCTGTTATAAGCACTCCTTTTGGTGGACTAATGTTATACTTCTTCGCTTCCTCACTCCATGATTTTGACCTTACTTTCAACCATTTTTTAAGGTTTTCCAATCCACCTATATCTTTTGCTTTGACATCTGTTTTTATATACTCTAAAATACCTGTTTTTTTAATAATTTGTGATTTTTCTTCCAATATGGTATCTATAACGTCTATTGATAGACTTCCATCTATTACCATTGCTTTTGCAAAAGCATTTTCAGCTTCTTGAAAAGTCAATCCTACTGCTGCTTTACATAATTTCATTTTTTCATCTTTATTTAATCGTATATCTGTTCCTACATTATCATTTATCAGTTTTTCCATGACTGACAGTATTTCTTCAACATCAGGTAAATCCAAATCTAATATTACTACATCTTTTTGTAATTCAACCGGTAGAGATAATACAGGAGCTGTTATTATAATACTCCTTGGATTATCTGATGTTGTAAGTACAGGAACTATATCTCTTAACTTTCTTATTATAGAGTAATCAAATTGTTTACAGCTATTCGAGAAAAAAACATGGAAATCTTTTAGTATAAATACCGAAGGTTTGTCATATTTTTCAATATGTTCCAATATGGTCATAGCTTGTTTAAACCTATCATTGTTGTTAGTATTATTATTTAATGTAGCTCCGCTTGTTTGACTCCACACAAACACATCTCTTTTACTTATCTTGTTGCTTGAATCTTCAAATATTTCATCTATCAGCTTTACAACTCTGCTTTCTTCATAAGTGTTGATATAGATTATTGGAAACCTTGCTTTTAACATATTTACAATACTATTTTTTATTTTTTCTTCCTTCATAAAATCTCACCTGTTTTCAATATTTTTTCCAATTTCTTATAATCTCCCATGCCATTTATAAAAATATTTCCATCTATATCTATTTGAATTTCAAATCTATTTTTAACATCATTAAGTTGACTTTTGTTGTATCTATCAGTAATAAATATATAGTTTTGATTAGATGAACCTGTCCAAGGTCTACTCACATCGAATTGTGATATATCAAATTCCCCATCAATCAATAAATCTGTAAATTTTAATAACTTATTGAAGTATAAATTATCACATTTTTTTAGGTATTCATATCTATAGCCGGTAAAAGTTATTACAGACAGTTGATTTCTCTTAATTTCTTCAGCTATTAAAGATAATGACTTTGCCTGTTCAAAGGGCTCTCCACCCAAAAATGTTATGCCTTCTATATCTTTTGTTTCAAGTATATCTGCAACTATCTCAGTTATTTTTATTTTCTTACCTTTACCTTTTTCAATAGCTGATATATTAGCACAACCTTTACATTTTATTGAACATCCTTGAACCCATATACAGTATCTTTTACCAAAACCCTCTACTGATGTATTTTTTACTATTCTGTTTATCTCTAAATACATTAAAATTCAATCCTTCTACCACCTTTTTTATTAATATTGATTTTTTCTATTGGATTGCATTGTAAATGTTGCTTAATTTTTTCTATCAGATGCGGTTTTATCCTTAAATAGTCAATTAATTCATCAACATTAGAATAAGCGTTAATTTCTTCCCTATGCTTCACCGCTTTTTTTGCATTTAATATTCCAAACATCGGGATTTTTGACAGTTCTTCCTCATTGCAAGTGTTGATATCCACTTTTCCTGTTTCAGAATAAGTCTCTTTGTTTTCAATATTATCTTTAGTTTCTTCAACAAAATCATTTACATCAAATTGTAACTCAGTTTGTTTAATAATATTGTCATTTTGAGTTGAAGTTCTTGTAAAAGAAAGGTTTTTATACTCAAAACCTCTATAATCTATTATATCTTTTACAGACTTAGATGTAAGAGAAAATATACCTGCTGTCTTTGAAACATCATATTCTCCATACATACTACATTGATTTTCCAACTCTTTTATAATTTTATCAATATAACTTTCCTTAACATAGATTCCATCCATATCAATCCATTCACTTTTTTTAACTATATACTCTTTTGCTATATGCTCTACAATTACATCACTTCCAACATCAGTACTGATTAATGGTGTTATATTTTCAATAATTTCCTTTAAAGTTAGTTTTTCCTTATAATCAACTACATTTTTTAAGGAATTTTGTAGCAATTCATTCAATTCAGGAGTAATATATATAGGATAAATTTTTCTTGTCAATCTTTCACTTATCTCTAATACTTGTGCAATATTGTCTATATCCACTCCGATTATTGTTTTATTCTCAACAAAGTAGTCTATAATCTGTAACATTTCTTTCATTCTTTTATCTTCGTCTTCTTGACTTTCTTCAGATTTTTTAGACTCTTGTAAGATTATCATAATATCAGCAAATGTTATAATCCTATTTTTATCTATTATAGTCTTTACCTTATCTATCTTTGTTTTTCCTTCAGAAATCATCATTGGACCTACTAATATACAAGCAATACCACTTATATATAAACTCACTGTAATTGTCATTTCATATGATTCTCCCAACAAAAATATACAAGGTATTATATAAGAATATAATCCTGCCCATGATAGGCTTAAATTATCTTTAATGAATGCTATATTCTTGTAGCTCTTATCCAATTTTCTCTCTTGAACAAGAAAAGATATTGCCCCTATTATATATACAATAGAAAATAATGCTCCTTTACTATCTTTGTGTCCAGAACAACCTAATATGGTAATAATGGCTATAAGAATAAAACCTATAAATCTTAATTTGATAAAATTTAACACATACTGCAATAAATATCCTGGTAGAAATACACCAAGCAATATCCCCATGAATATAAAAATCGCTTTAAAAAAACCAATAACATATCCCATATTTTCACCCACATAAATGTTTTAATTAATTAGAATTTCAATAAATTATAACTAATTATCTATACTGTTAATCTATCCACTTTACAACAAATATACTATAGTTCTACTTCAGATAATATCTGCTCACTATTTTCAGTCGTTTCATAATACTCTTGTGTAAAGTCTGAATCCAATACATCAGCTTCTACAATAGTAGTAAGAAAATTTAGATAATCCATGCAGGATTTCCCTTTCATTCCAAGAGTTTTAGCGTTTATACTTCCATCTTTATTTATCTGTATAACAATTTTCTTCATTTTTAATCTGCCTTGTTATTCTAAAAATTAAAATTAATTCTTACTTTCTATCCAATATTTTTTGTCTATAATATAATAGTATTTTTCTATTTTTAATTTCAACTTTTAAACAATTAATTTTTTCATTCATTTTTATTTAAATAGAATCTAATACTAAAAACCTATCAAAAAGCCTTGTAATTTCATAACAGTAAGATTATTGATAATCTGTAAAAGCGATAATTTATTAAAATAACAATCTTGGCATTATAAATGGTGATTAGTATAATATATTAAAAAATCATAAATATTATTAATGATATTATAGATACAAAAATATGCATATATTAGAATTTCTATAATATAACTTTTTCTTATTTGTATAGACTTTCAACATATAATAGATTTTTCAAATTAGCTTTTTCATAGTCATTAAACAGATTTTCTTGTATATATTCATCGCTAACACCTTCTATAGGGTTGTACCAGCTTTTACTTGAAAAATAGTCTATATTCTTTTGCTTGCTAAATGTGGCTCCATGTCTTGCAAACATCTCATTTACAGCTAATCTTATAAGACTTGTATCTCCGTTTGTTACCATGGACTTCATATACTCTACAGAAATATACTCACTATTAGATGTTGGTAGAATATACTCATCGTTCTTAGATATTGTATATATATTTTTATTATTGTTTATTACACCTTTATTGTCTCTTAAGTCATATAAATCATAACCTCCCAAAGTATTAGGTACTTTTTTTAACCCCTTGGCAACTGCATTTTCATTAAAGGTATCATATATATCCCAAAAATAAACTATATTAGCCGGTACTCCATCAAATGTCATTGTATATAGGTCATATCCAATATCATCAACTTTTTTATATTGCAATGTTAAGACAACGGATTTTTTCATGTATGTTATATTTCCCTTTATAGTGATATATTCACTTCCGTCATTTATAGATTTATGAAAATTATAAGTAACATCTTTCATTGAATTTTCTATATATTCTCCAACTTTATAGTCATATAAAACCATGTTTCTAATATTTTCTGTACTTTTACTTTTTTCATCATTTACAAGACCACTTATCTTCTGAAAAGCACTATTTAATTGTTGATTATTTGATGAACTACATCCAGAAATATTTAACAAAACTGATGAAAGAAATAAACAATATAAAAATTTTTTAACAATTCTTTTCATTATATTCCCCCTATATTCTTCTTATTATAATTCCAATGTATACCACCTGTAAACGGACTATCTGAATCTCCCTCAATCGAAACATTTGGATATTGCTTTATTGCATAAGCATATTTATCAGGTGTCAAAGTTATTTGTATATATCCTATTTTCCCTTTGCTGTTTTGTACCTTAGCATATCCGCTTTTTTGATTTGCTGATACAAATGCTATCTTTTCACCCACTTTTATTTCATATGCTTTTTTATCAAACTTTGTATTAGCATATACATTAATGCTTTTTTGTGCAGTCAATACTATTTTTTTGTTAAAATATGATATATTTACTTCATTTTCTGTTGTTTCTTTTAATTTTCCACCTGAAATCATAAACTTTCTATAATACGTGCTTTGTATAGGGAAGCCAGTCTCAGACATAACTTCAAGTCTATTTGTCTTTTTATTTACTCCTACATTTTCAAGGTCTGAAATATATTCTACCTTTCCAAGATAATGCAATTTTTCATTAACAAGTGAATATAATCTTACTTCGTTGTAAAAAATCTTAGTTCCTCTTAGCATTAACATTATCTCTTTTTGACTATCATTTGGATTTATATCTATAACTTTTAGCTTGCTGTAAGCCAATTCGTCCTTATTTTGTATATCAATTCCATCGTAAGAAGCAGGTACTATATCACCTGGAACATTATACTTAATTTCCATATAAGTTGGCAAAGAAGTATTTTTATCAATTTTATCAACATATAACTGTATCCACTCTTTTGTACCGTTTAAATCCAAGTCATATTTTTCAGATGAGATAGTTTGAGCATTTGTAATAGTTGTTAGTATTGTAAAAAATAGTAATGATGAGTATATTTTTTTGAAAATAGCTGTAACCTTCATAATTATCTCCTTATTTATATTTTATGTTATTTTAACATATGCTAATACTAAAGACCTAAGAATTATTTATTTAATATTTGCATAGAATTATTTTCTATTTTTTATTTTAATAAATATATAAACTCCATACTACCTTACATTTTATAGAATTTAATTATATTTGTCAATGTTTTTATAGAATTATTATCCCTATATTTAAAAAATTTAATAGTACAATAATCATAGGTGGTGATATTATGTATAACAGTAAAGACTTTGCCAGAAGACTAAGTGAACTTAGATTAATCAAATCTATTTCAGCAAGAGATATGAGTTTATCACTTGGACAAAGTGAAAGCTACATAAATAAAATTGAAAACTCTAAAGCTTTTCCATCTATGGAAATGTTTTTTTATATTTGTGATTTTCTTAATATATCACCTAAGGATTTTTTTGATTATGATGTTAAAAACCCTAATTTAATCGAAGAAATAATACAAGACTTGAACAGCATAGATTATAATTATGTAAAAAATATACATGAGATAATAAAAGGACTGAAAAATTAATAATTATAAACTCAAATTTCCACTAAAATTATTGTAATTTTAGTGGAAATTTGAATATTAATTATTTTTTTAACGTACTACTTTATGAACTTTTTTAATACATATATTTCAATGTTTTTATTAAGCTTTTCATGTTGGAAAATTAATTTATAAAAGATATTTTATTTTATATTAAAAATAACAGTTGAAAAATGAGACTTCCATTTTTCCACTGTTATCTTTATCTAATACTAAAAAGTTATTAAACTATCATTAAATATGTTACTTAATTATTCACTAAAGTTTTAAAATATGCATTCAAGTTTAACCTTATTTGACTTTTTTAACGCTGTTTAGTACAAGCAACATCCATACTTTTAAAAAAATTATTACTTTCCTCTAATCTTCTCCTATTAATTCCAATGAAGAGCACCTGTAATTGGACTGCCTTCATTTCCCTCAATAGAAACATTAGGATATTGTTTTAAAGCATAAGTATATTTTTGTGGAGCGTCAATTATTTGAATATATCCTATTTTTCCCTTGCTATTTTTAACCTTTGTATATCCACCTTTTTTATTTCCTGATACAAAAGTTAGCTTTTCTCCTGCTTTTATTACAAAGGCTTTTTTGTTAAACTTTGTATTTGAATATACATTAATGCTTTTTTGTGCAGTCAAGACTATTTTCTCTCTGAAATATGATATATTTACTTCATTAGGAGTAGTTTCTTTTAGCTTTCCGCCTTCCATCATAAATTTCCTATAATATATACTTTGTATAGGAAAATCTGTTTCAGCGTTAAGGTCAAGTGTATTTGTTTTCTTATTTACTCCTTCACTTACAAGTTCTGAGATACTTTCTATTTTACCAATATATCGCAATTTTTTATTAGTAAGTGTATATTACTGAATTTCATTGTAAAAATATTCAGTTCCTCTGAGTATTAACAATATCTCTTTTTGTCCGTCATTAGGATTTATGTCTACAACTTTGATGTTATTATAAGCTAATTTATCTTTATCTGGTATATCAAGTCGACCATAGGAACTTGACGGCTGAACTACCTGGAGCATTATATTTAATCTCTATATATTCAGGCAAAGAAATATATTCATCAACTCTTTTAACATTTACTTGTACCCACTCTTTTGTTCCGTTTAAATCCAAATCATATTTATCAGTTGAAATAGTCTGAGCATCTGCAAAAGCTGTCAAGGCTGATAAGCACATAATTAATGATAAGCTAAGTTTTTTCAGTATTTTAAATCTCATTTTTCTCACTCCTTATTAATTTAGTAATAGATTATAGTAATAAAAACAAATCCTACAACGATTATAAATACAAATAAGAAATAATTCAATTGAATTTATTTTTAAATACTTGTTCCAGGTATTTGATACATATTTTTTTCAAATTCCAATATGTTTTTCATTTTTATTTTAACTTTAAAATAGGATTTTTCAATAGCTTGTTAATAAGGTCTGTATAGATCATCTGATCTACCACTTCAGTTATACTTGTGATTCTTGGATTACTAAGTTCAAGAATCAGTTCAGACAGCTCAGATTTATGCACTACATTGCCTAAAGTATCAACCAATCTCGCTACCTTATCTTCAACATTCATTAAGTCTCTTCTTAAGTCCTGCATTTCCACAACATTACTTGTAATCTGCATTGAAAGCTGTAAAAACTCTCTTTGTCCAATCAATCCTTGATTTTCTACGATATAGTCTTTCATTTGCTTGAAAGTGCGAATCAAAGCTTTACTCTGCTTTATGGCAAGCTCTCCTTTAAGAACTGTCATTAACATATAAATACCCTGCTCAGTAAAAGCGTGAGGATTGTACTTAATATTACTACCTCGACCTACACTTTTGTTCAAGGTCACATTTTGCGACCTTGAAAGTTCAGATACTTCTTCGTCAGTTAATTGAAACATAAAATCTTCATCAAATTTCTCAATATTTCTTTTGACCTGCTGATTAAATGCCTTAGTTTCATATCCATAGATTTCAGCTAATTCAAAGTCAAGCATAACTTTTTTCCCCTTATAACATAAATCTTTTTCGAAAGGGAGTCTTGATTTACCAGTATAATATCATCTTTTTTATCCATGTTCTTATCCTCTTATCCAAATTAATAGATATGCTCAAACTTGTCATAAATACAAATTGAGTATACTACTCAATAGATTTAATATGAATTAATACTATTATCTATTTGATTTATGGAAAATTTTCATTGGTAGTTTTAAAAAATAGTGTATGATTTATAACTATCTTGTAAATTCAATGAAAATATTTTATCCATTATTTTATTAGATTTTAGTATAAGTTCTCAATCTACTACTATTTTATTTCTTATAAATAATTCCAATTGTAGCTTGAAGACATTTTTTGTATATTTAGCTCTCTTATTGATATTTATTACTTTATCTTCTTTTTCTATTTGGGTCGCTTATTATAAAGTATATTAATATTTTCACATTATACCATAGTTAGGACTTTTATAAAAGTTCATTTTGATAATATGTATTTTTTTAGCTTCTGATTTTTAATTCATATATAGTTAGTATAAAAGAGGGGATATCCCCTCTTTATATATCTGTTATACTTAAGTTTTGTGTGATAATGAAAACCTACTTTTTAAAACATTCATATCCATACCAAATCATAGTTTAGCAAGAATTGTTTCAAATATCCAAATTAGTATTAAACTATTTTTATATTACATATTCTTCCATATCTTAGCTGCTCTTTGAGCTGAGTCGGCATTTATCTTGTCCATATCAACAGTAAGTATTACTCTGTCTTTCATTACAAGTTTTCCGTTTATCATAGTATGTCTTACCATACCGCCGTTTACTCCAAATAGAAGATGTCCGAACCAGTTATTTTCACCAATAGGTGTGTGTGGTTTGTAATCAACTACTATGATGTCTGCAAAGGCTCCCTTTTCTATCTTTCCAAGCGGTTTGTTCCAGTATTTAGCGCAGATTGCAGGGTTGTTGTCAAATTGCAATGCCTTTGTTTCCATAAATCCTACTGTAGGATCTGCTAAGTGGTGGCTTTGCAATATGTTTGATACCTTCATAGATTCAAACATATCTTGAGTGTATGCATCTGAGCCAAGTCCTACTCTTACGCCTTTTTTCAATAATTGTACTACAGGAGGAGCTCCTACTGCATTGTTCATATTTGATTCCGGATTTGTTACTACACTTGTATCAGTAGCCTTGATTATATCCATTTCGCTTTGGCTTAGATGTATGCAGTGGATTGCAAGCGTCTTATAGCCAAGTATTCCCCAGTCAAATAGTCTTTCTCCTACTTTTCTGCCGTATTTCTTAAGGCTGTCGTATTGATCTTCTATACCTTCGGTAACGTGGATGTGATATCCTGCATCTACGCCTTGCATAGCTTCTTTTACCAAAGCCATAGTTTCATCTGATATAGTAAATGACGCATGCATTCCGAATAGTGCCTTAACCATGTCGTCATCTTCTTTTAGGCAGTGTTTTATAAAGTCAACATTTTCTTTTATTCCGGCTTTTGTAGCTTCTTTTCCGTCTCTGTCAGTAGTTTCAAAGCAAAGTGAAGTTCTAACCCCTATCTTCTTGGCAGATTCTTCAAGAGCAAACAAACTTCCTTCTATACAATGTCCACTCGCATGGTGATCTATCAATGTAGTAACACCGGCTCTTATTGATTCGGCATATGTTGTAAAAGCGTTAAGTTTAATATCTTCTATTTGAAGTGATCTGTCCAGTTTCCACCAAAGATTTTCAAGTATATTGAAGAAATTGTCTGTTACTCCGCTTGGTGCCATACCTCTTGCGTATGAGCTGTATATATGTGAGTGAGCACATATCATACCCGGCATAATCAAATTGCCTTGGGCATCAAGAACTTCTTCACCCGGATGAGCTTTTTTAAGTTCTTCAAAGTTTCCAACTTCTACAATCACATTGTCTTTTACAAGTACGGCTCCATTGTCCATAAATCCGACTTTATCCGAATTCGTTATAAGTCTTCCGTTACCTATTATCATATTCTTCACCTCTGTTATTAAAATTTTATAATTAATCTGCAATAGGGTCTATAGCTTTCCCTATGGCAGAAATGTAAATTATTTCATATCTTTACAAAAATCTGTTTAAATTATTGTATATCCTCTTATTTATTTTTAGTTAAAATCAGACTTATACTATCAAAATTTTAGTGCAGACATCTATTTAAAAATGTAAGTATTTTTTTCTATTTTAAAATGTATTCTTAAAAAATAATATTTTTTTCTATGTCTGAAATTCATATAAGTATTTAAAAATAAATATATCATCCATAGATTAAAAGAATTGCAATATTAATTTATAATCTTGCTGAAATAAGTTCAGCCAAGTGAACAGGTTTTCCTTCTCCCAATTTCAGTCCACTTTCACAGGTATTACAGTATACTAAAGTTCTATCAGTCTTATGCCTTGCTACCTGCTCATTCATTTTTTTCAATTTTTCTTCTTCTGAAAGAACAGTGGTATATTTTTCTCCTATCTCTTTGAAAAGTCTTGGAGCTGTTTTCATATTAAGTGGAGTTACCTCTGACAGATTCCATATACCGCAAAACTTTGTCTTTTCAAAGTTTTCTTCAATCTCAACTGCCTTAATGTTCATCTTTTCAAGACATTTTCTCACTGCATTTTGAGCACTTGCTTTTTTGCGAGATTTCCAACAGTCCTGCACACTTATCTCTTCTCCGTGAAAATCCTTCCAAGGGAAGTCATCATCTTCCAAGATAAATTCGTAAACGCTTTTTTCCTGCGTATTAGGACTGAGTTCATTTGTAATAATGGCACAGTTGGTGCAATTTGTAAGTATAGTATCCCCTTCTTTGAGTAAGTCCTGGGATACCCTGCAACATCCTAATATTTTCACATTCTTAGCTGTAAGATATGCACAGATTTTCTCGCTTACTTCAGCATGTGCCTTTTTGAAATTACATGATGGAAAATAATAAATCATAACATCACTTCCTTTTCCCCTACAATATTTCTGCATATCTTTGTATTAATACTAATCACCATTTATAATGTCATATATTTAAATTTATTGAAATATTATTTTTTTAGTTTTCAACAAGCATACTTAATATATTTTTAGGACAATTTAATTGGTCTTTAGTATAAGCATAATTTGCAGCTTGTTATTAAAGATTGATGAGATATTTTGTATGGCTCTTTGAATGTGCTCTTATTCCAATTTATTAACTTTATCTTAGGGGGCGAAAGCATATTATTGCAATCCGCCCCACAAGATTATTTTTTCAGACTTTTCTATACGAAAGGTCTTTCAACTATATTTTCTATCACATAATACGGATATTTTTCTTCAAGTTGTTCAAGCATGTTGATATATTGCTTAGGAATGTTGTCTCCACCCTTTTTGTATTCAACTACATCTTTTCCAACCCTGAAAAGGTAAGTGCCGTCAGGTTTTTTGTAGAATCCTTCGTTAGTTGATTCTTCAAAATCGTAAAGTGTCCAGAATACTGTAAATTTGTCTTTGTAAGGTCTTCCTGCATGTGGACAGAACACTCCGCAGTTACCGCATTCGTTACACATTCCGTCTATATGCACTATTTGATGACCAAGTTCATATCCGTCTACTTCTACCATTACATTGGCTCTATTAGGACAAACTTGTACACATATTTCACATATTTGGTCGCATTTTAGACATCTTTCCCCTTCTTTTCCTCCGACTTGTGGTAATACAAGTATTGCTCTTCTCTTGTAAAGTTCGTTTTCGTCTTCAACTATGTCGAATTTTACAAAGTCAGCTTTGATATTTTCTTTTGACATTATATCAAGGGCTATCTTCTTAGCATCTCCCATGCCTTTTACTATAGTAGAAGGTCCCTTCTTGCAATCTCCCGCTACATATACGTCTTTTTTGCTTGTTTCGTTTGTAGCGCTTAGTACAGCATATCCTTTTTTATCAACAGAAAGTTTATTTTCAGCAAATGCACTCACATCAACTCTTGCACCTGTAGCTCCTACTACTGTATCAAAGTCAAGCTCCAAGATTTCTCCTGTTCCTACTACAGATTTTCTTCCACTTTCGTCAAAATCTCCAAGAGTCATCTTTTCACATTTGAAAGTCTTGCCGTCAAAACTTACAGGAGCTGTAAGTTCCATTATTTCTATGCCTTCTTTTTTGATGTGATCCACTTCTTCTTGTGCAGCCGGCATATAAGCTTCTGTTCTTCTGTATACAAGTACAGCCTTTTCTACGCCTTCAAGTTTGCTTGCTACTCTTACGCAGTCCATTGCAACGTCTCCGGCTCCTACAACCGCTATCTTCTTTCCGGCTTTTGCTACTTTTCCGCTATTTTTGTATTCACCTAAGAATTCAAGAGCGTCTATTATCTTATCTGCTCCCTCTTTTACAGGTGATAGACCTTTTTCCCAAGCGCCTGTACATACAACTACATATTTATATTCTTTTTGAAGATTTTCATAGCTGTCTTTAACTTCAGTGTTAAATCTGAATTCTACACCTTGGTTTACAGCTATTTGATAGTCTCTTTCGATTTGTTTATTTGATATTCTGAACTCAGGTATGATGTGGCTTACTATACCGTAAGGTTTTGAAAGTTTTTCAAATACTGTAACTGCAACTCCGTTTCTTCTAAGGTATGACGCTACAGCTATACCTACAGGTCCTGCTCCTATTACTGCTACCTTGTTTTGAGTCTTCAAGTCAACTTTTTTGATATTTCTTATAAACTTATCTTGTGCGTTGTCAGCAGCTATAAGTTTCATATCTCTGATTTGAAGTGTCTTTTCATAGTCAACTCTTGTACAACGATCTTGACAGTGATGAGCACATAGTACTCCCAAGATAGTAGGTGCAGTATTGTCATTTGCTATAACTTCTATAGCCTTGTCGTAATTCTTGTCAGCAACAAGTTTCAAATATTCAGGTATTTGTTGTTCTATCGGACAACCGCCGTCCTTACATGGTGCCTTGTAGCAATCAAACAGTGGCAATTCAGAATCTGTCTTTCTGTTTCCTGCTTTTTCTCTATAAAGCTTGTGATTTCTTCTTTCATTAGGTATATTTGCCACAACTTTTGCAAGTTTTTCATAGTCTATGCCTTCGTATTTATCTTTCATCAAGTCTTCAGTTTCTTCAGCAAGTTGTCTGAATCTTTCGTATCCGCCAGGTTTTAATATTGTAGTTGCAACAGTTATTGGCATTACTCCCGTTTCAAATATTTCCCTTATATTAAATGCGTCAGCTCCACCTGAATAAGCCATAGGTAATTGTCCCTTAAATTCAGTTGAAAGCTTGCTTGCCAATGACAATGACAATAGATATAGAGAACGTCCTGCCATGTACATTTCTTCAGAAGGCAATTCGCCTTTTTTAACTTGTACAGGGAAGGTATTGGTAATCTTAAGTCCGAACGCTTTACCTTCGTTTTCAGCAACCTTCAATAATCTTCTAAACATTGCTATGGCATCTGAATATTGTAGGTCGTTATTGAAATGGTGATCGTCAAATGCGATATAGTCATATCCCATCTTATCAAGCATACTTCTTGCAAATTCATATCCAAGTAAAGTAGGGTTACATTTTATAAATGCGTTTACTTTCTTTTCAGTAAGAAGATAATAACTTATCTTTTCTATATCTTCAGCAGGACATCCGTGAAGTGTTGACAATGTTACTGAATTACAGATATTTGGAGATATTTTTTCCAAGTCTTCAAGTGTAAACTTTGAAAACATTGATATATTTTCTTTCAAGAAGTTCTTACATTCGTTGAATATCTCTGTCTTTGAAGCATCTTTCATATTTTCGATATAGTTGTCTATCTTAGGGAGCTTTATACCTTCCAGGTCGTATCCTACACTCATATTGTATGCAAAGTCTTGGCTGTCTGATATGCCAAATTCCTTTGCAAGCACAATACAGGCAAAGTAAGCTTTTATATATTCTTCATATGCCATAAGCACTGTAAGCTCTGTAGACCATTCACAGTTGTAGCATTCGTCTTCTGCATATATACATGGTCTTGCTATACAATCTTGCAATTCTTTACCGTCCATCTTTTGTACAGTCTTAAGTTCCATGAATCTCGCTCCTGAAAGATAAGACGCTACTATATTTTGTGCAAGTTGAGAGTTTGGTCCTGCAGCAGGTCCTACTATAGTTGATATTTCATCTCCAAGCACAATTTTTTGTTTCTTTCCTGATTTGTTGAAATAAAACTTGTCTTTTCTTATCCCAAATACGCTTCCCATCTTCTTGTATTCGTCCAAAGACCAAGTTATGATATTTTCAAAAGGAATTCCTCTCATTAATTCACTCATTTTACACCTCTTAAAATTAATTCACTTATTAAATATTGTAACCATAGAGACATAATCCAAATACCTTATACCTATCACCAAATCCTCAGAAATAGCTATGAAAAATATTATATACAAAACTTAAATTTCTTTCCAAGAACTTATGACGTTCAATATAGATACTCAACTATTATGTATCTTTCATTTATAAAAAAGGCATATAGACACTACTTAATAATATGAGATTTAAATAGTACCAATATGCCCTTAGATAACAATAACACTAATTTATTACTTTTTTATGGAGATTTTAGTTATCTCCTTCTTCAACCATCTTTTCTGCTGCTTCCTTATCTTCTTTTGTAGGTGGGAAGATAATGTTACATAAAATAGATATTATACAAACACAAGCAACTGTATCTTTGAATATGAAAGCTATTGCAGGCGGCAATCCTTGTACTGCATTAGGATGTGCTCCAAGTCCAAGTCCAAGTCCAAATGTCACTCCGAGTATTATAATGTTTCTATCTGAAAAACCTGCTTTTGCTATCATCTTTATACCGTTTATAAGTATCATCGCAAAAACTGTTATAACCGCTCCACCAAGAACACTTGCAGGCATTATGTTAAACAACATACCTATCTTAGGTAAAAATGCCGCACCTGCAAGAACGAAGGCTCCCATAGCTATACACCATTTGTTTACAACCTTTGTCATTGCAACTATACCTGCATTTTGTCCAAATGCTGTATTTGGAAGTGCATTGAAAAGAACTGCTGTAGTTGATCCCAAGGCATCAGCAAGTATGGCACCTGATGTTTCTTCTCCTGTAGCTTCTCTGTTAAATCCGGCTATTGTTATACCGTTTGAGTTACCTATTGTTTCAAGTCCTGATACTATATAGATTGTAGCAAAGCTTATTACAGCCTCTAACGGAAATTTCAAATCCCAAGGTGCAAGTATCGGCACAGGTACTGCAAACAGTGGTGCATCAAATACAGGTTGGAAACTTATCTGTCCTGTTACTGCAGCTGCTATATATCCCACTATAAGTCCTATTAGTATGGCTGATATCTTCCACATACCTTTTCCGAATCTTTGTAGGAAAATTATTACGAAAAATACCAAGAAACCAAGAGCTATATTTTTTAGTGAGCCGTATTGTAATTGCACTGTACTTGGATCAAGTCCCTTAGCTGTAGCTTCAGCTACCGCCTTGGCATCTGCAATCTTCAATCCTGCTCCACCGGCAAAATAGTCAACGCCGACTTCAAGCAGATGTATACCTATTGTTATAAGCACACTACCTACTACAAGAGGAGGAAAAAGTTTTTTCAATGGTTTATAGAATATACCCATTATAACTTCAACTATACTTCCTACTGCAGCTGCTCCAAGTACCACTGCAAGCGCTACAAGAGGTCCCTGCTCCAGATATTGAAGTCCTATTGTCCTTGCTGTAGGTACGAATGCAAAGGAAGTACCCATTACTATCGGAAGTCCGGCTCCTATTTGGAACTTTCCTATCTTTATAGGATAAAGTTGAACAAATGTAGTAAGTCCTGATACAAACATCGCACATTGAATCATTCTTAATCTTGTATCGTTATCAAGTTTTAGAACACCAACTAATATCAGTACCGGAGCAAGATTACCTGTGAACATCGCAAGAACGTGTTGAAAGCCAAGTGGAAAAGCCACCTTAAAGCTTGGTTTTCCTTCGAGTTGATAAATAAGCTCTTTGTCGCTTAATTTTTGTTTGTTTTCGCTCATCGTATTGTCCCTTTCAATACTCCAAGCTATTTAAAAATTTATTAGTGTTTTATAAAATTATCATCAAATTATTGTCTACTATTCTTAAGATTTAAAATATAACCTAGTTATTATCGACATAAAAATATACATATAAGATTCCACATATGGCAATGCAAATCTCATCAATTATGATAAGATTTCATTGCCTATTGCTGATATACGCTATTTTTTAACCTTATTAAAGCTACAATTATAATTTTTCTAACAATATGTGTCACTAATTCATAAATATTAATTCATACTTAATATAAATCTGAAAGCATCCCTTAGAGTTAGTTTAAAATTAATATTTCAATTTACAAATAGCTCGGAATAAACATTAAAATAAAAATGTTATATTATAATTTCAAAAACTATTCATTTACTATAACTGTACCTGTTTTTCCTGCTATAGCTTCATCCGCTTTTTCAAGTGATGTTATTATAGCTTTTCTACCTTTTTTAGATTTTGCAAATTCAACAGCAGCCAATACCTTAGGCAACATTGAACCTTCAGCAAATTCTTTATCATCAATATATTTTTGTACTTCATCAAGTGTTATTGTATCAAGCCATTTTACATCAGGTTGTCCAAATCTTATTGCAACCTTATCTACTGCTGTAAGTACCAAGAATACATCTGCATCCAATATTTCAGCAATCTTTTCGCAAGTAAAGTCCTTGTCTATAACGGCAGGAACTCCAACAAGTTCGTCTCCTCTTTTTACAACAGGTATACCGCCGCCACCGCCGCAGATCATAACTATTCTGTTGTCAAAAACTTTCATCAAAGAATCTTTTTCTACTATATCAACCGGCTTTGGTGAAGGAACTACCGTTCTATATCCTCTTCCTGCATCTTCCTTAACTGCAATACCTTTTGCTATTAATACATCAGCTTCTTCTTTTGTCATAAATGCGCCAACAGGTTTTGTAGGATTTTTGAAAGCCGGGTCATTTTCATCTACCAATGTTTGAGTTACTATTGTAACTACAGGTAGGTCAGCTCTGCCTCTTTTTACAGCTTCGTTTTTGATTGCATTTTGAAGGTGATATCCTATATATCCTTGGCTCATAGCTCCACATTCTGGAAAAGGCATCTTAGGTATCTTAGCTTCAGCCTTTGCAGCTATGTCCATAGCATTATTTATCATACCTACTTGCGGTCCGTTACCATGACCTATTATTACCTTATTTCCTGATTGAATAAGATCTATTATAGATTTTGCTGTAGTCTTAACAGCCTCTTTTTGCTCTTCAGGTGTATTGCCAAGGGCATTTCCACCAAGTGCTAACACTATTTTCATTTATACGCCTCCATTATCATCAAAATTATATTGATATATAAAATTGACATTCAAATATTATAAAAATTATTAAATCATTTAATAAAAAATTATTCTTCTTTAGCTTTACCTTCAATAACTTGAGGTAATATCAAGTTCAACACAACAGCTATCAATGTAGTTGTACTTGTAGCTGATGTTCCGAATACATCTATAATCATTTGTGGGAATCCTGTAAGTGAACCCGGTACTCTAACTATACCTTCTCCTATAGCAAGAGCTATCCCTACAACTCCTATATTTCTTGGATTTAATCCTGCTCCTGATACCATCTTTACTCCTGTCATTGATATAGTAGCAAAAACTGATATTGTCGCTCCTCCAAGAACTGCTTGAGGAATTGTTGTAAGTACAGCTGAAATTTTAGGTAAAAGTCCTGCTATTATTACAAGTATTGATGAGAACACAAATATTTTTCTATTTATACACTTATTAAGAGTAACTATGCCGACATTTTGACTGAAAGTCGAAAGTGGCATACATCCAAATACTGAGCCTACTAAACTTGAGAAACCATAGCCTATTATTCCGCCTTGAAGTTCGTCATCTGTAGGTAATCTGTCCATTCCGCCTTGAGTAGTCGCTGTTAAGTCCCCTATGGCTTGTATTGAGTTTACTATGTGAAGAATTCCAAGAGATATAATTGCTGATGGTACAAACTCAAAACCGAAGTGCATAGGTTTTGGAGCTTGAACAAGCCCTGCATTTGCTATACTCGAAAAATTAACCATACCAAGAGGTATAGATACTAAATACCCCGCTACAACTCCTATCAATATAGAAGCAAGTTTTATTGAGCCCTTTCCAAAGTTATTACATAGTAAAACTACTGCCAAGGTTATAAGAGCTACTGCCCAGTTTTTAAGTGATCCGAAGTTAGGATTTGAATCTATATTTCCTCCACCTGCCATATATCTTACAGCAACAGGGTAAAGACCTAAACCTATTGAAAGTATAACTGTCCCTGTAACCAGTGGTGGGAAGAATCTGGTCAATTTCTTTACAAATAGACCGAAAAGCATTGCAATTATTCCACCTACGAGCTGAGCTCCAAATACCACCGCCATTGCCTTAGGACCGTCAAATCCTGCACCAATAGCATTTTTTACTATAGCTGATAGAGTTGAAACATAAGCAAAACCTACACCCATTATAACAGGTAATTTAGAACCTAATTTACCAAAAAGACCGAAGTTTTGTAATAACGTTGCAAGCCCTGCAAAAATTAATGAAGATTGAACAAGTAGCACCTTATCTTCCGGTGATAATCCTGCTCCTCCGGATATTATAAGTGCCGGTGTTATACATCCTACTACCATTGCAACAACGTGCTGAAAAGCAAGTGGTGCAGTATCAGCCATTGAAAGCGGAGCCTCGTATATGTATAAATTTTTATTATTTTCTTTAGAGTTTCCCATTAATTATCTCCTATAATTTAACCAATGTTCGTCTTATTATCAATCAATATTAATAATAAATGGAGTAAATAAATCTACACATATCTTTGTTCTATCATTTAAATCTTAGATAAACTCTTATTTTAGCAAAATTTTAAATAAATATAAACAAAATACAGCTTTCCAAACTTTATTTAAAACCTTTCCTTCGGCAAAAATCTTTGCCAAAGGAAAGTATCAAGACTAAATAATCTTTTTTTTACTAAATTATTTCGCCCATCTTTGTTTTTTTGCATTTTCCAATCTTTGTAGCATTTCTTGAGGATCTTTAACCTTTGCGAGGAATATCATAGCAGCAATTACATATGGTTTGAAGCTTGCTTCTTTGTATAGAGGCACTCTGTATCTGTCAAATACTGAGTTTTCAACTTCTCCTTCTTTACAGCTTAGTCCAGTGATGTCAGCCGGTAGGCAGTGCATGTAAAGAGCTTTACCGTTTTTAGTAGTCTTCATCAATTCTTCTGTACATTCCCAATCTTTATGTTTTGCGTTTTGTGCAAGAAGTTCTTTTTCAAGAGCGTCTATTCCGGCTTGGTCGCCTTTTCCATAAAGGTCAGTTCTCTTTTCCATAGCTGCAAATGGAGCCCAAGACTTAGGATATACTATGTCAGCATCCTTGAAAGCTTCAGCCATAGAGTTAGTCTTTACAAATTTTCCTCCTGATATTTCAGCGTTCTTTCTTGCTATTTCTTCAACTTCAGGCATTATTTCATATCCTTCCGGATGAGCAAGAGATACTTCCATTCCAAGTCTTGTAAATAGACCTGCTATACCTTGAGGAACTGAAAGTGGTTTTCCGTATGATGGGGAGTAAGCCCAAGTCATAGCTATTTTCTTACCTTTAAGGTTTTCTATTCCGCCAAATTCATGTATTACATGTAGGGCATCAGCCATAGCTTGTGTAGGGTGGTCTATGTCACATTGAAGGTCTACAAGTGTAGGTCTTTGTTCCAATATTCCATCTTTATATCCTTCTTCAACATAATCAGCATAATCTCTCATGTATTTGTTACCCTTACCAATATACATGTCATCTCTTATACCTATTACGTCAGCCATGAAAGAAATCATGTTAGCAGTTTCTCTTACAGTTTCTCCGTGAGCTATTTGAGATTTTCCTTCGTCCAAATCTTGTACTTCAAGTCCAAGCAAATTACAAGCAGATGCGAAAGAGAATCTTGTTCTTGTTGAGTTATCTCTGAATAGTGATATTCCAAGACCTGAATCGAATATCTTTGTAGATATGTTTTCTTCTCTCAATTTTCTAAGAGCATCTGCTACTGTCCAAGTAGCCTGCAATTCATCAAAAGTCTTAGTCCATGTTTCGAAAAAGTCATTGTTGTACATTTTTTCAAAATTCAATGAATCAAGTTTACCTATATATTTTTGCATTAAAGACATTATTTAATCCTCCGGAATTTAATTTATGTTTTATAATTTAATTTGTAATTTATTCATCCCAAGTCGAAGTGCAGCTCTTAGATAAAATTATCTTTATATCTAATTATATAAAGCTACCTTCAATCTTGAGATTAATATTTTTTTGTTTTCAGTACAAAATTTTAGAAATTATTTCGCTATTTGTGAATATTCGTAAGGAACTCCTGCATATAGAGCTGCACAAGTTACCAAGTCATTTTTCCAAGTTATTTCGTTTGGAGCATGAGCTTGAGCTTCAGCACCAGGACCAAATCCTATACAAGGTATTCCGTTTCTTCCCATTATAGACACACCGTTTGTAGAGAATGTCCATTTGTCAGTAAGCGGTCTTGCTTGTCTCATTTCTATATTATCTACATCACCTTTTCTAAGTTCAGTGTTGTATAGTCCTTGATATACTTTTTCAAGAGATTTTGTTACATTGTGATCTTTTGGAATTACCCAAGTTGGGAAGTAGCATTCGATTGGATATACTTCACCTGTCCAAGATGGTACATCATATTCGTACATTGTAACCTTAGCGCCGTATTTTTGTACTGCAGGAAGGTCTTCAATTTCTTTTATACAACTTTGCCATGTTTCACCGGCAGTCATTCTTCTGTCAAGTGATATGCTGCAAGAGTCTGCAACTGCACAACGGCTTGGAGAAGTATAGAATATTTGAGAAACTGTAACTGTTCCTCTTCCAAGGAAGTTAGCTTCTTCGTAGTGTTCAGGGTTGTATTTCTTATCAAGCATCTTTACAAGTCCTCTTATAGCAGTAGACTCGTCAGCAGAGTTTGCATTAAGATCTCTGATGTTTTGGATTATTTCAGACATCTTGTATATAGCATTGTCTCCACGTTCAGGAGCTGAACCGTGGCAAGATACACCTTGTACGTCAACTCTTATTTCCATACGTCCTCTTTGTCCTCTGTAGATACCACCGTCAGTTGGCTCTGTAGAAACAACAAATTCAGGTCTTATGCCACTTTTCTTGATTATATATTCCCAGCAAAGTCCGTCACAGTCTTCCTCTTGAACTGTTCCAACAACCATTACTTTGTATCCGTCAGGGATAAGGTTAAGTTCTTTCATTATTCTTGCACCGTAAACTGCAGATATAACTCCACCTAATTGGTCAGAAACTCCTCTACCGCCTATGTGCAAATCATCTTCAAATCCTTCATATGGATCGAATGTCCAGTTAGCTCTGTTTCCTATACCAACTGTGTCTATATGTCCGTCAAAAGCTATTATCTTGTCGCCTTTTCCCATGAAGCCCATTACATTACCTTGCTTGTCTATATAAGCTTCATCAAATTCCAACATTTTCATTTCTTCAAGAATTCTTTCAGCATGTTCTTTTTCTCCGCAGCTTTCACCGGGAAACTTAACAACATCTCTTAAGAATTTTGTCATTGCAGCTTTGTAGCCTTCAGCTTTTTCTTGAATCAACTTGTAATCAATACTCATTTTTTTCTCCCTTTCAATTATTCATTACCTTAAAATATCTAAAGTAATACTAAAAAATATATACATCAAGAAATTATCAAAATGATAAATCCTTGTTATATCTTAGATTATTTGTGAAATGCTCCATTCCAAACTATATTTCTATAGCTGTCAGGATCAGTATCTCCTTCTGTAGAGATAACTAAAACTTTTGAATTTTCATCAAGTTTCAATTTTTCCTTAAGTTCTTTAAGACTGTCATCAGTAAGAAGTTCATAAACTATACCAGCTGTAACCGCACCGGACTCTCCTGATATTACCTTAGGGTCGTTACCTAAAGGGTTACCAAGCACTCTCATACCGTCAGCAGCTACATATTCAGGGCAAGATATGAATGCATCAGAGTAATCTTTCATGATATCCCAACCTATAGGGTTTGGCTCTCCGCATGCAAGACCTGCCATTATTGTAAACATATCTCCTGTTACATTTGTCAACTCGTGGTTTTCTGCTGAACGGAATATACAGTTAGCAACTTCCGGCTCAACTATAGTAGTTATCGGTCTGTTTTGAGGGAACATAGAAGCTATCATACCTTGTACAGCTCCCGCCATCGCTCCTACACCTGCTTGTAGGAATACGTGCGTAGGTGCATCTATTCCATATTCTTTCATTTGCTCTACAGCTTCAAGCATAAGTGTTCCGTATCCTTGCATTATCCATGTAGGTACTTTTATATAGCCTTCCCAAGCAGTATCTTGTATTACTTCTCCGCCTGTAGCCTTAGCGTTTTTGTCAGCCAATCTAACTGCTTCATCATAATTCATATCAGTGATGCTGGCATCAGCGCCTTCAGCCTTTATCTTATTTAATCTGTATTCAGATGATCCCTTTGGCATATATACTACAGATTTTTGTCCAAGTTGATTTGCAGCCCAAGCCACTCCTCTTCCGTGGTTACCGTCTGTAGCAGTATAGAAAGTCATATCTCCCAATTTCTTCTTTGTTTCTTCAGATTTAAGCATGTTAAAGTCAACTTCACTTATGTCTTTGCCCAATCTTTCAGCCAAGAAATTTCCTATGGCATAAGAGCCGCCCAACACTTTAAAAGCGTTTAGTCCGAATCTTTTTGATTCATCCTTTACCAAAAACTCCTTGATTCCCAATTGCTTTGACAATTCAGATAGTCTTGCAAGTGGAGTTGGTTCATAAATATCAAACTTTTTATGAAAATCTCTTGCTTTTGTAATTTCCTTTTCATTAAAAGTTTCAACATCAGCTTTTTTTCCAGCAGTTCTTGAATCATTGCTGATAATCCATCTTACCTTTTCCATTACTAATTCTCCTAATTCCATATTTTTACTCTAAAGAAAATACTAATCTTAAAAAGCTAAATCATAAAATTTTGCAAATTGATAATTTTTTCAATCCTATTCCACAAAACTTTGCATTTTATGTAATTTTAGCTAAAATCAGCATTAACCTAAAAACAGTATTTTTAAAAATTATACCATACTTTAATATTAGCAATTTTTGTGCCAAATGTAAAGAGATTTTTGAAAAAAATTTAAAATTTCAGTATTTCAATGCATTTAGAGAATTAATATTTTTTAACATAAAAAATGATGCTCAATTTTATTTATCACTATGATAATTTTATCATAATGATAAATAAAATTAAAAAATATCAATTTAAAAATCAAAAGTATAAAATATTATCTAAATTCTTACTCAATAGGACATATTTATTTCTTTTATAAATATATCTATTATCGTAACTCTTGGTAGCCTTATTGCCATGAACAAGAGAACCTATTGAACTTACTTTCTTCCCTTCCAAATTCTTTGCAACATTATAGGCTATAGCTGAACCAAGACCTCTATGTTCTTCTTCAACTCCCATGTAAAGGAAGACATACTCCTTTACGAATTTCTTTTTAAATAGCACTTTTAAAATATTTAGATAATTATCAATATGATATGTTAAATTATTGTAGTTTGGTATAGCTATGAAAAAAGCCACAGTTACATCATTATAATAAGCCATTTTTACCATATCAAAATTCAAAACTGCCTTTAATTTTGAAAAATAAGAACAAAAATCCTCTTCTGATATCTCCTTATATAGTGGAAAGTTACTATACAGCTTTGAAATAAGACGATAAATCTCCCTTATTCCCACATCAAAGTCTTTCTTGTTGAGATTTTTTATAACATAGCCATTGTTTATAAAATCCCTATACCTTTTTTCTAATTTCTTATTTGAATAACCTTTTTCAAAGCTCTTGTAAAATGAACTTGTATACGTTTCTATCACCTTATAGCCGTTTTTCAAAAAATTCTCAAAATAGTACGGAAGATTATAAGGTTCTCCTATATATGGTTGATCTGCAAAATTATTGATTTTAAGCCTGTACCTTACCCAAAACGAAACATCCACAGGCCCTACTATCCTTTTAAAGTAATGCTCCAGTGCATACTCACCTGCCTTATCCAACAAAAACTTAAAACAGGCTTCATCGTCAATACACTCCACAAATCCTATATAGGCAGTCCTATCCGAAACTAAAGCCTCATCCAGATAAGATGTAAGAGCAAATCTTCCAACCGGCTTTGAGTCCTTATAGATACAAAAAGCCTCTGTATAAGTACGTAGACTGAATATATGAAAGCCTTCAATTAGAGATTTTATCTCCTCTTTGTCAAAAACATTATAGTTTTTACTGTACAAAGCATCAGTAATATTGAGAAAATCGTCCATATCAGCTTTTTTTAAAATGTCCACTTTTCTACATTCCAAGCCCATAATACACCCCTGTAATTGTTTCAGATGAATATCCTCTTGTCAGTAAGCACCATATCAGCCGCAACATCATATTTGTCAATATCAATGCTTTCCACTACACATTCATCAAAGCAAACCCCTATTTTTACAGCATTACATCCGATAAAAAACCTGTCGTAAAAGCCTTTGCCGTATCCAACTCTGTACTTATTGTAATCAAAACATACACAAGGAGTAATTATTATATCTATATCTCTTTTGTCTACTTCATCCACCTTTTCAAAAGGTAGCTCAGCTATACCCATATAGCCTTTGACCAAATCATTTACATCATAGAGCCTTGAGGCAAGCATTATCGAATTTTTGGCATCTTTTATATATGGTATGGATACATTCTTACCAAGGGAAAGGCATAGAGAGATAAAACTACTTGTGTCGACCTCGCTACCGAAACTTACGAAAGTCATAATGTTTTTTGCTTTTTCAAATATTTCTGTCTTTGTTATTTTTTCAAAAATAATAGATGATTTTAGTATAATTTCATCATGTGAATTCTTGTCTCTTATAGCCAGTATCTCTTTTCTAAGAGTTTTTTTATCCATTTTAACTCTTCCCTTTTATTTTTTTTTCGCATTGATTAAGAACAAACTTATTTTATCACCTCAGCTTGTAAATATCAATTATTATTTTATAAAAAATAGCCTTTAAATATAAGAATTTTCAATTTTTTAAACACGAGAAAATTTTTTTCACAAAAGATATTGACACACTAAAAAAAAAATGATATTATATACAAGCGATTGTGCGTGTCACAATTATAGGACTCATTAGCTCAGCAGGCAGAGCACTTGACTTTTAATCAAGGTGTCCCGGGTTCGAATCCCGGATGGGTCACCATCGAAACTGAATAGTTGCATGGCTCCTTGGTCAAGCGGTTAAGACACCGCCCTTTCACGGCGGTAACAGGGGTTCGATTCCCCTAGGAGTCACCATTTTTGGATCCATAGCTCAGCTGGGAGAGCATCTGCCTTACAAGCAGGGGGTCATAGGTTCGAGCCCTATTGGGTCCACCAGTTGAAAGAGGTGTTGCGATTGCGACATCTTTTTTTTGCTTTTTTTCTAAGATTTTATAGTTATAATTTACTTATACTATTGTCTATTTAATATATAGATAATTTATAAAAAATAGTATATGATTTATTGCTTTATTATAAATGTTCTGAACATATTTTATCCATTGTTTTATTAGATTTTAGTATTATACTATTATTTAATTAGTTTAGGGATATTATTGATAAACAGTTATTTTAAAATACTATGTGACTTATTGCTAATATACTTGCTCCAAATATTTTTATCTATAATTTTATTTTTAGGATTAATTATGTCTTACTTTTTAATATTTACTATAAGCTTAGATTGTCAAGTTAAGTGAGGTACTTAATTTTGTCAAAAAAATATACAAATTATCCTCTAAACAGCAAAAAGTAGTATAAATAAATTAAGTACTCAACTTTCCCACATAAAAAGCATATTAAAAACATTGAGATTTTAGTATATTTTAAAAACACAATATTATACTTGACATAGTTTTTTCAGTATTTTCATTTTTTTGATAAATATGCAAATTTCAATAAATATTATTCAGAAAATTGTGTGTCAAGTAGTATATTAAAAAATCAATAAATATTTAAATTTCAACTAAAATTGCGATAATTTTAGTGGGAAAGTTGAGTTAAGTATAAAAAAACATTTGAAAAAACAATATTTACATAATTTTTAGTATAAAAAACACCGAATAGCCATAAGACTAAACGGTGCTCCGCTGATATTTTCTTTGTAGATATTATAGATATATTTTTAAATCCCATTTATAATATCCTGCATATCCTTAGGGTATGGGCTTTTTACTGATATTTTTTCCATAGAGCGTGGTGAAATTATCTCAAGGCTATGGCAGTGGAGAGCCTGACGACTCATAACACTCATGTCTCCTCCATAGAGCTCATCACCTATTATTGGCAGTCCCAAGTGTGACAGATGTACCCTTATCTGATGTGTGCGTCCTGTTTCAAGCAAGAGCTCCAATACTGAGTATTTTTCACCTCTTTTTACTATCTTATAATGGGTGATTGCGTCCTGTCCATTGTCCGATATTATTCTTTTTATTCCGTCCTCAGACTTTTCTATTTTTTCAGCTATAGTTCCGCTGTCGGATAATATACTTGTGTCTCCGCTTACTATTGCAGTATATCTTTTTTGTATCTTATCTGATAAAAAACCTTGGGACAATGCATAATGTGAAAATGCGTTTTTGGCGATGGTGATAATCCCAGATGTATCCATGTCAAGCCTACTGATAAACCTTACTTTTGATTCTATATTTTTCTTTTCAAAAATCCACTGAGCATAGTTTAACATAGTGTTTTCAAGATGTGATTTAGTAGGGTGAGACACTATGCCGGCAGGCTTGTCAAATATTATTATATCCTCATCTTCAAATAGTATGTCCAAGTACTTTTCCTGACTGATATAGTCAGATTTTTCATCATGCATTAGGACTTTTATCACGTCTTTTTCACTTATAATGTGATTTTTAGGTATTTTCCCGTCATTTATACTTATTACATACTTGCCTTTTTTGATATTTGATACAGCCCTAATCGAGAATTTCATATCGTCAAGCAGGATATTTTTAAGAGGCTTTTCTCTCTCACATTCATATACAAAGCAATTGTATGTCTGTTTATTTTTAAGGTACATTCATTTCTCCTAAAATTATGCCTATAGTGCGCACTTAACCAAAACTTTTAATTATTTTTTAAAAATTCTATCAATTTATCTACTTCTTCTTCCTTTGTAGCCCATGAAGTCACAAGTCTTATACAGCTCCTGTCATCAGACATTTTTTGAGCAAGAGCAAAGACAAATTTTTCTCTCATTTTATTTAAAATTTGATTGTCGAGTATGATGAAGATTTGATTTGACTCAACCTTTGCTAAAAATTCATATTTTTCCCTTAGGCAGTCGTAGATTTTATATGCCATCTTATTGGCATGTCTTGCCAGTTCAAAGTACAAATCATCCTTGAAAAGCTCTATAAACTCTATTCCCATAACCTTTGCTTTGGCATGAACAGCTCCCTTGCACTTCATCTGTCTGAAAAAATTTGCCTTGAGAGCGTCGTTTTTTATGACCAATGCCTCTCCAAGCAAGGCACCGTTTTTTGTTCCGCCTATATAAAATGCGTCGCTGTATTTTGCCAAATCTGAAATTTCAAGGTCACTTTCCCTCGAAGTAAGTGCAGTTCCCAATCTTGCCCCGTCTATATAGAGATATAAGTTGTATTTTTTACACATATCAAATATTGCTTTTATCTCCTCTTTTTTATAGACAGTGCCAAGCTCTGTAGAATTGGATATATACACTGCTTTGGGCAAAACCATGTGCTCGTCAGCCTCGTAGCTAAGATAAGTATTTTCAATATCAGCAGTTGTAAGTTTGCCGTTTTTATTTGGAACTGTAAGTATCTTATGTCCGCATGATTCTATGGCAGATACTTCGTGAACGTTTATATGCGCTGTATCTGTAGATATTATAGCCTCATAATTTCTGAGCATCATATCTATAAGAGTAAGGTTGGTAGAAGTACCTGCCATGAAAAAATGCACATCGCAGTCAAGGGCGGAAAATCTTTGCTTTATAATCTCCTTTGCCCTGTCACAAAACTCATCTTCTCCATATCCCAAGGTCTGTACCATATTATTTTTTACTATGGCATTTAAAATATTCTCATGAGCTATCTCGTTATAATCATTCATAAAACTGTACATATTCGCCCTCTTTTCTAATTTATATCGAATTTGAATTTAAAATATAGCTATTATATTTACAAAATTATTTTATCTTGAATCGCTTCAGTTCAAATTGAAACTTATAGTAAAACTAAATAGATTAATGGATAATATTTTTTAAATATTTGAAATTATATCACAAAACATAGACTATTTAGACTAAATGTTCTATTAAATATACTAATATTAAAAAGATAGTATTATAATCAAAGCAAAAAATTATACTGTTGTATATTTTTACACCATCTGTGCATTTTTACAACAGTATAATCAAAATTCAATTACTATTTGCCCTACTTTTGTATCTGCTCAAGTATGAACGGATCCTTTATCTTGCTGTCTTCAGCAAACAGGATAATCTCAGACATAATCTGAGCAGTCTTAGGATCTTCATCTACAAACGGTAAGAATAATCTACCCCTATGTTGAGAGTGTACAGGCAGTACATTTATAGTTGCTCCAACCTTTTGATGTACTACTCCGCTGCCAAGATGTACCGAATACTCAGCCAAAGCACCGTCTATCAAGGCAAAATTATCTGTAAATGACACATTTTTAATCTTGAACAATTTCAAGTTAAATTCAACTATCGCCCTTCTCATTTCTATAGTTGAATGGCTCGCCTCTACATCTACACCGCCAACATGAGCTACAGATACCACAAGATCCACATCTCTCATTACTTCTGTAAATATTAAATCCGGCACATCATCTATCATCATCTTCTTGAAAGTTTTCCTGTCGAAAAATTCTACAAATTCCAAGGTAGGCGCCTCAATATCTGCAGGCGAAAACCAATCCGCCAAGGCATAAATCTTAGCGATTATGTTTTGCTTATAATACACTTTTTGCAATCCTTCTTCGCTGTCTACCACCCATCTTCTCGTCTTCAACATCGCTACAGTCTTAGAAGGCTGTATCTGGTGTCCTGCATATCTAAGTGATGTATCTTTACCTATCTCGTCCTTAGTCTTGATATACAGCTCTCTAAATATCTGTTTAAACGGCTGTTTTACCTGTCTGTCAAAGAGGTCTTTTTGAAAGTCTGCCCATTTTTTCGCATTGTACAAATCAAGAGAGTGAGCAATCTTAATCTTATCGTCTTCTCCCAATTTCCTGCTCTTAGCTTTTGTATCAACAAGGCTGTAATTGCTATAGTATCCAAGATTCTTGCCGTCTGTAAATACCAAGTCCTTTATCAAAGGATAGATTACAGGATTGGAAGTCAGATTTTCTATCTCATGTGCGAAAAACTCTGTTGCGTCTTCCATTGACTCTTCAAGCATTTTTTTAGAACGTGAGTACTGATCTTTAAGATTTTTATTTATCTCTTTCAACTCTTCGACATACTTGTGTTTTTTCAGCTTTGTAGGTGCTGATTTTAATTGCTTGCCGTCTTTTTCAAATACTATGGAAGATTTTCCGCCATCATCTATTTCTATCCAAACAGAAACTCCATCTACTTCTTTAGGAGTCAGATAAGAACGTATCTCCTCCATTATCTGATTTTCCATAGCCCAAGTCAATCTTGTAACATCTCCGTATCCTGCATTTCTTGACAGATTTTCCATTGCAATGGATACAGCCTTAGCCTCACTTGCTCTCCTTTGAGCTCCGAAGGTCTTGCTTTCTTTTAGGAACTTTTGCAGGAATTTATACCTTGCTACAAGGTCTTTCATCTTATCTTTGGCAAGAGGTATCAGTGCATAGCTTGCCACGAGGTCTTTGTTTCTCTTTTCCTCTATCAGTTTTTGAGTATCTTTTAATTTCAACTTGCCGTTTACAGCGTCAGCAAACATCCTTGCCCTTGAGTGCTTTGCTCCGTCAGAGATGTATTTTGCACTTTCATACAGCAGTTCAAATCTCTCCTTGCCGACTTCCTTATATGCCGACTTGAACCAATCGACGTCAAAGGCACCGCTTGCAAGGTCTTCAATGGAAATAGGAGTGTATTTTGCTATAATTCCTGACTTCTTCTCATCCACATCGCTGATATGAGCTTGGAAGTAATAGCAGGCACTTGCCATACCTTTCCACTTCAGATGTTCTTCAATTATAGCTATCCATGCAGGAGCATACATAGCCACCTCTACCAGTTTCTTGTCATCTATTCCCGTATTTTTTATCTTTTCCTTGAGTTTCTTGCTTGTATCACCTTCTGCCGGCTCACTTATTTTGAGCATATGGCTCAAGGTAGATTTTTTGGAGTCGTCAGCGTTCCAGTAATATTTCACCCTGTCAAGTTTTTCATTATTTAAGGCAGTTAAAATCTTGATAAGATTGTCTATACCTCTTATCTTCCTTACACGATGTATAGCCCTTGAGTATTTTGTAGGTGTATCTCCACGTCTTAGCTCCAAATCTACTATATAATCAGAGATTTTTTGCCCATGCTCCCTGATAAAATCAAATACTTCCCTATGTTCTTCCTGATAGTATTTTTTATTTACCGTATTATGTTTTAAGGTCTGACCCTCTCCCATGATATAGTCATAAATTCTTGAGATATAGCTTGATATGTCGTCATCATCATAAGCATCTTCAAGTATCTCAACATAAAATGCATCTTTTTTCAAAAGTTTGAGCCTTACAGCATTGGCAAGTTCCAATATGCTCGTGCCAAGTCCATAGACCTGTAAATCATTGTTTTTACCGTAATCTAATATTATATTGTTAATCACACGTGAAAGTCCAAAAGACTGTATAAACTCCTCGTCAGTCTCATAGCTATCAAGCAAATCAAAGGCTTCTCTAAATATAAATAAACTGTTTAAATCACAGTAATACTCTTTGCCACTATGGTCATACTCTGATTTTGTCAAAAATTTTCCTATACCATTTTTTTGTATCTCAAGGTAAATATTTGATACTATTGACTTTGACACCTCAAAAAGGTATTTCAAATTATACTGCTTATAGCTATAATAAAGTGCAGATATTATATTTGTAACGTGATTAGCCTGATAATTGTGTAGTTTCAGATATTTAAAGTCCTTTTCAACTATCTCTTTACCTATATCCAAAAAGTCTATACCAAGCATTTCTTTTATATATTTTCTATGCTTCTCATACTCATTTTTCTTATATATATTTGCTCCGTTTAATATCATATCTACTTGGAAGAGCTTTTTAAAATCACCTATCTCCTTTTCATAAAAGTCGCACCATAGTTCTGAAAGCGGGAAAAATGATATATCCCTATTTTGACCGTAAGGAGCATATTTTATAGGAGTAAACACATCTCCCAGCAGCACATCCTGATTATAGGCAGTCTTGTACTCGTATTTTTCATGTTTTACTACCAAATCGTCAAATTTCTTCAATATTTCAAAGAATTCTTTCTTGCTTATATCAAAGATTTTTCTGCTGTCCATTATATCAGATATGATTATAGTATCAGACTTTTTCTTGTGATTTGAGCCTTTCTTCTTAATACCTTCTTCAATTTCTATTTTTAAATCAATCTTGTAATTCTTGTCATAGAGTGTATTAACTTCATTTTTCTCTTCTGTTATAAGCTCATTTATCAGTATCATCTCACTTGGAGTAGGCTCCTTGATTGAACCTGTCATTTGTTTTATTTCTTTTTTTGTGACTTTGCCGTCTTTTTTCAGTTTTATAAGCAAATCCAAGCCACCAAGTCTTTTGTTTACAGCCTTGGCACTAAGCAAGTTACTTACTGATGATTTAATATTTTTTTCATCTTGGGTATAGAGTATATTTATTATATTTTGCCTTACATCAGCTGATTTTAGGCGGAGATTGTCCTCAATTTGCTCCTTATAGTCCTTGACCAAGCCGTTTTTTGTCACTATGTCGTACATTACATTAGTATTGACTGAGCCTGAAAGTAGCGATATAACAGTGTCTTTCTGCTTTTGACTCTTAGGTGTTTGGAGCAATACTTTGACAACATTTCCTCTTTGGTAGGTATTAGTCAGCTTGATATAATCCATAGCCCTGTCTACAAGCTTATCACCTTCAAGCATGGCTATGAGCAAAAGTCCGTTTGCTATATCCTCTTTGCTTATTGTTACGCTGTACCAAGGGAATATACAAGGCGAGAAAGTCTTAGTCTTATCCTTCATTGAAAGCAGATTTTTTTCAAGTATATCAAAAAACTCTATTGCCTCTTTTTTATTTTCAAAATACTTTTCAATACTTATCTCATTATTTTCTATATGATTTTCTATATTATAAAAACTGATATATCCAAATATTGCTCGAAAATAGCAGGCTACAATCTCAATATCATCCTTATTTTGATTTATTATCTGTCTTGCAGTTTGTGAAGATAATTTCTCATCTTGTATCATATTTAAAAAGTATGACATCAGCAATATGCTATGCCTTTTTGCTTTTTTCAGGATTTTTTTCATAGCCTCTATTGCATAGGTCACGTCTTTGTTGCTCTTACTCCAAAGCCCCATGTATAGCTGTATATTATCTTCACTTTTTAGCAGTTCATCTTCATAAGAGCTGTCATTTATCAAACGATGTATTATTTCAAGCTCTTTTTTGCTTATTCTTTCGCCAAATTCTTCTCCAAGACCTGTCCATGTGCCTAGCGCTCTCTTAACTGATGAAAAACGGAGCAGATTATTGTCATAGACAATGTTGAACATATAAACGAAGTTTTCATAGTGTCCGCTGTCCATAGTCTCGCATATGGCTTGTCTTAGTCCTTCTTGCAGTTTTGCAGCCAAGAGCATTTTTCCTGTAAGCTCCAACAGCTCCTTATTACAAGATCTAAATATTGCCCTAAATACATCATAGCTGACAGTTGCATGGTTATTATCAGCTGTAATCATATCTTTTATATAGTTGATAATTTTTTCATCGCCCAGATTTATCAGTGCAGCTATCTGATCAGAATTTGAAAATAATCTGTAATTATTATAGCTATCACCTTTCATAGTAGCTATCTCATCTACAGCTATTACATAGAAGTTAATCATGTGCGGAAGTAAGACATTAGTTATATTTTTAAGATGATTCTTATAGTTGTCGCTTCTGACAGGTTTTCTGTAATAGCCTACAGTGTACGGGCATTTGACCATATTATTGCAGGCTTCTATAAACACCTTCCTGTTATCTTCACCCATCATCAAGTCAAGAGAAGGATATATTGATTTTGGAAAGATGTCTTTCAGCTCTATTTTTTCTTTTTTTGCCAATTCTTTTTCTACTAACTTGACCCATTGACGACCTATGTTATGGCTGCTGTACTCATCTTCGTCCGAAAGCATTTGTTCCAAGATATCCAAGTCATCAAGCTCATCAAAATCATCCGCTTCAAGCTTCAACTCGTCCTCTTCCATACTCTCAAGCAAGTTATCATCAGTTTTGGTAGTCCCCTTATCTTTTTCTTCCGTCTTCAAAAAAAGCTCTATAAACTTTTGATTTTCCTTATCAAGTTTTTTTGATTTTTCTCTTAGATTTTGAACGTAAGCACTCCTTTTTTCATCTTCCACATAATAGTAGAACATCTCTTCCCCCTTCGTTTATAGTTGATTTATGCTAAAAAAAATTTAAGTAAAATTGATAAGCTTAAAATTATCATAGGTAATATTGCTATATACTAATCAGGCTTTATATTAAAGTAAAAAACCTCAGAATTATTTTTAAAAATTCATATATATTTAAATTTAAACTAAAATTACAATAATTTTATGATAAAATATAGTAACAATACTAAATAATCTTTCACCCAATATATTATAATTCCTAAAGTTAAAATTAGTTTAACAAAAATTATTTTTTCTCATCTAATACTGTCTTGCAAAGTTCAAGTACCTGAGCCGAATAATAGTAGAAACTGTAAAACAAATCATCAGGAAATACCTCATCTTCTTCATAGCGTATCTCATCTTCTTCCTCATCATAGTCTTGAGACCATAGATATTCTTCTCTTAGCATATCAGAAAATTGTGGCAGTTCCTTGGCATGCTCCATTTCCTCCACCATCTTAACAGCCTCTTCAATCTCTGTAAAAAGCTCCTCTAACTCCTCTGCAAGATATTTTGCTATCTCATTTTTATCTCTTTGCTCCAAAGCATTTTTTAAAATCCTATATAGAAAAATCATTGCAAATGGTGTAGCATGCCAAAGTGTGGACTGGTGCTCTATATTCATTGCTATTTCTTCACCTGCATTTTTAACAGCATCCAAGTCTTCCATCTTCAACAAAATTTCAAAATATTTCGGAAAATCAGTTGCTCTACCGTATGTGGTAGTAATCCTATGCCAAGGTATATCTTCGACTTTTACATCATGTATATATTCTTGAGTTTCTCCATTCATCTTGCTCTCCTTTTTATATCTTTATGGACATTTAATATGTCAAGTTTAGTAAATATAAAATATTGTTATTATTTTGGTCTTTTAAGTTAATATATTACTGATATTATAGCACTTAATATATCTTTTTTCTATTAGCATATTTATAAATTCTTTGTTACGTTATTCTATATATTTATCTATAAATTTACAATAAAAATCAACTCCCTTTGTAAAGCTTATTATCCAATTTAATACCAATCAGCGTTTATAATAGCAAGTAGTTATTTTAAATGACTTTATACATAATGAGATTTTCAATAAGCTTTTTTAGCATAAATACATACTTTTTAACAGCTTTTTTAGTATAAGTTACACAAAAGAGCTTTAATGAGACATATTAGCAAAACAAGAAACAGATAAATAAACAGAAGTTAAGGATATAAAAACATCCAAGTTATGATATAATATAAAAAGATTTAATATGACAAAGCTTTAGAGAGGAATGTAAGTGAGTTGTTAGATGAAATAAAGGCATACTGGCGCAGATTGAAAACAGAATATGAAAATAGATATATGGAGCCATTTTTAAGAGATTATGAAAAATCAAAAGAATATTTCAAAAAAATGCAGAAATATCTGTTGAAAAAACAAGTGAAATCCCCTTCAAACGTTGATATTGTATGCACATTAGCTTCTGTCAATTTGGAGCTAAGAGAAGATGAGACTAAGTGCATTGAGTTGTTAGAAGAATTTTTAAATAGATTTGGAGATATCTTGGATAAGAGTCAAAAAGCAAGAATTTACACCAATATTGCTTTTTATGATGATTTTTCCAAATACAGATTAGACTGTCTTATCAAGGCTCATGAGCTGAAATCACCCTTTGTAGAAACATATAAGGCACTTGGACTTTACTATTTTAGTGAATATCAGTTATATAAAGATAAAACAAATTTATCTTTAAGCAAAAAATACTTTAAAATAGCTATGGACATGGATACAAGCTATGAGTACGCTTTTGACTACGCAGCATGCTTATATGAACATAAAGAATATCAAAAAGCCAAGGAAATATTCTCAGACTTATTAAAAAGATATCCTGATAGGATGAGACTTATGCTAAGTATCTCTTATTGCGAGGCTTACCTTGGAAATAAGGATAAGGCAAAATTTTATTTACAAAAAGTAAGACAGGGAAAAGATGATAACTACTCCTTAAATACTGACGATATCTTTGAAAATGAAATTTTTGACCTCTATTATGTACTTGAAGAATACGACACTTTTCTAAGTTGCTGGAGCGAAGATATCATATGTCAATACTATATAGCCGACTGGGAACATTATTTTTACGTTCTATGGCTAAAAAATGAAAAAAAGCTATTTTCAAAACTTGAAGAAGAAAATAGAAGCTACTTTGAAAAAGCTATAGAAGAAGCAAAAGTTGATGAAGATTTTGACAGTGAGGATGAAAGACAAGAGACAATTGAAAGCTGGGAAAAAGACAAAAAAGAGTTTGAAGAAATGATATCTCGCATAAAAGAAAGTTCTTCAAAGCCAAACATACACCCTGAGCTATATCCTGAATTTTCATGCTTTATGATAGATTGTGTAAGACATAAATTTGTATAATCTCTATTAGCTATGTTTTTATATTAATTGATAAATAAACTTAAGGATAGAAAATTACTAATACAGCAATTAAATTAGAAATTGCAGAACTTGAAACAACGCTTAATATCAGCTTTCCAAAACTTTAGCTTGACTTCCTATGTGAAATTGAGGAAGAAAACCTAAGTATTTTATGATTGTATAGGATTGAGATATTGCTTATTTTATAAAAATAGATAGTGCAAATGACGATTCCATATTTTCAAATGACTTAGGAGCATTAGCTCGTTGGAAATGATAAAAGAATCAGGCAATATTTTTGAATTTATAAAGCAATTTTCAAAATAAGAAATTAAAGAAGCCATAATATTAAAAATTAGACATTTTCGGGTGATTATAAATGAAAGATTTAGATGTTGTATATAAGGGTCAAGTTTTAACATTGACAAGATTTTGGGCTGATAATAGACCTTGTTTATGGGCAAAATATCCAAATCAGATAAATATGCCCAAAATGGAATTTGTCGGAGGTCATCCTAATGAGTGGTGTATATTTATCGACAATTTGACTGCTAATGAGAAAAAGCTGATTACAGACATTGATGGTGTGGCTTTTGACATTATGACATACCTGAGGGAAAACTATGAAAACTAATACTTATGTATAATATGAAGTGAAAAATAAATAAATAGAAAGTTGTGGAGGTATTGGAAATGAATGATAAGATAAAGGCTTATTGGGATAAATTTTGCAATGAAATCAATATTCCTAAAGATACAAAATATGAAGCTTGGAGTTTTGGAAATACTAAAGATATGGCAGATGAATTAGCTGACTTGGTTAATAAGGGTATTAAGACTGCTACAACTTCAGCTTTTGAACTATATGAAGTGGGGGAGCATATACCTCAAGTAGGTGAATATAACATTATTTTAAACGGAGCAGATGAGCCTGTATGTATAACACAAACAAAAGTTGTCTACATCACCTCATATAACTTAATTTCACCGGAACATGCCTGGCATGAAGGCGAAGGAGATAGAAGTTATAAATATTGGAAAAAGGTTCATGACCATTTTTTCCATGAAGAATATAATAGAGCTGGTAAAAAATTTTACGAACAAGCTCCCATGCTATGTGAAGTATTTGAAAAAGTCTATTAGAGCTATCCCCTATTTATCTAATTCCAATAATTAAATTAACGCTATATAATGGTAATTCACGAAACACCTTACATATGCTATAATATGTTAATACAGATAAAATAGAGTTGGTGATGTAATTATGATTATAAGAAGATTTCTGTCTGATGACGCTGAAGAAGTATCAAAGATGATTGCCAAAACTTTAAGGGAAGTCAATATCAAAGACTACACAAGGCAATACATTGAAAATTTTATACAAAAAATACAAGCGGAAAATATAATAGAACGTGCAAGTTGGACGCATTTTTATGTTGTACTTGATGAAAATCAAATCATAGGCAGTGGAGCAATAGGTCCTTATCGGGATTACGAGGATGAAAGTTGCCTATTTACAATTTTTGTGCAACCTGAATATCATGGAAAAGGCATAGGTAAAAAAATCATAGAGACGCTTGAACAAGATGAATACTTTCTTAGGGCAAAAAGAATAGAGATAGCCTCATCTATAACAGCAGTGCCTTTCTATTTGAAAATGGGCTACAGATTCAAGGACGGTATAAGAAAAGTAGATGATGAACTATTGATAAGATTGGAAAAACTTAGATAAATCTTACTTTATACAATTCTAATACTTTGCAAATACTATAATATTAATAAATGCTTAGAGAGAACAGTATGATATTTAAAGAAAAAATAAAATTAGTGCAAAATATAATCTTCTCTGCCTTCCCTACTTTTCTTCATGATGATGTGGATATTGTTATAAGTACAATAGAAAAGACTCTGTTTTTAGATAAAGAGGCATTGACTTACAATAGCTTTCAAGCTGACAATAAGTCGCCTTTCATTGTTTCTGATAATGAAAAGGTGCAAGTACCCTATCGCCTGCTCATAGATGAAGTGCCGGAGATTAAGAGCTTATCTTTAGTTCAAAAAATGATACTTCACTGTATTTATTCAAGGAGTACAAACGGATACGTTAGAGAAAATCATATTAATGCTATTTTACAAGAAGATTTACCAAACTGGGCAATGCCATTTATATTAAAAATATCTGATGAATACGTAGTTGAAATATTGGAACTAACTTATAATAGTTTAAAAGAAAAGGATAATAGCAAAATTCAAGATTTCTGTCAAATTAATAAAAGCTATTTAAAATATGCTTATGCAAGAATGATTTCATATTGGAATTGTTATTACCGAAAAGAATATAAGAATTTAAATAAGTATATAGGCAAAAAACTCTTTGACGAATGCTTTGGATATTCACAAAAAATATAAATTTAGCTATACTTAAGTAAAATTAAATAAAAAAATCCATAGCATTGCTATTTAATGAAAAATAATGCAAAAACTTTGCTGTTTTTATTCAAAATACAATAATAATGTCATATATAAAAAAGAGAAATCTTAATTTATTGGTGCTGAAAGAGTAACAATTTTTGTAAATCAAGAAAACATTGCTTCAAAGCGTGTAGCAGAAAAATGTGGTGCTAAAATTGTAAGTGAAAATACCTTTATTAAAAAAGGTACTAAGGAAAAAAGAAAAAATTTTGAATATGAGGTTTTATTATAAATCCCATTTTTTCATATCTATATTAAAAAAGCTTTAGACTAAGTAGAAAATCTTACAGTGGAAAAAGCTATTTAAAATATGCTATAATACGTAAATAAATTGAAATTCATAGCGTAGATTTATCAAGAAAGGTTTTGTAATGAAAATAGCAGTTAGCGCTTGTTTACTTGGAGAGAATTGCAAATATAATGGTGGGAATAATTATAGTGAAAAGTTAATCGAATATATTAAAGGTCATGAGGTGATTTCTATTTGCCCTGAGGTTCTTGGCGGCTTATCTATACCAAGAGAAGCAGCGGAAATTGTAAATGGCATAGTCAGTAATAAAGATGGTACATCCGTTGATAAAGAATTTCGAAAAGGTGCTGAAATAGCATTGGAAATAGTAAAAGAACAACAGGCAGATTTAGTCATATTGCAATCAAGGAGTCCATCATGCGGAGTCAATACAATATATGATGGTTCTTTTTCAGGCAAGATTATACCCGGTCAAGGAGTATTTGCAAATATATTGCAGGAAAACGGAATAAAGATTATTGATGTAGCTGATTTATAATCACATATATGATTTAATTAAAATATAATGATTTTAAAAACAGTAAAAAAATACTTTACTGTTTTTTATTGCTCAAATATCAATTTAATCTATGGATAATCTTCAGCGATAATTTTAAAAAAATAATATATAATTTATGACTTTATTATGATTGCACATAAAATATTTTATCCATTATTTTAGTATAAGATAAACTATCAAAGCTAATAATACTAAGCCAAAAAAATATTAAAGAGCCATATAATTGAATTACAGTAAAATTGCTGATAATTCATAAACTGTAATATCATTAATCTCATTGACATTCATGTATAGAAATGTTATTCACAAATTTCAATTTGGCGAACTGTAGATTATCCTAATTTTACTTACTACATCTGAAATGCCGTTATCCAAAAACAAATTGCGGCTATAAGTGAAATCGGAGTCATAACATATTTTTCCTTCTTACTTTTTGAAATCATGTTCATAATAGTATTTAAAGAAAGGTAAGCTGCAAAGAAGAAACAAATATATTTGGTAACTATAGGAGAAAAGCACAAGGGAATAAAACCTCCAGCTTGCAAAATAATTAGCATTGCGAAAATTTGAATAAAAAACGAAATGACTGCTGCAACTCTAAGTTTCTTAGGTAAGATTTTATGTTGTCCACCCATTGTAAATTCGCCCAAAGGCAGA
>CAUQVF010000019.1:0-49715 GCA_963521605.1 uncultured Peptostreptococcaceae bacterium | reverse complement strand
TTAGAAATTCAAAAAATGAAAAAATTTATTCAAAGAATCTTTTGACTGAATATGCAGGTAAAATAAAAGAGTATTGGAAGTAGACTATTCTTAGTTTACTAAACTAACAATTCAATAAAAGTTAAAACGAAAGCAGTAAATTAAAAGGTTTACTGTTTTTTCTTTTCTCGAATTTAGAGAGCGAGGAAAACAGAAAATGAAAAATATAGATGAGAAAAATTTAATGGCTGAAGAAGAAATTAAGCAGTTACAAAGCAAAAGAAAAAAGTTCATCACTCAGCAAAGGCAGGAAGAAGAAAAAAGAAAAAAAAAGAACTGCTGCATAAACAGTTATACTAAAACCCTTTTAAATCACCATGTAAATATTTCGCTTATGAATGTCATACAATTTAAAAGTAAGTAGCATACAAAATATTTTACATGACTTTTTAAATGGAGATTAGTATTAATAATGGATACTGGAAAGAAAGAATATACTGTAAACCTACATTTCAAGTAAGTAATATGCGAAATATACAAGGATAAAGTACTCAAGCTAATCAAGAGAGAAAAAGAGAAGATATAAATTTATCAAAGAAATTTTGTTTATGTCCTTGATAAATCTTCCTAAATGGGCTTGTTATTACATATAATTTTATAACGATAATGATAGTTAATAATAAATATATTGAAAAAAGCAATCATTTGTAGTATAATTGATGCATAGTTAGTCATATCTGATACTAATCACCATTTTTAATGCCAAGAATGTTATTTTGCCAAATTACAAGTTTTACAGATTTTCAATAATTTTTCTGAAATAGAATCATATGGCTTTTTCATAAGCTTTTAGTATAAAAAACTCTTAAAACCCCATTTAATGATATTTGAAAATATATCATCCGAATTTCTAACATTTAGTGTAAAATTAAAAATTGACTGACTTTTTAATTGGTAATTAGTATGATACTAAAAAGCTTTTAAATTAGTGTGTGAGTATTTTGATTACAAAATATATATAATTTGATGGCAAAGCACAATATAAAATAGTTTACATGACTTTTTAAACGAAGATTAGTATAAGTAAAAAATTGACGTATGAAAGAAATTATGACTATAAGAAAAAGGAATAATATTAGTAAGATAATATTATTTTAGCTTTACAATATAAGTGTAACACTTAATAATCAATTTTAAATAATAAAGGCATGGTGATAAAAATGCAAGATTCGATTTTAAGTCACAAAACAAATGATTTACAGAGCGTGAGTTGGAGGAGAATCAATCCACTCACGCTGATTTTAATTAATGCTGTTTTGCCTGTTGTAAATATGATTTTCCCATCGGATAAAACAGTCATATTGAGTATGATTTTGAGCTATTTGATTTTCATTATTGTAGGCAGATATAAGACGGCTGTAAAATCTGTATTTTGGATAGCAGTAGGACTTTGTTTATATGCTTTAAATAATACTTATTTACATAGTGGTACTTTTGAAATGATGGTTAAAATGTCTATATTATTTATACCGTCCATATTAATTGCGATATTGATTGTAACTGAGTATAATTCATCAGAAATCCTGTCTGCTCTACAAAGGCTACACTTGCCTAAAATATTTATCATAGGGCTTACAATTACAATTAGATATATACCGACTTTTAAGTGGGAATTTTCTATTATTAAGCAAGCCATGAACATTAGGGGTGTCAAATTTTCTATCTTTCATCCTATACGCACATTCGAGTATCTGATAGTTCCGCAACTTTTTAGATGTGTAAGTCTCAGCATGGAACTTACTGCAGCGGGACTGACAAAAGGGATTGGCTCAGCAGATAACAGAACAAGTTATTTCTACAACAAATTAGGCTTTACTGATTATTTTGTTCTGGCTATTTTTCTGATAGGTACAATTGCAATCATTGGGGGATTAGTATGAAGCAAAATGATTTAAATGTAATAGTAGCAAAGAATCTTTCTTTTGAGTATGAAGGAGAAAAAGCAGCCTTAAAAGACGTAAGTTTTGATCTTCAAAAAGGAAGTCTTGTGTTTGTTGCTGGAAATAGCGGAGCAGGAAAATCAACCCTACTTAATATTATAAACGGCTTGATACCGGAAGTCATAGAAGGTAAGCTTCAAGGCGCATTAGTCATTGAAAATAAAGATAATCTGAAGATAGAAGAAAGGAGTAAAATTATAGGGAATGTGTTTCAAAATCCAAGAAGTCAATTTTTTACTACAAATTCTACAGCTGAATTAGTATTTGCTATGGAAAATTTTGGAATAAGCAAGGAAGAAATGAAGAAAAGACTTTCTGAAATTGTTGATAAATTTGATTTAGAAAAGCTGATGAATAGAAATATATTTAAACTTTCTTCAGGGGAAAGACAATTACTTGCGCTTACCTCTGCCCTTATCATGGATCCAAGTGTAATTATATTTGATGAGCCTTCTGCAAATCTTGATTACGGCAATGCTATGAGGCTAAAAAATCAACTTAAAAGACTTAAGGATGAAGGCAAGACAATCATAGTTGCAGATCATAGATGCTTTTATTTAAAGGGGCTAATTGATACAGTCTTGCTTTTAGAAGATAATATGGTCAAATTCTATGCTACAGAAGATGAATACTTTAAAACTGAATATGGCAAACGTGCTATTGACCTTTTTGAAGAAAGATATGAGCCAAGAGAAATAAAGCAATCTACAGAGGAGAAGGTGATTATTGAAGATGTTACATACAAGGATATTCTTAACAATATCAATATATCTTTTAACAAAAATGAAGTAGCAACTATCGTGGGAGTAAACGGAGCAGGTAAGACGACATTGGCAAGGCTTTTGTCTAAGGTTATAAAAGCTGATAAGGGGGCAATTAAATCTGAGGGGCAAGCACTTTATATTATGCAAGATGCAGACTATCAATTGTTTGGAGCTTCCTGCCTTAAAGAGCTTGAAATATCCCAAAGTGATGAAAAAATAAATCTTGAAGCACTTGATAGTCTCGGTTTATATGACTTAAAAGATGCTCACCCTCATAGTTTGAGTGGTGGAGAAAAGCAACGTCTACAAATGGCAATAAGTAAGGTGAGCGGCAATCAAGTTATAATTTTTGATGAGCCTACAAGTGGACTGGATAAGAATTCCATGCAAAAAGTTGTAGCATTGATAGAGGAAATGAAACTAAATCACACAATAATTGTAATATCTCATGATTACGAATTTATAAGAAATGTCAGTGATAGAATAGTATATTTGGCAGATAAAAGTATTAAAGAATCTTTTTATTTGGAAGAAGATGAACTTAGTCGCTTGAATAGGATATTTAAAGAAATGGAGGAATATTATTATGACTAACAAGTTGAAGATTAAGGATTTTATATTGATTGCGCTATTGACTGCGCTTTATATGGTAATTTATATGTTGTTGATGTTTATAATAACTCCGCTTGGAGCTTTTGGGCATGCGATTAGTCCGGGGATTTGTGCAATTTTTTCAGGGACTGTAATTTATTTTATGTCTAAGAAACTTGGAAAGATGTGGCAGTTTACCATTATGACTACCCTTGTCATGGCTTGCTTTACTCTTTTAGGAGGCGGATATATCCCATGGTATATTACATCTATTGGCATGGCAATAATAGCAGACTTTGTAGCCTCTAAAAAGGGCAAAGATGTCGGGGTCTTTAAAGTTGCCATAGCTTCAGGACTAATGCATGTTGGACAGGCATGGGGCGCAATTATCCCTGCAACCTTCTTTTTAGAAAGATTTAAATCTTACTTTATTATGAAAGGGCAAACGGCAGCAGAAATGGAGTCACATATTAAATATACTGCCGGATTATGGGGGCTTACATCATCAGTTATAGTTTTTATTTTAGCTATAGTAGGAGTGTATCTTGGACATTTTATTTTGAGAAAACACTTTAAGGAGAGTTAATATGGATATATTTAAACGATTGTTTAGCTATGCTGAGGAACGCAAGGCTTACATGGTATTAGCGATGATACTTTCAGGTCTTGCTACCATACTATCATTTGTTCCCTATTACTTTTTGTGGCAAATGCTAAATGAGATAACTATGGATGCAGATGGGGAAAGAATAAGCAACTTATCATATTTGATATTTGGAAGCACGATACTTTACACTGTAACATACCTAAGTTCTTTGTTGTGTAGTCATTTGTTTGCTTTTAGAATTGAAACAAATATGAGGAAGAAAGGACTCAATGCCTTACTTAATGCCTCATTTTCCTTTTTTGATATGCATCCTTCAGGAAAAACAAGAAAGATAATAGACGATAACTCTTCAAATACACATACCATTGTAGCACATATGTTGCCGGATTCTGTTAATGCTGTTCTTTTCCCTATATGTTTAGTAGTCCTGTCTTTTATGGTCAATATCTATATAGGGCTGCTTATTATAGTTGCTATTATCTTTGCTTTACTTTGCTTTAAATTTATGTATTCTGACCAGGAAACAATGAAAGAGTATATGGAGGCATTGGAAGATATAAATTCAGAAACGGTTGAATACGTAAGAGGAATTCAAGTTATCAAGATATTTGACATGCTTGTGGAGTCTTTTGATAAATTATATAAATCTATAATTACTTACTCTGAGATTGTTAACCGTCAATGTCAAATGTTTAAAAGACCATATGTATTGTTTCAAACGGTAATGCTTTGTCTGGCGGCAATGATAATTCCTATTGCCTTTAAACTATTGCCAAACGTTCAAAATAGCGGAGAGATTGTAAGCTTGGTTGTATTTTTTGCGTCATTTTCAGGGCTGTTAATGGGAGCTTTTATGAAAGTTATGTTTTTTAGCAAAAACTTTCAGCTGGGTGAAGATGCCATCAATAAGTTGGAAGGCTTGTTTAAAGAAATGGATAAAAACAAGCTTAGTCATGGTGATGTTTCAGAAATGACAAGTTATGATATTTCTTTTGATAAAGTTACTTTTTGTTATGAAGAAGGAATTAATGTGCTTGAAAATTTAAGCATAGAGTTTCCTGCCGGAAAGAGATATGCACTTGTCGGTTCATCCGGAGGAGGGAAATCAACTATTGCCAAACTGATATCAGGTTTTTATCCGGTCTCTTCAGGAGAAATAAAGATAGGAGGCAAAGATATTAGCAAATATAGGAGCGATGTGCTTGAAAAAAATATAGCCTTTGTATTTCAAAATGCCAAATTATTTAAGAGCAGTATATATGAAAATGTAATGATAGGTAATCCTGAAAGCTCTCATGAAGAAGTGATGAAAGCTTTAGAACTTGCGATGTGTGGAAGTATACTTGATAAATTTGAGAGTAGAGAAAATACCGTAATAGGTGCAAAGGGAGTTCATTTGTCCGGTGGAGAAACTCAAAGAATAGCTATAGCAAGAGCAATCCTTAAAAATGCACCAATTATTATCTTTGATGAAGCAAGCGCAGCCAGTGATCCTGAAAATGAGTACGAAATGCAACAGGCGTTTACAGAGCTAATGAGAGGAAAAACTGTAATTATGATAGCACATCGTCTTTCCAGTATTAGAGATGTTGATGAGATATTAGTCATAGAAAATGGAAAAGTTGCTGAACGAGGATCACATTATGAACTTATTTCTAAGGAAAGCAAGTATAAAAAATTACAAGAGCTTTATAGTAAGGCTAATGAATGGAGGCTGTCACAATGAAAGAAAAAATACAAAGACATTTCTCCCTAACAGATAAAGGTACTACCAATATATTTAAGGCTGCAAGGGTATCTTTTTGCAAATATTTAACTTTTATGTTGCCACCTATGTTGGTATTTACTTTTCTTCGTGATTTTACTAATAATCAGCTAAACAGCCTTTACTTTTATTTGGGGGTTTTAGTCGCTTTAGCGCTTTTTATGTATTTGGTAGTAGCAAGAGAGTATAAGCTTACTTATGATGTAACCTATGAAGAAAGCACAAATTTAAGAGTAGAACTGGCGAGGAAGATAAAAGACTTGCCTCTTTCATATTTTTCAACGCATAATTTATCCGATCTATCGCAAACTGTCATGATGGATGTTAGCAACATTGAAATGGCAATATCACATGCAGTGCCTGAAACCATGGGCTTTTTAGTATTTTTTGTAATCGTAAGCATCATGTTATGCTTGGGAAATTTGGTTTTAGGACTTTGTGTGGTATTACCTATTTGGCTTGCATTAGCACTTATGTTCATAAGTAAAAAAATGCAAATTAGAAATGTAAAGAAATACTATGAAAGACTCCTTGACAATGCTAATTCATTCCAAGAAGCTTTTGAAATGCAACAGGAAATAAAGAGCTATTCTATGCAAGACAAGATACGTGAAGATGTAGTAGAAAAACTTACAGATACTGAAAAACTTCATATTTCTGCAGAATTTACCATGGCAATAATGAGCGGTGTTATCGGAATACTTCCGCTTATAGGACCGGTACTTGTGGCTGTATTTGGCGCAAATTTCTTTTCTAATGGAAATATAAGTTTACTTTATTATGTCGGATATCTTATGGCGGCTACAACAATATCTCATAATTATGCCAACCTGTCTGAGTTTATATTGGTGATGTTTTATTTTGAAGATAGCTATGGAAGAATTAGAGATTTAAGAGATGTGCCAAGTCAAAAAGGTTTAGAAAAGGACATTTCAAAATTTGATATTTGCTTAAAAGATGTAGAATTTAAATATGTAGATAACAAAGTAATAAATGGAGTGAGTTTTACAGCTAAGCAAAATGAAGTTACAGCTATTGTAGGTCCTTCAGGTTGTGGGAAAACTACAATTCTAAGATTGTTGTCAAGATTATACGATTACGATAAAGGCTCAATAACAATTGGAGGGGAGGATATCAAAGCGATAAGTACAAAATCCCTATATAAAAACATATCAATTGTGTTTCAAAATGTAGAGCTTTTCAATACCAGCATCATGGAAAATATCAGAATGGGAAGAAAAGGCGCTACAGATGAAGAAGTTTTGGAGGCTGCGAGATTGGCAAATGTTGATAAGATAGTAGAATCATTGCCTGATGGATATAACACAATAATCGGTGAGAACGGATCTAAGCTTTCAGGAGGAGAAAGACAGCGTATATCTATTGCAAGAGCTTTTCTTAAAGATGCAGCTATTATATTGCTCGATGAAATATCTGCTTCTCTTGACGTTGAAAATGAAATGGAAATTCAAAACAGTATAAACAAATTGATTGAGAATAAAACAGTTATAATAGTTTCTCATAGAATGAAATCTGTAGAAAAAGCTGATAAGATAATTGTTATGAATGAGGGAAAAGTGGAGAGCATAGGAAGACACGATGAACTCTTGAAAAACTCTGATTTATACAAGGAAATGGTCAAAAAATCTCAGCAAACAGAAAAACACATTTATTAAAAAACTTATTTAAAGGCTAATTATCTAAAAAGAGTTAGCCTTTTTTTGATTAATGCTAATATTTTATAAAAGAATAATATATCAGTTGATTTTAGTTTATAAATGAATTGCAATATAAAAAATTACATAGTGAGCAGTAGATTATGTTTAAATCGAGATGATGGCGGTATATTATTGATATTGTACGATTAATTTTGCAAAATAATGAGTAGAAAAACCGATTATAAATAATAGAAAAAATATTTTAAAATCTTATTGATTTTTAAGAAAGGATACAATCATGAATAAAAAAGTGGACAATATAATCATAGGTTTTGGTAAAGCCGGAAAGACATTGGCTAACTATTTGGGAACTAAGGGAGAAAAGACTGTATTAATTGAGAAATCTTCTTCAATGTATGGAGGTACATGTATAAATGTAGGTTGTATACCATCTAAATTCCTTGCAACATCAGCAGATAGAAGAAGTATTAGCAATATGAGCAATGAAGAATACTATAAAAACTCTGTCGTAAACAAAAAAGCACTAATAGCAAAGTTAAATAAGGCAAACTATGATAAAGTAGCAAGCAATAACAATGTTGAAGTCATTGATGGACTTGCTTCATTTAAAGATGAGCATACAATCCTTGTGCAAACAGGCAGCGAAGAATATGAAGTATATGCCGGAAGAATATTTATCAATACAGGATCGACACCTTTTATCCCTGACATTGAAGGCTTAAAAGTGGAAAAGAGAATTCATACAAGTGAAACTCTTATGAATTTGGAAGAATTTCCACAATCTATGACAATATTCGGAAGCGGATTTATTGGGCTTGAATTTGCTGCAAGCTATGCAAAATTCGGTACGAAAGTAACAATTATTGATAAAGAAGATAAATTGTTGCCAAGAGAAGATGATGATGTGGCAAATGAAGTTTTTGAGTCTTACAAGGCATTAGGAGTAGACTTTATATTCAGTGCAGGCATTAACAGTGTAGAACAAGATGAAAATAAAGTTAAAATAACATATACGGTAAATGATGAAAAACTACAAATTTCATCAGATATACTTTTGGTTGCTACAGGTAGAAAATCCACTGCTCAAGATTTAAATTTGGCAAATGCAGGAGTAGAAACAAATGAAAGAGGATTTATCAAGGTAAATAAGCATTTGCAAACGAATAAAGAACATATTTTTGCTATGGGAGATATCAATGGCGGACCACAATTTACCTATGTTTCCTTGGATGACTATCGTATTGTAAAAAGCTATCTGGAAGATAAGGGCAGCTATTGTATAGATGATAGACAGCCGATAGCTTTTTCTGCATTTTTACACCCGACATTTTCTAAGGTGGGGCTAAGCGAAAAAGACGCAATAAAGGCAGGATACAATATCAAGGTTGCGACATTGCCTGTAACTGCTATTCCAAAAGCAAAGATTCTTGGAAATCAAACAGGGATTTACAAAGCAGTGGTTGACGCTGATACAAATCAAATTTTGGGAGCAGTTTTATTTGGGGAAGACTCTCATGAGGTTATTAATATTGTTGTTTTGGCAATGATTATGAAACAAGCATATACAGTAATTGCAAATCAGATTTTTACTCATCCTACAATGGCTGAAGCTCTTAATGACTTATTTAGTTTGATAAAGTAATAAAATGCATCTAAGTATTTACTAATCTTCAGAATTATCTTAGGGCATAGCAAAGAGAGATTAAGATATTCTTTTAATATAGTGTCTCAAGGAAAGCCGTAAAATTTTAAATTCTATGGAATATAAGTCTTAGTTAATCATAAAAATATTATGCTATCATATAGCAAATAAAAAACAGTAAAGCATTTTGATATAATACTCCATAAGTAGACAAGATAAATAAGCAAAACTACTTATGGAGGTTTTTTATGCTTATCTTATAAAATAATACTAATACTAAAAAGCTTTTAAATCACCATGTAGATATTCAGCTTATGAATGTCATGCAATTTAAAAATAATCACCACACAAAATACTTTGCATGACTTTCTAAATGGCGATTAGTATAAAAATCTATTAAAAAGCCATATAATTTATATTACAGTAAAATTGTTGATAATTAATAAGCTGCAATATCATTAGTTATATATAAATGGAAAAAAGAGTGATCATAATTTAAATATTTCTAATTTTTAATGGTATGCTATTTTAAATATATGGAACTATTAAAGTAATAAAAAATATAGTATAATGTCAATAGGTATTTGATTAGACAGATTCATATTTTTATAAGGAGAAATGGTGAAAAGATTTTTAATAATTATACCTCTTGGAATAATATACGGTATAGCTCTTAACTTGTGTCGAAATGTATATAATCTAAGTAAAAGTCAGATGATGTGGATTTACATATGTTCTGCCCTAGCAATTTTTGTAATTACCTTAACAATAAACCTTATATATAATTATATTTATGCAAGGAAGATTAATAAGTTAATTCCGCTATTGGAAGAGGAAAAATATGATGAGTATCTTGATAAGATGACTGCTGTAAGAAATAAGGTAAAATCAAAGTATATTAGAGATACAGCTCAACTTAATCTTACGCCTGCTTTGATTGGAAAGAAAGAATATACAGCTGCAGTAGAAATACTGGAAGATTTAGAAAAGGATGTACGAAAAATTTCTTTATCAGATATGGTTAGAAGGCTAAATCTTTGCTTTTGTCATTTCTATCTTAAGAATTATGATAAGGCAGAAGCTTTGTATATTAGCAGTAAAGAACTTTTTGATAGATACAAAAATCTGGAAATATATCAAAAGAATTTTGTGATATTAGATTTATTTATGGATATATGTTGCAATGGTAAAAAAGATGGGCTTGCAGAGCGTATTAAGGAAGCGAGAATAAAGTATAATGAAAGGAGCCTCGTAAAAGATTTTGATTATCTTGACTCACTGCTTGAAGAAAAGTAATAAGTGTAGTAGGTGAAATACTTCATAAAAAAATTCTATTGACAAGTAAATTAATAAGAGTTATAATTATGAATGAATAAAAAAACTTATTCATTCATAATTTAAGGTAAGGGGTTAAATTGCATTGGACAAGAAGCAGGCATTAAAACAGGCAGCTTATGAAATATTTTCTAAAAAAGGATATAAGGCTACATCAATCTCAGAGATTGCTAAAAGAGCAGGTATGGCTGTCGGCTCTTTTTACAATTACTATGATAGTAAAGAAGACATTTTTTTAGATGTTCATATTGAAGAAAATAAACGAATTCGTCAAGCTATGATAGATAAAATTGATTGGGATAAAGATGCGGTTGAAGTTATAGGGCAGATTTTTAGTCAAACACGAAATCTCGTTTCATCGAATAAAATTTTAGGGGAATGGTATAATCCTGCAATTTCAAAAGATTTACACAGCTATTATTATTCAGAAAAAGGCAAAGATACTAATCCATTTCATCATTACTTGGTGGAAACTTTCACCAATCGAATGTTGGAAAAGGGATATTCTCATGAGAAAATTCAAGAGGTATTGCAGGTTTATAAGCTGTTTTACTATATGGACACACATATTACTGAAGAAGATTTTCCAAATATCAGCCAAAGCATTGAAACCTTGGCGACTTATTTCGTCAAAGGTCTATTTAAATAAAGAATATATTTCTTTATTTTTTTGCTAAAGAATGAATGAATATAAAAATATATTCATTCAAATAGTTATTTTAATATTAATGTGATTTATCCTATCTTACACTTATTTTATAACAATGTTGTTAAAATCCATGATGAAAATTAAAAAATATTTTTGTTCTGCTTGTATTTGTCATATATATTCAGTATTTGGAATGAATTTTTGATAATTCTAATATATTTTTGTATGATAATTAAAATTTGAAATGTTTTAAGGAGAAAATTAATGAAGAAAGGACGTTCTAAAATGACGACTATAATTATATCAATTTTTGTAATAGGGCTTGTTGGCGCTCTTATAACTTGGGGAGTGATTGCCTATTTTGGAAGGAAGCAATCATTAACTGTTAAATCAATTGAAAATCCAAAGGATGATATTTATCTTATCCATCTGTCAAAACCTGATGATATGACATGGAAAGCAGGCTCTTATGCTAAATTTGAATTGTCTGAAGTTAAGGAAGATGGTCAAAAAAGTAGATGGTTGACTATAGCTTCCACTCCTGATGAGAATGAAATTCTTATATTGACGCATAACAAGGGAAGTCTATATAAGAAAAGTCTAACTAAGTTATCAGTAGGTGCAGAAATCAAAATGAGTTGGTTGTATTCAAATTTATCTGTTAAAGACGAAAGCAGTGCTATTGTATGTTTTGCTTCCGACGTTGGAATTGCAGCACTAAGACCTATAGTCAAAGAATGGGCGGGCAAACGTCCTATTATGCTCAATCATTTGAATAAGGGAGTAAGTGTTTTTGACAATGAAATTAAAGAACTGTCAAATCAAAATAAAGCGCTTACTTACGAGACAAGTGACAGTCTTTCACAGAGTCAAGAGAGTATCAAAAAACCAGTTGATAAGTATGGAAACAATGCTATCTATCTTCTATCAGGTCAAGAAGATGATTTAAAAGTAATTAATAAATTCCTCGAAGATAAGGGAATTGACAGTAAGAATATAAAAAAAGATACATTTAGGGGTTTAAAATAATATATAAAGGTAGATTTATGTTGAGTATTATATATGTCAAAATTCTATTGTATACTTTGTTACTAATTATAAAATACTGTAAAATAGGAATTTTGTACCAGATATTGTCAATAAAAATTGCTAAATTTTAAGTAAAAAAATAGAATTAAATACTAGAAATGTGGGCTGGAAATATTATATTTTCAGCTATTTTTGCTTTGATATTAATATTTTTTGGACTAAGAAATTATGAAAGATGTAGAAAATTGATATACCTACTTATTTAACAATAGTAGAAGTGTTTTTATACACCTGCTTATTGACAAAGAACCTAAAATCCTAATTTCCATAGTTATAAGAAAGTTTAGTATAGAAGTTTTCATAAATAGATAGATTATGATATAATATATTTAGTTTTTGTATGCTATGCCATATAGATGTTATCTGAATAAGTCAATTTATAAATGAATATATATAGATAAATGAACATTCTTATAGTAAAGTTTTTTAGGAGAAAACGGACTTTATTGAAATAGATATTATTGAAAATAATCAGGGAAAAGTAGTAGTCCTTGGAAAAATTTGTGATTATATTTAAAATTGCAATTATACTTCATGGAGGAAAAGATGAATCACTTATTTTTATTATTGATTCCACTTGGATTAATTATACTAATTATCAGCATTAAAAATACAATACGCTTTGCTAATGCTCAAATGCTGTATGAAATGTCATGCGCAGAAGGAGAAGGAGTATTTAGACTCGATGACAGTGGAAAATTTAGTATATGGCTTAGTGGGAATCAACTTGTAAAATCACCGATTGGAGAATTTGGTATAGAAATTATAAATCAAAAGACAAGGAAAAATATTCCATTAACAGCAAGTGTTTTTAGAACCAGGGTAAGTGCTTTTAAAACTGCAAGGGTGGAACTGTATTATTTTGAGGCGGAAGCAGGTACATACATCATTTCAATGAATGATGAGGCAGACATTAGAGATAAGATTAGTTCATTACTTGTAAATGCTATAATTAAAACTCCTGCCAATTACAGTTTATTTTCTATTCAAGTTCGTGAATACTTTTCAACAGTTATCTTAATACTATATATTTGGGGTATAATCTTAAGCTCTTTTATGATAGTTGGAGGTATTGTGCTTACTTTAACTTTAAAACAATAAGTTTATTGATAAAACTTGTAATATCTATGAGAAAGGGAAGAATTAATATTGTGAAATTGATAATATAAAAATCACTATAAATTCATATAGTTATATGATTATAAACACATATATTATCAAGTAGATAGTTAGGGAGATAAAATATTTATGGAAAATAGACCTGAGTTTACCAAAATTAAATCGTTTGATGAATTTAATAAGTTCTATTGGTACCGTGAAGAGCTTTCACAAAATTACAATAATATTCATTAAATTTAAGTTATATAATTTAGCAAGTATTATAATTTTAGCGTTGTTATATCACTTGTATTAAAAACGCAAAAATTATTTTCTAAAATTTTAAGAAAGTTCAGTTTTAGAAAGATTTAATATGTTTCAAAGGAGGATGTTTTAATTGACTTATGTATATTTAATGGATAACAAGAAGGCTCTAAGTTTTGATATAGTGAAAAAACATGTTGAATATTTGAAAAAATTGGATGACTCAGGAAAGTTGATATTATGTGGACCCTTTACAGATTATGATGGTGGTATGGTATTATTGGAATGTGAAAGTAAGGAAGAAGCAAAAGCAATTGCGGAGTCTGATCCTTTCATAAAAGAGGGATATAAGACTTATGAGATACGTACTTTAAGTATTGCAAATAAGGACAATAATTATGGGCTATAATGTAAATAATAGTCTTTTTAGAAAAAATTGAGGCATTATTCAAAGATAAATTCAATTTTATAAAGCATGAGAACTACAAGTTATTAGATGTAGTAATAAAATTAAGAAGAAAATATAATCATTAGTTTAGCGAAAAGTGTTTTACTTAATTTTATATAGATTACAATAAATAGAGTGCAAAAAAATAACATTATAACAGAAAATGAATTGATAGTGATAATTTTCCATAATTTTATAAGATTTTAGTATTAAATCAAAAAAATGTTAAGTTAGTGACTTGGTAATATATGTTTGATTACAAAATTAGACGTAGGAGGGAGATATGAATAGTGTACATAAGAAAAAAATAATAAGCACAATTTTTTTACCTTGGGAGGGGTTATATTTTAGCTTTTAGAAGTTAGTAAGGAGAAAAAATGAAAGAATTTGATCAAAATTACAAACTCTTGGAAGAGATGTACCAAGACGAATATTACCCGAACTTTATGGTAGATAAGGTGAAAGGTGAACTACAAAAAGTAATTTATTTGTTGGAGAAAGGCGAGAAGAATACAGAGATTATTCAAGAAAAGCTAGATGAAGCAGTATGTGCCATCAATGATTTACAGGAAGAATTCTATGAGAATGATAGCGAAATTGAAACTGTCGCCCGTGATTGCATCGGAGTAACCGTTGAGTATATTCTAAAATGGTTTGGAATTGATATTGATACTGAAGAAGCGATAAGAGAAAGAGATTGGTAGGATAAATCGCAGTTTCTAAGGATAGATAAATTAGAAGTTTTGGGAGGTGAAACGTTGAAAGATCTTGAATACTGGAATCACAATACAGTTTATTATAATTGGATAAAGAAGCAACTTAAGCGAAGTAATCGTATTTTAGACGTCGGGTGTGGGAATGGTTTTCTCATTCGTTATTTAGATGATGGTACAAAGTTTCTTGTGGGGATAGATAGTGATAAATTTTGTATTGAAAAGGCAAAGGAACGGAATGTGTCTCAATCTTGTTCGTTTTTTTGTTGTGATTATGAAGATTTTAATGATGATGAGCCTTTTGACGCAATAATCTTTGTTGCTTCGATTCATCATATGAATATGCGTTGCGCACTAAAGAAAGCAAAGTCAATGCTTTCAAGAAATGGCATTTTAATTATTGTGGGTCTTGCTATTCCATCAAATTTAATGGATTATGTGATTGAGGCAATACGAATTATACCCTGCATGATAATCTCAAAGATAAAAAAGGAGCGTTCCTCTGAGGATGAGCATATACCGGTTTGTTATAACTTTCCTCATCTCGCCGATGTAAGAAAGGTCATTTCTGAGGAACTACCAAGATGTGAATTTAGAATGGGTCTTTATTATAGATATTTATTAAAATGGGAAAAAATTTTTGAAATATAATTTCAAACTCCCGGTTTGTCGAAGTAAAATAATTAAATAGGACTACTAAAAAGAAGTAAAAGCAAATAGCTGATACTTCCTTTTTTAATGCAGACAATAGATGTATTAAAAATCTCAGGAAATAAAGCATCTAATGGCAAATTAATACAAATCTCCATTTAAAAAGTGATGTAAAGTGTTTTATATGGTGATTATTTTTGAATTGTATGAAAATAATAAGCAGAACATTTACATGGAGATTTAAAAGGCCATAAGTGTAATATTTGTAAGCATTGAAATAATAGTATTTTAGAAACAGTGATTGAATTTAATCAATTTAAATGGTATAATTGCGACAGGATGTATATTGAATTTAGGAATACGATAACACAAAATTTAGGCTTATTTGAATACAGATATTTAAAATGCCTAAAAACAGATGCTATCGCTATAACGATACCTAAAAATGATTTGATATCATATATGAGTAAAATTTTTTATTACAATGGAAATTTATGCTAATGATATTAAGAACTAAAAAGGTATTTTAGATTTTATTTTATACACATTTTTTAGACAGTGGAAAATCTTTGAAGCAAATATTTAAATAACGGTTTAAAAAATTTGTAGTATAAATTAAAAATATACAAAATGTTTTTTATTTAAAGTGAAAAGTTAATTTATTTAAAAAAGGAGGAAGAATTATGTTTGGAAATGTTGGTAATGGAGCTCAAGGAGTGAGAAATTGGTTTTGGAATCATAGGATAATAGTTAGAATTATATCTGCCTTAGTTCTGGTTTTTGGTATTGCTGTAATGTTTGCAAACACTGAGGGAAGGGTAGAAAATATAGCAAATAATCTTGTGGAAACAAAAGAGGTTTTGCCTGAAAATGAAGGCAAACTTGTCATAGTATCGGGAACACCTAGCATTGAAAATGATGGTGTAATAGTTGATGAAGAAGCTAATTTACAGGTAAAAAATGCATATTTTTATAGAAGAATACCATTACAGCTGGTTTATGCGAAAAAACCAAAGGAAATTGTTATTGATAAAGGTAAGGATTTAAATTCGACGCTTGATGATAAGACGGAGAAAATCGACTATGTTGAAACTGAATGGATTCCTGCCGGTGCTGAGAGAGAAAATAAGTTAAGTGATAAATATGGTGAATATGAGAATCCACCAAAGGTAGATTTATCATCTTTCTATAAAAACAACTATTTATGTATTGGAAAATTTAAGATTGATAGTACTGATGTTCATGTAAAGATTTTAAATTTGGTTGAAACAAAAGAACATGGGTTTACAAAAGAAGTATTAAAGAAAAATTGTCAGGATTATATAAAAACCCTTGGAAATGGTTTTAAGGTTGTATCTCAAGGATATAAAAATTACGCTATGATTTCAAATGGAGATGAAATAGGAGATATACATGTAAAATTCTCTTATGGAACATTGGAAAGTATGAAGCCGATTACAGTTATCGGAAGGCAGAAAGGAGATAAGATTGTGTCTGAAGATAAGGATGATTTGAGTATATCGGAGCAAGTTTATGATAAAATTTTATCTAAAGATGAGTATATAAAAGGACTTTCAAGTGAAGATGCCGATTCAAGGAGTTTTGGTTTTAACTCTATACTTATTGGAGTAATCGGACTCTTATTAACTCTTAAATTTAACCGTTTTGGAACAAGGTAATAAGTAAAACTGTAAAAATATAAATTGCGAAGCTTTGCTTTCATTTAAAATTCAACTTTTATTTTTTAGTGACATGGTAATACGCTAATAATTTTCGGAAAGAACCTTACTCAATAATATACAGCTATCATTTGTATGGCTGTATATTTTTTTATGCTTAGTTATAGTTATCTTATACATAAAAATAATTAATTAGAAAAGTCGAAGTAAAATGCTATCTTCACATAAAAGTAGGAAAAATGTTTAAAAGTTGGGATTATCAATAATTACAAATATGAAAAATTATTATAGATATTTTGATGAAAGTTCTTATATAAGCTATATATTGTGTTGTAAAAACCTTCAAACTTGTAATAGAATTAGATGTGAAAAGGGAAAAAGCTTATCTATAAAAATATAAACTCTGAGTATAATATGTGAGATGGGTATTATTATATTAGTTATTTAGGTAAAATCTGACTTGTTGTTAAGAAAAGGGGAAAGGTATGAACATTAGATTTGAAAAGGAGATAAATGAAGAAAATGCTTCACTTGTATGTAAGTGGAGCAATGAAAAGGGAGAAAAATTTCAAGAACAATGGATGGGAGATTTAATTTCATTTCCTATAGATTATGAAAAATTGAAAGAATTACCGAATTTGCATTCTATCTATGTTGATGATGAATTTATGGGCACTATACAACAGGTGAGAATAGAAGAAGATAACATACATTTTGGTAGATTTATGATAAATCCTGCCAAAACAGGTATGGGTTATGGTGAGAAGATATTCAATGAATTTATAGATTTGAATTTTAAGACTTATGATGTTAAGAGTGTTACTCTTTCAGTTTATTATTATAATGAAAAAGCCAAGAAATTGTATGAGAAAGTGGGCTTTAAGCACTATAAGACATTGGAAGATCCTATACTTAAATATATTATGAAGAGGTATAGATAAAATATACAAATAATAAGTATTGGTAGTATGCTTTGAAATTTATAAGGAGTGTAATTATGAATTTCTATTTTCTTATATTTGAGAAGTTTGAAACCTTGGATCTCTTCGGTCCGGTTGAAATATTTGGAGGAATAGCTAATTCCACACTTAACTATATTTCACTTGATGGAGGAATGCTTGCCAGCTCACAAGGAGTGAAAATTAATACTGAAAAAGCCGGAATATTACCTTCTGACAGTGTGTTGCTTATTCCCGGAGGAATGGGTACTCGTCAATTAGTTAAAGATGACGCTTTTCTTAAAAGACTTGTGGAACTTTCAGACTCTTCTGAATATGTCTTGTCTGTTTGTACCGGCTCAGCACTTTTAGCAGCTGCAGGTCTATTATCCGGAAAAAAAGCTACTTCAAATAAAAATGCTTTTGATTGGGTGAAGAGCATTGGTGAAGCAAAATGGATAGAAAGAGCTCGTTGGGTTAATGACGGTAAATTCTATACTTCTTCAGGGGTTTCAGCAGGAATTGATATGGCTCTTGGATTTGTGGCTGATTGTTATGGAATAGAGCTTGCAAAAAATATTGCATATAAGATAGAGTATATTTGGAATGAAAATGCTAATAATGATCCTTTTGCAAGAAAAAAATAGTATATAAGAATATGTTTATAGCATTTCTAAATATTATTGACAAAAATTAAGCTATAAACTTATTAAGAAAGTATTAAAAGCTATTAAGAAATCATTAAATATCTATTAAATAATCGTAGTTAATTGTATAATTAAATAGGATATATATTTTTGTAAAATACAAGGAGAGACTACGAATGTTATTCTATTTTTCAGCAACAGGTAATACTAAACATGTGACGGATGAAATAAGAAAAAAAGATGAGGAAGTAATTTCTATTGAAGATGCTGTGAATATGGCTAATTACAACTTTGAAATAAAAGATAGCAGACTTGGAATTTTGGTGCCTACATATATATGGGGATTACCAAGCATAGTGTATGAATTTATGGAAAAAGTCAATTTAAAATTTGATAAAAAGCCTTACGTTTTCTATGTTGGAACTTTCGGTACTACTACCGGAGCTGCCTCGCTAATTATAGATAATTATTTAAAGAAAAAAGGTTTGGAGCTCGATGCAAAATTTGGTGTTAAAATGCCGGATACGTGGACGATTACTTTTGACCTTTCTGATGCACAGGAAGTGGAGAAAAAATTGTTAAAATCGGATGATGAGATTATTGAGCTGAAGAATCAACTTTCACAAGAATTAAAAGGAAAATATTTAAAATTTACTTTGCCCGGATTTATTGGGAAGTTAGGAAAATCTATATATGACGGAAATGTAAGAAAGACGAAGAATTTATCTGTATCTGATGAATGTATAGGCTGTTGTCTCTGTGCAAAGAAATGCCCTGTTCAAGCAATTGAAATGAGAGATGGAAAACCGAAATGGGTGAAGGAAGTCTGTACAATGTGCTTAGGCTGTCTCCACAGATGTCCGAAGTATGCAATCTATTATGCTAATGGAAAGGCTACAAATGCCCATGGACAATATACTTATACAAAATATAGAAAATAGATTTTAAGTATTATTAAAATTTTAGTAGTAACTTTACTATATACAAATTATACTTTTTAATACAAAAATTCTTTAGTAATTAAAGTAAATGTGGTATAATAAGACGGTCGTTTTAGACAAAGTTATAGTATAAGATTAAGGAAAAATTTTTTTATGTTTTAAAATTATCGTGAAGTAGGAGAAACAAATGAAAAAATATAAAAAATTAATCGGATTGTGTATTTGTGCAGCATTGGCGTTTGGGTTAACAGCATGTGACAATTCACAACAAAAACCAAAGGCAAGTCAAGAGCCTACATCTTACTCAAACTTAGCAAATAAAGGTAGTGTAGATGAAGTAAAGGCTTTGTTGTCTGCTCAGCTGGACAAAGACAGTGTAGAAGATTTTTTCAAAAGAGTAAATGAGTATAATGAAATTGCAGGTGCTACAGGCTTGACTGGAGATTTTAAAGAGTTTACAACACCTCAATACGATATGGATAAAATCAGCACCTTATGGAGAGAAAAAAAAGGGGATTTTATAGGAACAAATTGTAGGATTAACAGTTATACTCTGTTGAAAAAAAATATTGAAATTCCCAAAATTGAAGCTGATGATAAACTTTTATTCTTAGATAATGATGCCATAGACAAAGGAAAGTTATTTAATGATGAAGAAAAGAAACTTTTTCAAATCTTATTCTCAAGAGTAAAGACTGAGGCAACTCAAGATGTTAAAGTACATGCTAAGAATATGGAAAAATACTTTGAAAATTTCAAATTTAACGAAAATGCAAGAATGCTTTCTGTTATAATACACGATAACCTTGATGGTGAATATCTGTTTGTAGGTCATGTTGGCGTTTTGGTTCCAAATAAAGACGGTTTTTTATTTGTAGAAAAACTCACTTTTGAAGAGCCTTATCAGGCAATAAAATTTGCTACTAAAGAAGAGTGTTATAAGTATCTAACGACTAAATATGCGGACTATACAGGCGAAGGCTTGGCAAAACCTTTTATTATGGATAATAATAAGATGGTTGAAGTTAAATAGTAAGCAAATTCTATATATTAGATTACTTTAATTATTGTGCTATATCTTTATGTATATCCAAGCTTATAGTAAAGGACATTGATTTTTTGATAAAGAGTATAATATGCTGTATTATGACTAAAAATATAATGCCCTTTACTATGGCTTTAAAATATTATTTACATAAAATACCTACTTAGGCTTATATATTAAGGAGATGAGCTAAAATGATAGGAATATATTTCAGCGGAACAGGAAATACAAAGTATTGCATTGAAAAATTCCTTGAAGAATGTGGAGATGACATAAAGTCCTACTCTATAGAAGATGAAAAAGCTGTTTCAGAGATAAAAAATCATGAGAAGATAGTAATCGCTTACCCTGTATATTATAGCAATATTCCAAAGATTCTAAGTGATTTCATCAAAAATAATTCTACTATTTGGCAAGATAAGGAAGTCTTTATTGTAGCAACAATGGGGCTTTTTTCCGGAGATGGAGCAGGTATTCTTGCTAGACTCCTAAAAAGTTTTGGAGCAAAGATATTAGGAGGTCTACATCTAAAAATGCCGGATTGTATCAGCGATGTAAAGCTTCTTAAGAGAACTTTGGATGAAAATAAAGAGATAGTAAAAAAAGCTGAGGAAAAGATTAAAAATTCAGCTGATAATTTCAAAAAAGGGGGATATCCTCAGGAGGGTATAGGTTTATTGTATCATATAGCCGGGCTTTTTGGTCAAAGGCTGTACTGTTACAATGCTACAAAAAATTATTCGGATAAACTTAAAATAAATAGAGAAAAATGTATAGGATGCGGTATCTGTGCGAATGTCTGTCCTATGAACAATATCGAAATAATCGAAAATAAGGCGGTGGGAAGTAATATGTGTACAAAATGCTACAGATGTGTAAATAAATGTCCGACACAAGCTATTACCTTGATTGGTAAGAAGGTAGTGGAGCAATGCGGTATAGAGAAGTATTTGTAAATAAGAGTAAAAATAAATCTTGTCAAAATATGGGAGCAGGATTATAATAAATTCATAGTTGATGTTAATTAATGATTTTTAGGAGTTTTTTCGTTAAAAATAAGTAAGATTTTGAAACAAATTTCTATAAGTACAAGCTTGATTTGAATTTTAAACTAATATGATGCCTAATGGTAGAAAGAAGGCAAACTTATGAATGAAAAGACAGTTAAAATAATGGGATGGGTAGCAACGTGTACAGCTATGCTTATGTATGTGGCTTACTTCCCTCAGATTATAAATAACTTGCACGGGAATAAAAGCGGTTTTTTGCAACCTTTAGTTGCCGCAATTAACTGCACTCTATGGGTTAGTTACGGCTTTTTTCAAAAGAAAAAAGAGTGGCCTATTGTAGTAGCAAATTTACCTGGAGTAATATTTGGTGCTGTTGCTGCAATTACAGCCTTATAAGAGTATTTTGTAAAGTCAAACCTTAGGGTATGTGAAACTGAATCATTAAAGATATAAAATAATACCTAATTATCGTTATTATAAGTCAACTTCTTTACATAAGTAAGGATGCTTATGACTATGAATATGAATAGATACAGCCTCTTCAAGTTGAATTTGAAGAGGCTGTTATAGTATTATCTTACTATCATTTGTATTAAAATCCAAACTTATTTTTCTATTTTATATGTTTAGAAAAATAAGTGCTAATATTTTATATTTTCAATTTTAGTAATTCAATTCTACAGCACCTTCAACTGCTTCAAGTAAAGTGCCGTCTACTATCAGTTTTGTTACTTTATCAAGCTCTTTGTACATTTCTATATCTGTATCAAGTTTTATAAAGTCTGTGACTGCTCTTATAGCGTCATAAGCTTTTTGTGTACCTTTTCCAAGCTTCAAGTTCAAATCTTTTCTAAAGTCTATTGCTTGGCAAGCAGCCATTAGTTCAGTAGCAAGTACTCTAACAGAGTTTACTAATATATCTCTTGCTGTTCTTGCAGCTATAGTTCCCATTGAAACAAGGTCTTCCTGATTTGCAGATGAAGGGATAGAGTCTACTGATGCAGGATGAGCAAGTATCTTATTTTCAGAAACAAGCGCTGCACAAGCATATTGAGTTATCATATATCCTGAGTTTAGTCCACCTTGAGGAGTAAGGAAGGCAGGAAGGTCATTAAGTTGAGGATTTATAAGTCTTTCCAATCTTCTTTCAGATACATTGGCTATCTCCGCTATACCTATTCCAAGGAAGTCAAAAGGTTGTGCCATAGGCTCTCCGTGGAAGTTTCCGCCTGATATTACATCTCCTTCTCTTGTTACTATAGGATTGTCTGTTACAGAGTTAAGCTCTATTTCTACTTTCTTCTCAACATAAGCTATAGAGTCTTTACTTGCTCCATGTATTTGAGGTACGCATCTTATAGAGTAAGCGTCTTGAACTCTAAGTTCTGCCTGTCTTGTAGTATATGTGCTTCCTTCAAGAAGTTTGAGCATATTTCTTGCAGTTGTCACCTGTCCGTGATGGTTTCTTATGACGTGCAGTCTTTCATCAAATGCATCTGTAATTCCTCTTAGAGCTTCAGTTGTAAGGGCTGCTGCTATATCTCCGATTTTTAGTAGCTGTATTGCATCATAAGTTGTTATAGCTCCTGTAGATGTCAGTACTTGAGTACCGTTTATAAGCCCAAGACCTTCTTTTGCGTCAAGGTCAATTACAGGAATTCCTGCTTTTTCCATAGCTTCCTTACCTGATACTATTTGACCCTTATATTCAGCTTCTCCAAGTCCAAGCATAGGAAGTACCATATGAGCAAGAGGCGCAAGGTCTCCGGACGCACCCAAAGAGCCCTTTTCAGGTATGCAAGGATGTACACCCTTGTTTAGCATTTCAAGTAGAGTTTTGATAGTCAAAAGTCTTACTCCTGAATATCCTTTTGAAAGAGCATTTACTCTTGTAAGCATTATTGCTCTTACTACTTCTCTATCAAAAAGCGGTCCGTATCCGCAAGCATGTGAACGTATCAGATTTTCTTGCAAAACTCTGCAATCTTCCTTAGAAATACCCACCTTACTGAATTCACCAAAGCCTGTTGTAACACCGTAAATTACCTTTTCATTTTCTACTATATCATCTATTATTTTTCTTGAGTCTTCTATATTTTTTATGGTATCTTGTGACAATTCCGCTACGCAGTTATATCTTGCAACTGCTATCAATTCATCCAAAGACAGATCGTTTCCTGTAAGAACAACTTTTTTTATTTCTTTAGCTTTCATCAATTAATCTCCTTACAAATTTTATTAAAATATTAATTAGCCTGATTTATTTTACATTAAATAATTCTCCGACGTTAAATTCGACGGAGAATTATAGTTAATGACTATCCGAGTATAACGGCACCTATTACTCCACCGATTATAAGTGTAATGTCGTATGCTATGAATGTAGGAACGCAGGTATCCCAAATGTGGTCGTGCTGTCCGTCAGCATTAAGCCCTGATGTAGGACCCATAGTAGAGTCTGAGGCAGGAGATCCTGCATCACCAAGAGCAGCTGCAATACCTATAAGAAGTATTATAGAAGGAACTGAAAATCCTATAGTATGGCAAAGAGGCACATATATAGCAGTAACTATTGGAACTGTACCAAATGAAGTACCTATACCCATAGTGATGAGCAATCCTACAAGCAATAGTATAAATGCTGCCATGGCCTTAGAGCCTTGCATATATACAGAAGCGCTTTTAACAAGAGAGTCAACTGCACCGCTTGTTTTTAACAAATAACCATATCCGGCAGCTACAAGCATTACAAAGGCGATGAATCCCATCATACCTATACCGCCATTTACAACCTCATCCAAGCTCTTGTATTTTATACAACCTGTTATTATCATTGTGAAAAGACCAAGAGTTGCAGAGTACGGTAGTGATTTTGTTACCATAGATACTACAGCAACAACTACACAACCAACAAGAGCTCCCCAAGCTTCCTTAGTCATCTTAACATCAGTATGTTCAACTGTGCCCGGAACGGCTACATCCTTATATTCTCTATCTTTTCCATATAGTAACAATACGCAAAGTATAAGACCTATAAGCATTGATAAACCGCCAATCCACATTACTTTTGATGTGTCAGCTACAGAAATCTCTATACCCAGTTCCTTTCCGGCATTATTGATGTTTTCAACCAATATATTGTGGAATAAAAGACCAAAACCAAGAGGTATAGAAACATAAGGCGCTTTAAGACCGAATGTAAGAGCACAAGCCATTGCTCTTCTGTCTATCTTGAGCTTGTTCATCAATCCCAATAGTGGAGGTATCAATATAGGTATAAATGCTATATGCACTGGAACAAGGTTTTGAGAGAAGCAAGAGATAAATGCTATAGCAAAAATCATGAAAAACTTCTTACCGCTTAAAACTCTTGAAAGTTTTACTGATAATATAGTACCAAGACCGGAGTGAGCAAGACCTACCGCAAATGCTCCAAGCAAGATATAGCTTAGTGCTGTTTCAGAGTTTCCGCCCATTCCGTCAATCAAGACACCAATGATATTTTTTGTCTGATATTCCGGTACACCCTTAGCCAGAAGTTCCTTGGCTGCATCACTTGAGATGTAAAAAGGCATTCCTGCAGCAAGACCTGCTACTACGGCTGAAACTATGATAGCTAGCAATACGTTAAATTTAAGTAAGCATAAAACGCACATTACTATTACCGATACAATAACCGGATTTAATAGTATATCCATATATGATTCCTCCTTTTTAAAAATAAGAATATAAGATAAAAATACTTATTAATCAGCTTTTAAAATAACAAAGGCTGATATAGTGTTACCTTAGTATAGATAATAGCAAAGTATAAACTCAATTTGTATGTAGAGGTATATTTTGTATCGCTTGCCTAATATTTATAAGCTTAAATTAGGAAAAATAGAAGGCATATCATATATAGGATAACACAAAGAGATACTTAGATTTAAAAATAGGCAACGTTTTTTTGATTTTACAAAAAAGGCCTAAATAAATCTTCTCAAACATAATTTTACAATGACTACGTCGAATATATGTCATTTTGAAAAATAGTATCATAAAATTATTTAAGGTAAAAGTTCAAAAAATTCAGGCAACTAATAATTTTAATAAATACTTAGAAATTAAAATTGAAAAAGTACATACTTTTATGAATATCTCTGTTTAACAGGAAAAATCAAAGTCTATAAAACGTCGAAAAAGATTAATATTTAATATTACAATTATATTAAATATTAATTTGACTTCGATTTTTAAGAAAAATCAATTAACTTCACATATTACAACAGGAGAGTCACTTTGAATGACTTTTATACAATTCAAAATATCATCCTCATCAATAATAAGTAAATTTTCAGCATCTAAGTTCATAGTGCTCTCTTCAGTTTCCGATATTTGAATTATACAACTTTCTTTTGAGTACAGTATCAACTTGCCTTTTCTCTTAGGAGCATATAAATCGTCTTCCTTTAGTATGGCAACATTTGTCTGTAGTTCATCCTTTACAATGAAGTTAAAATCAATACAATCAAGACTGTTATTTGATTTTGTAGTCCATTTGCCATAGAAATACTCTACATCATAAGGGAAAAGAGTCCTGCTATAGAGATTTTCGTGATCTACAAAGAGTTCTCCCTGTAAGGCAAGTATATATCTTTGATAACCTGAAAAATCACTAAACTGCGAAGAAGAACCTGTAAAACTTGCAGAAGATATTCTCCAGTCAAAATCTCTTTTTGCAAGTGAGGAGCCCTCAGGATAGATGAAAAATTGTGTAGTATTGCCTCCACTCCACTCAGTTACAACAAAATCTTCCGGCTGTACTATTTTGTAATCCATAATCGCCTCCTTATAAATTATTTATAAGTAATTTACCGTACATAAATGATACCTCAAATTAGCAAATTTGAAAAGCTTAATTTTATAAAAAAGCGTCTAATGTAAAATATGCAATTCGACGCTGTAAAAATCGCAAAAAACGTTTTATTGTGATTATAAGTATAAATATTATTATATTAAAGTCGAAATTATTTTTTTAAAAAATATTTTAAAAATTTGAATTTGAAATTATTTTCCATTTCTCACAAAGAGACATAGACTATTTAATGACGTGTTTAATTTATAATGGAAGCATAAGATGTGAACATGATGTATTTGTGGGAATGGGTCAGTTTTATTTCTAATAAGATGAGTAATTTATAAATTTTTTATCTTTATATATAACTATTTTAGTTTAATGTGAGAGATTGATAAAATAGAGATAAAAATTTGTTTATTAAAAATAAGAAATGACAAGATATATCACAAAGTACATAAGATTTGTTGTATATAAATCAAGGAGGAAATTATGATACCAAACATTGATATTGCAGAAGCTATGACTATAAAATTAGATGATGTTTTGCCTGAGATGCCAAAATTTCAGGAAGGAATAAGAAGAGCACCCGACAGAGGATTCCGTCTTTCTCAAAGCCAAACTGAGGTAGCTTTGAAAAATGCACTTAGATACATCCCTGAAAAATATCATCAACAATTAATACCTGAATTTCTGGAAGAACTTACTACAAGAGGCAGAATATACGGCTACAGATTTAGACCGGAAGGCAATCTATATGGTAAGCCAATAGATGAATACAAGGGAAATTGTATAGAAGGAAAGGCTTTCCAAGTAATGATAGACAACAACCTTGACTTTGCTGTTGCTCTATATCCTTATGAGCTTGTAACTTACGGTGAAACAGGAAGTGTCTGCCAAAACTGGATGCAATACAGACTTATAAAGAAATACCTTGAGGTGATGACTCAAGATCAAACTCTTGTAATAGAATCAGGTCATCCACTTGGACTATTCAAATCAAAACCGGACTCTCCAAGAGTAATAATATCAAATGCAATGATGATAGGTATGTTTGACAATCTACATGATTGGGAAATAGCTCAAGAGATGGGAGTAGCAAACTACGGACAAATGACTGCCGGTGGTTGGATGTATATAGGACCACAAGGTATAGTTCACGGTACTTTCAATACTATACTAAATGCCGGAAGAATGAAATTAGGTATACCAAATGAAGGCGACTTGGCAGGCGTGCTTTTCGTAACATCAGGACTTGGCGGTATGAGCGGTGCACAAGGAAAGGCTTGCGAGATAGCAAACGGAGTAGGTATAGTAGCTGAAGTTGACTACTCAAGAATACAAACAAGACTTGACCAAGGTTGGATAAGAAAGGCGTCTGCAAATCTTGAAGAAGTTTTTGCCATAGCAAAGGAATATCAAGATAAGAAGGAAGCTATTTCAATAGCATATCATGGAAATATAGTTGACTTACTTGAATATGCCGACAAGCATGACATCCATATTCCGCTTTTGTCAGACCAAACATCTTGCCACAATGTATATGAAGGTGGATATTGCCCACAAGGAATAGATTTTGAAGAAAGAACAAGACTTCTTGCTGAAGACCCTGAAAAATTCAGAAAGATGGTAGATGATACACTTGTTGCTCATTTCAATGTAATTAAGAAACTTACAGCAAAGGGTTCTTACTTCTTCGACTACGGTAACTCATTTATGAAAGCAATCTATGATGCAGGAGTAAAGGAAATTTCTAAAAACGGAGTTGATGAAAAAGACGGATTCATATGGCCATCATATGTAGAAGACATAATGGGACCTCAATTGTTTGACTACGGATACGGACCATTTAGATGGGTATGCCTAAGCGGTAAACATGAAGACCTTGTAAAAACTGATAAGGCAGCTATGGACTGTATAGATCCTAACAGAAGATATCAAGACAGAGACAACTATATCTGGATAAGAGACGCTGAAAAAAATCAAATGGTTGTAGGAACACAAGCAAGAATATTGTATCAAGATGCAATAGGAAGAATAAAAATCGCTCTTAAGTTCAACGACATGGTAAGAAAAGGTGAAATAGGACCTGTAATGATGGGTAGAGACCACCATGACGTATCAGGAACAGACTCTCCATTTAGAGAAACATCAAATATCAAAGACGGTAGTAACGTAATGGCTGATATGGCAATCCAATGCTTTGCCGGTAACTGCGCAAGAGGTATGAGCCTTGTAGCAATACACAACGGCGGTGGCGTAGGTATAGGAAAATCTATAAACGGTGGATTCGGTCTTGTGCTTGACGGTAGCCATAGAGCTGACGAAATAGTAAAATCAGCATTGTCATGGGACGTTATGAGTGGTGTTGCAAGACGTTCATGGGCAAGAAATGAAAACTCTATCGAAACAGTAATAGAGTTCAACAAGATGAATGAAGGTACAGACCACATAACAGTACCTTATATAGCTGATGAAGACGCTGTAAAATCAGCAGTGGCTAAGATATTTAAAAAATAGAAGATATAATTGTCATGTAAAAGATGACGATTGAAATAATAAAACTAACAAAAGTCGTCAATTCGATCTTTGTTAGTTTTATTTTATAAAAATGAATTTTTAAAAAAATTGACGGTATATTATAATTATTAGCATACAGTTAATATTGAAAGTCTATCTGATTCTGTTTAAATAATTTGGTACTTGTTATAAGATGTTGTAATACTAATAACTATAAGTATAATAAAAGATTTTAATATAAGTATTTTACTTAGATGCTGAAGTTTGAGGAATGTGCATTTATGAAAATATAGCTTTTTAAACAAGTATGCTAAACAGATATTTAATCATATTAGACTTAAGTTGTTTTTTTATAAATGATGAATGTAAAAATATATTTGAAAAGTTTGTAATAAAATATAAATGTTATAAGGGGGTATTTATGTCAAATTTATTGATAAAAAATGCGAATGAGTTGGTAACATGCTCAGGAAAGACTGCAAAATACGGAAAAGAGATGTCTGACATCCATGTGATTGAAGACGGTGCAGTAGTAATAGAAGACGGTATAATCAAGGATTTGGGAAAAACTGCCGACATACTGTCAAAATATGATGAAAAGAAATATGAAGTTATAGATGCTAGTGGAAAGGCTGTACTACCGGGATTTGTTGACTCTCATACTCACTTTGTATTTGGTGGATACAGAGCTGACGAATTTTCGTGGAGACTCCGTGGAGACAGCTATATGGACATCATGAACAGAGGTGGAGGTATAGTAAGCTCTGTTACAGCCACAAGAGAGGCAAGCGAAGATGAACTTATTGAGAGGGGACTTGAAAGACTTGATTCAATGCTTGCATTTGGTGTAACTTCAGTTGAAGGTAAGAGTGGATACGGTCTTGACAAAGAAACAGAGCTTAAACAACTTAGAGTGATGAAAAAATTAAATGAAATTCACCCGATAGATATATCAATTACTTTCATGGGTGCTCATGCCACACCTAAAGAATTTGCCGGAAGAACTGACGATTATGTGGACTTTATAATAGATGAAGTCTTGCCTGAGGTTGCAAAGGAAAATCTTGCAGAGTTTTTCGACGTATTTTGTGAGCAAAATGTATTTTCTGTAGAACAATCAAGAAAGATGTATTTAAAAGCAAAGGAATATGGACTTAAACTCAAGATTCATGCTGATGAGATAGTACAACTTGGTGGGGCAGAGCTTGCTACAGAACTTGGACTTGTATCTGCAGATCACCTTTTACATGCCTCTGACAATGGTATCAAGGCTATGGCTGAGAAAAAAGTAATCAGCACATTGTTGCCTACAACTGCATTTTGTCTTAAAGAGCCTTTTGCAAGGGCGAGAATGATGATAGATTCAGGTAGTGCAGTGGCGCTTGGTACTGACTTTAATCCGGGAAGTAATTTTACAAATTCCATACCTTTGATGTTTGCTCTTGCGTCTATCTATATGAATATGTCTCCTGAAGAAGCGGTGACAGCCATGACTATAAACGGTGCTGCAGCTGTAGACAGAGCTGATAAAGTAGGCTCTATAGATATAGGTAAAAAGGGAGATATAGTAATACTCAAATATCCTTCATTTAGATTCCTACCTTATCACACAGGAGTTAATATAGTAGAAAAGACTATAAAAGAGGGAAAAGTAGTAAGAGAAAATAAATAATCTAAGAAGAAAGTGGAAAAAAGACCTGCTAAGAGTAATCATAAAAGCTTAATCTAAAGTTAATAAATTAAGTTTATGATTGCTATATAAGCAGGTCTTTTAAATATTAAATAAAATCAGAATAATACATATAGTTATATAAAAAACTTTGAATTAATACTAAAAATCCGATAAAATTTTGGATAAGATATTTTAAGTGTATTTAAAATAGAGCATAAAAAATATACAATTTTTAAAAATATTTATGAATATAATTCTATAATCTATCCTAATTTATCATAGTTCAACTTTGCATTTTCCATTATTTGCTTTTTATTCTTACGGTATGAGGCAAAGAGTGAACCTGACATATTATGCCAGATTGAAAAAATCGCACCTGGCAATGTAGCTAATGGATTTAAGGCAAAATTTGCAGTCGCAAGAGAGATGGCAAGACCTGAGTTTTGCATACCTACTTCTATAGACAAGGCTGTTGTCTTATCATAGTCCATTTTAAAGAACTTGGCAGCCATAAGTCCCCCGATTAGTCCAAGGCCATTGTGTAATATTACAAGCAATAAGACCATTGCGCCTGATTCTGCAATTTTTGCCGAATTTGCTCCTATGATACCGGCAATAATTAAAATAACAGCTACAGAAGATATCAAAGGGAAAATAGTCTTGCTTTTTTCTACAGTTTTTGGCATAACTTTTTTTATGAGGAAGCCAATTAATACAGGAATTAAGATGACTTTTACAACTGATGTAAACATAGCAAGGATTGAAACTTCAACCCATCTTCCTGCCAACAAGAAAACTAATGCAGGAGTCACTATTGGTGCTAAAAGAGTCGATAGAGTAGTCATGGCAACAGACATAGTCACATTTCCACCTGCAATATGTGTTATAACATTTGAAGCCGTTCCTCCGGGGCAACAACCTACAAGTATCATCCCAAGTGCAAGGTCAGTGTTTAAGCGGAAAACTACTGCTAATAACCAAGCGGCAAGAGGCATAACAGTAAATTGAACCAAGGCTCCTATGAAGATATCTCGTGGATTTTTCATTACTGCCTTAAAATTATCTCCATCAATACTCGTACCCATCCCAAACATAGCAATTCCTAAGAAAACAGAAGTATGTTTTGTCATCCATTTAAAATAATCAGGAAAAAAATAAGCTATTGCTGAAAAAAGGATGATAATCAATCCGAAATTTTGAACTATTTTATTTGAGATTTTATTTAGTTTTTCCATGATTTCACCCCTTATAGATAAAGTTGTCAATCAGTCTTGTTTTACCGATATAAACAGCTATTGCTACCAAAGTTTCCTTCTCAAAGCTGCTAACATCTTTAATAGTCTTAAAATCAACAGCCTTGATATAGTCTATCTTTGCTAGAGGCTCACTGCTTATTATTTCGTTCATCTTAGACAAAACTTCGCTTAAATCCTTGCCTTCTTTTGCAAGCTTTTCTCCTTGGAAGATTGCCTTTGATAGACAAAGTGCAGCCTTTCTTTCTTCTGCTGATAAGTAAGTATTTCTTGAAGAAAGAGCTAATCCGTCTTCTTCTCTGATAATTGGGCAGGCTATTATTTCAATAGGAAAATTCAAGTCAAAGACTAATTTTTTGATAATGGCTAACTGCTGAGCGTCTTTTTGACCAAAATATGCACGATTAGGTCCGACTATATTAAAAAGCTTAGTACAAACAGTGCATACTCCTCTAAAATGGCTTGGTCTTCTCACCCCGCATAGGTTGTCAGACAAGAATTCAATGTCAGTAAAGGCGCATTTATCTTGATACATTTCTTCAACTTCCGGATGGAAAATAAAATCTCCCCCGGCTTCCTCGGCTAATTTAGTATCTGCCTCAATATCTCTTGGATAAGACTCCAAATCTTCATTTGGACCAAATTGAATCGGATTGACAAAGTCAGATACAACGACAATATCATTTTCTTGGGCTGCCCTTTGAATTAAAGATGCATGTCCTCTATGCAAATATCCCATAGTAGGTACAAGACCTATAGTTTTTCCTTCTTTTTTAAAGCCTTGAAGTAGGCTTCTTAGTTCAGCGATTTTTTTAATAACTTTCATTGTAATCTCCTTAATAAAAATTTATTTTTAGAGATAGTCTTTGACATCAATGTAAATATTTAAATTTTAGTATAACTTTCCATGTTTTTCATAAGATGAGATTTTTTCGATCTTATTTTCATCATCCACAAAAACAACCTTTGGTTTATAATCTTTCAAATCATCTTGACTATAAGATGAATAAGCCATGATGATGACCTTATCTCCTTGGGAAACACATCTTGCAGCAGCTCCGTTTAAGCAGATAATACCGCTGTTTCTTTCTCCAGCAATAGTGTAAGTTTCTAAGCGATTCCCGTTATTCACATCCACAACCTGAACTTTTTGATATTCCCTAATTGAAGATGCCTCTAATAAGGCCTCATCTATAGTAATACTGCCAACATAGTCCAGTGCAGCTTGAGTAACGGTGGCTCTATGAATTTTACCTTGTAACATTTCTATATTCATAAAATCCTCCTAAAAAAATAAGTAGCTTTAACTATCTATAAAAAATTATAGAAAATAAAAGCTACATACTAATAAGCGTAAGAGTTCAGTGTTTGCATAAGCAAACTTAATTGATATTTGAGTCTTATTAAATATATAAGCTCTTTTGTAAAATTTAATATTTATATATGATGTTAAAGAGTATAGTTTTATATTCAAATACTATCTCCAAGCTGTATAATAGCATAAAATATATTTTTTTTCAATATAAAATAATAGTATCTAATCAATAAAGTTGAAAAAATATCAAAAAATTATTATAAAAATGTTTGACATTATAAAAAACTATATTATCATAGCTTTATTGACATGCTATCACTATAGTGATACAATTATATTAAATATCTTGTCATTATATGAAAAAGGAGGCTAAGTCAAATGGACAAGTCAATTAATATATATCATGGTTCTGATAAAATTATTGAAAATCCGACTTTTGGATTGGGAAGAAAAAATAATGACTTTGGTCTTGGCTTTTATTGCACTGAAAATGAAGAACTTGCAAAAGAATGGGCAGTATCCTCGCTAAATGACGGTTTTTGTAATAAATATACTCTTGATACAAGCTATCTGAAGATTTTAAATTTGAACAGTTCTGATTATACAATACTAAATTGGATTGCTGTTTTGCTCAAACATCGTTTATTTACCATCAAAAATCCTCTTGCAAATCGTGCAAAGAAATATTTGCTTGATAACTTTGACATAAATGTAAATGCCTATGATTTGATTATAGGATATAGGGCTGATGATTCTTACTTCGATTATGCAGAATCATTTATTAATAACGGTATTTCGGTAGGACAGCTTGCATCTGCCATGCGACTTGGAAAATTAGGTGAACAGATTGTAATAAAATCTAAATTTGCCTTTTCTAATTTAAAGTATAATGGCTTTGCCATTGCTGAGAAAGATAAGTATTATTCTCTTAGAAAATTAAGAAATGATGAGGCAAATCAGATGTATTTTGATATGCTTGAAGAAGAAAGTGACGCTTTGTACATGCTTGACATCATAAGAGGAGGTATTAAAAATGACAATCTCCAAATACCAAGAAATATATCTTAGCAGTGCACAATCGGCTCTTGGAGATGCTTTTGATTGTGCTGTTAATAGCTATCATATTTCCGGAGATGATTTTGTAAAAATGTTTATTGTAAGTTCTGTAAGTAAGAAAATGGAAAGGGGAGAAGCTTCATATCTTATTGGAAAAAGCGGTATAGAAATAGTGATGGATATAATATATGAAACTAAGGGTGAAGAAGTTGAGGTGTTTATTAGTGAAAACTATGGACGTTCCAAAGAATATTGGATTGGTTGGGCTGTTGCTTACTATCAGCTATATTCGGACAGAAAATATAGTGAAATCTTTGCTGTTGTAAGTTTTGAAGAGTTAGGAAAAATGTATTACACTCTTCACGAGGCTGATATAACAAAATTTGTCGAAATTATAGACATAAGAATGAAAGAACATTTTAAGCAGACAAATCTTAAGAGATTTCGCTCAATTAACAGACTTACCCAAGCAGAGTTGGCAAAGCAATCAGGAGTAAGTCTTCGCTCTATTGCCATGTACGAACAGAAGAATAAAGATATAAATAAAGCAAGGGCGGAAGTAATTTATAAGCTGTCAAAAGCACTTAGATGTGAAATGGAAGACCTAATTGAAAAATAAAATTATAGACAAAAAATATAAGAAATTATAAATAAAGTTTAATATAAGTACAAAAATATTCAAGGAGATACCATATGTCAAATGAATCTATTGAAATCCTTGCTCAAAAAAGAGAAAGAGCAATTATAAGGACAAGTATGATAGGAGTAGGAACAAATGTCATGCTTGCAGTTTTTAAGGCAATAATCGGAATAATTTCTCATTCTATAGCCATAAGTTTGGATGCTGTAAATAATATATCTGATGCCCTTTCTTCCGTTATCACCATTATAGGAACGAAACTTGGAGCAAAAGAGCCTGACAAAAATCATCCTCTCGGACATGGGAGAATTGAATATATAAGCTCGATGGTAGTAGCAGCAATAGTGTTGTACGCAGGTATTACATCTCTTGTAGAATCATTTAAAAAAATAATAAGTCCTGAAAAAGCCAGCTATGACATTATATCACTTGTTATTATTGCGGTTGCTGTTCTTGTCAAAGTATTACTTGGAAAATATGTCAAAAAGCAAGGTATAAAGCATAATTCAGGAGCTTTGATAGCCTCAGGTTCTGATGCTCTTTTTGATGCTGTATTATCTTCCTCGGTCTTGGCATCTGCTATAATCTACCTTGCCTTTAATATTTCTCTTGAAGCTTATGTAGGTGTACTTATCTCAATTTTCATCATAAAGGCAGGGATTGAGATGATGACTGAAACAATCAGTGAGATATTAGGCAAGAGATGTGACAAGGAGGATACTGATAAAATAAAGGAGATTATTGCCGACGAAAAAGAAGTAAGGGGAGTATATGACCTTATAATCTTCAACTTCGGACCAAGTAAAAATTATGCAAGTGTTCATATAGAGCTTGACGATACAATGACAGTGGATGAAGTTGATGTGTTGACACGTAAGATAGAAGCAAAGGTCTATCAACAAAGCGGTGTAATACTTACAAGAGTGGGAGTTTATTCACATAACACCTCAAATGAAGAGGTAGCAGTGATTAAAAATACTGTAAAAGAGAAAGTTCTTTCATTCGATTGGGCGTTGCAAATGCATGGATTTTATGTGGATATGGAAGAAAAAAGTATCAGACTTGACGTGGTTATCAGTTTTGACATAGAAAAAGAAAAGGCTCTATCAATATTGACAGAGTCTATAAGACAGCTTTATCCTACTTATTCTATTAAGATAACAACTGACCTTGATGTTTAAATATGCTATAAATTTCTTCCTGTCTTATTCTCCATCTGCGAATAGTCAAACCAACTATCAGATACAGTATGGTAGGTATTATTCCCAAGGATAGCGAAAAGAAAAGTGCATGGCTTTTTTCTATAGTAACTATTTTCATCAAGAGTAGAGGATTTATTACTGCATCTTCCATAGTATGTGCAATTACTAAGGGCCAAAGAGACTTGGTAATTCTGAAAATTTCAGTATACATTACGCTCCAAGATATAACAACTACAAAACCTATTAGAAATAATGGGACTCTTCCAACAGGTAGAGCATCATTTACTTCACTTTCTGACAGAAAAATCATGATATACGGAAGATGCCAAATCCACCATATACAGCCCACAAGCGGATAAAGTTTAAAGTCGGATATTTTCAGTTTTAATAGCTGATTTGTTAGATATGCTCTCCAAACGGATTCTTCAAATATATTTTTTATAAATTGAGCTGCAATTTGAACGAGTAATATACCAATATAGCTTCCAATGGCTATATTAGTGCTGGGGAATTTTATACTGCCTGTAATTGTACCAAGTAAAATGACGATTGCAGTCACTGTAGGATATATGAAAAAACTCACCAAGTACATCATCTTATTTTCTTTAAAGTTAGGAGCAAATCCCGCATTTTTCCAACCGTCTCCTCCAAATGTACGGAGAATTATTGTACAAATCAGAGGAGATACAAGCCATATTAAAAGCCCTAAGGAGCCACCTTCTCCTGTTGTTGTTCCTATATTTTCGTAATTAGCTTGATTAGTTGATACATCTATCAAATAACCTATCCATCCACAAAGAGCGGAAAAAACTGCGAAGATAATTATATTACGCTTAATTTTTCTTTCATCATACATCTTAAATCACCTTTTAATCAGAATAATATTAAAGTTATAATTTTTTTAACTAAATCTATAAACCATAAGAGAACTCTCATTGCAATTCCTATATTTTTATAATCTGACGGATTTCTAAGGGCGTCTATTAAGAAAAAAGCCCAAGCTATGATAGTGCAGATAATTGCAAAGTTAATGATATGTTGTTTAATATTTTTCCCGTCATACATATTAAATCACCTTTTATTCGACTCGATAATACAAAGATTTACTTATTTGTCGAATTACAGATTTTTCTTAAACTTTTTGAACCACTTTATGTTAAACTTCAAAAGTTCAATACCATAATCCAATGTTGCATAAGAAAATTTACTTATCTCCTTTATTTTTTCAGGAATTCCCTCATCTTTACACAGTGATAGGAATCTTTCTCTATACTGCTCATCCTTATTTAGATAGCTTTCAAGTTGAGATAGTTCGCTTGTAACATCTATTGATTTTTTTGACTCCAATAATGACTCGTATTCTTCTTCCAAAGAAAGAATAACTTTATCAATCATAAGTTCCTGTTGTTCTCTTTGCGAATAACCTAAGAAGATAATTTTGGCAAGTTCAATATTTCTTGTTTTTGAATTATCTATTGGTATCTTCAACCATTCAAGTAATTCCGCCTGTCCTAATTCTGTAATTGCATATCTTTTTTTGTTTACTCCGTTTTCTACAACTTCTTCAAAAGTCACCATATCCAAGTCAAAGAGTTTTTTAAGAGCTGCCTGTATACTTCCGAGACTGTCGCTGCATATAGATTTGTAACTTAATTTAATGACATTTTTAATTTCGTATGCTGTCATTCTGTTTAACATCAAAATTCCTAAAATGATTTTATCCATTTTCCACCTCCATAATATACCTTATTGTAACATACCTAAAAGGTATAGTCAATATATTTTTTAAAAAATTTTATATTATGACTAATATAAGTAATTAACAGTTTTTTAGCCCTTAAAAGAAATATTATAATGGATTATTAAAGTTAGTTTTATTGAAAATTTTATTTTATAAAATATATATTTTATATTTGATTATTATAATAAATTATGTAAATATTTTATATTATGGTATAATTTTGTAATGGGGTGATTAATATGAAGGACAGCAGATTATTTCGTATACTTTATTACATATTGGAAAAAGGAAGAGTGACAGCAAATGAACTTTCGGAAAAGTTCGAAGTCTCAGTTAGGACTATTTACAGAGATATAGACTCTCTAAGTAGTGCCGGTATACCTATATATGCTCTGCAAGGCAAGGGTGGAGGTATAGAAATTGCCGAAGAATTCGTCCTTAGCAATTCACTGCTTAATGAAGATGAAAAAAATTTGATAATGACATCACTTCATAATTTTGACGGCACAGGCAATATATTTGGGGATGGACTTTTGACTAAGTTGTCAGCGCTCTTTAAGGTGAAAAACACAAATTGGATAGAAGTGGATTTTAATAACTGGCAAAATAATAAAATTAAAGAAGAGACTTTTAATCTTTTAAAATCTGCAATATTAAACAAAAAGATAATTTCATTTTCATACTTTGCTACTAATAAAAGTGAAACAAATAGGAGTGTAAAAGCTGTCAGACTGCTCTTTAAAGGACAAGACTGGTATTTATACGCTTTTTGCCTACTTAGAAATGAGTTTAGATATTTTAAATTATCAAGGATTAAAAATTTGGTGATACTTCCAAGCAGCTTTGATGATGATTTTGAAGATGTGATACTGAAAAAAGAGATAAAATATGAAAAACTGATTCGTGTAAAGGTAAAATTCGACAAAAAAGTCGCCTTTAGAGTATATGATGAGCTAAGCCCTGAGATAAGAGAAGATGATGAGGGAAATCTATATGCTCAAATAGAAATGCCAAGTGACTACAACTTGTATAGCTACATTTTTTCTTATGGAGATATGGCAGAGGTATTGGAGCCTGTAGAAATAAGAGAAAAAATAAGGGACATGATAGAAAAGATGAAAAATATTTATAAAATATGACAAAAGGTGACAAGTTTTATCCTGTATAATAAATTAAAGCATGCCTGTATAATTTTTTACACTAAATACCTATCAAAAGACGTGTAATTTTAGTATAGCAAGATTATTGATAATTTGTAAAACGGATAATTTGCTAAAATAACAATCTTGGCATTATAAATGTTGATTAGTATAAATTTTAAAATAATATTTGATACTAAATTTATTATCTACAAGGAGAAGATACCATGAAATATGAGTGGAAAAAACTTGAAAAAAATATCTATGGAGCAAGGCAAAAGGCGGAAGTAATTGAAGTGCCAAATCAAAAGTTTATAATGCTTAGTGGTAGCGGTAATCCTAATATGGAAGATTTTTCAAATAGGGTGTCTGCTCTTTATTCCCTTGCCTACGGTATAAAGATGTATTATAAGTCTATAATGAAAGATGAAGATGATAAAAAGTTTACAGATTTTACAGTATTTCCATTGGAAGGTATATGGCAAGAGTGGGAAGAAGGCAGAAGTGATAAGAGCAAACTTAAATACAATATTATGATTAAACAATCTGATTTTATAACAGAGGAGATATATTTAAATGCTCTTGATATTGTAAAGAAGAAAAAGCCTAATGTCTTGTATGATGAGATAGCATTTGATGAGATAAAAGGAGGAAAGTCAATTCAGATTCTACATCTTGGAAGTTACGATGATGAGCCACAGTCCTTTTTAAAGATGGATGAACTTGCAAGTAAAGTAAATCTAAGCCGAATAAGTAATTCGCATAGAGAAATATATCTCAGCAACAAAAACAGGACTGCAGAAGAAAAGCTAAAAACAATACTTAGATATGATGTAAATATAGGAGGGTAAAATGCCAAGACCGACGACTAAGGAAGATTTAATAAGTGCAGCAGCTGAAAATTACAGAAAACTTAATTTACTAATTTTAAATATGAAAGAAGAAGAATTAAACACTCCTTTTGACTTTTCTTCTGATGAAAAAAAGAAAGAGGCACACTGGAAGAGGGATAAGAATCTAAGAGATGTTTTAATCCATCTTTATGAATGGCATCAACTTATTTTAGACTGGGTAAAAGCAAATCAAAAAGGAGAAAATAAAGCATTTTTGCCTGAGCCATATAATTGGAAAACTTATGGAGATATGAATGTAGAGTTTTGGAAGAAACATCAAGCCACATCTCTAAGTAAGGCTAAGGACTTGCTTGAGAAATCTCATAGTGATGTTATGAACTTAATAGAAAATTTTACTAACGAGCAACTTTTTTCCAAAGGTTTTTATAAATGGACAGGAGGAACTACACTTGGCTCTTATTTTGTAAGCAGTACATCAAGTCACTATGATTGGGCTATGAAAAAACTAAAGGCACATCAAAGAAATTGCAAGAATAAATAAGCTAAAGGAGACTAAATTGCATTTTGCTAAAGTAAAAGGAATTCTCTCATCAAGAAACGGTATGAATTTGTTTAGAGGTTGTACTCATGGATGTATTTACTGTGATTCAAGGAGTAAATGCTATCAGATGAATCACAGATTTGAAGATGTTGAAGTAAAAGGAAATGGAATTTATCTTTTGGAAGAGGCTCTGAAACGAAAAAGAAAAAAATGTATGATTGGAATGGGTTCTATGACTGATCCATATATTCGTGAAGAATTAAAACTAAATTACACAAGAAAAGCTCTCGAACTGATAAAGAGATATGGTTTTGGAGCAACGCTTATTACAAAATCTGCTAATATAATAAGAGATTTAGACATATTTCAAGATATAAATTCAAAGACAAAATGTGTAATACAGATGACTCTAACTACTTATGATGAAAAATTATGCAAAGTTATAGAGCCTAATGTTTCAACTACAAGAGAACGCTTTGAAGTCCTGAAAACTCTAAGAGATGCAGGTATTCCAACTGTTGTCTGGCTAATTCCTATCTTACCTTTTATTAACGACAATGAGGAAAATATATTGGGAATACTAAATTATTGCAAAGAAGCAAAGGTCTATGGAATAATATGCTTTGGCATGGGACTTACTCTCAGGGATGGAAACAGGGAGTATTTTTACAGTGAGCTTGATAAAAACTTTCCAAAGCTAAAAGAATTGTACATTAGAAAGTATGGGAATAGCTATATGATAAACAGCGATAACAATGTGGAGCTTATGAAAATATTTCATGGATTCTGTGAAAAAAATGATATTGTTCAAGATAATAATAAAATATTTGACTATCTAAGAAGATTTGAAACAAAAGATGAGGTAAAGCAGCTTAGTTTTTTTGATTAAAAGCATATAATAAATAATATAGACTTTATGCTTATAATAGTTGCTGATAAGGAGAAAAGATGAACTATAGAATAAGAGAAATAATGAAGACAGAGATTCCGCTGCTGGACGATTTTTTATATGAGGCTATATTCATACCTGAAGGAGTTACTCATCCTTCAAGAGATATCATCAAAGATGAAGCTTTACAAATTTATGTAAAAGACTTTGGAAAGTACAAGGACGATATTTGTTTTGTGGCTGAAGTTAAAGGCAAGGTAGTCGGTGCTGTCTGGGTTAGAGTAATTGACGATTACGGTCATATAGATGATGATACTCCTTCGCTTTCCATTTCTGTCTACAAAGGCTATAGAAATTTGGGTATAGGAAAGGCGCTGATAAAAAATGTCTTGGAAGAACTCAAAAAAAGAGGCTACGAAAAGACCTCTCTTTCAGTACAAAAGGCTAACTATGCTTCTGACATATATAAAAAAGTCGGATATTATGTGCATGAAGAAAGGGATGAAGACTATATTATGGTCTATGATTTGAAAAAATAAGATTTTATGAATTTATACTTGATTTTGAGTGAAAAATAGTGTATTATATTGGAGGAAAAAATTACACACACATCCTAAATTAGGTTGAGTCGAGTCATAGTCTGATATACAGAAATATTTATAACTTGGTTTTGACATAAGGGATGTGGAGGATAAAACCTAAGGAGGACAAAATGTCAATAATAAGCATGAAACAATTATTGGAAGCGGGCGTTCACTTCGGTCACCAAACAAGAAGATGGAACCCTAAAATGGCAAAATTTATATTTGCTGAAAGAAATGGAATCTATATAATAGATTTGCAAAAGACAGTTAAGAAGTTAGAAGAAGCTTATAACTTCATGACTGAAGTAGCAGCTACAGGAAAACCGATACTTTTTGTTGGTACTAAAAAACAAGCTCAAGATGCTATAAAAGACGAAGCTCTAAGAGCAGGTATGTACTATGTAAACGAAAGATGGCTTGGTGGTATGCTTACTAACTACAAGACTATAAAGACAAGAATAAACAGACTTGTAGAACTTGAAAGAATGCAAGAAGACGGAACTTTCGACAAGCTTCCTAAAAAAGAAGTAATAGGATTGTTACAAGAAAAAGAAAAACTTGAAAAGAACCTTGGTGGTATAAAAGAAATGCCTGAACTACCGGTTGCAATGTTTGTAATAGATCCTAAGAAGGAAAGAATAGCAGTTCTTGAAGCTCACAAATTGGGAATACCCGTAATAGGTGTAGTTGATACAAACTGCGATCCTGATGAAATAGACTTCCCTATCCCTGGTAATGACGACGCAATAAGAGCGGTAAAACTTATCGTATCTGCAATGTCTCAGGCTATAATAGAAGCTAAACAAGGTATGATAGAAGAAGTTGAAGTTGATGAAGAAGTTACTGTAGAAGACTTCCAACAACAAGAACAAGAATAGAACTTTAAACTGATATAAAAAAATAAGGGGCAAGGGCAGGATGACTTCTTCCCGTCCCTTTTTTTGTGCATTGTCGCTAATATAGACTTACAATAAGCTAATATAATTTTATAATAATCTTATTTTATCCTTTGTTGTAGTCATATTTTAATCTTTTATAATAGATTAATTTTAAAAGTGGATAAAATTTACAATATTTTAATTAATCAAAAAAATATTTTGGCTATTTAAAAGTAAATATACCATTTTATATGAGATATTAGTGAAACTGCATAGGATATTTTAAAATAAAATTGAAATTTCATCATAATTGAGTTTTTTTCTGATAATTGCAATTATGATTTTGATAATATACCGTAATGTAAGTAAATATCTACTGCATACGGTCAATACTTACAGGTAAAGGAGAACTATAATGGAAATAACTGCTGCAATGGTAAAAGCCCTAAGAGAAAAAACAGGTGCAGGTATGATGGACTGCAAAAAGGCACTTGTTGAAACTGACGGTGATATGGACAAGGCTATAGATACACTAAGAGAAAAAGGTCTTTCAAAGGCTGCTAAAAAAGCAGACAGAATAGCTGCTGAAGGTCTTGTAGGTGTTCTTTCATCTGCTGACTCAAAGAAAGTAGCTGTAGTTGAAATAAACTCTGAAACAGACTTCGTTGCTAAAAATGAAGAATTCAAACAATTGGTAAGCGACATTACAAAGATAGTTCTTGACAAAGAAATTTCTTCTTTGGAAGATTTAATGAAGGCTGAATTAAACGGAACTACAGTTGAAGAAGAAGTAAATACAAAGATTGCCAAAATAGGCGAAAAAATTACAGTAAGAAGATTTGAAAAGTTAACTGTAGATAACGGTGTGCTTGTTCCTTACGTTCATGGCGCAGGAAAGATAGTTTCTGTAATAAAATTGGAAACTTCTTCAAACGACGCTAAGCTTGTAGAACTTGGAAAAGACTTGGCAATGCAAGTTGCAGCTATGAATCCTAAGTATATAAGCGAAAAAGACATAGACCAAGATTATATAGATCATGAAAGAGAAGTATTGAAACATCAAGCTATAAATGAAAATAACGAACTTCCTGAAAACAAGAGAAAACCTGAAGAAATAATAATGAAAATGCTTGAAGGAAGACTTAAAAAAGAACTTAAAGAAGTATGCCTGCTTGAACAAGCATTTGTGAAAGAACCTAAAAAATCTGTAGCCGATGTGGTAGAAGAAACTGCAAAAGCTGTAGGAACTTCTATCCAAGTAAGCCAAATGGTAAGATACGAAGTAGGGGAAGGTATAGAAAAGAAACAAGAAGATTTTGCAGAAGAAGTTGCAAAACAAATGGGAAATTAATATATGATTATAAAAGCCGTCGTACTTAAAAATATGACGGCTTTTTAAATTGCTGTTAAAATAAGTTTATATAATTGCTATGAGATAATCTCTTTAGATAATAAAAAATGCTTATACTAATCGCCATTTATATTATCAAGTATTTATTTTAATCAGACATTATTAATTATATGAATTTTAATTTCTTTGTCAAAATATAACTATGTGGCTTTTTAATGAATTTTTGGTATTAAATTATTATATTTGAACTGTTTTATATAAAATTCAATAGCTTTATTGATTTTTAATCTTTTTACTATGTTTAATTAAAGAAAAGTTATATGCAATTTATCAATAAATTAATCTTATTTTCTTATAATTCTATTTGCATATAGTTTATACTATCTCTTTATTGATTTTCAAGGTTTTTCATACCCTGGATATAGAAAAACAAGACTATAAAAAACGATACTGTATCTGAAAAAGGAGCAGCATGTATTATTCCGTTTAAGCCCCAGATAGAAGAAAAAATCATAACAGAAGGTATAAGCACAAGCACCTGTCTTGTAAGATTTAGAAACATTGCAATTTTAGGTCTGGCTGTAGCTTGGAAAAAATTTGGTGCTATAGCTGAAAAGCCGTTGAGAGGATAGCACATAAGCCATGTTTGCAAAAATACAGCAGATATTGCTATCAACTTCTCATCTTTCGTAAATAAGCTTGCTACTTGGGTAGAGAAAAATCTTGTAATTATCCATCCGAAAGTTGCTATTAAGGTTGAATAGATTATTGCCAGTTTTTGTGCCTCTCTAATCCTGTCATATCTTTTCGCACCGAAATTATAGCTTACTATAGGTTGTAATCCTTGATTTAGACCTACTATAGGCATTAGAAGAATGACTTGTACGCTATTGGTAATCCCTATAGCTGAGATTGCTATGTCTGAACCATGGATCATAAGAGATTTGTTAAGTATTATATTAAGTAGGCTACTTGAAAGCTGAAATAAAAACAGAGGAAGTCCTAAAAATACTATATTTACTACAATATTTCCATTTAAAAAAAGATTGTTTTTAATAAATTTATGAGGATTATCCTTATTTATAAAATAAGATACCGTCCATAAAAAAGATACTATTTGAGATATTATAGTTGCAAGTGCCGCTCCAAACATACCCATGTTAAGTACATAGATAAAAATAGGGTCCAACAGCATATTAGTGAATGCTCCTAAAAACATTGTCAACATAGCAAGTTTTGGCTCTCCATTTGCTCTTATAAAGTTATTAAGTACCATGGATGAAATTACAAAGGGAGTACCTATAAAAATTACACGCATATAGTCTGCTGAGTAAGGCAATACTTCGCTACTTGCCCCCAATATTTTAAGTATTGGAATTAGAAAAATTTCTCCTATAAGAGCTATTATAATGCCTGATATCATAGATAAGGAAAAAGCATTGCCAAGAGTCCTATCAGCTGTACTAAAGTCTTTTTTTCCCAAATTAATTGAAAAAAATGTAGCACCGCCTATGCCGAACAGCACACCTGTAGCTATCATGATAAGACTTATAGGAAATCCTATAGTAATACCTGCTATACCGTTTAAACCTAAGTTTTGAGCGTTTCCGATAAAAATTCTGTCAACCATGTTATAAAGTGCACTGACCATCATACCTACTATCGCCGGTACGGAAAATTTTAGTAGTAGTGAGGATATTTTTTCACTTGCGAGAATATTATCCTTTTCCAAAGTTATCATCCTTTCAAATTATTTGTAATTGTATAATTCTAAAATTCTTTTATAATTCAATTTATTTTGTTAGTTAGTAAAGAATGTGTTTCATATATTTTAAAGAAAAGAAACTAATTATAGTTTGAATGGAATAAAATTGAAGTTTTATTACACGATAAATACTGTAAGTAATAAATAATTTAGTTTCAGCTTACTGATAGTCCAATCAATTTATAAGAACACTTGTTTTATTATACTATCATAAATTAGATAAATATTATAGAGATTTAAGGCAAAAAAATAATCTACCGGAAAATCAGTAGATTATTTTTTTTGTAATTAAATTAAAAGTTACAACACATAATGTTGATACAATAATGATATAACAAAAAAAAGAATATGTCAATATCTTGAAAAAGATTTTTAAATTTTTTGAAATATTTTAGTAATATTTAGGATAAATCCATATTCTTTAATTCACAATATTAATATTATAGAAATAAAAAAATACCCATAGAATAAGATAACTTGAGCATTTGCCATCAAGTGTATGCTTTATATGCTACACAAAAGCTTTTAAAGTTATGGATAATATATTTTATTACTATTCATATGATGCTTTTAAGTTTGAATACTATAATCAAAACTTAAAAATATTAGACTACAATATATTATCGGTATAATTTTTAAAATTAATAGAGATTTTTAAAATAAATATTATTCGAATATAAGTTAAAAATTTATAGTTACAATGGATTTTTAGATGGTGTACCGGATTTCCTCGGATATGCTTTGGGAGTTGCTCCAAGTTTTTGTATAACAATGATATTATGTTTCAACTCACTAAAGGGAATCTCAACATCAATCTTTTCTTTAATTGAGCAATTGAGTAATTTCATAGCATTTTTTGAATTTTGTATCTCATCATCTACATTTTGCCCCTTCAGGCAGATGAGAAATCCTCCCTTTTTAACAAAAGGAATACAATATTCACAAAGGGTGGAAAGATTTGCTACTGCTCTTGATACAGCATAGTCAAAATTTTCTCTATAATTTTTATTTTGCGCAAGGTCCTCAGCTCTTGAGTGTAGAGCGGTAGCCTTTTTCATAGATAGTTTTGATATCATATCTTCAAGAAAAAACACCCTCTTAGATAGGGAATCTACCATACAGAGATCTATATCTTCTCTTAGTATCTTCACAGGTATTGATGGGAAGCCTGCGCCTGTTCCTATATCAATAACTGATGAATTTTGTTCAAGCTGAAAATATTTCAATATACTTAGTGAATCCAGATAGTGTTTCTCGTAGATTTCATCTATATTGGTTATCGCTGTCAAATTGACTTTTTCATTATATGACAGTAGATTCTGAGTATATATTTCAAACTTTTCATAGACGTCATCAGCATATTTAATGCCCCAAATGTCAAGTGCTTCTAAAAATTTACTTTTTTCCATTAAAATATACCGAAAGTCTTTTTTCTATAAAAAGGCTTTATATCTTTTGTAACTTCTTTTCCAAATTCAGTATTAAATTCCAATTGGTCAAGGTAGATATCTTTAAGATGAGGTTTAACTTTTTCTGATATTTTCTTGAAGATAATGTCCTTATCACCTTCAAAATCAGTTACTAAAAGGTAGCTTAAGTTTCCGTTGTGGTTGAGCAGTTTTAGATAAGCTGCATTGATGCTTTTTTCTTTCTTGAAAAGATCATTTAAAACATTCATTATATTCTTAGGCTCGTTTTTCTTATCTATAGACATTACCTCTACACTTTGGCCTTCATTAATTGTTATTACGTCGTCAACTTCTCTGTGGAGATCTACAATATACTCCAACAATTCCTTGTCAACAATTATTCTGTCTGTATCAGGATTTATCATTATACCCTTGTAATCAGAGCCATTGTATAATATAAGGTCGCAAATCTCAACAAAGCTGATAAGTACAGTTTCAAAATCATACTTGGCTTTTACAGCTTCCATTTCATTTTCATTTGTAAATACAGGTAAAAAAGTGTCTTTATCTTCCAACGTTCTTAGCATTGTCATATTTTTTTGAGCTGTTTCATCTACACTTACTAAAGTATATAAATAAGAACCTGACAACTCTGAAGTGAAAAAATCTTGATTATCTTGTGAATTATTTTCTAATACATTTTTTATTAAAGTTTCCAAATATTCATTTGAAAAATTAGCTGCTATATCTTTTTTTCTTATCATTTTTTAAGTTTACGGTAAAAGCCGTAACTCCTTTCTTAACTTGAGATAAACATACTCTAACAGAGAAATATTAAAAATATATTAAAAAATTCTTAAATTAAATTGAAATTTTTAAAATGATGTGTTAAAATATGTATAAACATTGATATTTTATTTATACACTATAAACTTCAAAAATATCTTAAATTTTTAATAAATCTTTAAGGAGGTTTTTATGAATGCAAAGAAAGTCGTCGCTATATTAATTGCTTGCCTTGTGGTGGTAGCTAATATTCTCTTATTTTCAGACCACTTGTCAGGTATCTTCAGAAGTGTATTATTTTCAAAATCAGGTGCAGGAAATCTTTTTTCAGGAAATAATACTTCCTCTTCAGGTGGTAGTGTGAGTATAATAAAAGCTGGTGACTCAGACTCAAAAATAGCAACAGTTACTTTAGACGGGGGCTTGGATTCATTTGCAAAACAAGATTATATTACAAGAAGCATAAATAATATAATAAAAACTCCTGAAATTAAAGGTGTAATAATAAGGATTGACTCTCCAAGGTCAGGAATATATGAATCTTTGGAGATTTATGATATAGTAAAATCTTTTAAAGGAAATAAAAATATTCCGGTATATGCTGTAATAGGCTCAGGGACTTCAGCAGGCGGATATTGCATAGCAATATCTTGTGATAAAGTATATGCCAAAGAAGGCTCTGTTATAAACTATACAAAACTTTTTGAAAAAAGCGAAACAGAGCTTGGAACAACGGATAGAGCATTAAGCATAGAGGGAAGAAACTCCTTGCGTTCAATACTGGAAAATGCTTATGAAAAACTTATAAGCACATTGGTAGAAAGCAGGGGAATGGACGAAAACAGAGCAAAATTACTTACTGACGGAAGAATATATGATGCTTCGCAAGCACGTGATAATCAGCTTGTAGATGAGGTTGGAAGTTTTGATGATGCTGTAAATGCATTAAAAACACAGTTAGGACTTAGCAACCCTGAGGTTATAAGCTATGACTCCTATAATGTTTCAAAGAGTTTATTTACTATCGAATATGCAATGCTAAACTATACAACTACACATATCGAACCTATGTATTTGTGGAGGTATGCAGTATGAGTGAAAACAATGTAGAAAACACATCATACAAAATTGATGATGTAGCTGAGGAAAAATCTCAGTTTGAAATAGATAATGAAAGAAGAGCTCAATTAGAAAAAGAACAGGCTCAAGAATCAGTTAAACAAAGCAATGATGTGCAAGAGATTCAGGATGAGGAACAATCTCAAGGGCAGGAAGAGGTTCAAGAGGAAGAAGTTGTTCAGCAAGAACATGCTCCAATTCAAATAAGTCATAAGACTCAGATAGTTGATAACTTTTTTGACGGACCACCGCCAGTTAAGGCTAAAGCACCTGAAAAACAAAATGAAAACACTCAGACAAATGCTCAGGCTGAAAAAGCTCAACAACAAGATAATAATGAAAATGTTGTTGAAACTAAAAATGCTGCTGTAAATCAAAATATACAACAGGAAGCCGGTATTCTGCAAAATCAGGAAGTAAAAAATGAAGTAAAATCTGAGACTTCTGAGCCTTTGCCACCAATAAAGTTGCCTAAGCATAACAGCGTGATAGTAGACAACAACTTGGATATGCCAAGAAAAAAGGTGACTCCTGCAAATGCTGAGGGAAATAAGGCAAACACAAGAGAAAATGCCCAAAATAAAACTGACAATGCTGTGCAAAGTGAAACACAAAATACAGCTGAACAAA
>CAUQVF010000018.1:0-50299 GCA_963521605.1 uncultured Peptostreptococcaceae bacterium | reverse complement strand
CGTATTTAACAATAGTAGAGGTGTTTTTACACCCCCACTATTGACAAAGAACCTAGATATATAAATAGGTATTATATACTTATTTTAACTTATCAACTAACTTTTCAATATCAATATAGTCAATTTTACGTCCTTTTTGTGTATTTGTCATACGTATTGCAAAATTGGCAGTTTGTTCTGAAATACCCATATTTAGTTCATAATTACCGGGAGACAACTTGCTGATACTTAAGATTGTATAATTATAATCATCAGGAAGCTCCTTAAAATATGGGCAAGGTAAATTTCTATTGGATACAAGTCTGTTAAGTTCTTTTTCGTCTACATACTTATCAAAATTCGATACGAACTTATTTAGATTTTCTGGAGATTCCAACAGCTTTGTCCAATCTTCATCAGTTAAATCAGCTTGCTTAAAATATTCATTTACAAATGAAGTTATGATTTTTTCATCCTCAGTATTATAAGAAGTATATATATAGAAGATGACTATAAGAAGAGAGAAGATTATTATAGATAAATATATCTTTTTTTTCATAAGAGCCTCCTTCAAAAAATTTAATTTTCGGTTTAAAATCCTATTACTAATCTCATATCAATTGTCATTTATAATGTTATATATTTGAATTTGTGGGAATATAATTCCCTTTGTAGTTTTCAAAAAATAATCCTTATACTAAACGTTCTTAGAATTATAGGAAATATTATCTTGATGTTTTTACTACAAATCTTATATAACTATAGTAAAATCATAATACTTGGTAAATTTTTCCATTAATTTAATGGATATTAGTATTAATATAATCTTAGGAGCATTTAAATAGTTTTTAGTGTTAGACGCAAAAATTATAAAAAAATGTAAAGTTAATTTAAGAAAATATTTTCTTATGATTTTATCATGAAATTTTAATAGAGTCAAGTTACGTTTTAATGACATAATATATGTATTGGGCTTTTTCTTTAATTATTAAAAAAATATGGAACTAATTTGATAGCTTATGTATAACTCTAGTAAAAATATAAAATTTTAGAAATCTATATTAGACTAATACTAATCACTATTTATAATGCAAGTTGTTATTTTAAATAACTCTGTGCATTACAGAGATTTTCAATAACTTTTTCTAACATATATTACATGTCTTTTTAACTGCTTTTTAGTATAATTACCATTTATAATTTAAGAATTTATGACTAATGACATTACAGCCTGTGAATTTTCAACAATGTTGCTGTAAAACAAATTTTTTTGCTAATAAACTTTTGCTATATCATTTTTTATAAAATATTTCCATTATTCTATTAGATCGTAGTATAATACTAAAAACCTTTTAAATCACCATGTAAATATTCTGCTTATGAATATCATACGATTTAAAAAAAATCATCCAACAAAATACTTTGCATGACTTTTTAAATGAAGATTAGTATAAAAATAAAAAACCTCGGATTTTTTGTCCGAGGTTTTTATAATTATTCAATATCTTTATAGAAGTGAAGTCTATTAGAATATTGTTCTTTCAGCCATAGCCTTGTAGTTGTTGTATCTTATCTTAGCTTCTTGTTCAGCCTTGTCATACAATTCTTCAGCTATTTCAGGGAATGTAATCTTAAGTGAAGTATATCTTACTTGCTTATCGATAAATTCTCTAAATGATGCTGAAGGTTCTTTTGAGTCAAGACTAAATGGATTCTTGCCTTCATGAGCAAGCATAGGATTGTATCTGTATAGATGCCAGTATCCTGCATCTACAGCTTGTTTTTCATTAGCTATAGTTCTACCCATACCTTCTTTCAAACCGTGGTTTATACAAGGTGCGTAAGCTATGATTAGAGATGGTCCCTTATAGCTTTCAGCTTCTTTCAATGCTTTTAGCAATTGGTTCTTATCAGCGCCAAGAGCAACTTGAGCTACATATACATATCCGTAAGTTGTAGCTATAAGACCTAAGTCTTTCTTTCTTACTCTCTTACCTGCTGCAGCAAATTTTGCTATTGCAGCTGTTGGAGTAGCTTTTGATGATTGACCGCCTGTATTTGAGTAAACTTCAGTATCAAATACCATTATGTTAACATCTTCGCCTGATGCTATTACGTGATCAAGACCTCCGTAACCTATATCGTAAGCCCAACCGTCACCACCAAAGATCCATACTGACTTCTTGTCAAGGTAATCTTTATGAGCTTTTATAGAATCAGCTAATTCTTTTCCATCTCCGCTTATCTTATCTAATACGCTTAGAACTTTGTCTTTTCTTTCTAAAGTTCCATCGCCTTCGTCTTTTTTGTCAAGCCATTCAGTCAAGGCGTCTTTTGCTTCTTGAGGTATGTCTTTGTCTATAAGAGCAGTCATTTCTTCAGCTAATCTTTCTCTAAGAGCATTTACCCCCATAGCCATACCAAATCCGTATTCAGCATTATCTTCGAATAGCGAGTTAGCCCAAGCAGGTCCTCTACCGTTAGAGTTAGTAGTATAAACTGATGTAGGAGCTGAACCACCCCAGATTGAAGAACAACCTGTAGCATTTGCTATTATCATTCTGTCACCAAACATTTGAGTTATAAGTTTTGCGTAAGGTGTTTCACCACAACCTGCACAAGCACCTGAGAACTCAAGAAGTGGTTGCATGAATTGGCTACCTTTTACTGATGTTCTTTCAAGTATATCATCTCTGTATCCTACTTTGTCGTTAGCATATTCGAAAAGTGGAGCGTATACATCTTTTATTTCTTCAAATGATTTCATTTCAAGAGCTTTTTGAGCTTTCTTTCCTGGGCACACGTCTACGCAGTTTCCGCAACCTGTACAGTCATAAGGAGAAACTTGTATTCTATATTCAAGACCTTCAAGACCCTTACCAACAGCCTTAAGTGTATCAAAGCCTTCAGGAGCATCTGCTTTTTGTTTTTCATCCAATAGATATGGTCTGATAGCAGCATGTGGACAAACAAAGGCACATTGGTTACATTGTATACAATTTTCTATCTTCCATTCAGGAACGTGAGTTGCTATACCACGTTTTTCGTAAGCTGAAGCACCTGATGGAACATTACCGTCTTCATAGCCTTTGAATGTTGATACAGGAAGAGAATCTCCGTCTTGTGCGTTTGTAACTCTCAATATGTTCTTGATATAGTCAGGATCGCCCTTCTTAGATACTTCAATCTTAGAATAAGCTAATTCCTTCCATGATGCAGGAACTTCAACCTTAACCAAGGCATCAGCACCCATGTCAACGGCTTTGAAGTTTTTATCAAGTATTTCTTGACCTTTCTTACCGTAAGACTTAACTATAGAGTCTTTCAAGTGTTTTACAGCTTCATCATAAGGCATTACATCTGCTAATTTGAAGAATGCTGATTGCATTATCATATTTATTCTTGAGCCAAGACCTATTTCACTTGCTATCTTATTTGCGTTTATTATATAGAAGTTGATATTGTGCTCAGCAATGTATTTTTTAAGTGAATCCGGCAATTCATCATCTAATTGATCTACTTCCCAAGGGCTGTTTAGTACGAAAGTACCTCCGTCCTTAAGTCCTTTTATTACATCATACAATTTTACATATGATGGAGTATGACAAGCTATGAAGTCAGCTTCAACTATCAAATAAGTTGAACGTATTGGTTTGTCACCGAATCTCAAGTGTGATACTGTAACCCCGCCTGATTTCTTAGAGTCATAAGAGAAGTAACCTTGAGCATATTTATTAGTATAGTCACCTATTACCTTTATGGCTTGCTTGTTCGCACCAACTGTACCGTCTGAGCCAAGTCCCCAGAATTTACATCTTACTGTACCGGCTTGTCTTATAGACAATTTTTCTGATGAAGGTAGTGAAAGGTTAGTAACGTCATCTACGATTGAAACTGTAAAATTATTTTTAGGAGTATCCAATTTCAAGTTGTCAAATACTGTCAATATATCTGTAGGAGTAGTATCCTTAGAACCAAGACCGTATCTTCCTCCAACTATAAGAGGTTTTTTAGTTTCGCCGAAGTATACTGATTCAACATCAAGATGTAGAGGTTCAGCAGGAGCTCCAGGTTCTTTAGTTCTGTCAAGTACAGCAATTCTTTCTACTGTTTTAGGAATAGATTCTAAGAAGTATTCTTTTACAAACGGTCTGTAAAGATGAACTTTCATTACTCCGACTTTTCTTCCATTTGCATTAAGGTGATCAACTACTTCTTCTATAGTTTCAGTAACTGAACCCATAGCTACTATAACTTCTGTAGCATCACTTGCACCATAGTAGTTGAATGGTTTGTATTCTCTGCCTGTTATTCTTGATATATCTTCCATATATTTTTTTACTATGCCGGGAACTTCATTGTAAAATACGTTTGAAGCTTCTCTTGCTTGGAAGAAAATGTCAGGGTTTTGAGCAGTACCCTTTGTATATGGATGGTTAGGATCAAGTGCTCTTGCTCTAAATGCAGCTACAGCATCCATATCTACCAAATCTTTTAATTTATCAAATTCCATTACTTCTATTTTTTGTACTTCGTGTGATGTTCTAAAACCATCGAAGAAATGCATGAAAGGTACTCTTGATTTTATTGAAGCAAGATGCGCTATAGAGCCCAAGTCCATAACTTCTTGAACAGAGCCTGAACATAGCATAGCAAATCCTGTTTGTCTTGCAGACATAACGTCAGAGTGGTCTCCGAATATTGAAAGAGCATGAGTCGCCAGTGCTCTTGCTGATACATGGAATACGCAAGGAAGCAATTCGCCGGCAATCTTATACATATTCGGTATCATAAGTAAAAGTCCTTGAGATGCTGTATAAGTAGTAGTAAGTGCTCCTGTAGAAAGTGAACCGTGTACGGCACCGGCAGCACCAGCTTCTGATTGAAGCTCAGTAACTCTTACAGGTTGACCGAAGATATTTTTCAGTCCGTTTGCAGCCCATTCGTCAACTACTTCAGCCATTGGTGATGACGGAGTTATCGGGAATATTGCAGCCACTTCAGTAAAAGCATACGATACGTGAGCGGCAGCGGTATTACCGTCCATAGTCTTCATTTTAGCCATTATTAAATCCTCCTAATAATATAAATTTATAATAAAAATAATTAATAAACTGAAAATATGTACCATTAACATTGCCTATATTACAAGTTTAAGGTGATACATACTATATTAAATGATAATTATACTCATAAAAATTTTAAAGGGCTAGCAATATTTATTTTCTAACATTAAATAAGTATTTAAAATCTTATGTGATTCATGTATTAAATTATCATTTGAAATTAAATCTGCAAAAAAATAATCAATTTTTTTACGACTCTATTATATCAAAATTCTTTACGATTAGCAATTGATTTAAAAAAAAATTTAAATATTTTTCTTTTTAAGATATATTATATAGTATGTTTTATAGCTGTGTATAATGATTATATAAGCTTTTTATAAATGAAATTTATAAAATAAAAAATTTTTTGTCTTACATAGTATTGATTAATTATAGCTTGTTTTGAAGATTTTTTCACATTTTTTAAAATTTAAATATAATAATTGGATATTAGGATAAAAATTAAGTGAAATTGTACGATAAATAATAAGATAATTATAAATATATTTTTAAACTTTATATTAATATAATTTGGAAAGTTGCAAAAATGGATCTTAAAATTAAAAAAATATATAAAATAGAATATAAGGACTTCAAGATTAGGGGAGGGAGAGGAATAAACAAAAATTTTCAAAAGATTTTGAAAAATATATATATATTACTTATCTTATTTTTTGTTTGTGTTATTTTCCCAAAGTTATATTTTAATATTGATCCGGATAATAGAATAAAATCTAAGAGTGTTATACAAATTAGTAGGGACGTTGTTTTAACATCAGATGATTCAAGTGAAAAGAAGTTGATAACTTTACCTGAAAAAATAAAGACAACTAAACCTTTTAGCATTAAGGTAGTGTTGGCAAAGTATGACTATGAAGGAAGATCTATAGGAATGCTTACAAATTACACGGACTACGATATATCCATAGATGGTCAAGTGTTTTATAAAAGCGAGTCTCCTCAAATTACCATGCCAAAAAGCAACGGAGGTCAAATTTATACTATAATTAATTTACCTAAAAAAATTAAAAATCCTATAATGACTATAAATTACTATCCAAAACTCAATTTTGAGGCAAGATACAGTATAGAAAGTATAGATTTAGGTAATAGGGATGATTTTTTTATCAATATGCTTGAAAAGGACTTTCCTATTTTGAGTTTGGTATTTCTAATGTTTATGCTGTTCCTAGTTTCTATGGTAATATCAGTGTCAAGTTACAGCAGCGGGGTTTTTGAAAACAGTATTTTCTATGTGGGAATGTCGCTCTTGCTTACAGGAATGTATTTTTTGACTAAGACCAAGACGGTGATATATTTATTAAGCGAAAAAAGAGCCATAATATACTTTTTAGACTATGGACCTTTCATGTTTATGATATATCCTGTTCTAAAGCTGATTGAAAATAAAGTAAAGCCTATTTTTACTAAAATAATAGCTGCGGCTGTTAAGGTATTGGAAATTACTTATATTGTGGAGCTTATACTAACAGTTACAAGATTATCGGATTTTAAGTATTTGCTTTCGTCTAATCTGATTCTTAACTTTATATATGGGCTATTGATAGCAGTATCACTGATTTTTTCAATAAACGGGAAGAATAAGGACAGTATTTTACTTGCAATTTCGGTTATTCCTCTATTTGTTAATTTGGCAATAGGAATTACATCCTTTAATGCTAACAACACTATAAATCTTACTTCCATATTGATAGTAAATACCTTGATTTTCGTTATTTTACAGGTATATATGTTTTCTCAAAATTACCAGAGAATTAAGGATGAAAATACAAAGTCGGAAATATATCGTGAGATGATAGAAATTGATGCCTTGACATCTGTAAACAACAGATATTCTTTTGAGCAAAAGATTAAAGAAATTAAAGAAAAACCTAAGAAACATATTATAATAACTGCTGATTTGAATAATTTGAAAATGATAAATGACTTTGTGGGTCATGATGCCGGGGATAAGGCTATAAAGGGAGTATCTCAATATTTGAAAGAAAATCTTCCCTCTTCGACAGTATATCGTACAGGCGGAGACGAGTTTATGGTAATATGTGATGGAAAGTATGATACAACAATTATAGATAATATCAAAAATATAGTGAATGTACCGACTGTCTCTGATAAGATAGAAATAAGTTTTTCAATAGGATATGCAATATATGATCCGAAAGGAGAGCTAAGTTTGGAAGAAGTAATAAAATTATCAGACAAGAATATGTATGAAGACAAAATTAAAAATAAGAAGAATAAAATAAGAAGATAAATTTAATATTAAAAGATAAATTTAATAAGGAAATACAATACTATGCCAATTAATTTTAGAAAAATACCTGAAATTATATATATAATTTTAATAACGGCGATATTAGTTTCCATATTTTCAGTAAAATCTTACTATACAAGCGAAAATGCAAATCTTGAAGACTTTAAACCAATAAGTAAAATAGATAAAGCGCAGTTGACTTATAAGGGTAAGGACAGCTATATAAACTTGCCTACCTTAATTGATGTCGATGAAGAATTTGAATTAAAGATAAATATAAGCGGTGAAACCAACTTTTCAGGAAAGTCCTTAGGACTGTTCATAGGATATAGTGATATAGATGTTATAGTTGACGGGAAGATAATATATAGAGACCATGTAGACCGAAAAAACTTCTCTTACAGTGGAGGCTACCCATACAGGATAATAAAAATACCGCAAAATATCATATCACCAATAGTAAAAATAAAGATAAAACCTAAGTTGAAGTTGGTTCATACTTATACTATAAGGCCGATAGAAATAGGTAAAAAAGCTAATTTTTACACGTATTTAATGAAAGAGGACTTTGTAGGGATGTCTATATCTGCAGTCTTACTATTCATTTTTTTGATATCAGCTCTGATGTATGTCATATCTATCTTACTTAAATCAAAGATATCAAAACTTTACAATGTAGGTTTAATTTCTCTCTTTGGCGGAGTATATTCTATGACATCTTATAAACTTATGTCCTATATATTTTCGCCCAATATTGAATTTTTGTACTTTATAGAGTACACATCCTTACTTCTCTTACCATATACTATACTAAAGATATTGGATAGTGGAGTCAATGAAAATGGAAAAAAGATTTTATTTTGGATAAAAAATATTGTGATAATAAATTATATTGCTCAAGTTTTAATGACATTTTTAGGAATATTAGGATTTAAAGATATGGCAACTTTGTCCCATATTATAATCTGTTCTTCCCTTATAGGTGGAATAGTAGTATTGTTCACTTCAAGTAATAATAGGAAAAATATGAGAGGAATTGCAATAGTCTTCTCAATATATGTTTTTCTGTCCTTGGTTTTTGTTATAGTAACTTTTAAAAGTAACGGTCAATATACGATGTATGGATTTATATTGTGGGGCTTTATACTTTTTATTATGTTTCAGATATGGCAGGGGGCTCTTTCCTATATCAATTCCAAAAATGAAAATGTTAAGACAAATCTGTACAAAAAATACATCTATCAGGATATAATGACAGGGCTAAAAAGTAGATTTGCCTTTGAAGAAAAGATGAATGAATTAAAAAAATCACCTAAAGATGCAAGTATAATGTCTTGTGACCTCAATGATTTGAAAAAGGTAAACGACACTATGGGTCATGCATATGGAGATGCTATGATAAAAAAAGCAGGGGAAGTTCTTAAGAGTTATTTTAGGGAAGCAGACGTGTTTAGGACCGGGGGCGACGAATATGTCGTAATATCAGAACAAATTATAGAAGATTCATGCATTGAGAATTTTAGATATAGAGAATATTTCATAGAGATGTCAGATGAAAAAGTACCTGTGAAAATATCCATAGGAAAGGGCGATATTTATCATGATGGAGAAATCGACATATATGAAGCATTTAAAATAGCCTATGAAAAAATGTATGAAGACAAGGTAGCTTACAAAAATAAAACTAATTCAGTGGCAAGATAAATGATGACTTTTATATAGTTGATATTAAAATGCTGCTTAATTTCTATAAAAAGTGAGTAAATCTCAGTTATTTATTAAGAAGAAAATATTGATGTATTAAAAAATGTTAATTATTATAAACAAAATAATAGGAGAATAGAGATGGATTTGAAAAATTGTATTGAATGTGGTAGATCTTTTGCGTCAAAAGACGGAGAAAAACTTTGTAAGAGATGTTTGGATAAAAAGGTCGAAGATGATTTCAAAAAAGTAAGGGACTATCTATATGACCATCCCGGAGCAGACATTAAGGAAGTTTCTGATGTAACAGGAGTAGAAGAAAAGATAATATTAAAACTTCTCAGACAAGATAGGATAGAAGTGGTAGATGAAGAAAATAGTATACTCAAATGCAAAAGCTGCGGCAAGCCGATAAAATCAGGCAGACTCTGTGATGATTGTAAGAAGATAGAGTTTGCTAAGAGCCTACAAAATGCCGGAAATGAGATAAAAAATAGTATTGACGCTGAAAACTCAAAAAAAGTTGCATATTATTCGAGATAACTTATAATAATTAAGCCTTAATAAGATGATAATTAAATAGCGATTTATAAATGAAAATTGAGAATTTTTACTGTTTTAACTTTTTTTCACTTATAGTTGCTTGGCTTGAAATTATTGCTATATTTAAAATGAGTTATATCACAAATGTCTCAAATATAATATATTTTTTAATATTTTTAAATAAAAATAAAAAAATAGACTAAAATTATACTCTATATGGGTATAATATACAATGCGAAATATCTTATACAAAAATAAGTATAGTTATTGATTTAAAAAATTAGAAAATATGCTGTATTTTACTTGTAACTCAGATTTTATTATCTTAAATGATATGAGACTGAATATATGAAAAGTAGAAATAGAGTTTATTAAAAATATTCAAACTTTCAATAATCAGCTATGTATTATGGGATAAGATTCGTCAAGATAAACATTTATAAAATTCAATATTTGGAAACGTAGTATATTATTTATGATTTAATAAGACATTAAATCCGATTTTTAAGGAGAGATTTTGTAATGAAAACAGTAAAAATAATATATGGAGCACTTCTTACCGCCATAAAAATACTTTTGACGAGGTTTTTTTCCATACAACTTCCGATAATGAGATTTTCATTCGCATTTATTGCCACTATGATGATAGGAATGTTGTTTAATCCGTGGGTATCAGGAGCTATAGCAGCTGTAACCGATATAATAGGTTTTGCCATAGCACCTAAGGGAGAATATTTTTACGGATATACGCTTAGTGCTTTTTTGTCAGGTTTTGTATATTCTTTCTTTTTCTACAAAAAGGAAATAACTTTCAAAAATGTGATTTTGGCGACAGTTATAAATGTTGTTTTTATAAATATGACTTTAAATACTCTTTGGGTTTCTATGACTACAGGTAAGGCATTTATCGCAGTAGCAGGTCCAAGAGTTGTAAAAAATCTTGTAGATATACCTCTTAGAGTTATAATATTTACGTATTTGATAAAACTGTTAAATAGATCAGCTCAATTCAAAAAGGTTATTCAAGAAGCATAAGTTTACAGTTTAATAGTATAGTAAAGATTTTTGATTTTGAATTTTATAAATATGGTTTATTAAATGGTGATATTTTAATGTTATTAAGATATCACTTTTTTTGAAATTAATAGGCTTTAATTTCTGATACTAAGAAGTATTTATCCTGCTATGCATTTACTTTTCTTAAAAACTTTTGAGTAAAATCATCTATATATTCATTGAATAATACTATAAATATAATATTAAATAAGATAATATTCAGATAGATATTTTAAACTTACTAAAATCCTAAGAATATTAGATTTATTTTTTTAGAAAATTTACAGTGATATCATTAATATTAAGGGACTAAATCTAAATTTTTAGTGAATCTTATCCATATATGAGCTAAGTAATAGTATTAGAAATTTGTAAAAATAAATAAGTTAATAATATAAAAAAGTATTTAGATGTTAAAATGTCAAAGCATAGGGTAGATTTGATATGTATTTAATAAAAAGATGGTATTTATCTTAAGATGAATATATTATAAAAGTTTTATCAAGATTTAATTTTATTGTATAAGAGGGAATTATGGAGTTTGCAAAACTTTATTTTTATTTCGAGGTAATAGGTACTATAGCCTTTGCTATTTCTGGAACTGTAGTAGGTATTTATAAAAAGATGGATATTTTCGGAAACTGGGTGTTGGCAATAATTACCTCTGTAGGAGGAGGTATACTTAGAGATTTGTTACTTGGTATAACACCGCCTACAAGTATTAAATATCCTTTTTCTATTTTGATTGCCAGCATTACAGCCTTTATTTTCATGTTCTTGTTTAGATTTAGGAAAAAACTCTACAAGTTGAAATATAGACAGCTATATAAAAAGATGTTGATAATAACAGACGCTATAGGTCTTGGAATCTTTACCGTGGTAGGAATAAATGTGGCTATAATGAGAGGTCATGTGGAAAATACATTTTTGCTTGTACTTGTCGGTGTACTTACAGGAGTAGGGGGCGGAGTAATAAGAGATATGATGGCAGGCAGTATACCGGGTATATTTACAAGAAATATCTATGCGGTATCAAGTATAGTGGGTGCTTTGATATATATATTTTCAAGAAATATACTCAGTTACAACTATAGAATACTATTTGGAGCCTTCGTCATATTTATGATAAGGGTAATATCTGAAAAGTATAACTTACATCTTCCAAAGGTAAGGTAGTATAGGAGGGCAAAATGATTGAAAATCAATATACAAAGTGGATTCCCCAAAAAGATGTTATTCCTATGTATGATTTATTTGATTTTGGCTTTGATAAAGATAGTACAGATTTTTTCATAATCCTTTTACCTGATTATTATAAAATAGACAATGAAAAAATTCCCTATATAAAAATATCATGGAAGAACATAGTTTCAAAAATGATAAGCAATGAGTCTTATAGAAGTGATACTTGGATATCAAAAAATGATGAAGTTTGGTGTTTTTATAAAAGTGTATCATCAGATTTTTTCAACTTTTGTTGTAACGAAAAAAAATCAGCTCATTTAAAAAAGGAAGATGCAATTCATTATTCTTTTATTTGTACAAATTGGATAATAGATGTTATATCAACATACAAGCCAAGGATAGAATTTATTTATAGACAAGATTGATAAAAGGATGTTAAAATCTATATCAATACTTACATGTAATTAAATAATGGGGAACTTTTATTTGCAAATAATACTAAAAACCTATCAAAAAACCTTGTAATTTCATAACAGTAAGATTATTGATAATCTGTAAAAGCAATAATTTATTAAAATACGAATCTTGGCATTATAAATGGTGATTAGTATAAGTTGTAATGTTGTGGAAATGCAATCAAAAAAGGCACTGTATATTGTGCCTTTTAAAAATTATTTTTTCTTATCGAATTTTCTATATTCTTTTTTCCTATCATCTTTTTTGTCAGACCATGATTTACTTCCATGATTTTTATCATCATATCTCTTGCCATCACGGTTTTTCTTGTCCTTTTTATAGTCAAAAGTTCTATTATCACCTTTTTTATGGAACTTTCTTTTTCCGTCACCGTAAGGATTATTTCTCTTTTCAACATTTTTTCTGTATTTTTTGCTAAGTGTAAGCGGTCTTTCGCTTGTGAGCTTGACATACGCTTGTTTTTTATCATTCTTAGTCATGACTCTAAGTGCAGCTGATATTATATCTACTGCATCATATCTTTCGAGTAGACTTTGTGCTATCTTTTCAAGCTTTTCTTCTTTTTCATAATCCAAGTCCATCAAATCTACTATTTTATCAGTGGCTCTTAGATAGATAGCCTCTTTTGCCTGTGATACTGTCGGATTTTTAAATTTTTCCATCTTACTTTTAGTATGGTGTTCTATCTCTTGTAAGAATTCCATTTCCTTAGGATGTACAAAGGTAAATGATACTCCGCTCTTGCCGGCTCTTCCTGTTCTTCCTATTCTGTGAACATAGCCTTCTATTTCTTGTGGCAGGTCAAAGTTAATTACGTGTGTTACTCCTGATATATCAAGACCTCTTGCAGCTACATCTGTTGCCACAAGTATTCTGATATTTCCTTTTTTAAATCTTTCAAGCACCTTTTCTCTTCTGTCTTGCTTCATATCGCCATGTATACCTTCAACTTTGTAATCTCTAAGTTGAAGTCCTGATATCAGTTCATCGACTCTTCTTTTTGTTCTGCCGAAAATTATACAAAGAGGTGGTTGATATATGTCAAGCAGTCTGCAAAGTGCATCAAATTTTTCGCTTTCTTGTATTTGAATGTATTTTTGATCTATGGCATCTACTGTCAGAGTTTTTCTTTCTACTTTGACAAAAAGAGGATCCTTTAAGAATTTCTCGCTGATTTTTTTAATTCTGTCAGGCATAGTTGCTGAGAAAAGCATAGTAATACTTCTGTTGGGCATTTGCTCAAGTATCTCTTCTATGTCTTCTACAAAGCCCATAGACAGCATTTCGTCAGCCTCATCCAATACAACTGTATTGATATACTCAGTCTTTACAGTTCTTCTTCTGATGTGATCCATCAGTCTGCCAGGAGTTGCTACTATTATAGCAGGTCTGTCCTTAAGTCTTTTTATCTGTCTTGTGATTTCTTCTCCTCCATATAGCGCTACAGCTTTTGTAGGTAAGAACTTAAGCAGTCTGTTTATTTCATCAGACACCTGAATTGCAAGCTCTCTTGTTGGAGTCAAAATCACTGATTGAATTTTTTCTTCTTCAAGGTCAAGATTTTGTATTAAAGGTATACCAAAGGCTACAGTCTTTCCTGTACCTGTCTGTGACTGTCCTATGACATCGCATTTATTGACTGCAACAGGCACTATCTGTTCCTGTATTTGCGTCATTTCTTCAAAACCCATGGCGTCTATAGCCTTGAGTATATTTTCGTTAATATCTGTTAGTTCTCTAAATTTCATATTTTCTCCTTAAATTTATGGAAGGCTTGGTGATATAAAATCCAAATTAATCGACAATCTTATTATTTTGCATATGCTAAGCTTATATAGATAAGTAGCTTAATTTTGTGGATAAGTCCACCATAATATTCATAACACGATTATATTTTAGATAGTCCTTTGTATGAATAATGTCCATAAATTATATGAATCTTTAGTATAAATATGCATTTTCAATCTATATTATTTTATTTTTTATAGTTGTAATGAATTGAAATCTATTACAAATTTTTTAATTTGTAATAAGTCAAAATATCTCTCAATATCAAAGCATACAACTTTATATAAATATAAATTTAAAAGAAAATATGAAAAACTTGGATCTTTTCTATTACTATATCTTTTGTACAATTAATATGACCGAGAATACCCGGTATTCTCGGTCATCAATTTGTTACAATTTTACTACGTTAGCCGCTTGTGGTCCTCTTGCACCATCAGTTATTTCAAACTCAACGTTTTGTCCTTCATCAAGAGTCTTAAAACCGTCTGTTTGGATGGCTGTGAAATGTACGAATACGTCATCTCCGCCTTCTCTTTCAATAAATCCGAATCCTTTTTCTGCATTAAACCATTTTACTTTGCCAGTCATTGTACTGCCTCCTAAAAATATAATAATAGTAAATCTAAAACTCTGGAATTAATAAAAAAGCATCGTATAACCTTTACTAATTATATTACTTAAGGGCAACACACAAACTCTTTTTCTTTCCAAACACGTTTTATTACTGACACATTCTAACATAGTTTATCTAATTAATCAAGTGAAAAAATAAATATTTATTGCAATTTTTATTGCAAAGTTAATATAAAGTTGTATTATACTGCAATTTATTTTTTATTAACTCATTTCAGGCAAGTTTTTCCAGTATTTTACAGGCATATGATTTTTTTGACATCTGTCATTTTTTCTTGATTCTATACCCATGGTCTTATGGTATGTCCTCCAAAAATTTTCAAATTCATCAGGATAATCTATAAACTCCTGTATATAATTTTTCCCTATTGAAAAAAAAGAAATCTTTGCTTTGTCATAAAGTAGCATATATTCCCTTTTCAAATCGTATATCATAAAGTTTTCATTTGAATATCTCTTAGAAAAGTGATTACCAAGTAGGGGAAGTATGTTGCAAGTAGGATCTATAAAGGAAATCAGAGAATTTTTTACTTGTTTAAATCGTACAAGACCCAAAAACTTATGTCTTTCTGCAGAGGTCTTTTTTGCCATTTTCAAAACATCAATCACTGAAGGATTTGCCAGCATATTTTCAACCTTTGCTCCTATTTTAAAACCAAGCATTATATAATCCAGTATCTTTATCTCTCTTTTATCCTCATCTGATAAAAATGCGTAGTATATAGTATTTAGACAGTTAAAGGATATCTTGTCTTGAATGGAGTCATAGACAATGTCAAAATGTTCCTTATTTGAAGTTATGTTTTTAAATGAGCTGAAAAATTGCATCTGTTCATCGTCTGACCTAATGTCCTTTATAATATCCCTTTCTTTATAAAAGGTATAGACGCAGGACAAAAAGCCTTCAAAACTGCCGTCGTATATATAGATGAATTTTTCTTTTGCAATATCGTCATTTTTCAAAATATTTACCTCTGTATATTTTATTTAAATTAAGTCGTGTAATTTATTTAATTTTAGGTTTACAATATAAGTGCAACACTTAATAAAAAAATAATGACTCAGAAAAAAAGCATAATGGAGTTTAGTATTAGTGTTCATAAACTTGGGAAATCAGCTAATTTTTGATTCAATGCTAACAAATACACTTGTAATGAACAGGGAATTCTAACTTCTATTTGACAAGTATTGCCAATATTCTTTTAGCTTTTTCTTATAATAGCAATAAATTATTGGTGATGATATAATTAGAAAAAACCAATTTCCTCTTGTGAAAGAAGATGTAAAGAAGCCATATACAAATAAAATATCTGAATATTTCTTATTATTTTCATTATTTAGTATGTTAAGTTTATCAATAGAATAAGCACCTTCTTTAAGATAAGATATTTCTTTGAAGTTTAATTTTTCAATACCCTTAATATCAATTCTTGTAGTGATTGAAAAATCTTTCATATAATCTCCTCTATCATCAAACTTATCATATCTTTTTACTGCGTCTTCCCCATTACTATTAATAGGATTTTTCGCATAAGGTAATTTATTCTCAAAATATATCTGTGCTATGTTTTTTGTATCTTTCTTAGTTTCTAAATACAAATCTTTAGAGTCAGCAGCAAACTTATACATATAATTCTTCGCAATAAAAAATTTTATACTACCTTTAAACTGTGTATTGTAACTTAATCCACTGCGATACGAAATAAAAGTATTATAATATGTCAGATTATTATCTTTATCTCTAACTAAAGCATTTTCAACAAAATATTTTAGCTTTATATTAATCTCTTTATTGAAGTAAGGCAAATAAATATCTATATTATTTTTATTATTTTTAGAATAAGTTGTATACGTACCATTCATCTTTGAAACATCCTTATACATTTTTTTATCATTTACAAATACTTGGATGTCAGAAATATTTCCTATTTCTTGAAACTCATAACTTATGAAATTTTTAGATTCTTTAATGGGTGAATTTTTATTCCTATGAAGCTTTAACAAATGTTCTACATCAGCACTGCCATTATCTTGAATATAAATATTATAATTTGCCTGTTCAAGTCTATACACTTCATTTTTAGCGGGATTCATATTTATTTCTTGTAGATAACAATATTTATATATTAAACCTATTATAATTATTAATATTATCATGATAATAATTGTTATTTTATAATAGAGTTTAAATTGACTTGGAGAATTTTGAAAATATGGGTGAAATCTGTCAGATAATTTTAACAAAGTAAATGTAAATATCAAGACAGCTATAGAAAAATATAATGTTGTAAATGTTACATACATTTGTATTTCCTTTCGCTAAATACTCATTTTCTATGTAATACTAGTCTCCATTTAAAAAGTCATGCAAAATATTTTGTAAGGTGATTACCTTTAAAATGTATAACATTCATAAGCAAAATATTTACGTGGTACTTTAAAAGGTTTTTAGTATAAAAATATACTTTTAAATACTTAAACTTAAATTACATATTCTTCTATACTCTGCATTTCATGTACTATTCTTAACTCAACTTTCCATTAAAATTATCGTAATTTTAGTTTGAGATTAATCAGTGAAAAAATACATTAAGAATTAAAGATAGTATTTTTAAAATATACTTAAAATTCAATAATTTTAGGAGTTTTTTTAGTAGGAAAGTTGAGATTAAAAGAAAAAGTATAAATATCTATATTAATTCTTGATATTAGCTAATTTGTGATAAGTTGAATCAGACAGCATTGATAAAACTATCAAAAGTCAGCTGTTCATAAGGGCTTTCTTTTTTTGCCTTAGGCTTTATATTTTGTCTGATACTTAGCTCATCCATTTTTATATCTCCGTAGAACTTGCCTCTGCAAGTGATAAAATACTTTGCTCTTTTTACAACTGCCCCCAATTTTTTCAAGGTTTCAAAGCTTACACTCGCATATTTCCTTGCCCTTATTATCCTCTTGGCACAAATTACTCCTATGCCTGGAATTTTGAGTAGCATTTCATAGCTACAGCTGTTTATTTCAACAGGAAAGAGGTGTAGGTTGTTCAATGCCCAGTTGCTCTTGGGATCAAGCTCAAGGTCAAAGAAAGGATTTTTTTCGTTTAAAATCTCATCTGCCTTAAAACCGTAAAATCTCAGTAGCCAATCTGCCTGATAGAGCCTGTTTTCCCTTTTAAGTGGAGGAGCAGAAGTTATTGCAGGTAGATTAGAGCCTTCATTTACAGGAATATATGCTGAAAAATACACTCTTTTAAGCATTACCTTGTCATAGAGTGCCTCAGTGAGCTTGAGTATGGAAAGGTCGCTTTCATTGCTTGCTCCTATTATCATCTGAGTGGTCTGACCGGCAGGTATATATGATGGCGTGTGTTTAAAATGCTTTTTCTCGTCACTTATCATAAGAGTGTGATTTTTCATATGATACATAGGCAAGAATATGCTCTGCCTGTCTTTTTGCGGTGCAAGTTTTTTGAGGCTTTCTTCTGAGGGAAGTTCAATATTTACACTCATCCTGTCCACAAGAGAAGCTACTTTGTCTATTAGTAACTTATCTGCGCCGGGTATGGCTTTCATGTGTATATATCCGTTGAAATTTTCTTCTTCTCTAAGCTTATATGCGACTTGATATAGAAGTTCCATAGTGTAATTCGGATTTTTATACACTCCGCTGCTTAAGAAAAGGCCTTCGATATAGTTTCTTCTATAAAAATTAATAGTCAGGTCCACAATTTCCTGTACCTCAAATATGGCTCTTTTGATATCAGTGTTGGAGCTACGGTTGATACAGTAGGAGCAGTCATATATGCACTTATTTGTCATCAAAATCTTAAGTAGAGATACACATCTGCCGTCACTTGTCCAGCTGTGGCATATTCCTGATACATGTGCGTTTCCAAGTCCGCCTTTATTTTGTCTCTTAGATCCGCTTGAAGAGCATGATACATCATATTTTGCAGAATCAGATAATATCTGTATCTTTTCTTCAATACTTTGATTGTTTGTGTATTTTACCATATTCATGATGTATCACCTCCGTATACTTTGTATTTATCGCTGTTTTCCATATTTATAACAAGATTATATATTTTTAAAACTCAAAAATCATATAATAACTATAAAAACGTACAGTTATTTAAAAATATATAGTATTTTATATCAATGTATTTCAAGAATAGTAAAATAAATTTATAAAGGGCAAAGTCAAATATTTTAAAAAAAATTAAGACGTAGCTTTACTGTAACTATTGTTGAAATATAAAATTATTCCACTAAGGTAATAGTATTGGTATAAAAAATGATTTAATTGATATATTTTATCTCTTTGCCGTCACTTGTTATTACAATATCTCCCATCTCATCTGTACGATAGGGTGTTACCCCATGTTTTTTTAGTACCCTCATTACTTCCTGGTGTGGATGTCCATATTTGTTGTTTTTTCCACAGGAAATTATGGCAATATTTGGAGACGTCTTGGTGATGAAATAGTCTGACGAAGATGTAGAGCTACCGTGATGTCCAAGCTTTAGTACATCTATGTCGATGTCAGGTATATTATTTATGATGTCGACTTCATTTTCCATAGTTGCATCTCCCATAAGTATAAAGCTTGTGTCTTTGTACACTATTTTTGCTACTATGGAATATTCATTTGTATCGTCATATTTCTTGCCTTTTACCGGTGAGAGTATTTCAAAGTCTATGTCGTCATCAATTTGTACTTCATCTCCTTGATACAGTCTTGTTGCCTTCATTTTCTTAGTTTTTAGCTCTCTTTGTATCTGCTTATACTGATTTGTTTTTGCTGAAACATCAGGCATTGCAAAGACATCTATGTCGAAGTTTTTAATCACCTTATCCATTCCGCCTATATGATCGGCGTCAGGATGTGTTGCTATTACAAGATCAAGCTTTTCTATTCCTTGCTCTCTTATATAACTTACAACCTTTTTGGCATGAGCCTCATCTCCTGCGTCTATCAAGATAGTCTTACCTTTTGGTGTTATTATAAGAGAACTGTCTCCCTGTCCCACATCTATGAAGTGAAACTGGAGATTGTGATTTGAAACTTTAAAAAAATTTTTTTGAACGTAGGAAAAAAATGTATAAAAAAAAGATGATAATAACAATATTAAAATAACATATTTTTTCAGATTATTTTTCTTCATATTGTATTATCACCTTTTCATAATTAAAATATTACATTGTCTCCGTTGCCATCACCGTCATAGTTTTTGTCAGGAGGATTTTCCTCTTCCTTAGGCTGTTTCGTCTCAGGAGGAGCCTTGTCTTCTATTACAGGTGGAGGATTATTGTTTTGCACCGGTGGATTTGTATTTTCTTTTTTCTCTGTAGGTGCAGTAACTGTCGGAGGATTGTTATTTTGATTTTGTACTTGAGTGTTGTTCTTAGGTTGAGTATTTACAGGCTTAGGTTTTTCTTCTACCGGTGCTGTGTAAGTCGGACTTGAATTTTGTTGCACATAGTTATTCTGATTTGGTGTATATGTGTTTTCGTAATTATAAGTCTTTTTCTGAGTATTACTTTGATCTTGCTCCACTTTTATCTTCAAGTCATCTTTTTCGTCGTTTAATTTTACTTCTTCCTTATTAAGTCCCATGTATTGAGCTATTACATCCCTTGTAGCCGGTCCTGCATGTCCTCCCGAACCGCCTTGGAAAAGTAAGGTAACTACTGCAATTTCAGGATTGTCATAAGGTGCATAGGCAACAAACCAAGAGTAGTCCCCGTACGTCTCCTTAAAGGTATCAAGGTCGTTTATAGTCAAGCTTCTGTTTAATGACAATATTGCATACTTGATATAGTATTCTTCATTGTACTTTGCTGTTGACTTTTCTTTGAGTTTTTTTGCAAGAGCAAGCACATCATCCTTTTTAACATCGTAATATCCAAGGTGTGACATATAGTAAGCTACCTCATCCTTAGTAGGTATCTTACCTTGAGTTTCAGCTGTACCTGTCTTAGCTGCAACTTTTACAGGGAATTTGGCAAATATGTCCTTTGCAGTACCTTCGTCTGAAACGTCTACCATGCCTTGTTGGATATAGTAATAGTTTTGTGGATTTGATACAGCTATCTTCTCCCTTTCTGGCTGAACTAAAGTCTCTTTTCCTGTCTGCTTTTCGACCAACTTGTTGACCAAGGACACTTTGTTGAGATAGCCGTTATTTGCTATGGCTGATATATAGTTTGCTATTTGGACAGGGGTATATTGATGCTCACCTTGCCCTATTGCCATATTGAATATATCTCCGGTAGTCCAGTTGGCATGGTTGAAGTAGGTGTATTTGAGTAAGTCTGCCACTTCTTCAAGTTTTTCAGATCTGACTTTAAGATTTGCAAGTCTTTTTATTATCTCTGATCTTGAAGGATTTTCGTCAGTCCAACTTATTATTGTATTTATTCTTTCTTCATACTGTTTTTCGTTGGCTTTGGCAGTTATATCCTTGAAATAATTTGCCATCTTGGAAGTGATGTCTCTCTTCATATTTTGCTGTTGTTGAAGATATTTAGTCTTAGGATCAGGGATTTTTCCGCTTAGCTCATATATTTCAAGTCCTGTCTTCTTATCAAGTCCGAATCTTCTCGCCATATCCAATATTGTTGTACCGTTTTTCATATCTCCCATAGGGATTTTTTTGTCTGTAGCATAGTTATAACCTACAGAAATACAATAGAAATAGTAGTTGTTGGAGTCTTTGAGAGCAGTTACTACATTTTCAAAGCCCTGAGTTCTTCTCTCCTGATTCCATAGCCAGTTACCAAAAGGCACGCCACCTATTTCTATAAAACCTTTGTCTTCTATTGAATAGTAAGGATCAAGTCCGTTTTCAAGTCCGGCAAGAGCGGTAATCATCTTAAATACTGAGCCCGGTTGTACAGCTGTCATGGTAGCCGCATTGAACATGGGTTTTGGAGAAAGCGGGTCATTAGGATTTTCAGGTTCAAGAGACTTGAGCTGAGCTTGAGTCAGACCGTCAGTAAACATATTGGGATCATATGAGGGATAACTTGCCATAGCAAGCACCTTTCCTGTCTTTATATCAAGTGCTACTATGGCTCCTGCATTTGCGTTTTTATATACTTTGGTAGCTCCTCTCATCTTAGTGTCTCCCCATTTACTCTTGTATACTCCTCCGACTTGGAGAGTCTTTAGAGTCTTTTCCAGAGAAGTTTCGGCTACTTTTTGGAGTTTTGCGTCAATTGAAAGATATACGGTATTTCCTGCAGTACCCTCTTTTGACTCAATGTCCTTTATCTTATTTCCGGCTGAGTCTACAAGCACTCTCTCATATCCGTTTGTACCCTTAAGGTGCTTTTCAAAGGCAAACTCTATTCCTGATTTGCCTACATAGTCTGATTTTGAGTATCTCTCATCTTCAAGGTAGGCTTCATCACTTGATGATATCTTTCCAATTTGCCCCAATATATGAGAAGCAAGGTTGCCTTGAGGATAGTATCTGAGAGGTTCGACTTGTACGTTTACGCCACTAAGATCCACTATATTTTCTTCTATTATCGCAACAGTCTTTTGGCTTATGTCCCTTGATATAAGGGCAGGTTCATACTGCAGATACTTTTTAGACAGCATAGCATCTACAATTACAAGTATATCTCTTGCTTGAGCGTCTGTCAGTTTTTCATCTATCAGCCTGTTTTTTCTTATCTTAGCAAAGGCTTCTTTAGCTGATATTTTTTTATCTTTTATGCCGTAGTTAGACAACCACTGTTCTTTATCAAGTGCTCTTGTATATTCCATACTGCCTGTAACAGATATCGGAGGATAGATTCCATGCTCGTTTAATATTTTTTGAATTTCAAATACACTTGAATTTTTATCTATAGTAGTGCCTGATTGTTTGGTAAAATTGTCGGCAATTTTGTAAAAAGCCTCTTTGGCACTCATTTTTTCATCAATATTATTTTCTTTTTTCCATTTTTTGATTTCTTCGTCAAATGTAAAAATATAGGCATCCTTTGATATGCTTATAGGGAAGCTGTCTTCTATATTCTCGTTGTTCTTTTTAAGAATATCAGATATTTTTTTTGAAACATCATTAATCTTCAGTTTTTTTTCCTTAATAGAACTTTTTGAGTTTTCTATTTCATTTTTTAATATAGTTACGGTAAATATAGGCTTGTTTCCTGCCAGGAGTACACCGTTTTTATCACGTATCTCTCCACGAGGGGCAGGTATGGTTATATCCTTGTATATACTTTCTTCAGCTATACTTCTGTAGTTTTCCTTCTCTATTATTCCCAAAAAAAGTATTCTCATTATTATCAAGATACATACCAAGGCTATAAAACCGTAGATATATTTGAATCTATTGTTTATATCACCCGGTTTCATATTTTATCTCTTCCTTTTATCTTACATAGTATAAGCAATATAATACTGCATACTGCCATAGTTTTTAATATATATATTAAATTTATTTTTGCCATTTCCATCAGCGATAATGTAGAGCCTGAAAAAAGCGAGAAATAAAGCGTAGAACTTAGTACAAAAATAAAACAGCTGAAGAAAGATACTAAAAAATACTCTCTTCTTATCTGGCGCTTTACTACTTCTCCTGCTATCATTATCAATAGGAAGGCTATTGCGTACAAAGACGAGTATCTACCTACAGACGCATCTTGTAAAAATCCGAAAAATAATCCTAAGAAATATAAATAGTATTTATTGCTTTCGGAAAATATGGCAAGCATTATCACATATATAACTATAGGTTCTATTTTTGGAGAGCTGCTTCCAAAATTTAATAGTACATTTGAAAAAATAATTATAACTATGCCTGTAATCAGGCTGAGTATATTTTTCATAAACTTAACTTTCCGTATCTATTTTGTTGAATATCATAACCTTATTAAGATTTGTAAAATCTACAAAAGGTCTTACAACAACATATTTGAGTATGTTTTTCTCATCAGGTATTACCTGTTCTATCTTGCCTATAGGTATTCCTGATGGATATAGTCCAAGACCTGATGTTGTAATCATCTCACCGACTTTTACCGGAGAGTTGGCGTCAAACATATAGCCTTTTACCAGAGACTCGTCACTGATTTGTACCACTTTAGTATCCTGCATTATCATTCCGGTGTCATTGTTTCTTCCGACTATTTCAAAACTTATCGGAGTTCTATTGTCAAGTAGCGATATGGCTTTGCAGTAATTTTTGGAAATCTCGTACACTCTACCTACAAGGCCCTCACCATTTACTACAATGGAGTCTGATTTTACACCTTGGGCAGAGCCGGCAGATATTGTAAAAGTCTTGTAGTAGTTCCCTGAGTTTTTAGCGACTATATCTGCTGATACAAAGGCACTCGAATTTTTATCTGTTACAAATTTCAATGATTTTTGCAAAGCTTGGAGTTGTTTCAGATTGTCTTTTGAGATGGTATTTTCTATCAGCTGAGTCTTAAGTTTTGCATTTTCAGACTTTAGTTCCTCTATTTCCTTTTGCTTTGAACTACCTGAAAAACTGTCTCTGATTGATACGAATTTATTTGATATTGTTGATATTATGTTAAATCCTAACTTTTGGACAGCTCCGCTTTTATTGTTTCTCATTGAAGTTGCCAGACTTATGAACAATACCAAAAATACAATGACCGCTATTATTATCAATTTGTACTTTTGGATATTTTTCATCCATTTATTAATCATCTACAGTTCTCCTTGATTTACTTAAGCTTGTATCTTACTTTTTCGGACTTCTCTTTATAAATTTACCATATCCCTTTTCACCTAAGAATTTGCCGTCTTTTACAAGGATTTTTCCGCGAAGCAAGACATAAGGTATCTTGCAGCTTACTTCAAAACCTTCAAATATACTGTAGTCGCAAATAGAATGTAGGTTTTGTTTTGATATAGTGTCTTTTTCATTAGGATCTATTATCATGATGTCTGCGTCTGCTCCAATGGCAAGAGTTCCTTTTTTTGGATACATACCGAATATCCTTGCAGGATTTTCGCAAAGCAGTTTGACAAATTGATTTTCACTTATCTTATTAGTGGCAACTCCATGAGTAAACATCAGTCTTACTCTTTCTTCAACTCCTGCTACACCGCCGGGAGCCTTGTTAAATGCGTTCATACCCTCTAATTTTTGACTGTGGTTGAAAGGGCAGTGGTCAGTTGCTATCACATCTACAGTATTATCCTGTACAGCAGTCCATAGCGCCTCGTTGTCTTCTTTTTTTCTAAGCGGAGGAGCCATTATATACTTTAGAGCCTCAACATTTTCCTTATCATATTCTTCATCTGTAAGCAAGAGATATTGTGGGCAAGTTTCGACTTTTAGATTTTTCAGTCCTCTTTTTCTGCCAAGTCTTATCTGATCGAGAGACTCTTTTGCAGATGTATGCACTATATATAGATTCGAGTCGTCAGCAAGCTCACTTATTTGTATAAGTCTTGCTACAGTTTCAGCCTCTGCATTGTTAGGTCTGCTTAGCGGATGATACTTTGCTGATGTATTGCCTTCACTTATAAACTTCTTTTGAAGATAGTTTGTTATTCCGTCATTTTCGCAGTGAACAGTAAGTATACCGCCTGTTTTTTTCATACTCTTAAGTATTCTCAAAAATCCTTCGTCATTCATTGGATAAGAGTAGGTGCTATATGCCTTAAAGCTTGTAATTCCTTCGTTTAAAACAAGATTTTCAAGCTCTTTTATTATTTCGTCATCAACATATTGGATTACTCCATGGAAGGAATAGTCTATAGCGCAGTCTTTTGCAAGCTCATAATATCTCTCAATACTTGTATGAAGTGGAGAACCTGCAGGTGAAAATGCTATATGATCCACTATGGTAGTAGTACCACCGCATGCAGCAGCCACACCACCCGTGTAAAAACTGTCAACACTTGTAAACTGTTCAGACTGTCTAAGTGCCATGTGAGTATGAGCGTCTATTGCACCCGGCATTACAAATTTATCTGTGGCGTCTATTACAGCATCTGCTACAGATTCGTCAATTATGCCTATTTCCTTTATTATCTCGTCTTCTATCAGCAAGTCTGCTTTAAAAGTTTCAGAAGATGTTACTATATTTCCGTTTTTAATCAGTGTTTTCATAATTAATGCTCCAAATTAATTTTTAAATCTTGAAATTCAACAAATATTTTTTTGTTTCGTCGTCTATCTTATAGCTTTCTCTTGCCTTTTGGATAGATTTGTTTTGGACAAATTTGTCCATTGATTTTTCTTCTATCAGCTTTATAGTTGAGTCATACTGTTTCACCAGTGCCATGCTGAAATACCAAGCCTTAGCCATATTTACATAATATTCTTCAGATACTATATTTTTTACAAGGCTAAGATGACTTTCATCAAAGTGTTCATCCAAATAAAACTGCAGTAACATATCTATTGCAAATCTGATAGTATAAGTATGCTTTGATTTTGTACACTGCACTATAAATGAGTAGAATTTATCCGGATATTTCTTCATAATCTTAGGAGATATACAGTCGCAGACCGCCCAGTTATCCACAAAGGGCAAGAATGCTTCAAGCCTTGAGATGATGTCATTATAGTCTTTCATATTTGAAATCAGTATACTGTGCAGTATATTTTCATCATAGTAGCTATGTGGTAGAGCCTGCAAAAACACAAGCTTGTCATCTGCTTCCATTTTTTTGGCAAAATTTCTCAAAATAGGCACTCTTATGCCTAATATCTCATATTTGTTATCAGGTACAAGTTTTTCTTGAAAAAGCCTGTATTTTTCTTCAGATAGAGATATAAGTTGCTTAGCTATTTTATCCATGGTATCACCAAGTTTTTCGAATATATCAAATTAACAAAAAAGATATTAATAAGCGTTTTTAAATCCGTTTTTTAAAGTTAGCAGTATTATCTTGATATCAAGCGACAAAGACCAGTTTTCAATGTAGAAAATGTCGTATTCAATTCTCTTTTTAATAGAAGTGTCTCCACGCAGTCCGTTTGCCTGAGCCCATCCGCTTATACCGGGACGCACCTGATGTTTTATCATGTACTTAGGTATTTCTTGCTTGAACTTGTCCACGAAAAAAGGTCTCTCAGGTCTTGGACCTATCAAGGACATATCACCCTTAAGTACGTTGAAAAACTGCGGTAATTCATCAATATTTGTCTTTCTTATAAAGTTGCCTACCCTTGTCTTTCTGTTGTCATTTTTTGTAGTCCACTTGTCTTTTTCATCTTCTTCACTTTGCACCTTCATAGAGCGGAATTTATACATAAAAAAGTTTTTTCTATTATATCCCACTCTTTCCTGCTTGTAGATAACACCGCCTTTGCTGTCAAGTGTTATAGCTATTGCGGTTATTATCATAAGTGGTGATAAGATGATGATGGCAAGTAAGGACATAACAATATCAAAACATCGCTTTATAAACTTGTTGACAGGATTGTCCAAGGGGATGTGCCTTATATTTATAATTGTAATATCTTCAATCTGTTCCACATCAGGTTTTGACGGGATAAGCTTAAGATAATCAGGGATGATTTGAGTTTTTACCCCTGTTTTTTCACATATTCTTATTATCTCTTCGAGATGTTCATATTCTTTCAGTCTTATGCCTATGACTACCTCGTCTACCAGCTTTTGAGTGAGTATCTCTTCCAATTTTTTAAACTCATAGCGTGGTATATAGTTGTTCTTATGGATTTTTTTCAATCTCTCCTGCTTTTGAGGGTTGATTTTTTCTTCAAAAATTCCTATTACCTTATAGCCCCAATGAAGATTTTTGTGTGTCTTTTGCAGGAAATCCATGGCGGTGTCGCTCGTACCTATCAAAAAAGCACGTTTTATATTAAAGCCTTTTTTTCTGACATATCTCAGCATATATCTGAGAGCTATTCTGTAAATCGAAGTAAAAATGATGTTATAAAGCACAAATATAGCCATCATAAATCTTGAATAGTCTACTTCCTTGCTGAAATACAAGACTACAAATAAAACTGCTGTAGCTACAATATTAGCTCTGATTATCTTAGATACTTCTTCAAGCAAACTTTTCAATCTTTGAGCAGTATAGACTTTGAAAAAATAGTACATTATTAGAAAAGTCGGCACTATCAGTATCAAAAATCTCATATAGCTTGAAAAGCTGACAGATTCAACATATATTATAAAGTCGCTTTTAACTCTCACCTTGTACGCCAAGATATATGAAAATACAATGATGAAGGAGTCAATTAAAACATTAGCGCTGTTTAAAATTTTCTGATTTTCCTTAATCAATTCTCGCTCCCAAATTACGCAATATCTATATCAAACATTGCCCTACAAAAGGAATTAATAAATTTCTATACTATTATAACTTATAAACTTAAAATTTATGTTAATAAAAAATATTTAAAATTGAATAAAATATTGCTCTAAATTAAACTACTTATATCAGTTTATTATAATGTCTGAAATAGCATAAGTCAAATTAAATTTGTCTGTCATAATAAGAAAATCTAATAAAAATTCATAATAATTTTGATACTAAAGAGAATTGAAAATTATACTATTGCTTTATCGCATAAATAGTAAAAAATAAATATTACAAAAATGCCAAAATACTTGACAAAATATAAAAAAAGTTTTATTCTCATAACAAGAATAAAAATATTTTAATGAATATAATTTATTCTTTGAAAAAATTTAATTCATAATAATAATAATTTTATAGTAATTAATTTAATAGGGGGCGATTAAAATCGAATTATCAAAGGGAGAACTAATGGTAATGGAAATGCTTTGGGATGGTAAATGTTTGGATGAAAACGGAGAGATACAGGCTTTACCTTTATCTAAGTTATTATTTGAAAAACATGGCTTAGGAAAAACTTCTTGTTATACTTTTTTTAGTAGATTGCTTGAAAAAGGTGCAATTACAAGACGTTATCCAAAATATACATTAAAGCCTGTTGTTTCAAGAGAAGAAGCTCTTAAAAAGCAACGAAAAGATGCAATAGATACACTATTTCAAGGCTCAATTATAAACCTATGTCGTGCATTTTTAAGTGAGAAAAAAGTAAATAAGAAAGAACTTCAAGAAATGAAAGCTTTAATTGACAGTTTTGATGTAGAGGAATAATCCTATGACTATAGCGTTTGTAATGGTCTCAGGATTGGAAAAAAGTATAAGGAGTATATTTGTAATAGGTCTTATACTTTTGGTAAGGAGACGATTAAATATCAACAGCACGAAATGGGCTAGTATCATCTTATGGACTATACTCTTTATATATCTACTTTTTCCGTATTCACTTTTTATCCAAGTTGATGATCCAAGTAAGTATGGCTTACTACAGTTAATATTAATGCCTATGATATTTTTTAGTAAAGTAGCAGTTTTTATATTAGAATGCTGTGGAGATATTTTGGATAGAGCCAATAGGACAATTGTTGCAAGCTTATTCCTTATATATTTTGTAGTACAGCTAATCAAAAGAAATAAGGCTATGAAAAACTCTATATTAATAGAGCAAAACAAGCAAATAAAAAAATACATTGATTTATTCGACTTAAAAAGAAAGGTGCAAGTATTTATTAATGACAATATATCAACACCTATAACTTATGGAGTTATTCATCCCAAAATAATATTACAAAGTCATATATTTGAAGATGAAGAACTGCTTAAATTTGTACTTATCCATGAGATGACACATATTAAAAAATTCGATATTGTATTTAATCATATAAAAAATCTTATAACATGCTTGCATTGGTTCAATATATTTGTTCTTATAGCTTCAAGATATATAGAAGACGACATAGAAATGCTTTGCGATAAGTTGGTAGTCCAAAAAGTGGGAGATACAATGCAAAATAGGAAAGATTATTGCCTATCAATGCTAAAACTTATTGAACAAAAAGAAATAGAAAAAGAAACAGCATTAAAACTACATCCCACTAAAGAAAGAATGATAATAATGAAAAAATGGAAGAAAAGTTTTTCAGGAGTTTGTGTTTTAGTAATAGTGATGGCTCTGTCAATGACGGTATTTGCAGATGTTATTATAGCAGAAAAAGACAGGGTGACTGTTTCTGATGTTATTGAAGATGAGGTTGATGAAGAAGTAATATCACAAGATAGGATTTATGAAAAGGATAAAGTAAAAGAAATAAGTGATGAAGAATACGATAAATTAACACTTGGTGACATACAGTTGAACGGAGTTAGAGCTGCAAATATAGATGATAAAGCTACGTTGAGTGGCTTAGAACATAAATCATATAGTTTTAATATGTCATCCAATACAAAAAAAGACCATGACAGTTTTACTATAAAGACAAGTGAAATGAGATGTGGAGACGGTTTAGATTATGCAATAATAATAAAAGAAGATGGTAAATCTTTTTACAATGCAAGTTTAAACAGAGCAACAACGTTAACGGTTAAAGCAAATCGCAACAGTAGTTATGAAGTTATTATAGATAATAATTCTACAGAATCATTAAAGTTTAGGGTAAGTATAAATAGTTATAAAAGATAAATAAAAGGAAGTAGGTATTATTATGAAAAATTGCAAGAGATATTTAAAAGTTAAAAAAAATAATATGTATATTCTATTAGTTTTTGTATTTACTGCTTTTTTCAGCTATATAATTTATGCAAATGCTTATGTACAAGAGTTAATGAAAGTAAATGAAAAAGAATTGCCACAATTGGATAATATGTATATCATAAAATTAAATAACCTTGAAAAATCAGTAAATAAGGGTGAGATATATAATGAAAGGAAAATTTATCCGGATAAAATAATGAATTTATTGTTATATAGTGAATTAGCAAATAAAAATCCATATATAATAGAAAAAGTAAAGACAGACAACAAGAATTTTGCAATATTGATGTTTGAAAATTATGTAACAGGAGATACTTCAAATTATAGATACAACGAGGAAGAAGGATTTTATGAATACCAAAAGGGAAAGGAATATTACTCTCCTGTATCTTTAAAAGCTGACATCATTTTAAGTGAAAATCAGATGAATAATGGGTGGAGTGTAGATTATTTAGGAAATTATCAATTTAAAGAGCAATATATATCTAAACAGGGATATAAAGTAAATATAATAGAAAGTAAAACAACAGACAGTGATAAAGAAAACTACATTTCAGAAAAATGTGCCGTTTTTGTGGCTGACGGTATCAGATATACTCTAAAAGGCAGAACTTCTTTAGAAAATATTAAGGCTATAATTGACACTATGAAATATAAAAAATAAGATAGGATGCTTTGCAATAGTTGTTTTATATTTTTAGAAAAACCAAAGTATTAGCAAATTGATTTTTGAAAATTTGATGTTTAAGTATTATATTTACAATCAAGCTAAATGCGATGTTATAACAGGATATTCTAAAGATTATAAGTTATAACTCAACTTTCCCACTAAAATTATCACAATTTTAGTTTAAATTTAAACATAAATTGATTTTTTAATATACTACTTGACACACAATTTTATGAATACTATTTATTGAAATTTGCATATTTATCAAAAAAATAAAAATACTGAAAAAACTATGTCAAGTATAATATTATATTTTTAAAATATACTCAAATTTCAATAGTTTTAATGTGTTTTTCATGTGGGAAAGTTGAGTAAATTATATTAAATCGTTAGATTTGAAAGATTCAAAGATAAAAGAATATGTAGTAGATGATAATACACTATGTTGTTTTTATGATGGTGAGATATTTCAGTTTAATCCATCTATAAAAAATATTGATTTTAGACCTTTAAAGTTTTCAGATAACAGTACAAAGGTTTATCAAATGAAGAAATAAATAATGACCATTAAAATGACTTTGCTAAATCTACTTTAAAATACAGTATAATTTGAGGTTTTTACTATGAATGACTATTTATATAAATTTTTAAAATTTACAGTTTTTTTTATTATTGTTGCTTCTTCAAATACGATTATAGCAATATTTCTTAATGATAAAAACTCATATTATGTTATATTTTCCGGCGTATTTAATTTTTTTATATATTTAGTCTTGAGAATTACATTAAGGAAAAAATATAATAAATATGGTATTAAATTTAATTATATTTATTTTTTTACTTATATTTTGTTAGTTTCTGTATTTTTATTAAAAAGTAGTCCATTATGATAAAAAGATATTTTTTATTTGAAGTAAATTCATTTATATTTACTAACAGCACAACGAAAAATAATACTCCTAATATGCTTAAAGAAGCAAATAAACAAATTGACCATAACTGTTTAAAAAATTGGAAGTTTGCATTTTGAATGTTACAATTATAGTAGTTGGTGGTTAACAAGTGGTACTGCTATAGGGATAGTTGCTACTTGGCTTTCATGTCCTGTAAAAGTAATTCAAGTTATCTGTGCTACTTATACAACTGCAACAGGGGTTGTTAGCTTACTTAATAGTTTTAATTCATATGAATATGTAGCAAATGCACATTGGAATAAAGAAGTAAAAGTAGGTTCAATTTATCCTTACAGAGCTGGAAAAACAATTGAGGGAAGAGTATTATTGGGAGATAATGATGCTTCGTATAGGAAGGGAAATATAAGACAACATTATGATTTTGATGATAATAAAGCTCTTATGAGAAAAGGAATAGAAAAATATATTCAATACCATTAGAAATGAGTGCTTAAATATGAATAAAAAAACATTAATGTACATCTTATTAGTGCTTTTTTCTTCTTTTATATTGATATATCAATTAGAATTAAGTGAAAGTGCGAGAATTAAAAAAAATTTAGATGATTTTGGCAAGGTTGAAAGTTTTTTTAGTTCAAAAATCAGTCAAACTGATATTGAAAACATAGAAAAAAAGAAAGAGAATTATTCTTTTACTATAGTAAATAGTAAAGAAGTTAGCGATTTTAAAATGTTAGGTAAAGTTTACATGTTTGATAACAATGGAGATTTGCTCAGTTCATTTGTTCTGTATAAATATGCTGAGAAATATTTAATATGTATGAGAAATGTATATATGCTCTTGTAATAACTCTTAATTATTTTTAATGCAAGTCTCCTATTGAAAAGTATTAAAATATTGATGTCCTATAGAACTTATAGTCAATCTTTCTACAGATAGATTTGACTATAAAGTAAGAATTAACAGCTTTAAAAAGGGGGAGTGATTTGCTTATACTTTGTAAAAATAGGGTAAATATAAAGAAGTAAGTAAATGCTTGTTTTATATTTCTTTATAGGTAATAAAAAGTTTTTTAGTACTAAAATTTTTTATCTTCGTATGTAATTTACATGGAGGTCTATCATGAAAAAGAATGCTAAAGAATGTGTATTGTACTTGTTATTACTTAGTTTACTTATGTTTTTAATATGTTATTTGTTTTCAACAAGAGGTGACAGTTCATCATTTTTTGCTGACTTTGCATTTTTTATTATGCTTTGCCCTGCAGCATCAGCAATTTTAGTGGAAAACGGATTTGACTTTAAGAAAATCTTTAAAAACAAGTTCAACATAGCTTATTTGGCATTTTTCCCAATTTCAATAGTATTTTTTATATTTAAAACTGAAAAAAATGCCCCAATCTTTCAACTTATATTTTTTATGGCTCAGCTTCTGGGACTGTATTTGCTTACTGTCAACGATAAGAAGCTGGTAGGAAAGATAAGTCTGAAAAATTTTGTTAAATGGTCAGCACTTTTATTACTACTACTTAGTATAGAAGCTGCGGTTTGGAGTGTATATATCAAGGGATATGTAGATTTTTACAATATATTTATGAATAATTTTTCTGTATTGCTCTCACTTCCAACTATTATGTTTAATATACTCTTTGTAATCGGACAAGAGTATGGCTGGAGACAGTTTTTACAGATAAGACTTCAAGGCATGATGGGGAAAATTGGCGGTGTGCTATTAACAGGAGTAATTTGGGGGATATATAATATTCCGATATTCATGATGATTAACAGTGAAGTGCTTATCTATGAATTGGCTGCAATGCTTGTATATTATGTTTTCATAGGAATTTTTATAGGACTTTGCTATATGAAGACAAAGAGCATAATTTTAGTTTCAATGTTAAATTTACTAAACAGTGCTTTTATAGTATTGCGTAATCTTATGTTCAGAGCTGATAATATTTCAATGAGCAGTTTTTATATAATGGCAATAGCTGTCGGCTTTGCAATATTTGTACCGTTTCTATTTAGCAAAGAATATAGAAATGGAAATATTATTAATAAATGATTAGAGTTTTTATCTACAGATATTCAAATTATGGAGATTATAAACTTAGTTGGACTTGTTCGATAACTTCAAAGAGCTTTGACTGTATTTAGCCTAATATGAGCCTATATTAAGAAGATTATCAATTTTTTGAAATCTTAATATGGATGTCAATAAATATTGAATCGAACAAGTCTATTAATTTATCATATTAAAAGATATTCTTTTTATTCTAATGATTAATAGAGTAATGGGAAACTTTACTTTTATTTACTTATAAGATAGCTGTAATCAATAAGACATTCAAAGAAAAAATGTTCAGCCAATCTAATCAAAGGTATTTTAAGTATTATAAATTCTAAAAAATAACTACATATAACTTGTGTTTTTAATGATATTTATTTAAAAGGAAATAAAAATTATTACGGATAAATGTTGAATTTTGGAGGTAATAATATGGAACAGCTTACTAAATTACAGGAAAAACTCAAGATAACAGCTTTTAAAATGAAAGTTATAGCTGTCTTGTCTATGCTAATTGACCACTATGCGGCAGTTATGATACTTTCAGCAACAGGTATCCAATCTCTTTCACAATCAATGCAAGTACAATACAGTTTTATGAGAGGTATAGGCAGAATTGCATTTCCTATATTTGCTTTTCTGGTAGTGGAAGGCTTCTTGAAGACTAAAGATAGGAAAAAATACGCTCTTCGTATGCTTATTTTTGCAATAATCTCTACTCCTGCTTATAATATAGCCTTTGGTCAGGCGTTTATATATACACGCAAGTTTTTGATAGCATTTATATTTGGAAATGTAATGTGGACTTTCTTGCTTGCTATAGTAATGATGAGCTTAATGGAAATAATTGAACAAAAAAACTTAAATATCATAGGTCGTTATATATGCTATGCTGTGATTATTGCGGTATTTGCATTTATAGCTGAAAATATAAAGTGTGATAGAAAGGCATTGGGCATCATATCTATAGGACTGTTCTACATACTTAGGACTTGCAGAGTAAAGCAAGTAATCTCAGGCTTAGTAAGCTTTTATTTTCACCATCCTATGTCGTATCTTGGGCTAATACCTATACTTTTCTACAATGGTGAAAGAGGCAAGGACTTTAGATACTTCTTTTATATATTCTATCCACTGCACTTGCTTATATTAGCACTGCTTAGATGGCAAATATACGGTATTGGAAGCCTTATAAAGTAAATAAAGTCCTTATTTTTGAAACTAATAAACTTAATAAAAAGCATAATCTAAAAATTTAACTGTTCTATATTCCTTACAAAAGTAATAAGGGATGTAGGACAGTTTTTAAAAATGATGAAAAAAATTAGATTTAAAACTAATTGTATAGCTAATAAATATACTAAAAGAAATAGTTGAAAATATAAATAATATTTATCTGTAAATTCAATACTTGTTTTAATAATTTTTATCATATATAGGTGAGTAAATATGTTGTTTGAAGAAATAGTGCAAAAGCATGACAGAAAAGAAATTGCCGTACTTTGCGGAAAATTGACTAAAAAATTCTCATTTACGAGAAGTTCTGATGTGACTTTATTATGTGAGCTTGCATATAGGCTCTATGTTGTAGGAGATAAAGAGTCTGCCTTAAAAATTTGTGAATATTCAAATATTGATATTCCAAGTAAGATTAATTTCAATATATGGGATTTTATGCTCTGGATTTGGGGCTTGCAAGCCTACATCTACGAGGAAGATGGAAGGATGGAGGACAGAGATTTTCGAGTATTGCAGATGAAAAAAGTTTGGTCTACAAATAGAAGTGAGGATGAAACGGAAGAAGAAAGGTGGAACTTTACACATAGAATACTGAAAAGACAAGATTACAATTCAGTTTGTAAAATAGATGAAATTAAGAAGGCGGAAATATCAGGAGATAAAAAAAGAGCAGATAATTATAGATTTCATGCACTTTATAGGATGATTGGATATGGGGTTACAGGCTTTTGTCCTGACTTGGAAGAAAATAGGCTCAAGTTGAAAGAAAAGATAAATGAATATATTAGCTGTCTAAGATAAAATAATAGTTATTGCTATAAATTTATCCTTCTGAAAAAAAAGATTAATTAAATGCTCTAATTTAAAAATATAGGGCTTAGTAGAGGTACTGATATGACAATAGAAGAGGCGATAAAAGAATTGGAAGAAAAGTATGGAGAAGATTTTAATTGGGCTATTATTTCCGATTCAAAAATATTTTTTGTAAATGAGCTTAAATCAGAGCTTTCAAATGATGATGTTGTTAAAAATGCAGATGTGATTGCTCTTGCAAGAAGTTATTCCAATGATGACGTCTTATTTTTGATAGAAAATAACGCTAAGAAAGTGTATAGGATTTATCATTTGACCTATTCTAAATGCAATGTCAAGGGCTTTCCGAGATATATCGAGTTTGAAGATATAAATTCAATAAGAGAATATCTTGAAAAAGAATTTATTTCAGATTTTATAGAAATTTAATTATCATACTTAAGATGAGTATTGTACGCCATATACTATGAAATTATACTAATCAGCAATTAAAAAGTCAGGCAATTTTTAATTTTACACTAAATATTTGAAATTCGGGTGATATATTTTCAAATATCATTAAATGGCGCTTTAAAAGGTTTTTGCTGTTAAGTAAATAAGACTATTGATTATGATAAATAAAAGTGTTATAGTAATAAAATGTCATATTGCAATTATGATTATGAAAATTTATTATTAAGGGGTAAGAGTTAATGAACGATTTGACCATTCAAATCATAGGTATTATTGGAGTATTTTTCTTTATGATGTCTTATCAGGTAAAATCTAATAAGATGTTATTTTTTATGCAGATTGCAGGTTGCTTTGTTTTTTGTGTACAGCTGGGTTTGCTTGGTGCTTATTCCGGTTGTTTGAGCTTGGTGGTTCTTGTAGTCAGAAACATCATGCTTACTCGCTATGAAAAGTGGGAGTGGGTAAGATGGAAGGGATGGGCTATTATCTTTTCTTTAATCTTAGTAGCTATCACTATTATGACATGGGACGGACCTGTTAGCATTTTACCCGGACTTGGAGCCATTTCAGGTACTTTGGCATGTTGGACTAATAATGCGAAGATTATTCGTATCAACAATCTATTTATCAATTCACCATGTTGCCTTATATATGATGTTATATTCAGATCATGGGGTGGAGTAATAAATGAAAGTATTACCATAATTTCAATCATTGTTTCCATTATGCGCTTCGGTTGGAAAGCATTAGACGGAGACAGGGTAGCAGAGGGATAAAAGAAAGAGGGTATTATGAATTATAAGATTATAAATATTGATGATAAGCCTTTTGTTGCACGTTTGGAAGATGACGTATTGATAAGAGATGAACAGTCAATGCTTGATATGTTGATGACGATAGCCTATGAGACAGGACTAAGTAGAGTTATAATTGACAAGGGGAATTTGACTGAGGATTTTTTCGATCTAAGTAACAAAATAGCAGGAAATATACTACAAAAGGTTATAAATTACAATATGAAATTAGCAATAATAGGCGAATTTTCAATGTATGACAGCAAGGCTTTGAGGGATTTTATCTTCGAGTGCAACAGTGGAAAAGATATATTTTTTGTTGAAGATGAGGATAGCGCAGTAAAGTTATTAAAAGAAAGCTAATACCTTTAAATAAAAACTGAAATACTATATGTAAGCCATTATATATTTTGCAGTTCTTTTATAAGAGCTGCTTTTTTTGTGCGTTTTTATTCTTATATTGATTTGCTTGTATCCTAATCAACATTTATATTGTTATATATTTGAACTTATTTAAATGTAATTTTTTGTAGTTTTGGAAAACTCATTTTTAATATATTTTAGGACTATTTGATTGCTTTTTAGTATCATATACTATCTCTATTTTTAAGCACTACAACTATTTAAAAAAAATAGCAAAAAAATAGGACTAATTTACTAAAAAAATTTTATAATATGACGATATACATTTCAGTTTAATATTAATTTACTTATTAATTCTAATATAAATATAATAATGTAGTTTGTTAATTGCTTTAATTAGCTTTTATTACTATGTTATGAAGCGGTAAATTACAAAAATGTATTAATAATTAAATATATACAAAATATAGCTCTTTTGATTTGTGATAACTTAAAAATGAAGATAATTGTAATACGGAAGGAATATTTTGCATATATTATTTCAAAAACATGGAGGGATTTATGTTAAGAAAAAAAGCATTGGCTTTCGCACTTGCGTTTGCTTTGGTGCTACCTATGGCTTATGTACCTACAACTTCTTACGCATATTATGATGTAACTAGAGCAGAACTTGATAAGGTAGCTGAAATAGTAGATATTTCTGATATTACGGATGAATTTGTTAATAAGTATAAAAATAGGATAGAACTTTATTTATCTGCACCTAAGAACAAAGAAATAAAGAATATAGAAAAACTTGAAAGTTTTCAGAATCTTAGGAATTTAAGAATTGAGTCAAATAATTTAAGGGAAGATGTTTTAAAAAAATTGATATTTAAGCTTTCTAATTTAAGTACTATTGAGATTTCAACAAATAAATTCGTAGATTTAGGAAGTATATTCAATGAAACAAGAGAATTTGAAAAAAAGAAAAAAATTGAGACTGTAATAGAAGATATTCATATAGATGAAATATTTACAAAAGATACTATTGATAATCCTGTTAAATTAAATGGGAAACCAATAGCAGTTGATAGTAAAATAACTGTAAATGGATATGAAGATTTAGATGTAATAGACAATAGAGATGCATCAAAAATAAAAATTAAAAATTTTAGTGAATTTGTTAAAAACGGTCCGGTTGAGATAGAATTAAAGTATAGTAAAACAATATATAGACAAGTAAATACTAAACAACTAAAAGATATTGAATTTAAAGGCAATATATATATTAAACTTGACAAACCTGGTCTAACAGTAAATGTGGAAAATGGCAAATCTAATAAAATAGAGGCAAGAAAAGGCGAAAAAATAGAGCTTACAGCAGAAAAATCAAAAGACGGAAAGAAGTTTGATAAGTGGGTAAGTGATGACGTAGAAATAACAAATGCTGACTCAAGCAGAGGTGCAAGTTTTATTATGCCTGATAAGGATGTAAAAGTAAGAGCAACATATAAAGATTATGATAAAATAAGCTCTCTTGAAATAACATCAGGCCCTATATTGATGACAACTACAACAACACAACTACAACTCAAGGTGACTCCTGAGGAAAATGATGATGAAATAACATGGACATCATCAAGACAGAGCGTTGCAACTGTAGATAATAGAGGACATGTAACTGCAATAGCAAAGGGCGAGACTGTAATAACAGCAAGGTCATTGTCAGATGTAACAACTAGTGTAAACTTAAAAGTAGAAACTGAAGGTCTTCCTAACGCACCAAAGGAAGAAGTTGAATCTCAAAGACAAGAAGAGTCTAAAGAGCCAGACAAGTCACAAGAGCCGGATAAAGCACAAGAACCTGACAAAGCAAAAGAACCTGATAAGGCAAAAGAACCTGACAAAGCAAAAGAGCCAGACAAGGCAAAAGAAGCGGATAAGAAATCAGATTCAAATGATAAAGAAAGCAAGAATAGCGAAAATAAAAACAATAACAATAGCAATCCAAGTACACCTTCTGGCGGAAACACATCATCAAGTAGCCCAAGCTCATCAGGTGGCGGTGGAGGAGGCGGTGGTGGTGGAACATCATCAAAACCAAAGCCTGTACCTGTACAAGAGCCTGCTAAAATTCCATCACAAGTACAAGAAAAAGCTGTAGCACAAGAAAAAGTAGAAACAAGTAAATCACAAGAAGATGTATCAAAAGAAGTGAAGGTTTCAGATAAAATGACAACAAAAGAAGCTGAAACAAAGGTAAACTCTCTAAAAGATACAGACAAAATCACTTGGAGTAAAGAAGCCGTTGTAAAAGTTGTACAAAAAGGCATAATGCAAGGAAATAAAGGAAGCTTCATGCCGAAAAAAAGCGTGACAAGAGCTGAAGTTGCTCAAGTAATAGCTAACATAATCGGAGAAAAAGCACAAACAAAGGTAGCTGTATCAGATGTAAATAATAACAAATGGTATGCAAAAGCTGTTCAAACTGTATTAGAAAACAAAATATTCACTCCTGACACTAAAGGTAATTTTAGACCGCAAAGCGATATTACAAGGGCGGAACTTTTCGTAGCAATAGCTAAATTCAAGGGAGTGGAACCTTTAGATCAAACTAAGGCAAAGGAAGTATTGGCAAAATACAAGGATGTTGACTCAGTGCCAAATTGGGCATTAGGATATGTTTCAGCCTTGGTTGAAAAAGGAATAGTAAAGGGTTCTAATAACAAGATAAGTGTAAACGACAATTTGACAAGAGAGCAATTAGCTACAATATTTGCAAATATAGTAGAGTAATGACAACACAATTTAATATATCGTAGAAAAAATATAATTCTAAACAAGAAGACTGTTCTATCAATTATGGTAGAGCAGTTTTTTTATTTTACACAAGAGATAAAATAAGAATTGCGAAAATTAATATATTATACTAAAATCTAATAGAGTGATGGATTATTCTATAAAAAAATATCAACTATTACTTTAGTAGTACAAGATATACTAAAGACTATCACAAGTATAAAATCCATAGTTTAAATAGAGCTTAGTATTAGTTTTTAAGGCTTAATTGAAATTGAATAATTAAGTAGTAAAGAGTGTATCTATCTATAAACTTAAGGTCTAATACTAATATAGGAAATAGGAGGATGATATTATGAAGATAAAAAAGATTGGAATTGTAAGTTTGTCAAGCGGTATTCTTGGAGAAGATTTCATCAAACATGAGCTTGAAATAGGAAAGAAAAGGATAAGTGACTATGGTATAGAGCTTGAGTTTTTGCCACATGCACTAAAGGGTATGGACTTTATAAAGGATAAGCCTAAGTGTAGAGCTCAGGATTTGATAACTGCCTTTGAAGATGATAGTATTGATATGATTCTATGTGCTATTGGCGGAGAAGACACATATAGGCTCTTGCCCTACCTATTTGATAAAGACGAGCTTAAAAATGCTGTAAGGCAGAAAATATTCCTTGGATTTTCAGATACCACTATAAATCATCTTATGTTAAATAAATTAGGAATTAAAACTTTCTATGGACAGGCTTTTTTGCCTGATGTCTGCGAGCTTTCAACTGAGATGCTCCCCTATACTAAAAAATATTTTGAAGAATTAATTACAACAGGTCAAATAAGTGAAATACGACCAAGTGATGTCTGGTATAAGGAGAGAGAGGACTTCAGTGAGGCTGCTATAGGCAAGGAAATGGAGAGTTTCCCTAATAAGGGCTTTGAGCTTATAAAAGGAAAGGCAATGTTTGAAGGTGAGATATTGGGAGGCTGTATAGAGACTATCTTTAATATCTTTGAAAATTACAGATTTGAAGATACTGTGTCCATCTGTCAAAAATATGAGATTTTTCCAAGTTTGGAGCAGTGGAAAGATAAGATATTATTCCTTGAAACAAGCGAAAATAGACCTGCTCCATCTTTTTACCAAAAAATGATTAGAGCCTTAAAAGAGTATGGGATATTTGATGTAATTTCAGGACTTTTGGTGGGAAAACCGCAAGATGATACTTATTATGACGAATATAAGGAGATTTTGCTGGAAGAACTTTCTGCTTGCGATTTGTCAATAGTATATAATATAAATTCAGGACATTCCACACCAAGATGTATCATACCTTTTGGAGTAAGGGCGACAGTAGATGCGAAGGAAGAAGTGATAAAATTTCAACTAAAATTATCATAAATTTAGTCAAAGTTCAAATATATATTGATTCTTTAATACACTAACTAAGATTGATTTTTTAAATAGTATTTATTAACAATTTTATATTATTAAAAAATGAAATTATTGAAAAAACAATGTTAATAATGACGTATTTTAAAAGGATATTAAATTTTTAATGCTTTAATCTTCTTTTTGTGTGAGAAAGTTGAGTAATATTAATTATAATGTCATAAAGAATATACAATATTACTAAAAAATCAGGGAGATTTGATATGAAAAATGTTATAGATAAAAAAACATATATGGAGATAGCAAAATTACTTATAGATGACGAGGATGTTCTTTCCAAGTTGAAGGCTTGTTTTGATGATCCGCTACGCTTTTTTGAGGAAAATGCTGAAAGATATGATGAGCGTGGAATAGATGAAGATGAGGATGTTAAGACTATTGCTTGGATTGCAATAGCTGATGAGCTACTCGAAGGCGGCTTTGCCGTTGAATTGGACTGGAAGGATGAATTAAGCGAATTTGTAGGACAAATTAAGGGCTTAGCTGACAAAAATAATCTGGAACTATATGAGGAATGCCTTGATGAGAATGATGATATTCCAACTTGGTGTAGGATTTTAGATACAAAATGGAGGGAAAAAAGTTATTGTATAGGAGCTATGGATATAAATAGCGACAGTTATTTGATGTTTGTGTGCAAACTTAAAACATTGCAAAAACTTGCCTTACTTGCTGCAAAGATAGGTAGACGCTTTAATTTTGCTAAATTAATATAGAAGTAAGTTTAAATATAGTTTATAAATTTTTTGTTTCAACATATATGGCAATATTACTATCAGAGTAATCTATGGATGATATTTATTGTGCATATATAGTAATAAAGTATTGTTTATTTTGTTATATGCAATATTTTTAAATATATTATCAATAGTTCGGTGTAATACCAAAATCTTGTATAATAGTGAAAATTTAATATTAGTAATTGTTGTAATAAAGTTTTTAAATTAGTCCTATTTGATTTTATGTTAAGCACAATGTTTTTATGAAAAGTATGAGTTTAAATATAATAGACTTGTTTTATTATCAGCTGATAATAGGACAAGTCTATTATAATTATAAGAAATAAAAAAGTTAAATATTTATAACAAAACTATTGACATTAATATTTAGATGTGGTATATTTATAACATCAAGTTAAAAATATATAACTTTATTTAAAATCTAAGGAGGTAATGTCATGAATAAGAAAGTATCTATTAGAGAGGTAATAGCAACAAAGATAGTAATAGCACTACTATTAGCAGCTAATTATTGGATGTGGTCAAGGACGGATTGGAGACCTGAATATCGTCATTTCCAAAGTACATGGGGGATGTTCCTCTTAGCAGTATTGTTTTTTCACTATATGAGGGTAAAGAAATATAAAAGAGAAAATATGGATGAGTTGGCAGAAAAGAATATAACGAGATGTGATGCTATATGTCTAAAAATTTTTACAGTTGTAATGCTGTTAACTGCATATATCAGTGGAATTTTAGGTCATGTTAATGCTATTTCTACAACTGCTGTCGGATGGATTATAATGATTGCTATAATTGCTCTATCAGTATTAAGAACTGTCCTTTTTATAATAATAGACACGAAAGGAGTCTAAGATGGCTCTTGTGACTAAGATAAAAGAATATAGAGAAAGGTTTAAATACAAACAGTCAGAACTTGCAGATATGGTAAATGCACGAAGGGAAACCATAGTCCACCTTGAAAGCGGAAAATATAATCCGTCCTTAAAGTTGGCAATGGATATAGCAAAGGTGTTCGGTGTGAGCGTAGAGGAACTGTTTGAATTTACAGATGATTAAAAAATAAAACTGTTTTATTTAGGGCTTGTATGAGGTAAATTATAACTTTGTACAAGCTCTTATTTATGCCTTTAATTAATACATAAAAAGTTGTATAATATTTGTTGAAGTATAGATAGAAAAGAATCGAGCTTGTGGTGGAGGACTTATGGAATTAAAAATAAGGGAAGTAGTGGATAAAAGTGAAAAAGAACAGATATCAGGAGAAATACTAAATAATCTTCCAGAGTGGTTTGGAATGCCTGAAAGCACTCAAGAATATATAAATGATTCAAAGGATAAGCCTTTTTTAGCTTGCTTTATTGGAGAAGAAGCTGTAGGATTTGTAGTGCTTAATGCGACAAGCAAGGATTGTGCGGATATTTTTGTAATGGGTATAAAGAAAAAATGTCATAGACAGGGAATAGGAAGAAAATTAAATGAAGCCTACGAGAAAATGGCTAAGAAACTCGGATATACATATTCTCAGGTCAAGACTGTTGAAACGGGACACTATAAGGAGTATGATATTACTAATAAGTTTTATATGTCTGTGGGGTATAAGGAGTTGGAATGTTTTCCAACTTTGTGGGATGAGTGGAATCCATGCCAAATTTATATAAAGTATTTAGGTGAATAAGTTATTAATATAAATGACAAAATGAGAGGAAGTAATATGATTGCAAAAAGTGGAGATGTATTTTGTGTATATAATAATCTTCTAAAAAAGTTTACAGCTTGTCAGATAACAAAGATAGAAGAAAAGAATGATAAAGCCTTAGCTGTACTTTTATCATTGGATTGGTCGGGAGATGAGCCTTTAAAAGTTGAGGAACTAAGAACATTAAATGCCATATACATGGATTTTATGTATTGGGAAAAAGATTTGCATATGATGAATGTCAGTCCTGAGCCCCCGTTAAACTACATATTTGTAGGGAATATAAAGCCACTATCTGATGAAAGTACAAATACATATTCCTTTTCTTGGGGGAACGGATATGATGTGTATCGCCAATTAAAATGGCAGGAAATACCTCAAAAATTAAGAGATGAATTTAAAAAAGCAGTTAAAAGTAAAGAAAAGGTCGATTTTGCAGGAGAAAAGTGGGGAGCTTCAATCAGTCGTTTAATCGATGAAAATAGCGATTTTGAAAATGCTTTAGAGCTTAATGTTTTTAAATGCCTATCTACATTGATTTGTAAGAAATGGCATAATGGACTGTATGAATATTTACAGGACTGTCCATTTTTGAATGACTTGACTCTTGAAAATCATGGACAAAGTAAATTGGACTTTTCAAAAAGTCATTTAATCAAACTTACAATAGATATGACAGGAGTAAAAGAGCTTTATCTCAATGATGACTTGGAGCAATTGATTTTATTAGGTGAAGTTGATGAGAGTTGTAAAGTAAAGGCAAGGGGTGATGGAGAAAATCTACTTTTACCGACTGCCGGAAAAGTACCTAAAATTAAGGGACTAAAAAATTTGGGGAAATTACACTGCAGTGCTATAAGTGAAATAGACCTGTCTGATATATTAGAAGCTTATCCAAATCTAAGAGAGTTGAGATTATGGGGTAAACCGGGGATAATTTCAAATTTTGCTATGATAAAAGATTTTAAGAATATAGAAGGCTTTACAACGAATGATATCTTCGGTTTTTGTGCAGAGGACATACCTGAGCCTGAGATTATGCCCAAATTATCTTGGTTTTGGATGAGCAGTCTACCTGAGGATGCTGCAAAAAAGGCTAAAAAACTGTATAAAGATAAAGAAAAGCAAGGGCTTAATCTATGGATACAAAAGCCGAGAAAAGCTGAGTGGCTGTCTCAAAATCTTGATAATCCATTCCGCTCGTGGGACGGACAGGAAAATATCCCTTCATCAGCAGCAAAAAAGGCAGCAGATTTGTATAAAAAAACCAGAGCCAAAATAATAAAGCTTGAACGAAGTACAATGGATGAAGCAAAACAAATTGCTGAAACATTGGTAAAAGAATATACTGAAGGATTTAACAAGTTGGATAAGGGTAAATACTTTATAGAAACAATTGAAAGAGATGAGATGTATACAGCTCTTGACGAGATTCTAAACTTGATTCCGACTGATTTAGATATTGATAAAAATAAGCTTTTAGAATTATTTGACAATATTCGTGATTTTTAGTATAAGTAAGGATAAGTTGCAAAGATGAGTAAAAAATTGGAAGAAATGAGCTTAGAAGAACTGTGGCAGTTATTTCCTATATTTCTTGTAGAGCATAATAAGGATTGGGAACTGTGGTATGAGGAAGAAAAGAGAATAATTACTTCTCTAATTCCAAAAGAATATATCATTAGGGTAGCTCATATTGGAAGTACTGCAATTTCAAATATATGGGCAAAAAATATAGTCGATATACTAATTGAGCTTAATCTTGAAACTCAACTTGAAGATGTGAAAAATATTCTAACAAATAATGGATGGCTATGTATGAGTGAGAATTTAAACAGGATTTCCATGAATAAGGGATATACTGAGCAAGGTTTTGCAGATAGAGTATTTCATCTTCATCTTCGCATTAAGGGTGATAATGATGAGCTATACTTTAGGGATTATTTGAGAGAAAATGAAGATATTGCAAAAGAGTATGAGAGTCTGAAATTATCGCTTTGGAGAAAATTTGAACATAATAGAGATGGATATACCGATGCTAAGACTGGTTTTATCAAGAAATATACTCAAATTGCAAGACAGAGTTATGGAGTTAGATATTAATTTTATTAGTAAATATTAAAAGGATGGGAGAATACTATGACTAAAGTAAAGGCTATGAAAAGTTTTGCAAAATATTTGGAAGAAAATGATATTGAATATTTTGACGAAAGTGATAATGAATTTGGAGTTCCTGTTTATATTATTGTATGTGATGCGGAAAATACTCCTGACGAGTTTATTGAGGTAAATGTAGTATTTTATGGAGAACATGATGTTGAGGTACATGGAATTTATGGTCCGGAAGGAATAGAAATATGTAGACTGAGTAAACATCGAAATAGATTATATAGATTGTTGAATTATATAAATGCAGAAGTAATATTATCTTATGCAGATAAGGAGGAAGGAGTTGAACCACAAACTTTCTACACATCACGTATTTATCTTGCTGAAGATGGAAGCAATGAAATTATTTTTTCAACTAAGATAAACTACGATTTTTGGGAAGTAGCACCTACAGTTACTTGTAAATATATTACAACTTTTTATGCAGAATTGATGGATATTGTGGCACGACCTATATTTTCCGTATTACAAGGTAATAATACTGTGGAAGAAGCAATAAAATATTTGAAAGAATCCATATCAAAATTAGGATAAAAAAATAATGAGTGGTCTAAAATAACCACTCATTATTATATTAAAGTTAAAGATTTTTTAATGCTTTAAAAGGCTTTATAATAATACTAATCGGCATTTATAATGCAAGATTGTTATTATAGCAATTTATTTGTTTTGCAAATTATCAATAATCTTGCTGTAATAAAATTACAAGGCTTTTTTACATCTTTTTAGTATGATGCTATTATCTATTTAATTTATGGATAATCTTCATCAATAGTTTTTTAAAAATAGTGTATGATTTATGACTTTATTGCGAATGCTCTGAAAAGATTTTATCCACTATTTTATTAGAATTTAGTATAAATACTCTTTTGGAAGTTCATGAGATGAAAATGCAAATGGAGATAGAGTAAAGGCATAACTTCCGGCATTTGAAACTGCAAGCACATCGCCTATATCAGATTTTGGAAGTGATACATCTTTTGCCATTACGTCAAGTGCTGTACAAAGTGTTCCGACTACATCCACTACTTCTACTTCATTTGTATTTCCTATTATGCTGAAATTACATTGATTAACTGAGGTAAAAAATGGTTCCTGAGGAGCTATCAAAGAGTCTTGTCCAAGAGCTTTTTTGAGTAACTCAGACATTGTAGGACGCAAGAATCCGTTCAAGGCATTTTGCACGACTACATAGGTCTTACCACGAGAAATCTTGCGGTCTATTATAGGCGTAAAGTAAGTTCCTGCATTACAAGTAAAGAATCTTCCTGTTTCCAAAAATAGCTTTGCATTTAGTCCTTCTTTGTTTTTCTTAGCAATCTCGCCTATGCTTTGCCCTATTTCTGAAATATTCAGCGGTTTTTCATTTATTTCATCATATACTATACCTATTCCGCTACCAAAGTTGATAAACTTGATATTTGCATGAGCTAGAGAGTTTACTTTTTCGGCTAAGTTGTAGCAATTATGATAATATCTTGAAAGTATGCTTGAATCCAAAATCTGTGACTGTAAGTGAACATGAATACCTGTAAGTCTAAGGTGAGGATAGTTCCATTTCGTGTCAAAAAGCAAGTCTTCATCTATTCCAAATTTACTTGAGACAATACTGCCTTCAAACATTGTAAAATTAGGGTGAATTCTGACACCAACTTCAAGCATGGTATTTTCTTGTTTTGCTTTTTGCTCCAACAATTCCAATTCGTGAAAGCTGTCTGCTATGAAAGTGCATTTTCCCCATGTTTTTATAATGTCTTGCTCAGTCTTGCCCGGTGCTGAGTAATAAATCATCTCTGCAGGTATTTGAGCCTGTTTCGAAAGAAGGACTTCATTGCTTGACGCAGCGTCTGAACCTATACCCTGAGATGAAATTGTCTTTACAACAGGGAGAAAGGGATTTGCCTTTATCGAATACAAAAATTCTGCGTCTTTTACAGTATTTTGTAATTGTTTACAATTGCTTTCAATTACATCTTTCTCGTATATATAGCAAGGTGCATTTTTCCTTGCAAAATCAAATAGAGCTTCTTTAGTCATTGTTCCACCGTCCTAATTATAATTTTTTTTAGTATAACACTAAGTATGTACAAGTTAATTATATCAAATATTGCAAATTATAAAAAGGGGTAATTTTAAATATTGATAAGGTAATTCTAATACCGGTATTATTTTTATTAATGTAGTGGGAATAATGATAATACTATTTTTTGTAATTTGAATTTACAAAATTCTTGTCATATTTAATCAAATTTCAGTATAATACTTATATTTAATTTAGTTATTAACATAGTAGCTAATATTGTTTCTTCTTAGTTTTGAAATAAACAGTCAAGAAAAATTACTTATAAATATCATTTTTTATGATAAGATTTAAAATCATTTAAAACTAATGACCATAAATAAACTTGAAATTCTAATGATATTAAAATAAAATCAGTTCTATAAAAAATTTTTAAAAAAAGTTGTTGACTACTACGTAACGTGATAGATTATACTAAGATTGTTAGGAGGTGATTAAGTGTATTTGGTTAAGAAAGTCAGTGAGATTAGCGGTGTATCGGTGCGCACTTTACACCATTATGATGAGATTGGTTTATTATCTCCCTTAAAAGATGAAAACGGATATAGATATTACAGTGAAGATGATATGTCTGTCTTGCAAAGTATTTTGTTTTACAAGTATTTAGGATTCTCCCTAAAACAGATAAAGGAGCTTTTGACAAAGGGTGATAGTGAACTATTAACACATCTGAAAAATCAGCTGATTTTGATGCAGGATGAAAAACAAAAACTCCTAACGTTGATAAATACACTAAAAAAGACTATTGATTCATACGAAAGGAGAATAACTATGTCAACAGAAGAAAAATTCAAGGGTTTTACCTATGAAGACAATCAAAAATACAAACAAATGGCAATGGATACCTATGGAAAAGAAGTTATAGAAGAAGCTTTAGAAAAGCAAAAGGGTAAAGAGAAGGAAATTACAGACGGATTTAATGATATTTTCTTTGCATTTTCTAAAAATATGACAAGCGGCATGGATGCTATTTCAAAAGAAAATGTAGAAATTGCTGAAAAATTACACAAACATCTTTGCAAATACTCTTTTGATTGCTCAATAGAGGTCTTTGCAAGTATAGGCAAAGGCTATGTCCAAAATGCCGAATTTAAAAATAATTTAGATAAGTTTGGTGAGGGAACTGCCCAATATGTAAGTGACGCTATTAAAGAATATGTAAAGTCAAAATAAGAAAAAATATAAATGCTCAAGTGATTTGATACAATATAACTATTAGTTAAAACAGTAAGTCTTGATATGGATTTACTGTTTTTTTATTTATACCTCAACTTTCCCACATTAAAGACATTGAAATTTGAGTATATTTTAAAAGTACAATATCATACTTTACATAGTTTTTTCAGTGTTTTCATTTTTTTAATAAATATGCAAATTCCAATAAATATCATTCAGAAAATTCTGCGTTAAGTAGTGTATTAAAAAATCAATAAATATTTAAATTTTAACTAAAATTAAGAAAATTTTAGTGGGAAAGTTAAGTTAAATAATATATCTCAGAAGTCAATGAATATAAAATAAAATATTCATTGACTTTTATGCTTGATGGTGTTATGATATCTATGAATAAATGATTAAAAATTCATAGATATATTTATAATATTTGGAGACATGAAATGGCAAAAGCATTTACAAAAGAAGAGAAGATTAAAATAAAAGAAGATATTATGGAAACGGCGCTTGATTTGTTTCATGAAAAAGGGAAAAAATCCCTTAGTATTTCAGAACTGACAA
>CAUQVF010000017.1:0-53685 GCA_963521605.1 uncultured Peptostreptococcaceae bacterium | reverse complement strand
GGTCAAAAAAATATATGGCGTGGTCGGTAAAAAACAAACTTATCGAAGGATATGATGGAAATGTAAATGCCAAGAAAAACATATCAAGAGCTGAGATTTGTACTATACTCTATAAGATAATGACAGGTGATATGATAAAATAGTATAATATTTTAAATGCCGACATTACTTGTATATATAAAATTTTTTCAAGAAGATAAGGTTTTAATATGACCTTATCTTTTTTTATTTATACTAAAAATCAATTAAATACCTAAGGAATATATTAAGGATGCGTCGGTAAAAACTAAAAAAATATTTCAATAAGTTTAAATATATGACATTATAAACAGTGATTAGTATTAGTGAACATTAAAAACATGTAGCCTTTTACAAACTAACTAAGGATATATAAAATCAGCTATATCAAGAGGACTCTTATCTCAAAATTTTTAAAAAAACAGAGTTGATATTACTTATTACATTTCAAAGATGACTGTGATGTTAAGTGGAATTGAGTTTTTACTTTACATAAATTTCAAATATATAGCACAAAAATAATTAAGACTGTAAAAAATATCAAAAATATGATAAAATCTAAGAAAATTTAATTTTCGAGGTATTATTATGTCAAAAAATATAGTCTTAGGAGTAACAGGCGGTATAGCGGCATACAAGGCGTGTGATATAGTGTCGAAATTGGTCAAAAAAGACATCAATGTAGATGTGATAATGACGAAAAATGCGACTAATTTTGTGCATCCACTCACATTCCAAACACTAAGCTCCAATGTTGTAAACGTGGATATGTTCTCAGATATAAAGTATTGGGAAGTAAATCATATCTCCCTTGCCAAAAAAGCCGACATACTTCTTATAGCTCCGGCAACGGCAAATATAATAGCCAAAATTACTCACGGAATAGCTGACGATATGCTTTCCACTGTAGCGCTTGCTACCAAAGCCAAGATGATAATAGCTCCGGCTATGAACACCAATATGTACGACAATCCTGCAACAAGAGAAAATATAGCTACACTCAAATCAAGGGGAGTGATATTTATCGATCCTGATACAGGTCTTTTGGCGTGCAAGGATGTAGGCAGGGGCAAATTGGCAAGTGTGGACGATATTTTGAAAGTGGTGGATTATGAACTTCATAAAAGTGACGAGTTGAAGGGCAAAAAAATCCTTATTACAGCCGGTGCAACCATAGAAGATATAGATCCTGTAAGATATATCACCAACAAATCCAGCGGAAAGATGGGCTATGCCATAGCTAAGACAGCAGCTCAGATGGGAGCGGAGGTCACTCTTATATCAGGCAGTACACATCTTGAAGTACCATATAATCTTTCCAATTATGTCTGTGTTAGGAGTGCTCAGGATATGTATGAAGAGGTGCAAAAGTATTGGAAGACTTCAGATGTCATAATAAAGGCTGCTGCTGTAGCAGACTATACACCAAGGGAAAAATTTGACAATAAGATGAAAAAACATGACGGAGACTTGTCAATCCCGCTCAAAAGGACTATAGACATACTCAAGAGCATGGGAGAGGAAAAAACTTCTCAGATACTTGTAGGCTTTGCAGCAGAAACCCAAAATTTGGAAGAGTATGCAAAGAACAAGATAATAAAGAAGAACTTGGATATGATAGTGGCAAATGACGTAAGTATGGCAGGAGCCGGATTTGGCACGGATACCAATATAGTGCAGATATTTTTCAAAGATTTTTCATCTGTAAAGGTAGACAAGCTATCCAAAGAAGAGCTTGCAAGGACTATACTTAGACTGATAAAAGAAAAGATAATGGATAAGAGATAAGTTGGAAAGAATGTAAAATGCCAAAGAAAAATATAGATTTAATCTGCGTTGGACAATTAAAGTCCAAGATTTTTTCAGATTTGGAAAAGCAGATATTAAAAAAGATACGACCGCAATATAAGGTGAACATAATAGAAATAAAAGATGAAAAAAATATAAATATAGACAGAGAAAAAGAAGTGGAAAAGATAAAGAGACTTGAGGGAGAAAAAATCCTCTCAAAGATTAAAAAATCAAGCTATGTAATCACTCTTGAAATCGGAGGAAAACAGATGAAAAATCTCTCTTTACAAGACTTGGTAGACAATATCGAAAAAGACGATATTACTATAATAATAGGTGGCTCTGTAGGTCTTTATCACAAGGTAAGTGAAAAGTCAGACAAAAAGATATCCATATCAAAGCTTACATTTCCGCACCAATTAGTCAGGTTACTGATATTGGAGCAGTTTTCTCTGTAAAATATAGGCGATAAAAGAGTAAAACAATTTTTTATATAAAGTATATAATAAGTTTAATACGTGGCAATTAAATAGCTGTAGACTTAGTATTAAGATAATGTTAAAAAAGATATTTATATTTTTAAAATCAAGCTATAGCATTGTAAAATATTCAAAAAATCAACAGGAGCAATTATGCAAAGTATAGATGAAGCAAGAGTTAAAATTGAAGAGTTGAAAGCTGAAATTGAAAAGAACAATAAGCTCTACTATGAGGATGACAATCCCATAATTTCGGACTATGACTACGATATGATGATGAGGCAGCTTATAAGTCTTGAAGAAAAATACCCTGAGCTTAAGACCCTCGATTCTCCAAGCAACAGAGTGGGGGGGAAGGCTCTTAGCAAGTTTGAGCCGATAAGACATGACAGGGTGATGATGTCGCTTAGTAATGCCTTTACTGCCGGAGAACTCAGAGATTTTGACAGCAAAATTAAAGAATATACGAAAAATCCCAAGTATGTGGTGGAGTTTAAGATAGACGGACTTACTCTTGTACTGAAATATGAAAAGGGTATATTGATATCGGCAGGTACAAGGGGAGACGGTGTAACAGGGGAAAATGTGACACAAAATGCCAAGACTATAAAGTCAATTCCGCTTAAACTCAAAGAAGAAGTGGATGTTGAGGTGCGAGGTGAAGCATTCATACCCAAGGAAGTATTTTATGCCATTAATGAAATGCAAATTGAAAACGAAGAAAAGACCTTTGCCAATCCGAGAAATATGGCTGCAGGCTCACTGAGACAGCTTGATCCCAAGATTACGGCAAGCAGAAAGTTGGATATATTCATCTTTTCGGTGGAAAATGACATTGAAGGCAAAAACTCACACTTTGAACTGCTTGACTATGTTAAAGACCTGGGAATGAAGATATCTCCTGAGAAAAAGCTATGCAATGACATTGAGGAAGTCATAGCTGAGATAGAAAAATGGACTGATAAGAGATTTGACCTGCCTTTTGAAATAGACGGTATGGTAGTAAAACTGGACGATATAGCATTAAGAGATGAGATAGGCTCGACTTCCAAAGCTCCTAAGTGGGCAATAGCCTATAAATTCCCACCTGAAAAGGTGAGGACCAAGGTAGAGGATATAATAGTACAAGTCGGTAGAACAGGAGTACTTACTCCTACAGCCATACTTGATACAGTTAGAATATCAGGCAGTATGGTATCAAGGGCAACATTGCACAACGAAGACTATATCAAAGAAAAGGATATAAAAATCGGAGACTATGTCTACATCCAAAAGGCAGGAGAGATAATACCTGAGGTCTATGAGGTGGACAAAAATGCAAGGACAGGTGAAGAAAGAGAGTTTGAAATGCCACATAACTGTCCTGTCTGCGGAGAAAAGACGGTGAGATTTGAAAATGAGGCTTCGTGGAAATGCACCAATATCTCTTGCAAGGCTCAGCTACAAAGGAAGATTATACATTTCGTATCAAAGGGTGCAATGGATATAGACGGCTTTGGTGAAAAGATAGTCATACAACTTTTTGAAGAAGGCTTGATAAAAGATATCTCCGACATCTATACTCTAAAGGCGGATGTGCTGAAAAATCTTGAAAGAATGGGAGAAAAATCAGCCACTAATCTCATAAATGCCATAGAAAACTCAAAAAATGTCAGCCTTGACAAGTTTATATTTGCACTTGGAATAAGATTTATTGGTGCAAATGCCGGAAAAGTCCTTGCCAAAAATTTTGAAAATATAGGACAATTGATGGACTCTTCTGTAGAAAGGCTGACTGCCATAGATGAAATAGGTGAGAAGATGGCTATGTCCATAGTGGAGTTTTTTGAGATACAAAGCAATAGGGAGCTTGTGGAAAAGCTCTTGGCTCTTGGAGTCAATCCTATATCAAAATCAAATTCATCACAAAAAAATATCTTCCTTAATCTCAAAGTTGTTGCAACAGGAACGCTTGAAAAATTCAAGAGGGATGACATCCAAAAGATAGTGGAAGAAAACGGAGGTAAACTCTCATCATCGGTAAGCAAGAAGACGAATTTCGTAGTTGCCGGAGAGGCGGCAGGCTCCAAGCTTGACAAGGCAAATCAATTAGGCGTAAAGGTCATAAGCGAGGACGATTTTGAAAAGCTACTTGCCCTTGATGATACTGAGCAAGTGCTTAAATATATTGAAAATATATAGCATAGTTATATTTTTTATTCATGGATTTAAATAATGGATGTGATATCAATGTTTAAAAGGTTGAATATTTACTACAAAGAGATGTTTCCTCTAATTCCGAGGATAATGCTCGGAGTGATAATTTTTGGAGAGATATATTTCATCATCTTACTCAATTACGGCATTACCGACTTTAATTTGGGGATACAGGAGATAGTAGGAGCTTATACAGTCTTTTCCTTCTATATGTATCTAAGGATTGCAGATGATTTCAAGGATTATGAGACTGACCTTGTGCTTTTTTCGAGCAGACCTCTGCCAAGCGGTAGGGTGCATAAGAAAGATTTGTTCATAGCCTGCGCTTTTTTCCAAATTATAGCGATAGTCTTAAATCTTATCTTTATGAACAATACAGTATTTTTCCTAATTTTATACGGATACGGATTTTTGATGAGTCAGTGGTTTTTCCAAAAACACAAGATACAGCCGAATTTGATGTTGGCTGTAGTTACTCACAATCCTGTCCAGATGATAATCAATCTGTATATAGCCTCTTTTACCTGCATTAAATACAATCTCTATCCATTTACCTATGTTACCTTCTTCATATTGTGGACACTTTACTTTCCATCTTTGATATGGGAAGTGAGCAGGAAGATAAGATCGCCTAAGGACGAAAACGACTATGTGACTTATTCCAAGTTATTTGGCTATAAAAAGGCGACAAAATTTGTAATGATACTGACTTTGGTAGACATAATTACAAATGTGATACTTGTATGGCAGTTGAACAAACTGACAGTCTTAGCCTTTGCAGTCATAGTGGGATGGATGACATATAAATTTGTCAGCTTTATCAAAGATCCGACACAATATAAGATAGTATCAAAGGTCGAGCAATATACCTATGTCCAAGAGTCTTTGATGTTGCTTACAGTCGCCATATATCTCATCGGAGGAAAGATATAATGAAGATGAAAAACCTGAAAATTATGAGAAAAGCCGGTATTAAAGTACCGGATTTTTTCGTAATAAGCTGGGAAGATTCTGTAAAAAATCAAATAAAGGATGAAATTGTCGAAAGCGACAGCAAAAAACTGAGGGAAAATCTCAAAGAAAATATAGTGATTGGCAACTTGCCGCTTAAAGATGCTATGAGATACGCAGTTCGTTCTTCATGCAATGTGGAAGATAGTAAGACCAACAGTTTTGCAGGAATGTTTGACACTTTTTTAAATGTGGATGCTAAAGATGTGGAAAAATATGCTGTATCTTGTATGCTGTCGCTTTACAACGACAAGGTCATAGAATATTGCAAGAGCAGAAATATAGACATTAAAAGCATGTACATGGATGTAATAGTACAGGAAATGGTGGATGCAGAGCTTTCCGGAGTGATATTTACATCCAATCCTCAAGGTATACTAAACGAGATGACTATTACTGTAGGCGAGGGACTTGGAGAAGGCATAGTATCAGATAAGGTAGATACGGTGACATATTATTATAATGTCTCTGACAAGAAATACTATCTTGACGGCGAAAAAGACATACTATCCTTGGAAATGCTTGAAAAAATTGTAAGTACAGCTGAAAAAATCAAAGACATTCTTAATTTGGACTATGCTGATATAGAGTTTTCTATAATAGGCGAAGAACTCTTCATATTACAGGCAAGGCGCATAACTTCCATTGATGATGAAGAAGCTGTAATTTACGATAATTCCAATATAGTTGAGAGCTATCCCGATATCAGCTTGCCACTGTCCATATCCTTTGCCAAGGCGGTGTATAGCGGAGTATTTACAGGACTGGCAAAGAGAATAATAAGAAATGAAAAAATCTTAGCTAAGAACAAAGATAGCTTTGAAAATATGGTCGGCGATATAAACGGAGCCATGTACTATAAGATTGAAAACTGGTATAAGATGTTGCAGATACTGCCATTTAGTAAAAAACTGATTAGTATATGGCAGGAGATGCTTGGAGTAAAAAATAAAAACTACAGCTATGAAAGACTGGATATGCCGGCATTGTACAAGCTTAAAAGCGTGATTAATTTTTGCTCAGAGCTTTGTACAGTTCGAAAAAATATGGACAAACTCAATGAAGAATATAAGATGGTAAATTCATATTTCAAAGAAAATTTTTCAAAAGAGCTTGACAATAAGCAGTTAAAAGAGCTATATGGCACTATTTCTCAAAGCCTGCTCAAAGTATGGGACATCACCTTAATCAATGATATGTACGCCTTTTTATTTACTCACTTTGCTAAAAAGAGAGGCAATAATGAGAAAATAGCCGGTATAAAAGACATTCACTCTATGAAACCTGCAAGGGAAATGATAAAACTTGCAATGAGCTATGCCAAACAGGGCGATAGTCAAGCTTATAAAGAGCAAAAGTCAGCTTATATCGAAAAGTACGGCGACAGAGTCTTGGAGGAGCTTAAACTTGAAACGAGGACTTTCAGGACAAATCCGGAGCTACTTGACCTTCAGATAGAAAAATATGTCGAAGATGAGCAAAAACTCTTATCTATGTACCAGAATACTAATGAAGAAAGTGAAAAGGATGAGAGTGAAGATTTCTTCACCAAGAGAGCCTTAATAGGTATTAAAAACAGAGAAATATCAAGGCTAAACAGGACAGGCATATTTGGAATGGTAAGATCCATCTTTGATGCCATAGCTGAAAACTTTGAAAAACAAGGCTTGATTGAAAAAGTAGGCGACATATACTATCTTTCAATGGAAGAAATATTTGACAATATTGAAAAGATGGAAAACAAGTCTGAAATTATATATAAGAGAAAAGAGCTCTACCAAAGCTATAAGACTCTGCCTACTTACAACAGGATAATAGCTACAAAAGACGGAATAAGAAGCTTGAGAGGGATGGCTAAGCTAAGACAAAAGTCTATAGCGCAGGAAAGCTACCTGACAGGTGTACCTTGTTCATCAGGTTATGTGAGGGCAGAGGCTGTAGTTATAGAAAATATGGAAGATGCCATTGATGTCAAAGATAAGATAATAATTGCCAAGATGACTGATCCGGGATGGGTATTTTTGCTGATAAGTGCCAAGGGTATAATCACTGAAAAAGGCTCGCTTCTTTCACATACTGCTATAATATCAAGGGAGCTTAAACTACCGTCCATAGTTGCAGTAAACAATGTTACTAAGCTTATAAAAACAGGGGATATTGTAGAAATGGATGCAAGCAGCGGAGAGATATGGATAGAGAAAAAGCAATAAGTCATGCTATTAATTTTTATAAAAAAGGAGAATGTAATGAAAAAAATAATTGCCAAATTAGCTATTTGCACCTTATTATTTGGAAGTTATCTGCCCAATGTTGCAGAAGCAAGAAACTATGATAATGCTACAAACACATATTATTACGATGCAAAATTGGTTAACTATCCTATATACAGAAATGAAACTTTGCAGCCTACTGAATATTATAAGCTTAGTGTAGACGGCACTACCTATATATCCCTTAGAGATTTAGCACGCATATTAGCTGTTGAAATAAGCTGGGACAAGGCTACAAAATCAATACAAATAGGAGAAAAAACCAATGCTAATGACAGTCTATCAAGTTGGTGGAACTATAATATATCTCAAGTAAGGGCAACAGAGGTAGATTTCCCTATTTATGTTAAGGGGAAACTTAAACATGCTGAAAAAGCAAAGTTTGTAGTGGATGGAATAACATATCTGTCTCTAAGGGATTTGGCTAATATGCTTGATGTACCGATAGACTGGGACAATAACAAGAAAAGCATAAATATTACTATGGTATCAAACAATAAAGACCTTAGTGATTCAGGACAATTATATGAAGTGCCGAGCAATAAAGATGTTTCTGATGTTTCTGATAAAGGAAAAATACTTGAGTCACCAAAAAATAAAGAAGTTCCTAAAATAGAAAAAACATCTGAAATACCAAGCAACAAAGCAGTAGAAGGAGCAGGTAAATTAGCTGACAGCAAAATAGTAAATATGGGATTTACACAAGAAGAATTGGATTATATATTAAGTGATCAGCTTACACCTTATGAGCAAGCTATGTTTGATGAGTTAAACAAGCTTAGAGATTCAAAAGGATTGAAAAGAATAAATTTATCTATGGAATTGACAAAGGTAGCAAGGATACACTCGCTTGATATTCAGAAAAACAGCAAAGAAATACTAAGTATGGGTAATATGCATGGCTGGTCTATGAGTAATCATTGGCAAGGAGGAGGATATCCGGAAGATCACTCCAATGCTAAGATGATGTGGATGAAACCGTATGAATTGAGTAATTACCCGGGTAATGGATTTGAAGTGTCATTTTCTGCGGGAACAATATTTATGCCGTCAGCAGCAATAAATGCTTGGAACAATTCACCAGGTCATAGAGAGGTAATACTTACTGAAGGACAATGGTCAGATTTAACTTCTGTAGGACTTGCTGCAAGTAGTAACTATGCTTGTATGTGGTTTGGCAAGGAGTAAATTACTTTCTATTTATAATGCCATGTATTTATGACTAATGAAGTTACAGCTTATGAGATATCAGAAATTTTACTATATGGCCTTTTAATGGATTTTTTATACTAAACTCTATTTAAACTATGGATTTTATAGATTCTATACTTGTGATACTCTATAGCATATCTTTAGTTAATAAATATTTAGTGTATCATTTTTTATGATATAGTTCAATTATTCTATTAGATTTTAGTATTAGTATCAGTAGTTATACTAAAAACCTTTTAAAGTACCACGTAAATATTTTGCTTATGAATGTTATACATTTTAAAAGTAATCACCTTACAAAATATTTTGCATGACTTTTTAAATGGAGACTAGTATTATAAACAGATATAAAAAAAGCATGTAGCTTTAATCTTTAAAAGATTGGGTTTACATGCTTTTTAATGTTAATAATAGTATACGATTATTTTAATACTCCAAGATATTTCAATATTTGAGTTGACAATGACTCAGAGATATATACTTGTGCTTCATGAGTACCTGCACCTATATGGCAAGTTATTGAGAAGTTGTCAAGTTTAAACAACTTGTTGTCTTTTGAAGGTGGTTCTTCTTCCATTACGTCAAATCCTGCTCCGGCAAGTTTTTTAGAAGCAAGTGCTTCATAAAGAGCTTCTTCATCTACTATTCCGCCACGACCAAGGTTGAATAGATATGCTCCGTCCTTCATCATTGCTATTTGTTCTTTTCCAAGCATATGCTTAGTTTCAGGAGTAAGTGGAGTGTGGATAGATATGATGTCAGATTGTTTCAATACTTCTTCAAGAGGAAGTATCTTTGCATTTATCTTATCGGCTACTTCTTGTTTTAGATACGGATCGTAAGTTAAGATTTGTTTTGCTCCGAATGCAAGGCAAATTTCAGCCACTCTGAATCCTATCTTTCCAAGTGAAAGTATACCTACTGTCTTATTTCTTATTTCATTTCCTGTAAATCCTGTCTTATCCCAGTTTCCGGCCTTTACATATGTGTTAGCATTGCCTATTTTTCTAAGCACGTTCAACATTGTACCTATTGCAAGTTCAGATACTGCTGTTGTACTTCCGTCAGGCACGTTAAATATTCCTATACCCTTGCTTTTTGCGTATTCAACATCTATGTGATTAAGACCTATGCCTGCCATACCTATAGCTTTAAGTTTTACTCCGGCATCTACAAAAGATTTATCTACAGGAGTAGCCGCTCTTACTATCAAAATTTCATAGTCTTTTACCATTTCTTTCAATTCATCAAGAGATTTTCCATATGCAAGTGTAACGCTAACACCGTTTTTTTCCAGTATATCTATACCGGCTTGATTGTACAATTCAGTTACAAGACATTTCATTGATAATCCTCCTAAAGTTTCTAATGAGTTTTAGTATATTTGCAAAATTAAATTAATTATGTAATAATTTGTATCAACTTTGCAAAAGTAAATGCAAAACCTTTTCTTAATTTAGGTTTATTATACCATTTTTTGAAATTTAGTCAAGTGATTTTGAAATTTTTCTTTCTTTTTTGCAAAAGAAAAAATTTCGGTATTGCAGTTCGCAAAGTTTTGTTTTATAATGGAGTCAGTTTAATTTTGATGTACTTAGAGCATGACCTCCCCATACATAATACGGTCGTGTCAATAAGACAGCTTCATATAATCCAATTATATGAAAATATTGTTTCAATTTTATGAAAGGAATTTAGTAGAAACAAATGGGTGCAAATCTTGATAACGAATTGTTTAACACAGCCAAAGAAAAAAGAACAAAGAAATTAAAGGATGAAAATTTCAAAAAGCAGTCAAAATCCAATAATTTTGATAAGTTTGACAATTTTATTGGCAAGAAGAAGTTTTCCCATAAGGATGAAAAGGTATTTAGAAAAAATCAAAGAAGATTTGAGTATGACTATGAGGAGGATTTCTACGAACCGGAAAAATAGTTATTGATAAGATACAGGGCTTGTAAAAATTGAAATTCTGTTTTTACAAGCCCTTTTTGCTGCTTATTTTAATCCTAAGCTATAATGATATTATATTTTTTATTAAATTTTAAGTCATACTAATTATTATTAATTTTGTATTAGTATTATACTACTGTTTGTTTAATTTTATAGATGAGTCATTTACTATTTAATAAAAAAAGACGGATTTCTAAGTAAATTGATAAATATTTCAAATACGCATTTTACTAAATTTTATTAAGTCTTAGCTTATTTAAATACTTGCATCATTAAACATTGCAGTTTACAAATTCAACATTTCCACTTTTAAAATTTTTATAGTTATTGTTTGAGAAGTTGCAATTTTCAAATATGACATTGCTTGACTCTGTTGATGATATGAATGAAAACATTTCATCTGATTTGTTGCCTGATATCTTGCTGTCAGATATTTTCACATTTTCACAATTATAAATTGAAAACATTGAAAACTGCTCTGAATCTCTTAATATACAAGATTTGAGGTTTATATTCTTGCTATAGTAAAATTCTACAATACCATAGGTACATTCATAAATTTCAGTATTTATGGCACTTATATTTGACACTTTATTGCCGGATATACCGTAGGTTCCGCATCCGTAAAGCTTACAATTATCAATAGTTACATCTGAAGTATTATTTAGAAATATAACTCCACCTACGCAGTAGCCCTTTTCTATGGTATGTCCTGCAGTAATGCCTTTTATTGTTATGTTATTGCAGTTTTCAAAAGGTAGTACATTGGAATACCTCGGTTCTACCAAAAGTGTTGGCGATACTCCGTTCTTTGGCTCTATTATAAGATTGTTGACATTTGTTATAACATATTCCGCTCCATCATATTCGTGTGTCATTTTTATAGATGGGTTTGAAACGTTTAAAACTTTTGAGAGATTGTAAGTGCTTCCTGTTAAGACTATCCTTGTATTGCTCTTGATATTTTCCAAAAATTCCTTTGCATTTGATACTTCCACTGTCTTATATTTTACACTTGTATCAGATGGCGGTTTTGTATTTGACACAGATGCTTTACTAAGTGTTATTGACGGCTCTTTTGCATCCCATTTCACATCGCAGTCCAAAGACTCTCCTATTACTCTAAGCGGTACGAGAGTAGTACCGTTTTTGTTCATAGTGCCGGGATTAAGAGCTGTCTTTTTTCCGTTTGCAGTATAAGAATTTTTTTCTATTAATATAGTTTTTTTACTTGAGTTTTCAAATATTTTAACCGTCGAAGTCTTGGCATCCCAAGTAACGGTACAGCCCATATTTTCAGATATGTCTCTAAGGGGAACGTAAGTAGTGCCTTTTAAGATGATTGGGGCTGTCTTAGTATGGATTTTCTCACCGTTAATATAGATTACAGGTGTTTTTGCTGCAAAAACATGATAATTGGACACAATGGACAGCGCCATAATTAGTAAGGAACAAATAGCAAGTTTTAAAATAAAATCCTTTTCACTTTTCATTTTTACCTCCGTTTTCATAAAATTCATCCAATAATAAATTAAGTTAAATACTTATGTTAAAATTGTACAAAATTTTATCTTATTTTTCAATATTTTTATAAAAAAACGTAAATCTTTTATAAACAAAAGTGCAAAAAATGTAATATTAAAAACCTTGAAAATTCAATCAGTGTATGGTAGTATATCTAAAAGTTAGCAATTAATTAAGTATATATAAGTAATTTAAAGGAACTATTGTTCAAAAATGATGTATCATTCTTATTTATATGGAGCAGGCAAACAATCCACAAAGTTTGTAACAGATAAGTTTAAAATTATTCACCCATATTTATTAGACTGGTATATAAAGATAGGGAGACATGGAGAATATGACGGATATAGTAAATAAGAAAAAGAAAGTGAGCGTAGGCAATATAATAAAGCTCTTGTTTATAATAATTGGACTCTTTTTACTTTATTGGCATATATTAAGCAAGATTGACCGAGCTGTAAAAAAGGATATGATGTATGAGATATTGTTGCAATATGTGGCGGAACACGATGATAAGATAGACATAAAAAACAGTATCGTAAAAGATATAAAAGTAGATTATGATATCTATGATGTCTATTATTTTGGAGATAAAAAACCGAAATATGAATATATTTACAATTTTCAAACAAGATTGCTTTGCGTATATTCTTCCGACAGCAACGATGATTATGAAAGGTACTATTATTACGACTATGACTATTATCTTGAAAAATATGATGTTAAGGTAATTTTCGGTTATTTTTTTAGTATATGATATTTTCTTAAACTCTATATTGTGATATAATGATTTCTAAGAGATAGTATACAGATGGTTTGCTCCAATCCACAAAGATTGGGGGTGATTGTATGAGTATATTTGAATTATTAACTATAGTTTTGATGACCATAGATATAATCATACAAATCATAGCCCTTTTTCTGAATAATAAGAAAAAATAGGCATAAAAAAACCACTGTATGGCCTTACAGTGGTTTTAATGTAATTTAAAAAATCGATGAGGAGCAAACCAATATGGTTTACTATCTCTTTTCTCATTTATATTATACAACTAAATATCTGTTTTTTCAAGTGTTTTTTGATTTAACATACTTGACTTGGAAAAAACAAAAAATTAAAAAAAATCCTTGACACAAAAATAAAAATGATGTATCATACAGAAAATCAAAAATTCAAGAGTAGTAGCAATTATGATTTTTCTACAGAGAGTCTTCGTTGGTGAGAGAAGGCGAAAATAGTTTTTGTGAATGGACTTGATAGATGCCGTGGCGAAAGATAAGAGTAGCTATGGACGGGAGCTCCCGTTATAGAGTAAGGATATCGGCTACATGCCCGTATCTCATATGAGGTGGATTTATTCCAAGAAAGATGGCACCGTGAGACTGTTCTCGCTCTTTCACTATTTACAGATAGTGAAGTGGCGAGTTTTTTTTATTTTACGTCAAAATCTTACATTGTATCGGCATTAATACTAATCACCCACTGAAAAGTCATGTGTTTTGTTTTCATTATTAAGATAATTAACTTAAGTTACTCATCTTATAAATAGTAAAAAAGACTGTTTAAGCGCTTTTTAGTATAAATAAGATTTGTATTTTAAAAGAAAGGAGACTTGTTTATGTTGTGAAAGGATTTAATTCAATCATAAAAGAGATTTTAAAGTTTGTAAAATGAAAATTATCAAAAAATACAAATTTTTCACTTTGTGGTTGGATATTAAGATGCAAAAACGGATTATGAAACAGCTTAATAAGGAGAGACAATAAAAAAATTCGCTTTTAATTCATAATCAGAATGAGGACTTTTTATATTTTGGATTTATAATAATTAATCACAAGGAGAAAATAAAAATGAGAACTAAAGAATATATACTAACTGCACTTATGCTTGCTATGGGGCTTATATTGCATGGAGTAATGCCGCCGATAGTGGGCGGAATGAAACCAGACTTACTTTTGATATTTTTGGTATTGGCTATAATGCTCACACCTGATGTGAAAAATACGATAGTTGCCGGAGTGGGAGCCGGTCTGCTTTCAGCTTTTACCACTTCATTTCCCGGAGGTCAACTGCCAAATATCATAGACAAAATAATCACTGCATTTGCAATACTTTTCCTTATAAAATTACTCTCGTTTATAAAAAGTGATATTGCAAAGTCTGTTATTATAATGGGTGTTGCCACTTTGGTCAGCGGAGTAGCATTTTTGACATCTGCACTTTTGATAGTGGGCTTACCTGCTCCTTTTGCGGTACTTTTTACGACTGTCGTACTTCCTGCGTTAGTATCAAACGTGGTAATAGGTACCTTTGTATGCAAGGCGATACTTGTTGCTACAAAAAACAAGATAACTGCCGTATAATAAATTAAAATATAAAACACATTCAAAAATTATGACAAGTTCTGATTTTAAGACCATTATTTTTGAATGTGAATCCTACATATCTATATTTTAAATCAATTTCAACTAACAAGGGTTTAGTTATGATAAAATATTTTTTTAGTACAAATTCTTGTAGTTTTTTAAAAAAGTGATATAATGTTTTCATAGTAATGGAGTTTTTAAATTTTAAAATACATTTTTTTGTTAGGAGGGATTAATACAATATTTTTTTATTTTTAGGTTTACAATATAAGTGCAACACTCAATAAAATATGCATTGCATTTAGTAACTATAGGAAAATATGGAAGTCAAAAAGCATACATTACGGATACTTTTGACTTTGAATTTGATATTGAATATAGTAATATTATGAGTAGTGCTATAAATAATTCGGGTTGGTTGTGCCAAAATATGGGAGTTTTAAAGCCTATAAAAATCAATAGTGAGTTTTATCTATGATGGAATTGAAATATAAGAAGACAATTTTGTTTTTTATCATTATCATTTAATTTTTCGCTTCTATGTATTTTTACAAGCTTGAAAGGTCTTGGGTATTTAAGCTGAAGTATTATTACGGCTTTAAGGAGATTTCCAAAATATCCACAATAGGCTCGTTTGGTGACGGCTATATAATAAATAAGTTTTCTTTTAATGAGGAGAGCTTTTCGAGATTAAAGCAAGACTTGGATATGAAGAGTATGGACAGTGATGATTCATTTCTGTATAAACTCTTGGACAGTAAACTTTCCCTTGATTATGACACAGAGCATGTCGGCAGTGAAATTAAAAAAATATCTAATGGATTGTATGTATTTAATAATACTACTCCTAATTATTCAGTAGGGGATCATATCAGAAATTTTGAAATCTTCGTATTTGATTTAGATAAGAAGATGCTTATATACATTATTTTTAATTCATAGTTTTATCAAAGTACAAAGGTGAGGGATAATTCCGCTCACCTTTTATAGCGTTATAGAGATATTTACTTATTTACAGATTTATTTTAACTTCATTTTTGATTATATCGTCGTAGCTTTGGCGTCTTATTATCTCAAATACGTCATTGTCCTTTATCATCACTACCGCCGGTATCCTCGTCTTGTTGTAGTTGTTTGCCATTGCATATCCATAGGCACCTGTAGTAAATATTGCTATTATGTCATCTTTTTCAATCTTTGGAAGTGAAATGTCTTTTATCAGTATATCTCCTGATTCGCAACATTTACCGCATATAGTAACACTTTCTTCCTTTACCTTGTCAGCCTTATTTACTATCATTGCAGAGTATTTTGCGTCATATAATGTAGGTCTTATATTATCTGTCATACCGCCGTCTACTGATACATATTTTCTCACATCTTTGATGTCTTTTATCTGTCCTACTGTATACAGCTCAAATCCGCTTTCTGCAATCAGACTTCTTCCCGGCTCGATTACAATTGCGGGTCTTTTCCTATCCTTATAATATTTTTCTATCTTTTGCATTACAGGATCCAAAAAGTACGAATAAGGCATCTTTTTTTCATTCGTATAGACTACTCCGAAGCCTCCGCCTAAGTTTATCTCCTTAAGCTCAAAGTCAAATTTTTCCCTTATCTTTTCAGCCAACTCCAATATCACCTCCGTTGCCAGTATATGTGAACTGTTGTCAAAAAGCTGTGAGCCTACATGGAAATGCAGTCCCAAAAAGTTGATATATTCACTTTTTAGAGCCTTTTCCACAAGAGGGAAAAAGACGTCTTCATCCGTAGGAATGCCGAATTTTGAGTCGAGTTTGCCTGTAGATATCTTTTCGTTAGTATGTGAGTCCACTCCGGGATTAATTCTAAAAAGCACATTGACCTTCTTATTTTTTGCCTTACAAATCTCTTCAATAATATCAATTTCAAAAAGCCCGTCAATTATTATCCTGCCTACTCCGTAGTCTATAGCCATTTCCAACTCCTCTGTAGACTTGTTGTTGCCGTTAAACTCTATATGCTCTGCAGGAAAATTCGCTTTGATTGCAGTGTAGAGCTCACCACCTGATACCACGTCAAGACAGAGGGAGTGTTTTTTTAATATTTGACACATTGCAATGCAGTTAAAAGCCTTTGACGCATAGGCTATTCTCACATTTTCATACTTTTGCTCAAAATCTTTTTTCAATGAATTTATCTCAGCTACGATAGAGTCGTATGAATATACGTAAAGTGGGGTGCCAAATTTTTTTGCAATATCTTCTACATTGACATCGTCTATATATAGTGATGAATTTTTTATTTCTTTTTTCATTTTATTTCCTTTCCTAATATTATTAAAGAGATGCTAAGTCCGATTATTGGTTAAAATCATTGAAATTAGTTCACAAATATCCTAATATATAAGGCAAGAAGAATATTTGTAAAAAATAATTTTTGTATATTTTAGTTTAATTAAACGAAATAGTCAAGAAGTCTAAGTATTGTTTTTAGTATCTGAGAGATAGATTTCTTACATATAAAAATTAAATTTCATATAAATTTTCAAAAGTTGTAAAATAAAGTGTAAGTAATTTAAAATAATACTTATAATATATATAAAGTTAAGGAATGCATATTATAAGTATGAGTCGGAAAATTTTTCACCACGTAAAAAAGTTTCATAAATAACATCCATATGTTAAAATTAATTCACCAAAAAAAACAACAAAGGATAACTATGTATGAAACGATTTATTATAATATCATTTTATAGAAAAAATTACCAAAAAAAATAAATACAAACACCTGTCATATTAAAGAGGAAATAATGAAAACAACAAATTTATAAGAAGAGTCATAAAAAAGGGAGAGGATATAAGCAAGGTATCACAAAGAAAGATAAAAGAAATACAAGATTGGATGGATAATTATCTAAGATGGATGTTTGGTGGAAAAAGTGATAATGAAGTACATTTAGAACATAGGATATTAGAGAATACCATTTATAACTTTTTTACCTTTTATAACATTTACTATTGCAATTTATGATGGGTTATATATAATAAAATATTTGTTGACAAGTAAATTATATAATTATATAATATAAATAGGCGGTAGTTATAGTTAATTTTCTACATTTAAAGTTTTATAAGGAGATATATTATGAAACATTTAAAAATTTTATCTATAAGTTTGATGTCTATTTTATTATTATCATCTTCAGCATTCGCAAGTGAAATGAATATTAATAAAGATGATTTGACTAAGGAAAACAATATACGTAGAGAAGTTACCATAAGATCAACGTCTATTGATGACGATAAGGGCGGTTGGGGTGAGTTTGGTTCAGGTCACTTTAATGCATGGGCAAAATACACTCACCCAAGTAAAACCCATAGAGTAGTTTTGAAAGTTGATAATTCATATCACTATGGAGCCTATGAATTAGCAGGACCGCAAAATTATTCATACAAGGAAGCTCCAAGAGGAAACAGTGTAAAAGGATATGGAGAAGTAGTTTAAATACTATATTAGTGCTCGTATCTTATCTTTAAGGTAAAAATAACTACCGCCTATTTTTAATGAGGTGATTAAATGAAAAAGACTTTTAATATTTTTGTTTTAATGTTTTCTATTATTCTTTTGACTTTATGTACTAAGATAACTTCATACAAGGAAGTAGACAGAGTAATGAATACACCATTTACTCATAGTATACACCTAAGACAAAATAAGGGCAGCAAAAAAGTTTTAGACGGTATTATAAAAATGTGTAAAAATTATAATCTGACTGTTATGAGACCTATTAACAATTATAGAGACTCTGACTATTACATATTTTCACCTAATGAAGAATTTCAAAAAGATATTTTAAAAATTTCAGGTAATGAACATTTTCAAAATATAACTAATGTACCGACTACTCCTGAAGATAAAGTGTTTTCTATGTTCTATAATAACAAAATAAATTTTAAACCTATAGAAAATTTAAAGGGAATGAGTTTAGAGGGTAACTACAACATTTATGCAAGGGACTTAAACAATTTTTTGAAAAATGTTGATAAAATAAATAATGACTACGCTGATTTATTTAGCATTTCTGTAGAAAATAGTTTTATATATTTAGGGCGGGGAAGTTTAGTTAATTATGAAATTTCAATTTATTTTGTAATTTCTTTAGCTATGTTTATAGTCTCTTGTATACTGTCTATCTATATTATTAATTCACAAAAAAGAGACTTTGCCATTAGAAAATTAAACGGATATTCAGATAATAGGATATTTAAAAAGGCTTTTATAAGATATTTTGGATTTCCTATTATAATAATTGTTATAGTCAGTCTTGTAGGAACGATCGTATATCTGCTTTTAAATAAATTCTTATCAAATGTAGGAAGTTCGTGGATATTTGTAAAAAATTTAAAATATTACTTTTTACTTTTGTGTATGCTTGCTATTTTTACTGCTGTTTACCTAAAAATTATAATAAGCAGATTAAAAGCTTGGCAAATACCTTTGATAATAAAGTCCGGTGATAAAAACAGTAATTTTTTAAACCAAACTATTGTATTTGCTTCTATGTTTATAGTTTTGCTCAGTTTGACCAATACTTATCCGAATTTAGTAGATACCTTGGATAAGAGAGCCCACGTAAATACGTATAAGCAGTATATGGACTATTCAAAAATAGGTATTTGGTATTCAAAAGACACTAAAGATAGTGAAATCTTTGAAGTTAAGGATTTGTGGAAAATATTAAATGATAATGGAGCAATACTATTTGATAAAATAGGTGAATCCGGACCTTCTGTTGATTTAGACTTCATTTATATCAACAAGAACTATATAGATATCTCCGAATTTAAATCTCAAGAGAATCTTAAAGACAGTTTGAGCGAAGATGAAAATACAATGGATGTCATCATTCCAAAAAGTCTGGCAAAGTATGAAAATGAAATTTTATATCAGTCTCATATATATCATATAAGAGATAAATTTTTATATGAAGATATATTAAATAATACAGATGGATATAACCAAAATATAAACAATCCAAAGATTAAAGAAAAGATCCATTATGTAGATGATAACTTAAATCTCTTCACTTTTTCGACAGTTGCAAAACTAAAAAACAACAATGTTTTCTTGGTAATAAATGATAAAAATTCAGGTGGTAATGCTTATGTCCCGACATTGAGCTCTTTAAATATTCCAAATACTCCTAAGATTAAGGATGAGATTGATAAATTTTTCGAAAGTCCGAATATGAAAAAAATGGAATATACATTTACACCTTTAAAAGTGGAAATGGGAGACGGTATCAAATTCTATGAATTAAATTTGAAACTTTCAATTTCGATTTTTATAATAAGTTTTATGTTTTTAATAATGTCTATGTATGCCTATGTTTCAATATATTTTAAAAATAATAGAAATAAAATATCAATAAAGAAATTTTTGGGATTCAGTTTTTTCAATTCTCATAAAAAAATTATTATAAATATTATAATCACTGAATTAGCGGTATTTGCGCTGTCAGCTGTGGTAAACAAATATCTTGAAAATCAAATTAAATATTTATATGTTTTAAATACCGGAATATTTATAAGTGGAGTAGTGCTGATGTTTAATTTTATCATTTTTACAATGTTTTTAAAACAAAATGAAAAATATAAAATAGTTGAGGCTCTAAAAGGAGAATAAAGTGGATAAGGTTATAGAATTAAATAATATATGTAAAAGCTTTGGTAGCAATAAAGTGCTTGAAAATATTAATATAAGTTTTTCAAAGGGAGAAATGATTGCCTTGGTAGGGAAAAGCGGAAGCGGGAAAAGTACCTTACTTAATATAATAGGGCTGTTAGAGGCAAGAGATAGTGGTGATGTAATATACAATGGAAAAGATATAAAAAATATTAATTCAAAACAAGCTATGTTAATAAGAAGATATAATTTAGGCTATATTTTTCAAAATTTTGCTCTCATAGAAAATGAAACTGTCATCGAAAATTTAAAATTGGCTTTGGAATATAGAAATGTAAAAAATAAGAATGAATTAATTGAAGATATTTTAAGGGACTTAGGGTTAGAAGGATATAAAGAACATAAAGTATACCAATTATCAGGTGGTCAACAACAGAGAATAGCACTGGCAAGAGTCGCATTAAAACCTTGTGATATCATTTTGGCAGATGAGCCTACTGCTTCATTAGATAAAGAAAATGGAGATATTGTAATAAATATGTTAAAAAAGTACAGAGATGAAGGAAAGCTTGTTATAATAGCAACTCATGATATGAATTTAGCTGGAAGTTGTGACAAAAAAGTGAATTTAGATTTAAAATAAATAAGTATGAATAAAAATATTATATTAGTTTTATTATAACTCAATTTTTCCACTAAAATTGTAATAACTTTAGTGGGAAAGTTGAGTTAATTTATATAAAAATTAAATTTCATATAAATTTTTTAAAATTAAAGATTGTAATTTTTTCATAAATGTAATAAAATTATTACATGAGAAATTAAGGAATATAATTTCAGTAATTAATTTATAGTCAATGATTTTATATTTTAAGTGTTTTTACATAAGTTATATATGATAGATATTCTAATACTAATTATTAATTGATAATAGAATCTTGTTATAATTTGCTTTTGTATTATATAAAATCTTGATTTTCATATACTTTTGTTGTATAGTTCTTAACTTACGGAAGGAAGTGAGAGACATGAATAAGCTGTGGGCTATGTATTTTTCAGGTACCGGTGGAACTGAGAAAGTAACTAAGTCAATAGCAGAAACTATTGGCAGTAAGTTAAATATACATAATATTAAAGTTTTGGATTTTACTCCTTTAAAAAATAGAAAAGAAGTTCCTGTCTTTGAAAAGGAAGATATAGTAGTCTTGGGCTTGCCTACTATTGCAGGCAGAGTTCCCAATTTAATGCTTGAATATCTCAAGAAAATTCAAGGAAATACTGCTATCGGAATTGCAGTTATGACATTTGGAAACCGTAGTTTTGATGATTCTCTTATGGAGCTTAGCCTTATCATGGATGATTGTAATTTTAGAGTGATAGCAGGCGGAGGTTTCTCATGTGAGCATTCATTTTCTACTATTCTTGGCAAGGGCAGACCTGATGCGGAAGATATGGAAGAAGTAGTCGAATTTGGAAGAAAAATCGCTGAAAAAATAAAAAATAATGATTTTTCAAGACCTACTGTCAAGGGAAATAATCCTGTGCATCCTTATTTCCAACCTCAAGATAGAAATGGAAATCACATAGATATCAGAAAGGTTAAACCTAAAACCAACGATAAGTGTACAGATTGTAAGCTATGTGCTATACTTTGCCCGACAGGAGCCATAGATTATAACGACGTGAAAAGTGTGCCCGGTGTCTGTATGAAGTGTTGCGCCTGTGTGAAGAAGTGTCCTGTAAATGCTAAGTATTTTGATGATGAAGGATATTTATATCATCAAAGGGAACTTGAAGAGCTGTATGGCGTAAGACGTGCAATAAACGAGTATTTTGTTTAAGTTAAAGTTGTTCAATCAAAGATATATCTTTGATTAAACTTAATATATAAGAGATTGACTGATATTTGTATGTATAGTTCAATCTTAAGATAAGGAGGAAAAAACTTGCAACTAACAACATTCAAGGGTGGTATACATCCTAAGCATAACAAGTCTATGACCGAAAAACTTCCCATAGAGTATTTGGATGCTCCAGATAAAGTATACATACCGCTAATCCAAAATATTGGAGCACCTTGCAAGTCTTTAGTTTCTAAGAATGATTTGGTTAAGGTGGGACAAAAGATAGGAGAGCCTCTCGGTTTTGTATCAGCACCTATACACTCATCGGTATCCGGTAAGGTAATAGATGTCAAGGAATTATTGGTTAATACCGGAGAAAGAGCAACTTGTGTCATAATTGAAAATGACAAAAATTACACAGTACATGAGGACATCAAGCCTTATGGCACTATTGAAGAACTAAGCAAGGAGAGATTGCTTGAAATAGTAAAAGATATAGGTCTTGTAGGTATGGGAGGAGCCACTTTCCCAACACATGTCAAACTCAATCCGCCAAAAGACAAGGTAGTAGATGCAGTAATATTAAATGGAGCAGAATGTGAACCTTATCTTACTGCTGACCATAGATTGATGCTTGAAGAAACTAAGGATGTGGTGGACGGACTAAGAGCCATACTTAAGATATTGTCTGTAGAAAACGGCTACATAGGTATAGAGGACAATAAGCCTGACTGTATCGAAGCCGTTACAAATGAAGCGTCAAAATATCCTAATATAAAGGTAGTAACTCTAAAGACAAAATATCCGCAAGGAGCTGAAAAACAGCTTATCAACGTATGTACAGGAAGAGAAGTGCCGTCTGGAGGACTTCCGGCAGATGCCGGAGCTGTCGTGGACAACGTAGCTACAGCCGCTCAGATAGCAAAATCTCTAAGGACAGGACTCCCACTTATAGAAAGAATTTGTACAGTTACAGGTGGAGCCATTGCCAATCCTAAGAACGTAATGTTTAAGATAGGTACTCTTTATTCTGACATAATAAATATGACAGGTGGATTCAAGGAAGAGCCTAAAAAGATAATAAGCGGCGGTCCGATGATGGGTGTCGCACTTGCAAGTGTTGATGTACCTGCTAACAAAGGAACATCAGGTATACTTTGTTTCACTGAAAAAGAAGCTCATATCGACGATATGCAAAACTGTATCAGATGTGCAAAATGTGTCGGTGTATGTCCGGCTTTCTTGGAGCCTGTTTATATAAGCGCATACTCATTGAAAGATGACTTTGAAAAGGCGGAAGAATACAGAGCACTTGACTGTATAGAATGTGGTTCATGCTCATTTATCTGTCCTTCAAAACGTCCTCTACTCCAATCTATAAGGGTGGCAAAAAGAGAGATATTGGCAAACAGAAGAAAGGCTGCAGAAAAAGCTGCTGCAAATAAATAGGACTTGAAGTAAATAAAATTTGATATTATTTAGCTTAAGAATTTATAGAAAATATAAAATGAAATTAATGTATAACGGAGGGAAATAATGGAAAATAAAAATCGTCTTACGATCTCCTCTTCTCCACATATAAGAAGCAATGAAACCGTACAATCGGTGATGAGAGATGTCATTATTGCTTTAATACCTGCTGCAATAGGAAGTATATACTTTTTTAAGGTAGGTGCGATAATAAATATCATTGCAGGTGTGGTAGGAGCTGTAGGAGCCGAATACTGTATGCAGAAATTTATGAAAAAGCCTATTACTATCAAGGATTTATCGGCTGTAGTTACAGGACTTTTGCTCGCTTTTAACGTTCCTGCGTCAGCACCTTGGTGGATGACATTTTTCGGAGCTGTCTTTGCCATAGTGATTGCAAAGCAACTTTTCGGAGGACTCGGTCATAACTTTATAAATCCGGCACTTGTTGCAAGAGCCTTCTTGCTTTCTTCATATCCGGTGTTGATGACTAAATGGACATCACCGATAGACGGTATGGCTACAGCAACACCTCTTGCGTATATCAAAAATGCGGCATCTGAAGGAGTTCAAAGGGCAAATGTAATAGATATGTTCTTGGGAAATATACCCGGAACAATTGGAGAAACAAGTGCACTCCTACTTATGATAGGTGGAGCTTATCTACTGTACAAGGGAGTTATAACTTATGTAATACCTGTGACTTACGTAGTTACAGTGGCAATACTTACTTACGCATTTTCAGGATTCGACTCTTCAATGATACTTTACAATGTCTTTGGTGGAGGCTTGATGCTTGGAGCCATATTCATGGCTACAGACTATGCTACATCACCAATGACTCCTAAGGGACAGGTAATATATGCCATAGGATGCGGATTACTTACATCTGTTATCAGATACTTCGGCGGATATCCTGAAGGTGTATCATATTCGATACTTCTTATGAACGTAGCTACTCCTTTGATTGAAAAATTGGTAAGACCAAGAGTATTTGGGGAGGTCAAGAAAAATGAAAAATAACGAAGTGGTAAAATTCGGACTGATTTTGTTTGTCATCACTGCCGTATGTACAGGTATAGTGTCGGCAATGTTTGAAATTACAAATCCTATAATACAAAAACAACAGATTGAAAAAGATAATAAAGCAAGAGAAACTATATTACCTGCTGCAAAGACTTTTGAAAAGGTGGAAGGCAACTTCGGTGAAGAAGTCAAAGAAGTGTACAAAGGACTTGACGGAAGTGAAGTTGTGGGATATACAATAAAGACAACACCAAAAGGATATGGTGGAGAGATAGAAGTTACTACAGCTGTAACTAAGGACATGACTATAAGTGGAGTAAGCATAGGTACAATGTCTGAAACTCCGGGACTTGGTGCAAAGTCAAAGGACGAAGCCTTCATAGGTCAATACAAAGACAAGGCTGCAAAGGAAATTAAGGTAATCAAAAACGGAACACCTGCTGACGATCAAATAGTGGCTATAGCCGGAGCTACAATCACTTCAAATGCTGTTACAAAGGGTGTAAACGAATCAATAAAAGTAGCAGAAGAACAAATGAAATAGGAGGATGAGATGGGTTTTTTTAAAGCATTAAAAAACGGAATTATAGATGAAAATCCTACCTTCGTCCAAGTGCTCGGTATGTGTCCGACACTTGCCACTACTACATCGGCTATAAACGGACTTGGTATGGGACTATCAGCTACAGTGGTGCTTGCACTTTCAAATTTACTTACATCTTTACTTAGAAAGATAATTCCTTCTAAGATAAGAATTCCGATATTTGTCGTACTTATAGCATCATTTGTTACAGTGGTACAGTTTTTCCTTCAAGCCTTTGTGCCTGTGCTTTACGATGCACTCGGATTGTTTATACCGCTTATAGTTGTTAACTGTATCATACTTGCAAGAGCTGAAGGTTTTGCATATAAGAACAAACCTATGGCGTCTTTTGGCGACGGTATAGGAAATGGATTGGGCTTTACTCTTGCTCTTACTATACTTGGAAGTATAAGAGAGATAATAGGAAACGGATCAATATTTGGAGTTGACTTACTTCAAAGATTCGGTTATCAACCTGCGCTTACATTTATTCTTCCTCCGGGAGCATTCCTTGTATTGGGATTGTTGCTTGCAGGATTCAATAAGCTAAAAAGCAAAAAGAATGACTAATTTATTTAATTTTTAATGATTATAATTCAAACATCGGTTTTTAAAATCTATGTCATATCTATAAAAAATAATAGGAGGAAAGATGAAACAGATACTTTTGATACTGCTCATCTCCATACTTGTAGATAACTTCTGTATGTCAAAATTTCTTGGTATTTGTCCGTTTTTGGGGGTATCAAGAAAGGTAGAGACAGCTATAGGCATGGGTATGGCGGTTACGTTCGTAATGGTCTTGGCTTCAATAATAACATGGTTAGTACAATTGCTACTTGTAGCTCTTAAGATAGAATTTGCACAAACTATAGCCTTTATACTGGTAATAGCGGCTCTTGTTCAGTTTGTTGAAATGGTAATACAAAAATCAAGTCCTACACTATATCAATCACTTGGTGTGTATCTTCCGCTTATAACTACAAACTGTGCTGTGCTTGGTGTTGCAATTTTGAACATTCAAAATAAATATAATCTGATAGAAACAATATTCAACGGTCTTGGAGGAGCGTTGGGATTTACACTTGCTATAGTTTTATTTGCAGGTATAAGAGAAAGATTGGAACTTTCAGATATACCAAAATCTTTTGAAGGCTTTCCTATAGCTCTCGTATCAGCTTCATTAATGGCAATATCATTTCTTGGATTTAGCGGACTTGGAAAGTAGGTGTAAAAAATGAGTGTAATAGTTAATTCTGTAGTCAGCTTGTCAGCGATGGGCTTCCTATTTGCGGCAGGACTTGCAATAGCATCTAAAAAATTTGCCGTGGAAGTAGATCCAAGACAAGAGGCTATATTAAATGTACTACCCGGAGCAAACTGCGGCGGTTGCGGATTCCCGGGATGTGGCGGTCTTGCTACTGCAATAGTTGAAGGAAAGGCTCCTGTCAACGGCTGTCCTGTAGGTGGAGCACCTGTAGCACAAAAAGTGGCAGATATAATGGGAGTGGCTGCACAAGAGGGAGTAAGAATGGTAGCCAATGTGCATTGTAACGGTACAATAGATCATGCTGTTGAAAAAGCGGAATACTTCGGAATATTAGACTGTAAGGCGGCAGTTATAGCACAAAGCGGACAAAAAGGCTGTACTTACGGTTGTATGGGATTTGGTACTTGCGTAAGAGCTTGTAAATTTGATGCCATATATATAGGTACTGACGGAGTGGCTCACGTGGATAGAGACAAATGCGTTGCTTGCGGTAAATGTATAGAAGTTTGTCCAAAATCAATAATAGAGTGGATACCTTACAATCAACAAGTTTACATCTATTGTAAGTCAAGAGAAAAGGGCAAGGACGTAAAAGATAAATGCTCAGTAGGCTGTATAGGCTGTCAAATGTGCGTGAAAGTTTGTCCTTTCGATGCAATAACCTTTGAAAACAATCTTCCTACAATACATTATGAAAAATGTAAACAATGTAATAAATGCGTGGAAAAATGCCCTACAAAGACTATAGTAGGCAGACAGATAAAGAAAAAAGTCCAACCTGTAGTTGCAAAGCCTACTGAAGGTGTGGAAAATGTCGAAGATGCAAAGCCTGAAATGGTCAAGGTAAATGTTCCAAAAACTGAAAATGAGGGCTCTAATGTAGAGACAGTAAAGGCAAGTGAGGATAAGGAAGTAAAAACTGCAGAGAATGTAAATGAAGTTTCTTCTGAAACTCAAAACAATGCTGAAAATCAAGAAACAAGAGTATAAGATATAAGACAGCACCCAATTTTTGGGTGCTGTTTTTATAAAAAGATTAAAATTTTTGCAAAAACGTGGTATAATTTGCTATATAATAATACTAATCAGCATTTATAATACCAAGTTTCTATTTTAAAGCAAGACTATACATTATACTAAACTTATTTAAACTATGAGTTTTATTTTTGTTATACTCTTTAGCATATCTTTTGTTAATAAACTTAAAGTGCATAAATTTTTATAAAATAATTCCATGATTCTAGTAGGTTTTTAGTATTAAATTGATTTTCAATAACTTTGTTGCGAAGTAATTACGTGCTTTTTTAATAGCTTTTTAGTATAAGAACTTATTAAATACTTTTTATTATAATATTTTTTCAAGGGGAGAAATATGAAGTACATAATGGCATTGGATCAGGGAACTACAAGCTCAAGAGCCATAATTTTTTCTAAGGACAAAGAAATTGTAGCAATGAGTCAAAGAGAGTTTACACAAATCTATCCTCATCAAGGCTGGGTAGAGCATGATCCTATGGAGATATGGGGCTCACTCTACTCTGTCATGCATGAGGTAATAGCAACTTCCGACATTGATCCTACGCAAATCGCAGCTATAGGAATCACCAATCAAAGGGAGACAACTATAGTTTGGGACAAAAATACAGGTCAGCCCATATACAATGCCATAGTATGGCAGTGTAGGAGAACTTCTGCTCACTGTGATGAGCTGAAAAAAATTGAAGGCTTTGAAGACTATGTCAAGGATAATACAGGTCTTAGGCTTGACGCATATTTTTCAGCTACAAAATTAGCTTGGATATTGGATAATGTGGAAGGTGCAAGACAAAAGGCTGAAAATGAAGAGCTTATCTTCGGTACTGTCGATACTTGGCTGCTATGGAAGCTTACAGGCGGAAAAGTACATGTTACAGATTATACCAACGCCTCAAGGACTATGCTATATAATATCAAGACTCTAAAATGGGATGAATATATATTAAAAACTTTGAACATTCCGGAAAAAATGCTACCTGAGGTCAAAAATTCATCAGAAGTCTATGGAAACTACAATCTCAATTTTGAAAAGAATATTTCAATTCCAATATCCGGAATTGCCGGAGATCAACAGGCTGCACTTTTCGGACATGCCTGTTTCAAAGAGGGAGACATTAAAAATACCTATGGTACCGGATGTTTTATGCTTATGAATACCGGAAAAAAGATGGTAAAAAGTACAAGCGGACTGCTCACTACTATTGCAGTTGGAATAAATGGCAAGATAGATTATGCTCTTGAAGGCTCAGTTTTTATAGCAGGTGGAGTAGTACAATGGATAAGAGATGAACTCAAGATTGTCCATGACTCCAAGGATACTGAGTATTTTGCCAATCAGGTGGAAGATAGTGCAGGAGTGTATTTGGTACCGGCATTTACAGGACTTGGTGCGCCATATTGGGATATGTACGCCAGAGGAGCAATAGTAGGACTTACACGTGGAGTCAACAGAAATCACATAATAAGGGCATCCCTTGAATCCATAGCCTATCAAACTAAGGACTTGATAGAGGCTATGAGAGAAGATACAAAAATGAGCATTAATAATTTGAGAGTGGACGGCGGTGCGTCTAAAAATAATTTCATTATGCAGTTTCAGTCTGACTTGTTGCAAAACAAGGTATCAAGACCGCAAATTACCGAAGTTACAGCACTTGGAGCGGCATTTTTGGCTGGACTTGCAGTAGGCTTTTGGAAGGATAAGGACGAGCTTATCCGAAATTGCAAGAATGAGGATGATTTTTATCCCAAAAGAGATAAGAGCTATATGGAAAAACTATACAGAGGCTGGAAGAAGGCTGTAACAAAGTCCATGGACTGGGAAGAATTGGAGAGTATATGAAAAAATATTGGTACTATATAGTCATATTGATAATAATTATAGCAAATATTTCACTGCTGATAAAAAATAATGAATTAAATGCAAAGATTGAAATTGCAAAATCAAAGCAGGTAAAAAGTAAAAAGGAAGTAAAATCCGTAAACTATCTGTTTAAAATAGCAAACAGTAAGTACACAAAGGATATAGACTCTATAACAGTGGATGATAACTTGCTTAGAATCACCCTTAATATTAATGATGTAAGCCAAATTAAGAAGATGGTAGATGATATGACAGCCGTATTTGATAAATCCACATCCATGGTAAATGTAAAAGATGATAAAAAGCTGATACTGGAGTTTGAATGATGAAAAAGATAGATGTAAATTCACTGGTAAAGATAATTATATTACTTGTAAACATAGTTTTCATAACCATACCTTATTCATTTAGCAATGCAAAACTTGAAAATAAGCTAAAATATGCAAATAAAATCGAAAAATCAGAAGAAAAAACTCAAGACTTTTACAAGATATATGAAGACTTCAATAAGGCGTCAAGCGAAGTAAATATGAGCTATGTATCGAAAAAAATGAGCGTTCAGGATGGAAAGATGTTTATAACTGTAGGTCTTAACAAAGATGTGAAGGAAGTTATAAATTATTTGACCTATATCAATAAAAAACTACCTCAAATCAGCGTAAGTTCAGCAGATATATCTTCAGATGTAAACAAGACAAGTGAAATAGTCTTTTATATAGGTAATGCTCATGACTAAAAAGGGATATGTCTTGCTGGAGACGGTGATAACTCTTGTTTGCTTGATAATACTTATAATTCCTATACTTAAGAGTGTAGATTTGATTGGAAAAGACAGGATGCAGCTCAAAGAAAACAGAGAGATCTTAAGTATTATGGAGCAGATAAGTGAGGAGATAGAATACTCAAAAACTTTGAATGATGCAGTAAAAAACAGGCATATAGGGGGGTATGAAGTCATAGTAAATATTGCTGAAAACTATGATGAGAATCTCTATAAATTTGATATTCATGTAAGTAGAGATGATATAGAGAAGGTGCAATTTTTTATGATAAAAAGATATTGAACTATAGTTGGTTTATTTTTCAGTGCTTTCATTTTTTCAATAAATATGAAAATTTTAATAATTGCTATTCAAAAATATAAGCCAAGTAGTCTATTAAAAAATCAATTTATATTTAAATTTCAACTAAAATTACAATAATTTTGCTAAGAAAGTTAAGTTATACTAAAAATCTATAAAAAAGCCATGTGACTCTATTTCAGCAAAGTTATTGACAATCTGCAAAACATGTAATTTGATAAAATAATATTCTTGGTATTATAAATAGTGATTAGTATTAGAATCAATATTATCAATACTTAAAATTTATTTATTGCTATTTAGAGCAAATCTTTTACAAGGGTAGGATATGGATATAACAAGACTGAAATTAAGTGAGATAACAGCTGACAGTTCTCAGCCACGCAAGATATTTGAAGATGCTCAAATTGACGACTTGGCTGAATCAATCAAAAGATACGGACTGCTCCAGCCCATACTTGTTAAAAAAGTAGGCGAGAAATATGTGATAATAGCCGGTGAGAGAAGATATAGGGCTTGTAGGAAATTAGGGCTTGAATATGTGGAAGTCATAATAAAGGACGACGAAAACGCAATGCTAATATCCTTGATAGAAAATATACAGCGTGAAAATCTCACTGCGCTTGAAGAGGCGATAGCCATCCAAAATATCAAGGACAAATACAAATGCACTCACGAAGACTTGTCCAAACTTCTCGGCAAGACCAGAGTCTACATCACTAACAAGCTAAGGATTCTAAATGCCGACGATTACACCAAAAAATTGCTAAGTGATAACAATATCAGCGAGGGACATGCAAGAGCCCTACTTGGGCAAAGGGATGTGAAAAAAAGACAGGAGCTTGCAAGAAAGATACTTAGTAAGGGCTTGAGTGTCAGACAGGTGGAAAAGAGCATTAGAGATGAAAATGAAGCTTTTCAAAGTAAAGAGTCTCAAAATGAAAACTACGAAGAATTGATTGAAATGCTCGAAGAAAAGCTATGCACCAAGATAAGCATAAATAGTGAAGAAAATGAAAGTGGTAGAATAGTAATAGATTTTTATTCCAAGGAACAGCTTGAAGCTATTGCGGATATGATAATTGGAGAAATGTAAAAAAAAGACTAATCGTAATTGATTAGTCTTAAAATTTTTCATTATTTTTTCAATATAGGTGATAGCTTTTTATATATCAGCATTGTAAGAATCGAAATTATCATACCCTTTAAGATATTGAAAGGTAGAATCGAATATAATACCAATGTAAGTGTACTGTCTATTGCAGGGTTAATCTTGCTACCCATTGCCACTATCTTTTCCATAGGCATTTTGAACAATTTAGCATATAGAGGTAACATTACAAAGTAATTTGAAAGTACACCAAGTGCACTCATAGTAAGAGTACCGCAAAGACAAGATGCTACTGCTGACTTGATACCCTTGTGGTGTTGATAGATAAGTGCAGCTACTCCTGCAAAAGAGCTACCAATTACAAAGTTTGAAAGCTCACCGATTCCGCCTGTTGAGCTACCTATTACAGCAATCTTTAAAACATTTTTGATTAATTGTATCATAACCGCTGCTACCGGTCCAAGTGCAAATCCTCCTACGAGTGACGGTATGTCACCTATGTCGAATTTCAAAAATGACGGAAATATAGGTACTGCAAAGTCCATTGCCATAAGTACAAATGAGATTGCACCCAACAATGATACCTTGATCATAGTTGCTGTTGCGTTACGTTTTGATGATACTGCTTGATTATGTTGCATAATAATCCTCCGAGAAATAAATTTTAGCAATAAAAAAACCCTAAAATATACTTCAAGGGTAATGAAAAACAGACTATTTCTTCTTTCATCCAGACTATACTGTCGGTACTTGAATTTCACAAGTTCGGCTCTCTCGAGTTCGCGGACTTTACCGCCGGTAAGGAATCGCACCTTCCCTGAAGAATATGGATTATTCATTTGTTGACAATATAATATAACAATTAACAAAAAATGTCAAGTGGAAATTGATTTTTTAATTTGAAAACTATATTGATTTTTTAGATTGTGAGTTCTATAATTATATTAAATAGTTACATCCTAAATTACATATCTAATACTAAATACTAAGTACATAGGAGGCATATTATGAATAGGCGTTTTTTATATTCGTTGTTATTTTTCTTTATCTTAACCATTTTGCTTAAAAATACAAGTTTTGCTACAAATTTAAGTAGGGATAATAATGCGGCTAAGAAGTCAAGTGAACCATCTTTAAGTGTATCAGATAAAAATATTGTAATAAAAAATGTAAATGGAAATACTTATGACATAACTGTAATTACGGTAAAGTCAGAAGATGAAATAAATATGGATAGAATTAATTCAGGGATTTTTAGAACAGTTAGAATAGACGGTCCTGTTGATGTGGAAATATATGATAAAAATAATATTCTTATAGGAAGTATAATCAATGATGAAAGAGTAGTGACAAGTGAGTATAAACTTTTTGGTGTAAGCGAAGATGGAGAAAAACAAGCCAGTTTACCTTTAAATGCTTCGTATACTATAAAAATAAAAGCTACAGACAAGGGTACTGTAAGTTATGGAGTTGTTGAAGAACACCACTATAGAGGTACTGCAAAGATATTAAACTTTGACAATATAGCTATAGAGAAAGGAACTGTATTAAAGGCGTATGCACCGGAGTTTTCTAAAGAAGATTTGGATAATAATGATGGAACACCATCATCTACTCACTATACTCTGTTTAATGAAACAGAAAATAAGGAGATACTCCCTACAAGTGAATATCTTATGGATGATGCCAAAAACTATAGAACAACAATAGATGTGGAGACTGAAGATATTCGAAAAGGAAGTGCTCAAGGTAGAGGTCAAAGGATAACAAATGCTCCTGCACGAGTTTATGCCATACCTGCAAAGGGATATATGCTTGAAGGCTGGTATGAAAACGGAGTAAAAGTATCTAAAAAATATGTATATACAACAAAGGCAGATAGATATAGGAAATTGACAGCAAAATTTGTTCCTATTGATGAAGAAACCAGAATAAAAATGGAAAAAGAAGAGAAAGAATATAATAAGAGGGAAAAAGAAAAGGAGCTTGAGCGGACTAATTACACTGATATCAAAGGTGAAAAAGCTGAAAGACAAATAAAGTATCTTGAAGACGAAGGCATATTATCTATAGCTTACAATAGTGAAGTTTTTAGACCAAAAAGACCTGTCACAAGGGCAGAGCTGATAAGTATGGTGGTAAAAATCAAGAAACTTAAAATAACTAAGTACAGAGGTAGTTTTAAAGATGTGGAAGAATATAGTTCTTTTGCTGATGTAATACAAACAGCAGTTGATAACAATATTGTTAAAGGTTATAAAGATGGGACTTTTAAAGCGGATAAGACAATAAACAAAGCAGAGATGGCGTTAATACTTTCATCTATAGAAAGTAAAGACAGTATATCAGAAGATGAAACGAAGATACTCTCTAAGTTTAATGATAAGGACAAAATACCAAAATGGTCACAAAAATATGTTGCTTGGGCTGTAAAAAATAATATCATTGAAGGAAATGACGGAAATTTAAATGTTCACAATTACGTGTCGAGAGCTGAGATGTGCATGATAATTTATAAAATATTGACTGAAAATATCCAAAACTAAGTAAAATAGAATTAAAAATTGAAATAGTTTTGCATTTATGAAAAACATCCGTAATTCTATAGTATTTTTTTGAATTTTATGGAACTACGGATATTTTCATAATGTTAATCAATGTTATATAAATATTTTGATTATCCTATTAAATTTTTGCATCTATTTTTATATTACTCTCTTAGATGTGCGTCGAATTTTTCTTCTAATTCATGCAATATCTTATCTTGTACCTTCTTGACTTCTTCGTCTGTAAGTGTTCTGTCATCAGCTCTGTAAGTTATGGAATAAGCCATTGATTTCTTGCCTTTTTCCACTTGCGAGCCTGAATATATGTCAAATAGCTCTACAGATTCTACTATATTGTCTGCATTTTGATTAATAAGGTCTTCGATTTGTGAGCAAAGGACTTTTTCATCTGTTACAAAGGCTATGTCACGCTTTATAGCAGGGAATTTGGATACATTCTTAGCAAGTTTGATACTTTGTCTGTTTTCAAAAAGCAGGTCAAAGTCTATTACAAACAGGTAGACCTTCTTTTTTATCTCGTATTTTTCAAGTATTAGAGGGTGTATCTGTCCTACATAGCCAAGTGTTGTATCTTGAGTTTTTATCCTTGCGCAGATTTGCGGATGGAATAGGGCGTTGTCATTTTCCACTTCGTATTTTCTGACTATACCAAGATTTTCAAAGGCGCCTTCAAGCATTGATTTGATAGTGAAAAAGTCTGCATTATCAGCGTATATAGCTCCTACAAGTTGTCTTTTTTGGACAGGTTCTACATTTCCTTCTTCCTTGATAAATGTATGTCCTATCTCAAATCCGTAGAAGTATTCATTTTTTCTTGTGAAGTTTCTTTTTACTACATTCATCATTGACGGTACAAGTGTAGTCCTCATGATTGAAGTATCTTCTCCAAGAGGATTGATGATTTTCAGTATCTTATCTTTTGGGAAGTTTATCATATCAAGGTCTTTTTCGCCGATAAAAGAGTATGTTATGACCTCTGTAAGTCCGTTTGACATCAGTGCGTATTTTACTTTATCTTCAAATCTCTTGATTTCCGATTTTTCGCCAAAAGTAACTACCGAGTCAATATTTTTTGACACTATATTGTTGTAGCCGTATATTCTTGCCACTTCTTCCAATATATCGTCACTCATAGTGATGTCATCTCTATAAAACGGTATTGTTATTTTCAAAATACTTCCTTCAACTTCAACTTCAAAGAACAGTTTTTCAAGTATTTTCTTAATCTCCCCAATTTCAATGTCATTTCCGAGTTTTTGTATCAATTTTACAGCGTCGACTTCTATAACTCTCTTTTTAAGCTCTTGTTTCAAAGTATCTTTTGTATCGTCTATTACCGTTCCAAAGCCGTATTTTGTTATGAGTTCGCAGGCTCTGTCTATGGCAAGCTGAGGTCTTTCAAGGTCAATGCCTTTTTCAAATCTGCTTGATGAATCCGTTCTTAGTCCTAATTTCTTTGAAGTAAGTCTTACACTGTCAGCGTTGAAACTTGCACACTCAAAAGCCACTTCCGTTGTATTGTCAGTTATTTCAGAGTTTTGACCGCCCATTACTCCTGCTATGGCTATTGATTTTACGCCGTCTGTTATCATCAGCATAGTATCGTCCAAAGTTCTTTCCACATCATCCAAAGTAGTGAATTTTTCGCCTTGTACAGCCTTTTTGATAACTATCTTGTTGTTTAACATCTTGGCGTCAAATGCGTGCATAGGTTGACCGTATTCAAGCATTACAAAGTTTGTTATATCTACTATATTGTTTATAGGTCTTATTCCTGACTCTATCAGCCTTCTTTGTATGTGGTAAGGAGATTTTGTAATCTTTACGTCTTTTACCTTTCTAAGCATATATCTTGGGCAAAGATTTTTGTCTTCACTTTTTACTTCAAAGTCGAAATTTTCTTTTACTGCTTCGTATTTATTTTCAGGTAATTTCACACTCTTATCTATGGTAGCCGACACTTCTCTTGCCATACCTATCATGCTTAGGCAGTCAGGTCTGTTGGCTGTAAGTTCAAACTCTATTATTGCATCATCAAGACAAAGAGCCTCTTTGATATCTTGACCAAGCGTAAGATTGGAATCCAAAATCATTATTCCGTTTTTAGACTTTTCATCTACGAATTTTTCTTCGATATTTAGCTCTTTGCAAGAGCAGAGCATACCGTTTGACGCTACGCCTCTAAGCTTTCCTTTGGTGATTTTGACACCGCCCGGCAGTGTAGACTTGTGCATAGCTACAGGCACTACATCGCCTACTGATATATTTGACGCTCCTGTTACTATCTGTACAAGCTCATCTTTTCCTACATTTATTTGAGTTACTTGCAATTTGTCGGCGTCAGGATGTTTTGTTATCGCTTCAATCTTTCCGACTACCACATTGCTTATCTCTTCACCCGGATATTCGACAGTTTCCGCCTTTGTTCCGCTCATTGTCATCATATCGGCTAATTCTTTTGCACTTATATCTATATCAACATAATCTCTAATCCATTTTACAGGGACTCTCATTATTTACTCCTTTAAAATTGTTTCAAAAATCTGATGTCATTTTCATACATATATCTGATGTCTTCTATCTCGTACTTCATCATGGCTATTCTGTCAATACCGAATCCGAATGCGAATCCGCTGTATATATCAGGATCAATTCCACAGTTTCTAAGCACGTTTGGATGTGTCATACCTGCACCGAGTATCTCGATAAATCCTTCACCCTTGCAAGTAGGACAGCCATGTCCCTTACATTTGAAACAAGAAACGTCCACTTCGACACTTGGCTCTGTAAAAGGGAAGTTGTGAGGTCTGAATTTTGTAACTATATCCTTGCCGAAAAATCTTCTGATAAACTCTTCCAAAGTATACTTCAAATTGGCAAAGGTAATGCCCTTATCGACAACAAGACCTTCAAGCTGATGAAACATAGGTGAGTGAGTCGCATCAGGAGTATCACATCTGAAACATCTTCCAGGTGAGATTATTCTTATAGGCGGTTTTTGATTCTTCATAGTACGCACTTGCACTGTAGATGTCTGAGTGCGAAGAAGGAGCTCGCTGTCTATATAGAAAGTATCTGTCATATCTCTTGACGGATGATATTTAGGTGCATTGAGCAGGTCAAAGTTATTTTCTATGGTGTCCACTTCAGGGCCTTCAACTACAGAAAAGCCCATGGATACAAAGATATCTTCCAAGTCTTGAGATACTATTGAAAGCGGATGTAAAGAGCCTGTAAATTTAGGCTTTACCGGCATGGTAACATCGACAAACTCAGATTTAAGTCTTTGCTCCAATTCTATTTTCTTCATATTTTCGGCAAATTCCTGTATCTTGCCTTCTATTTCAACTCTTATATCATTTGCGAGTTTTCCCATGATAGGGCGTTCTTCACTTGAAAGTTTCCCCATTTGTTTAAGTATTTCTGTAAGCTCTCCCTTTTTTCCCAAAAATTTAAGTCTTATATTTTCAAGACTTGCCTTGTCGGATATGCCTTGTATTTCAGTGATGAACTTATCTTTGATATTTTGTAATTGTTCTTTCAAAATAGCACTTCCTTTTTTATATTATATTAAAAATCTAATTATATATTAATAGAATAATTGACTAATTTTATCTATCTGCAATTTTACTTTTTATCTTTTGAAACTTTCCTCATATCTTTTCCGCCCATTGAGATTATTATAACATTTTTCCACCTGTCTTTGATAGACTCATTTTCATATACAGGAGCGTTGAAAAGCTCATCAGCAGTTGAAAAGCAATGTATGTCCTCCTCATCAAAATATCTTGCATGGTAGGGCTTCTCAAGATTCGGGTCATATCCTATAGTGTGTATCCTCTTGTAAGGGTCATCAGAGAAATAAAACTCCGTACTTTCAATATTTTCTTTCTTTTCAAATAATTCAAGTAATTGTTCATAGAACATATGCTGTTTCTCGTCCTCTCTGCCGTCGAGTACACCAATAGCCATCAATATCAGTATAGGGGAGGCTATTAAGATGTAGTACTGCCTTGATATATAGGCTACTACTGCACAAAGTAAGGACAATATTATATAGATGATTTTATTGTGCTTTTCCAAAAATCCTGTCATTTGAATATTCACATCTCCTATTTGCACATCTCATATATCAGTATGGCTCCTGCTGTAGCCACATTTAGAGATTGGGCATTACCTGTCATATCTATCTTTATCTTTTTATCACTTTGATTTATCAAATCTTCCGATATTCCTACGCTTTCATTTCCAAGTATAAGAGCTGTCTTTTCGTCTGTAAAGGCAGATTTTGAAGATATAGCATCTTCAAGACAGGATGCATAAATCTTATATCCTTCGGATTTCAATTTTGAAATATCATCAAGTTTTATAAAATTGACAAAATAGATACTGCCCATAGTAGCTCTGACCACCTTGGGAGAAAATACATCAGCAGTTCCCTTAGTATAGAATATAGTATTGATAGAAAATGACTCTGCTGTACGAATTATAGTGCCTATGTTCCCCGGATCTTGTATCCTGTCCAATATCAGTAGCTTATCAGACTTAATATCATCTTCTTTTTTCATATCATATACAGCAATTATGCCTTGAGAGTTTACAGTATCAGAAATGGAAGTAAATATTTTTTCGTTTAAGACTAAAACCTTATCTTCGCCTAATTTTTCTTCCAAGCTCTTAATAAGTGAAGTGTCCTTGAAATCTTCCCTTATCAGCACAAAGTTCATCTTGTAATTTGATTTGAGAGAAAGCTCAATATTTTTAATGCCCTCATCGAAAAACATGGAGTATTTTTGCCTGTATTTACCATGTTGCAGTGATTTTACAAGCTTTATATATTTATTGTCTGTTGATTGTATATATTTCATATATCCACACTTATATTATTTCTTCTTTTATATTTTGCTCGAACTGTTTGATATTCTTGTTGCTACCTACAAGCAAGATAGTGTAATTTTCTTCAAGTTTTTCCTCAGGATTTGGCGTAATCATAAATTTCTTATGTTTTTTTATAGCAACTATATTGAGATGGTATTTTTTTCTTATATCAAGTTCTATAAGCGACTTTCCTACCCATTTTGCAGGAGTAATTATCTCAAATAAGGTATAATCAGGATCCAAATCTATCTTATCGAGTATATTTTCAGATACGAGATTTTTGGCTAACTTTACACCTGAATCTCTTTCAGGGCTTATTACCCTGTCTGCTCCAATTTTATAAAGTATCTTTTCTTGAATCTCACTTCCGGCTTTGCAAATGACATAGGGAACTTTGAGCTCCTTGACTATCAATGTTGTAATTACGGAACTCTCAACATCAGAGCCCATACTCACTATTACAATATCACAGTCAGCTACGCCAAGATCTCTCAGGGCGCTTTCATCAGGTATTGCAGTTACAGCCCTTGTAACATCATCCGCTATGTTTTGTATGACTTCTTCATCTTTATCTATTGCAAGCACGTCATGACCAAGTTTGTACAATGTAGTTGCTACAGCTCTGCCAAATCTTCCACAGCCTATAACGGCAAAATTTTTAACCAATGTTTATCTCCTCCTTCGGATACTTGTACTTTTTCTTGGAATCTGTTTTAATAAATGAGTACAACACAGTAAGAGAGCCTACTCTACCCATAAACATAAGTATTATCAGCGTAATCTTGCATACAGCATTAAGCTTGGTAGTTATGCCAAGAGTCAGTCCTACAGTTGCATAGGCTGATGTTACCTCGTATAGCACAGTCAAAAAGTCAAAATCACTGTAAGAAAGTATTATCATAGTGCCTGTTATAACGAGTGTAAAACCTATTACAAGCGACACAAGAGCCTTGTTGAGATTTTTAAAAGGTATGGTTCTTCCAAAGATTTCGATTTCGCTTTTTTGTTTGAAAAGGCAGTATACCGAGATGATTATGAGGGTAAAGGTTGTAATCTTAAGACCTCCTGCTGTAGAGGCAGGAGCGCCGCCTATAAACATCAATATGATTGTCAAAAACTTAGTAGAGTCGTACATTTGGCTTAGTTCTATAGTGTTGTATCCTGCTGTTCTCGGACTTACCACCTGAAAGAGTGATGCAAGGATTTTTTCGCCCAAGTTCATATTTCCAAGCGTCTTAGGATTGTTCATCTCAAATATGAAAAAAAGAAAAGTGGGAATTACAATGAGTATTGCAGTTGTAATAAGTATTATCTTGGTATTTAGTCTAAACTTTTTAAATGCCCTTTTTCTATTTATATCAAAAATTGTGGAAAATCCCAGACCACCAAGTATTATAAGCAACATTATGCTGATATTGACAATGGGATTGTTAAAATAAGCAGTAAGTGAAGAAAAATTACCCATTATATCAAAGCCTGCATTGCAAAAAGCTGTAACTGAGTGGAATATTCCATAGCATACGCCTTTTACAAAGCCGAATTCAGGTACAAAAGCTATGGACAGGCATATCGCTCCTACTAATTCTATGAAAAGTGATACTAAAATTATCTTTTTACAGAATTTTATGATATCTGATGTCTTTTCGCTTGAAAGGGAATCCTGTATCAGTAATTTTTTTGAATATGACAGTTTTTCACCACTTATTATAACACCAAGCGTAGCTATCGTCATAAAACCGAGACCGCCAATTTGTATCAATAACATTATGACAAATTTTCCCAAATTGGACCAGTATGTACCGGTGTCAGCTACTATAAGTCCTGTAACACATACAGAAGATGTTGAGGTGAAAAGTGCATCCAAAAAGCCTATGCTTTCACCTTTTGCAGATGAAAAGCCCATATTTAAAATAAATGCTCCAATTAGGATTATTATGAAAAATCCACCGGCAAGTATTTGGGAGTGTGATAATTTTTTTAAAATAGAAATCTTCATATCATCTCCTGAAAAAGACAAAAAGGTCTTCAACAATCACGACGACTGCCAAAAACCTTAATCAACTGTTATTTTCCAAGTGCTTGTTTTGAAGTTTTTACCAAAGCTTCAAATCCCGCAGGATCCTTTATAGCTATTTCAGAAAGCATTTTTCTGTTTATATCTATCTTTGATAACTTAAGTCCGTGCATGAATTGGGAATAGCTTAGTCCATATTGTCTTGTACCTGCATTTATTCTTGTAATCCACAATTGTCTGAAGTTTCTCTTCTTTTGCTTTCTTCCTATATAAGCATAAGCCAAAGCTTTCATAACAAACTGGTTAGCAGTCTTGAAAAGTTTTGATCTTGCTCCTCTGAATCCTTTAGCTAACTTTAATATCTTTTTATGTCTTTTCTTAGCATTTAAAGCTTTTTTTACTCTTGCCATTTATATATCCTCCTAATTCTATTTGTATGGTAGTAATTGTGTGATTCTCATAGTATCTCCGTGAGAAACGATAGTAGCTTTTCTGAAGTTTCTTTTTCTCTTTTGAGATTTCTTAGTGAGTATATGTGATTTAAAAGCTTTAAATCTTTTTAGTTTTCCGGTACCTGTAACTTTGAATCTTTTTGCGGCACCTCTATGAGTTTTCATCTTTGGCATTTTATACCCCTCCTGCAAATTTATTAATAATTATGGTATCATTGGTTTAACTTAGTTGGACTTCTTTGGCGGATCTACAATCAAGATCATACTATTACCCTCAAGATGCGGCTTTGCACCGATAGGAGCGGCATTATCCTTTATAAGCTCAACAAACTTTTCTATTACCTGGTTACCCATTTCCTTGTGTCCGAGCTCTCTCCCACGAAATCTTATTGTGACTTTAAGTTTATCTCCTGATTCCAAGAATTTTTTCGCCATATTAGCCTTTGTTTCCAAGTCGTGCTTGTCAATCATAGGTCTTAGTCTTATTTCTTTGACAGAAACTACCTTTTGTTTCTTCTTGGACTCTTTTTCCTTCTTAGCCAGTTCATATTTATATTTTCCAAAATCCATTATTTTACATACGGGCGGATTGGAATTAGGTGATATTTTCACCAAATCAAGATTTTTGCTCAAAGCCAAATTCTGAGCTTCCTTCGATGACATTATACCGAGTTGTTCACCGTCGTCGCCTATAAGACGCACTTCTTTATCACGAATTTGCTCATTTATTTGTTGCTCTTTAATAACAATACACCTCCATTTTCAGGGTAATAATACTTGCCCGAAAGCAAATAAAAAGCGGATAGAAAATCTATCCGCACTAATTTACAGTAATTAAAAATCAAAAAACTATAATTAACCCAACGCACCGATGTGGTAAGGTGAGAAACGGATATTTCTTCTTTAACAGGAAATATTATACAGCAAATTGAAAAAAAGTCAAGTATTTTTGAAAAAATATGATTTATTTTTGTGAATATTAAAGTTTGAATAAATCTGCGTGACTACCTGTATCAACCAATGTTAAAGTGAGTATATCGTCTTCAATTAAATAAATGAGTAACCAATCAGGTTTGATATGACATTCATGAAATCCGGCAAATTCACCTTTTAATATATGGTCGTTATAGACTAAATCTAACTTAATGCCCTGACGCAACATGTCTATAACATCTTCAAGTAGAGAAATATCAAGACCACGCTTTACAATTCGCTTATAGCTTTTTTTATAAGCTTTGGTAAATTTTAATTTATACATCAGTCAGATAAGAGAGCTTCCCTTAAGTCATTCATAGATGAATATGAAGGCGTGTCAGGATCCCTTGATATTCTTCTTGCTTCTGCCATTGCTTCTAAAGTTTTGTAATTGTATCTTGGAAGTTCAATAGCGAAAGGTAGTCCACCATGAAGAATGCACTGACGAAGGAAAATATTGACAGCTCCAGATATATCCATTCCTAGTTCATTAAAAAGATTGTTAGCTTGTTTTTTTATATCGGAATCAATACGAATTTGAGTAGGAATTGTTGCCATTATAATCATCTCCTTTTTAGATGATTATAATACGAATGGTATACAATGTCAAGTAAAAGTCAGACTATTTTTCTAAAACTATTTTTCAATGAATCTTTTTTATTAAGTGTTGCACTTATACTATAAAGCTGAAATAAATAAAGATAATAATATTTGACAAAAATTAAAGACTGTAATATAAAGTATTGCAAAAAGGAGTGATATTATGATTATTTCATTAAGACTTGATGAAGAGGACGCTATGCTTTTTAAGAAATATGCTAAGCTCAAAGGAATTACCGTATCTGAATTAATCAGAGACTCTGTTATAAAGCGTATAGAAGATGAATATGACTTGAAAGCTTATCAAGAAGCAATGGCAGAGTTTAGAGTAAATACCATAACTTATTCACTTGATGAAGTTGAAAAGGAATTAGGTTTGAAATCTTAATGAAAAAGATATAAAAAAGCCCTACCGAAAATGGTAAGGGCTTAATTTTTGTGATTATCATACTAAAAATAATAAATCTTCATCTTAAGTTCCTGCACTTGTATATTTTTTCAGACATAACATCCAAAACTTAAATGCTATAACAAAAAATCCAATACTTATAACAAAGGTCGCAATTAGCATAAGAATATTAAAGCTATTGACACCTTTTAGAAAAATCAGACTTGGAAAATATGAAGCAAATCCTATCGGCAGTACAAAGCTAAATATGATTTTAAGAAACTTTGAATAGATATCTATAGGATATTTTGCAAATTCGTTCAAATTCATAGTCAAGTCAGTAAGGTCCGTATTTTCCACAGTGAAAAATGCAAAGCATGAGAGAAATATTGATATGCCTGCATAGATAAATGAAGATGAAAAACATAACAAGGGCAGTAAAATCAATATAGCTCCGGATATTTCAAGCCTTATTATGGCAATGACGCTTATAACTGTAGCAAGTAGCAGTTCTCCCCAGCCGTCTTCGTCAAAACCCTCACTTATTATTAAAAACAGCGGATTTTGAGGCATGAGTAAAAATCTGTCCAGCTCACCTGTCTTGATATAAATAGGTATGGTTATAGTATTGATGAAAAAGCAATGCCACAGCGCAAAGGAAGTGGTGGAAAATCCATATAAAAACAGCATTTCATCAAAGTTCCAAGCTCTGATATTATCAATCTTGTTAAAAAGCACCAAGAGTATGGAAAAATTGATTAGAGTCTTAAATATCATAGCAATTACACCTACGATAAAATCAGCCTCATAAATCATAAGAGCCTTAACGTTCATCTTGAAAATGCTCCTGTAGGTCTTTAAATATCTGTCCATATTAACCTCCTTGTATGCAAAGTACACGGATTACATTCCTGTACATGACATTAAAAAGTAAAAATATCAGGACTATGCTGACAGCTTGAATCAAAACTGCCTCAATACCTCCTTGAGTATTTTCCACAAGGCTCATCACAGGAGAGTAAAACATATATTTAAAGGGTAGGAAATCCAAGATTTTTCTTAAAACTCTCGGATAAAAGTTAAGCGGAATTGCCTTGCCTGAGAGCAACAGCAAAATTACATATTTAAAATTTTTAAGCCCCCATATGCTACCGGTATAAAAAGAAAACAGCCCGAATATTACTTCAAAGAAAAAGTAAAATACATAGCTTAGAGCATATAGCAAGATGAAATATAAAAAGTTGATAAGACTCAGCTTTACTCCATATACAAAGTAGATAATATATAAGGGGATATTGAGCATACAAAGTTTAAAAATAGTATTTCCAATGCTTTCTATAAAAACTTGTCCCACAAATGGAAAGGGGTTTAAAAGTTTCAAAGATATGTCCCCTGACTTGACAAGGTTGGCAATGTGACCTGATACATCGCTTGGATAAGAATTTGCCAGTATCTGTACCAAGATTACATAGGAAAACATCTTAGAAAAATCAAGAATAGCAAGTTCATTGTAAGAGTATATGGCTTTCCACAGACTGTACTGCATTACAACAAGAAGCAAGTCTGTAATTATGCTCATTGCAATTGCACTCTTGTACATTATTCTTGATAAAAATTCAATCTTTATTAGCTGGAGTGTAATCTTCAAATTTCTCATCACTTACACCCCCTGTTTTAGAAAATATTTCAGAGAGTCTTTAAAACTTATTCTATTTCTATTGACAGAGCTTATATTCTTCTCATATCTTATATAAATATCAGAGATTTCAAGCTTATCATAGATTTTAAGGACCTTGTTTTCGATTTTGTAATTTATTGACATCTCATCCAAATACTTAGTCAAATCAGAAGGCAGTTCTCTAAATTCAATACTTATAAACTCTTGCTGATAAATATCCTTTATATCATCCTTCATGCAGTCTCTTATGATTGAGCCTTTGTTAATGATGATTATCCTGTCACATACTTCTTCAATATCGTCAAAGTCGTGAGTAGTAAATATTATGGTGGTCTTGCCTTTGATTTTTTTGATAAAATCTATTACAGCCTCTTTGCTGACTATATCAAGACCAATAGTAGGCTCATCAAGGAAGATGATGTCAGGCTCATATAAAAGAGCGCTGATTAGCTCCGACTTCATCCTTTGTCCAAGGCTTAGAGTACGTACAGGATTGTTGATGAAAGATTTTGCATCCAAAAGTTCTAAAAAATACTCAAGTCTGTTTGTAAAATCTTCATTCTTGACATCGTACATATCCCTTATCAGATAAAAAGACTCCATTGGCGATATGTCCCATCTGAGTTTACACCTTTGACCGAAAACAGTTGCAATTTTCTTATTGTTTTTGACACGATTTTTAAAAGGATCGCAATCAAGCACAGAGATTTCACCTGAAGATTTCAGCAATATTCCTGTCATCATCTTAATCAGTGTGCTTTTCCCTGAGCCGTTGAGACCTATGAGTCCTACCGTCTCACCCTCAGATATTGAAAAACTCACGTCTTTCACAGCGTAAGTCTTTATCTTTGAGCTATTAAATTTAAAATAGTCCCAAAAGTTTTCTCTTGTATTTGTATAAAATGTCTTAGATAAGTTTTTAAGTTCTATTATTGGCATAAGTCTCCTTAGCTATACTAAAGACCTTTTAAAATCATATATTCCTTCATACATAATAGCTATAGTTGAGAAAATAATGGAAAATTTTGTCTTTATTCATAATTTTAGTATAATAGTAAAATTTAAGAAAAAAATGAATAATATTGTAAGTTAATCAAAGAAAAATGTCCATTAATCAATGATAGTATGGCTATGAAAGTTTGAGATAGTATATATGTATTTTAAATGGCAATCAGTATAAAATTGAGTTTTAAAAAAAGCTCAATTTGTACAGAGATTGCTTTACCTGATACACTTAACTCCGTACAAATTGAAGTACACACAAGTATCAAATAAATTTAGCTGTTTCATTATAATCATCCTTTCAAGTTAAAAAAAATAAATTAATGCTAAGATTATATCATAGCTTGACAAGTATTGAAATAATAAATCAAAAGTAATATCTAATAATAAAATGACAGTAGAATAAAAATCTATCAAAAGATTGTATCAGTAGACTATAATTCAATGATTAACAGCATAAGCTATTAATTAAAACATAAAAATAGATTCACTTAAAAATATATGGTAGTTAAGTTTATCATAGAAATACAGTAAGTTAATACTAATCACTATTTATATGTCATATATTTAAACTTATTGAAATATTATTTTTTTAGCCTTCAACAACTGACCATTAATATATTTTTGGACTATTTAATTGGTTTTTAGTACAAGTAGTAAAAATTAATTTAGCACTTAACTATATGCTAAAATCATTAATATTTTGAAAATATGTCAAGTGAGTCAAATAACTTTTCAATTTTTTTTCTGCTTTTTAATAGACAACATAAGTAAAAAGTGATGGTGGCGTCACTATCTGAGAAAGGTATATTTATTCTATTTTCCAGCCTTGAAGGTTCAAAATTAAGACTGATATTGCTTGAAAAAGCGGGGAAATTTGATGATCGTGCTATTTCTCCGACTGCCTCCAAGTCATTTTGTGTAAAAAATCTTGAATTGGGCATATTTTTGCGGACTGTATCCTCCCATATCCCTACCTTATCGTACATTATAAAATTTTGACCGTCAACTTCTTTAAATGAAATGGTTTCTTGATTTGCAAGAGGGTGATTTAGACTAAGGTTAATATTTAGCTTTTCAGTGACAAGTTTTGCAGAAAAAATTTTTTCATCTTCAACAGGCTTAGGCATTATAATTAGAGAAAAAGTATAGTTTTTAAGCCCCTTTATCAGATTTTCTACCGTATCCATACAAGATGTGACCTTAGTATCAGGATAGAGTTTCGAAATATGAGAAGGAAGTAGATAAAGCGGGCCTGGTGCACAGCTTCCGATTGGAATTGTTTGGTTTTGCAGATCAAAAGCTCTAATGCTTTCAATCATCTCTTTTTCACTGTCCAATATTTTCTTTGCATATTTAGCAGCCAATACGCCATTTTCATTTAAGATGATACGATTTTTCTGCCTGTCAAAAAGACTTACACCCAAGATTCCTTCTAATTTTTGCATGGATCTTGACAGGGACGGTTGAGTTAGGTGTAATTTTTCTGCAGCCAAAGTCAAGGTCTTATGTTCATATACTGCATATAAATTCTCAAGAAGGTATAGTTCAATCACGATATCAACTCCTTTTAATACTTTAGATTTATTAATGCTCGCACAATTATCAAATAAAATATTTCTCAGTATGCGTTATAAGTATAGCACATTTCGGCAACGGTATTGTACTTTTTAGAAAATATTTAATATAATTGTCACAAGAAATAAGAAATACGATTTAAAGAATTTAGAAATTGAACATATTAAAAAAATATTTTTAGGAGGTCAATTATGGAATATTTAGTTTTGAGAAATAAAGAAAAGATGCCTATTTTAGGATATGGAGTTTTTCAGATTGAAAATGAAAAATGCGAACAATTGGTACTTGATGCACTTGAAGTAGGATATAGAAAAATTGATACAGCTCAATCATATTTTAACGAAGAGGCAGTAGGCAAAGCAATAAAAAAATCAGGTATCAATAGAGAAGAAATATTTATAACTTCCAAAGTATGGATAGACAATTACGGATATGAAAAGTGCAGAAAATCTGTAGAAGAATCTTTGAGAAAACTGCAAACCGACTATATAGATTTGATGCTTTTACATCAACCGTTTTCAGATTATTATGGTGCTTATAGAGCATTGGAAGATCTCTATGAAGAGGGCAAATTAAGAGCTATAGGAGTATCAAATTTTTATCCTGACAGGCTTGTAGATCTCGTATCATTCAGCAAAATACCGCCTATGGTCAATCAAATTGAAACTCATGTACTCAATCAAAGACAAGATGATAAGAAGTGGATGGATAAGTACAATGTGATACATGAGGCTTGGGCACCTTTTGGAGAAGGTAAGGGTAACCTTTTTGAAAATGAAATTTTAAAAAAAATCGGAGAAAAATACAATAAGACTACAGGGCAGGTGATGCTTAGATGGAATATACAATGTGGAATATCAGTTCTACCTAAAACTGTAAGCAAGGAAAGGATGCTAGAAAATATAAGTGTATTTGATTTTAGTCTTTCGGATGAAGATATGAAGGCTATTTCAGCTTTGGATACTCAGACAAGTTTGTTTTTCTCACACTATGATCCAAGTATAATTGAATGGTTTGTCAGCCTTGTAGATCAAAGAAGGAATAAGTAAAAATAAGAAGCAGAAATATATTAGAAACCTCAAAAGAATATATGATTATTGGAAAATATAATATAAAAATCTTATATAATGGCAAAGATGATGTTAAAAATGCTTGAAAGAAATTGGATTTTAGTAGTTAGAACAAAAAAATTTATCAGGAGGTTTAATCATGAACAGATTAAGAAATAATATAGTTGCATTCTCACTTGTTACAATGATGGCTGTAGGAAATATAGGCGCAATAAATGCAGAAACTTCAGCTAACACTAAGCTAAAAATCAAAAAGGAAAGCCTTACAATAGTGGATCAAGGTATGTTTTCAGCGGGAGGAATAGTAGTAAAGTCTGAAGGGGAATTCGATCCTAAAAATCAATGGGAGGAAAGCGGAAAAGGTCAGACTAAACATGCCGACCACGCAAATGTATTCTACCAAATACCTAAGGATGAAAAAGGTCTACCGATGGTATTTCTACATGGATATGGACAATCAAGGATGTCTTGGATGACTACTCCTGATGGAAGAGAGGGTTGGTCAGATATGTTCCTTAGGAAAGGCCATAGTGTATTTTTAATTGATGAACCAAGGAGAGGAGAGGCAGGTCAGACATCAGTTGTTGGACAAATCAGCGATAAGACTCTCGATCAAAGATGGTATACTCAGTTTAGAATAGGAAAGTGGTTAAATGGTAAGTCTGTTCCAAATAAAGGCTCACAATTTGCAAATGATGATAAGTCTGTAGATCAATTTTTCAGACAGATGACGCCTGATACAGGTATGAAATCTGATATGGGAGCAGACTTTGACAAAGAAGTAGTGGCGAAAGCTGTAGCTGCGACAATAGATGAAGTATTTGAAAAGACAGGTAAAAAATCTATACTTGTAACACATTCGCAAGGCGGAGGACCTGGATGGACTGCGACAAAGTATACAGATAAGATTGCTGCTATAGTTGCCATTGAGCCTGGTGGAGCACCCGGAAAAGAAAGTGATGATTTCAAATCTGTAATAAAAAGAAAAATACCAGTAGCTTTTTACTTCGGAGATTATATAGATAACGGAGATCCTTCTATTCAAGCTACAGGAATGTGGAAAGCTATGAGAGAAACAACTTATCAATTTACTAAAGACTACAATGCACAAGGTGGAAAATCCATAGTTTACGACCTACCAAAAGAAGGGATAAATGGAAATGACCACTTTATGTTCCAAAACTTAAACAATGACGTTATAGCAGACCACATAGAAAAGTGGATAGGAGAAAATGTAAAGTAATATAAAATTCTAAAATCTGATATTACATTATTTTAGATTATAATAATTAAACTCCACTACCATACTATTATCTATTAAAACTGTGGGTGATTTTCATCCATGGTTTTAAAAAATTATATGATTTATGACTTTGTTGTGAATATTCTAAAAATATTTTATCTATCATTTTATTAGATTTTAACATTAATATATCTATAGAATAAAGGAATTTAACATAGTATTAGGAGGGGTGAAATGAAAAAAATAAAAATATTAGCATTGTTTGTTCTACTGGCTATTATTTCAGCTTGTAGTACAGGAAACAACACGCTCAGTGATACAAACAATAAACAAGATACTTCTAATGATAAGACTGCAAAGTCCTTGGTTGTGTATTTTTCTCAGACAGGAAGTACAAAGAAATTGGCAGAGTTTATAGCAAAGGAAACAAAGGCGGATTTGTTTGAACTAAAACCTACTCCTGCTTATTCAAATGCAGATATAGACTGGACTGATGAAAACAGTAGGGTGGTAAAAGAACATAATAATATGCCTAATGTAGAGGTAAAACTTGAAAATACAAAGGTGCCAAACTTTGAAAGCTATGATAAAGTATTTATAGGAGCACCGATATGGTGGGGAGAGCTTTCTTGGGTAGTGGACGACTTTGTAAAGAGTAATGACTTTAAAGGTAAAAAGCTTGTAGCATTTTCAACATCTTTATCTTCAGGTAATTCTGAAAGTGGAAAGAGACTGGAAGGCTATACAAAAGATGTGCAGTGGCTCAAAGGTGAAAGATTTTCATCAAATTTCAATGAAGATGATGTTAAAAAATGGCTTGAAACATTGAATTGAAAAAGAAAAATAATATAAAATAGATAGAATAAAAATAACACTAATTTCTATTAAGACTTCTTATAGAATTGAAACTTCAGTTTAGAAAGTTTGATTTAATAAGTGCCTTTAATTTGAAATTAGTGTTATTTATACTATTATCTATTTAATTTTATTGAAACGTTATGCTTGCCCTTTTACAGTATCTATCATACTTATATTCTTATTCTTAGCTATTTTCAAGCAGATGACAACAAGTCCTATTCCTGATAAGATTATCATAAATCCTGTACCTCTACCCTTGCCAATACCTATTATATCGCTTAAGATGTGCTTGTGAGTAAACATTGGCTCGAATATATAGTCTGCTACAAATCCACTGATTAAATAGGCAGATATATTGCCCAATTGAGTTAATAGACTGATAAAGCCCCATATCTTGCCCTGATATTCATTGGCTATGTTTTTACGAACTAAGACATCGCAACTTGTATTCATAAAAGGTAGGGTAAAAAATATTAAGAATATGCTGAGGCATATAAATATAAGACTTGTACTTACACCGCTACAAGCCATAAATATTCCGCAAAAAATACCTGCTGTAGATAGAATCTTTTGAAAGTTTTGTTTAAATGCCAATATAGATATAAGTATACTGCTTATCAACATTCCTGAAGCCGATATTGACTCCAATATTCCCAAGGTCTTTTTGTCTGCAAGTGAAAGTATCAAAGGTTTGAGCAATACTTGTAACATACCTATGAAGAAGCAGACAAAGAACATTACAAAGATAAGAGAAAGTACACCTTTGTTCTTTTTGAGCACGTCAATGCTGAGTTTGATATCTTCCATAAAATTATTGGAAGAAGTCTTGCTCACTTTAGGTATTTGTTTTTTCACAATGTAAATAATGATACAAGTGACAAAAAACGTACATATATCTATAAGCAAAATCAATCTTATATCAAAGAAACTCATTAACATACCTGCTAAGATAGGTGATAGCAAGAATTTTGAATTATATGCTATTTGCATCATGGCACTTGCCTTGGAAAAATCATCTTCGCTTACTATATCAGTAATAGTAGAGCGATAAGCAGGTTCTGAAAAAGCAGAAAATAAGGAGCTTATCGTAACCCCTACAAAAATTGGAAGAATTGACGAAGAATTAAGATTGAAAAATATAAATATTACTCCAAGTCCTGATAGCAAATCCGCTGCTATCATCAAAGCACGTCTGTCATATCTGTCTGCAAGTATGCCAGCTACAGGAGACAGCAAGATATTAGGTAGATATGCAAGTAGGGTGACTATTGATGTATAGGTAATCATATTGGTTTTTTCATATACATATACCGAAATGGCAAAACTGCTCATTCCTGTTCCTATATTGGAAATCATCTCTCCTATCCAAAGTTTATAAAAAATATTCATCTTGCCCTCCTGTAAGATTTCTAAATAATAATTTTTTCTTTTTGAATTAATCTTGTATAATTTTAAATATTAATTAGTTCTATCCGTTGAAATCTAAGCTTCATACAAATTTTAATTTTATTTACTCAAATTATTTCTTGCTTAGTCTGTTATCTGTTTAATCTATTGATATATCATCGTTATTAAATTATGATAGGGAAGTATTCTGTTAAATTTTAGAATTACACTTATATATCAATGATTAAAAATAAATTTTTCTATTACTTTATTAAATACTGCTATATAAAATATATGATTGCTAAGACCGACCGTCAGTCTTTAATTGCGTAAAAAAATACAGATTATTTTCACTTCAAAACTGTATTTTTAATTTTTAATTAAATTCATTATTTCTAACTTATCATAAAAAATAGATGAATTACAGATTATAATCTTTTAGCTTAGACATTATCACACCTTCTTCAACTCCCAATACCTGTTCCAAAAGGTCAACTATAGAGCTGAAAATATCCATTTTTTCTTCCTTGTTCATATGGAAGATTCCGTCATCTAAGAGAGTTACTGATGATGAAAGTATGATTTTAAGATATTGACGTGGGTGTTTGCACTTGAATACTCCATCCTTATTTCCCTGTATTATCAGCTCTTCCAACAGAGGTGATACTCTATTTACTATCATATATATTGACTTTTGGTGCATCAGGGAGTTTTCCGCCTTGTGCAGTTCATCCAAAATCTCACTACCCATAGTATCTTCTATCTGCATGGAAAAAAGCGAACCTACAATTTTTTCTATATAATCAAGTTTGTCATCGTGTAGCACCTTGTAAATCCTATTTACTATCATGTCAGTACCCTTGTCCACTATGGCGTCAAGCACCTCTTCTTTTGACTTGAAATAATGATAAAATGTACCTTTTGCTATTCCTATAGCGTCTATTATCTCTGCGACACTACAGGTTGAATATCCCTTTGTCATAAATAGATTTTGTGCTGTATCTATTATTTCGTTTTTTCTCTCATCATGTGCTTTTACAATTCTCATATCTTATACCACCGTTTACTTAATAGTAAAATTTTTAAAACTATCGACCGACTGTCGGTATAATTATATTTTACTCATAAAAAAATATTTGTCAAGTATATTTTAAAGAAAAACTTATTTTCGTAAATTGCAATAGTAAGTGTCATAAAAAATAAAAAAAGTCATAAATGGCATT
>CAUQVF010000016.1:0-61334 GCA_963521605.1 uncultured Peptostreptococcaceae bacterium | reverse complement strand
ATTATAGGTATAGGTATTGTTTTAAATTACTGACACTTTATTTTACAACTTTTGAGAAAAACTTATTTTTTACAGTTTATGAAATATAAAAATTAAAAAATGAAAAAAATATTTCAAAAATTAAAAATAAATGTTGTAATTTTATTTTTAAGGTGTTATAATCATCGAAAGAAAACATTTTTAACAAATTCTCAATAATTACATCAAAAATGGATATTATCTTAAATTTAAAAATAATATAGATAAGTTTAATGCGAAGATATTAGCCCTATAATATATTGTAAAATTAGGGTATGCATAGGATAATCATCGTGCCTTGGCATATTTGATAAACGTTTCTTGATTTTAAATAAGATATGACTTTTTAAGACAGTAATAAGTGCTGTTAACTATACATATTTATTGTACTCTTATATTTTTGAGATTTTTTAAAATGGATTTTTGTTGTTGGGAAAAGGTTGTAAAATTTAATTCATTATGTATTTCCTTATGTAATAAAATATTAAATTCATCATTATGCTTTAAGTCTATAAATGGAGATGTTTTAACGAAGAAATCTTTTTATGAAATGTATTTATTTGTTGTATTGACTTAAATAATGTAGATGTGTGAATTTAATACTTTATATAAATATTTTACAAGGAGGATTTGAAAGAATGAGAAGATTTACAAAAAGACTATTGAGCGTTGCAAGCAGTGCAGTTCTTTGCTTATCAATGCTCGCAGTAAATGCCAACTTTGCAAATGCGGCGACTTACAGACCTGTAAAAGACACTAAGACAGGTTTGGTAATGTCTACTAACGCTCTTGCTAATGAAGTGGGTAAAAAGGTGCTTGATAAGGGCGGAAATGCTATTGATGCTGCTGTTGCTGTAGGTTACATGCTTGCGGTAGTGCATCCGTCGGCAGGTAACATCGGTGGTGGAGGTTTTGCTGTTATACATACAGCTGACGGCAAAAATACTACTGTTGATTTTAGAGAAATGGCACCTCTTGCAGCGACAAGAGATATGTATCTTGACAAGGACAAAAATCCTATTGAAGGTCTAAGTATGACAGGTTACAAGTCTGCCGGAGTACCGGGAACAGTTGCGGGACTTAACGAAATGCTCGAAAAATACGGTACTATGTCCCTTAAAGAGCTTATCCAACCTGCAATTGATACTGCAAACAAGGGTTTTGCACTATCTGACAGACAGGCAGAAACTTTTGTCGAAGAATATGACAGAATGGTAAAATTTGAGTCTACAAGAAAATATTTCTTCAAAGCTGACGGTAAGACTACTCTTAAAGAGGGAGAAATATTGGTACAAAAAGATTTGGCGAAGACTCTTCAAAGAATAGCTGACAACGGAACAAAGGGCTTCTATGAAGGAGAAACTGCAGACCTTATCGAAAAAGATATGAAGAAAAACGGTGGACTTATAACTAAGGAAGATTTGAAAAACTACGAAGTAGTATGGAGACAACCTGTAAGAGGAACTTACAGAGGCTATGAAATAATATCAATGGCACCTCCAAGCTCAGGTGGAACACATATACTTCAAATACTAAACATACTTGAAAATGCAGATGTAAAGGCTATGGGATTCGGTTCATCTGAAAAAATTCACCTAATGGCTGAAGCTGAAAGATATGCTTATGCTGACAGATCTGAATATATGGGCGACCCTGACTTTGTAAAAGTACCTGTAGGAAAACTTATTTCCAAAGATTATGCAAAAGACATATACAAGGCTATAAAATCTGCAGGAAACAAAGCTGTACCAAGCTCACAAGTAAAACCCGGACAAATGATGAGTGAATCTTTGCAAACTACTCACTACTCTGTAGCAGACTTCAAGGGTAATGCTGTTTCTGTTACTTATACTGTAAACTATACATTCGGTAGTGGAGCAGCAGTTGACGGAGCAGGATTCTTGCTAAACGACGAAATGGACGACTTCTCAATCAAACCAGGCGTACCTAACGCATATGGCTTGGTAGGTGGAGATGCAAATGCTATCGCACCTAAGAAGAGACCTCTAAGCTCAATGTCTCCTACAATAATACTAAAAGACGGAAAACTTTTCATGGTAGTAGGAAGCCCTGGCGGAGCAAGAATAATAACTACAGTTGCACAAGTAATATCAAACGTGATAGACCACGATATGAATATAGCAGAAGCTGTTGCAGCTCCAAGATTCCATATGCAATGGCTACCTGACGAGTTAAGAGTGGAAAAAGATACATTGGTAAAAGATGTTGAAAATGCACTTAAGACTATGGGATATGACGTTCAAGTTAAAAACCCTATGGGTGACGTAAATGCCATAATATTTGATAATGCAAAGCATGTAATGTATGGAAGCAAAGATCCGAGAACAGAGTTCTAATACTAAAAACCAATTAAATAGTCCAAAAATATATTAATGGTGAGTTGTTTTAAGACTGAAAAAGATATTATTTCAATAAATTCAAATATATGACATTATAAACGGTGATTAGTATAAATTGATGATTAAATACGACAGTATGATTGTCCTGTTATAAATTGCTATAAGAAAATCCTATGATATCCTGTCATGGGGTTTTCTTATTTTTATGCAAGTATATTTAATTTTTAAACTGTTATATATTAATAACTCAACTTTCCCACTAAAATTATCTTAATTTTTGTTGAAATATAGATATTTGTTGATTTTTTAATGCACTACTTGACACACAATTTTCTAAGATAATATTTATTGAAGTTTGTATATTTATCAAAAAAATGAAAGCACTGAAAAAACTATTTCAAGAATAATATTTATATTTTTGAAATATACTCAAATTTCAATGTCTTTAATATGTTTTTCATGTGGGAAAGTTGAGTGGTATAAATAATAATTGCAGACTATATATAATGGAAAAAGGCTAATTTGTTCATATTTCTATTATTATTTTAAAAGCAAGAATAAAATAAATTTCTAAAAAGAAAATATTATCAAATGAATTTATGAATTAAAAGATTTGACAAATAGATTGTTTATGATTATAATTTTAGACGGAATAATTTTTAGGAAACTTCGGAGGTAGATTATGCCATTATCAATGCTGAAAGTAGGAGATACCGCAGTAGTCAGTGCGATAAAAGGAAATGACAGTACAAAAAAACATCTTGAAAATCTCGGTTTTGTTGCTAATGCTCAAATAACTGTAGTGTCAGTAAATGGCGGAGATATGATAGTCAAGGTCATGGAGTCCAAAATAGCATTGGGCAAAGATATGACTACTAAGATAATCGTGACACCGCAGTAGTTTTAAGTGAAAGTATTTTATTAATTTCCAAGTATTTAATACATATGGAACTTAATAAGTGGCAATTTAATTTATGTTTTTGGTATATTAGAGGGAGGTGCAGTTATGACGCTTGATAATGCAAATATAGGTAGCACTGTAAAGGTAATAAAGTTGACAGGACAGGGAGCTACAAAAAAGAGAATAATGGATATGGGTATTACAAAAGGAGCTGAGATTTATATAAGAAAAGTTGCTCCGCTTGGAGATCCTATAGAAGTTACTGTAAGAGGCTATGAGCTCAGCTTAAGAAAAAATGATGCGGCTTTAGTTGAAGTTGAGTAGTTAATATTTATGTCTTATGCTTGTATTTAATTTAACTGATAATGAAATATAAGCAGTAGATTCAAGATTATTGATGAAATTATAAAGTTTTTATTTTGAAAGATTTATTTAAAATTCTGCAAGTGTTGAATATAGGAGGATGTATATGCAAATCAATGTAGCTCTTGCCGGCAATCCCAACTCGGGAAAGACCACAATGTACAACGTGCTTACCGGCTCGGCTCAATACGTGGGTAACTGGCCCGGTGTAACAGTCGAAAAAAAAGAAGGTAATTATAAAAAAGATAAGAATGTAAAGATAATAGATTTACCTGGGATATACTCACTTTCTCCATATACTTTGGAGGAAGTTGTATCAAGAAACTATCTCTTAAATGAAAAACCTGATGTAATACTCAATATGGTTGACGCTTCTAATATAGAGCGTAACTTATATCTTACTACTCAGATGTTGGAGCTTGGAATACCTGTAGTAATAGCTCTTAATATGATGGACGTTGTGAGAAAGCGCGGAGATAAGATAGACGTCGAAAAACTGAAAAAAGAATTAGGATGTGAAATAGTCGAGGTATCGGCTCTTAGACAAGAAGGTATAACTGCTTTGATGGATAAGGTGGTTGACAGTGCAAGATCTAAGAAAAATCAGGAAGTTGCTTTCAGGTTTTGCGACGATGTTGAAAGTGCTATTGATAAAATATCAAGAACTTCTTCAGTTTCATCAGAGAAAAATAAGAGATGGACTGCCATTAAAATATTTGAAAGAGATGAAAAATTACTTGAAACATTTGAATTCAAGGGAAATGACAGAACTGAAATAGAAGCTATAATAGAAGAAGTGGAAAAATCACATGATGACGATTCAGAGTCAATCATAACAAATGAAAGATATGAAGTAATTACAAAAGCTATAAACTCAGCCGTTCAAAAGGTAAAAGTAAAGGTAAGTATGTCTGACAAAATAGACAGTATAGTTACAAACAGAATATTGGCACTTCCTATATTTGTACTTGTAATGTGGCTTGTGTATTATATTTCAGTCAGCAAAGTTGGTACTCCTGTATCAGACTTTATCAATGATAATATATTTGGAGACGGCATCGTGCCTAAGGCTGTTACCGAATGGCTTGAGGCTGCAGGTGTAAATGAAGTGCTTAAAGGTCTGATAGTAGACGGTATAGTAGCCGGTGTTGGTGCTGTACTTGGCTTCTTACCGCTTATCATAGTGCTTTATCTTTGCCTTGGCTTACTTGAAGACATCGGATATATGTCAAGAGTTGCCTTTGTAATGGACAGAATATTTAGAAAATTTGGACTTTCAGGAAAGTCTTTCATACCGTTTTTGATAGGAACAGGCTGTTCAGTGCCGGGTATAATGGGTGCTCGTACTATAGAAAATGAAAAAGACAGAAGAATGACTGTAACAATAACATCATTTATGCCATGCGGAGCTAAGGCACCTATAATTGCGCTTATAGCTGCTGTAGCTTTTGATAAGGCTGCTTGGGTTGCACCGCTTACTTATGTGCTTGGTATATGTGCGATAATAGTATCAGGTATCATACTTAAGAAGACTATGATGTTCAGGGGAGATCCGGCACCATTTATAATGGAATTACCGCAATATCACGTTCCGTTTTGGAAAAATATAATGCTCCATGTATGGGAAAGAACAAAATCATATGCTATTAAGGCAGGGACTGTAATCTTGGCGTCTACAGTATTATTGTGGATACTGATGAACTTCACTCCTTCATTTGAATTTATATCATTTGCTGAAGATAATAATAAATCTATAATGGCTATAATAGGTAATTCTATAGCGCCTATATTTGCACCGCTTGGATTTGGTACTTGGGAAGGTACTGTTGCTACATTTACTGGCTTGATTGCAAAAGAAAATGTAATTTCTACTATGGGTTTGGTAGCTAAGATGGGAGAAATAGATCCTGAAACGGCTACTGATAATGCAGAATTCGTAGCTGTAGCTGCAAAGATGTTCAGTAACGGAGCTGTAGGAGCATTCTCATTCATGTTGTTCAACCTATTCTGCGTACCTTGTTTTGCAGCAGTAGGAGCTATAAAGCGTGAGATGAACGATCCTAAGTGGACTTTCTTTGCACTTGGATATCAGACATTATTTGCCTATGTTGTGGCATTTATAGCATATCAAATAGGTATAGTGGCATTTGCCGGAGCATCTTTTGGTATAGGTACTATAATAGCAATAATCTTAATAATAATCAGCTTGTACTTGTTATTTAGAAGCTATAAGGTCGACGACGGTCATAGAGTTACAAACCTTAGTGAAGTATCAAAAAATATTTAGTAAAATATAAAATAAAAACAAAGAGCAAAAACAAAGAGCAAAAAACAAAAATTTAAAATAAAAACAAAAAATTAAAAATACTACTACTCATATTTGTAAATTAATTTTTAAGACAGTCGAATTTTGGATAAAATTTGATAATAAAAATATGACAATGTAGAAAAACACAAGACACCCAAGGAAATCTGGGTGTCTTTTTTTGAGGATTTAATATAATAATAAATTGAAAAAATGTAATTACAAACATAAGAAAAAAATATACAAAATGTATTTATTTTTATATTTACTTATGTTATAATACATTTCAATAAGGAGGGTGAGAGAAATGATTAAAGTATTTTTAGTAAACTATAAAGTGCAAGGAATAAAAAACTTGGATAGTATGGTATCTCTTTCTTTCTATAGGAAGAAGATACATAAAAACATAGATACTCAAAAATATAATATAAAGGGAATCTATGGGATGAATGGTTCAGGAAAGTCAGCTATTATTATGTCAGTAGATATATTAAGAAATCTTCTCGTTGATGAAGATTATCTTAATGATCTAATGGTTCAGAATAATCTTACTAATATTATTAATAATAAAACGGGGGAAATATACATTGGAGTTGAATTTTTAGTAAAGGACCCTAGATGGAAGTACCTTTGTAAGTATGAAGTTGTATTAAACAGAAATATTAGTGGAAAAATTGTAATTGATAGAGAGGAATTTGCTTATAAGAATAGAACTTCCAAAGAAGATGAATTTAAACCTCTATTAAAAGTTCAAAAAGGTGAAATTCTTAAAGATGACAAACATGAAAAGTCTGAATTTGAAAAAATATTTGAAGAAAGAACTAAGAATTTATTATCTAAATCTACAGCAGCAGCATTATTCATATCTAAAATTATTAATTCTGATGACTATTCTAAGATAGCAGAGAAAAACGAGAGTTTACTTTTTTATGGTATATTAGCCTTATTATTATTTGGAAAAAGAATATTTGTATATATGGAACAGTCAGATAGTCATATTGAACATATTTATAGTAGTGTCACTAGAAATATAGATGAAAGTATCAACAGTGATTGTTCAAATAGTGATTCACTATCAAGTAAATATGTTGAATATGGAATAGATGTAAATCAATTGAATATGATTTATTTTGGTACTAATTTAGTTTCAAAAGATGACTATGATGATTTTGAAAGGACTGTTGAAAGTTTAAAAGGATTTATTCAAATTTTTAAACCACATTTAACAAATATTGATATAGAAAAAAAAGAAAATGGAGATTATTATGCATGCTCTTTGAATATGGTATATGGAACATATTCTATTAATACTGAATTTGAAAGTACAGGTATTAAAAAACTTATCAAGCTATTTGCTTATTTACAAGCTATGGTACAAGGTGGAATAGTATTTATAGATGAGTTTGATTCTAATCTCCATGATGTCTACTTATGTGCATTAATTGAATATCTTATGGAATATGCCAAGGGACAATTATGTTTTACTACCCATAATGTAGGACCTATGGATATATTAAAGAGTCATAAAAAGTCCATTGATTTTTTGTCTATTGATCATAAGATATATTCATGGAAAAAAAACGGAAATTACTCTCCTTCAAAATTATATAGAAATGGTATGATTGTAGGTTCTCCTTTTAACATAGACTCCATTGATTTTATCGGAATCTTTGATGTGACTAAGGAGGATAAGGAATAATGGGTCTCCAGCTGATTTTTGTTGTCGAAACGAATAAGAAATGTAAGTCAGATTGGATATATATAAAAGATACAATAGATAAATTCTATTTATATGATATGGCACATGTAAAACTGTCTACTGTATATCTTGGCGGAAAGACTAAATATAAGGATAAAGGGAAGCAAAAGGAAGTTAAAAAGCTGCTTAAACAATATAATAATGCAAGTACAGAAAATAAATCAGTAGTTATATATTGCTTTGATTGTGACAATTATGGTGCAAAACCTGATAAGACTTTTCTTGAAGATGTACAGGAATTTTGTAAAAATAAAAACAAGGAAGAAAAGCAAAAAGTAAAAAAGAATGAAGAAAATAATCAAGATTTTTGGAAAGTTAAATATGAATTTGTATGGTTTTGCGAAGATATTGAAAGAGTTTATTTAGGAAGAAAAGTTAGTGATAACGAAAAAAAGAAGGAGTCTGAAAAGTTTAAGGAAAAAAAATTGATTAACAACGTAAATGAACTCAAACTATCAGAGAGAAGTTATAGAAATAATTCCAGTAATATATTGACTGTACTTGATAAGTATATGCCTCCTCTTGCACGCAAAAATCAATCATAAGCTAAAAAAGTAGAATTAGAATTTTAGTGATGTAAATTCTAAATTACTTGTCTAAATTTAAGTAAAATTACTTGACATATAAAGCGTAATTTAATATAATAAACAAAAATGTTCTTAGATTTTGTAATTGATACTCCTATGTAACTATAGGAGTTTTTTATATATAAAGCGACAAATTTAAATATAATACAGCTATTCTTAGCTGAGAATATTAATTTATACCAAACTTTATTTGGGTTATAGAAAAATATTTCTATTGTTATCTGAATTTGCATTTAGCTTGATATTTTATACAGGCGAACTTTTCCGTTGTTTTATTAACTATTTGTATCAAAATGTCATTATTATTCAAAATTACAATATTTTATCAATATGTCGTAATTATTCTAAACTACAGTATTTTATAAATATGATTTTTTTAATTAATACTGTTTAAACAAGCGCTGATTCTAATCTATAAATCAAAAAATACTATATGCGTTATGACTTTTTTATAGATGTACTAAAAAATTTATCCATTATTTACTTAGATTTTAGTTTAAGAGTTGATTTATTTAAAATACATGAAAAGGAGATGGGTGTAAATGGGTAATGCTTTACTTATGACCTCCATAGAACAAGGACTAATTTTTTCAGTCTTAGCTATGGGGCTTTATATTTCGTATAAAGTCTTGGATATAGCTGATCTTTCCGTAGAGGGTTCTTTTCCTTTGGGGGCGTTTATATTTGCTGTACTTAGCAGTATGGGAGTCAATCCTGTACTTGCAATGGCTGTAGCCTTTATCGGAGGTTTGCTTGCCGGGCTTCTCACTGCCATACTTTTTATCAAGCTCAAGATTACTCCTCTACTTTCAGGTATACTTACTCTAAACATACTATATTCCATCAATCTTGCTGTAGGGCTTGGCAATGCGAATATATCCCTTTTTAACTCTCCTATCATATTTGGTGATGATAAGATGCATAATTTATTTATCTTATTTGCTATAGTTGTTGTTATAAAGATAATTTTGGACTTATTTTTCAAGACAGGGATGGGGTACTTGCTTATTGCTACAGGTGATAACGAAATACTTGTCCGCTCACTGGGACAGGACTCGGACAGATATAAGATACTTGGACTTATGCTTTCAAACGGTCTGGTATCTGTAGCAGGTGCTCTAATGGCTCAGAGTCAAAAATTTGCCGATTCCAACATGGGTGTCGGTATAATAGTATATGCTTTGGCTTCCATAATAATAGGTGATACCGTACTTAAAAGCAATCAAAGATTAAAGGGCACTCTAAGAGCGATAATAGGAGCGATAATATACAAACTCGTGTGGGGCTTGGCTCTGCAAGTGGGAATAAACGCAAACTACCTAAGAGCGACTACATCTATAATAGTGATAATATTCATAGCTTATAATAATATTGAATTGGGAAGAAAATTTCTATCCAAAAAGAAATAAGGTGAGCTTCATGTTATATGTAAAAAATCTTGAAAAGACATTTAATATAGGAACTGAAAATGAGATAAAGATATTTGAAGATTTGAATCTTCATATAGAAGACGGCAAATGTACGGCATTGCTTGGCTCCAACGGATGTGGAAAGACTACGCTGATGAACATAATATCAGGCAGTATCATGCAGGATGGTGGAGAGATAATACTGGACGACCAAGTAATATCAAAGATGAAAGAGGAAAAAAGATCTCAGTACATTGGAAAAGTACATCAAAATCCGTCATTTGGGGTATCTCCGTCGCTGACTATACTTGAAAATATGTCTCTTGCAGACAAAAAAGGCGAAAAATTCGGACTTAAAAAATTAATAAATATAAAAAATATTGGAAGATACAAGGAAATACTCAAAGAATTGGACTTGGGATTGGAAGATAAGCTTACTACAAAGGTAAAGTTTCTATCCGGCGGACAAAGACAGTCTCTATCTCTTTGTATGGCTACTATGAAGCGACCTAAGATTCTGCTTCTTGACGAGCATACTGCTGCACTTGATCCAAAGACTTCTACAGTAATTATGGAAAAGACCAGAGAGCTTATAGAGAGGAAGAAAATAACTACCATAATGATATCTCATAATATGAGAGACGCCATAAAATATTCCGACAGGGTGATAATGCTTGATCAAGGAAAGATAATCTTAGACAAGAAAAGTAGAGAGCTCAGTGAAAAAGAACTTACAGATATCTATACTGAGAAGCTTAATATATTCAATGAAAAAAGAAATGTCTGATTTAAAAAATTTCAATTTTTTTCATTTGGTTATTTATTTAGATTTTCAAAAATGTATTTGTTAAAGATATTATAGTGTACATTATACAAATACACAATATATAATATCAAGTAATAAAGCGGAAAAATCTGTTAAAAAACTTTAAATTTTTTTATTGATTTTTTACTTTATTTGATATATAATCAATGTCAAATTATTTAATGCTAAAAAGTTTTTGCAAAATTACTATGTAATAATACCGACAAAACATGTTTCTATCAGTCTGAATAATATAAATATTCAATTTTCAAAACTTTCAATATTAATATTGATATCAAACTTATGATACATAAATATTAGTATAAGACTGATTAAAATTTTGCCTTGTCAAGTGTCATATCACATTAACATTGGAAAACTTTTTTAGAAAATTTGGAGGTGTTTATTTTGAAATCAAAGGGATTTAAATTTTTAGCTCTTGCACTTGCTACAGCACTTACGCTTACAGCATGTGGAGGCGGAGGCGGTACATCTGATACAGGCGGCGGAGAAAAGAAGGCAGATAACAATACTCCTGCAGCTACTGATGTTGCTACTCCTCAAGTAAACAGAATTGTATCATCAAATATGGCGGAGCCGGGAACTCTTGACCCTGCAAAAGCAAGAGGAACTCATGAGTCATGGCCGTTGCAACATTTATTTGTAGGACTTACAAGAGTAAATAAGGATGGAAAAGTTGAAAATGCTCTTGCAGATAAGATAGAAATATCTGAGGACGGAAAAGTATATAAGGTTACTCTTAAGGACGGATTGAAATGGTCAGACGGCAACCCTATAACAGCTGAAGACTTTGAGTTTGCTTGGAAGAGGGTACTGGATCCTAAGATGGAATCACAGTATGCATACCAATTATACTATATTGCCGGTGCAGAAGAATATAATAAGGGCAAAGGAAAGGCTGACAGTGTAGGAGTAAAGGCTCTTGATGCAAAGACATTACAAGTTACTTTGAAACAACCTACAGCGTATTTTGACAGTTTGATGGGATTCTACACATATTATCCTGTATCTAAGAAAGTTGTGGAAGCAAATGCTGATTGGGCGAAAGATCCTAAGACTTTAGTGTCAAACGGAGCATTTACACTTAAAGATTGGACTCACAATTCAAAGATAGTAATGGATAAGAACCCTAACTATTACGAAGCTGATAAAGTGAAGATAGACGGTATAGATCTTGATATAATAGAAGACCAAAGTACAGTTTATCAAAAGTATGTAGCAGGCGAATACAATATGGTAGTGGAACTTCCTACAGAAGTAACTGCTAAGTTAAGAGCTGAAAATAATCCTGAACTTGTTATAGGACCTAACGTTGCGCTATACTATTACAACCTTAACCCTGCTGTTAAACCGCTTAACAATGTAAAGGTAAGAAAGGCATTGTCTCTTGCCTTGGACAGAAAGGTAATTACTGATCAAATAACTCAAGGTGGACAATTACCGGCAACTGCTATAGTACCTCCGGGATTGCTTGATGATACAGGTAAAGAATTCAGTGATGCAAATAAAGATTTAATAAAAACTGATGTAGAAGAAGCTAAGAAACTTCTTACTGAGGGTCTTGCAGAAGAAAAGATGACTCCTGCTGATGTTAAGTTGACAATCTTATATAATACAAGTGAAAATCATAAGAAAATAGCTGAAGCTATACAACAAATGTGGAACAAAGAACTTGGAATAAATACAACACTTGAAAATGTTGAGTTTAAAGTAAAGATAGATAGAGAAAATGCACATCAATTTGAAATTTCAAGATCAGGTTGGACAGGAGACTATCTTGATCCTATGACATTTATGGATCTATGGATTACAGGGGCTTCAAACAACTATGTAAACTACAGCAATCCTGAATACGACAAGCTTGTAAAAGAGGCTCAAACTTCAACTGATCAAAAACTTAGAATGGATAATATGAAGAAGGCGGAAAAGATGATACTTGAAGATATGGCTATAGTACCTATATACTTCTACACTCATCCGTATGCAGTAAAACCTAATGTAAAAGGAATTACTAAAAACGCAATCAACTATCCTTCATTGATTAATGCTGAAATAGAACTGAAGAAATAGGAATTACAATACTTGATAAAAGTAGGAGTAAATCTCCTACTTTTATTAATATTACAGTTTATTTAACTTAGGTGGTTTTTTAATGGGAAAATATATTTTAAAGCGTGTTGTTATGGCTTTACTTACAGTGTGGGCTATAATAACTATAACTTTTTTTCTTATGCATGTCATACCCGGAGATCCTTTTTCCAACGAAGGAAACAAGATGCCTAAGATAGTGTATGAGAATCTGGTAAAACAGTATGGACTGGACAAGCCTCTGTCTGAACAATATTTCATATATCTTGGAAATGTTGTGAGATTTGACTTTGGAAGGTCTATGCAATCTGATGTTGAGACTGTAAATCAGATGATTAAAAGGGGCTTTCCCGTATCTGCAGGCCTTGGTCTGCAAGCACTGGTTCTTGCTCTTATAGTAGGACCTTTGCTTGGTATTATAGCGGCAATTAATCAAAATAAATTGCCGGATTATATTGCTACAATTATTGCTATAATAGGTGTTTCTGTTCCAAGTTTTGTACTTGGAGCCTTATTTATTCAAATTACTGCGACTTATTTCAAGGGATTTCCTGTAGGGGGATGGGGTACTTTCAGACATACCATACTTCCAAGTGTCGCATTGTCGTTGATGTCAACAGCACATATGGCAAGACTTATGAGATCTACTATGCTTGAAGTGCTAAATCAGGACTATATCAAGACTGCACGCTCAAAAGGACTTGCAGGAAGAGTAGTAATATTCAAGCATGCGGTAAGAAATGCCATACTCCCTATAATTTCTGCACTCGGAACAAGTGCAACAAATTTGCTTGTTGGTAGTTTTGTAATTGAAAAGATATTCGGTATACCTGGGCTTGGTATGTTTTTTGTTACTTCGATAAGCAACAGGGACTATCCTCTAATAATGGGTACTACTATATTTTACTCTACAATACTGGTATTTATGATACTTTTTGTCGACATAATGTATATGGTTGTCGATCCAAGGATAAAATTGACGGATGGAGGTGAATAATTTTGTCGGAAAATGTAAAAAATATGAACAAAAAACAAGAATTTACAAAAGAAATGTTTGAAAAAGTGGATAGGTCAAAACTTAATTCCGAGAGAATTTCACGTCCGACAATTAAGTATTGGAGTGATGTTTTTAGAAGACTTAAGATGAACAAACTGGCTATGTTTGGAATCATAGTTATAGTGTTGCTTGCCATTGCAGCATCTATTGAGATATTCGGAGATATGCTGTTTAAATTCAACATAACCGGTTATAGCTATTTTGAACAGGACTATTCGAGCATGAATGTTGCGCCAAACGGCAAATTTATCTTTGGGACTGATTCTCTTGGTAGAGATATATTTACCAGAATTTTATACGGTACAGGATACTCACTTTTAATAGGTATTACTACAGCCTTTATTTCATTTACAATAGGTATATTATATGGAGGATTTGCAGGTATAACAGGTGGGACTGTAGACCTTGTGATGATGAGAATAGCAGAGATTATGTACTCTATACCTTATCTTCTTGTTGTAATCCTACTTTCTGTTGTAATGTCAACTCCGGGAGGTAGCAGTTTCTTTGTAATTATATTTGCTCTCAGCTTTACCAGTTGGTTGCCGTTATCTATACTTGTGCGCGGTCAGGTATTGCAACTTAAACAAAGTGAGTATGCACTTGCATCTACTTCCATAGGTGCGTCAAAGTGGTATATCTTGAGAAAGCATATAATTCCAAATGCAATGGGACCAATACTTGTCGATGTTACACTTACAGTGCCAAGAGCCATATTTTCAGAGGCTACCCTTGGATTTTTGGGGCTTGGACTTGCAGCACCTAAGGCATCGCTTGGTACTTTGGTAAATGACGGGCTTAAGGGTATGCCGGTAGGAAACTACTATCAAATAATAATTCCGGCTATATTCATATCATTAATAATGTTTTCTTTCAATGTGTTGGGCGACGGTCTGAGAGATTCTTTGGATCCGAGACTTAGAAAGTAAGGGGGATTAGATGTCAAATTTATTGGAAGTAAAAAATTTACAGGTATCCTTCCAGACTTTCTTCGGGGAAGTAGAGGCTGTCAGAGGAATAAGCTTTAACGTTGAAAAGGGAAAGACCCTTGCTATAGTTGGCGAATCAGGATGCGGTAAGTCGGTTACTGCCGGATCTATAATGAAACTTTTACCACAACCACCTGTCTTGTACAAGGGCGGAGAGATAATCTTTGAAGGCGAGAATCTGCTTGCAAAGACTGAAAAACAGATGAATGAATATCGTGGAAACAAGATTGCCATGATATTCCAAGACCCTATGACCTCTCTAAATCCTACTATGAAAATAGGAAAACAGATAGTCGAAGGTCTAAGACGTCATACAGGAATGAGCAAGGATGAGGCGCATAAAAAAGCCATAGAAATGCTCGATTTGGTGGCAGTACCGCACGCAGACAAAAGAGTGAACCAATATCCGCATGAGTTTTCAGGCGGTATGAGACAAAGGGTAATGATAGCCCTTGCCATGTCATGTAATCCCTCACTGCTTATAGCGGACGAGCCAACTACAGCACTTGACGTTACAGTGCAGGCTCAGATACTTGATCTGATGAAAGATATCCAAGACAAGATGGGAATGTCTATAATACTTATCACCCATGACCTCGGTATAGTTGCTGATAAGGCAGATGATGTAGTGGTAATGTATGCAGGTCAGATAGTAGAGCAGGGAAAGACAAATGACATATTCTACAATCCGAAACATCCTTATACCAAAAATCTTCTTGCATCAGTGCCAAGACCGGATATGACAAAAGGCGAGCCTTTATACTCTATCCAAGGTACACCGCCTGATTTGTACAAACCACCTTTGGGATGCGGATTTTTTGACAGATGTAGTGAAGCAATGATTGTGTGCGAAAAAAATATGCCTAATTTTTATGAACATGGCAACGGACATTTCAGCAGATGTTTTCTAAATCACAGCTTTGCAAATAAAGAGGTGTGATATGGAAAAATTGATAAGTATAAAAAATCTGAAAAAATATTTCAAAGTACCGTCAGGCACGTTAAAAGCTGTAGATGATGTCAGCTTTGACATCTATGACGGAGAGACTTTCGGGCTTGTTGGAGAATCCGGTTGCGGTAAATCAACTTGTGGTAGAACCATGCTCAGACTATATGAACCTACAGGCGGAGAAGTTATATTTAACGGTGAAAATATATGTAAGATGTCATATGCAAAGATGACTACTACTCGTAAGAGTATGCAGATGATATTCCAAGACCCTTACGCCTCACTGGATCCGAGGATGCCTGTTGAAGACATAGTTGCAGAGCCTTTGGATGTGCATAATATCTGTAAGTCTGCCTCAGAAAGACATGAAAAAGTAGTTGAACTTTTGAAACTTGTTGGACTTGGAGAAGAACATGCTTCAAGATTTCCACATGAATTTTCAGGTGGACAAAGACAAAGGGTAGGTATAGCACGCTCTCTTGCGCTAAGTCCCAAATTTATAGTATGTGATGAGCCTATATCTGCACTTGACGTTTCAATACAGGCTCAGGTAGTCAACCTGCTCAAAGACTTGCAGACAAAGCTTGGACTTACCTATTTATTCATAGCACATGACCTTTCTATGGTAAGATATATTTCTGATAGGGTAGGCGTGATGTACTTGGGTAAGATGGTGGAGATTGCTTCATCAGACGCATTATATGACAATCCTATACATCCTTATACAAGAGCATTGCTATCTGCTATACCTGTACCTGATCCTGATGTACAAAAGCAAAGAAAAAGGATAATACTTGAGGGAGACGTACCAAGCCCGATAAATCCAAAAGCTTGTTGCAGACTAAAAGACAGATGTGCCTACGCTATAGATATATGTGGCAAGGAAGAACCTCATCTTGAAGAGATAAAGGAAAGACACTTTGTAGCATGTCATAGAGCTAAGGAATTCATTTAAAGGTAATACTGTAGCTATATATTTATCAATACTTTTTGTATTTTAAATTGCTTTTACAAAAGTAGTCAAAGATAAAATACACAAAATTTGATATATAAATTGTAGCTAAATACCTATAATATAACAAAAAAAAAGTATAATATTATTATCTATTTAATCCATGGATAATTTTCATCAATATTTTTTAAAAAAAAGTGTATGATTTATGATTTTATTATAAATTCACTGAAAATATTTTATCAATTATTATATTAGATTTTAGTATAAATACTTGTTGTATATAATAAAAATCATATAAGATATAATTTAAAGACATTTCCGATAAGGATTTGTCTTTTTTTTTTGAAAAAAATCTAAAAAAATTTCAAAAACCTGTACTTTTTATGGGGGAAAAAAAATTTTAAATGTGCTATGATATAAAAAAATAAGTTTAATTATGAAAGGAGAATAGAGATGAAAACAAAATTAATACAAAAACTATTTTTTATTCCATTATTTTCACTAATTGCTATTATCTTATCCGCAAATGTATCACTTGCATACATGGATTATAGTAATCCAAATCAAATACCGAATTATTGGTCGTATTCATTTACTATAATACACGACTATGATGGAGAGTTGGAGTACGCAGATGATGAGGTAATGAGACCGTTGGAAATCCCTTATGACTTATCATCAAAAGTTATACCAAGAGATGGCTATGAAGTATCAGGCTATGATCCTGCCGCTAAAGTAACTGAAGGTACTATCAAGGATACCTTGACAATAAGATATAAGAAGAAAGCAGCACCGCCACCGCCACCACCACCTCCCCCTACGAACAATAACTATAACAATCCTACACCGCCAAATCCTCCTGAACAAAACAGCGGAAAGAAAGATTCATATATCTACATCTACTACAGGAGCGTAGGAGGGCATGACGTACTTGCCTCTCAGACTATACAAGGCTCTGACGGTGAAACCCTCAATCTTAACGACTACGTAAAAGATGTAACTACAATGACACATGTGGGCTTCAATCCTTCTTCAGCTACTCTTACATTTGATAAGAAAAGAAGAGGCATGGGGGTAATACTATATGAAAAAAATCAAAAACTAAATAAAGATAGTAATAATAACAATCAAGGAAACAATAACGGATATAACAATCAAGGCAATAACAACTATTATAATAATTATAATAACCCAAATAACAATCAATACAATAATGACAATAATCAATACAATCAATATAATAACGACAACAATCAAAATAATAACGGCTATACAAATAGCGGAAAGAAAGATTCATATATCTACATCTACTACAGGAGCGTGGCAGGACATGATGTGCTCGCCTCTCAGACTGTACAAGGCTCTGACGGTGAAACGCTCGATCTTAACGACTATGTAAAAGATGTGACTACAATGACACATGTGGGCTTTAATCCTTCTTCAGCTACTCTTACATTCAATAAGAAAAAAAGAGGCTCAGGAGTAATCCTATATGAAAAGAATCAAAAACTCAACAAGCAAGCTAATTCAAATAAAGGAAATAAAAGTACAGTAGGTTCACAAACAGGCAAGATAGGAAACACTGTTATAAATACACAAAATAACAATGTTACAATATCTTCTCCTAAATTAAAAAAAGGCAATGTTAGATATGTTAAATCTGCAAACGGATATGTATATCCTAATAAGCTTCTGACAAGAGCAGAACTCGCAGGATATATAAGTAATATTATAAATGAAAGTTACTGGGATGATGCAGATTTTACAGTTGATGATTTTGATGTTGTAGATGTAGTAGGAAATGCAACAAATATAGAAGATATAGTAGCTGCATATCTTACAGGTGCAATGCCTGCAAAACAGGGTAATTTATTCAAACCTAATGCAGTTGTTACAAAGGGTGACTTGGCTATAGCAGTAGCCAGTTTGATAGATACCTCAAAAGACTCACATTCACAAGCCGAAGCCATAAAAATGGTGACTTCTAAAAAGATAATGAGCGTCGAAAAAAGCGGAAGCTTTGAACCTAACAAGACTCTTACAAGAGGGCAGGTCATAGTTATACTCAACAAATTGGTGGGAAATAGAAATGCCCCAAAAGCAAATGTACAACTCAATGATGTAAACTCATCAGCTTGGTATTACAAAGACATTCAAGCGGCAGTACAATAATGATATTAAAAAAAAATTCATATTGATAAATTTCATTTACAATTAGACAAAACTGATTTAGTTTGTTACTGTCAATCAACTACAAACTGTCCCAATGTTTGATTGATGTTACAAAAAAATACGCACTGTATTGTTAATCCCATCAATTCAGTGTGTATTTTTTATGGGAATTTTCAAATTAAAGATTAATTAATTATATTTGTAGTAAATTATAATATAGATAGCTATAATATATGTGTAAGCAAAGTGAAGTTATATATAAATTAATCTGTTAATTAGTAAGGGATAGGATATGAATACACAACTGTTAGAAAAAATAAAATCTGAACTCAAATCTCGTGAACATGAGATGATAGAAATAAGGCGCCATCTTCATGAAAATCCGGAACTGTCATATAAGGAATTTCAAACCGTAAAATATATTGAGGATTTTTACAAAGCTAAGGACTGCGTTTTAAGAAGCGGAGTAGGTGGAAACGGAATAACAGTAGATATAATTGGAGGAAAAAGTGGAAAATCCATTGCACTTCGAGCAGATTTTGACGCATTGCCAATTACTGAGCAGACAGGTCTGCCCTTTGCTTCAAAAAATGAGGGGGTAATGCACGCATGCGGACATGACGCTCATACGGCATATATGATGATATTGGCAGATGTGCTGATAAAGTACAGGCAGGAGCTGGCAGGGACTATTAGGATAATCCACCAGCATGGCGAAGAAGTATCTCCGGGTGGTGCCAAGTGTATGATAGATGACAACTGTCTTGAAAATATAGACCATGTACTTGGCATTCATGTCATATCCACTATGGAAACAGGCAAGATAGGAGTACATGCAGGGGCGTCTTATACAGGGATGTCTGTATTTGATGTAATAATTCAGGGCAGGGGAGGACATGGCTCATCTCCACATGAGGCAATAGATCCTATAGTTGCAGGGGCAAACTTTGTAATGTCAGCTCAGAGCATAGTAAGTCGCAGGCTAAATCCTTCGCACTTTGCCGTACTTACGATAGGATATTTTGACGCAAAGGGTGCTACTAATGTGATACAAGACAGTGTAAAACTTGGCGGTACAGTGAGATTTTTGGACGATGATGACGATTTGCATATCAAAGATGAGTTTATGAAGATACTCGATGGCACTTGTAGGTCATACAACTGTAAATATGAAGTTAACTATGAAAGAGGATGCCCTACATTATACAACGACGAAGAGTTTACAAGATTTGTAGCTGATACGCTTAATAAGTACAAAATAGAAAATACTGAGGTCTTTGACAATGGTATAATGACATTTTCAGAAGACTTTTCATACTATGCCCAAAAGCTACCTTGTTGTTTTATATCAGTAGGAGCAATGGTAAAAGACAGGGAAGTCTATCAGCACCATCACCCCAAATTTGATATATCGGAAGACTCCATGCTTATTTGTGCAAATGTAATGGCTACATTGACTCTTGAATATTTGGAGAGTTGATAAGAGCAGTTGTAGTATAAGTTTGGATATAATGTAGCATTATTTTGATGTAACTGTTAAAATTGCAATTAGAACTAATGCTAAAAACCTGTTAAAAAGCAATGTAATTAAATTTCAACAATGTTATTGAAAATCTATATAATTTATAATGTCAGTTTAAAATAGATACTTGGTTTTATAAACGGTGATTATTATAAATTTTACAATTATCCATAATTATTTTGAATTTTATAAATAATGGAAATAATAAAAAAATCCCCCAATAAAATGGGGGATAGCTAATATTAATTATATTACTTTATACTAAAATCTAATAAAATAATGGATAATATATTTTCAGTGAATTTATAAAGAAATCATCAATCATATATATTTTTTTAAAACTATTTATGAAGATTATCCATAGATTAAATAGGTAATAGTATTAGATTAGTAGCAGATAATCATTTAATTATTCGTCGCTTGGATTAAATTCTATAGTTTTTTTAGTTTTTAAGTTCATCCTGTAATGCTTTGAATCATCTAATGATGTATATTCTATCTCATCAGGCTTAATCTTGTTAATAAAGCCATGAATTACACCTGTAAGTGCTTTTTTACCGCTACCATCTTCATTGCACACATATAGTTTCTCATAGTTTGCATTGCCTGCAATTCGTCCTTCAGGAAGTTTCATCTGATTTCCCTTTACATAGTATATTTTTGAGTCGATTATTTCATAATCTAATACTGTATTTGAAATAAGTTTATGTTTTTTGTAGTCATAAGTTACAGAGTATAAAGGTTTAATAATTTCAATTTGATCACGATTCATATAGAACAACCTAGTTTTACCTAATGCTACATAGGCTGCGTTGCTTGCTATATGTGTATCTTTTTTAGTATGAATATTAAATACTTTCAAGTCAGGAGGAAAATAATTTTCAAAAGGATTATCGTAAATATTATAGTATATATCATTTCCTTTTACACCTACAATACAAATATATAGAGGAAATTTTGTTATTTCCTTAGTCTTTTTTGTTGCAAGGTCAATTTGCATTAGCGATGAGCCTTTTTCTCTTTTAAATTTTACATAATAGACATATTTGTCACTTACAAAAAAATCCGGAGGATAGTCAAAAGGATTTCTAATTCCATCATAATCATCATCAGGGTCTACTTTAATAAGAAGCTATTTGCCGCTTTTGTCATAGATTCTGAAAAAGGAAATTGTATACTCAAATGTATAGTTTCCAATTTTTTCTGAAATATTATCATAACTATTCACTTTTGAAAAAATTTGATCATTATCTGCAAAGGAAAAACTTAGGTTAAATGTAAAAAATAAGATTAAAATACCTAAAATTTTTTTCATAGATAGCACCAACCTTTTTGCTTTTATTATATAATAATTTTGACTAATAGACAATTGGAAAATGTATTATCAATAATTTTTATTAAATTTTGGTATTATACGAATAGTCAATAAAAAAAAGGGAGTCTTTACTTACATAAAATTTTAATTTACTTTATAAATGAAAGATAATAAAAGAAATATTTTTCTATAATTCTAATAAAGTTTAGTATTAATTATAAGATTAGAAACAAAAAATCCCTCAAAAATGAGGGATTAGAATATTTAAATCTAATATAAAAAAGGAAAATTCAATTTAAAATACTCGTAATTTAACTTTATTGCAGTATGAAGTCAAGAAAAAATCTTCCATTAAATAAATAGTAGTGTTAGCTATTTTTAAACTATTATATTGTTTTAAAAAATTAATAGAAACAATTTATATCTGATTATCTGTTACTTGGTTTAAATTCTACAGTTTTCTTAGTGTTTAGATTCATCTTATAATACTTTGATTGATTTTCAGACATAAACTCTATTTCATCAGCTGTAATCTTGGTAATATGACCGTTGATATTTCCGGTAAGTGCTTTTTTACCGCTACCGTCTTCGTTGCACACATAGACTGTTGAGTTATTAATATCTCCATAATACTGCCCGTCAGAAGATTTTATCAGTTTTGACTCTGCGAAATATATCTTACCGCCTACAGTGGTAAAATCCATAACGGCGTTGGATATCTGCTTAGGACTTTTGTAGTTATAACCTATGACGTACAAAGGCTTGGCACTTACGTCAGTTCTGTAGTTTCTATAGACTATCTTGCTTTTTCCAAATTGTACATCACCAACTCCTTCGGCAATAAACTTATCCTTAAGAGTATTAAGATTTAATACTTGAAGTTTAGGATTAAAATTGTCATAAGAAGATATATGGTATATATCACTGCCTCGTACACCGGCAATATTAATTATGGATTTATAACTTTTTATTATCTTGGATTTTTTAGTTATAAGATTGGTTTGAATAATTGATGAACCTACTCCTTCCTTACTTTTTACATAATATATAAAATTATCACTTACAAAAAACTCATAAGGATAGTCAAAGTTTCCTTTGTATATAGTAAGTAGAAGTTTTTTACCTGTTTTGTCATATACCTTGAACAAATCAGTCTTGTAATCAAAGTTGTAGTTTGCAGTTTTTACAACTTTGTTTTCATATTTGTCTACTTCCAAGAAGTTTTGAGAATTATCAGCAAAGCTGAAATTGAAACATAAAGTAAAAAATAAAATAAAAACAACTAAAAATTTTTTCATAAATTACACCTACCCTCTTGTTTATTGCTTAAATTAAATAAAATAATACATGGTATAAATAAGTATTTGATGACTGAAAAATCCTCATAATCTTAATATATCTGTATTAACTTATTATACACCTATTTTATCAAATATGATACTTAATAATTTTACTAAAGTAAAAATTATATTAGAGAAAACTATATTACTAAGGTATTGCCACTACTTTTTTGGTCTTAAGATTCATCTTATAGAATTGTGCACTGTTTACTGGTCTATATTCTATTTCGTAAGGCGAAATCTTAAGGATATATCCGTTAATTAACCCTGTAAGTGCTTTTTTACCGCTACCGTCTGCATTGCATACATATAGGGCTTGATAATTTACATCGCTTTCGATTTCTCCATCTGGAAGTTTCACCTGTTTTGCCTGTGCATAGTATATTTTTGAGCCAATTATTTTATAAGAAGACACTGTACTTGAAATAAGTTTAAGGTTTTTGTAGTCATAAGTTATAGAGTATAAAGGTTGAGTAGATATACCGTCACGAATCATATAAAATAATCTTGTTTTGCCTAATACTACATTACTTACATTGCTTGCGATATGTGTATCTTTTTTAGTACTAACATTAAATACTTTCAAATCTGGAGAATAATGACTTTCAACAGGACCGGTGTCAATATTATAGTATATATTATTTCCTTTTACACCGACAATATCAATATATATAGGAAATTTTCTTATTTCTTTAGTCTTTTTTGTTGCAAGGTCAATTTGCATAACTGATGAGCCTTTTCCGGTTCTAAATCTTACATAATAGACATACTTGTCACTTACAAAAAAATCATTAGGATAGTCAAGAGGATATTTAATGTCATCATCTTCAAGGTCTACTGTAATAAGAAGCTCTTTGCCACTTTTGTCAAAGATTCTAAAAAAAGATATTGTATAGTCAAAAGTGTAGTTTCCAATTTTCTCCAAATCATTATTAGAACTATTCACATTTGAAAAAATCGGAGCATTATCTGCAAAGGATGAACCAATACTCAAAGTAAAAAATAAGCCTAATATAAATAATACTTTTTTCATGCATTACACCTGCCTTATTGGATATATGTTTTAAATTAAATAAAATAATACATAGTATAAATAAGTATTTGATGACTGAAAAATACTCAAAATCTTAATATATTTGTATTAACTTATTATACACCTATTTTATCAAATATGATACTTAATAATTTTACTAAAGCAAAAATTATATTAGAGAAAACTATCTTTTACTAATGTATTGCCACTACTTTTTTGCTCTTAAGATTCATCTTATAGCCTTTTGGGCTGTCTATGGCTTTATATTCTATTTCGTCAGACTTAATCTTGGTAATATAGCCGTTAATTTCTTCTGTGAGTGCTTTTTTATCGCTACCGTCTTCATTACATACATATAAGGTTTGTTTTTCTGTATCTCCGACTATTCGTCCATCAGGAAGTTTCACCTGTTTTGCCTGTGCATAGTATATTTTTGAGCCGATTATTTCATAAGAAAATACGGTACTTGAAATAAGTTTAGGATTTTTATAGTCGTAAGTTATAGAGTAAAAAGGAATTGCATTTACATCATAGGCACTTCCCATATAAAACAATCTTGTTTTTCCAAGTTTAGCATCAGTTGCATTCTTAGCGATATGTGTATCTTTTTTAGTATTGATATTGAATACTTTTAAGGAAGGAATATAATCATTTACATCATTGCCTTCGTCGATATTATAGTATATGTCATTTCCTTTTACAGTTTGAATATTTATAGATATGGGAAATTTTCTTATTTCCTTAGTCTTTTTTGATTTAAGGTCAATTTGCATAACTGAGGAGCCTTTTTCTCTTTTAAGCTTTACATAATAGACATATTTGTCACTTGCAAAAAAATCCGTAGGATAGTCAAAAGGATGGTCAAATTCATCACGGTCTACTGTAATAAGTAGTTTTTTGCCTGTTTCGTCAAAGACTCTAAACGAGTCTGTCTTATAGTTAAATGTGTAGTTCTCAATTTTTACCAACTTGTTATTATAGCTATTCACATTTGAAAAAATCGGAGCATTATCTGCAAAGGAAAAACTTAGGTTAAATGTAAAAAATAGAATAAAAATACCTAAAATTTTTTTCATAAATTACACCTACCTTTTATTGATATTGCAATACTGATTTACTATAAAGTATATTTGTAAAAAGCCCTTAAAATCAATAGATTATCATTACAAATATACTTTATAGTTTATCAGAATATTTCCAACATCATTATATAATATTTTAGTGCAATATGCAATTTTAAATTTATTGAAGTATTCTATTAGGTAGGGCTTGCTTTTTCTTTGTTTTGAGATTCATCTTATGATGGTTTTTGCCATCCAATGTCGAATATCTTATTTCATCAGGACTAATGTGGTAGATGTAGGCGTATACCGTATCTGTCAAGGCTTTTTTACCACTGCCGTCTTCATTGCATACATAAAGAGTTTCTATCTCAAAGTCCTTGTCATCTGCATAGTATACCTTGCCATCAGATAAGATGTAATTGACTACTGTTGGAGAAATCAGCGTAGGGTTTTTGTAGTTATAGTCCATAGAGTGTAAGGTAGTCGGAGATGGATCGTAGGTTTTTCCCATATAAAATATCTTATTTTTTCCAAGTTGTACACGAGTTGCATCTACTTTGACTAATTTGTCGCTTAGATTTGACAGGTTCAATACTCTAAGTTCAGTCACTTCTTTGGAGCCTTTTTGTATATCCACATTATAGTATAGGTCATTGCCCTTTATTGCTTGTATAGCAATAATATTGTTGAAGTTTTTTATAGACTTGGACTTTTTTGTTGCAAGGTCTATTTGTATGATAGACGAGCTTAACTTATCAGTTTTTATATCATAGACATTTTTTTCGTAATAGACATTTTTTCCATTTACAAAAAAAATACCTGGATAGTAAAACTTTCCTTCGTATACAGTAACAAGCAAATTTTTACCGGATTTGTCATAGACTTTGAATAAATTAGTCTTGAAGTTGAAAGTATAGTCTCCAATTTTTACCATATTGTTATAGTCATTATCTATTGATGTGAAAATATCTGAGTCAGCAAATGAAAGGCTAAGACTCAAGCTAAAAAATAAGACAAAGATACATATTATTTTTTTCATAAATAACCAGCCTCTTAATTAATAAAGTTTTAATAATATTTCTTTCTCAACTTTCCCACAAAACAGCATATTTAAAAAATTGAAATAATTATATTCTGATAATATCTTATATTAAAATCTAATACAATGATGCACTCAAAGTTAGTTAGCGAAAGATATTTTATAAGTATCGCAGGGATAAATTCTATAGTTTAAACAGAGTTTAATATTAATATACTCGACATAGTTTTCATTGTTTTTATAAATATAATTCAATTAATTGTATGATATAAATGTATTAAAAAATCAACTGATATTATAATTATATTAGGAAAGTTGAGTTATATAAGTTTTAAGATTTAGGGAAAATTAATATTGGCTATTTAAAGACTCTACTTTTTTAGTTTTCAGATTCATCTTGTAGTATTTTTCACTTCCTATGACTTCATATCTTACTTCAGTAGCTGTAATGTCGTAGATATATCCGTTGATATTTCCTGTAAGAGCTTTTTTAGAGCTACCGTCTTCATTGCAGACAAATAGTGTTTCATTTTTGAGATTATTCATATCAAATTCATCATCAGGATTGACTATCTTACTTTCTACAATATAGAGTTTGCCACCTATAAGAGCATAGTTTACAGCATTTTTGGATATCATCTTAGGAGATTTGTAGTTATAGCCTACTGCGTATAATTTAGTAGGGTTAAGCTCCATAAGAAAGTTCATATAGTAGATTTTTGTACTGCCAAGCTCTACAGAGGTAGCATTTTTTGCAATGGAAAGGTCTTTTTTTGAAGAAATATTAAATACTCTAAGCTCAGGCTCAAACATCTCTCCACCATGTTGACTTACTACAGTGTAGTAGATTTCATTTCCACGCACACCTGCTAAAGATACTTCTACCTTGAATGTTTTTATTGCCTTAGATTCTTTGGTAGCAAGGTCAGTTTGTATTATTGAAGAGCCCTTTCCTTGTTTTGTCTTTGTGTAGTATAGGTATTTGTCGTTTACAAAGAAATTATCAGGATAATTAAAATCGCCCTTGTTCACTGATAAAATAAGTTTTTTGCCTGATTTATCATATACTTTGAAAACATCGCTCTTGTAATCAAAGCTGTAGTTTCCCTTTGTAATGCTCTTGTCTTTGTAATTATTTAGCTTAGAATAAATCTGTTGATTGTCAGCAAAGCCTATATTTGCACTAAATATAAGCACGAAAAGCAAAACTCTTAGTATTTTTTTCATAACGCACCTTCCTTTTAATTTTGATAATTGATTTATATGTCTATTTAATAGCAAAAACTAATAAAATATTTTATTTTTATTCTCTATCAAACGGTATTACTTAGATATTCAAAGAAAAATTATCCGTTAATCCTATAATTACTTTGAGTATTATAGTTATAATTACTCTATAATTTGGAATCTTGTTGCAAAAGAGCTCATCTTGCTCATTCCAGTTGCAGAATCCAATTTTGTGCTTTTCTTGGTCTTCGCATCGGCTGAATAGTAAATTGTGTCATCACCCTTAGCTATTGAATATACTATCTCTTTATCGTTAGCGTATTCTATATAGCCGTCAGCTGTAAATATGGTCTTTAGCTTTTTACCGTTTTCATCCATTGTATAGATTTCAAATTTATTTTCGCCTTTTTGAGCCACTACATAGATACTGTTGTTGTAGATGTAAAAATGGTGGATAGCAGCTGTTATCTCCTTAATATTTTTGAAGTTGTAGTCTACGGAATAGATTGGAGTTTGATTGAAATGTTTTGTCCATTTTTGGTATAGTATCTTGTTTTTTCCAAGCCACAAATTGTCTACGCCCTTTAAGACTGAGAGTGTGAGCTTTCCATTCTTGAGATTAAGAGTATTAAGAAAGCTTGTATACTCTTCTTTGTTTATGTCAATATTGATGAAATACAATGTATCTCCCTTTATTGCCATAAGGTGTATGTTTTGATCATCCCTAAATTCTTTCAAAGTTTTTGTCTGATTGCTCTTGATATTGTAGCAAGTGAGAATGTTATTGGATTGCTGGTTTTTAGCAAGGTAGTAGATTTTTTCACCGTCGGTAATAAAGAAGCTATACTCGTAAAAACTGCCGCTTTTCAAGATTTTGACAGTTTTTTTGGTATTTTTGTTTACTATCTTGAAATCATCTTTTGTAAAGTCAAATGTATAATTACCCTTGTTGTAGATCATAGTTTCTTTAGGAACATTGTAAATTTCTGTGATTAAGAGATATTTTCCTGCCGCATTTACAGCATTTGAAAAAGATATAAAGATAAATAAGATTAAAAAAGCTTTTAGAAATTTTTTCATAATATCCTCCTTTAGTTAAATGATTAGAAAATTATAGTGATTTTACTTCTAAAACAGGCAAATTTAACATTGATTTATACTAAAATCTAATAAAATAATTGATAAATCTTTTTCAGTGTATTTATAATAAAGTGAAAAAGCATATGCCAATTTGTAAATAATTTATGAAAATTATCCATAGATTAAATAGATAGTAGTATTGACTGCTTTGTAAATATATTTTGCCCTAAGTTAAAGTTAAACTAATATATTCATCAGTTTATAAAGAGTATAGCACGAAATTTAAAAAATTTCCCCCATAAAAAGTACAGGTTAATATTAAAATTTTCATAAAAAAAGCCCTCCAATTTTATGGAGAGCTGTTTGAGTTTATTTATAATACTGATATTCTATTCATTCATGTATTAAGAATATAGGATATTCCTTTGTTTGTTGTAAATTTTAAGTATAAGGTTTAAAACTAAGGATTATACTAATAGCAAGAGATTACTCTATGTTAATTATTTGCTGTACTTTGATCTATACCTTGCTCATCACTATCATCTTTTTTTACTTCCAAATCGGAGTTATCACTGTCTATACTACTTCGTTGCATCGACTGTATCATGACCAACATTATTATCTATCCTGTATAAGTAAGCAGCTTCAATTACAGATGGATACTTTTCCATAAGATAAGAGCATAATTCTTCTAATCCTTTTGCATTATTTTTTGGTACCTCTAAGGTATATTTATCTACAATAGCTATCTTTCCTATGATTTTACCGTTAACACTTTTAACTGCTTCATCCAAATCTTTCTTTGATACATTATCACGAGTATATATTATTATTCTATTTGTTACATATCCTTCCCGAGAATTTTCATCTATATACTCTATATCTTTAGGATCTATCCTTGGTGCCAATGTAGCCCATTGATAGTTAGGTTTTTCTTTTACTGTAAATGTAGCACTCTTACCTGATGAGTCTACTACCTTAAATACTATGGTATTTTCTTTTGGAACTAATAATACTCTTCCCTTTCCAAGTGTTCCCTTAGGCTCTATTATACCTCCCCCTTTGAGATATATATAATTAAAAGTGCTGTCATTTATGGTATAAGATACTTCCGTTATTTCAGCTCCCTTACTTGGTGTAGCAGTGTATTCAACATCTATACGATTATCTTCTACTGTTCCAGTTGGGAATTTTGTAGTTACTGTTATACTTGGATTACTCTTGACTTTTACTTTTGATGTTTTATCTTTCCTTTTTATTGTCTTAACTATCTTTTTTCCATTTGTCTTTACTTTTGTAGCTTTTGACTTTAATGCTAATGAGCCATTTGCTGATGATATTATCAATAGTAGTGATAATATCAGAGTAAAAAAGCTTTTATATTGTTTTTCATTTGCTTCCATTTAATACACCACCATTTTAAAGTAAATTTATAATAAGTAATTTTATCTAAATATATTTTCTTATATTTATCTTTATGCTTCTTTTAATTTACACACTTAGTTAGGAGTAATTTTAATATATCTAATCAAATCCTATATTTCCAAATCTTTCTATATCTGCATATTCTATTATATTTGGATACTTCTTCTTAATATCAATACAAATAGCCTTCAAGCCCTCTAAGGAATTTTTAGGTACTTTTATTGTGACCATACCGGATGTAAAAAGATGTTCTATAACTTCTCCATTTACATATCTGGCAATTTCTTCAATTTGTTCCTTAGTTGTTCCATCTTTTACATCTAAACTTAATCTATTATTAGCAAATTTATATCCTGAAGCATCCGGAAAAGGAGTTAGTTCATCATCTTTTATATCAGGTGCATATGTTCCCTCAGCAAAGGTAGGTTGTTGGTTTACAATATATTTTCCACTCTTACCGGCTGTATCTGTTACTGTAAATACTATCTTGTTTTGTCCCGGTTGTAATAATACTCTCCCCTGTCCAAGTGTTCCCTTTCTCTCATTTTCGTTTTCACTTGCATAGTATAGATATTCTGTGAAGTTGTCATTGATTGTATATGTTACTTCTTTTATACTTGCTCCCTTACTTGGAGTAGCTGTATATTTGATATCTATTGCACTGTCACTTAGAGTTTCTGTAGGAAATTTTGTAGTTACTGTTATACTTGGAATAGTACCAGTACCTCCTTGTAACTTATCTCCTACACTGTCTTGTTTTTCTATTGTAGGATTATTATTTTTGGTGTCAGTTTTTTTAGATTTATCTACACCATCAAATGTAAAACGTTTATATATTTCAAGACCTGCATATTTTATTTTTTGAGAATATTTATTTTTAATGTTATTACAGATATTTTTTAAACCTTTATCAGTATTTTTAGCTACTCTTATTGTTGCTAAACCTATAGTAGGAAGAAATTCTATTACCTCTCCGTCAACATAGTTAGCAATTTCTTCTAATTCCTCTTTTGTAGTTCCTTTCTTTAAATCTATACTTAATCTATTATTGACAAATTTTCCGGAACCATCGGATAAATCGCTTAGTTCATCATCTTTTATCTTTGGTGCATATGTTCCTTCTGAAAATGTAGGTTGTTGGTCTACAATATATTTTCCACTCTTACCTGCGGTATCTGTTACGGTAAATACTATCTTGTTTGGTCCTGGTTGTAATAGTACTCTACCCTGTCCAAGTGTTCCCTTTCTCTCGTTTTCATCTTCACTTGCATAGTATAGATATTCTGTGAAGTCATCATTAATTGTATATGTTACTTCTTTTATACTTGCTCCCTTACTTGGAGTAGCTGTATATTTTATATCTATTGCACTGTCACTTAGTGTTTCTGTAGGAAATTTTGTAGTTACTGTTATACTTGGAATAGTACCTGTACTTCCTTGTGTTATTTCTCCTCCACCGCTATTTGGTGTTTTTGTTATAGGTTTTGTACTCTTACTTGGTGTTTGATTTTTATCGTCTTTTGTTTGTACTACCTCTTCTAAGTTTAGTTTTGCCTTTGCACTTCCAAGTAGTATTATTTTTTCTGCTTTTCCTATTATGTGTACTGTTGTTTTGTCATGTACTGTTACTGTATTAAATTTTCCTCTTAGTGTTACGCTTTTATATGGTCTATTTATAATAGTGTTTTCTATCATCTTATCTGAAATTGCCGATATATCTTTTCCTCCATATATGATGAGCGATTTTCCTATTTGTACTTTGTCTATTGATATATTGCTGTCTTGTACTCCTTGAGCTATTATTATATTTTGTTTTACTTTTATGTTGTGTAGATTTACACCTGCTTTTCTTATTATTATGTTTTTTTCATATGTCTGGTCTCTTGTGTATCTATCTATTATGTCACTTAGTATATTGTCTATTACTTGCATTGCCTCAGCTCTTGTGTAGTTTGCTTTGGGATTGAATTTTGCTTTGCTTTTGTCTTTGTTGTCTCCTGTTATATAGCCCATGTCATAGAAGGCTTTTACATAGCCTTTATATTGCTCATCTATGTCTTGGTCGTCTATAAAGACTGTGTTTCCTTGTGAGCTTTCTATTCCAAATGCAATTGCTATATATTTTATGGCTTCTTGTCTTGTTATCATCTTGTTTGCGTCTATCTTTTCCGTTTTTGGAAGTATGCCTGCTGCTATGGCTTTTTCTACTGATTCTTTTGCCCATGAAGGTGTTACTTGTGCTTCTTGTTTTTGTACATAGCCAAAGGTTTTTGATATTATTGTCATAAACTCTCCAAGTGTCAGTCCTTTACTTGGGTTGAAGTTTCCTTTCCCATCTCCTTGGAGTACGTCATAGTCTTCTCCTGACCATTTGGCTATGACCTTACTTGCCCAGTGTGTATCAGGTACATCTGCAAATTTTGTCTTTGTTGCTGATGAGATATTTACTGATGATATTATCAGTAGTAGTGATAGTATGAGCGATAGTCTTTTTTTAGTTTTTTTTTGATTAAGATTCATAATATACCTCCTTTTGTTTGATTTAAGGCTATGCATGAAACTTCATAGTAAACAGTATATATTTTCTTAGCTAATATCTGCTTAAACTTCCTTACTTGCTAAGTCATATACTTTCCAAGAGTAGGTAGATGATGACTTTTACTGCAATATATAGTGCTTAAAAAGCTTTAACATACATGGAAAATTAGAAATAACATAAATTTATATTAACAGCTAAGATATTTTCGGATAAGAAAAGATAGATAATATTTCTACAATATCTTTTAAAAAAATATCAAAGCTGTTATATAGCGATAAAAAAATTTAATAAATATGAGAGATATCATAAGTTCGCAATGGTGTAAATCTAATGTGGATTTCACATTTTAAGTATTATTGGATACTTGAAATTACAATACATATTGTAACAATCATATTAGCAATTATTTCTTACAGTGTAGCATAATTAAATAACAATTTCAATAATAAAATAAATTTTTTACTTATAGATTTAATAGATGTGTAAAGTTTTCATAAATTATGCAATTTTTATCTATAAATAGCGGATATCGAAGACTTTTTATAAGATTAATAAAGCTCTTTAATATTAGGCACTTTATATTTAGTAGATATAAAAGGAATTTTTCTATTATTCTATTAAATATCAGTATTGGTATTAACTCAACTTTCCCACATGAAATAAAATTAAAGACATTGAAATTTGAGTATATTTTAAAAATATTATATAATACTTGACATAACATTTCCGGTGTTTTTATTTTTTTGATAAATACTCAAATTTCAATAAATATTATTTAGAAAATTGTGTATCAAGTAGTGTATTAAAAAATCTATAAACATTTAAATTTCAGAGAAAATTGCGATAATTTTAGTGGAAAAGTTGAGGTATTAATTAAGAGAAAGGCAGTCTTTTATTAAAATTTGCACTCAAAAAAGCCCTCCTACTTGTGGAGGGACTTAATTTTATTACATCTTAATTTCAGGATATAGCGGATATTTATCAGTAAGTGATTTTACAATTTGCTTTGCTTCATCGTACTTTTCTTGTGATATTACCAAGTCTATAGCATCGACGATGAGCTTCATATCCTCTTCCTTCATACCTCTTGTAGTTACTGCAGGTGAGCCTATTCTTACACCGCCTGTCTTGATGAAGTTTTGAGTGTCAAAAGGTACTGAGTTTTTGTTCAATGTTATATTTGCAAGGTCGAGCTTGTCTTGCGCATCTTTTCCTGTGATGTTCTTGTTGGCAAGGTTGATAAGTATCAAGTGGTTGTCTGTACCCTTTGTGATAACATCATAGTCTTTTTCCAAGAAGTATTTTGCAAGAGCTTGAGAGTTTTTAAGCACTTGTTTTTGATAGTTTTTGAATTCTTCTCCAAGTGCTTCTTTGAAACAAACAGCCTTTGACGCTATTATATGCTGCAAAGGTCCGCCTTGTATTCCGGGGAATACAGACTTGTTTACGGCTTTTTCGTATTCCTTTTTACCAAGTATCAATCCGCCTCTTGGACCACGAAGAGTCTTGTGAGTGGTAGTAGTTACTATGTCTGCGTATTTACAAGGGTTTTGGTGAAGTCCTGCAGCTACAAGACCTGCTATATGAGCCATATCAACCATGAAAAGTGCGTCTATTTTTTTGGCGATAGCTCCCATTCTTTCAAAGTCTATTGCTCTTGGATAGGCACTTGCTCCTGCAACTATCATCTTAGGTCTTTTTTCCAAAGCAACTTTTTCAAATGCCTCATAGTCTATGGTAAGAGTATTACTGTCTACGCCATAAGAGATGAAGTTGTAGTACATACCTGATACATTGACAGGTGAGCCGTGAGTAAGGTGACCGCCGTGAGACAAGTCCATACCAAGTACCAGGTCTCCAGGTTTTAGAAATGCAAAGTATACTCCAAAGTTTGCTTGAGAACCGCTGTGTGTCTGTACATTGGCAAATTCTGCACCAAAAAGTTCTTTAGCTCTGTCTATAGCTATCTGTTCTACCTTATCCACTTCTTCGCAACCGCCGTAATATCTTGCTGACGGATAGCCTTCTGAATATTTATTAGTTAAAAAGGATCCCATAGTTTCCATTACAGCTTCTGAAACTATGTTTTCAGACGCTATAAGTTCTATTGTTCTTTGCTGTCTTTCAAGTTCAGCCTTCATATAGTCGTAAATTTCCACATCCGTTTTTTTCAAATAATCATAACTCATTTTTCATCCTCCTGTTGTATGTACCTTAGCAATTAAAAGTACGGTTTTTGATCTTGCTGTTGCAAGAGTTGACCTATTATATAACTTATTAGCTTATATTGTCAAGTTTAGAGATAAATTATCTGCAAAAATTGGAATATGTTGGTGATATTTCTCTGATTGATAAAAAACTTTTAGTTGATTATTTTGTTAATCCACTTTGATTTGAAGCTAAAGCAGTAAAGTATTGAGCTATTTATAAGGTGTTGATATAAGTTAATGAAATTTATGCTTATATTTTTAGGGTACAAAAATTTATTAAAATATCAATATATCTTAAAAATTAATGCCGAGTTTTTATAGTTTTGTCAGATTTTAATAAAATTTATGAAAAAAATTTAAAAAAATTTTAAAACCTGTACTTTTGTACAGGGACAAAGTCAAATTAAAAATGATATAATAAAAAAGAAGAAATATTAGTTTATACTTATCATTTAGTGTTTTCAAAGAGCTTGGCGTAAGTATAAAATTTTTTCATAACCTCCTGATACCTTGCACCTGATAAAAAGGGTGTGAGGTATTAAAAAAAAGACATAGCTATAACATTATTTTTAACTATCTATGACATATCGGCAAGTCACTTTGTATCAGTAAATATCTTAGGACAGATGCAGGTATGTGGTAAATACAGGATGTTTGAAAAGTAATATTTATGAAAAATAAGAGTGTTTTATGCATATAAAAGGCATAAAAATTTATGGATGAAAGTTAAGTAATTGACTATAAAAACAAAGGATGTTTTTTATATAGATTAGTACATTAATGAGTAAAAAATAATGTTATAGCTGTCAAAATATAAAAAATAGATAAGATATAAATATACATAATTTTAATACTGATATACTTTAAATTAATAGTTAATAGTAAAAAACAGTAAATATTGATTTTTAAATATTTCTAATTTGAGTTTTATTTTAAGATAATAAAAATAATATCAGTATAAACTTAGCAAAATATCATATATTGACAGATTATATATGGGACTTATACTATTATCTATTTAATCTATGTATAATCTCAATTAATAGTTTTTTTATAATATTATATGAATTATTACTTCATTATTAATTCACTGAAAATATCTTATCCATTATTTTATTAGCTTTTAGCATAAAAGAACCGATAAATTTTATATTTTTCATAATTATAATATGCTTTAACAGGAGTATTAATTTTAATGTAGGTGAAAAAGGGGTGTTAGTGTGAGAAGGAAAATTTTTGCGTTAATTCTAAGTGTGGTTTTATGTCTATCGTTTACAGCTTGTAATAAAGCTGAGACGTCATCATCTGAAAATAAAAGTGTAACAAATCAAAAAAATGATGATAGTAAGTCAAAAGCAGATAAGATAAATGAAAATAAATCAAAAGATGAGAAAAAAGCAGATAAAAAAGAAATTGCAAGGGTAGATGATGCTGTCCTCAAGTTTACTTCTCATTATGTAGAAGTATTTGGAAAAGATGGAGATGCATGTTTTGACATTAAATTTGTCAAGGACGATTTTATCCCAAGCGATGTCAAAGGAAAGATAAATGTGCTAAAGACAGATTCAAGTGCTGAAAAAGACAGTAGTAGTGGAAATAACGAGAATCCCAAAGATGTGATGTATAAACATCTTATAATAAATTTTCACGACGGTGCCTTATATCGAGTAAGCACTATGGAAGATAATGCAAATGATATAAAAACCATCAAAAATGTCTATCTTGCAAAGGGTGATGCCTTTATCCTTGATTGTACAAATCAGCAGTATACAGTAGATATTTTCAGTACTGACGAAATGGAAGGTCATTCTATTATATGGGCAAGTGACATTGATTTTGAAGGAAGTGCTAAAAGGAAATACTCTATTTATAGATGGGAAACACAAAGAAAAGCTTCTGATTTTACAGCTTCGCTTGGCAATTCTTTTGAAGAAGGAAGTGAGCAGATGGATGCCTATATTGACCTTGATGGAGACGGTGTAAGGGATAATATCAGCTATGTAGTTAGAAAAGACAATCCTGATAATCAAAGTTCAAGTGTAATATCTTCAAGATTTAATAAATTGACAATCAACGATAAGGAATTTGATTTGGATAAATACGATATGGTAGGACAGCTACAGGACTTGGACTATATGATAAACATACGTATTATTGATATGGATAAGAAGGACAAATACAAAGAAATAGCAATCGAAAGACCAGGCGAACATATCAATTATCTAAGTGATGTTTTCAGATATGACCATGGAGAGCTTTCTCATATAGGAAGTATGGAATATACAGCAGACAGTTCCTTTTCTTTAGGAAACTCAAATGATGAGTTGTTGATGCCGATAACAGGCGTTTATTTCGGATTTAATTATTCTTTTGATAGCATATATATATTGAAAGATGGCAAGATTGTTGAAAAAGAGCAAGAAGTAAAGAAGATATACAATTATGATAAAAAGATAGTAGTAACACTCAAAGAAGATGTAAATTTATTTGATGAAAAGGCAGATGAAAAAGCGGATACAGTCCTGAAAAAAGGCGATGTAGTTGAGTTTATAGAGACAGATGAAAAATCGTGGATAAAGGTAAAAAGTGAGCAAACAGGAAAAATCGGATATATTTTACTGTCATTTGACCTTGATTCATTCAATGTAAAATTGAAAAATCAGGAAGAGTTAAATAACAAAATTCAAAGTATTAATGACGTTTTTGAAGATCTACCGCAATGGGGATAAAGGTGGAAAATTATGAGAAGAAAAATTTTTATATCTGTTTTGTGCCTTGTACTTACTCTTTCGTTTACTGCATGTAACAAAAAGGAAGAGACAAATGTAGGGACAGTTAAAAATGAAACTGCAAGTCAAAAAGAAGATGATAAGAAAGTTAGGGAAAATAAAGAAGAAAAAAAAGAAGATAAGAAGGCAGTAAATAAGAAGATAGAGAAGGTAGATGATAAGGTTCTAAAATTTACATCAAAATATTTAGAGCAATTTGACGATGATACTTACTCTTGTGTGCTGATAAATTTTAAAAATGATGATTTCATACCAGATGAGATTAGAGAAAAGATAAAAACCGTAGATATAAGTAAATACGGTAAGCCGGGTAATGGGATAGAGCAAGACTTTAAACCTTATAAGTCCCTTGTTATAAATTTCCGTGAAGGAGCATTGTACAAAATTAGCACTACTGCAGATAAGATTGAGGACTTGAAATTTGTAAAAGCTGCTTACCTTGCGAAGGGGGATGCTATTTTACTTGAAAATGCTGATAAATATTATAAAGTTGATATCTACAGTGCTGATGAAATTGACGGCGTTAGTAATTGTTATCCATTTACTACCTATAATGATGAAAGTCCTGAAAAAATTTATTCAATATGTAGATGGACTAAAAGAAGTCAGCCATCAGTTTTTGCAAATGATAGGATGTATACAGAAAAAGACGGTGCAACGAGGATGACTGCAAATGTAGATCTCAACGGAGATGATATGAAGGATATAATAAGTATCAAAGCCTTAGAACGAAAAGAAAATCTTTTTGGCATCGATAATCGCTTCTTCTCATTGGCAAAATGGAAGATACTTATCAATGACAAGGAGTTTGACCTAATGTCTTTTGATAAGATAAAGAATTTTGATGATGGAGAAAAATATATAAGGATATACATTCAGGACTTCGATAAGTCTGATAGATATAAGGAGATATTTGTAGATATTGCCGGAAATGAGCATAATATTTTTACAGAAGTCTTCAGATATGATAATGGAGAGCTTACACATATAGGGACGATGGAGCGTAAGCAGGGAATAGATTTTAGCAACAATACCAAGGATAATATATGCATTATGCCTTATACGGACGCTTTTGTCTTCAGCTATGGATATGACAGGATTTATTCTATAAAAGAGGATAAGGTGGTAGAAGATGTCCAAGAAAGCAAGAAGATATATATGGAGGACTCAGCTATATTGGGTACTTTGAAAGTTGATATAAATTTATACGAGAAAAATAAGTCAGATAAGAAAAGTGATGTACTCAAAAAAGGTGAAGTTATTTGGCTACAAGAAACGGATGGCAAGTCATGGATTAAGGTAAAAAGTATAGAAACGGGAAAAAGCGGCTATCTTTTAGTTACAATAAATGAAGAAAATGAAAGTATAAATTTTAAAGATCAGGAAGATTTGAAATTGGAAAGCTTTGAAGAAGCTATAGACGGCATTTATGATGGTGTAGGCTAAAGCTTTGTAGCGTATAATTAATGCTCTACCCAAAAAAGTTAAATATATGATACGACATTACGATTTATAATAATAAACATCTCTTATTCAGCAAGAACACACATGCTTTATAGCCTGTGTGTTTTTGTATTATAGGTATATATTAGTATAAAATAATTTTTATAAGACATAATATCCTATAAAGTAAGTTGTAAAATGGATATAGATGTATTATAATGATTATAGTAAGGATAAGGTTTTAGTATAATATCCGTCATTTGTAAAAAATTCTGTTAAATTCATGGATAATATTATAGTGGTATTATTGTATTAGCTGAGTTTGATTTTGATTAAGCAGAGATAGTTTAAAAATTTTATCTACTTATTTATATTGGTGTAATAGTGTGCGATGAAAGGAAGTGTTTTATATGAAAAAATCATTCTGCTTGTTTATTTGTGCTTTATTTACAGTGATTACATTGATAGGATGTAGTAATACAACGTCTGATAAATATAATGTCAATGTAGGAAATTCTGATAATAAAGTAGCTGATAATGGACAAGTATCAGCAGATAAAGATAAAAGCAGTAAAAAATATAACTTATCTTTTGAAAAAACCGAATTTAGCATAAAAAATCCTTATATTTCAGATGGAGTTTTTGTAGTCAACTTTGAAGATAAGACCTATAACTTTTCAGATTTGAATGGAAAACTAATTTCAAATGACAATTATTTAGATGTTGTAGCAGGATTTAGTGAAGGTTATGCCTTTGTAGTAGATAAGGACAAGAAAGGCTACTACATAGACAACAAAGGAAAGAAGGTGATAGAGACTGTAAACGGAGAAAAAATGAAGGTAGGGGATATCTTTGTTAAAGGAGTTGCAAAGGTATTTTTAAGTTCTAATAAGGAAGTAAGTATTGATAAGAGTGGAAAGATTTGTCCACCTGTCGAAAAGAAGTACAAAGAATACAGCGTTGCAGGAAATTACTATACAGACAATAAAAATTATGGCTTATTTGATGAAAAGAACAATAAAGCTCTAACTAAGCTCATATATAAAAATGTAACAAGATTTGCAGGTAATAAAGCTTTGGTTGAGGATATGAATGACAATTTATTGCTGATATATGTCAAGGGTGATGTCATTGTAAATCTAAGTGAGAAATTTCCAAACATTGATATTGAAGATATTGATGATATATCAAAGGATTGTTTTGCAGTGAATTTTAAGGATGATACGAATTCAAAAATTCTTGACCTTTCAGGAAATGTGGTTGCAGAGACAGAATTTTCTCATATAGGCAAGTTTGATGACGGCTTTGCAATTTGCGAAAAAGGTGATAAGTTCGGCTGCACTGATAAAAATGGTAATGAAGTAATAGCTGCTAAATACAATAATATATCAAATATTTATGCAGAAAATAATATGCACTTTGCTCTTGTACAAGACGGTGAAGTCTGGAGTATTTGCACTATAAAGTAAGGGAAATAGAGAAATAAAAAATATTAATTTAATTGTAGTAAATCTACTATAGTTTTGTTATAATCCATTAAATTAGAAGAATTTTGCTATAATTATCAGTAGATATACTGATAATTTAAAACTAAATATAAGGTGGTATCATAAGTAATTTAAAAAGGACTGTAAAATTGTAAATTCAATCTTACAGTCCCTATTTTAGTTGTAGTATTTTTATTCTAATCTTATACTAATACTAAAATCTAATATAATAGTGGGAATATTTCATAAAAATAATGCACTAAATATTCATTAACTAAGGATATACTATAGAGTATCACAATTACAGAATTGATAAAATCCATAGTTTAAATAGAGTTTAGTATAATCACCATTTATAATGCAAAAATTGTTATTTTAGCAAATTATTTATTTTGCAGATTATCAATAATCTTGCTGTAATAAAATTTCAATACATTTTGATAAGTTTTTAGTATTAGATGTCTAATCTATGGATTAGTCATAGAATATTTAATTGAAACATCTTAGAATTTCTGACTAATGTATCAGTATTTTAAAGATAGTTTATACATTATTTTATTAAATTCATACTAAATATATTGGATTTTTAAAGAGTTTTCAGCATTATTTAGTGCTTGCATTGTTTCTTAGGTTTAAGGTACTCATTATATAGTCCATGTTTACATCTTCTATCAATCCTGTAAGAGGCTGGATATGTCCTGTTTCTTCGTTGAAGTTTTCAAAGGCTCTTGATAACATAAGTTTTATTCTGTTGAGCTGATTTACCTCAGATGCGCCGGGATCATAGTCTATAGGAGCTATGTTTACTCCCTTATAGAGTCTTTTTAATTCCTTAGCCATTCCCTTGCCGGTAACGTGATTTGGTAGGCAGGCAAAAGGCTGAACGCAGATTATATTTTTTACTCCGCTGTTTATCAGTTCTATCATTTCACCTGTTAGGAACCATCCCTCACCTGTCTGATGACCAAGCGACATTACTGTAGACGCACCTCTTGCTATTTCTTGGATAGTAGCAGGTTTATCGTAGTTATTCGACTGTTCAAGTGCGTTTCTTAGGTGTGATCTGTAGTCCTCGATATAGTTTATTATCATATTTTTGATTATATATGACAGTTTTTTAGTGCCCATATGCTCGTAAGTGAAGTTTTCGTTATACAAAGTATACATTACGAAATCAAGCAGTGACGGTACTACAGCCTCCGCTCCCTCGCTTTCTATTACGCTTACTACGGAGTTATTGGCAGTAGGGTGGAATTTTACAAGTATTTCTCCTACGACACCGACTTTAGGCTTTTGTTCACCCGTTCTTGGGATATTGTCAAATTTCTTGACTATCTCATAGATATTTTCAATAAATTTCTTCTTTTTATGAGATTTCAGCTCTTTTTTCAAAAACTCTATACTTCTATGGTAGAGTTCGTTTGCTGAGCCCTGTATCTTTTCATAAGGGCGTGTGGCATAGAGCAGATTCATAAGCAAGTCACCGTAAATCAACGCTTGTATAGCTCTGTCTATAAATGCAGGACTTAGTAGTGAAAAGCCCGGATTTTTTTCAAAACCCTTAGGATTGAGTGATATTACCGGTATGTTTTCAAAACCGCTGTCTATTAGTGCCTTTCTCAAGAATGCTATATAGTTAGTAGCTCTGCAACCGCCACCTGTTTGAGACATCAGCACTGATGTGTTGTTAAGGTCGTATTTTCCAGACTTTAATGCCTTTATAAGTTGCCCAATTACGATTATTGCAGGGTAGCAGGCGTCATTGTTTACATATTTAAGGCCCTCATCTATTGCCCCTGTATCATCACGCAGTAATACCATATTGTATCCGCTGTAGTTAAATACGGACTCCAAGAGGTCAAAATGCACCGGAGACATCTGAGGACAAAGTATGGTATGAGTTTTCTTCATCTGTTTTGTAAAGATGATTCTGTCTTTTGGCTCGTGAATTTTCTTAGGTTCAACATTTTTTTGTTCGCGTTCTATCATACTTGCCTTGAGTGAACGCAGTCTTATCTTAACAGCACCAAGGTTTGAAACCTCATCTATCTTGAGTGTTGTATATATCTTGTTGTTATTTGCCATTATTTCTGCTACCTGATCTGTAGTTACAGCGTCAAGTCCGCAACCGAAGGAGTTGAGTTGTACTATTTCAAGATTTTTCTGAGTTGCAACAAAGTCGGCAGCTCTGTATAGTCTTGAGTGGTAAGTCCACTGATTTACAACTCTTAGTTTCTTCTTACCTGTAGAAAGATGTGCGACGCTGTCCTCTGTAAGCACACACATACCAAGTGATGTGATTACATCAGGTATTCCGTGGTTGATATGCGGATCAAGGTGATACGGTCTGCCGGCAAGCACTATGCCTTTGATGTTGTTGTCCTCGATGTATTTTAGAGTTTCTTCGCCTTTTCTTGCAAGGTCGCTCTTGAATGAATCATATTCAGCTTCCGCCTTTTTGTAAGCTGTTTCCACATCTTTTATGTCGATGTAAAAATCATCCTTGAGCATATTGTACAGTTGCTTGATAGCTGATTTTTCATCAGAGAGATTTATAAAAGGTGAGTATAGTTTTATGCTGTTTTCCCTTATTATATCCATGTTGTTTTTGATTACTTCCGGATATGATATGACTATAGGGCAGTTGAAATTATTCGTACCGTCTACAGTATCTTCAAGTTTTTCATGCATTACACTAGGATAGAACAATCTCATTACCTTTTTGTCCACAAGGTCCATAATGTGGCCATGTGAAAGCTTTGCAGGGAAACAAGCTGATTCTGACGGTATAGTCTCTATACCTTTTTCATATATCTTGGTATTTGATCTGCCTGAAATCACAACTTCAAAGCCAAGCTCTGTGAAGAATGTATGCCATAGAGGATAGTTTTCATATATATTTAAAACTCTTGGTATACCAATCTTTCCTCTTACAGCCTCCTCTCCTTTTAGAGATTTGTAAGAGAATAGTTTTTTGTATTTGTAATCAAAGAGATTAGGCAGGTCATTTTTGATATAGTCATCGCCAAGCCCCTTTTCACATCTGTTACCGGAGATGAATCTCTCTCCGCCTGCAAAGTGATTTATAGTAAGCAGACAGTTGTTAGAGCATTTTTTACATCTTGAAATTTCATTTTGGATTTGGAAGTTTTCAAGTTCCTTTGCTTGCAATAATTCTGTCTTGTATCCTTGCTCATATCTAGCCTTTGATATTATAGAACAGCCAAAGGCTCCCATAATACCTGCAATGTCAGGACGAATTACTTCTCTTTCAGAGAGAAGTTCAAAAGCTCTCAGCACTGCGTCATTGTAGAATGTTCCACCTTGTACTACTATCTTCTCGCCGAGTTCTTCCTTATTTTTTATCTTAATTACCTTGTAAAGTGCGTTTTTGATTACCGAGTAGCATAGACCGCTGCTTATATCTCCTACACTTGCACCTTCTTTTTGTGACTGTTTTACCCTTGAGTTCATAAATACTGTACATCTTGAGCCAAGGTCAACAGGATTTTGTGCAGCTATGGACTCTTTGACAAAGTCTTGTATTGATATGTTGAGTGATTTTGCAAAAGTGTCAAGGAAGGAACCACAACCTGAAGAACAAGCCTCATTTAGAGATATTGAGTCTATAGTGCCTTCTTTTATTTTGAGGCATTTCATATCCTGACCACCGATGTCAAGTATGAAGTTGACACCGTCGCAGAAAAAGTCTGCAGCCTTGTAATGGGCAACAGTTTCTATTTCACCAAAATCCACCTTAAGAGCCTTTTGGAGCAAGCCTTCACCGTAGCCTGTAACTGTAGAGTATACAATCTTGGCGGTAGGTGGCATTACAGAGTATAGCTGTCTTAGAGCGTCTATTGTAGAGTTAAGAGGCGAACCGTGGTTGCTATCGTAATGTGACCAGAGTAGGGCACCGTCATCATCTATAAGAGCAATCTTTGTAGTTGTTGAGCCTGCATCTATTCCCAAATAACAGTTACCAACATGATTGCTTATATCTTTTCTTACTACCTTTTCTCTTTGATGTCTATTTGTAAATTCCTCATATTCCGCATTATTTTTAAATAAAGGCTCAAGTCTGTCGCTTTCTATAAGTGCAGTAAGTTGCAAGTTTTCAAACAACTTTACAAAGTCTGCCATTTGAATGATGGAAGTATCTTTTGCAAGCAGTGCACAACCTATAGCTACATATAGCTGTGAATTATGGGGAAATATAATATCAGAGTCTTTGAGGTTAAGAGTCTCAATAAATCTTTGTCTAAGCTCTGAAAGGTAGTACAAAGGTCCGCCCAAAAATGCAACCTTACCCTTTATAGGCATACCGCAGGCAAGACCACTTATAGTCTGAATAACTACAGCTTGGAAAATTGACGCTGATATATCTTCTTTTTTAACTCCCTCATTTAGAAGAGGTTGCACGTCTGTCTTAGCAAAAACTCCACATCTTGCAGCAATAGGATATATTGTAGTGAAATTTTTTGCGTATTCGTTAAGACCTGTAGCGTCTGTTTTTAATAGTGACGCCATTTGGTCTATGAAAGAGCCTGTACCTCCGGCACATGTACCGTTCATCTTTTGCTCAACAGATTCTCCAAAGTATGTTATCTTAGCATCTTCCCCGCCCAATTCTATGGCTACATCAGCAGTAGGGTTGAAGGTCTTAATTGCCTTTGTTGAGGCAATAACTTCCTGTACGAATGACACGTTTAGAGCATTTGCAAGTCCCATACCTCCTGAGCCTGTAATTGCAACCTTGATTCTTACATCTTCAAATTTCTCGTAGGCTTCAAGTACGAGTTTTTTGAGTGTTTCATTTATATTTGCGTGATGACGTTCATACTTTGAGTAAAGTATCTCATCTTTATAGTCAAGTGCCACCAATTTTACGGTAGTAGATCCGACGTCCACACCGATATTTATTATATCTAACATATTACCTCCAAAAACGTAGGTTTTAAACTAAACTTGCGTTTTGAAATCTCATACCGTACAGAGAATTATCATCCTTTTATCACTGAAGCGGTAAAGATAAAAATAATCTAAGCTGAGAGAAAGTGTCTCGCTTAAATATATCAAACATCACTTTTTGTAAAATATAATTTGAAATGTTTTAACTATATGATTTTCTAATAAATTTAAATTATACAATACAGAATAACTATATAGCTTTAACATTAAATGTATCTGTAATTTTCGATTTTAACATATATTAAATTTCTATTAAATTTCACATTGAGAAGGTGATTTTTAAAAAGTAGTATTAACTCTTTGAGCTTAGTTTATATATTTTTAAACAATATTAAAATTGTATACTAAATCAGTGAAAAATTCAATCGTAAAATAGTCCTATTTTTTCACATAAAAAAAATACAAACTCAATATTAGCATGAGTTTGTATTTACTGAATTGTTTTACTCTATAACATTTTAGCAGATGCACTATAAGCATAATTATCTGCATAAAAGTTTGATACACCGTCAGACGTAATCTTATCATAGCTTATGACTATCTTATTGTCTGAAGGTTCTATCTTTCTTATGATGACATTTGAAATATTTTTACCATTATTGTTAAATCTTCTGAAATCCTTGTTTTTAATGCTGGCTATAACTTTTTTAGGCTCATCGACACTGTAGATGTTTATAGTATTATTGTCGAAGTTTATATTTGCTATATAGTCATCAAAGTAAGCAAAGGCGTTGTTTATCAAAACTTCAGTCTTGTTAGTAGAGTCATTGTACTTTGTCAGTCTATACTTGCTGGCAGAGATACTCTTTGTATCTGTATCTTCCAAGTTATATATTCCGCTTGATGATGATATGAACTTGCCTTTAAATAAGTTATCATACTTAGTATCAGTAACATCATAGCCTTCTTCATCGAGTGTCTTGTGTTCAGATTTGGACATTGAAACTAAAGAATCATTAGATTTTAGCAGATATTTTTCAGATATATCGTAATTCCCGCCATCATCATCGTTCCATGTCACATCCAGATTATACCATTTGTCTCCAATTTGTACTATATTCCATGCGTGATTTTGAATATTTGAGGTCACTATCCTTGTCTTGACACCAAGCTCATTGAGTATGACATTTGCCGCCTTGGCATAGCCCTCGCATACTGCTACACCTCCGTTACCTACGTTATAAGGGGTAAAAGGCTTGAAATTTTTAATTGAAGTTGAATCTTGCATATATTGTTTGTAAGTTTTAAAGTCATAGTTAGTATATCTTGATAGATACTCATTTACCAGTCTTACCTTTTGCACATCGCTACTATCGCTTGGAATTTTTTTTGCAATCTCATGCAGTCTTTTTTTTGTAGACTCCCACTCCTGCTTTGTTAAGGCATAGGTACCTGTAAAATTGACTGATATTTTATCTATATAATAGACACCGTTGATATATTTGCTCCTAAATTCATATCTGAAAGTTCCTCCTGCAATAAAGGAAAGTTGTGGATTGCTATTGACAAGATTTTCAAACCAAAGCTTAAATTTTGGGGTAAGACTGTTTAAGTATTTAAAAATCTCATCTTCGTTTTTAAAGTCAGTATTAGAACTGAAAAATCCGTTATGTGCAAAAATTTTTGTAACATCCAGATCTCCCTTGTCCATTTTTTCAAGTTGACTTATCAATATATTTTCGCTTTGAGAATAGTCATCTAAAGGAGCAGAGTTAAGCTTAAATGCTACAAATATACCTCCGCCTATCACCAGTAGAGCAATTAAAACTATCAAGCCTATGATTTTTTTCATTATTTTCTCCCAATATTTCTATTGTCCATAATGCTTAGGAGCCAAAGGATTATCCTGTACAGTAAAGTAAGGAGAGGCATTTTTGTATTTTTCAAGCTCTCTACTTGATTTTTGTATAGGAGCAAGAGTTCCTGCGCCACCTATACAGCCTCCGGGACAGCCCATACCCTCAAGTAGATATCCATCGTATTTTCCTGCCTTTGCCATCTTCAGCATCTTCATACATTCATGTAGACCGTCTGCGCAGAAAGTCTTTACCTCATATTCCGGTTCAACTTTGTGTATAGTATTTACTATAGCCTGAGCTACACCTCCTGTAGTTGCAAAGCCTCTACCTGATGTAGATGCGTCATCTCTTGCAGGAGAAGCATCTTTTAAAGACATGAAGTCTATATTTTGGGCAACAAGCATACCCATCAGCTCTTCAAATGTGATAACGAAGTTGATTATATGTTTAAGGTGAGGTTGTGATGCTTCCGTCTTTTTGGCAACACAAGGTCCTATAAATGCTATCTTAGCATTTTTATGTTCTTCTTTTATATGTTTTGCAGTTGCAACCATAGGAGTGGCAGAACTGCTTATGTTTTGTTTAAATTCAGGGAAATTTTTAGTAGCTGCAAGATACCATGAAGGACAGCATGATGTACCTAAAAACTTCAAAGTCTCAGGAACTTCCGTCAAAAATTCTTCAGCTTCATGTATGGATTCTATGTCTGCACCAAGAGCCACTTCCACAACAGATTTAAAACCTAATCTTCTTATGCCTTCCTTAATCATGTCAGGTTTTACCAAAGGTCCGAACTGTCCGACAAAAGCCGGTGCTATTATGGCATGGACTTCTTCACCGTTTTTGATAGCCTGAATAAGTTGGAATATCTCTGTCTTGTCTGCTATTGCACCAAAAGGACAGTGAACAAGACACATACCACAGGTAACACACTTATCTTGATTGATAACGGCTCTGCCCAGATAATCAGACTCTATGGCATTGACTCCACAGGCAGCTGCACAAGGTCTGTCAAAAAATACTATAGCGTTATAAGGACAGTTATCCTTGCACTTACCACATCTTATACACTTTTCTTCATCTATTATAGTAGAGTACTGCCCCATAGATATGGCATTGACAGGACAGACTTGTATACATGGGTGAGCAAGGCATTTTCTACAGTTGTTAGTAACTCTGTATGTCTTGGTAGGACAGGCCTCACAGGCAAAAGGCATAACTTGTACAAGCTCATCTTGTACTATTCTTTCTGATTTAATTATCTTTTCGCAGCCGTCAGATAGTCTTGAATACTCATCTTGAGCTCTCATCTTCATACCCAAAGCCATTCTTAGTCTTTCGCCTACAATAGCTCTTTCCTTATATATGGAATCTCTATATTGAGCAACTTCACCGGGAAGTATAGTGTAGACAGCTTCTTCTATATTATGCGCTAATTTTTCATTGTCGTCATAACCCATCCTTGCCACTTCGACAAATACCATTCTTCGTAGCTGTATCAGCGGAGTATAATTCTCTTTCATTTATCTCAATGCCTCCATCATTTTTTCCATAAGTTTTTGCGGTGTTGCTTTTAATAACTTTTCATTTCCTACAGTCACTATAGGAGCGACTTTTTCACTCTTACACTCCTGAGTACAGGGTACTGCTTGGATTATTATGTTGTCGTTTGGAAATACCGATTTGAAACTTTCAGCTTTTTCGAGCAAATCTATAGCCCCCATCATAGTACATCTTGCTCCGCAACAAATATCGATATTCAAATTTTTCATAAAGACTTCCTTTCATAAATTAATTCAGATTTAGATGTGAAAATTTTCAAATTAACAATCATATCAAAACTTAAGCCAAGTCAATGAAAGAATGGTAAAAAACTTGCACATATAAAGCTGAAAGCATTTATATCAAATAATTATTAAAGAAAAATATAAAACTAAAGTTTAAGTACTTGCCTGTTGTATTATTTTATATTATTTGTTGGAAAAAGTAAATCCAAATCGACAAAATATCAGATAAAAATTCTAAACTTTCTTTAAATTAAGTGATATCAGACTAAGACTAATCAAAATTTATAATATCAAGTATTTATTTAAAAGCAAGATTATGCATTATATGGATTTTAAATAACTTTGTTGATATGTAATACATGACTTTTTAATGAGTTTTTATACCAATCTTTATTTAAAAAGTTATGTCAAATTTTTCGTATTGTGATTTGCTGTTACATTCATATACATTTTGTAATCAAAATACTCACATGCTAAATTAAAAGGTTTTTAAACAAAATACAAATAGCAAAAAAAGTTGCAAATCTTATATAAACTAAGTTGCAACTTTTTTAATATACTTATTATTTTAGTCCATTCTATCAAGTTCATTTTTTGGAGTTATCACCGGTTTTCCCTCTGAATCCAACAATACAGTAAGACCTCCTGCATAACCTGAAGCGTAGAACAGATAATTTACTCCTGTTTCAGTATCTATTATTATATCAAAACCACTGAGCATACCCTGACTTAATTTTTTAAATCTTTTTTCCATTTTTTGCCTCCTATAATATGTTCAAAATCCTTGCTATGCTAAAAACTTGTTAAAAAGTCGTGTAATTATCTTAAAAAAAAGTTGTTGAAAATCTTTATAATGTTTAGAGTTAATTTAAAATAACTACTTGGCACTATAAATGGTGATTAGTAATAAGCAAAGGATAGAAAGTATACAACTATAACTATTGATTACAATAAATATAGTTATAACTATTATATTGCAAAATTTCTTTTAAGTCAAATAATGCTAGCGTATATAATCTATATAGAAAAATATATAGCGGTTTATTCAAAGAATCTAATAACAATTAACAATAATTTTAAATATTATCACCTATTGTTATTTTCATTATCAGGAAGCCATTCGAAATAATAAGCATTTCCGCTCTTATTCTTGGATTTGTCTTTTGATTCCTTTAGCTCAATTATTGCATTGGATAAAAGAGTATCTTTTGAAATCTGTGGAGTTAAGAGGAGTTTTCTCGCATCTACAAGCCTTGAGTCGATATAGGCATAGCCCCTTATTTCCTTATCTATAGTGTAGAGCATTATACAGTCAACAGAGTTGTCATATACCGGATTGCCATTGACATCTTTAGAGAGTTTATTTTCCTTATTTTTTTCCTTTGAAAAATCGGCAAGTAGTTTTTCAGATTTTTTATTTCCAAGTGGAAATTCATATTTAGTCTTGCTATAGTCTATGTCTTTCGGGTTACTTAACTTATATTTTCTTATCATTTCATTTGCATCTTGAGCTGAAAAAATATATATCTCAGGCTCTAATATAATGTGACCGCCTTTTGCAGTCTTTGAAAAGGAGTAAAAATCACTTTTTATATTAAAGACATTAGATAAATCTATACGAGCGTAGTTGTAATAGCTGCCATTATCATAAAAATCATTTTTTATCTCAAGGTACCCTTTCATAAAACTTTCGTTGAAAACATTAGTATAGTCACAATTATTTGATATATTTTTCTTTTCCAATCTACTGAAGTCTTGGAAATCTTCTGTACCAAATGAAAGACATATAGATAGATATAAGATAGATGCAATAATTAAAATCAGAATATTTTTTTTCATAATTTATTCTACCTCCTTTAGGTTGCTCTTGACTTTGTGATAGCTCTGTTAGTTATGAAGAAGCCGAAGGCTCCGCCTGCTATGAAACCTACCACCTTTGCCAAGAAAGATAAAGGACCAAATGATATAAATATAGATTGTACAAATATGGAGAAGAAAATAGCACAACAGATGAACACACCTGCTCTAAATATGATTTCGGTTTTTCTAAATGTCAGCAACTCTGAGCATTTTTCCATCTTTGTCGTTTCAAACAATACCATACCTATGACTATAAATATTATGGAATATCCGAAGAGTTTCAAATAACCTAATTCAGATGCAAAAGCCTTTAAAAGTATGAAAAACGGTGTGTAATTGTATAAATATTCATGGGATGCCAATGGAATACCGTCTTCCAAAAATATTTGTATCATCACTACAAGACCTACAGGCATCAAGGTAAAAACATATCCGCAAAATACAGTAGCAAATATATTGCCAAACAGCAGACTGATAACAACAAAATAAGTAAATACTACAATTTGTATAGCTAATGAATTGAGTAGATACATAATGAAAAAGTCAAGGTTGAAAAAGGGCTTTGTCATTGGCTCTGCAAAAACTATAAAAAGGCAGACAAGGTGTAAAACTATATTTGGTAGTACATTTACTATAAAGCCCACTGCAATCTTGTTAAAATAAATCTGTTTCCTTGAAAAAGGAAGTGAAACAAGTAGTTCCAAACTCTTGCTCGACTTTTCCGAAGCAAAGAGCATGACAGCAGTTATAGTTGAAACTAAGATATTTATAGATAGTGTATTATATTGACTGTAAAGAGATGATACTCCACTTGTAAAGTCACGAGCACTATCTGATTGCAATAAAAGTACTGCTTGAGAATATGAAAAGGGGAGGGCAAATATCAATATTATTGTAGTTATTACAAAAATCGGACTTAGTATCTTCAGATCTTTTTTTATTAGAGTTTTATTAAATAGTGACTTGTTTGACATAATTATCATCTCCCATCTTAAATAGAAATATCTCTTCCAAAGTCATGTCTATATGTTCTACAAAGAGTGGTTGATATTTTTTGACATTGGATTCAAATATTTCATAGTCCATATTTACAATTATCTCGTAAATTTTGCCATGTTTCTTTGAAATATGTGGCTTGAACTCTCTTTTGAACTCTTCACTCATCTCATCCTTAAAGGCTATCTGTATCTTTTTATAAGCTGTTTTGAGATTGTCCATATCTTGTTGTAGCTTTAGCTCACCCTTGTCTATAAATCCCACAGTGTCACAGATTTGCTCCAATTCCGATACGTTGTGAGTGGATATAAGCACAGAAGTACTGCGAGATGAAACATCTTGGACTATGAGATTGAGCACTTCCTTGCGTATGAAAGGATCAAGTCCGGATGTCAGCTCATCCATCAAGATTACCTCCGGCTTGCATGATAGGGCTATCAGAAGCAGAAGTTGAGTTTTCATACCCTTTGACAGGTGCTTTATCCTCTTTTTTTCATCAAAGGTAAAGACTTCTCTAAGAGTCTTGTATCTGTCCTCATCCCAGTTTCTATAGATATTTTTGTAAAAATCCTTCATATCCTTTACGGTGAAATTATTGTAAAAAGTTATGTTATCAGGTACATAGGCAATATTTTGCCTTATATCACTGTCATTGTATACATCTTTGTCATGGAGTCTCACATGTCCTGTGTCAGGTGCATATATACCGCAGAGAGTCTTTATCAGTGTAGTCTTTCCAGCTCCGTTGGCACCGATAAGACCAAATATTGAGCCTTGTTTCAGCTCCAAGTTTATATTTTTTATAACAGGACTTGATTCATAAGACTTGCTTACGTCTTGTGCTTGTATCATGTTATCACCTCTTTATTTAAAATAGAAAACATCAACGTTTTTATTTATTTTCATAATTAAGTTTTTAGAAAGAATAATATTGAAATTTTTAAAAATTATATTTTTTGTAATAGGGCTTCTCATTAAGGAAAATAGTAATAAGGGTATAATAAATAAATATTGAGCTTTCACTGTTTATCCTGTCCGTTAGAACTGTCATCGTATGCTGATGTTATAAGTTTTAAAAACTCTTCCTTGGATATCCCTAAATACATGCTTTCTATGACAATTTTCTTGATTTCTTCTATTAAGTCTTCCATTTTTTCCTCCTTGTTGATGGCTTGGATATTAGGATTGACAAAACTTCCCTGACCTCTTTTCGTATAGATTATGTTTTGACGTTCCAACTCTTGATAAGCTTTTTGTATCGTGTTTGGGTTTATGGTGAGCTCTTGGGATAAGTCTCTCACTGACGGCAGCTTTTCATCAGGGGAGAGTATACCGCTCATAGTCATCTGTTTAAAGCTGTTTACAATCTGTTCGTATATGGGTACTCTGCTTCTGACATCAACTTGTATCAAGATTATTCCTCCTTTCGAAATTGTACTTGTATTAGGTGTCATATTTATAATAGTACACCTAATACAAAAAGTCAATATATTTTATAAAAAAATAAATTCATATTTTTTATTTTCTAAAAATAAGCACTAAATTTAGTTTAATTGTAAATTTATTTTAACCTAGACTATATTGAAAAATGAATACTTATAAATAAAATTATTTAAACAAATATTACAAATTGTAATTTTTTCTTGCAAAAATTTTAATTTTATAGTAATATGATTTTTAGTAAATTTTGATTTTTTAAACTTCATATTGTTATTTGCAAAAAATACAGGGTATACAAGAGTTGACATTTTCATGTATCAAGTAAAAGATTCAGATTTGTACTAAAGAGCTGTCTGACAGTCAAAGCAATATAGTTTACGTCTAATTTGATAACTTAAAAAGTATCATGTTGTATAAGCTGTATAGGATTGTGAATGATATTAGTACTGTGCTGTTTGGAAATAAATTATATTAAAAAAGTATAATTTTCCGTTTTAAAATGATTTTACATGGTATTAATGAAAAACAAAGTTGGGAATTTATTAAATTTAAATAAAATTTAAAAGGAGAGTATTTTTATGCAAAAATATGTATGTGATGTATGTGGTTACGTTTATGATCCGGCTGTTGGTGATGAAGACAACGGTATAGCACCTGGAACAAGCTTTGCAGATTTGCCGGATTCTTGGGTATGTCCTGTCTGTGGAGTTGAAAAAGACAGTTTTTCGCCTGAGAACTAAATCAAAATTTACCGCATCTTATTTTAAGATGTGGTTTTTTATTTTTATGAGAATTACGCAATTTCTAAGAGGTGAATGTATGAGGTTTTTGAAAAAAATAGTGATGTCATTGATTATTTCACTGATACCGCTTACTTTTGCAAGTGCCGACAAATCAATTTATATGAATAATTACAAAATCAAGGATTCTACGCCGGTGGTGATAAAAGACGAGAGGTCTTATATATATGCCAAGGATCTGTCTGTAGCTCTTGGAGGTATATATAATTATAATTCCAAGAAAAAAACTGCAACAATTACAACTGATAAGGTAGAGTACGGTTTTGAAAATGGAAGTAACTTAATAAGTATAAATGGAGCAAAAAGATCCACTGATTTTCGCCCTTATGTGGAAAACGGCAAGATGATGGTGCCGCTTGCCATGTTAAAAGAGGTAATTAACGTAAGGCTGTATTGGAACTATAAGACTCAAAATCTTTTTATCAATTCAGAAGAAAAAAACATGAAGGATAAACCGAAGTTTGAACTTAAAAAAACGCCGGACATCTTGAAAAAATCTATGGGTGAAGATGCTAACAAGTACAATTTTACCTATGCTCTTATGGAAGATGTAAAAAATGAAAAATTCATGGTTGATGGAACTTACTTTGTATTTCGTTCAAACGAAAAAGGAGTAGAAGCTAATAAAATCAACGGATTTTTCTATATGAACATTTATACCAATGATGTTTATTTCTATCCTGTAGATGCAAGAGGTCAGAGAGATATAGTTAAATATTCCGGCGGAAAAGAAGTAAGTGACTATGTAGTAAACGGGAAAAATGCTACTACTCAGTTAATTGCTACTACTAAGATGATAAGCGATGTCAAGGCATCTGATACTTCACTTGGAAGCTTTACCTATACAAGAAAGTCTACTATAGATAAAAAGTATGAGAAGGAATTGCCTGCAGGCGAGTATTACTACTATCAGGCAAGTAAATCTGTGAACGGAAAACTAAAACCTCAGTTTGAAGTGGCACAAAACTCGAAAACTCTTGAGGTATATTTATTCCTGAAAAATGACAAGGGAGTAAATATTATAAAGTTGCCGGACAAAACTATAGTAAAGACTATATCAAAAGAAAAGGTGACTAATAAGAAGTCATAATATAATAGGATATTAAAAAATAAAAGAGGAATTGAAACTTAAGATAGGCTATTTTATTGATAAGTTCTTAATTCCTTTAATTTTTTTCTTACAAATGTATTTACATTATATAAAAAGTATGTTAAAATCTCTAATGTATTTTAGTTTTTGCTATGTGTATAGTGACACCTACTTTACACTTGGCATTGACTGTATAAAATTTTCGGAGGTGTAAAATGACAAAGGAATTAAAAAACGAAATTGTTAAGAAGTATGCTATAAAAGAAGGAGATACTGGTTCTCCAGAAGTACAAGTAGCATTGCTTACACAAAGAATTAATGAATTGAACGATCATCTTAAGTTCCACAAGAAGGACCATCACTCAAGAAGAGGTCTTTTGAAAATGGTAGGACATAGAAGATCTTTGCTTAGATATCTTAAGGATAAAAGTCTTGACAGATACAATACATTAATAAAGAGTCTTGGACTAAGAAAGTAACCTTTGTAAAGAGCGGGACTAACCTGCTCTTTTTTACTATGTCAAACTAAAATATCTGTTTTTAATACTAAAAGCACTTAAACTGTCATATATGGTAAATATAATTTATAAGGCTTTGCTAAGACTGTAGAATGTATAGCAATTAAATTTTGAAACATTATTCTTAATCCCAATAAAACAAGGATGTTATTCAAAAGTTGAGTCTATATATTTTGAGTAAATAAAATTAAATGGTTTTTATAGCTTTCTTAGTATTGCTTAGATAAGAGTAGGAAAACAGATATTAGTATTATATAATCCGCAGGAGCTTTGTTGTCGCAGTAAAAATAGGCTTTATTATCATATTCTTATATGCTTTTTTAAATTAGTTTTATTTTATAGTATAAAACTCATTTAAAAAGTCATATATGTTATGAAATAAGGCGAAAAAACGGCTATTTAGCTGATTATAAAGTATTATCAATATACTGATTTGCTTTTGATGTCATGGTTGATAAGGAAAAAAAGACATCAAAAGCTTGAGGAAGATGAAAATTATAAATTTGGCGACTAAATTAGAAATTAAAGCGGATATTTAAACAAAGAAGAAATGGAGTTATTATGAGCAACATATTTGAAATGCAATTAGGAGGCAGAACATTAACTGTCGAAACAGGCAAGCTGGCTCAAATGGCTAACGGAGCTTGTACACTTAGATATGGTGATACTGTATTGCTTGTTACAGCTACAAATTCTGCAAAACCGAAGGAAGGAATAGACTTTTTCCCTCTAAGTGTTGATTTTGAAGAAAAATTGTATTCTGCCGGAAAGATACCGGGCAGTTTTATAAGAAGAGAGGGTAAGCCGTCTGAAAAAGCTATACTTACATCAAGGCTTATAGACAGACCTATAAGACCGCTCTTCCCTAAGGGATATAGAAATGATGTGCAAGTGGTTGCAACTGTACTGTCTGTGGATATAGATCACAATCCTGACACTATAGCTATGATAGGTTCATCAATTGCACTTAGCATATCATCTATACCTTTCAACGGACCTACAGGTTCAGTTTCTGTTGGACTTGTAGACGACCAATTTATAATCAATCCGACTTTTGAACAAAGGGAAAAATCTGATATGTACCTTGTAGTATCAGGTACTAAAGATGCTATAATGATGGTAGAAGCAGGTTCAAATGAAGTGAGTGAAGAAGTAATGCTAAACGCCATACTTTTTGCGCATGAAGAAATCAAGAAGATATGCGACTTTGTCCAAAATATTGCAAATGAAATAGGTAAGGAAAAAGACGAGTACTATGTATTTAAACCGCTTGAAGAAGTGGAAGCGGCTGTAACCGAATTTGCAAGCCAAAAGATGAAAGATGCTATAAAGACAGTAGATAAACAGGAACGTCAAGAAAATATGGAAAAGGTAAAAGACGAAACGATGGCGCATTTCGAAGAAATCTTCCCTGAAAATATGAAGGACGTTGATGAAGTAATATACAGCATAACAAAAAAAGAAGTGCGTAATATGATAGTCAAAGACAAGGTAAGACCTGACAACAGAGCGCAAGAAGAGATAAGGCCTATATGGTGTGAAGCCGGTGTATTACCTAGAACTCACGGTAGTGCAATATTTACAAGAGGACAGACTCAAGTATTGTCAGTTGCTACACTTGCAGGCTTATCTGAGGCTCAGACTATAGATGGACTGGATGAAGAAGAAGAAAGAAGATATATGCACCATTACAACTTCCCTGCTTTTTCAGTAGGTGAGGCAAGAGCTTCAAGAGGACCGGGAAGAAGAGAGATAGGTCACGGTGCACTTGCTCAAAGGGCTATAGAGCCTTTGCTTCCTTCAGAAGATGAGTTCCCTTACACTATAAGAGTTGTATCTGAAGTAATGTCGTCAAACGGCTCTACATCTCAGGCTTCCGTTTGCGGCAGTACACTTTGTCTTTTAGACGCAGGTGTGCCTATGAAGGATATGGTGGCAGGTATAGCCATGGGACTTATCAAAGATGAGGAAGATGTTGTGATTTTGTCAGACATACAAGGTATGGAAGACTTCTTGGGAGATATGGACTTCAAGGTGGCAGGTACTGAAAAGGGAATAACTGCCATACAAATGGATATAAAGATTTCAGGAATAGATGAAGACATACTTAAAAGAGCTCTTGCTCAGGCAAGAGAAGGCAGACTTCATATACTTGGGGAGATGAAAAAGGTAATAGATAAGCCGAGAGAAAGTCTGTCTCCGTACGCTCCAATGATAATAAATATGATGATAAATCCTGATAAGATAAGAGAAGTAATAGGTACAGGCGGTAAGGTAATAAATAAGATAATAGATGAAACAGGTGTAAAAATAGACATCGACAACGACGGAAAAGTATCTATACTTTCAAATGATCAAGAAATGTGCATGAAGGCAAAAGCTATAATCGAAGGCATTGTTGCTGAGCCTGAAGTAGGTAAGACTTACAGCGGTAAAATCACAAAGATAATGCAATTTGGCGCATTTGTAGAGATATTGCCGGGCAAGGAAGGTCTACTTCACATTTCACAAATGGACAAGCAAAGAGTCGCAAAGGTGGAAGACCTGTTTAAAGAAGGCGACAGCGTGGAAGTAAAATTAACTGAGATAGACTCACAAGGTAGGTTGAATCTTTCGAGAAAAGTTTTATTATAAAAAAGAATAATGTAAAATGTGAGCTTTTCTTTGAAATTATAAGGAAAGCTCACGTTGTTTAAGGATATATTATGGCGGGAAAATCTAAAAAAACTAAGAGCAAGACGAAAAAAAAGAAAAATACTGCAAATCTTGGTGATACTACAATATCTCTATTGCTTGCAACGGTAGGGCTTGTATTTACTGTCATGCTTTTATTACCTGATGTGGGAATAATAGGCAACGGACTGAAATATTTCGTGTTGATGCTTTTTTCAGCTTTTTCATTTTTTATATTCATGTCATGTATAGCTGTAGGAGTGTATCATTTAACTTCAGAAGATAAATTTTCCTATGCAAATATCAATATATTTGATTTAGTCATATTTTTTCTGATGTGTATATTCATCTATGTATTTTTCAATATTCAAGTCATGGCTGAAAATGTAAATATCTCCTTTGATGCTGTCAATAACATAGTGTCACTTGCCATGAACATGCAGGGTACAGGTATGGTGCCGTACTTAGTAGCATATATCTTTTATAAGATGGTAGGTACTGCCGGAATAGTGCTGTTTATCACTATTTCATTCTTATATCTTTTGCTTAAATATAAGAGGAATATGGTAGCGACAGCTATAGGTTATGCCATTGGCTTTATGCAAGGTACAAGAGAAACAATTGAGGTAAAAAAACAAGAGAAAAGAGAAAAACAAAAAAGTATAAAGCCTAAAAAAGGAGCCATACTTGACGAAAGTCTTATTGACGAGCATTTTATGGATGTATCTGACATCGAATACGGGAAAAAAAAGCCTAAGCCTTTAGTCAATTTCGATGATGATACTGATTTTGAAAAGTATCAAAAAACTATCACTTTTTCTGATGATTTGAGAAAAGGTGAAAAGCAGACTGAAGTAGAAGAAAGTATTGAAGATATAAGTAATGTTGAGAAAATAAAGAGAGATGAAGAGGATAAAATAGAGTTTAAAGAAAGGATAGACGCTCTTTATGAAAAGTATAAAAAACGCTCATCTCAAAGCGGGGATATAGAAAAAACTCAGACTCATGTGGTCGAAAATGTTATAGAAAATGCGGATAAAGACATAAAAAATCAGTCAAATGTTGAACAAAAAACGCAAACAGATAATGAACTAAAAGCTGTAAATAATATAAAAGACAATTCTGCTGAAAAATCAGAAAATAATTCTAAGGATAAAATTAATTCTGCTGAAAAATATTCAAATTCATCTAAAGATAGTGATGAAGACTATTACAATGTGGAATATGTAGCAGATAGTATCGAATATGATGAAGAGGAAGTATATGTGCAGGAGGTAAAAAAACCTTATGTACCGCCTAATTTAACTCTGCTCAGCGAATATGAAAAGTTGCCTGTGTATGACAGGGCAGAAAAGATAAGAAAGGCTCAACTGCTAAAACAGACTTTGCTAAGCTTTGGAGTGGAGGTAAATGTTGAAAACATAGCAGTAGGACCTACAATTACAAGGTACGAGGTAAAGCCTAAGGTAGGTACCAAGGTCAGCAAGATTACAAATCTTACTGAAGATTTGGCTCTTGCACTTGCAGCTAAGTCCATAAGAATAGAGGCTCCTATACCGGGCAAGTCCTACATCGGTGTGGAAATACCAAACGAAACAAGTCAGACAGTCAGCTTCAAAGAGACCATACAAATAGGTATGGACAAAAAAGAAAACTATAATATAGTATTTGCAATGGGTAAGGATATTTCCGGAGAAGTCATATTGTCAGATATTACAAAGATGCCACATGCACTTATAGCCGGTTCCACAGGCTCAGGAAAGTCAGTTTGTATCAATACTATAATTTGCAGTATAATCTACAACTATTCGCCGGAAGAGGTCAAGCTAATACTTATTGACCCTAAGGTAGTGGAGCTTTCCATATATAATAAGTTGCCACATCTTATCATACCTGTGGTTACAGATATGAAGAAAACTCCGTCAGCTCTAAGTTGGGCTGTAAATGAGATGGAAAAAAGATATGCACTTTTTGCTCAGAGCAAATCAAAGGACATCGTAAGCTATAATAAGAAAAACGAAGAAAAATTACCAAGAATAGTCATAATAATAGACGAGCTTGCAGACCTTATGATGGTGGCACCTAAGGAAATAGAAGAAGCTATATGTAGGATTGCACAAAAGGCAAGAGCCTGCGGTATACATCTTGTAGTGGCTACACAAAGACCTTCTGTTGATGTCATTACAGGACTTATCAAGGCAAATATACCTTCAAGAATTGCATTTGCAGTATCATCTCAGACAGATTCAAGGACAATATTAGACATGAGCGGAGCTGAAAAACTGCTTGGAAAAGGTGATATGCTCTACTCACCTATAGGTATGAACAAACCGGTCAGAATACAAGGAGCATTTCTAACTGAGGAAGAGGTGGAAAAAATCACTGACTTTGTACAGTTAAATAATTACGTCGAAGATTTGGAACAGTCTCAACAAGAGATTTCTAAAGAAATAGATGAAATTGTGATTGCCTCTGATAAAAGTGGAAATTCTGACGACGAGTTGTATGACAAGGTGGTAGACTTTGCCTATGAGAATGAGGAAATATCCGTGTCTTTAGTCCAAAGGCAATTTAGAATTGGCTACAACAGGGCTTCAAGGATAGTGGATGATATGGAAAAAAACGGCATAGTCGGAAAAAGTGACGGCTCAAAACCGAGAAAGGTTTTGAAAAATTACATTTCAGAATAAGTAGTTATAAAATTTGTTTTATTGTTAGTATTAGTCTAACAAAATAATGTTTTTAAATAGGATTTCGTTTTATGGAAGTCCTATTTTTAGTTTATACTAAAACTTGATAGAATTATTAAAAACTTAAGTTTTATATACTTGATACTTTAAGTGAAAATGCTAGATAATTAATGAAATTTTTTAAATTAGTTAAATGAATACTCTATATAGCTTAAGCAGATATATAATATTAAATTTTTATAATATTGTCATAAATTTCAATTATACCTTCCTTTTGTAACTTTACAAATATTAACAATAAGGCTATAATTAGGATATAAGTAGTTAATATTAGCTATTTTATTAATTTTATTTTAACTTAGGAGAAGGAGATGTCCAATAAAAATAAACCAAACTACACACTCAAAGACAGTTTATTTATAGACCTGTTCTCAGATAAGATGAGATTAATACAACTAT
>CAUQVF010000015.1:0-63810 GCA_963521605.1 uncultured Peptostreptococcaceae bacterium | reverse complement strand
AAAATCTATACTTCCTATTACTACCAATCTTTCTGCTACAGGATGGTTGATATTTCCGTTAAATCCGGTAATCCACCACTGTTTTATCTCAGGTCTCCATATAAAGAGATTGTCTATTGACTGCTCTCCATGATAGTCATATAGGCTTAGAGTCATAGGTAGTTCAAAAGGTACTACAGACCAAACTTCAAACTTAAATTCTTTTGCTACTGTAGAATCAGGTAGAGCTTTTATTACTGTTTCCTTGATATATTCTTGCCAATCTATTATCGTTGAATAAACCTTATTAAGCACAGGTAAATCCTTAGGCATAAGCTCTACTGATATAGGGTCACGGTAAATGCCTATCTCAGCTCCCGCACCAAGATTGTAATAATCTCCCCTCCACATCCATACTATATGCTTTTTTTCTCCATTAGGCGAAAATTGGAATTTTTTTCTTCTTGTATTTCCGAAGGTTCCCAATTCCAGCACCAAGTCATATAAATCCGTATAGCCAAAAGATTTTTGCCATGTCTTTACTTGAGAGTGGTGTGCCATGAGTTTATTGTCTTTCTTGAAATTTAAGATTCTTGATCCAGCATCTTCTGCGTATTCAGTATCAATAAGTCCCCAGAACAAATCCCATGGAGTCTTATTTTCTTTTAGAGTTTTAGCTAAGTCTGTTTTATATGCTGAAAACTTAAATGTATCTAAGCTAAATTCAAACTTGTCATTTAGAGTATCGGCATAGTTCCCTGCAAGCATCTCATCATATTCTTTTTTCCATATTCCCTTAGGTCCGTCAGGACGCAGTGGATAGTCATCTATTGGGAGTACAGTTTTGCCGGATACTTGTAGCCTTTTGTTGTCAAAAAGTCCGTCATCATCTGAGTCTATCTTTGTAGGATTGGATTTGACTTTTACATATACATATTTTAGGGAGTCTCCCTTACCCTTTTTTACTGTTGTTATTTCTATAATCTCTTGTCCGTCTGTCAGTCCGTCACCGTCTGAGTCGCTATTTAGATAGTCCATACCTGTTAGAGGCAAGCCTGTACCAAGTACGAGATGTCCTTTTTTCATCTCTTTTTCATAGTAGTCACTGATACCGTCACCGTCTGAGTCTTTGTACATATCAGTTTTATCTGCTATTTTTTCAAATATCTTGTTTAACATAGACGCTTCACTTGCGTGATAATACTCCCCACCTGTCTCTGTCGCTATTTTCTTTAAGAGATCTTCTGAAATAGTGTCTCCAAGCCCAATAGTATATATCTTTATATTATTTTGTTTTGCTAAGGCTATATGTTCATCTTTACAATCTCCTTCTCCATCTGTTAATAAAACTATAAATTTAGGTAGAGATTTTCTTTTGTGATCCAAAAATTCAAATTGTTCGATTCCTTTTTCTACAGCCGCTCCTATATCTGTAACTCCATAACTATCTATCTTTTCTACTGCTTCATGAAGTTTTTCTTTGTCAAATGTGAATGGTTCTAATACAGTAGGACTTCCATCAAAATCTATAACAGAAGCCATGTCATTTCCTGTCAACCTATAGATAAAATTATGTGTTACTGTTTTTCTAATATCTTGTGGGTCATTTCTCCTCATACTGCTTGATGAGTCTATAACATAGGCTATGTTGACACCCTCATATTTGTCATTTTTATCATCTGTTGCAATTTCATATTTCCATATTTTACTAAATTTATCAATATCTAAGATTATATAATTTGAAAAGTGTGTAAGATTTGCTATAATGGTATTACCTTGCAGTTTTTGATCTTTTACAAGCTCTAATCTTTGTTCTTTCTCATTGAAGTAGTATAGTGCTGGTTTGAAGTCTTTGTTTTCAAAGAGTTTGGGATCTAAGGTATATGTTACCTTGGCTGTCTTTATGTCTCCTTCTGCCTCAAAGTCATGTGATGTAGAGATATATCCGGGTACTTCTTCGTTTACAAGTCCGTTGTTTCCTTCTTGGACACTTAGACTTTCTGCTGTCTTTCCTGATACCTCTTTTAGCTCTATCTTTACTTCTTTTATCTTGTCGTCTACTTCTACCTTTTTGACTATGTCAAATGATGTTTCTGCAACTCTCGGGTCATATCCGTTGTCAAGCTCCCATTTATCTGTTGCTCCGTCTCTGTCTGAGTCAGGGGCAAAAGGATTTGTTGAGTATTTGTTGAGTTCATCACCGTCAGTCAGTCCGTCTCCATCTGTATCTTTTAGGACAGGGTTCAGTGAGATGGCTATTTCTTGTAGGTTTGTGAGTCCATCTTCGTCAGCATCTTCATATCCGTCATCTGTTCCGTTTTCATCACTGTCTTTTTTGAACGGATCTGTTAAGAACAGTTGCATTTCCATGAAGTCAGGTATTCCGTCCTCATCTGTGTCGTTTTTGAGAGCGTATTGACTTTCTACGGGGTCTTGAAGTATGTCTCTTATATTAGCCATTCTTATGCTGTATACTTTTATTTCGTCTTTGTATGTCTTGTCTTGTTTATCTGTCGCTATTACTGTTAATGTGTTTTCTCCAAAGGAGAATTTGAAGTCTTTTATAGTCCATTTTTCTTGTATGTCAATATCTCCTGTGGACATAGTTGTACCTGTTGCTGATATTATCTTATAGCTTAGCTTTGATATGTTTTCTTTGCCTTTGAGACTTCCTGTTATCTTTGTAATATGATCTGATATGAAGTTTGGCTCATAGCCTTCTATCTTGGCAAAGTTGTCTTTGTCTATCTTGATTTCTATTTTGTCTTTATCTTTATCCTTATCTTTGTCCTCATTTTGATTTTCACTGCCTATTATCATCTTTTTGAGATTGATGTTTGTAGGTGCGTTTGAAGAGTTTCCTCCCATTACTGTAAAGCCGAATGTGAAGCTTGATTTTGCTGCTAAGTTTTGGGCGAAGTCAGGGCTTTTGAGGATGTATTTTGTTCCCTTTTTTTCTTGTATTGTGGCATTCCATATGTCTTTGATATCATTGTCCATATCAAATTCTACTTCCCAGTCATTTATTTCTTTGTCTGAGTTGTTTGTTAGTGTTATTTCCGCATTAAATCCCTGTGTCCAATCACTTATGATTTTGTAGTCAAATGTATAGTCGTCTTTTGCTACATCTGTCATCTTAGCTGATAGGAGTTCATATGATGTAGGAAAGCCTGAGAACTCTCCTTCTCCTTCATATCCTATTTCTACCATACCGTTTTGTGGGATGTCTTTGTTCCATCTTTCATTTTTGAGTAGGTAGCTATTATTTTCTTTACTTAGTATCTTTGCATTCCAAAATCTTGTGATTTTATCATCTGTAGTGAATTTGATATGCCAGTTTTCTATGGCTTTGTCACCTGTGTTTATTATTTTGATATTGGTGTTGTGTCCGCCACTCCACTGTCCTGTGAGTGTGAATATGACCTTAAAGCCTGTACCTTCATAGGTCATTTCATTTGGATTATCGTTGTTTTGATTGTTTTGATTATTGTTTATTATATTATTTTTTAAGTTTTGCTTGCTATTTGTATTTTGATTGTCTGTATTATTAATATTTTGTGCATTGTCAACATCAGTATTGCTGTTAGTATTTTGTTTGTCCACTGCTGTATCTTTGCTATCAGATGTGTCTTTATTATTGCTTATGTTTTGATTTGCTGAAGATAAATCTTTTTGTTCTTGCTCCTTTGATATCCCTTGTGTTCTTATATCTTGTGTCGATTGTGTGATTTGATCGGCATATGAATATGGGAATATCGATGTTACAATAAGCAAAGTTATCAGTATCTTGCTTATAAGCTTTCTCATGATTTTCCTCCCACAATAAATATTAAGTTTAAGATATTATACATTTATAAATACAATATTACATGCAATATTACTTACAACTATTGCCCTTAGTACAAAGTCAATTAAAAATCGTGTTTTTAAATTCTAAACATCATTGATTTTTTTAATGCTTAAAAGCTGATTTTATACTAAAATCTAATACAATAACGGATAAAATATTTTCAGTAAATTTATAATAAAATTATAACAAAATTATAAATCATACACTATTTTTTAAAAAAGTATTGATGAAAATTATCCATAGATTAAATAGATAATAGCATTAAATGAACTAAGTATAAGGGTGAATCACTCTGTAGAAAAGTAAAGGGTCAATAAAATGAAAAACATATAGCTCTTATGTTCATCTTGCACCTCCATAGTCTGATTTATATATGAAAATATGAACGGCAATTTTATAAATTAATCAAGAAAAATGAGGTATTTTCAAAAAATATGTAACGTTTGCAAAAGAATTAAAAATAAAAGAAAGCTGTATATAAAACTTATTATATATAGCGAATCATGCAATTTGGTACTATCTATAAATTATCTTCATATTAATACCAAATTGCATTTTTGTCAATATTTTTTTATAGTTTTTTCATTATTTTACCGTATTAAAAGTTCTTATTTATACTAATAAAATATTGAAGAATATATTATTCTAATATCAGTTATCATATAATATTTCAATAAATTATTCAGTATATATCACGCATTAATTAAACAGACAGTAGCATACAATTATATATTCCTATTTTTCTTCTCTTAAATATAAAAACCAATACATAATCCCTATACATATTGCTCCGCCGATTATATTACCGATGGTTACAGGTAGGAGATTGTCAGTAAAAAACGATGTTATATTGAGTTTTTCCACATGGATGTTGTGTTCCATAGCAAGATTTACATAGTCATTGTTTGTAAGTGCGAAAAGCCCTGCAGAAATATAGTACATATTGGCAACGCTATGCTCAAATCCTGACAAGATAAAGAGCAAGATAGGAAAAAACAGTCCTGCTATTTTTCCTGTCATTGATTTGCAAGAAGCAGCCATTACAACAGCTGTACATACCAAGATATTACAAAGTATCCCAAGAGAAATCCCTTGAGTAAATGTAATTGATACCTTTTTGACTGCCACTTTTATAGTGTTTATCGCTACAGCATTGTCAAAAAGTGACAGATGCCCTGATGTATGGATTAAAAAAGCTATAAATACTGAGCCTATAAGATTACCTATATATACAAAAAACCAACATTTTAGCATCTTTGACATAGTGATTTTTTTCTTGAGCAATGCTATTGTAAGTAAACAGTCTCCTGTAAAAAGCTCAGTACCGCAACAAAGCACCATGGCAAGTCCACCGGGAAATACCAAGCCTGAGAGTAGTTTTGATATGGAGCCGTTTTTCACCGTAGCACTGACTGTATTTGATGCTACAGAGGCAAAGGCTATGAACATACCTGCAAGTATTGCAAGTCCAATCATCTTATAAAGCGGATAATTTGCCTTCTTATATCCTAAGTCAATGTATTCTTTTGCCAATTCCTGCGATGTCAGCATAATTTCTCCTTTCAATATTATACTAAAAACCTATCAAAAAGCCATGTAATTTTATTACAGCAAGATTATTGATAATCTGTAAAAAATAATTTGCTAAAATAACAATCCTGTCTTTATAAATGGTGATTAGTATTAATACTATTTCCTAACAGTATTATAGATAATATAAAATTAAATATTATTATTTTAAATTATTTTTTATGAAAATTATATACAGCAAATTTCCATTATTTTATATAATTTTAGCATTAGATTTACTTTACTAATTATAAATTAAATTTCTTATTATTTTTCTAATTTTCAATCTTTAACTTTACATTAAAATCGTCTTTTTTCAGGAATTTTGCATTTATCTTAACAGCATATTTTTTTTCCAAAATAGACAGATAGTTATTTGCCTTTACACTTTCAAATGTAGGTATATCTATAGTGATTTTCTTAGTATCTTCACTTATGATATTAGCTATTTTGCTGTCCACTTCTTCAAAGATATATTCGATATTTTTTAGCGTTATCTTAGTATCAATCAGATTTTCTTCGAGGGTGATATCTTCTTTTTTTCTGATTATCTGCATGATGTCTGATTTGTTCAATATACTAAGAGTGGATTTCCTGTCGTCTTTTTCAAGACATTTGCTCAAATTTTCCTGTAATTTTTTGGACAGCTTTTCATCCCTCATATCTATAAAGTCTATGAGTATTACTCCTGATATATCCCTTAGTCGGATTTGCCTTACAATTTCTTCGCAAACTAAGTGATTGACATGATATGCGTTTTGCGAAAAGTCCTTGTATTTGAAATATCCGGCAGAATTGACATCTATGATAGACATTGCCTCGGTGCTTTGGATGAATAGATTTATTCCGTTTTTTAATGTTACTTTTTCATCTAATAACTGTCTTATCTCAGTATCTATGCCGTATTTTATAAATAAGTCCGCCTCTTTTTCATATATTATTTCTCTTGGTGCAAAACGTGACTTTTCCAGAGTTTTTATACTTTGTTTGTCGTTAGTTATGAGCAAATCCACCTGAGTATTAATCTTTGACAAAAACATCTCTTCGCTTTCATATTGTCTGTAAAGTAGTTGTGCTTTGGATATCAGCCTCGCTTTTTGCAAGATTTCGTCATATATTTTTTCAAACTCTTCTATTTCTAAAAGAATTGCAGCTATATCTTGATTGCTCGCCTGACTTCTTATTATGACTTTTGCTTTTTCAATAGTCTTATCTTCAATCTTGGATTTTAAATCATCAAGCATGGTTTTATCATCTGACTTATTGGATATTGACAGCCCCCTGCTCCCCCCGATAAATACCACATATCTTCCGCTAAGTGTTATCTCTTGGCTTAGCTTTGGATTTTTTTCATTGGCAAATATCTTTTTTATCTGACAAAGCGACATATCAGCGTCATAGCCGTCTTGCCCTTGCATAAATCCTGTAATTTCAGAGTCTAAGGATAGGGCTGAGGACTTCATTGAGATATTTTGTCTCTTTTTCTTAGCTATAAATATGTCGTTTTCAAAGTATTTTTGACTCTTGTTTATAATTTTCAGTTTTTGTAAAACATCGTCTTGAACATAGGCTATCTTGTCCAAAAACATTCCTTTTTGTATAATTATCTTTTTCATAATTTTATCTTTCACATTTTGTATTAATTTATCTTTGATTTTATCATATCATTATATTTTTTTAGTCTAATTCTGATTAATTCTTATAATTCTGTGTGTTATAATATATTGATTTACAGTACTACTATTAATTTGATTAATGGAAAATCTTTCTTTAATTATCCTACAATTAAACTTATACTACTCTTGAATAAAGGTAATTTTTTATATTTTTATATTTTTCTATTAGCTATTAGTATAAATATTAATACTAAAATCTAATAAAATAATGGATATGGTATTGTATAATTTCTATTATAAAAAAACATCTCTTCAAAGTTGAAGAGATGTAGGAATCTAATTTATAAAACTGTTAATTATTACATTGTAGCTGTCTTTTATGGGTATGCCCATAGTGTCGGCAAGTTTTTTCGCACTTTCATACTCAGGATAGACATATACCTCATCTTCATTTTCCACTATCTTGACTTGTACATCTATGTCTCCTATGCCCAGTGTCTGTATCCTTCTTTCAAGGACAGTCCTGTCCACCTTATATTTTCTCAGTCCTATAGTGGTAGTATGTTTAAATATTAGTCTTTCTACTTCCGCCACATTTTCTTTGTTACAAAGCACCGATAGTTTATAGGCAGGTCTGTTTTTCTTCATGAATATAGGTGTGAAAAAGGTATCCAGTGAAAGAGGCTCGAGCTTTTCCATAACATAGCCAAGCATTTCTCCTGTTGTATCATCAATATTGCTCTCTATCATTTCAAGAGAGTTTGAATCTCCTGTTTCTATATGCATAATCCTTAGGATATTGGTAGTCTTTTTAAAATCTTTACTTCCTGCTCCAATACCAATTTTTTTAACTTCAAAACTTTCAGGTCTTTTCTTATCTATGAAGTTTGCCACTATTGCAACTCCTGTAGGTGTAATATGCTCTCCTTCTTCAGAAATGATATTTAATTTAAGTCCATAGGCATTGATGATATTAAGCACTGCAGGAACAGGTACAGGCATATTACCGTGCATAGTCTTTTGTATTCCTATACCCTCATACAAATCCGAAAAATATATCTCTTCTACGCCCAAATCATCTATAAGGACGCAAGTCCCAACTATATCTATGATAGAGTCTATAGCTCCCACCTCATGAAAATGCACCTCATCCTTTGCAATACCGTGAGCTTTTGCCTCACTTTGTGCTATAATGTCAAATATTCTCTTTGCATTTTCCTTTGCAATATAGCTGAAGTTTCCCCTGTCTATTATCTCAAATATATGTGCCAAGTCATTATGATGATGGTCGTGATGGTGCTCATGATGATGCAAATCATGCTTTATCTCATCTTGTAAATGATAGTGCAAATCTTCACCTTGAATATTATTATACATAGGGTCATAATTCAACTCAAAGCTGTTGCTGTTTTCGTGATTATGGTCGTGGTCATGACTATGATCATGATTGCTTTTATGATCGTGTTCATGGTCGTGCTTACAAGAGCAAGTCTCTCCATGTTCGTGCACATGCTCATGACTGCAAGAGCAAGAATCTCCATAAACATGTTCATGCTCATGCTCATGGTCGTGGTCGTGAGAGCATGAACATCCCTCTCCATGGTCGTGACCGCAAGAGCAACTATGATCATGTGCGTGTTCATGTTTGTTGACTTGTAAAAAGAACTTAGGAACCTGAGCCTTAGCCAGTTTCTTCTTTATTTTCATCTTATCAAATGTGAGATGTTGCTCCATTTCTTTATCCACTTCAACAGAAAACTTGTATGCGGAAATTGTATTTTTAATAGCCCTGTCAAATCTCAGCCTATATCCTTCAAGACCCAAAGACTCTATTGCATCTATCAGCTTTTGTCTGCTTGCTCCAAGATCAAGCAAGGCTCCTATTATCATATCTCCTGATATTCCTGAGTACATTTCAAAATATAATTTCATAAAATACCTCTTTTTTTCCTATATTTTTTCTATCAATGCATTTATCTGTACGGCATTATATGCCGCTCCATATCCGTTGTCTATATTTACTACATTTATGCCCTCTGCACATGAATTTATCATGGTAAGCAAAGGTGAAAGTCCTGAAAATGCCGCTCCATATCCTACAGATGTAGGTACGGCTATTATAGGTTTGTCACAAAGTCCGGCTATCACTGTTGCAAGAGCTCCCTCCATACCGGCTACGGCTATTATCACATTTGCCTCTCTTATCTTATCTATATTATCCAGCAATCTTCTGATTGCTGACACTCCTATGTCGTAAAAGGTCATGACATTTACTCCGAAAAACTCCGCTGTTATCCTTGCCTCTTCACACACTCTTATGTCGCTTGTGCCTCCGCAACATATGGCTATACTTCCGGACTTTTCTATCTTTTCAAACTCTACCCTTGCAGTCATGGAAATCTCGTCATATATGAGATTTGGCACCTTGTCCTTCAAAAATTCATACTGCTCTTTTCTCATCCTTGTGGCAAGTATATTTTCCCTTTTATCGCAAAATAGCTGAAAAATCTTAAGCAGATGCTCATCTTCCTTACTTTGTGCAAAGATTACCTCAGGTAGTTTTCTCCTTTTTTTTCTATCAAAGTCTATTTTTGCAAAACCTAAATCAGTGTAATTCGAATTCTTTAGATGTGTAAGTCCCTCATCTATGGAAATCTTTCCGTCTTTGATATCTTGCAAAAATTGTCTGTCGTTCATATTTCAACCTCATTATTTATTGTTGTGAGCAAAGCTCATATCAATGTAAAAAATATATATTTTATTAATTTATTAATTTTTTTATATATAGTTATAAATCTTATACTAAAAACCTTTTAAATTACCATGTAAGTGTTTTGATTACAAAGTGTATATAAACTAATATACAATCACAATATAAAATATTTTACATGATTTTTTAAACAGAAATTAATATTATATGATTCTTTATAAAGATTATAATATCAATAAAAAATCTAATTTAAAATGTATGAAAATATATTTAATTCAAATATTCAATTTTTATTAATAGAAGAAATTTAGGCTATATCTCCCCCTGCTTAATTACTATATCCATACTTCCTGAGCGAAAGCCTTCCATATCCAAGTTGATATAGACAAAGCCTAAGTCCTTAAATTTTTCTATTATCTCTTCCCTTTTTTCAAAAAACAGAGGAAATTTATCCACATCCACCTCTATACGAGTTATATCGTCATAAAGCCTTACCCTGTTATTGGCAAAGCCAAGACTTGCAAGATATTCTTCAGCCATCTCAAGTGATGAAAACTTGGACATATCCACCTTTTTATTGTAAGGCATCCTCGTCATCATACATGGTTTTGAAGGTCTGCTTGCTACTGATATATTCAGTTTTTTAGCAAGTTCTCTAACTTCAACTTTAGTAAATTTCATATCCTGCAAAGGACTTATTACATTTAGCTCCTTTAACGCTATCTTTCCGGGTCTGTAAACAAATACGTCGTCAAAGTTGGAGCCGTCCATTATATGTGCAAAGTTAAGGGATTCCTTGAGAGACACAATCTTTTCAAAGATGTCTTTTTTACAGTAATAACATCTCTTTACATCATTGTAGAGTATCTTTTCATTTGTAATCTCATTTATTTCGACTATCTGTAAAGTAACATCGAAGTCTTGGGCAAGATTTTTCACTATCTCAATGTCATTTTTAGGATGGAGTAAGGTATTGAAAGTAACTGCCATAACATTTGATTTGTCAGTCACCTCTCTTGCAATTTTCAGCACCAAGGAGCTGTCCACACCCCCTGAAAATGCAACTATTACTTTTTCATCGGCAAGTTTTTTTATGTATCCAAACAATCCTTCTTCTTTTTTGCTAAGTTTGTACATCCTGCTTTCCGTTTCTATAAAAATTTACATTATTAATCATTTATACTATATATAATTTTACATCTTCTACAATTTTTGCCTATATCATAGCTTATCAAGAACTATCACTTTATTTTATAAATTAATATTAATATTCAATATAATAATGTATAAGATATTTTAAAAGATTTGTAATAATCTCATAATTATTCTGCTCTTTCAATTCTCCATGAATACCATCTATAAATTAAACAGATATTAGTATAAATGCTTTAGCTGTTATCAAAAAAAATATTTTTTACACATATTTACTATGATAACATATATTTTCAAGCTTTGCAATGAATATGTTGTCCTTAAAGCACAAATTTTTTTATACTTATTTAGTATAAATTTGTTTAATATTTTTTATGTGGGTATAACTAATTTGTCTGCACAATATGAAATCACTCATATTGATAACTTTTATCGTGTAAGATTTACTTTAAATAATAATAAAATTTTTAAATTTAATTTTTTTAGGAGGACAATATGTCAATATTAGCAAACTATGTAAAATCTGGAGATTGGAAAGGCGAAAAACACGTACCTGCTATAATAGCACCTGCAAGTGTTAAGGCTGGAGAAGTAGCTCAAATAAAGGTATGTATTGGGGAAGAAATAGCACATCCTAACACTTTGGAACACCATATAGCATGGATAAAACTATTCTATGTTGCTGAAGGTTCTCAAGTATTGGTTGAACTTGCAAACAGTGAATTTGCAGCAAACGGAGAATTGGAATGCTTTACGGAGCCAACATTATTTGCAAATGTAAAATTGCCTAAGAGTGGTAAATTGGTAGCTGTTTCTTATTGCAACATCCACGGACTTTGGGAAAACTCTTTTGATATAACAGTAGCTTAATTTAATATTGAGTTTAAAATAAGACCTGCATGGAAAGAAGAATTCTTTTATGCAGGTCTTTCTTTTGCATATATTATGCTCTAATACTAATCACAATTTATAATGCAAAGATTATCATTTTACCGAATTATTGCTTTTGCAAAATATCAATAATCTTTCTGTAGGCTTTTTGATAGATTTTTAGTATAATACTAAATTCTAATAGAATAATAGATGAAATACTTTTAGTGCATTTATAATAAAAGTCATCAATCACAAATATTTTTAAAAACTATCGCAGAAGAGTATCCATAGACTAAATAGATAATAGTATTAGAAATAAAGAAAAGGGCTAACAAATAAATCGCCAGCCCTAATCTTCTATTTCTTATTGAAATTGTCTTTTAAGCTTACTATTTGATTAAATACTAACTTTTCATCAGTAGTATCCTTAGTATCTACGCAGAAATATCCATGTCTGTTAAATTGGAACTTATCACCCTTTTTAGCTTCTTCAAAGCTTTTTTCCAAAATGCAGTCCTTGAGCAAAGTCATAGAATTTTCATTGTATTCGTACTCATTTGTCTCTTCGTTGAGTTTGAACAGATAGTCGTAGATTCTCACATCAGCCTTCACATTTTCCTTAGCACTTACCCAATGTATAGTGCCCTTTACCTTTCTTCCTGTGAATCCGCTGCCTGATTTAGTCTCTTCGTCGTAAGTTCCGTGTATCTCAACTATATTTCCGTTTTCATCCTTTATAACGTCTGTACATTTTACAAAGTATGCATTTCTTAGTCTTACTTCATTTCCTACAAAGAATCTATAGTATTTTTTCGGAGGCTCTTCCATAAAGTCGTCTGCTTCAATATACAATTCTCTTGTAAATGCTACCTTTCTTGAGCCTAATGCTTCATTTTCAGAGTTGTTTTCAGCATCAAGGTATTCAACCTTATCTTCCGGATAGTTTGTAATTACAAGCTTAAGAGGATGAAGTACAGCCATCTTTCTTTGTGCCTTGAGTTTAAGATCTTCTCTTATTGCATTTTCAAGCATTGATATATCTACTGTAGAGTTAGATTTTGATATTCCTATATCCCTTGCAAAGTTTCTCATTGCCTCAGGAGTGTAGCCTCTTCTTCTTATACCGCATATTGTAGACATTCTCGGATCGTCCCAACCGTCAACTTTTTTCTCATCTACAAGTTTTTTGAGATATCTCTTACTCATTATCATATTTGTAAGCTCAAGCCTTGCAAACTCGATTTGCTTAGGTGGAGTTTTAAACTCAGTTTCCCTTACCACCCAATCGTAAAACGGTCTATGTTCTTCAAATTCAAGTGTACAAATGGAATGTGTAATGCCTTCTATAGCATCTTCCAGCGGATGTGCATAGTCGTACATAGGATAGATACACCACTTGTCACCTGTATTGTGGTGAGAGGCATGTGCAATTCTATAGATTACAGGATCTCTCATATTCATATTAGGTGAGCTCATATCTATCTTTGCTCTAAGAGTAAGTGTTCCGTCAGGGAATTCCCCGTTTTTCATCCTTTCAAACAGGTCTAAGCTTTCCTCTATAGGTCTGTCTCTGTATGGAGAATTTTTACCGGGAGTGTTGAAGTCTCCCTTGTACTCTCTCATCTCATCTACAGATAGTTCGCATACAAATGCCTTGCCTTTTTTTATAAGCAATACCGCAAGCTCGTACATCTTGTCAAAGTAATCTGACGCAAAACGCAGCTCATCCCATTCAAATCCGAGCCACTTCACATCTTCCTTGATTGACTCCACATATTCAACTTCTTCTTTAGTAGGGTTGGTATCGTCAAATCTCAAGTTGCATTTTCCACCATACTTTTGAGCTGTCATAAAGTTCAGACATATTGATTTTGCATGACCTATGTGCAAATAACCGTTTGGTTCAGGCGGAAATCTCGTATATACCTTTTTCCCATAGGTATTTTCTTCGTTATCCTTGTCAATTATCATATGGATAAAGTTGTTGTTCATAATGGTATCGCTCATTTAATCTACCTCTGTTATAAATTTTTATTTTACTTTTTTATTGTTATAATTAAAAATTAAGCTTTTTTCTATCCTATGCTATCACAAATCGTCGAAAAAATCAATACTGCCTTGTATATCCCATCATTCTTGACAGCCTCTTGCCTATTTCAAATACTATTTTCGCCATATCATCCATATTGTTCTTATTTATTCTTGTAGATGTACCTATAATACCTATAGACGCCACTATTTTGTCATTGTGGTCAAATATAGGAGCTCCTATACCGACTCCGTTTGGTATATAGTCACCTGTAGATATAGCCACCTTATTTTTGCGTATCTCTTCAAGCTCTTTGACAAATTTTTCCGGATTTAAGACCAGTCTTGTAGGCGTTGGCTTGAAATTTGTCCTCATATATTCGCTTATGAACTCTTCACTTTGGAATGCAAGTAAGACCTTCCTAATTGCCCCCCAGTGCAATGATATCTCATAGCCGAAATTTTCCACTACCTTGAGGTTGTTTGGCCCCTGCTCTTTTTGTATAGCTATGCCGTTGTTTCCTGATTTTATCATCAAGAAGGCATCTTCCTGAGTCAAAGATGACAGCTCTTTGAGCATAGTTTTTGCAAGTTCCTGTAGTTTAGTGTTGTGAATTGCAGCCATGCCCAATGATATAAGAGCATAGCCCAATTTGTAGTTATGAGTTACTTCGTCGTGCATTACATAACCGCAGTCTACCAATGTTGCCAATATCCTATGTACTGTACTTGACGAAAGGGCAGTGGCAAGAGATATGTCCTTTATGGAATAACTCTTGTCTGGTTCTTTCATAAAGTCCATTATCTGTACCGCTCTTTGAATACTTTGTATCATATTCACCTCTATATAAGATTATAACTTTCTTAAAAATACCATCTTGAGTTTTTTGTCTTCATAGTATATCTGAGCTTCATCCACCATTATGGCGACCAGTGACATCTCTTCCGATTTTCTGCCTTCTCCGGCAAGATACCAGTAATATTCTTCCGTTTCAGCCTCTCTGTGTGTACTGTTCAAATAATCTTTGAGATCATTTAGTGCTTCATTGCTTATATTTACATTTTCTGCAACGAGGGTTATTATTACCTTGTCATTTCCTCTTTCTATTGAAGCCCCTACATATGTCGCTTCTCTTCCCAGCAGATAAGTCACCGCTTCATCAACAATTTTAGATATTTTTTTATTTTCATACATTATTACTTTATCTCCTTAAAACTGAACGCATCTAAGATAGGTACTACAAGCATTGCTATAATACCTCCTGAAAGTCCGTTGTTATATAAATTAAGCCCTGAGTGCAATGAGCCTATGTTAGAAACCAATGCCAAATGCAAAGGTCCTAAGAAAAATCCGCACACAAGCCCGAAATCTCCAACTATAGGTGCAAGAGTAGTACCGAATAGCCCTGAAATTACTATTGCAGTAGATGTCATATTTATATTTACAAGTTTTGATGCTACTGCCACCCCAATTAATATTGATATGGTATTTCTTGGATGATTACCGCAAGACGAAAAACCTACCAAGGTCAAAAGTGCCGCTATAGTAGGACCGTTAAAACTTCCGTCCATTAATATTACATACGCTAAGGCTATAAGACCTGTCACTCCCATATTCACCATAGTAACAGGAAAACCGGACAGCCTCGTATAGTCTGTAATCAGCTTACCTGAGTAAGACATCAACTTACCGTAACCTTCAAAACTCTTGTTATTATGCTCGTATCCAAGTATTATCAATATCAGGAAATAAATAGTAAATAATATGAGCAAAGGCATATTAAATTCAGGACTTACTATATTTTTGGGATCTACAGGCATACCAAACATATTAAATAGAGAATTGGCTGTAATGGCAACAAAGCCTGCTGCAAATCCTGTATTGTAAAGATTGTATCCTCCGTGCGCAGTAAGCATCCTGGCGGCAAGCTCAGGCATTATATAGCCTATAAAAGCTCCGCAAAGATATGACAGTATAACTGCTGCAATTGAATTGGCAGAAAAAGTGTAGGCAACTACCGAAATAACAGGTGCCAACGATGTTGTGTACATTGAGTTTACAATTGTATTTTTAAAATCTATCTTGTGAACTTTGGAATACACATATCCGCCTATATAAAAAGGCCATATGTTGTAGATATTTTTCCCAACAAATGAAAATCCGCACAACAAAAACAAGGCTGAGACTATCATGCCGTTTATTTTCATTTCCATCTTTCTTAATATGAATATATTAATCAAAACCACCAAGCCTGAGTTAAAAAGAGCTGAACCCACACTTGCTATATAAGTGTAGTCGGTAGCAAACACATCGTTAGCTCTTACTATAGTGGATAAGCCCATGATTATTTCCCAAGGCGAATTGTAAAAAAAAGACATTATTATCATAGTTATCGGCAATATTTCCAAAACTATATACTGTGCATCTTTTTTCAGATGATTTTTACTCGGCAATAAACCTGACAGATTTTCAATTATTTTTTTCAAATTATAACACTCCTTCTAATAAAAGCATCCCTCTTTTCATTAATATAGTAGGGCTTATTAAATAAGTCCTTTGCGATGACAAAAGCGTCACTCAAAATAAAAAATATTTTTAAGCGACTATCTCTTGTGCTTAAATCAACTTTTATTACTAATATTCAAAATCTACAGATACATAATCAAGAGCCGTGATTTCCTTTTGATTATTATCTGCCGAAGTCTTATTCTTAAGCTCTATCTTTCCAACAGATATTTCATTTACAAGTTCATCATATTGTTTTTTTGAAAAGTTTTTGAATCTCGCATTTTGCATTTCCAGGTATATATATCCCTCTTTCACCCCATATTTTGCATATTTGCCACCATCAAAATCACCGTCATAAATTTTTTTGAGTCCCTCATATACTGCTCTTTTTGCATCTTTAATAGCTGATGTTATTACTCTGTCACTTTGTGAGGATTGATCTACATCTACTCCTACCACATACCTGTCCTTGTATTTTTCAGCTGCCTTCATAACAGATAAGCCTGCCTGACCCGCACAGGCAAATATCACCTGAGTATCTCCTGCAAACCATGACGACGCAGTATACTCATGCTCTGCACTTTCCTCAAAACTACCCAGATACGTGTATTTTAATTTTATTGACTTTTTTCCAAGCCCTTTCTTCTTTGCGGCATCATTGATACCATGTATATATCCATAGCCGAAATTCTCTACAGAAGGTGATTTAATACCACCCATAAATCCTATATTTTCAAAGCCTTCCATTACCGTAGCATAGCCTGCAAGATATCCTGCTTCCTGTTCTGAAAATAAAAATGCAAAGGTATTTTCACCTATAATATATGTTTTTATATCTTCGCAATACGGTGTTGTGTCAGTTATTATAAACTTTACATCCTTATACTTATTTTGCACTACATCTATCGGTTTTTTAAACCAATATCCTGGTGCAACTATTACCTTAGCACCGTAATTTATAGCATCTTCTATGGATCTTATAACCGAGTAATCACTTTTTTCTTGAGGAATATAGTAGTTGTAAGTCTTGCCTTTTTCCTCAGCAAATATACTTACAGCTTCAAATATTCCCTGATTAAAAGACTTGTCATAGATATCTCCGATATCTACAAGCATAGCTATTTCAGCTTCTCCATTAGCATCTGTCTTTACTTTTAACTTACTTTGTTTTTTAGTATTGTTGTAGCTACACGCTCCTAACATAATCAAAATTATAAATAAGAGCGAGAATATAAACAACTTTTTTTTCATTTACTACCTCTAATTTGCCAATACCGATGCAGAGCTTGTTCCAAGTCTTTGGCAACCTTCATTTAGATAGGCAATCATATCTTCCTTAGTCTTTATTCCACCTGATGCCTTTATTTGTACGTCCTTTGATATATGTTCTTTGAATAATTTGACATCTTCAATAGTTGCTCCGCCACTTCCAAATCCTGTACTGGTCTTTATAAAGTCAGCTTTGACCTTGCTGACAATATTGCAAAGTCTTATCTTTTCTTCTTCAGTCAGATAGCAAGTCTCCACTATTACCTTTAGTATCTTGTCCTTTGTCAATTTTCTAAGTCTTGCAATCTCATCTTCCACATAGTCGAAGTTGCCGTTTTTAAGTTCACAGATATTTATCACCATATCTATCTCGTCGGCTCCATCTCTTAGTGCACATACAGTTTCAAGTTCCTTTACTTCAGTAGGATTGTAGCCTAAAGGAAAGCCTATTACTGTACATATTTTAAGATTGTCCTTGTATTTTTCTTTTATTCTTTTTACGTAACATGGCGGTACGCACACACTTGCCGTCTTGTATTTTATGGCTTCATCACATAATTTTTCAATGTCTTCCCATGTTGTAAAAGCTTTTAATACCGTATGATCTATTTTCGAAAATATATCTTGATTTTCCATGTCTATCTCCTGTAATAATTATTCAAAATCTATTTACAAAAAATTATATAATATAATCATGTAAAATTAAAGTGCTATTTTCCGTTTTGCCAATATTTTTCAAATTCTGCTGTTTTCCCTAAAACTATAGTAGTTTTCAATAGAGCCGTAGATTATGTGGTCAGTCAAATCTATGTCCAAGCATCTTCCGGCATCGACTAATTTCCTTGTAAGAGCTATATCCTGATTACTTGGTAAAGGATTTTTACTCGGATGATTGTGCATTACTATGACTGATACGGCATGCCTTAGTACAGCCTCTTTAAAAACTTCCCTTGCAGTAATTGCTGTAGCGTTTGCCACTCCTACGCTCAAGTTTTTATCATAGATTATGTGTTTTTTAGTGTCTAAGCATATAATCTTAAATACTTCAACATTTAAGGTCTCAAACTCCATGCTGAACATATCTATAAGTTGCTTTGGTGATGTTATGGACTCATCTTTTTTCTTAGCAGAGTTTTTTACAACTCTATTGGCAAACTCTATGGCAGACACTATCTTACAAGCCTTTGCCACTCCTATACCCTTTATCCTGGTCATCATATTGACATCAAACTTGGCAAGATTGGACAAATCACCTGCAAGCTCTATCAATTGTTGGGCTATTTCTATGGCATTGTAATCTTTTGTACCTTTATCTATAAATATTGCAAGGAGTTCCTCATCGCTTAATGTACTTACACCGCCTGATAAGAGTTTTTCTCTCGGTCTTAAAGACTTGTCCATTTGCTTTATAGTCTTATTTTCCATGACTCACCTGCCTACAAACTTTGCAACAAGTCAAAGTCAAATTTTTCTTTCATAACATCATATATACAAGAAATAGGCAGCCCTATCACATTGAAATAATCTCCTTCCACCTTTTCCACAAATACGGAGCTTATACCGTTTAGAGTATATGAACCCGCCTTATCTACTCCTTCTTTTGATCTAACATAGTTTATTATCATATCATCGGAAATTTCTTTAAATTTCACCCTTGTCCTTACATAATCAGTGTATTTAAACTTTTCTCCTATTATGGCAAATCCTGTAATCACATCGTGTACAGTGCCTGACAAAAACTTAAGTGTCTTTATCTGATCCTCGTCATCCTTCGGTTTACCGAATTCATAGTCTCCTTTAGTAACTATGGTATCAGCCCCAAGCACCATTATACCATCTTTGTCCTCTATGTTTTTTTCAAATACTGCATTTGCTTTCATAAATGCACTTGTCATAGCGTTGATATATGGCTTTGATGTGAGCTTCAGATTGTCTTCCACATCTGTCGTATCTATAGTATATTTTACTCTAAATAAATCTAATATGTCCTTTCTCCTCGGTGAGGATGAGGCTAAGATAAGTTTCATATTTTCTCCTTGTCGATAGCTAATAAAATAACTCCCATGCAGGAGTTATCAATTATAGACCCGTCTGTCTGGCATATCTGTCTCTCATCAACTTGCTCATGGCAAAATCAGTGTTCTCAAGCGCTACTTCAAGCTGTCTGATTATACTCGCCTTATCCTTATTTAAGACTCCGCTTACATGTGCGTAATTTGACACGTGATTACTTCTTACAACTGTGCCATTTAATTCCACTCCCTTTATCAGCTCCAAAGTCTCAAGTAGTATTTCCTCAGGCTTAAGTTGTGTGAACTTACCATCTTGTACATCATCATATATCTCTGTTCCGGATTTTACAAGCAAGGTCATAAGACCCAGATAGTCAGGATTGATTGCATTTAATACTTCTATAGAACCTCTTACGTGTTCTTTGCTGTCTTCTACTCCTCCAAGCCCCATTATCAAAGTGGCTGAAAGTTTTATACCCGCTTCTCTTATCATCTTTCCGGCACGTATTATTTCATCAGCAGTTGCACGTTTTTTGATGTCTTTGAGCACTTTATCACTGCCGCTTTCTATTCCCAGATAGGCAAGCTTAAGATTGTGAGCCTTCAATATCTCAAGTTGCTCCTTTGTCTTACCTAATATAGAACGTGGTGAGGCATAAAGTGATACTCTGTCCAGATTTGGAAAAAGCTCCTCTATGAATTTTAAAATCTCAAGCAGATCTTCAAAAGGCATGATAAGAGCGTCTCCATCAGCCAAAAATATCCTATCTATTCCTCTGTAATGAGCCTTTGCATATAAAAAATCTTCCTTTATATCTTTAAGACTTCTTATCTTAAATTTTGCTTCCTTATACATTGCACAAAAAGTACAGGTATTTTGTGAACATCCTGTAGTAACTTGTACTATAAGGCTGTATGCCTCACTTGGCGGTCTGTAGACCATCCCTTCATATCTCATCCATATCCTCCTTGGCTATACAATACCTGTCTCTTCCCTGATGTTTGGCATCATATAGAGCTGTATCCGCTTTTTTCAAAAACTTATCCAACTTATCGCCTTTTCTTACCCTTGCTATACCGCCACTTACCGTAAATTTCAGCGTTAAATTATAATCCTCAAGTTTTATGTGTATATTTCTAACTGCATTAAGTAGGTCCTCAATAATGCTCCCTGCATCTTCCAGTCTGCAATTTAGAAATGCTGAAAATTCCTCTCCACCCATTCTTGCAACTATTCCTATGCCTTCAAGTTGTTCATTCATAATCTTGGCAATGTCTGCAAGAGCAATATCACCTATGTCATGTCCGTAGTTGTCGTTTACACTCTTAAAATTGTCGATGTCAAAGGTGCATATAGTAGCCTGCGAAAAATCCACACTTTCCATAATTTGCTCTACTTGGAAGATGAAGTATCTCCTGTTGGAAATGGAAGTAAGCATATCGAAGTTAGCAAGATTAAAGAGTTTTTCTTCATATTTCTTTCTTGATGTAATATCCTTAACTATATAAAAAGCACCTGCATAAAAATCATCATTTATTATCGCTACTGAGGTAAATTCAAGATACCTCTTTGTCCCGTCATTAAGCACAAAGTTCTTTTCAAATTTTTTATTTCCCTTTTTCACAAAATCTGCAAAATATCCTTTAAGATCTACCCTGTTTGTATGGATGTTAGGATTGTCAAAAAGCTCATAGCCGTCATATTTATCAGGTGGTACTTGAATCAAATCTATAAATGATTCATTGTACTTACTTGCTTTTTCATAAGGATATGTAAGGTCGAACATATCTTCTAAATTGGAATAGTCTAACCTTACCGGTTTTTCCAGTCTTCGAATAAGATATCCGTCCAAGCCGGCATTAAAAAACATTTCCAATTCTCTTTCCTTTTTTTCAAGCTCTTCTTCTGCTGATTTTATATTAGTAACATCGTATCCCATAGCAATGAGAAACTCTATTTCTCCACTTTCATCAAAGATAGGCTTTATGGTAAATTCCAAATACCTAACCTCGTCATCTGCAGTGGAGTAAGTAGTTTCAAACTTTACATCGGCGCCTAAGTATATCTCTTCAATGGCAAACATTATTCTATTTTGCACGTCCGAGCTGTGCGACCATAGAGGTATCTCCCAGTATGGAGTGTTGTAGATTTTTTCAAGCTCTTCTTCATGAATAAGCTCAAGGAAGGCATTATTTGCAGTTTTTATACACATCATCTCATCCAGTACAGCTATAAACTGCTCTGTAGTGTTGAAACTACGCTCGTATATATGCAAATCATAAGAACAATTACTTTCCAATACCTCACCCCCTGTCTTTAAAATGATTGCCAATAATTATGTTGTTGCTATTTCAATATATTTTACAACAGCATTTATTTGTATTTACAAGTTTAGATAATATTACTTTAGTTTCTATTTCTTATATATTTTTTCTTATTTTAAATTATGACTTTTTCACTAATATATCGGATATAATTAAGCTTAATTTCATAAAATTACATAATTGTAAAATCCACTCTAAAGTCAGTTTTAATCTATATTTTAAGGCAATATATCTACTAAAATTGTATAAAAAGTTATATGCAAAATATTATATTTGTTTTTCAACTTAATTTCAATACTAAAAATCTATTTTTTTAATATTCTTTTCTAAGTTTTGCAGTAGGGATTGACATTTTTCCCCTATATTTCGAAACTGTTCTCCTTTTTATGCTTATGCCCTCGTCATTGAGCATTTCTGTTATCCTCTCATCAGATAGAGGGGCTTTCTTGTCCTCTGTTTCTATCATATTTTTTATCATGTCCATGATGTAGTTCTTAGATACTGCATTGGCAGTATGTTGACAGTGAAGTGAAAGCAAATTTCTAAGCTTATACATATGTCTTGGAGTCTGCACGTGTTTGTGCTTTATAGCTCTTGATACTGTAGACTCGGATAAATCCAAAGCTATAGCAATATCCTTTATATTTAAATCTTGCAAAGGCTCATCATACAATATGTGATTTTTTTGGCTATTTATTATAAAGTTTGCAATTTTTTCTATTGTTTCTTTTCTTTTATTTATACTTTCTATTATGAGCATAGTTCTTGTAAGCTTCTTTTTCAGATAAGACCTTGTTTCATCATCTATATCGCCATCAAGCAGACCCAGATAATACTTATTGGCATGGATATTTGATATGCTATCTTTGAAAGATAGTTTTATTTCCCCTGACACAATTTCTACAAATATATCCGGATAGACGTACATGGACTCGTAATTGTTACTCTTATATCCTATTGAAGGTCTTGGATTGAGTTTTTTTATCTTCTCAAAAACTTCCTTTACTTCTTCTATGCTGATATTTTCTTTTTTAGCTATCTTGTCAAGATTGTTTTTGTAAAGGTCGTTGATGTGATTTTGAATTATCCTTCTCATAAGCACTTCATCCTCAGGAACTTGTAAGATAAGACATTCCTGTAAGTTGCCTGCTCCTATCCCTACAGGCTCGAAAGTTTTGATAAGGGATAGCACTTTTTCGACAGTAGCTATGTCCGTATGTACCAGCTCAGCTATATAGCCAAGGTCATCTCTCATGTATCCGTCATGATCCAAACTATGTATTATCAATTCGCCCACAACATATTTTTCATCTGATAAATTGCTGGTACCTAATTGCTCAAGCAAAATCTCAAAAAGGGTCGGCTCATATTTATCCCTGTCAAATATTTCAATTTCTTCTTCATCTGTGGTATAATCTTTTTTTATGATATTATTGTCATTTTTAATATAGTCTCTGAAAAGTTTATCCTCAAAGAACGAGTCATAATCTATAAATACATTTTCTTCACTTTCTTTTTCCAAAAAAGAGTAAAGTTCCATTATATTAAGTGACATTATTTCAAGAGAAGTTATGATTTTATTGGAGATACTGAGTCTTTGTTTTAAAGATAATTCTAAATTATTCATAAGAACCTCCGTTTCTGTTTTATATTTACTACATTATTTAAGTATATTATACTACCAATCTTGAATTTTTAAAATTGTTTTTTTAGGAGATAGCATGATTCCATATTTTATCCTCATATCAGCCTACATTTTGGATTTGATTTTTGGAGATCCTTACTCTTTTCCACATCCTGTTAAATTCATAGGCAATATGATAGCAAGGCTTGAAAAATTCTTTTTTGCAACTTTAATAAATAAATTACTAAGCGGTCTTATAACATTTTTAATTGTAGTTGTTACTACTTACTTTGCAACTGTTTTACTTATAAATATTTCTTACAGCTTAAATTCCTACCTTGGAATAGCTGTTGAAATTTTACTGACTTATACAGTCTTATCAGCAAAGTGTCTGGAAGTTGAGGCTGTAAAGGTGCAAAGAGAACTTAGGGCAAAAAATTTGGAAAACAGCAGAAAATCACTGTCATATATAGTAGGCAGAGATACTAAGGAGCTTGATTTTTCACAAATTATCAAGGCTGTAATAGAGACTGTAGCTGAAAATACGGTAGACGGAGTAATAAGCCCGATTTTCTACCTTTGCTTAGGCGGTGTGCCACTTGCAATGGCATTTAAGGCGATAAGTACCCTTGACTCCATGATAGGCTATAGGAATGAAAAGTATGAAGAATTCGGAAAGGTATCTGCAAGGGCTGATGATGTTGCAAATTTTATACCTGCAAGATTGTCAGTTATATTTTTTACTATCTCTGCATTCTTACTTAGACTTGACTATAAAAATGCCTTTTTGATATGTATGCGTGATAGAAAAAATCACCTAAGTCCCAACTGTGCCTACAGCGAGAGCCTTACAGCAGGGGCACTGGGCATACAATTGGGAGGCTCTCACTACTACGGCGGAAAATTGGTAGAAAAGCAAAAAATCGGTGATGATTTGAAAAAAGCTGATGTAGATGACATAACAAAAACTGTAAATATGCTTAGAATAGTAACATTTTTATGCATATTAGTCGTTTGCATAATAAATATACTTATATTTTCTTACTAAGCACTTATAATGTTTTACTTTTTTATTTTATCTAAACTTAGAAGTCTTTGTTATACTAAAAACCTTTTAAAGCACCATATAAATATTTCGCTTATGAATGTCATACAATTTAAAAGTAATCAGAATACAAAATATTTTGCATGACTTTTTAAATGGAGATTAGTATTACTTCCAATAACTTTTCATAATATAATCATACGAAAATTTAATGGCTTTTAGTCTAAGGTTATAAAAACTATTATGCTTTAATTTTTTTATATTACTTTAGATACAGCCTTACTCAGCTTAGATTTCCAGCCTCATATATATAAGTTCCTGATATCCTTTTGTGCGTGAGTTGAAGCCCAAAGGATTTCTACCATATTCTACAAAGCCCATTTGTTTGTAAAGTGCTATGGCAGTTTTATTTTCTGATACTACGTCAAGTTCTATCTGTTTATAATTGGCTGTCTTGGCACAGTTTATACAAGCTAAGGTAAGAGCCTTTCCTATGCCAAGCCCCCAATAACTCTTTTCCACAGTTATTCCAAATGTAGCCCTATGTTTTATCTTGTATCTATAACCTACAGCTCTTATTACGGCGGAAGCTACAAGCTTTCCGTCAATTATTGCTATAATCATTAGCTCATTTTCGCTTTGATTTTTATCTTCTAAAAATTCATACTCTTCCCTTTCAGATAAATCCATCTCCTCACTGTATGTAGTCAAATAATCAGTTTGAGAATAGATTAATTTCATATTTTCCAATAAAGCCTTAGCATCTTCTCCTATAGCATTCCTCAAAAGGCAGCTTGTCCCGTCTTTTAATATAATATTTTCTTCATATTTCATCTTAAATTTCTCCTTTATCTTAGTTAATTATAACTATTTTCTTACTATCTCTTGAAAAATCAAATTCCATAGCAATTAAAAAACTTATATATAAATTTAAATTTTATACTAATCAATATATCATCAAATATTTTAAAAAATTTTATGCCATAACTAATTTTTACAAAATTTTTTTAAATCCTCTTGACTGTTTTTAAATTTCGCTTTATAATTTTAGTAATTAAATTTCTAATTTAGGGAATTTATGTAGTTGGACTTCATTAAATTCTATCTTTATATTAATGAATTTATAGTTATAATACTAATTTTATAATCATGATTTTACAATATAAGACATTAAACAGACTTTAATCTGAGTTCTATTAGTATTAGATTTTACCTTTATTGATTTAATCAAGTGCAAAGCTATATTGAGCTAAGAGATTGAATACATTACAAATCCAATGCATTATGACATTATAAATACTAATTAATGAAAATTTTACTCAATAACACAAATAATTCTATTTAATTATCTTATTGAGCTTAACAGGAGGTATGAAATGGGTTTTGGGAAAAAATTAAAGACACTTAGGGAAGGCAAGAATCTGACTCAGAGCGAGCTTGCAAAAATCTTGGGCATTACCTTAAAGACTGTAAGCAACTATGAGACAAAGGATATGCGTCCTCGAAAGATGGAGATGTACGAAAAAATGGCGAGTTTTTTCGATGTCAATATCAACTATCTCCTAACAGAAGAAGATTTCTTCATCATGCAGGCAGGAGAGGACTTCGGCTACAAGGGTGTGCAGGATGCAAAGACTATTGCTCAATCTATGGCAGGACTTTTTGCCGGCGGAGATTTGCCTGATGAGGATAAGGACGCCTTGTTTGAGGCAATACAACAGGCATATTGGAAGGCAAAGCTCGAAAATAAGAAATATGGAAGGCGTAAAAAAGGTGATGTATGAGAAACGGCACTATATACAAAAAAGTTGCAGCTCTTATAAAAAAACACCAAAGCAGAAATCCTGAGATATTAATCAAGAAACTTAATATTAAACTTCAATACATCTCATCTACATCAGCCTTACTTGGAATGTATCGTGTCATATTAAAAAACAGATATATCTTTATCCCAGACAACTTGGGAAGTCTGAAAAAGATGGTGCTTGCCCATGAGATAGGTCACGACCAACTCCATAGGAAAGAATGTGTCAACGGTGCGTCTTTTCATGAAAGTAGGATATTTTCTCCGCTCAATCACTATGAATTAGAAGCAAATATCTTTGCGGCGCATCTGCTGATACCTGATGAAGAAGTCATAGAGATGATAAGATATGGGCAAAGCGATCAGGAGCTGGCAAACAGACTTTGCGTAGACATTAATCTTTTAAATCTCAAAATCTCCGAAATGGCAAAGATGAACCTACTGGACATAGATGTATCAAAAATCGAAAGACCAAAATCGGACTTTTTGAAAAACTATCAACCCTTAGATGACGAATGGGACATATTTTGATGAAAATAATTGAAATATAGAAGTAAATTACGCAATATTAAGTGCTGATTACTATTAAAGACGGTGATGAGACTATGGCAATAATAGACTATACAAAAGAACCACGTTCAGATATCGCTTTTATTGATATAAAGTCCTTTTATGCAAGTGTAGAATGTGTACAACGAGGACTACATCCACTCAGAGAATCTCTATGTGTAATGAGCAATGCTGATAACTCAAGCGGACTGATACTTGCAAGTTCCCCCATATTCAAAAAAGTATTTGGAAAAGGAAATGTAGGAAGGAGCAGAGAGCTACCCTTTGATATAAATACAAGGAAGTTCAGCTTTGAAAAGGCAAAGAGACAGGGAATAATCATAACGAAGAAATATGTAGATTTTATAGAATATTGGGCAAAAAGAACATATATAGTTCCTCCTCGTATGGCACTTTACATACAGGAAAATATGAAGATACAAAAAATACTTGAAAACTTTGCACCAAGACAAGACATCTGCCCCTACTCAATAGACGAGGGCTTTGTGGATTTGACAGCCTCTCTTGACTGCTTTATAAAGGATTCAAGACTATCAAAAAAAGAAAAACTCGACATAGTATCCACCAAGATACAATGTGAAATACTTAAGGAAACAGGAGTTTATTCAACTGTAGGGATGAGCAATGCCAATCCCTTGCTTGCAAAACTTGCCCTTGACAATGAAGCTAAGCAAAACAAAAATATGAGAGCCAACTGGTCTTATGAGGATGTGGAAAACAAAGTATGGTCCATAGGAAATCTCACAGATTTTTGGGGTATAGGAAGTAGAATTGCAAAGAGACTGACAAGACTCGGGATATTTAATATAAAAGACCTTGCTAACGCAAATCCGGACATACTCAAGAGGGAATTTGGGATAATGGGCGTACAGCTATGGTTTCACGCCAACGGTGTGGACGAGAGCAAGGCGTCCATACTATATACTCCTCAGTCAAAGGGTCTTGGAAATTCCCAGATACTTCCAAGAAACTATGACAAAAAAGATGAAATAGAGATAGTGCTTAGCGAAATGGCTGAACAGGTGGCTACAAGAATACGCAAGATAAACAGATATGCAACTGTTGTGGCAATTCACATAGGATTCAGCTCCTACGAGGGTAAAAAATCTATAAGTGCAAGTATGAAGATAAATCCCAGTCGTAGTATAAGCGAGCTTACACAACATGTGCTTTCTCTTTTCCGCCAAAAATATACAGGAGGAAATGTAAGAAGCATAGGCGTAAGATATGATAAACTTATAGAGCAAAATTACGAGGTCTTAACTTTTTTTGATGATGATGAAAAAAAGATAAAAATAGAAAAATTGGAAGATACTATTGATGAAATAAGAGAAAAATTCGGTTATCTTTCGATACAAAGGGCGACTTCACTTATGGAGGGCTCAAGAGTAAGGCAAAGAAGCAAACTCATCGGAGGACACTGCGGAGGAATGGACGGGATAACATGATTGACAGGACTTACTTGCCATTCAAATCGGCAAGAGAATATGCAGACAGAGGTATGGCGAAATGGATGGGCTTTTTCATATCGGAACATTCTTCATCACTTTCAAAGATGAAGGACATATCTTCTATGTCAAAATCAATAGAAGATGACGAAATATATATCCAAGCCCTAAGAGATGATGATATCTATGAACTTATATAATAGGCATTTATAGTATTTACTCAACTTTCTAAACTAAAGCTATGCTAATTTTAGTGGAAAGTTGAGTAAATTAATTTTAGGTATTTGAACAAATTTCTTATACTAATAACCGTTTATATTGCCAAGTAGTTATTTTAAATGACTTTATATATATTAGAGATTTTCAATAATTTTTTTGTAACATAAATACATGGCTTTTTAACAGGTTTTTAGTATTATTTTCTATAAATAGGCTATATTATGCTACTATGCCCATGGATTTGTGCTTTCCGGTGGGCGAATTCCTACAAGTAGGAATTGCTCCCACAAATACCATTTACCATCCTTAGCATTTCTCATTTTAATAGATCTTGGAGAATCTGCCCCACCGGAGCGTATCATCAATTTTACATAACCCTGCTCAGTATAGGAATATGGCTCTTCACTCACCACAACTGTATATGGAGTATCAGGTGTATAATCATTGTCAGGTATTGCACCTACAAAATATGAACGTGGTACATAGTCCACATCCATGAATCTGTCTGCAATAAATTGTTTCTCATACACGCTTAGCGGTCTTGGTCCTCTTAGAAAATCAATCATTTCAAGCGACAAAGCTTTGTTGCTCGGATAGACACTTAAGGCAAGCACCGTCATTGCCGCCGTATCAAAGGCTGTCATCATCTGTGCCTGAGGCAGCGCTTTAAACTCCTCAATAGTATTTGGTATAGACGGAAATATAATTTTTTCACTTTTGTTCATTTCTTCCACCTCTTCTTTTCATAACAATAGTAAAATCAATTAAAGCTAATCAACTAAACATCCTATTTATTAAAAGATTACATTCATAAATAAAACTTCCGCTAAATCATTATACTTATTCAAATACCTATACTAATACTAAAAAGCTATCAAAAAGCCATGTAATTTTATTACAGCAAGATTATTGATACTCAGTAAAACTAATAATTTGCTAAAATAACAATCTTGGCATTATAAATGGTGATTAGTATAAAACCTAAACTTATAAAAACTTTTCTTATATACATTCTATCTGACGATTTATCCACTCTATGCAAAGGTCGAACCATTTGGCATAGTGCAAATCTATCTGTTCAACAGTATTTGCTGTATATCCGTCACCTAAGGAAAGACCGTGAGCGCCCCACTGGAAGAAGTGAAGCTCAAAAGGAACTTTGTGATTTTCAAATTCTATGGCAAGTCTGAATATATCCTTATTATTTACTATTATATCTCCTCTATTTGCAAATAAAAAAGTTGGAGACATATTTGCAAAATCTGAATTTCTAAGTATGTCATACTCTTGCATTATCTTCTTGTCCACCTTTTGAGAACCGAACACCGCATAGTTGATACCCTCACTTAGTCTTCTGGTCTTGCTTAATGCAATTTCAACTATGTGATTGGAGTCTTTAAAGTAAAACACATCATCTGCAAAGCTCTCATCAATCTTATCCAAGTCATCCATATCAAAGCTAACAGGAGTATATCCGCAAATAGTAAGCTGAGGCTTGAATATATCAAGCTTTTTTTGATGCGGAAAATATTCCCTGCATATTTTTTTCCAATGAGCATTGTATTCCAAGACAAGATTGCCTCCTGCAGAAAATCCTATGCTTATAAACTTTCCGTTATTTTCAAAAGGAGCATCTTTTGAATTAAGCAGCTCTATCACCTTTGCCAAATCTACCATAGGATTGGGAAATTTCGCCTTTTCAGCCACCCTGTAATGCAGTACGATACTGTTAAAACCGTAGGACAAAAACTTGTATGCCACAGGCTCTCCCTCTCTTACACTGTGATAGCCGTATCCGCCTCCGGGGCATATAATCACTGTCGGTCTTTGACTATCAGCAGCAAGATAGTAGCAGTCTATAGACACATCCTTATCTATTTTTATTGTTTCTTTCATAATAAACTCCAACTCTCTATTGTATACTAAACAGAGCCTAAACTATTTTAAGTCATAATTTTAATATAAGAAAAGAAAACTTCACTTGTATAAACTATCAATTTAAAAGCATATAAAAGAAATAACTATCATTTCTTCTTATCTTTTTTCACTCGTAAATTTTTCAACAAATACTCTCCCCAACCCTTATCCTTTTTATAACCGGCATTTATAGCCTCCTGCTCAGTGCTAAAATACACAAGTTTATCAAGCGGAACAGAATTATAGTAAGGATTGTTAGGTAAATAATACAACTTGCTCTGCTTATCTCCCTTTATCTTGGAAATTATGGTACTATATTTTTTTGTATTTGAAGTTTTGCGGTGTTTTATCTTATTATTATTAAATATATTTATTCCTTTGCTTTTTCTACGATGTTTACTCTTTTTAATTGATGTAGACTTTTTTATATTGGAATGTGATTTGATTCTCTTATGTTTAATATTGGATCTTCTTATTTTGATTCTTTTGGCAAATCTTTTATAAGAGGAAAGATTTAATCTGAGCTTAGAATTTGAATCTTTTAAATTTACAGCCTCTACATGCAATCGGCTTATTCCTCCCAAAGCAAAAACAAAACAAAGAGATAGACATATCGCTAATAACTTTTTCATAACATCTCCTTTTATAATTTAATACTAAAATCTAATACAATAATCGATAAAATATTTTCAGTGAATTTATAATAAAATCATAAATCATACACTATTTTTTAGAAAATATTGATGAAAATTATCCATAGATTAAATAGATAATAGTATAAATAAAAAAGCCTTTAAATTGTCGCCTAAGATATTTTGTACAATAGTTTATATTGGTATCAGAATAAACTACACATACATTATATTTTTTCACTCTTTAATTTTACTTAGCTTTTGTAAAAAATATACAATGTAGTCAGTATAAATATATAAACTTAGTTTATTAATAAATTTTAAACTTTATATACAAAATTAAACTTAAGATATATACAAAATTAAACTTAAGATGACTTTTTAAAGACTTCTAATTATTATTTTTTCTATCTCTTAGCCTTTCTATAGCCTGCGTTGATGGCATCCTGCTCAGTATCAAAATACACTACATTATTCACTGAAATCTTATCATAGCTTGCTCCACCCGGCACATGATATATCATAGAATTACTATTTCCCTTTATCTTGCCTTGAGTAGTGTCGGATGTATATTTTTTTGAGCCACTTCTCTTTGTTTTTGTACTTGAAGAAAATTTTTTATTAGTTTTTGTAGTACTCTTCTTTGATTTTTTTGTACCTGTACTTTTTTTAGATTTAGTAGAGCTCTTTTTTGTGCTCTTTGACTTTGTAGACTTACCTCTCTTAGCAAATCTTACATGTGATGATTTTTGAAATAAATCGCCCTGTTGTGAGCTTATCTGGGCTGTCGAGTTATCTGATTTTGCAGCCTCAACATAGTCCTGATTAGTTACTCCCATACCGAAAATAAGTGATAATGACAACAATACTGACAATAAATTCTTCATGGGTAATTCTCCTTTTTAAATTTAATATTTAGTTTTACAGCTATCTTTCGTTTAAAAAATAATAGATACTGTTTCTATTATAGTTAAAGTCCTCTATCTGATATTTAAACAAAGTTTAGTATTGTGATAATATAATAGGTAAATTGTAAGACATTTTTTATAAATTTGCAAGCTATTTAAAGCTTTACTTCACTTACTTATAAAATCTTAACTTTATCTCACTATTCTTAATTTTACTGCCTAATTAAATTTTTTTAAAAATACTCTTGCTTTTTTTTAAAAAATCATTATAATATTTTATAGACCGACCGTCAGTATAATAAAATTATTTTATGTATATTAATTTTGATAAAAAAGATTTGTCATTGAATAAAACTTATATTTATTCAATAAGCAGATAATTTAATATCATAAAATTTAATTTTGGAATAAAGAAATTGATACTAAAAATTGTTTAAATCAGCATGTAAATATTTTGCTTATGAATGTCATACAATTTAAAAGCAAGCACCATAAAAAATACTTTGCATGACTTTTAATTGGAGTTTAGTACGAGAGAATAATATCTAAAATTCAGATTCTAATTTAGCATAAACAAAGTTTTGTAAATAAGCTCAAGGAGGAAAAAATGTATCTGAAACTGTTGAAAAACGACCTTAAAAACAATATATTGCAGACAATGGCAATAGCCTTTTTCATAATTCTATCTTCTTCATTTTTATCCTGTGCAGCTCAGCTTGGAGTACAGCTTTCAAACTCTATCAATGAATTGTTTGAAAAAGCTAAGACACCCCATATTTTGCAAATGCATAGCGGAGATATAGACCTTGAGAGAATGGAAAAATTTGTAGCAAAAAATACAGAGATTAAAGAATATCAGATACTTGATTTTTTGAACATAGACAATTCCATCATGTCTTTCAATAACAATTCACTTAAGGACTTAGTATATGACAACGGCTTTTCAACTCAAAGTGAAAAGTTCGACTTTTTGCTCGATATAAACAATGAAAAAATAAAGGCGAAAAAAGGCGAAGTATATGTACCTGTATTTTATTTTATATCAGGGCTTGTAAAAAGCGGAGATACTCTTAAAATCAAGGACTATGAATTAAAAGTTGCTGGTTTTGTCAGAGATTCTCAGATGAATTCTTCCATATCATCATCAAAACGCTTTGTAGTAAATAAGCTTGACTATGATAATATCAAGTCTTTTGGCTTGGTAGAACATCTCATTGAATTTTACTTATCCGACATAGAGATGACTTCTAAGGTACAATCAGCCTATAATAGCAAAAATTTGGAGTCAAGCGGTCCTCCAATCATAACTTTTTCACTTTTTAAGATGGTAAATGCCCTTTCAGACGGTATTTCAATAGCAGCCTTGGCATTTATAAGCCTACTTGTAATTTTGATTTCACTGTTTTGCATTAGACTTAGCTTACTTGCAAAGCTTGAAGAAGACTATAAGGAACTGTCAATATTAAAGGCCATAGGAATATCGCATAAAGACATCAAAAAAGTATTTTTGTACAAATATGTATTTATCGGAGCGCTATCTTGTTTGATAGGATTTGCACTTTCATTTTTGATAAAAGCCCCTTTTTTAAATAATATGAAGATGTTTTTCGGGACTGCAAAGGCGGATATGATGACCTATGTATTGGGATTTATAGCTTGTTTCATAGTTTTTGCCATAGTTTATTTCAGCATGAGCAAGATATCAAAAAGACTTAGACTCTTGAGCATAAACCGTCCTTTTGAAGATGAAAAACAAAGCAATCTAAGTTTTTCATACCTGCCACAAAGATTGTTTTTGGCACTTAGCGACCTATTATCCAAGAAAAAAATCTACTTTACCATGATCAGCGTTACTATTTTGTCCGTCTTCATCCTTATCTTACCTATGTCGGTATATACTACAATTTCCGACAAGTCTTTTATCAACTATATGGGTATTGGCTCATACGATGTAAGGATAGATATATCTGAAATTGCCGATAATAAAGATAAGATGAATATCTTGCTTGAAAAGATAAAAAATGATGACAGTATTGAAAAATACGATATTATAAAGAGCAAGTTGATAGATTATAAGACAAGTAAAGGAAATATTGAAAAAATCTGGATAGATTTTTCTACTCAAACTACCTTTCCTATAAAATATGTTTACGGCTCTATGCCTTTAAACGAAGATGAGATATCACTAAGCAAGATAAAAGCTGATGACTTATCCAAAAAAGTCGGTGATGAAATTACATTAATGATAGGAAATAAGGAAAAAAAGGCGATAGTTTCAGGTATATTTTCAGATTTGACAAATGGCGGTAAGACTGCAAGAGCAAGTTTTAAGACAGATGATAAGGATTTAATATGGATGATAATACCTGTCAAACTCAAGGATAAGGTAGCAAGTGAAGACTTTGTTAAAAAATACCAAGATGATTTTAGCTTTGCTAAATTTTCGGATACAAAGCTCTATATAAATCAAATCTTTGGAAATACCATAGCAACAGTTTACAATATCACATGCTTAGGATTTTTTGCATCTTTATTTTTGATTTTCACCATAACTGTCTTGTTTATAAGAATGTTGTATCTCAAGGACAGCGGTGAAAATGCACTGCTAAAATCCATAGGTTTTACAAACAAGGATATATTCATCCAATATTTTATAAAATCTGCCCTGATTTTATCTTTGGGGCTGATACTTGGCAATGTATTTTCTCTTACTATAGGTGATAAATTGGCATCAGCAATACTTAGTGCCATAGGCATATCAAATGTGCAATTTTTAAGAGATACTTTGTTTTCGTATGTATCTGTTCCGATTTCAATGATTATTATTACGGCTCTTGCCACATATCTCGGTGCAAGAGGACTTAGCAAAATGAATATTTCTCAAATTTTAAAGGAGGAAGTCTAAGATGATGTTAAAAGCTGTCAATATTAAAAAGAATTTTGACCTTGACAAGACTAAGCTGCAAATTTTAAAAGGCATTGACATAAATATACAAGTTGGAGAATTTGTAACTATAATGGGAAAATCAGGTTCAGGAAAATCAACCCTGCTCAATATATTATCAACACTTGATACTCCAAGCGAGGGAGAAGTGTATTTTGAAGATGTGAAAATAGACAATCTAAGCGATGACGACTCTTCAAAACTCAGGAGAGAGTCCTTCGGCTTTGTATTTCAACTGCCAAAAATGGTGAAAAACTTGAGTATATTGGACAATATATTGCTACCCTCACTACAATATAAGAGTGACAGGAAATCTGCAACACAAGCTGCTACTAATCTGATGCAAAAAATAGGAATAGAAAATATAGCTGATAAGAAGATATCTCAGGTATCAGGCGGTCAACTGCAAAGAGCCGGAATTTGCAGAGCACTTATCAACAATCCTAAGATTCTATTTGCTGATGAGCCTACAGGAGCATTGGACTCAGGCACTACCAAAGATGTGCTAAATCTGTTTTCGACTTTTCACAAAGAGGGCAAGACTATAGTAATGGTAACTCATGACATCAATGTAGCTGCAACTTCCCAAAGAGTCTTGTTTGTGAAAGACGGTCTGCTCATCCACGATATAAGCCTTGGTGATGATGTAAATGAAAATCTGTCAAAGCTAAAAGCTGTTCAATATTAGTTATAGTAAGAAAATAAGCACAAAAAAACCACTGTATAGCGACTACAGTGGTTTTAATATAAAATAACCACATAGGAGCAAACCGATATGGTTTACTATCTCTTTTATTATGTTTATTATACAAGAAAAAAAGATTTTTTTCAAGTATTTATTAACTTATAAATCTTAGTTTGCAGTTTTTATTTCTGTCCAAACTTGGTCATATACCTCGTTATAATCTCCAAGGTCTACAAATATCTCTCCTAAAGATGAAAGTTCACCTTGAGGATACATATGAGGATTGTTTCTTTCTTCTTCCGGTAGTAGCTTTATAGCCTCAGTATTAGGTGAAGAATATTTTATATATTTTGCATTTTTTGCTGCAACTTCAGGTTCGTTCATAAAGTTGATGAATATTTCAGCCTCTTTCTTGTGTTTTGATTGCGTAGGTATTACCATGCAGTCTATAGACACATTTGTACCTTCCTTAGGTATGGCGTATTCATAGTCCGGATTTTCAGATTTTATATAAAAAGCATCTCCAGACCAAGCAAGGGACATATCAGCCTCTCCACCGATGAGAGCAGTCTTGTAATAGTCTACTTGATATGAGTTTACAAGCGGTTTTTGTTTTATCAGCTCTTCCTTAGCAGCATTTATTTCCTTGTCATTCTTTGAATTTAGAGAGTAGCCAAGTTTCTTCAGTGTAATTCCTATTGTATCTCTTGAAGAGTCAAGCATTATTATCTTTCTCTTGTACTTTTCATTCCAAAGTATGTTCCAAGAATCTACAGTTTCAGTTATCTTCTTTTTATTATAGACCACACCTACAGTTTGCCACATATAAGGCACTGAGTATTCATCCTTTTCATCATAGTTCAATCCTTTTAGTCTTGAATCTATATATTTAGCATTTGGAATGTTTGCATAATCAAGTTTTTGCAATAGATTTTTTTGCTTCATTATACCCACCATGTAATCAGACGGGAAAAGCACATCATACTCTGTACTTCCTGCTTCTATCTTTGCAAGCAGTTCTTCATTGTTGTTAAAGTTTTCATAGTTTACCTTTATTCCTGTCTTAGATGTAAACTCTTCCAAGACTTCAGGGTCGATGTAGTCGCCCCAGTTGTAGATATTAAGTGTTACATTTGATTTTTCCGCTGTTTGCGTAGTATTTTCCTTTGTGTTGTCAGTAGCGTTGTTAGAATTGTTTGAACTTTGGCATCCTGCAAGCGCAAAGATACAAAGAACTAAAGCCAATAAAATTTTTTTCAATTATTTTTCCTCCTGCAATTTATAAAAATCAATATCTATTTTTTTCAGACTTTGATGAACGAATCTGTATTATTATCATCAAAATTATTATAACAAGCAACATCAATGTTGTGAGTGCATTAATCTTAGGCGACACACCTCTTTTTGTCATGGAGTATACCTTGATTGACAAAGTCGAAATACCTGCGCCTGTAGTAAAAAAACTTATGATAAAGTCATCAAGTGAAAGAGTAAATGACATTATCATACCGCTGATTATGCCCGGCTTTATCTCCGGCAATATAATCTTAAAAAACGTCTGGGTAGGTGTAGCTCCCAAATCCTGAGCCGCCTCCGATAAATTCGGATTGAGCTGTTGGAGTTTCGGCAGTACCGCAAATACCACATAAGGCACACAAAGTGTGATATGAGCTAATATCAGCGTAACATATCCCAATTTCAAGAATTGGAACAGAGAAAAAAACGACAGTAGCGACACACCTATTACTATATCCGGATTTATCATGGATATATAGCTTAGGTTGAGCATCACGCTTTTATATCTCGATGTCATCGAATGTATGCCGATAGACGCAATCGTACCTATGGACGTGGCTATCACCGACGCCAAGGTAGCAACTATTATAGTATTGTACAATGACGATATTATCGACTTATCCTTAAAAAGCTGCATATACCAATCAAGAGTAAATCCGTTCCATACTCCGCCAAATTTTGACTTGTTGAAAGAATTTATCACAAGCACTATTATAGGCAGATACAGGAATAAAAATATCAAAACTATATAAATATTTGATATAATCTTTGAATATCCCTTTTTTACCATAATGCACCCCCCTTATCAGAAGAAGAATATCTGTTGAGTACAAGCATGGTAATAAGAATTATAGCTATCAGTATCATAGATATAGCTGAACCGAATTGCCAGTTTCTCGCTGCCAAAAATTGATTTTGTATAAGGTTACCCATCAGCATACTATGACCGCCACCAAGCAAATCTGAAATTACAAAGGTAGATATGGCAGGCATAAATACCATTATTATACCTGATACTATACCAGGCATACTAAGAGGTAATATTATCTTTCTAAAGGTGATTGCACTTGAGGCTCCTAAATCTCTCGCAGCCTCTACATAAGCCTTGTCAATCTTGAGTATGACAGTGTAAATAGGAAGTATCATATATGGCAAAAAATTGTACACCATACCCATCAATACCGCACCATCTGTATATAAAAGTGTAAGTGGCTCCTTAATAAGCCCTATATTAATCAAAAATGAGTTAATTGGACCGTTGTCCTTGAGTATGGACATCCAAGCGTAAGTTCTCAGCAAAAAATTCGTCCATTGGGGCAAAATTATAAAAAGAATTAGAAAATTCCTTATTCTCATCTTTTTGTTGGCTATGATATACGCCACCGGATAGCCCAATATCAGACAAAAAACCGTAGAATAAAGCGACAGCTTTATAGAACGAAAAAAAACATCAGCATAAATAGGCTCAAAAAACTGTACATATCTGTCTAAGGTGAAATCCGTAGACAAACTGCCTATCTTTGAAGATGCACTTAGAGAAAATATGAGTATTATTATAAGTGGGACTATAGTAAAAAGCACAGTCCACAATATATAAGGAGTAGACAAAAGAGACTTCTTATTCATCTTCTTTTGCCCCCTTTTTCATGACATGGATGGCGTCAGGAATGAAATCAAGACCCACTATACTGTCCACCTTTGCTATGTGGATAGTGTGTATCATCCATTCAAAATTTGTCTTTTCATCCACTACTATTACTTCGTAATGCACACCCTTAAATACGACATCAGTTACCTTACCTATTATCTTCGCATTTTCCGGTGAAATTATAGTTATATCCTCAGGCCTTATTACAACATCGACTTTTTCATTATCTGCAAAGCCCTTGTCAAGACATTCAAAGTCAGCCCCGTTAAAGGAAATCAAAAAGTCCTTAATCATCACTCCGTCAATGATATTGCTCTCTCCGATAAAATCAGCTACAAACCTGTTCTTAGGCTCATTATATATATCTTCCGGAGTACCGATTTGCTGAATTATACCGTGATTCATGACAACTATGGTATCAGACATAGTAAGAGCCTCTTCCTGATCGTGAGTTACATAGATAAATGTTATACCCAGTTCCATCTGCATTGTCTTAAGCTCGTACTGCATGTCTTTTCTAAGCTTCAAGTCAAGAGCGGCAAGAGGTTCATCAAGCAACAAAACCTTAGGCTTGTTTACAAGAGCCCTTGCTATAGCAATTCTCTGTTGCTGACCCCCTGACAAGGAATGTATATCTCTATTTTCAAATCCTTCAAGGTCAACAAGTTTGAGCATCTTTTTTACCTGAGCGTCTATAGTCTTCTTATCTACCTTTCTTATCTTAAGACCAAAGGCGATATTGTCATATATATCCATATTCGGAAAAAGTGCATACTTTTGAAAGACAGTATTAATCGCACGCTTATGAGGCGGCACGTCATTTATTCTTTTTTGTGCAAAAAATAAATCGCCACTGTCAGGGTATTCAAAACCGCCAATAATTCTAAGTGTAGTAGTCTTGCCACAACCACTTGGACCTAATAGAGTAATAAATTCATTTTCCCTGATGTAGAGATTCATATTCTTAACGGCATCCTTGCCTGCATAAGACTTGTTGATGCCCTTCAAATCTATAATGATGTCTTTTTTTTCCAATTAACTACCCCCTTAACAACTTGATAAAACCTATGTTTTACCCAACTTAAACTTCATTTGTTTCGTGCCTTGCAAAAGAGGAGAAAAGGCACTCATATAACAGATACAATTCTACTTTTAATTACTATATTTGTCAATGATTTTTTTATAAATTTAATATTAGTTAGATTGTGAAATTAAATGGATAATAAGATAATTTTTAATATACTGTTCAAATGATTAGTTTTATTATCTGATTTTAAATCTATTGACATAATTTTTTTAAAGTAGTACAATCAATTTATAAATAAATATATAATAACTTGATTTAATAATTTAAGCTAAGCAGTAACACTAAAGGGGGTTTGAAATATGAAAAATCATCTGAGATATATTTTTACAGGAGCCTTATTTGTTTTCAGCCTTTTTATACCATATTTTGAAAAAATTTTTAAAATAGAAAATGCTTTTATTCTTTGGTTGTTGCCTGTTTTTTCAATATTAGGAATGATGTTGGCAGTGTGGCTAAGTACACATATAGAGCATAAATCCAAAGTTTTTCTTATTAGGTTATTTTTAATCACTTTATTTATAAACCTTTTACTTAGAAGTTTTTAATTTTCAGGTAGGATATCTTTCCTACCTTTTTCTATTTTTTATCTTCTTTACATTATTATAGACTTATGTTAGAATAAGGGCGAAATAATTATTTATGTATAGATATCTTGTTGTACATACTATATTTTAAGTAATTAGCTCTTTTTAAGCTGCCGACTCTATTTATTTTAAGGTCGCATTTTTTTATATATTTACTTAATAATATAAATATTATTTTTTGCTATGAATATGACAATATTATAGATTTAGTTCTTAAAAAATCTATATTCATTACTAAAAAGCTACTTAGCTTAATTTTATAGAATTAAAATACATTTTATAATAATACAGTTTTTTTTCTAAAATAATATCAGAATTATATTAATCACCAATTAAAAAGTCAGGCATTTTTTTAATTTTAAACTAAATGTTTGAAATTCGGGTGATATATTTTCAAATATCATTAAATGCCGGTTTAAAAGATTTTTAGTATTAGCAATTATTATATTTATATCGTTTAATATATTTGTACTTAATTTTTATTTTTACTATTTTTTGAAATTTATATTATAAAGAGGTTGAAGTTTATGAAAAAACATGAATTATCAATAATTGTAAAGTCAGATGAACTTAATCATCACAATACCTTATTTGTAGGAAAAGCTCTAACTCATCTTGCAGAAATAGGATTTATCACTGTATGTATGGCACATAAAAATCCTGATGAAGTAGTATTTTACTCACTTGAAGGCTTTAAATTCTTCTCACCTGTGCCAAAAGGAAATGTTCTTACATTTCAAGGACAGATAGTGCGTGCAACAAATCATAGTATCACTGTATATGTAGAGGGTATAAATAAGCTTAAAAATACTAAGCACATCCATGGATATGCAACTTATGTAACAGTGGATGAGAAAAGCAAGGCAAAGAAAAAGCATGGCATAGTCTTGGATAATACTGATGACAAGTCAGAGTTGGAATTAAGAGAAAAAGCAAAAGAGCTATTTGAAAAAATACTATAATACTATATGCATTTTAAAAGACAAGGTAAAATATCACCTTGTCTTTTGTATTTAAACAAATATCCAATTAATTAACGGAAATTTTTTTCTTTGATTATCTTACAATTATAGCTGAACTTGTAATGTATTTAAGTGCAGTTTTACATAGTTTCATTAATATATTATCTTGCACATTCTGCGTCTTTTGCAAGCAGTATTTCAAGCCCATGCTTAAGCGGATCAATGATAAAGTTAAGTGATTCTTCCACTGCTATAGGACTGCCGGGTAGATTGATAATAAGCGAATTGTTCGCTATTCCTGATACTGCCCTTGAGAGTATGGCACGATTTGTCTTTTCCAGACTCTTTGCTCTGATATACTCACTTATGCCGTAAGTCTGCCTTTGTATCAGCTCCAAAGTAGCCTCAGGAGTTACGTCCCTCTTAGCAAATCCTGTACCGCCTGATGTCAGTATCAGCGATGTATTATTGTCTATATTCTTTTTAATAGCCGCCTTTATATCTTCAATCTCATCAGGCACTATAACATAGTCCACCATTTCATATACATATTCCTTATCCAAGACATTTACTATCTTTTGTTTACACCCGTCTTGTCTTAGACCTTGTGAGCCCTTGTCAGACACTATTATTATCGCATAGCTGAACCTATCTTTGGCAGGCACTCTTATATTTATCTCATCGCCCTCTTTGATTATTCCACCCTGCTCTACAGTTGCAAATATACCTTGAGTAGGCATGATACATGAGCCTGTCTTTTCCATGATATTGCAACCATGATGACATTCCTTACCTATCTGAGATACCTTGAGTATTACTTGTCCTATCTCAAGTATAGTGCCAACAGGCAGTTTGTGTAGAGTTACTCCCTCAGTCGTGATATTTTCTGCGAAATCTCCAAAGTTAAGCTCGACATTTCTGCTCTTATCTCGCATATAGTCAATTGACTCCTTAGCAAGCAGTGATACCTGTCTATGCCATGCTGCGGCGTGTGAATCCTCTTTAAGCCCGAAGTCTTTTATAAATTCGCCTTGTTTTATAGGGATTTTAATTTCTCCCTTTTTTTCAGATATATTTATTGATAATACTTTTGCCATTTCTATTCCTCTTTTAAATTATATTTCTTATATTATATCCAAAACTTTGATTATATGAACAAAGTTTTTGCAAAAAATCAGATTTTATACTAATCATCAATTAAAAAGTCAGACAATTTTTAATTTTACACTAAATGTTTGAATTTTGGGTGATATGTTTTCAGATATCGTTAAATGCCGCTTTAAAAGGTTTTTAGTATTAATTTGACACTTTGAATATATTGTAGTATAAATGATGAGAGTTAAAGAAAATTAAGATTTTTACGATATATTATAGAGCTTTATCATACTGATTATTTACTTTTATTTAATTAATATAGAGCTTACAAATAGTGATTTTATGTTAAAGAAAAAGAAAATTTCGATTTTGCTTGCTGATTAATATAATCACGCATAAGTTGAATTTTCAATATTATATTTCAAACTTAAGAATTATTTCAAAATAAAGAATTATATATTTTTAAATATCTCAAAACTATTATAGATTTATTTTTGGAGAAAAATATGGAGATAACAAAGCAAGTAGGCAATCAAGGAAATATCAGTCCCGTTCAAAAAAGCAAGGACAATATCAAGAATATTAAAAACCTCAGGGCTAATGAGCTTGCAAATCTTGACAAACTCAGCCCCAAGGAAAAGTCAAGAACTCAATTCTTGGAAAAATTTGAGAAAATAAAGTCAGAGTCGGTAAAAGAAGAGCTGGAAAAGATATTTGACAAGATTAGCGCCCAATCAGACAAGATTGGAGAAAAAGTGTATTTGAAAGACATAATAGAGTACAAAAAATTGGTAAAGGAATTTTTGAATGTTGCCACTTCCAACTCCCATCAGTTCAGCAATGAAAATTTCTTGGACAGAAAAGGAAGATTCCGCAATTACTCTACTGTAAGGACTATAGACAGAGAGCTTGAGACACTTACCAGAGATTTTATAAGCGGTCAAATCGACCACATGGGCGTGCTAAAAAAAATGGACGACATCAGAGGTATGTTGCTTGATATAATGATGTAATGCTTGGAATTTATAAATTTTCAGAATAAAATCAATAGGATAACGGATAGTATTTTTTAGAAAATTTGCAATATTTTCATTAATAGTATGCTATTTCAATTAAATACTTAAGAAATATTATCCGTAATTTAAACAGATAATGATATCAGAATAAACAAAATATAAAAATAAGGCATGGTGTGTATACTATGCCTTTTTTGAATTAATATAGTTATTTTTTCTAATATCAGGCTTATTCTTAGTCTTACATTGATTGAATTATTTCATCAATAATGAGTAATAACAAAAAGCCTTGTAATTTTATTAGAGCAATATTATTGATAATCTGCAAAACGAATAATTTGCTAAAATAATAGTCTTGGCATTATGAATGGTAATTAATATAAATCACTTAAAAGCAAATCCAATAATGGATATCTATAGCTTACTAAGTTATGCATTAATAATTAATTTTGTTGAGAATCAAACTACTTCATTTCTAAAGTGTAGTTATCATATTCATGCTCCAAATCTTCAAACAAATCTATTATGGCAGAGCCGTAATCTCCAAGATTCTCAAGCAGTTTTTCAGCTCCTTGAATTACTATATGAGTTCTTTCCCTTCTTTCTGTAAGCACATCCCACAAAGCGTCAAGGTTCTTTCCATAGTAAGAAGGCAGGTCAAATTTTTCTATAAAATACTTGTGAGCCTGTCCCTTAGTCTTCATATAATTCGCATTTAGAATTATAGTATTTGTGTATTCATTATTCTCAGCCATTACATATTCTCCTGTCCATATAGCAATGTAAATGTTGCATAATGATCCTCAGTATAATACACAAGCCCGTCATTTGAGTATACTATACGTTTTGCTCCCCTATGACCGCCATCATAGTCTATATCACATTCATAGTACTGTCTACCTTGTTTATACGGAAGTGTTCTTTCACGATTTGAAAATCTGTCTCCACCTATACTTTTGCCTTTGGCTACTCCCCAAAGATTGCCTAATCTCGGTTCCCAGCCAAGATCATAAGCCTGAGATTTGGTGATATAATTAGAAGGCAGTTTGCCATAAGTGTGTATATATAGTGCAACCTCCTCTTTTGAAGAATAGCTTCCATTTTCTGTTACTGTCTTTTTGTCATCACTTTGACTTGTTTTTACATTTACATTTTGCGAAGTTTGATTATTATTAAATATATTTACTCCAGCAATTAAGAGCAGAAAAACAAACAATATAGATAAGACTGTCTTTTTCATATCTTTCTCCCAATATAGCAAATGACGACTTAATAATTCAAGCCGTCATCTACATTTTATCATAGCAATACTTATAAAAATATAGAGTCTTTATATGGAAACTTAATACTAATATTTCTTAGATTAACGTATAAATTTTGTTAAATACATTATCCATTGTATACTCTATTTGCATTATGGATAATAAAACATATTTGTTGCATTTCTAATCAATTTTAGTATACAGTAATATAACAAAGCAAATGATGATTTTATAAGCTTTCGCTCTTATCTCAATTTTCTCTTAACTATTTTGTAGATTTTACAGGTTCAGCAGCTGTAAGCTCTATATCGCCCCAAGTAAATTCTGTGTCATACGCAAAGTCGTAGTTTTTAACTCTATTGTTTATAGGTATGAAGTCAACTTTGTTAAGGAAAGGTATGAAAGGTACTTCTTCAAATGCAATTTGTTGGAACTCATCATAGAATGCTTTCATCTTTGTAGCATCCATAGCTTCTTCTGATTCTATCTTTTCAAGTATGCTTTGTAACTTTTCAGATGTATATCTTGGGTAGTTTGAGTTCGTGTTTTTACCATAGAATCCTGACGGATTAGGATCTGATGCAAGTCCCCATGCTGCTGAATAGCAGTCTATTGCAGGGTCGTCATTTTCTATTCTTTCGTAGAAGTTGTTGAACTCTATCAATCTTCCGTCAACCAAAGCTACATCAAGACCTATTTGTTTCCATTGTTGTAGGTAGTATTGTGAAAGTGGTTCAGATATTTCAGAGCCGCTCATCATTGCAAAGTTGATTTTTAGCGGCTGACCTTTCTTATCTTCTCTTATGCCGTCGCCGTTAGTATCCTTAAATCCTGCTTCATCAAGAAGAGCCTTAGCCTTATCAAGGTCATATTTGAAATTAGGTATAGTAGGGTTGTAAAGGCTCTTAAATACCGGAGCTATAGGACCTGCAGCTGTAAATCTCAAGCCATTGTAGAATTTTTCACCTATGCTGTCATTATCTATAGCATAAGCCATAGCTTGTCTTAGTTTAGGATCAGCCATCTTTGCTTCCGGATTTGTTACAACTTCGTTCTTTTCCTTATCCCATTTACCAAGTTTGAATCCAAGATATGATTCGTACAAGTCTTGTCTTGTAGCAATCTTGATATTGTCAAGCTCTGCATATTGCGGATATGAGTCAGCTTGAGCACTCAATATTATATCATATTTGCCTGCTTTTGTAGCAGCTACTTGTTGAGATGGAGGAAGTATTTCCATTTCAAGTTTTTTAACCTTAGGCTCTCCTTTGTAGTAGTATTTATTAGCTTCATATACTATCTTTTCCCCGGGTACTACTGATTTTATTACATAAGGACCATAAGATAGAGGATTTTTTCTTAGAGCATCGGATTGTACTATCTTATCCATTGCTATGCCTTCAAATTGCTTAGCATTTACGAATTCACTTACGAAAGGTCCTCCCCACAATACCCCCGGAGTCATCTTTGTAAGATGTATCTTCATATTAGCATCGTCGAATACTTCAAGTCCTGATATCTTGTCAGCCTTGCCATTATGGTAATCCAAAATACCCTTTATTATGTGTGAATCTTCGCCGAATCTTATAGAATCTGAAGATTTGATGTAAGTTTTGTTTGCTATTATTTCGTATGTTCTTACTATGTCCTTTGTAGTTACAGGTTCACCGTTTGACCATTTGAACTTAGGATTTATCTTGTATGTTACTACCTTATTTTCCTTATCAACACTCATCTTTATAGGTGTCTCATCACTGTCAAGTACAAGCTTAAAGTCCGGATCTGTAGGGAAGGCTCCTGCCATAGTGTATTTCAAGAAGAAATTATCTACACCGCTCGCATATAAAAATGGATGCAAGATTCCCTTAAAAGCTGAGTCTGATACAACCCCAACTTTCAATGTGGCATCAGCTACAGCTGTGCCTTCGTTTTCAATTTTAGCCGGATGTTTTTGCTCTATTGCCGATGTAGCAGCAGCAACATCCTTCTTATCTCCACCTGTTGTATTGCCTCCTGTACTTCCGCCACCTGACGGAGAACCGCAGGCTACCAAGAGCATACTCACTGCCAATCCAAGTGACAGAGTCTTTAAAAATCTCTTCATTTTTTCCTCCTTTTAACTTTCCAAAAATATTAATATTTATAATAATTATTGCTTTACAATAATTGATTAACAATTATATCCTATCCTAATCTTTGTCTTGCATCAGATGCTCTTCTTAGAGCCTGTCCTATATAGTTGATACTAAGCATCATCAATAATAGTGTAAGTGCAGCAGGTAGCCATACATACATCTTGCTTTGGATTATCTCCGGTTTTGAAGCAAGTGATATAAGTGTACCTATCGAAGGTACCGATATAGGTAGACCGAAGCCGAGATATGAAAGAGCTGTTTCTATACCGATATTGGCAGCAAGTGTAAGAGTACCGTCCACTATCAATATTGACGAAATATTTGGAAGTATACCTCTTAGCATGATTTTGATGTCACTTGTGCCCATAGTCTTAGATGCAGATACATAGTCACGTCTTGACTCCGACAATGCCTTAGATCTTACCAGTCTGGCAGTACCTGTCCAATAAAACACCGACATTACACCTATAAGAGTAAATACATTGTAAGTCTTAGCCATTGAAACGAAAGATATTATTATCATCAATGTAGGTAATACTCCTATAAAGTCAACCACTCTCATGATATATGAGTCTACCTTGCCACCATAAAATCCCATGCAAAGTCCTGATATAAGTCCTATAGTTGATGTTATTATAGTTATAGCTATACCTATGGTAATAGAGTTTCTCGCTCCTACTATCAAAAGTCCAAGTACACTTCTACCACCGGAATCACGACCGAATATATCCCATATATTTTTAAATGAAGGAGGATCATATTTTCTAAATATGTCTACCGTATTGAGAGCCTCTGTATTTATAAACATTGAAGCTATATAGACAAAGGCAAAAAATGCTAACAAAACATATAGAGAAAAACTTGCAAGCTTGTCTTTTTTAAACTCTCTTACTATTACTGCAAAGCCTATAGGATTTTCCTTTTTTTGTATGGCTTCCAGCTCATCCAATTTTTTCTCAAGCTCTATTTGTTTTTGATTATTTTCCATCTTGCACCTCCTACTCTATTCTTATCCTTGGATCTACTATACTCATGGTAATATCTGACAATAATGAGCCAAGTAGAAACAAAAATCCGTATATAAGTATCAGTGCAATTGCAACTGAATAATCACGTGAACCTATTGCCTCAAGGAAGAACTTACCCATGCCCTGATAGTTAAATATTGACTCTGCAATTACAGATCCGCCAAGCAAGCCTGAAATTTGGAATCCGAAAAATGCTGCTATCGGTAAAAGCGAGTTTCTAAAGATGTGATGAGTATATATTTTTCTCATAGGAACGCCCTTACTCTTGGCAGTCTTGACATAGTCTTGAGTCTTGGCGTCTATGACTTCATTTCTAAGATACTGTATCGTACCTACAGAACTGATGATGGCTATACAGGTAGCCGGCATTATCATATGGTGCAGCTTACTCATATAATAAGCAAAAGTCCCGGCAGTAAACTGTGAGTCTACCGAACCTATAGTAGGGAACCAGCCTAATTTGTATCCAAATATAAGTATTGCAAAAAGATACATTACAAACGAAGGCACTGCATAGTTGACAAAGTTTAAAAATACAACTATCTTATCAAATCTGCTGCCGTTATTTTTTCCTGCAAATATTCCTATAGGAATGGCAAAGGCATACATGATTATAAGTGCCATAAATGAAAGTGCAAAGCTGTTTACAGCCCTTGGTCCTATGGTAGCAAGCACCGGTAATTTGTAAGTAAAGCTCTTGCCGAAATCTCCATGCAAGACTCCCTTTATCCATCTTATATATTGTACATGCCAAGGATCATAAAAGCCTGACTGTCTTCTTATTTCTTCAATAACCTTTGGATCGACACCTCCTCCTACCTGTCCGGTAAGAGCATCTCCAGGCATCATCTTGGCAAGTATGAATACAAGCAGGCTCAAGATGATAAGCTGAGGTATCATTATAAGCAATCTTCTTAGTACCGTCTTCCACATAATCTATGCTCCCTTCCTTCCTGCTACAAAGTGTGTATCAGACAACTTTTCAAGCGGATATGCTCTTCCGCTTTCATCATAATACGAACTGTAGCTCTCATCAAATTCTTTTTCAACCTTTTCTCTATTTTCTTTGAGTTGTTGTTTTAAAGAAGGATTTATCTGAGGAATGGAAGCTATCAGCCTCTTAGTATATATATGTCTTGAATCTTTATAAATGTCAGCTCTATTACCTGTTTCTGTAAATCTACCTCTGTGCATTATATAAATATAGTCACACATGTGCTTTACCACACCGAGGTCATGTGAGATAAATATATATGAAAGATTGAAATCTTTTTGTATCTTTTTCAAATAGTTAAGTACCTGTGCCTGTACTGATAAGTCAAGTGCAGATACAGGTTCGTCAGCAATGATTAACTTAGGTTTACAAGCTATGGCTCTTGCCACACCTATTCTTTGTCTTTGACCGCCTGAAAACTCATGAGGGTATTTAAATATTGAATCTATAGGCATACCTACTATTTCAAGCAATTCACATACCTTTAATTTTTCAGCTTTTGAATCAAGGTTTTCAAAATTTCTTATAGGTTCAGCTATTATGTCCAAAACTCTCTTCCTTGGATCCAAACTTGACATTGAATCTTGGAATATCATCTGTACATCCTGATTGTATTTTATCTTCTTTCTGACAGCGGGTTTAAGTACATTTTGTCCATTGAATATTATCTCTCCAGCTGTAGCCTTTTCAAGGCCTACTATAGTCTTACCTATAGTAGACTTTCCGCTTCCTGACTCGCCAATAAGTCCATATGTCTTACCCTGCTCTATTGTCATAGACACTCCGTCCACTGCATAGACGTGGTCTATAATTTTATTGAAAAACCCCCCTCTTATAGGATAATGCACCTTGAGGTCTTTTATTTCCAACAAACTCATCTATACGCTCTCCTCTTCAAAATAAAAATCTTTGTAACAAGTACATCTTACAAAATGCCCCGGACTTACTTCGTGCATTTGAGGATCTTCCTCGTGAGAAGATTCAGCTATATGCGGTATCCTTGGAGCAAATCTGCATCCCTGTCTTGGTAAGTTTTTAAGTGAAGGGACCATTCCTTGTATAACATGAAGATCTTTTTCATCTTCTACATCAATTTGAGGTATCGAGTTAAGCAAACTCTTTGTATACGGATGCAATGGATTGTTAAACAGTTCTGAGCTGTCTGCAAGTTCCACCACCTGACCGGCATACATTACTGCTACCCTGTCTGCCATCTGTGCCACTACGCCCAGGTCATGCGTGATTAAGATTATACCTGCCTTTATTTCATTTTGTAAATCTGTAAGCAAGTCCAGTATCTGTGCCTGAATAGTAACATCAAGAGCAGTAGTCGGCTCATCCGCTATTATCATCTTAGGCTTGCAACTTAGAGCCATTGCTATCATAACTCTTTGACGCATACCGCCTGAGAGTTGATGAGGGAACTGTCTATATACTCTACTTGGATTTTCTATACCAACCTTTTCCAAGAGTTCTAATACTCTTGCCTTTTTTTCTTCCTTAGAAAACTTTGTATGATAAGTCAGTGCCTCTTCTATCTGTTCTCCTATCCTTTGCAAGGGGTTAAGAGCAGAAAGAGGATCTTGAAATATCATCCCTATCTTTCCTCCACGGATTTTATTGTACTCATCTTGGTTCAGTGTAAGCAAATTTTTATCATCAAAAATGACCTCTCCTGAAACCTTGGTATAGTTAAAATCATGCAAACCCATTATAGTTGTGGCAAGAGTTGACTTCCCGCAACCTGACTCCCCCACTATGGCAAGCACTTCATTGGAATAAAGACTAAGGTTCACATTTTCTATGGCATCATAGTATGTATCCTTAATTCTGAAAGCTGTGTGAAGATTTCTCACCTCACATAGAACATTTTTCTCCATATAATTCACCTATCTTAAAAATTCTACTTATTTTTGTATTTGGTAAATAAATCATACTAATGAAAATTCAGCACTGTAATACTATAATTTTTATAACATTTTATAATTCGTTTTCATAAGTGCAATTTTAAATTATTATAGTTGCAAATCGTTAAACTCTTGAATGAGCTTAAAATTACAATCACTCGGATATTATACTATAAAAAAATAAATTTTACAATAATATAAATATACCGTTAAGTAAAATCAGGATACAGCTCTATTTCATTATCTTTAAAAAGTCGAATTTATATTTTAAAAAATACAATTGCCAATTTTTAAATTAATATTAATTCATTAAATTCATTTTAAAAATTAAATCTTTGTATACTAAATTTGTATGTTTTTTTCATTTATTATTAGGCTTAACAACAGTGTTAGTGAATATCACAGCAAAAAAGCGACTAAGACTTTAACTCGTCGCTTTTTAGATTACTATATTAAATATAATGAAATATTGTCTGAATTATCTTTGGTATACTTATCCTAAAACTAAATATCAAATTCTCCATCACTTATATAAGTGTAATTGTAGAGATTTTGAGATTTTGAAGTATGGTCTTTTTCCACCGTGATACTTACTTTTATATCTTCTTTTCTCGGATATTTTTTCTCAAATCCCACTTTTGATTTAGTAGCTTTGTTTTTATTACTTATAGATGGCTTACTTAGTGTTGTTTCTATTATTTTTTTGCTCTTTGTATTTTTTGCCTCAGTCCCCTTTGATGTTGCTGAAAGCAAGATTGCAAATATAAGCGATAGTCCTAAGTTACCTCCGAAAAAAATTGCTCTTGGCATAAATGAAAAGGCAAGAGTCTTAGGCAAGTGTAAGCTCACAAACTTATCAACCTGCTCACTTACCTTCTTGTCCATAGTACAGTAGTTTGCAAAATGCTCACAGTTATTTGTAAATAAGTTATACCCTTTTTTACCTATGTAAGATTTTGCCTTTTGTACTATATATTCTTCGTCATTGATTTTGCATTTCTCACACTTGAGATATCTTCGAACCTCAAGTCTTCCTCCGTTTAAAAAGTCTCTAAGTGTAGTAACTACAATCTCGCAATTTTCCCAGTCCAAGATACCGTCACTGTTTCTGGCTGAAAAATGTATCACTTCATCATTAGACACATATATGCCGTGATGATAGTACAACTGCCTTTTTACCCTTATATGATCCCCTTTTTTGGGTGCTTGTTTAAAAGACCAGCCTATGTCAACATCTAAAATAGGCAATATCAAACTTGCTACACCAAGCATTTTACTCACCTTAAAAATAATAAAAACTAATTGATAATAATAGTTAAACAACTTATATTATAAAATAATTTTTCTTATTTTTCAATACTTGATTTTGATTTCCTTTTTATATATAGATCTAAGTCTGATATTCAAGAGGATAAGAGTTTTATACAAATATAGTCTGAACTAAAAACATATATATTGCAGTACCGCAAAGCATAGAAAGCAGAAAATTCTTCTTAAGCAGATGTACTATAACTGTTACTCCTACACCTATCATCTCAGGCACTACATTTTTTGCAACAAAGATATTTACATCTTTAAGACAATATATAATTAGCATAGCAAAGACAGCTGAAGGTAGAGCTTTCCCCAGATATTCTATGAATTTGGGTGTTTTGCTGTCAGATTTAAATATCAGAAAGGGTAAAAATCTTGTAAGCATTGTTCCAAGTGATACCAAAGCTATGGTTATTAATCTTTGAACTAAGGTCATATCTCTCTCCTAAGTTAATACTAAAAAGCAATAAAACAGTCCTAAAATTATATTAAAAATACGTTATTGAAAGCTTAAAAAAATACTTCAATGACTTCAAAAAAATGACATTATAAACGGTGATTAGTATAAATTAAGCTATCTTTTTTTCAAGTTTTCCTCTTAGAGCCGTAAGTACAAGCAAAATACCTATCATAGATAAAATTATAAATTTATCTCTGCCGAATATTACTCTACAAATTATAGTTATTATTATACCTACAAATGCTGACGTATGGTCTTTTTCTTTTAAAAACTGCTCCAAAAAAATCACTACAAACATAGAAGTCATTACAAATTCTATTCCCTTAGTATTGAAGTTTATAACATCTCCAAATACTGCTCCTATAGTGGCTCCTGATACCCAAAAGATATAGTTGAGTAAGGTCACAAAGAACATAAACCACCCTCTATCAATATCTTCAGCTATTTCAGCACTATAGTTTATCGAAAATGTCTCATCACACATACCAAATATCAGGTATAGTTTTTTCAGACCTGTATTCTTGTACTTATCCAGCATAGCTATGGCATAAAAGAGATGCCTCGCATTTATCATAAATGTCATCAGAAAGACTGAGAGCGGATTAAAAGATTGAGTAAGCAAATCAGCCGCTACAAACTCCATAGAACCTGCAAAAATAGTCATGCTCATCGCTATAGGATACCAAAAAGAAAATCCTAATGAATTCATATAAATACCGTAAGCTACTCCCAAAAACCAGAATCCGGCAAATATAGGTAATGTATGTGGAACGGCAGACTTTAATGCCTTTATTACTCTGTCGTGCTTATTCATAAACTCTCCAAATTTTATATAATAGTACTGAAAAATATTAAAAACTGAACTATATTAGAAATATTGAAAACTCATTTTTATACTTTAAAATATATACAAATGCAAGATTAGTAAATACTAATAGCTTTAAATTTATATACAATTTATCAATTAATTTATAATAAAAACCTATCAAAAAGCTGTGTAATTTTATTACAACAAGATTATTGATAGTTTGCAAAACGAATAATTTGCTAAAATAATAATCTTGGAATTATAAATTCTGATTAGTATTAGCATAATATCAATATTGATTATTATAATACTTTAGCATAATTTTTTAGTCAAAAAATAACAGTATGTTTCTCAAATACTGTTATCGTCCTTGCCGGAATACGGCTCTATATGAATAATTACGTGGGCATTATTGTTTATATCTTTTTGAATAGTCTTCTCTATATCGTGCATCAATGTATGACTCTGTCTTACGTTCATATCCGGATCCACCTGAACATGCATATCTATAAAAATGTTATTTTGCGTGCCTCTTGACCTTATCTTGTGGATTTCCTTGACACTTTCATAATTTTTGAACACAGTCTCCTTTATAAGTTCATTATCCACTACTCTTGCATCAATGAGTACATTGGTATTTTCTACAAAGACATCGTAGGCTGTCTTAAATATCAGCAGTGATATTATAATTGATGCGATGGAGTCCAAAATTACAGGAGCTCCTGTCTTTATCAAAAATAGTGTTATAAGTACACCTATAGTTACATAGATATCTGATCTGGTATGGAGTGCATCAGAAACCAAGATTGATGAGCCTAATTCTTCCCCCTTTTTTTGTTCATAATAAGATACAAAGCCGTTTACTATCAAGGTAAATATCATCACCACTATACTTACAGCAGTTATATCCGGGTGGACAGGATTTTTAATCTTGTCTATAGCCTCCATCATTACTTTGATGCCTGTGTATGCAAGGAACAGCCCTATCAATAAACTTGCCACAGTCTCAATCTTGGCATGACCGTAGGGATGGTGTTCATCTTCCGGTTTGGATGCAAAATATATCCCAAGTACAGCTATCACATTTGACAGGCCGTCTGCTACAGATGTAAATGCATCAGCAGTAATAGATGTGGATTTTGTAGCTATACCTATTATTATCTTAAAAATTGCCACCAACATATTGGCAACAAAGGTTATAAATAATATAAACTGAATTTTTTTATAGACGTCCTTTTTCATTATTTCTCCTTAACTTAGAGATGTTAGTTTCAACTTGTTGTCTTCAGTCATACTATATTCATAAGCATTTTTAAACACTTATAGCACTTCTTAATATGCAAATATTATTGATTTATACTAATAAGCATTTAAAATGTAATATATTTAAATTTATTGAAATATAATTTATTGTAGTTTTGGACAACTTATATCTCCTTGATGAGCATCCCTTTGTTTCATGACCCTGTCTATGGCATTAAGTACATATCTCTTATTTAATATCCACCTTGGCTCAATAAGTTCTTCCTTTGCTCCGTCTCCAGTTAGACGATGTATGACTATATCTTTTCTTAGCAACTGTATAATGTCGCAGACAAAGTCCACATATTCATCAGCAGTCATAAGCTCAAACTTATTTTTCTCATAGTATTTTTCAAGGTCGGTATTTTTAAGGATGTTGAGTTGCTGGATTTTTACCCCATGGATATTCTTCTTATTCAAATATTTATAAGTTGCAAGCATATCGTCCCTATCTTCTGTAGGTAGACCTACTATGGTATGAACTACCGTCTTTATATTTAATCTGCTAAGGTCATCAATAGCTTTTTCAAATACATCTATATTATAGCCTCTTCTTATAAATTTTTCAGACTTTTCATGTATGCTTTGCAGACCAAGTTCTACAATCAGATAGGTCTTTTTATTGAAATAGTCGAGAACCTCAAGTATGTCATCTCCAAGACAGTCCGGTCTTGTAGCTATGTCCAGAGCAACTACATCTTTTTGTGATAGAGCTTTTTGATAGAGCGCTTGCAAATACGAGGCTTTTTCATAGGTATTTGTAAAGTTTTGAAAGTAGGCTATATACTTTGCATTGTTCCACTTTTTTGACAATAGCTTTATCTGATTTTCTATCTGGGCTTCAATATTTATCTTTTCAAGTTTATCATTTATATTTGAGTCTATAGTTTCAAAAAGACCGGCAAATTCTCCCGATCCTCTTTGTGAGCAAAATATGCAACCACTACTCCCTTTGCTCTTATATCTGGTCGGACAGGTAAAGCCGCCGTCAAGCGACAGCTTTACCACCTTTTGCCCGAAGTGTTTTTTCAGTTCATTGTTAAAAGTATTGTATCTTTTATTATCCATTGTATACTTTGATTGCTCGACTTTTCCAATAAAATTATTACAATTTTAATTGAAATTTAAACATAGTGATTTTTTTATATACTATTTCACACAAAGTTTTCAATAAAATATTTATTGGAATTTGACTATTTTTCAAAAAAATGTAAAAATTAAAAAACTATGTCAAGCATATTATTATATTTTTAGAATATACCAAAATTTCAATATCTGTGATGAGTTTTTCTCATCGAAAAATCGAGTTAATTACATAATAAGATTTAAATTTTTCATTTTTTATACTTATATAAGGCATTTTTCAAGGACTTTGGCTATTTTTACAAGCTCATCTTCGTCTTCTTGTGTAAATCTGCCTTTTTTAGGTGAGTCTATATCCAGCACTCCCCAGAGTTTGCCATCTTTTTTAAGCGGTATGACTATCTCGCTTTCACTTGCACTGTCGCAGGCTATGTGACCCTCAAACTCATGAACGTCCTGCACTCTTATCACCCTGTCTTCATAGGCACTTTTTCCGCATACTCCGTCATTCATCTTGATATTGGCGCAGGCTATCTTACCTTGAAAAGGTCCTACATATAAAACATCACTTTGTTCATCCAAGATATAGACTCCCACCCAGTTGATGTCTGTAGCATTTTCCCAAATACCCGCTATGGCGTTGCAAAGTTTACTTAAGTCCTTAGACTCTGACTTTGCTATGGCATTTAAAGCCAGATTCATAGTATAGTAATTCATCCTGTCTCCTATTTTAATTGCAACTTTTTACTATTATCTATTTATTCTATGGATAATATTCATCAATTATATTAAAAAATATCATTTATTGTAAATTATAAATACAGGAACAATGTTTTGTCCATTATTTTATTTGATTTTAACATTATTTATTATTTTGCAGGTATAATCTCTATCCAATAGTTGTCAGGATCGGCTATGAAATATATCCCCATTGCTTTATTTTCAAAGACTATGCAGTTCATCTCCTGATGTTTTTTGTGAGCGGCCTCAAAATCGTCCACTTCCACTGCAAGGTGAAACTCATTTTCCCCTAAGTCATAAGGAGTAGTTCTGTCCCTTAGATAAGTCAACTCCAACTCATGCTTGCTTTGTCCATCTGTAAGATAGACCAAGGTAAAACTGCCGTCTGATGCCTCTTTTCTCCTACCTTCTTTAAACCCCAAGGCCTCTTCATAAAACTTCATGCTCTTTTCCAAGTCTAAGACATTGAAGTTATTGTGTGCAAACTTAAATTCCATAAGATATACCTCTTTTTTGTAATTTCAATTTTTGAATATAGACTTTTTTCTATAATTCCAATATTAACTAAAATATCGGAAAAATTAGAAACTATCTTGGTTTTAACTAATCTTGTACTTTACATATACTTAAATTTATAAAGATATATTTCCAAAATTATAATAGAATTTAGTATAATTTAACACTTGATAAAATGGCTATAAGTTAATTTTATTTAAGAAAAAAGTCTATATATTTTAATTATGATTCTTACTATCATACTACTAATTGAATAATTTTGATTACTTAATACTTAAATATATTCAATTTTTCAAAAGTATTAATTTTTTTGTCTATCAATTACTCTTTTTGATATTTCAAGTAAGTTGTCTACTGTAAAGCCGAATTTTTCAAATAATACATCTGCAGGTGCAGACTCTCCGAAAGTATCCATGCCCAAAACTTCTCCGTCAAGACCTACATATTTGCTCATGCAAAGTCTGCTACCGGCCTCTACTCCCACTCTTGCTCTAACATTGATAGGCAATATGCTTTGTCTATAGGCTTCGTCCTGTCTGTCAAATATATCCATGCAAGGCATAGAAACTACTCTGACAGATTTACCCTCTTGTTCCAATTTTTCTGCTGTATCTATGGCAAGAGAAACTTCTGATCCTGTAGCCATCAATATAAGGTCTATATTTCCTCCCTTTTCTTTCTTGATTACATAGGCGCCTTTTAAGGCTTCTTTACTTGACTCACTTATTTGTCTTAAGTTTTGTCTGCTAAGCGCTATGGCTGTCGGTCTGTCCTTTGACTTCATTGCAGAGTAATAAGCTGCTGCTGTTTCTGTATAATCGCAAGGTCTGAAAACATCAAAGTTAGGAATGGCTCTTAGCATCGCAAGTTGTTCTATCGGCTCATGTGTAGGTCCGTCTTCACCAACGCCTATAGAATCATGAGTAAGCACATAGATACAAGGAAGTCCCATAAGTGCTGCAAGTCTCATCATAGGCTTGATATAGTCGGAAAATACAAAGAATGTACCGCCGAAAACTCTAAGATTGCTATGCGCAGCTATACCGTTCATTATTCCGCCCATTGCCAGTTCTCTTACCCCAAAGTGAATGTTTCTTCCCTCTCTGCATGTAGCTGAAAAATATTCAACATCCTTCATCAAAGTCTTGTTAGACGGTGCAAGGTCGGCTGACCCCCCAAGCAGGTTAGGGAAGATGTCCTTTAATTTATTTATAACTTCACCGCTTGAAGCTCTTGTTGCATTTTTCTTGTCTTCATATTTCCAGAATTCTTCATTGTTTTCGAGATCTTCAATATATTTATCTGAGAAAAACTTATCCCATCTTTGTCTGTCTTGTGGGAATTTTTGAGAATATTCTTCAAATAATTTATTCCAGCTTTGTTCTTTTTCTGCTCCCTTTTGTGACAATTCTTTATAGTGTGCATATATATCATCACTTACAGCAAAAGGCTCATTGCTGTCCCAGTTTAGATTTTGCCTCAGCTCTTTGATGGCTTCTTCTCCAAGAGGCTCACCATGAACTGACGCTGTGCCTTCTTTCTTGCCCGCTCCATATCCTATTGTAGTTTTTACTGTGATAAGAGTAGGTTTTTGATTTTGTGACTTAGCCTTATCTATTGCAGCTGCAATTGCATCTATATCGTTTCCGTCTTCAACTACTATATTGTTAAATCCGAAGGCTTCAAACTTTTTCTGAACATCTTCAGTAAATGCAACATCAGTATCTCCCTCGATAGATATCTTATTTGAGTCGTAGAATACTATGAGTTTTGAAAGATTGAGAGTGCCGGCAAGAGACATTGCCTCTGATGTGATACCTTCCATCATACATCCGTCTCCACCAAGCACATAGGTATAGTGGTCAATTAGATTATAGCCATCCTTGTTAAATACTGCTCCCAAATGTTGCTCTGCCATAGCCATACCGACTGCATTTGACATACCTGCACCAAGAGGTCCTGTAGATATTTCCACTCCCGCAGTATGCTTATACTCTGGGTGCCCAGGAGTCTTAGAGCCAAGTTGTCTGAAATTTTTCAGCTCATCTATGCCCATATTTTCAAAGCCGAAGAGATGAAGCAATGAGTATAAAAGTGCAGAGCCATGACCGGCAGAAAGTATGAATCTGTCTCTGTTTATCCAATTCGGATTTTTCGGATTAAAATTCATCTTTGACCATATAGTATAGGCTGTAGGAGCTACTCCAAGAGGTAATCCAGGGTGACCTGAGTTAGCCTTTTGTATCTGATCTGCAGATAAAATTCTAAGTGCATTAATTGATTTTTGAACTATGGACATTGCGTTCCTCCATGATTTTTATTTTTTATAATAATATTTTAGCTTACGTAGTATTAATCTAAAGCTTATATTGTAATTTACTTTTATTTATGAGCTATAACTTGCATATTACATTAGTGATTTATAATAAGCAGCATATTTAATTTATATTAGTTTGATATTTTGAATAAATTTATAATGTAAGTCATAAATTATCTTACTTATATTAAAAGTCTTCAGTATTATATTTTTTATTAAATCCTTAAATTAAGTTTTTCTATTGTTCCGATTAATATGGAAATAAGTATTTAATAAAATTCCATTGTATATGAAAAATATACTAATTAGGATAATTCAGCCTTGTCTCATCAATATTATACAAAACTTCTTCCAAAAATTTGTTTGCAAGGTACTTTGCCATAGGTAGATTCATATCTCTAAAATTCCCACAACCTATAGCTGTAGCTCCAGGTATTTCACCTTCAAAATCCCTTATAAATTCATAACATTCCTTGAGCAAGTCAACTATATCGTCTGACTTCATATCTCCTGCAAGTATAAGATAAAATCCTGTTCTGCAACCCATAGGTCCGAAATATATGACATCATCCTTAATTTGGGGATGATTTCTCAAAAAAGTTGCCCCCAAATGCTCTATAGTATGCATTTCAGCTGTATTCATAACCGGTTCAAAATTAGGTCTTGTCATACGAATATCAAAAGTTGTAATAACGGCATCCTTAACCCTGTCTTTTCTTGAAACGTAGACACCAGGCAGTAAGTTCAAGTGATCAACCATAAAACTTGCTATTGTTTCCATTTTTTCTCCTATAATCTATAATATGAAAGCTACAACATTACTTAACAATATAATCTAATAATATAATAGATAATATATTCTCAGTTCATTTATAATTAAGTAATATACTGATTTTATACTATCAATGAATATTATCCATATATTAAATTGATATACGGATAAAACTAAACTTTTTGTATTTTTTATACTAAAGACAATTCAAACTATTAAAAATATATTTTTTTATCAATAGTACAATACAGCATTTATTTACAAATAAAATACATTTAGAAAAAATTATATTATTCTTATTTAATTTTAATATTACTATATTTATATAACTCATCAAGAATTTCCACAATATAATACCATAAAATTTAATTTTTTGTAAGTATATCAAGTGAAAAGTAGATGTTTTTTTAAAAAAGGGCACAAAAAAACCACTGTTAAGTGGTTTTTTTGCGGATGTTTTTATTATGAAAAGTTAATCTATTATAAAAAATCGTACTGTCTTAGTAATTATATTGTCTCCTTTAATTATTATTAAATCTTAGCTGAGGAAACAACATTTAGTATAAATATTATAAGTTGTAAAGCTAAAATCTACTTAAAATATTTCGAAGATGTTTTACACTAATTATATCGAATACTATTAAAAAAAGTTTAGTATTTTTTCAAAATATTTTTATATTTTTCATATAAAAATAAAATTCGATGTCTCTCAAAACTTATGCTAACATTATATACTATTTTAAAAATTTTTTCAATATTTTTTTGAAAATTTTTTTAATTTTTTCTTGTAATTTTAAGCTTTATTAAGATTTTGGCAATAAAAAGGTAATTACCATTTCGTAAAAATAACTCCATTACTATAGATAGAGTTATTTCTGACTTATTACCGAATTTTTACTCCCCCACTTTTATTTCCGTTTGGTATACATATTGATCCGGTCTAACAAGCGAATGAGTCATCTCAATTATATTTCCTTTGGCATCATAGCTGAATCTTGTAACCTTTAGACACGCCATATTGACACTTACATCCATAATATCAGATTGTTTTTGTGTCAAATTACTTGCTGAAAACTGTTCAACAACCCTTGAAACTTTTTTATGATATACATTTTCAAATATGTCATAAAGAGGTTGTACTGACAAATCACGTTTTTTCAAAGTCTCAAATTCTGTATAAGGTAGGTATGTTGTCTCCAACATCATAGGTATATCATCTGCAAGTCTAAGTCTTACAAATCTTATTACCTTTGTTCCTTCTGCTAATTTCATTTTTTCTTGAGTTGATTTATTTGAGTTTTCAACACGAAATTCAAGCGTCTTTGTCTTTGGCGATTTACCCATGGCCTTTGTTTGTTTAGTAAAGCTGTAATAATCTGCCAAATCCTGTTTTGTTTCATTCGGTTTTGATACATAAGTTCCGCTACCTTGAATTTTTGTAACATAACCGTTGAGTTCCAATTCATACATTGCCTGTCTTACTGTAGTTCTACTTACTTCATAAATGACACATAAATCTCTTTCTGAAGGTAATCTGTCATTTACATTCATACCGCTTATTCTTTCTATAAGTTTATCAATTAACTGTAAATACAGCGGATTTTGCATTTCCTCGTGTTCTTGATTTTCTCCTAATGCTTTCATTTTTCTTCTCCTTATTTTATTTTGATTTTTTCTTATATTTTTTATTTTTTCTTTATATATATATATTCTATCAAAAAATATAATTCAACTTAATTGATGTACTACTAAAATTTCTTCTCTCCATCTATAAATACCTCCAAGACGTTTAAATCGTCGTCCAGTATATTTATATCGGCACATTTTCCTATGGCTATACTTCCAATTTTGTCATCTATGCCTACAGATTTGGCAGGTATTAGACTTGCCATTTTCACTGCTTCCAATTTTGAGACAAGCCCCCACTCATAAACATTTTTTACAGCTTGATATAAACTCAATATAGAGCCTGCTAAAGCTCCGGAAGACAGTCTTGCTGTACCATTTTCTACCTTTACATCAAATTCTCCAAGTTTGTAATTTCCATCTTCCATACCTCCTGCCATCATACAGTCAGTTATAAGAACTGTCTTGTCCGGTGATTTTGCTCTCAAAATCACATCTACCGCTCCCGGATGGACATGGTGTCCGTCGCAAATTACTTCGTTGAATGTATCTGTAGTAAGAGAGGCTCCTACCATACCCGGATTTCTATGGTGCAAGGGACTCATAGCATTGTAGGTGTGAACAAAGATGCTTGCACCGTTTTTTACGGCTTCTTTCGCCTGTTCGTATGTCGCATCGCTATGTGCTAAAGCCACATATACACCAAGGTCTACAGCTTCTTTTATAAATTCTGATGTTCCTTCATATTCCGGAGAAATAGCTATTTTATTTACTAAGTTTCCTGAGATGTCATTCCAAGATTTAAGTTTTTCCATGCTTGGATTTGACATATACTCAGGATTTTGGGCACCTTTGTATTTTTCAGTAAAGAATGGTCCTTCAAGGAATATACCTTGAATTTTTGCTCCCTTACATAGGTTTTTACATTTCCCTACATTTTCACAAGCGGCACTAAGTCTTTCAAAACTGTCAGTAAGAGTTGTAGCTAAAAATGAAGTTACTCCGGTTGAGACCATGGCTTTTGAAATTTCAAGCAGTCCTTCAACTGTAGCATCCATTACATCATGACCTCCATAACCGTGCACATGTGTATCGAAATATCCCGGTGCCACAATCTTTGAAGTATAATCTTTGACTTCAACATCCTTCTTCACAGATCTACTAATGTCACTTATGTAGTTGTCTTCAATTAAAATATATCCGTCAAAAACCTCATTTTCCAAAAATATTTTATCTGATTTTATATAAAAACTGCTCATTATCTCCTCTTCTTTATTTATAATACATGCTCTTTTTCAAATATTTTTATAGGCAATTTTACCTATTGTTTTTATTTATCGGTATCATAGTAATATAAATTAAATAAAATATAAATTCTTTTTAAAATTTTCAATATGTATAAAAATATTTAATCTGATATTATACTATATAAAGTATTTTAATATCTTTTGCGCCTTAGTATTGTTTAATATTAATATAATTTTGCAAATCATACTTTATTGTTATCTAAGTATTAAAAATCATATTACAACTTCCAAATTCAAGGCGCAAAAGATATTTGTCATTTTATACTTCAAAGCCTCTGCCTATTAATATGCTCTTTACTTCATCTATACTCATTCCTACAGCCTTACTTATCAGATCTAAACCGGCTCCGTTTTTAAAGAAGTTTATCAATGTATCCATCTTACCTTCTTCTCTACCTTCTTCTCTACCTTCTTTTCTACCTCTTTTTTCTCCCGCTTTCACTTCATCCTTTAAGAAACTTTCAAATGCCTCTTCTTGTGTTGTAAATGCCGTTATCATCTCTTGCACCTCCATCTTTCACATTGAAATAAGAATACTATAGAGATAATATTTTACATATTTATACTTCAAAACCTCTACCAATTAGTATACTTTTCACTTCATCTGTGCTCATACCTACAGCCTTACTTATCAAATCTAAACCGGCTCCGTTTTTAAAGAAGTTTATTAGAGTATCCATCTTGCCTTCTTCTCTGCCTTCTTCTCTGCCTTCTTCTCTGCCTTCTTCTCTACCTTCTTTTCTACCTCTTTTTTCTCCCGCTTTCACTTCATCCTTTAAGAAACTTTCAAATGCCTCTTCTTGTGTTGTAAATGCCGTTATCATCTCTTGCACCTCCATCTTTCTGTAATCTAAGTATTCTT
>CAUQVF010000014.1:0-69628 GCA_963521605.1 uncultured Peptostreptococcaceae bacterium | reverse complement strand
AATATGTATTGGAATTTCAATGTTTATTTAGATATGTCGTAATTCTGGTGATATTCAAATTAGAACAAGGTACGAAGTCTTGGGGCGAGCTGTCAACATAATTTACATTCCAATCTGGTGATATTCAAATGAAAAGAAAGACTTTGTAATAGATTGGCTGAATAAAGCATTTACATTCCAATCTGGTGATATTCAAATCATATTGTTCTTTAGACATTTTTTGCCCTTTGTTATTATTTACATTCCAATCTGGTGATATTCAAATTTTAGGCTGATTTGATATAGCACATACACGATACTTAATTTACATTCCAATCTGGTGATATTCAAATCCGTACTTAATATTATCACATATTTACTGATTTTGAAAGTACTTTTTTGTCGACCTTGATATTTTTGATAAATTTCCATGCCATTTATTTTTGAATTTTAAATTTTAACCTTATTTAAAGGCTGATTTTACAAATTTGTCTATCCCCCCCATTTTTTAGTCCTATCTTAGGTCGACAATTTTTTAATGTTATTTGATAAATTAACATAGAGCTATGACAATTACAAATAAAGCATATTTAATTTTTTCTTTTACTAAAACTAACTTTTTCGCTAAAATTTTAGTAATTTTGTTGGAATTTTAAGATATATTAATTTTTTAGTACATTAGTTGAGAAGTATTTTTAAATAAAATGTAAATATAAAAAAAAATTGCTCAAGTATAGTATCAAGTTTTTGAAGTATATTTAAATTCCAATATTTTTAATATTATTTTCGAGTGTAAAATTTATGTTAAATAATATAATAACTTCATTTGCACAAAAAAACTATATCATAAATGGATCATCTTGTTCTATTCCCATTATATCTTTATCCAGCCATCTCTTATTTCTACTTTTAAAAATTATTACCGAATCACATTCTTTTTTTATTTCCTTTTCTATTGATTTTTTAAGTATCATCAAATCAGCTTCTGAGATTTCTCCTTCAAATACCGATTTTTGAATGTGTACAAGATATTTTTTACAGAGTTTAAATACTCTGTTCCATCTCTTTTGACCATTTTCGTCCTTACAGATATCATATATTAATATTATATACATTTTTTACCACCACATCACAAAGGAATCGTATTTTTTCTCATCATATAAGTGTTTAATAAGCTTATAACATTCTAATCTTATCAAATATCTATAGCTTACCTCTCTTCCAAGTTCCTTATGAGAAATTGTCTGTTTCAATCTCTTGTCGTATTCTGAAAGTATTATTTTTGAGCCTTTTTCCGATAAATGAAGATAATCTAATCCCTTGGAAAAATGTTCCTCCTTAATTTGATTTTTATTTAATAAGGAGAAAATCAACCTATCTGAAATCAGAGGCTTAAAAATTTCTGCAATATCAAGACTAAGTGAAAATCTGCTCACACCCGGCTCATGCAGATAGCTTATAGTCGGATTTAATTGCGTCTTATAAATTTCACTTAGTACAGTAGTATATACAAGGCTGTTTAAATACGATATTAAGGTATTTATCATATTGTCAGGCGGTCTTTTTACCCTTGTTGTAAAGTCTATTTCCTGATCTATAATCACATTCCACTGACTGTAGTATATTTTGTGAATATTGCCCTCAACTCCCATAAGCTGAGCAATATTGTCGCATTTTTCAATTTCTTTTATCAGATGTGTTATCTCATCCATAGCATTTTTGACGTCTTTGCCACGACCATTGTAATATCTGAGATTCCTATAGATATTATTTCCTGCTGACTTTACAAATTCCTTTGCAAGTTCCATTCTTTTTGACTTGTCTGTATAATGCTCCACCTGTTTTACAAGTAATCGTCCTGATATTTTGGTCTGTCTTGGAACAAGACTTGATGAATAAAAATCATAGTAGTTGAAAAAATGCACTATAATATTATTTTGTGATAAAAAAGTTATAAGCTTAGTATTAATAGTTTCTTCTCCAAAGAAATATATCTCTGAAATACTGTTTACAGGTATGTCTTTCTTGTCTCCATTTTCATTAGTAAATCTTAAAGTATTGTCTTTTCTACTGAGTTGACCGTTTTGATAAATATATAAACTGTTTTTCATTGCATTCTCCTAAATCATACATAAGTCAAAATAGGCACATTTTTTGCATATTTTATTGTTAATACAAGGCGGTATCTTCGTATTTTGTATTATCATCCTGATACTGCTTATTATCTCTACAATCTTAGCCTCATCTTCTGTTTCAAGCTTTACATCCAATGTTTGTTTTAGTAAAGGATAGTCAATCTTAGCCTGTATATTTTCCACTCCATATTTTTTGAGATAGTACAAGTAATACTTAATTTGCCATATTGAAGCCTCTTCTATATTTCTACTTTTTTTAATCTCATGGATAACGCCTGAGTTTTCAACAAAATCTATATTTATCTCCTCATTAATCATTATATGTTTTCGCTTTGATGAATAACTGCTATTATCAATAAATTTACCTATCTGAACAAGCTCATTTTCATCTTCCATGGAAATATTATTGTAGAATAGCCACAATTTTCTTTGGCATACCAAATAGTAATATATCATAATCCCTGTAATTTTTTCTTCCATCATATAAATATCCCACCTGTATCCTCTTCTTTTTCTCTCAATAGCCCGTATTCTTTACTATACTTCAAACTTGAAATAATTATTTTTTCGTTATCTACCACACAACTATCTCTATCTGAACCAAGTTCATATAGACTGATATTTAATGTAAATTGTTTGAACTTGTCTTTAAGACGTAATATATCAATTCTCAGTTTTTGTTTTTCTTCTCTATCTGCTTTTTTTCCGATTAATTTTCTTTTTTCTTCTATCTCATCTATTATTTCTATGATATTTTCTTGCTTATCTTCATATATTGACATAGGTATTACTCTTGCACTGATGATATTTCTGAATTCTTTTATCACTTCACTTTGTTTTTTGCTATCAGGTATTATATTTTGAAGATGATTGTACATCTTATTGTATTCACTAAGGTAAGCAATATAATTACTTCCATATATCTCATCATATTCTTTTATCTTATCCATTGTAAAATACTTGTCAATCATATCATTCTTATCCTTTTCCGACATAAAACCATCCGTATTTTGCTTTTCCCATTCCAATAAGGCAGACTTACTAAGCTCAAATAAGGATTTGAAAATTATTCCCTTACTTGAGTTTGCATTTTTTGTAGTAAATACCTTGAACAAGCCATCATTTATTTCAGTGTAGACAAAACAATTGAACTCATCTGTAGATTTTAATCCCTTTCTGTTACATCTTCCAATCCTTTGCAACAGTGCGCTTACATCAGACAGTTCTGTAAAGAGATAGTCAAAATCTATGTCCAAACTTGCTTCTACGACTTGTGTAGATATCCATATAACCTTTTTTTGACAAGAAGTATCCCCATCTTTTAGTATCATATCTTCTTTTTCATTTCTATCTTGTACTGTAAATTTAGAATGTAATAAATTTATCTCTACATCCAAATCATTTTCATTCATCCATGATTTAAGGCTCCTGTATGTATCTTGAGCTACTTTGACTTTATTTAGAACAATTAAAATCTTCATACTTTCCTGATTGAATTTTTCTTCTATAAAGTTTTTAATTTCATCTATATCAATTGACCTATGATTTAATTTAACTTTATGCCTTATCTTATCATTTAAAAATACTTTTTCTACATATTTGATTGGATTCTCATGCCTATTTTGCAATAAGTCCTTGATAAATGGTGGCAAGGTAGCTGTAGTAATAGCAAATTTACCACCGACCATATCAATCATCTTCAAAGAATAAATCAAAGTTGCTAAAATATCAGGAGAGTATGCCTGTATCTCATCTATGACTATTTTTGAATAACTGTAAGTTGCAAGTTGCAGTTCGTATGAGCTATATCTAAAAGCAAATCTAAATATCTGATCAGGGGTACTGATAGTAAGCGGTAGCGACATATTGCGAGTAAGACCGTAATACTCCCAAAATTTCATACCTTCTTCCACTTCTTCATTTGCATTTGTATTTTGACTATCTTCGAGATAAATATTTTCAAGTTCACCATGTAGCAGTCCAAGATTGCTCTCAAAATCTTCAGGAAATAAATCATGTTTTATACGCTTATACATTGCATTTATTGCAGTTTTTAGCGGTAGCACATAAAACCCTTTGCTATCTCCTATCCACAAAAGTGATGCTTCAGTCTTTCCAAGACCTGTAGAGCCTATTAATATCATATTGCTATCAGAATTTTGTTTTGCAAATTTTTGCATATCATTCCAATCGTTTGACTTGCCATTATTCTTAAATTTTTCCTTTAAAATTTCAAGTCTGTCTTTTAAGTAAACATTAGGAATTTCTACCTTGCTATAAGCACTGGCGGCATAGTCGCACTTGTGCAAAAAGCCCTTTACTAAAATGGATTTTTTAGTAGCTCTACTTCTTAAATCACCTATTTTAGATAATTCTCTTGCCCCTATACTTTTGAAAAAATCTGTTTGACTGTCGTTAAATACTTCTAACGCTATATTTTTCAAATTTTCTTGCAAAAGCTCTTTTTTCTCATATATACTTTCAAAATTATCTACATAGTTATGATGGTTTAATATGGCATATAATATTATATTTCTATCATTTGAATCGTAATTAGACAAAAATTTCTTTGCCAAGTATGTAGATATTATATTATGACCAATCTCCTTTGTATCATCAAATTTTTTCTTATTTTCAAGTCTTTTTTGAAAAAGTGGATTAATCTTACCTAAATCATGATAGATACATGCTTCCTCAATCAAGTCTTGATATTCTAAATTTATTATTTTAGAAAGTTCTTCAAGATTTTCAAGCAAGTTGACTGTATGCTCATATAGGGTCTCATTTTCTTTTGCCTTGTAATTTTTATAGAATATTGGAAGCTTATCGTATTTTCCCATTTTATCCCTCTTTTATAATCTGATACTAATCTCAATTTATAATGCCAAGAATATTATTTTACCAAATTACACGTTTTGCAGATTGTCAATAATTTTGCTGAAATAGAATCACATGGCTTTTTGATAGGTTGTTAATATTATATATCATTATTGTTGTAGTAGAGTTATTAGTATAAGTAGTTGATATATTAAAAAGAACCTAAGCCCAAATTAATCCATCTAAGCTCAGGTTCATTATAAGAATAAATGAATTATATCCACTTACTACAATTATTATTTTAATTCAAGTTTACTATATATCCTCCGTCTATGTCACAAAGTGCATTTTGTGAGCTTTCGTCTATAGCTATATACGAAGAATATAGGCAAGGTATTTTGTTGAATACTCTTTTTTTACCTTCAATCTTATAGTCCTTAGAAACGTAGTATATTGTACCTTTTGCAGGTTTTTTACTACCTCCGCTTGTCAAAAAGTAATCTTCATCTCCGGTTTCATCGGTGTTTATTTTAGCAATATCCACATACATAGAGTAGCCGTCATTAAGTTCATAGGTCTTATCTATATCAGAGCTTAGTTCTACTTCCTTTATCTCAACAAGCTCAATAAAATCCTCACTTCTACCAAGACATACAAGATTATTTTGATTGGCAATGATGTCTTTTAATGTCTCATCATCTGCACTTATATGAATTACAAGCTCCACATCATAAAGCACCTCTTGAGTCTGCACACTCTTAGTTAAAGTTTTAAAATGACTTATAGGTTCTTCAACTTGTTCGTATAACTCTAACTTATATTTGTTTTTAAGTTCTTTTATTTCACTATCTCTTTTGTCAACAGCCCTTTTCAGCTCGACTGCTTCTTGAGACTTTGAATCTAAGTCCTTCAACTTATCTTTAATTTGCTTTTTTTCATTTTTCCAGGCTTTTTCTATCTCATCAATTTTTTTTTCTTATCTGACATAGTTTTGCTGAGAACTGTTTTAATATTTATATATTCCTGAAGTTTTTCTTCGTCATATACTTGAATAGTCTTCCTATCCTTAAAGCTGTTTCCCTGAGATTTTAATGCTTCTGAAACTTTTACAAAGCCTGTATTAAGCGAATTGGGATTTTTGAGATATATTAGTATACTTCTGTCATCCTCCAAGCCGTTTAAAAGAGCGTGATTTACATATAGTTCTCTTTGCAGATTTCTATATTTGCCTTGCACACTTACATTCATCTCATGGTATGAAGTGTAACTACAAGCATTATGCAAGGCTCCAATTATAGTGGAATATTGGGGCAAGGGATAGGTCATACGATTGTTTACTGTTTCTTCCCTCGTATATGACGCTTGATTTTGCCTTAGTTTAATTCTGACTGCTTTCATAGTATTTATCCACCTCTTCAGCTAATTTTGCGAAGAAATTTTCTATCGAAACTGCTCCAAGCTCAGCCTCTATTTCCCTTTCATTTTCAAAATTATATCCTTTCAACAAGGCCGCTCCATATCCTTCTTCACTTAGTTTTGCCTTTAAATCTTCTTCTATTTTCAATTTCCCTGAGTCTATATGCACTACATTTTCAAAATAGTGTGTCTTTTTTTCTCCTATTCCACCCACTACAAATATCGGTTCAGCATTGTCCATATTACCCCTTACTACTAAGGAAAGATTTTTTACAGCATTTACAAGAGCCTTGACTCTATCAGCTCTTTCTTTGTTGTCAGCCTTTGTTTCATAATTTTCATCAATACCTACCTTATCAAGGTCAATGGTAATGCTATATCTCTTAAGTGACTTGTCATACTCATATTGATAGGGCATCAACCCTGCATTTGCAGCTTTTTCCTGTATATTTATGCCATTTTCTTTGGCATAGGTTTGGGCAAGGTATAGATTGTTGTGAAATCTGACTTCATTTACAAATGGATAAAATGAGATGGCATCTGTCATATAAAAAGAGCTCTTTCTTATCTTTCTATCTCCTATGGTACTCATATATCCGCCTTCTAATGCCCTGTTTGTAGCGACATTTATTTCTTTTGATACAGCTTTTTGGTCAACCTTTCCATCTTGTTCAACCTTTAAATCGTCATAAAGTCCGCTTTGTACCATTATTGCATTTTTCATACTTTCTCTTGACCTTATAGCATATGCCTTACCGTTTTTATAAACTTTTTGTACTGTACCTACATTTCCAAGTCCTTCACCATAGTTTGATGTCATATTTGCAACAACAGTCAATGTCAATGCCTTATTTTTCATTATTTGTTCCCCCTTCTTTAACATTGCTCTTAATTATTAATGAATTTATAAAGTTATATGCCAGATTCTTATTACTTTCAAAGTCTTCTATCAGCTTATGCATAAAAATAAATGGTACCTGTGTATAAGAAGACAGTTGCAACATTATTTCAATAAATCTATTATAATCCTTAGATATAAGAGTATTTGCAAGTCTTTGCTGATACCCCTTAATCTTATTTTCCTGTCCGTTTGCAATAAAGTATCTTGTAACTTCAGCTGCAGAGATACTTGAACCTATAAGTTCAGCTGATTTTTCCATATTATCCTCCATATTTTTATATATAAGTTCATTAATGTAAATAAGTCTGCTTAGACAATAGGTATCCGGAGTATTTGATTGACTTTCATATTCCACTTTCATTATCAACTCTATCAAATCATCCAAGCTAAGCTCATTTAGTATACTTTTAGTGACTTCTTCCATTACATTAATGTAAAAATTTTCACCTATCTTGATATATCTCTTGAATATATTGTTTAGAGATTCAGAGAAGCCTTTGTTTTTAGCTATAATCTTAAAGATTTCTATAGCAGCTTTTCTTATAAACATACTTTCATAGAAATCTGTTTCCATATTTTTTATTATGACTTCCACATCAAAATCTATGAATTCAAAGCCTCCAAAATAACTGTAAAAAATGGAGTTCCATGTCTTTTGATTTTCAAATTGCTTTTCAAGATAATTTTCCATCTCATTATTGGAATTCATAAGATAATTAATTGATGTATTATTATTTATAAATATGGAAGTACCGCTTCTTGAAAATGCAAAGGGTATAAAATCAAACTCTATTTCATCATTAAAAGTCCTTGCATCTTTGTCAAAACAAAAAGCGATGGACTTTGTCTTTCTCCCGGTATCCACATAGAAACCCTGTAAACGGCAAACGTCACCTTTTTTACTTCTATATTTTGAATTATTTATAAACTTTGCATATCCGCTTTTAGCATTACAAAATGTATTCGCTATAATTTCAAGTCTGTTTTCTTCTATCAAATCTTTGATAAGCTTATTATTAGTTCCATCAAATTTGACCCCTTTAAAAACTTTCTTCATTACAGTATTTGCTTCGAGTTTTTTATTTATTTCACTTATCTCATCTTTGCTAAAATCACTTTTATTTAGCCTTATATCAACTTCTTTATGGTGCATCTTATCAGAGAACCACTTCTCAGCAAAATAAAGATAATCCTTGTCGTCGCTAATATCTCCGCTTATATCTTCAAAATTGTAATATAAATATCTGCCATCTATTTTATAAGCGATATTTCTATCTTGGAAAAACCTAATCATCCCAACAATTGCAGCAGAGTATCTCCAATCTGACGGCTCGATTTTTCTATTAAAAGAAATACTTCTTCCATCAATATCATATTTAATTTCTATTTTATTAATCATAACATCACTCCTTAAAAAGCCTGTTCAACTAAGCCAAATCCTGAATTTCTCTTTGAACCTACGCCGTTTTTGAGTATATGATTTAATATTTTATTATCTCCGGAAATCTCAAAAGTTCCTATGGTAGCTGGAATTTTAACTTTGTATATTGGAACTATCACTTTTTTCAGCTTGCTAAAATCATATTTTAGATTGTCAATTTCCTCATCCATATAAGGCAAATCCTCTTTTAGTTTTCTTCCAAGTTCCAAGCCAAATTCAGCATCATCAGCTGTTAAATACCTATCCTTGTTATTTTCAGAATGATGTTGTTTTAGACATATAGGTGAAAAAACTTTAAATACTGTATAATCACCTACTATATCGCTTTCGTTTATCATCTTAATGCTTTTTAGCTTGAGTTCATTAGCATTACCTATAGGAAATGCCTTATCCTTCATCAAAAGCATGCTTGAATAGTATATAAGCGCAGTTTGAGAATCTCCAATCTTTAAAGTCATATTTACATCTTTTCCTGCAAGTTCCATTTCACCTTTTTTAAATATAGGCTTTTGAAAATTGACAGACCAAACAAGGGACTTTTTCATCGTCCCTGCATTATATAAATCATCGAAAAAATATCCGTCCATATAAGAGGATATGGATTTCTTGAAAAAGCTGATAAAAATTTCTCTGTAATTAACACGAATATTTGGCTCTTTAAGTTCAAATCTAACTAAATATTTCATACTCCACCCTTGAAAATATACAAAAATATAAGTCTAACATAACAATTATAGATTAATTATAAACAATAGTATCAATTATCTACTATTTATACTGATATCTCTATAAAATCTACTACATCAATAAATTGTGATAAAAATATCACTAAATGTTAAAAGTAATCCAAACACAATAACTCTATACTATCAATTATTATGATACTTAGAGTTTAAAAAAATATGTATTTACTAAGTTGTGACTTTAAGTAGCTTGTATTATAAAGTAAGTAAAAATATGATAAAATAATACTATCTTTGGAAAAATTATATACTATTTTCACTTGCTTGTAAATAGTATATATCAAAAACTTTATCAAATCTTATACTAAAATTCAATAGTATATTGAATATCAAAATATTTATACTAAAAACCTATTAAAAAGCCGTGTATTTTTGTTACAAAAAAGTTATTGAAAATATCCACAATTTGTAGAGTCATTTTAAATAACTACTTGGTAATATAAATGGTGATTAGTATTGGATATTTTTAATAATGTAATAAAGCATAAAAGGTGTACTTATAGTATAAAACAATAGCACACCTTTTATTTTAATTCATATTATTTAACATTGCCCTATAAAAATTTACTTTGACTATAAAGCAATATTATTTGTTTTGTTATTTTGTTGCACTCATAATTCAACAAAGCCTATGCGTCTTGATTTTCCTTATTTTCTTTGCTTATAGGCTTCATAGTCGGGAAGAGTATTACATCTCTTATACTTGCTGAGTTTGTAAGTAGCATTATAACTCTGTCTATACCTATCCCAAGTCCACCTGTAGGAGGTAAACCTACTTCTATAGCATTTAAGAAGTCTTCATCCAACATCTGAGCTTCTTCATCTCCAAGTTCTCTTTGTCTTAACTGATCCATAAATCTTGCTCTTTGGTCGATAGGGTCATTGAGCTCAGAGAATGCATTTGCTATTTCCCAAGTATTTACAAATGCTTCAAATCTATTTGTTATTCTTGGATCTTCAGGGTTTCTCTTTGACAACGGTGATATTTCTACCGGATGATGAGTGATGAATGTAGGATCAATTAGTTTGTCTTCACAATATTTTTCAAATATACCTGCTATTACATGTCCTCTTTTCATTTCAGGTATTATTTCTATATTGTGCTTTCTTGCAAGCTCTACAGCTTCTTCGTCAGTATTTATATCGTCAAAATCTATGTTTGCATATTCTTTGATAGCATCAGTCATTGACAGTCTTCTCCAAGGCGGTTTTAGATCTATTTGTTTACCTTGATAATTGATAAGTGTAGAGCCTGTTGCAGCTACAGCCATATATGCTACCAGTTCTTCGGTAAGTTTCATTATGTCTTCATAGTCTGCATATGCTTGGTATAATTCCATTGCAGTGTATTCAGGATTGTGTTTGATGTCCATACCTTCATTTCTGAACATTCTACCCATTTCATACACTTTTTCAAATCCACCGACTATCAACCTCTTAAGATATAGTTCGTTTGCTATTCTTAAATACATATCAATGTCAAGAGTGTTGTGATGTGTTATGAAAGGTCTTGCAGTAGCTCCACCGGCTATAGTGTTGAGTATCGGAGTTTCCACTTCTATAAACTCTCTTTCTTCCAAGAATTCCCTAAGTGCCTTTATAGCCTTGTTTCTTGTTAAGAAAGCCTCTTTTACCTCAGGATTGACAATCAAATCTACATATCTTTGTCTATATCTCAAGTCCATATCCTTCAGTCCGTGATATTTTTCAGGCAAGATTCTAAGTGATTTTGAAAGAAGTTTAACTTCGTGCATTTTTATTGAGATTTCATCTTTTTGAGTCTTAAATACAACTCCTGTAACTCCAATTATATCTCCAATGTCAAATTCTTTAAATGCTTTGTACAACTCTTCTCCAAGTTCATCTTTCTTGGCATAGCATTGTATCTTTCCGTCCTTGTCCTGCACATCAACAAAGGTACTTTTACCAAAACTTCTAAAGCTCATCATTCTTCCGGCAACTGATACTTCTTTGCCTTCAAAGTTTTCAAAATCATCCTTTATTTGTTTTGAGTGATGAGTTTGGTCAAACTTTTCTACTTTAAACGGATCTCTGCCTTCATCTTGCATTTTTAGCAATTTGTCATATCTCAATTGCTCCATCTCGTTGAGAACTATCTTTTCACCTTGCATTTTTTTCTCCTTAGAATTTTATTTTTGATACTATTTGCGTTCTATACTTACTATCTTTATCTTAGCTATACCGTCTGGTACCTGAACATCAATTTTTTGTCCTTTTTTGGCACCTATCAAAGCCTTTCCTATAGGTGAATCATTTGAAATCTTTCCTTCGGCAGGATTTGACTCTGCACTTCCCACTATTGTGTAATCTTCTTCCTCCACTTCACCATCAGGATATTTGATAGATACTTTGACTTGTGAACCGAGATTTACTATATTCATCTTCAAATCAGTTTCCGAGATTATCACGGCTTTTCTAAGCATATTTTCAAGCTTTGCTATTCTCTCTTCAAGTTGCGCCTGCTCATTTTTAGCTTCATCATATTCAGCATTTTCTGAGAGGTCTCCAAAAGAGCGTGCTTCTTTCAATTTATCAGAAACTTCTTTTCTTCTTACGGATTTTAGCTCTTCAAGTTCTTTTTCGATATTTTCGTATCCCTCTTTGGTAAGCAATATATCATTTTCGTTTGATACGGACATTTCATTCTCCTTTTATTATGTCTTTTCACTATATTATATAATGATTTCAGTTTTAATATTTGTCAAATAAGACTTTTAGCAAAACTTTCAAGCATTTCAATTACTTTTTCATAATCATTTTGCATATTTATTTGATTTTTTACAGCACATGAATTTTTTATCCCCTTGAGGTAACAGTTGATTTGTTTCCTCATCTCCCTGACAGCAACGGAAGTTTCAAACTTTTCCATTGACAGTTTATAATGCTTTAATGTAATTTTAATTCTTTGACTATCTTGAATATCTTCGTAGCTCCCATTTTCAAAATAATCATTAATCTGAGCAAATAAAAATGGATTGCCCTGAGCAGCTCTTGCAATTAATACACTGTCGCAATTTGTATACTCCATCATCCTTTTAGCATCTTCAGGAGATTTTACATCACCGTTTCCTATCACAGGTACTTTGACAGCTTGTTTTACCTCTGCAATTATATCCCAGTCTGCTACTCCCGAGTAATACTGTCTTGTAGTTCTTCCATGTACAGTTATAGCGTCTGCACCGCTTTGCTCCAACATCCTGGCAAATTCTACAGCATTAACATTATTGTCATCAAAGCCTTTTCTGATTTTTACAGTTACAGGTATTGATGAATTTTTCTTTGCCTCTTCAACAATTTTTGACGCAAGAGAGGGATTTTTCATCAATGCACTGCCGTCACCGTTCTTTACAATCTTCGGAGCAGGACAGCCCATATTTATATCTATATGAGCAAATCTGTCCAAATCATTTATTATCTTTACAGCCTTTCCTATATACTCTACTTCACTACCAAATATCTGTACTCCTACATACTTTTTTTGTCCGGAAATATCAAGCATCTGGGTTGTTTTTTCATCATGATAACATAGAGCCTTGGCATTTATCATTTCTGTAAAAGTGAAGTTGCATCCATATTCCTCGCAAATCAATCTAAATGGAAGGTCTGTAAATCCCGCCATAGGTGCAAGTATGGCATGGATATTCTCATATTTGTTATTCCCTATATTTAGTATATTATTTATTTTTCTCATATATTATTTTGAGTCCCTCTAAAGTGAGAGTTTTATCTATTATAATTTCGTGTATTGAACCTTCTACAATCAACTGTGAAAGTCCTCCTGTTGCAATTACCTTGTATTTTCTCCAACCAAGCTCTTTTATCATATCTGAAACTATCTTGTCCACAAGCCCTACATAGCCATAATATATACCACTTTGCATAGCACCAACTGTATTTTTTGCTATGACAGATTTCGGTTTTACTATCTCTATCTTAGGTAGCTTAGATGTGTGCATAAAAAGTGCATCAGCAGAAATTTTAATACCCGGTGTGATAAGTCCTCCTAAGTAATCTCCCTCTTTTGATACTGCACAAAATGTTGTGGCTGTCCCAAAATCTATCAGGATTATATTACCTCCGTATTTTTCATATCCACAGGTAGCATTTACTATCCTATCTGCACCTACCTGTGCAGGATTGTTATATTTAATGTTTATTCCTGTTTTTACTCCTGGTCCGACTATATATGCTCTTCTTTTACAAAATTTCAAGGCAAAATTTTCCAAAGAGTGCATTACTTCCGGAACTACAGACGAAATTATCACATCGTCAACATCTTCAAACGTATATCCTTCTTCTTCTATCAAAGTTTTTACCAATACACCATATTCGTCGGAAGTCTTAATAGGATCTGTCCCAAGTCTGAAACTATATTTGAGTATATCATCCTGATAAATTCCAAAAACCAAATTTGTATTACCTACATCACATACTAAAAGCATTAAATTTCTCCAAAATAATTATTAAAGCAAGGTTAGTATTTCATTTAAAAAATATATTTTTTTGTTTGTTCCAAGCGTTTTAATATCTTATCTTTTCCTAGTAATTCCATAGACTTGTGCATATCAGGTCCATGGCATACACCTGTTACTATTACTCTTACTCCCATGAAAAGATTCTTACCTTTTATTTTTTGCTCCTTAAGTTTTGCAAATATACTGTCAATCAGCTCACTATCTACTTTGTTGCAATTTGAAATTTCTTCCTTTACTATGTTGTACAAGGTAGGCATATGCTCCAACTTCATAAAATCTATGGCGTCTTGCTCTATTGTTTCTATTTCATCACTTAAAAATGCTTTTATTTCTTCTGGGAATTGCTTTAGATAGCTAAGTCTTTCCCTTATTGTATCCATTGCTAATATAAGCCAATCTCTTTTTTCTTGTGTTTCTTCAACTGTCATAAGTTTATCTTCAACAACGAAAGGTATTGAAAGGTCAACCAATTTTTCCAAGTCATACTCCTTGATATAGTGAGAGTTAACCCAGTTTAACTTAGCAACATCGAATACTCCACCACTACTTGACACCCTTTCAAGCGAGAAATTTTCTATAAGTTCATCTAACGAAAATATCTCCTTGTTTTCTTCAGGTGACCAACCAAGTAGAGCTATATAATTGATAAGTCCTTCAGGTAGATATCCTTTTTTCTTGAAATCTTCAACAGCTACATCTCCCTGTCTTTTAGAGAGTTTTTTCTTATCAGAATTTAGTATATTAGGCAGGTGAACAAAAGTAGGTTTTTCCCATCCGAACATCTCATACATGAGTACGTGTTTTGGAGTAGAAGTAAGCCACTCTTCTCCTCTTATTATATGTGTTATGCCCATAAGATGATCATCCACAACGACTGCAAAATGATAAGTAGGAAATCCGTCTGATTTCATAAGTACCTGATCATCTACAGTATCTGAGTTTATAACTACTCTTCCCCTTACTACGTCATCAAAGGCAATATCTTTATTTTCAGGCATTTTCAATCTTATTACATATTCTTCGCCTGCTTCTATTCTTTTTTGTACTTCTTCTTTAGAAAGAGATTTGCAATGTCCGTCATATTTTGTATCTTCTCCCCTGCTCTTTTGTTCTTCTCTTAGATTTTCCAATCTTTCTTTAGTACAAAAACAATAGTAGGCATGTCCTTTTTCTACCAATAAATCTATATATTTCTTATATATATCCAATCTTTCTGACTGTATATAAGGACCTGCTTCACCAATTTGTATTATCTTCTCATCTTCATCTATGCAAACACCTTCATCTGAGCTAATACCGCCCCATTTAAGTGACTTAAGCATAGACTCTATGGCGCCTTCAACCAATCTGTTCCTGTCAGTATCTTCAACTCTAAGGATGTATTTTCCTCCCATTTTTTTCGAATACAAAAAATTATAAAGGGCAGTCCTCAAACTTCCTATATGAACAAATCCTGTAGGTGAGGGTGCAAAACGAACTCTTACAGACATATTTTATTTTCCTCCTCTATTTTTATTGAATATCCTAAACCAAAAGACTCCAAGTACTACTATGGATAAAAAGCATAGGTAGCCTACAGGCATAAAATATCCGTTTATTTGCGTATTTACTGCCAAACAAATCAAATATACAGCTTGGACAAGTACAAATATCTTATCTTTATACATGAATAAAACTAAGATGCTAAGAGACAAAATCATCATTAATTCTATGGTTGCGATTATTACAAATGCATTTGAATTAATTGTTAAATTGTCTGTAAGCATGATATTTACAGTAATAAAAAGTAAAGATAAACTCCAAGAAACAAAGATTGAAAAAGGACAAACGTACATATTTATTTCATCATTATACATAAATCTCTTCATAGCCTGAGCCTTTATATATATTGCACTTGTCAAGATAAGTAATATAAAGGCAAAAACTGCTGATATCTTAAAGTTTCTTATATTTAAAAAGTATATATGAATTATCATACATAAAAAAGATGCCGGAGTTAAATAGCTGTAGTTTTCAGTTACTTTTTTCTTAATACCGTAACTGCTTGAACTTAATTGTAAAATTACGAATATCATCATAGCAATAAAGCTAATCGCATGAAAAATATAAGCAACTTTATATGGAGCCATGTAAAAGTTCAAATCTAAGTAATTAATAAGAGATTTTTTCCCATGAAAAAAAGAAAATCTCACAGTAACTGCCGTCAATACAACAAAAAGCAAGGCATTTAACAGTCTGATATAGACCTTGTCCCTTGAATGATATTCCATTATATTCATCTCCCTGATAGAAGTATTTTTTAGTTTATATTTTTTTTGATTTATTATTCTGAATTCTTTATTTTTTAAAATGTAAATTGTGTTATATTTCACTATAATTCGTATCTTTTGAAATAACCTAACGTAAGTTAGTTTTAATAAATGCAATATTGCTATATATTTATTATATACTTTAAATACATTCGATAGATTATAACATAAAACACTTTAAATTTTAAGTATTTTTTTTAATTTTTAAGATTTTTTTACTATATTTTATATATCTAAATAAGTATAATAATCTTTTACTCTTTTAAAGTCATACATTTTTCAAAAAACAAATAAAAAAATAAGATTTTATTTAATATAAACTCAAAATATATTCACATTAGATTTAAATTTTATAAATATCAAATGAATCTTTCTACTAACAACAAAAAAGAGATATTGAATTTTCAACATCTCCAAGTTTATTGGTGCAAAGGAAGGGACTTGAACCCTCATGCCATATCTGGCATACGCCCCTCAAACGTACGTGTCTGCCGATTCCACCACCTTTGCACAACAGTAAATATTTTACCATATTTAAAATTTTTTTCAAGTCCTAATTTAAAAATATTTATAGTAATTTGTCAAAAATATTATAAGTCAATTAAAAGTGTTCTATAAATATACAGATGAAGAAATAATTATCCTAATCTATGATTAATTTGTTATATTTTTACTATTTAACTTTAATTTTCAAGCATAAATTTTGATTTTTATTTTTATTTTAAAAATTATTCCATTTTAATTTTAAAATTATTTATTTCGGGTATATCAAAAAGGTATCAAACTTATTTGATTTATTAGTTGAGGTGAGTTTTATGAAAAAGATTCTTGTTCCAATAGACGGTTCCAAATATTCTTTTAAAGCTCTCGAAAAAGCCAGAGTACTTTGCGAAAAATTTGGAAGTGAATTAATCGTCATAACTGTAGTTTCAGACATAGTTGCTCTAAACGTGGATTATAAGATTGACATAATAAGTCAAAACATAGCATCCGCCGAACAAATGCTCAATCAAATAGAACAGGATTTTAAAGATTCAAACATTAAGTTAACTACTTTATATAAGGTAGGAGACATTACAAGAGAGATAGTGGAACAGGCTGAGAAGAACGATGTAGATTTGATTGTTATGGGTAGTCGTGGTCTTGGTATGCTTTCAAGGACATTCTTGGGAAGTATCTCTCACAAGGTTATAAACAATACCGACAAATCGGTTTTGGTTGTAAAATAGCTTTTCAACTTGATAAGTTTTGATGTTCATCAGTTATTTTCTGCTTATGCAGTGGATATAATATTATTAAATCTCAAATTTTTGGAGGTATCAATTAATGAAAGTTGCAATTAACGGTTTTGGAAGAATAGGTAGACTTGCTTTTAGAAGAATTCAAGAAGTGTCAGGTATAGAGGTAGTTGCTATAAACGACCTTACAGACAACAAGATGCTTGCTCATTTACTTAAGTATGATTCTACACAAGGAAGATTCAACGGAACTGTAGATTATACGGATGATAAATTCATAGTAAACGGTAAAGAAATAAAGACATTTGAACTGGCTAATCCTGCTGAATTGCCTTGGGGACAATTGGGAGTAGATGTTGTTCTTGAATGTACAGGATTTTTTACTGACGAGAAAAAAGCTGAGGCTCACATCCAAGCCGGTGCAAAAAAAGTACTTATCTCAGCTCCTGCTACCGGAGATGTAAAAACTATAGTATACAATGTAAATCATGATATACTTGATGGTAGCGAAAAAATAGTTTCTGGTGCTTCTTGTACTACAAATTGCCTTGCTCCTATGGCAAAGGTACTAAACGACAAATTCGGCATAGTACAAGGTATAATGACTACTATCCATGCTTATACAGGAGATCAAAATACTCTTGACGCTCCTCACAGAAAGGGAGACTTAAGAAGAGCAAGAGCTGCTGCTGAAAATATAGTACCAAACTCAACAGGCGCTGCAAAGGCTATAGGTCTTGTAATACCTGAGCTTAAAGGAAAATTGGACGGTTCTGCACAAAGAGTATCAGTTCCTACAGGCTCTGTTACTGAACTTGTAACTGTACTTGCAAAACCTGTCACAGTGGCTGAAATAAATGCAGCTATGAAGGCAGCAGCAAATGAATCTTTCGGATATACTGAGGACGAAATAGTATCATCAGATGTAATAGGTATCTCAGAAGGCTCTCTATTTGATGCTACACAAACAAAAATAGTAGATGTTGACGGAAAACAGCTTGTAAAGACTGTTGCTTGGTATGACAATGAAATGTCTTACACTTGCCAATTGGTAAGAACACTTCAACTACTTGGAAAATAATTCTAAAGGCAATTAGTCATATCTAAAATATAATTAATTGCAAATTTAGCACTTAAATACAATTTAATAGGTAAACTGTATTTAAGTGCTTTTATTTTGTACTCAAACCATATTACTTATTCCAATTCCTAATTTTTGAAACTTTTTAATAAATATTACTTTTATCTAATTTCAAAGATTATAACTAAAATACTGATAAATAGTTGAAAAAGTCTATTGTTAATTAAGTTTTTATATGTTAATATCATTAAAATTGATTATATGAAATTATAAGAGTAATTAGTATTAAATATTTTGTCAATATTTATGTATTTAACATGCTTTAATAAGCATAAAAGTACATTTGATTTAAGAATTGGTATAAAATATTGAAAAGGACTGATAGCATGGCAAAAAAATCTGTAAAAGACATAGATGTAAAAGGAAAAAAAGTAATAGTTAGATGCGACTTCAATGTTCCTATGAAAGATGGAGCAATCACTGATGATATCAGAATAGTAAGTGCTCTTCCGACAATTAAGTATCTAATAGACAATAATGCTAAGGTGATATTGATGTCCCACCTTGGAAGACCTGACAAATGCTACGATGCTAAATATTCTCTAAAACCGGTAGCTGAAAGATTATCTAAGCTTTTAAATCAGGATGTAGCTCTAGCAGAAGATGAAAATGTTGTAGGAGAAAATGCAAAAAAACTCGTATCACAAATGAAAGAAAAAGATGTAGTCTTGCTTGAAAATGTAAGATTTGTAGCAGGAGAAACTAAAAATGACTCAGGCTTTGCAAAGGAATTGGCTTCTTTGGCAGACATATTTGTAAATGATGCCTTCGGTACTGCACACAGAGCCCACTCATCTACTGCCGGAATAGCTGATTACATTCCTGCCGTTATGGGATTTTTGATAGAAAAAGAAGTATCTATAATGGGCAAAGCGCTTGAAAATCCGGAAAGACCTTTTGTAGCTGTACTTGGTGGAGCAAAGGTGTCAGATAAGATATCTGTTATAGAAAATCTCATATCTAAGGTTGATACACTTATCATAGGTGGCGCAATGGCATATACATTTTTGAAATCTCAAGGCAAGAATGTCGGTACATCAAGAGTGGAAGATGATAAGATAGATTTGGCAAAATCACTGCTTGAAAAAGCTGAAAAAGCCAATGTAAAATTACTTCTCCCTATAGACCATGTAGTCGCAAAAGAATTTGACGAAAATGCAGAATCTTTCAATACTGAAAACGAAAATATAGATGACGGATATATGGGACTTGATATAGGTGCTAAGACTGTAGAGCTTTATTGCAAGACTATAGCCGATGCAAAAACAGTAATTTGGAACGGTCCTATGGGAGTATTTGAAATGGCGAAATTTGCTGTAGGTACTAAGGCTCTTGCAGAAGCACTTTCAAAAGCTAAATGCGTATCCATCATAGGTGGTGGAGATTCAGCTGCTGCAGTTGAACAACTTGGATATGCAGACAAGATGACACATATATCTACAGGTGGTGGAGCGTCACTTGAATTTTTGGAAGGAAAGATACTTCCGGGAATAGATTGCTTACAAGATAAATAAACTTATAAAATATTAGTATGAAATAGTATTTCGGATTTACTTAGGAGAAAAAGATGAGAAAACCGATAATAGCCGGAAATTGGAAGATGAATTTGACAATCAAAGAAGCTGTCCAATTTGTCAGCGATGTAAAAGACAAGGTAGGAAGAGAAGATGTTGAAAGTGTAATTTGTGCACCTTTTACATTTTTAAAAGATTTGAAAGAAGCTGTAAAAAATACAAATATTAAAATTGCAGCTCAAAATATGCACTTTGAAGACAGTGGAGCTTTCACAGGAGAGGTATCTGCTCCTATGCTTAAAGAAATTGGTATTGACTACTGCGTAATAGGTCATAGTGAAAGAAGAGAGTATTTTGCCGAAACAGATGAAACTGTAAACAAAAAAATTAAACAAGCCTTCAAATACTCAATAGTGCCAATACTTTGCGTAGGAGAAACACTAAGTCAAAGAGAAGAAGGCAAGACAAATGATGTAGTAAAAAATCAAGTTGTATCTGACTTGGAAGGACTTGACAAAGATTTGGCTTCAAAGATGGTCATAGCTTATGAGCCTATATGGGCTATAGGTACGGGAAAGACTGCTACAAGCACTCAAGCTAATGAAGTAATATCTTTTATAAGAAATACAGTAAAAGAACTATATGGTGAAACTGTATCTGAAAGCATAAGAATACAATACGGCGGTAGCGTAAAGCCTGACAATGTAAGTCAAATAATGGCTGAAAGTGATATAGACGGTGCTTTGGTTGGTGGAGCATCACTAAAAGCTGATGATTTTGTTAAATTAGTCAATTTTTAATCCTTTAATCAGTAAGCATAAAAATATGTAATTATAACTTATGCTTGCTTAACTTATATTCATGGAAAATTTTTTAAAGAAATTTTATAGTAAATTAATATAATATACCAAAAAATATATTAAACAAATAAACTTATAATTTAGTTAGAAATTAACTTTAGGAGGAAATAGTAATATGTGCTATATCGAAGATGTATGGGCAAGACAAATTTTGGACTCAAGAGGTAATCCAACTGTAGAAGTTGAAGTTTTCTTAGAGTCAGGTGTAGTTGGTAGAGCATCAGTACCGTCAGGTGCGTCTACAGGAATGTATGAAGCTGTTGAGCTTAGAGATGATGATAAAAGCGTGTACATGGGTAAAGGCGTATTAAAGGCTGTTGACAATGTCAATGAAATTATCGCTCCTGAAGTAACAGGTATGAATGTATTTGACCAAGTGTCAATAGACAACTTGATGATAGAACTTGATGGCACTCCTAACAAGGCAAAACTTGGAGCTAATGCAATACTTGGTGTATCATTGGCTGTAGCAAAGGCTGCTGCTGAAGAATTGGGTCTTCCGCTATATCAATATCTTGGTGGAGTAAACTCTAAGGTTCTTCCCGTACCTATGATGAACATAATAAATGGCGGTTCTCACTCAGATGCTCCTATAGCATTCCAAGAATTTATGATACTTCCTGTAGGTGCAGAATCATTTAGTGAAGCACTTAGATGGGGTAGCGAAATATTCCACAACCTTGCTAAACTGTTAAAAGAAAGAAAACTTTCTACAGCAGTTGGAGATGAAGGTGGATTTGCTCCTAACTTTGAAGGCATTGAAGACGCTGTTGAAACAATATTGAAAGCTATCGATAAAGCAGGATTGAAAGCCGGAAAAGACGTATATTTGGGCTTTGACTGCGCAGCTTCTGAATTCTACAGTGACGGAGTATATGACTATACAAAATTTGAAGGAGATAAGGGAGTAAAGAGAAATTCAAAAGAACAAGTTGAATATCTTGCTTCATTGGTAGAAAAATACCCTATCATATCTATAGAAGACGGTATGGATGAAAATGACTGGGATGGATGGAAGTTGCTTACAGAAAAATTGGGAGACAAAGTACAACTTGTAGGTGATGACCTATTTGTTACAAATACTGAAAAATTGTCTCAAGGAATAAAAAAAGCTGTTGCTAACTCAATATTGATAAAGGTAAACCAAATAGGAACACTTACAGAAACATTGGATGCTATAGAAATGGCAAAAAGAGCAGGATATACTGCAGTAATATCTCACCGTTCAGGAGAAACTGAAGACTCTACAATAGCAGACATTGCAGTTGCTGTAAATGCAGGTCAAATAAAGACAGGTTCTTTATCTCGTACAGACCGTATAGCAAAATACAACCAACTTTTAAGAATTGAAGAATTCCTGGGAGATACAGCTCAATATAACGGATTGGACGTATTTTACAATATAAAGAAATAGTTGCTTAAGTTTTATGCTTTTATAATATCTGTTGGGGGAAACTCTAACAGATATTTTTTTATATAAAAAAGCTTATGAAAAATGAAGTATTCATTATCATAAGCTTTTTTAAGTTTATAGTATAAAAGTCCGGTCAGTTATTTCTGTTTTTTATAAAGACCTGTAAGCATCAATGCTATCGCTCCGTCACCTGTTACATTACAAGCTGTACCAAAGCTGTCTTGAAGAGCAAATATTGTAAGCATTAGCGCTGTACCGCTTTGGTCAAATCCAAGCACTGAAATTATTATACCAAGTGATGCCATTACAGTACCTCCAGGAACTCCAGGCGCTCCTATTGCAAATATTCCAAGAAGTAATATAAATACTACCATTGTTCCAACTGGTGGTATGTTTCCTGTAAGTATCTTAGATACTGTCATAACGAAAAATACTTCTGTCAAAACTGAACCGCATAGGTGAATAGTTGCTCCTATAGGAACAGCAAAATCGACAATTTCCCTGTCAAGTACTGATGATTTTCTCGCACATTCAAGAGAAACAGGAAGTGTCGCTGCAGAGCTCATAGTACCTACTGCTGTAAGATATGCAGGACCATAGTGTTTCAATACTTCAAAAGGATTTGACTTTGATATTGTTCCTCCTATGCCATATAATACAGCAAGCCATATATAGTGCATTACTATAACTATGATTATAGCCTTAATAAATACAGGGAATTGATGTATTATGGCTCCTTCGTACGCAAGAGTAGCAAAAGTTGATGCAACAAAGAAAGGAAGAATAGGAACTACTATTTTTTGTACTACAAGCATCATTATATTATTAAATTCTATGAAGAGTTTTTCCATCAATTCAGACTTTGTCCAAATTATTGCAAGCCCAAAGATTATTGAAGTAACAAGAGCAGTCATAACAGGAAACATAGGCGGTATACTTAGCGAAAATAATATTTCGGGAAGTTCTTTTGTACCTGCAACATCTGATACTATATCCAGATTAGGTATTATTATATATCCCGCTATCATTGACATAAATGCTGCACCTATAGATGATACATAGGCTATTATCAATGCCGTAGTCAAGAGTTTATTTGCATTTTGCTTAAGTCCGGTAATTGCCGGAGTAATAAAACCTACAATTACCAAAGGAACCGCATAAAATATTATCTGTCCTAAGATTTGCTTAATTGACATAAATACCTGGATACTCTTTTCATCACATTTAAGCCCTATTAAAAGACCTATTACAACTCCGGCGATTAATTTGACTATCAGATAATCTTTCTTTTCTTTTTTTTCACTCATTTTAAAACCTCCTATTATATTCTGTTCTTAGAATTATTTCATAATATTTGTAATTTATATTCCTATTTATAAATCTTTCCTTACTTTTACTTTATCAGACATATAAATTTCAATATAAATTCTCTTTTATTATTATAAATTCAAACTATTATAATTATAGATACAATTATCCACAATTACTTTCAGTTATATTATTAATTAAGCTATTTAATCAGTTCAAGTAATACATCATCAGAGTATTTAAATCCTTGATTACAGAGTATTCCAACATTTTTTATCGTATTTTCCACACTGTCAGATACTATGCCTACCTTGTTTCTAACTATCACACCGTTAAGAGCAAGGTAAGAACTTACTACAGCCTCTGATGCGCAAACTGAAAGTTTCAAAGAACAATTATCCTTTGCACCATCACATATCATACCTGTGAGATTAGCAAGCAGATTATTACAAGCACCCTTCATCTGTTCATTTGTGCCATCAAGCATATATGTCATTCCTGCACATACCCCTACTCCTGCACCTATAGCACATCCGCACATTCCTGATAGCTTTCCGGAATAGACCTTTACATACTTATTTATAAGATGAGCTAAAAATATTGCTCTTAGCATTCTTTCCTCGTCCACATTTTCCTTTTGTGATACCAAGTATATAGGCAAGATTACACCCAAGCCTTGATTACCGCTACCACCGCTTGTCATTACAGGTAAGTCTCCTCCACCCATTCTCATATCTGCTGCTGCAGAAGTAACAATCCTGATTGTAGTTATGACATCATTTCCTATGATGTTTTTATCTTGCAAGGTCTTCAAGGTTTTACCTATATTTAATGCATAATCGCTGTTTATAGCTTCATTAAATACATTCATATTAAGTTTTATTCCTTCTTTTATGTATTCAAGCTCAGCTATGTCCACATCTTTTGCAATATCCACAAGAATGTCAAAGTTAAGACTCTTAATCAAATCTTCGTCTATGGATGATGATGTGTCACACACATTTTTTTCAAATAAGGTCTTGCCATTTACCTTTATAAGTACGACGTTTGTATGACCTGCAGATATTACTACCTCAATAGTCTCTTTGTCTGTAAAAACTTCAGATTTTATATAAATACTATGGCAGTTATCCTCTATCTCCTGGCTTATATCCGCCTCATTTAGAAAATCTAATGTCTTTTTCAGACTATCTTCGGTAATATCTGATAATACCAAGAGATTCTTCTCATCATCTCCATTTAAAAGTCCTAAACAAAATGCTAATTTCAATCCGGATTTTCCATTGGTATGTGGCACCATAACCGATTTTCCATTTTTGTATATGTTCTTACTTGTTGTAAGCACTATCTTATTTATACCGCCTGTTACATATTTTCTGCAGACACTACCCGCAAAAGCTATTGCAACAGGCTCGGTACAACCTATCGCAGGTTTTACATCCTGATAGACAAGATCCAAGAGTTTTTTGCTCAACTCTTTCATTTTTAACCCTCCTTTTTTATTTATGTTCTTATCAATTAGTATTTGATATAATCTCTATAAAGTTACTTTTGAGAATAATATCTTATAACATAATATTACAATATTTTTTGTAAAAAGAAAAGTAATTTTTTTTATTTTTTTCACATTAATACATAGTATTTTACTACACATTGACTGTTCCTCTTGCTACTATTTCTACATCTCCACTTAAACTAATTTCACTTATAACTCCATATTTCAATCTTGTCTGAATATTAAGTACTCCGCCCGGTTGAAATACATCTAAATCGAGCTCCTTACTATAGATATATGAAAGTGCCGATCCAAGCGCAGATGTACCTGAGGCACAGCTCCTCTCCCAAAATAAACTGTCAGTTGCCTTCACATATACCAGAGGTGTCAAAAAGTCAGTATCAAAATCATAGAACATTATTCCAAAAGCATCATAGTTTTCACTTTCCATATAGTTTTTAATGAGTTTGAAAATATAATCTTTATCCTGTACTGTATTTATGTCTATTATAAAATGAGATATACCGTCAAAATCAACTCTATATAGTTTATACTTATCTTCAAGTAAAAGTTCCGTAGGTACTTCACTTGGAAGAGGCATTGCTATCTTAGACATATATCTAAAATCATCCAACTTTTGCACAGTGCACCTTAGCACTTTTTCAAGCCCTGAGGTCTCCACATCTACATAGTAGTTATTTCCTATATTTTTGATACTATTATGGTCGTAGTGAACAAGGAGAGCTGCAAGAGACCTTGTAGCATTACCGCAAAACTCTCCACCCATCATCTGAAGTCTTACTGCAATATTGTCATCTTCTGTTTTCATTTTTTCAACAAATCCCACCTGCTCTGCATACAAATTGCTATAGTCCATAAGTTTTTTTGCAATCTCTATATGCTTGGCTTTTTCGACCTCATCTAAAATAAAAACTGTCATATTTTCTACCGGATTTACCTTAACAAATTCCAGTTGCATAAAGCTCTCCTCCTTTTTTATATTATTGCTAATTTTGAATAAGCTCTTGTTCCACATCCTCTTCTTGTCTTGCATCAACTTGTGATAAATTCTGTACTTGCACTTCCTGATTATCAACGTCTGCTTGACCTTCATCGTTATTTTTAACTTCTGATGTTTCTTCCTCACTTTCAAAAGAACCTTCTTCTACAACTCCACCGTTTTTCTTTACTTCATCAACTAATATATCTATGATGTTAAATGGAAATTCTCCCTTTTCTACATAGGTAAAATAAGTGTTTAATATCATCTGGTTATCTGTTATATCAACAATTTCAATATTACCTGTCTGTATGTCATAGCCTGCTCTTATATTATTCCATTTATAAAGCTCATCGTCATATTTAAGTCCGTCTCTACAGATGTAAAACTCATCAGCAAAAGTTAAATTTTTTGCCATTCCCTTGGTATTAAACACCTTGAAAACAGTCTGTTGTCTCCCGCTCATTATTCCAAAGCCAACTTCAAATCCGTGCTTTACTTTCTCTACTACATCATTGGTAAATGTTGCAATATAGTCTTTTTGGAATATATCTACAAAGTCTTCTCCTACATACGAAACATCAAATACAAACTTATCCTGATTCATCTTTTCCACAATCAACGACTTCATCTTATTATCCGATGCCGGAGCAAAGTAGTAAGTTGCAATTTCATTATACATGATAGAAGTCTTTTTTCTTTTCATAAATATGCCTTTTTCATAAAGTGAAATAGGTATATTTATACTGAATTTGACATAAAAAACCACTAATAATGCAATATCTACCAAAATAAATAGATAGACTGTATACTGAGCATAATCAATCACATCAGTAGTTAATTTTTTAAAAAATATCAGATACTGAACCACGATGGCGAAAAATGCAAAAAGCACTATTAACACCCAGCTCCCGATAATTGATGAAAATTTTAATCCTATTTTTTTTCTAAGCTGACCCATAAAATCTCCTTAATACTTATAAACTTATAAGTTATGCTAATATTTTTTAATAACGGGAAAATATTTATTTACTATTCTATTATTTTTAAGTTTTTACTAATGTTTGAATATTAGAATAAAAATTTTTCCGTTAATATATTAAAAATTAGTATAAAACTTAAATTTTAATATTTACAATTATAATTTTATCATCTTTTTACTTTAATTCAAGAATTTTTTTGTATTTATCCATACTTTGACAAAAATTCTCGGCAATAATATCATTAGCAAAATGAGAGTGTAAATATGTTGCAAGAGTGTTGTTTTTTAGATATCCACCAGTCCATTTCTTCACACTTTTGTCATAAAGTGTCTTGCTCATATCAAATACTGTATCTACATTAGTTTGAAAGGTAGAGTAATGAAATTCATGACCTTTAATTTCCTGCCCTCTTTTTAAAATTGGGGTATCTAACTTACTTCTTGCGTTACAATAACCAAATCTTTGCAATTTTTCGCTCATAGTACTTACACCTTCAAAAATTCCTACCATATCATATTCTTCATCATTAGATATTATCTTTTCTCCAAGGTACATGAGTCCTCCACACTCAGCATAAATAGGCATATTTTGATTTGACTTTTCATATATATCCCTCATAAGTGATTTATTTTTGGATATATACTCAGCGTATAACTCCGGATATCCACCACCTATATACACAGCATGGCAATATGGTAATTTTTCATCTTTAAAAGTGTCAAACTCTACTATCTTCACACCTTTTGACTTAAGATATTCAATACCGTCTTCATAATAAAAATTAAATGCTTTATCCTTTGCAAGTGCCAAAACTACATCATATCTTTTATTTTTTTCATAGCTTTCGCAAAGTATATCTTCATTTTCTGAAAGTTCAACAAGTGCATTTAAGTCTATATGTTGCTTTATAACATCTGCAATCTTTCTAATTTTTTCTTCATTTTCAACATCTTCATCTGCCAAATTCAAACCTAAATGTCTTGAAGAAAATCCTATATCTTTCATCTTTGGTATATGCCCTAATACTTTGATGTCACTAATTTTTTTTATTGCTGATTTTAATATATTATAGTGACTTTGAGTATTTACATTATTTAGTATTAATCCTCTTATCTTCAAATCTTTGTCAAATTCTATAAATCCCTTTACTAATGCTGCAATTGACGATGACATCTTAGATGCATCCACAATCAATATAACATTAGCATCCAAAATTTTTGCCATTGAAGATGTAGAGCAATAGTCAGACATATCCTGATAGCCGTCAAACAAGCCCATTACTCCTTCAACTATTGATATATCTCTTGCTTTTTTTGAAAATATTTTTCTTATCTCATCTTTGGAAAGCATAAATTCATCAAGATTTGAAGATGTATTTCCGCTAGCTATCTTATGGTAGCCTATATCAATATAATCAGCTCCAACCTTAAAACATGAAACATCATAGTTCATATCTTTAAGAGCTCTTGCAATACCGCAGCTTATGGTAGTCTTGCCTATACCTGAATTTATAGCTGCTATTACCAATCTCCTCATATCTATCTCCAATTTTTTTGATATTTTTGTTAAATTTCAATATTTCTATCAAATATTACTATTAAAATTGCAATATAAAATCTTTCTTTAAAAATTGATTTGTTTATAAAACACAAAATTTTTTCTGCTTAATCAAACTGCGTAACACAAAGTTTTATACCATTATATTATCTCATTTTTTCAAAAAAAAGCAATACTTACAAACTGTAGTCTTATAAGAAAATAAATATATATAGTTATTGATTTTTATACACTAAGGGTAAACATAATACAGCTTTTTATTAAGAATCAAGCACTATTATGGAAAATTTAAGTTCACTAACTTATGATAGAATATAGATTTTTACAAGGCGATTATAAAAAAATAGCATAAATTTTTACACAGTAAATTGAATAAATATAGTATAATATGCTGAAGCAAATTTTTTAAAATGGAGGTTTATTTTGCAAAGCTCTCTTAAATATAAGATGATAATGATCTATTTCTTACTGGTTTTTGTTGCCATGGTAATAGTGGGCGTGTTTATCAATTCGGAATTCGAAAAATACAACATGAACCTTGTAAGAAGTGACATGATTAACATAAGCCAAAATATAATAGATAATATGAGCATATTATCAAAAGATGACTTTTATTCTCATAAGGATGAATTACAAAGCGGTATACTTGATATGCCTATTTCAAAATCCTATGAAGTCTCAATCATAGATCCTTTTTCATACGATATACTGGCATCTACAAATTCTACCTTTGAGTCTCAAAATGCTTTTTCCGTATTAAATGAAGGAGTGCTCTTAGACTTAGCGACTGAAAATGTAGTTGAAAGAGATATTTTGATAGAAAGCGATACAGAGAAATATAGTATTAAAAATATGGCTTTTGCCAATAAAAATGCTGACGGAAGTATAAGATATATTTTATATGAAAGGCGCAGTCTTGACGATATAGACTCCATGCTACAAAATGTAACAATGATGATAATAAGAGCAACTTTACTGGCTCTGTTCATAACTATATTTTTTGGATACTTTGTCTCAAATTCCATTACCATACCTATTAAGAAGCTTACTCGTGTTGCTTTAACTGTTTCAAAAGGTGATTTTTCTGCCAAAGTAAAGGTAAATTCTAACGATGAAATAGGACAACTTGGCTCAACATTTAACTATCTTACAAAGAACCTTGAAAATATGATAAAGGAGTTATCATCCGAAAAAAGCAAACTCAATGCAATTATTTATCATATGCAAAATGGACTTGTAGCCATTGATAACTTTGGAAAAATAATACATTGTAATGCCAACTTTGTTAATATAATTAACTCCAATCAAAATGTTGATGCTCTTATAAACAAAAGTTATGATGATGTAATCAGTCAATTCACAAATGAGCTGAGTTTTTCTATGATAATTAGAAACTACAGTAATAATAAAAGCGAAGATATCACATTAAATATAGATGACAAATACTATACAGTTTCATCTGCAGTATTTAAGGAAGAAAACGGAGCACTTGCAGGGATAATAGTCGTATTTCAGGATATTACAGAATCAAAACGATTGGAAGAGCTCAGAAGAGATTTCGTGGCAAATGTTTCTCATGAGCTCAAGACTCCTATAACCTCTATAAAAAGTTACACAGAGACATTGCTTGACGGAGCTATAGAGGACAAAGATACTGCAACATCTTTTTTAAGTGTCATAAATAACGAATCTGATAGAATGAACAATATAATCAAAGACCTACTTCAGCTTTCTCACATGGATTACAAAAAAGAAAGTTGGGATATGGCATTAACTGACCTCAATTCTTTGGCAAAAGACTGCATATCAAAGATGACGCTTCATGCTGACATGAAAAATCAAAAAATAGTTGATGAAATTCCTAATGACAAACTACCTGTAGTCATAGATAAAAGTAAATTTGAACAGGTGATAATAAACCTTATATCAAATGCAATAAAATATACCAACGACAACGGAACTATAACTGTTAAAACCTTTGTAGATGAAGGAAAGTGCCATATTTCAGTAACGGATGACGGCATAGGAATACCGGAAAAAGACCTTCCATTTATTTTTGACAGATTCTACAGAGTGGACAAGGGACGCTCAAGATCTCTTGGAGGCACCGGTCTTGGACTTTCCATATGTGAAAGCATCATAGCAGAACATGGAGGAACTATCAGTGTAACTTCAACATTTGGTCAGGGAAGTACATTTACAGTAACAATACCTATGTAAAAAATTAAGCACTCGTCAGTAAAATACGAGTGCTCTTTTCTTATTTTCTTATTTCTATCATTATCTCAGTTACAAAATTATGAGTATTTTTAGTAGTCCAGTAATCTGTAACATACCTTTCCACACAGTAATCTCCAAGCTTATAATTACCTTCATTCGCCCATTTTATTATCTTGTCGTAGCTTTGATTTATACTTTCATGTGATCCTATATGATAGCATGATATAACCATATTGCCGCCAAGCTTTATACTGTTTTCTTCACCAACACTTTCAAAGGTTCTTTGTACTATCTTCACCTTCTTTGTTGTATTGTTTATCTTGTCTTTATATGACGGAAAGTAAATCATCACCGGACCGGTTACCGCCGTACCCTTTTCTTCAACAAAGTTCGTAAATTCAATATTTACTATAGAGCTGTTGTAATTATAATTAAAGTCTTGATCCATAAATGTAAATTCTTCCGTATTTAGAAATTTCACAAAGACATTTGTTATATTATTTTCTATTACTCCGTCTGCTTCCAATATCAGCTCATACCAGTCCTTTACAGACTTATACTTTATAAATAGTTCTCTTTCTTCTATTTTTATCTGCTTTATCTTCTCACTAAAGGCTTTTTCTAATACATTGTATGTTGAGCCTTCTATTAGACTTCTCATCTCTTCAAGAGTAAATCCCATTTGTTTATAGTATTTTATCACAGGAACTGATAAAAGTGTTGGCATACTATAAAATCTGTATTGGTTATCTTCTACCCTGTCAGGCTGTATAAGACCTATCTTATCGTAATATCTCAAGGCTTTAGTCGATAGATTTGCTATCTTACTTACCTGCCCTATCGAATAAAATTCCTGCTGCCTCATAAGTCCCCCCTTTGTATTATAGAAACTCTACAGCTTTTTGTCTAAGACTTCTTTCAGCATCTTGTATGTCCTTATAACCATAGAAAAGTGAAGTTTGTTTTTGTATTTTCTCAACTATAGTCAAATTTTCATTTCTTGAATACAATACATCATTACGGTATAAAATAAGAGTTTCATATGAATATGTCTTGAGTTCACCATAATTGTAGATATAGATTGTAGTTACATGAGAATTTGATATTTGAGGTCTACCTACCTTAGAAAAATAAGGATATTTCACAGCAAAGGCATCGAAATCTTCTTCAAGCAAGTCTGCTATCTCTTTTACCAATTCCAATTTTTCATTTGAACAAATAGGAAATTTATCTTTTAAAAATTCTTCATAGTAATTCTTATCAGTAAACTCCATCATATATGCATACTTTTCAGTAATTAAATTTCTTCCTTCACGTCCTGCATTTATAAGGTCATTTTTATAGGAAAGTAGGGTCTTCTCACTAAAGGCATTATGTTGAGAATATCTCATTGCATAAAAAGTCTTAAAGTTATTCTGGCAGGGAGCTCTGCCATGCATACCCTTAACCTTATCAAACATACTGAATTCAATATCAATTATCTCATTAATTAATCTGTCTTTATCAGTTTTTTGATATGTCATCTTATCCCCCTCCTTCTAATCAAAATCCGCCATAATATGAAGATTTCTAAGTCTGAAATCTGAAATTGTACCCATAATTTGAATTGCATGCGATTCCAAAAAATCACTCTGACTTACACAATAACCCTGTTTTTCAAGCTCTCTTGATACATCAAAACATATGCTTTCGATTATCTCAGTCTTTTTACTAAAATTACCGTAATCATCAGTTATCAATACGAGAGTCTTTAATTTTTTCACTGTTTCAGAAAGTTTTAGCAGACTTTCAGCTGATTTAAAAGCCCATTTGTAAAAAGGCATGTACCTTTTATTCAATAGAAAAATAGCTGATAAAGCATTTTTAACAAACTCATTACAAGCAAGATATGCCGCATAAGAATCGTGTCTTTTCATGCAGCGTGGATAATTATACTGCCCACTTTGCGCCATTGTTGCCAGTCTTGCTGAAAGTTTTTTCTTCAATACATCCAAAGGATAAAAGTTAAGCAGGTTTTCTCTTGCTGATGTAAACTCTCTCTTTACATCTGTAAAAACTTCTCCGTTTGTAGCCATGGATAAAAATCTCTCAGGTATCTTCATCCAATCAACATTATCCTTTGGTCTTGAACCGCAATTAGTATATTTATTATAAAAAGACTCTATTTCAAATACTCCCGTCCTATCTGTTGCTATCTTATTTCCATTATCATAGCCCATAAAACTTTGAGGTAATTTTTCATATTCTCTTTGTAATTCAAAACCTATTTTATCATATATATCCTTAGAAATCCATAGGCAAAAATCTAATCCAAAGTCATGGTCTGTAGAATATTCATCATCAAAACCCAAGCATTGTGACCCCTCACCTACTAAACCCACAGCTATTTCATCAATGTAAAAAGTAAACTTATCTTGAATCATTTGCTTTCCAAAAGTTTCATAGTACAGTTTTGACAATTGCATACCCTTCATTATCTCACCTCTAAATAAAAATATGTAAATATATTAAATAGCATAAAAGGTCAAGCATAAGCCTGACCTTTTATGATGTTAGACAGTTATATTATTATTCTTCTCTTCTTTTTGGAAGAATTTCTTCTACTTCAGTATGAGGTCTTGGTATAACATGAACTGAAATAAGTTCTCCAACTCTTTGAGCTGCAGCAGCACCTGCATCTGTAGCTGCTTTTACAGCACCTACGTCTCCTCTTACCATAACAGTTACCAATCCGCCACCTACATGTTCTTTTCCTATTAGGTACACGTTAGCAGCCTTAACCATAGCGTCCGCAGCTTCTATTGATCCTATCAAACCTTTAGTTTCTATCATTCCCAATGCATCATATTTAGCCATTTTAATTTCCTCCTAAATTTTAAATTCTCATTTTTAATTTTTTTAATTTTAAATTTATTTTTTTATAATTGTTACCATTGATGATGAATCCAATCCCATAGCATTGGCTTCTTCTGTGTCTACATGTAGCTCAAGTTGAGACATTTCTGTTGCTCTTATCACCACATTACTCAATATGCCGCCTCTTTCGCCTTCGACTTTAACATCGACAATCTCTTGATCTTTTACGTTGAATCTCTTGGCATCTTCAGGAGTCATATGTATGTGCCTCTTGGCAACTATAGCTCCTTGAGTTATTTGTAATGATCCTTTCGGACCTACTATAGTAAGTCCAGGTGTGTCAGCTATGTCTCCAGATGACCTCACCTTTGCAGCTATACCTAATTTTACACAATCTGACTTAAGCAACTCAATTTGAGTGTCTTTTCTCACCGGACCTAAGACTCTTACCTTTTGGATTACTCCTCTTGGTCCGCAAATTGTTACAGTTTCATTGGCTGCAAATTGTTCAGGTTGAGACAAGTCCTTCATATTGCTACAGTCATAGCCTTCGCCAAATAATACTGACTTATCCTTTCTTGAAAGATGGGCATGTCTGTTTGATACACCTACAGGTATTTTTTCAGAAGATTGAGCTTTTTCCAAGTTGAGCTCATCTCTGACTGCTTCTGCCAATAATTTTATGACAGCTTCATAACCTCCAGCCATCTTTATGCCCCCTTCATTGCATCCATCAATGCCTGAACCATATCTTTCAATTGTTGAGGGCTTACACCTTCATTTTCAAAATCAAGACCTCTACCGCAAGCATCACATTTACCCAGTGGTTGTCCAGAGCCACAAGGACATAATACTTCTCCTCTATCATTTAATGTTGCAGAACTAGCTCCACAATTTCCACAAGGTAATAATATTTGACTTGAAGCTTGTCTTTGCTCTTCCTTAGCTGATGACATTGCACCGTATTCATCAGGAGACTTATATTGCGAACAAGATTCGTAGCTTGTTGGAGCCTTATATCCTGATGTAGGAACATAATCCTTAGATTGACCGGCTTGATTACAGCTTTGATTCAAGATTTCAAAGCAAGAGTTCACAGCAGCTGGTGTTGCTTGACTTGTTACAGTTTCACTTTGAATTGAATTAAGTTCCGGATAATTAAATGTAGGATCTGCCAAATCAAGGGTAGTTACATCTTTTATTCCGTAAGCTATTCTCTTAACATTTATCAGATTCATAGGTCCAACATTATCTGATACTGAACTTCCTCCCCATGTTCCGCAACCCAATGTAAATGATGTTGAAAGTCCTGTACTTGCTCCTGTTCCACCCATAGCACTACCTGTATTTACAAGTATTCTTGAGGCAGGTTTTTTTGTAAATTCAAGAGCTATATTTCTATCTTCTGTATGAAGACTCATTGTATGTCCTATACCGTTTTGCAATAGCTTAATACTTAACTCACAAGCCTCATGCCAGTCTTTAACTGTATAAAATGCCAATACTGTAGTCAATTTTTCGTAAGAAAGTGGATAAGCAGGTCCTACTCCGGCTTGCTCACCTATTAAAACAGTAGTACCTTCAGGTATTGTTATGCCTGCGGCTGATGCTATTACTTGAGGGCTTCTTCCTACAAACTTAGCATTCATAGTGTGTCCGTTTTTAAAGAGTAGTTTACAAACCTTATCAGTTTCTTCCTTATTCATAAAGTATGCGCCATTTCTTTTGAACTCTTCAATAACGGCTTGTCTATTACATTCTTCTACAACTATCGATTGCTCTGAGGCACATATTGTACCGTAGTCGAAAGTCTTACTTGCTATTATATTTTTTACAGCCTTTGGTATATTAGCTGTTCTTTCAATATATGCTGGAGAGTTTCCGGCTCCTACTCCAAGTGCCGGTTTTCCAGCAGAATAAGAAGCTTTTACCATTCCAGGTCCGCCTGTTGCTATTATTACTTTTACCTCATCAGACTTCATAAGAGCATTTGTACCTTCTATAGACGGTATTGATATACATTGTATAACATTCTCAGGAGCTCCTGCAGCTATCGCTGCTTCATTCATAAGTTTTGCCGCCTTTAGCGTACATTTAAGCGCTGAAGGGTGTGGTGAAAATACAATTGCATTTCTTGCTTTTATAGCTATAATAGATTTAAATATCGCAGTCGAAGTAGGATTTGTAGAAGGAACTATTCCCATCAAAAGTCCCATAGGTTCAGCAATATCCATAACCTTATTGATACTGTCTTCCCTTATTATTCCTACTGTCTTCATATTTTTGATTTCTTCATACAACAATACTGAAGCCATGTGATTCTTATAAGTTTTATCTTTTACCTTACCGAATCCTGTTTCTTCAACAGCCATCTTTGCAAGACTTACTGCATTTTCTCTTGCTACCTTGACCATATTTCTTAATATAGCGTCTATTTGTTCCTCACTATATTCAGCAAGCTTCTTAGTAGCTATATCACCTAATCTTGCAAATGTTCTGGCTTCCTGCATTGATCGTAAGTCATTATCTATCATCTCCATTTAAGCACCTCCTTTTCTTCATTTTAGCAGAGACATAATATGCTCTGTAATCTTAGCTTTACTTAATTTAGAGACGTTAATCCCTTTTACTTCTTCGTCGTATTCTTTGATAAGTTTTCTAAGCTCTGTCAAGTTTAAACTTTCCAAAGCTTTTTGAGCTGTATCACTTCCATAAGTTGATACTATCTTCTCAAAATCCGACCTCTTAAAGTTCTTCTTATCTATTGATTTTATATTGAATTTTTCTATAACTTCATTATTATCTTCAGCTTGTTGACTGTCATAATCTTCACCTTGAGGCACTTGTTCTTCTTCCAAATTTTCATTTTCCAAAGTTTCTTCTTGAACTTCTTCTTGAGTTTTATCTTCTACAATTTCAGATATTTCATTTTCTTCGTAAGTTAAACTTTCTTCCTCAAGTGAATCTTGTTTTATTATATCATCTTCAAAGTTATTTTCACAAGATGTTTCTATCTCAGTTTTATTTTTTTCTTCAAACAAGTCTCTTATACTATCAACAGGTCTTGGAATTACATGATTAGAAATAAGAAGATCCATTCCAAGCCTTTCAACTGCTGATACTGCCGCATCCACAGAAGCCTTTACAGCAGCTACATCACCTTCTACAGTTATCGTAACTAATCCGCCTCCAACAAGAGTCTTGCTTACCAGCTTTACATCAGCCGCTTTAAGCATTACGTCAGCACTTTCAATAGATGCGATTAATCCCTTAGTTTCAATTAATCCGATAGCTTGCAAATGTTCCTCCTTTCTGTCTTATTGTTTATTTTAGCATTGATTAGTAAGTAACATAAAATACTTTTACCTTGTCAGGAGAACCCCAAGCTACCTTTGATCCCTTAGGAGCATATATGCTGTCTCCAGGATAAGCCGTATAAACTTTTCCGTTTATAGTAACTGTAAGAGTTCCTTCGATAATATAGTATATCTCATGAATACCTACATCCCAATCAAAATTGCATCTTTCTATTGTCATAAATCCTGCATTCATAGGTGAACCGCTGTCTGCTCCGATTAGTTCCTGATAATATACCTTACCGGCATCAGCTGGATTTCCAGTATCAAGTGCTTCAAATTTTACTGTATTTCCTCTTATCACCTTGAATCCGCAAGGATCTGTTTCACTTAGATAATTTTGCTCTTTCATAAATTTTCCCAAAAATTCATTGAAATTACCGTTACTTATCATTTTTTGTAAAACTGAATAAATAAGGTCAGAATCTATAGGAGCCTTATTAGAGCTATTGCATACTGCATCTTGAGCTGGAGCTGCATTTGCTACAGCATTTGAACATTGACAGCCGACAACAAACTCTATAGAGTTATTCTTTGCAAAATCCTTTGCTGAAGGAGTTATTATAGTGCCTTCTTCTATGTTAAACACTTTTAATCCCTTTTTGCAAAGTTCTTCAACTTCCTTCAAACAAACTAATTTCTTCATCACTATCACATCCTTTCAATATTATAATTATAATAAACTTGATATCAAGAGTTTTGACGGTGAAGGTATTATCTCACTGTTTACAAGTAAACTCTTATCTGCCGCTACTTCATTTCCGGCGTCTATTCCGGCTTGTACCGCTGCAACATCTCCAGTAAAAACAAACAGTGCCTTTCCACCAAGTCCATTCCCAAGTCTCAACTCTATAGGTTGTAAGTCCGCTGCTTTTAATATTGCATCTGCCATTATGACCATGGTGGCCATAGAAAACGACTCTACTATTCCTACAGCACTTATATCTTCAGGCATTGTAGTACCTGTTATTGCAGGAAATACCAATGGATGAACATTAGGTATAACTATTGAGTCTACAAGATATTCATCTGCGTTTTTTTCCCCTGCTTTGACAGACGTTTCAACAGCGGCTACATCACCATGTACCACAGCAATGTACTTTCCCGGACAGGTAGGAGAAGATGTTACAATCTCAACTTCAGAAACTTTGACCATCTGATCAGCCGAATATATACCTCTTGACATACTGTTGAATTCGACCATTCCTATTGCATTTGCCAACTTAATCCCTCCTTATTGTTACATAGTTTTCGTCTGCACTTACCACTGTTCCGTCGATGCTTGAATGTATATTGGCTCCAAGAGCATTTTCTTGAGCAAGTCCTATAAGTTGACCTTTTTTTACAACATCTCCTACACTCACTATCACCTTTGCAGGTGCACCGATATGCTGTCTTGTAGAAATAATCACTTGCTCAACATCCATTACCTCGTCTATCAGTGGTGCCGGTCTGTCATATTTATACAGTCCCAGTCTTGCAATCAGACGTTTGCTGGGGACAAGTCTGAAATCTCTATTTTGTCTTACTTTAAATTCAGTTTTTGAAGGAGTGTATTTCTTTCCTTCGTTTAACAACCTTGTTCTAAAATAGTTGTTAGCATACATGGGATGAATACCTATAGGACAGGAGAACAAATCGCATAGATTACACTGTACACATAGTTGCGCAGCTTGTTGTCCTTCAAAATCATCCAAGTTATATGCCTGCATTCTTATATTCTTATGCGGTTGCATATTATGTCCCAAAAGATATCTTGGACATAAATCAGTACACATTCTACATTGTTCGCATGATCCTCTGTTTATCTTTTTTGCCTGAGCTTGAGTAGTTGATTTTTTTCTAATTAGACTATGTTCTTTCTTTAAGAAAACATAACCCTTGCTTTTTTTAGTGACGGATGCTTCCAAGTTTCTAAGCAAAGGCCCCATCATAGGTCCACCGTCTATAATTCCATAATCTTCCGGATTTTCTATTCCTACTTTTTTGAAAAGTACTCTAAGCGGAGTTCCTACCGGTACCCTAAGAGTTATAGGATTTTCAATATCTCCTGCCAAAGTTACATAAGTATCAGTTACAGCAACATCGTGCATAGCATTATATACGTTAAGAGCTGTTTCTGAGTTTATTACTACACATCCGACATTTATAGGTATTCCCATTTCCGGAACTACTCTACCGGTAAGTTCATATACAAGAACCTGTTCATCTCCTGCCGGATATACATCTTTAAGTTCTCTCACCTTGACATAGTCATCAAGATTAAGATTAATAATCTTTTCTTTTAATTTTTTTATTACTTCTTTATGTTTATACTTTATTCCAATGATAGCTTCTTTTGCCTCTATAAATCTGCCTGCTGCCGCAAAACCCTGAATTATTTCAGCAGCGTGTATATCCATCAATTGTTGATCTACCCTCAGTAAAGGCTCACATTCAGCAGCATTCATCAAAATATACTCCGCCTTTGATGCCAGTTTGACATGAGTGGGAAATCCCGCTCCACCTGCACCTACGATTCCGGCTTGTTTAATCTGTTCAAGAAGGCTCATTTTCTACCCTCCTTCCTAACGTTCAAATGTTACACAGTCTTCATCTATGATACCGACTATCACCGCATCTACAGGTATATCGTCATTGCTCAGCATCCTTCTTGCGGAAGATCCTGTCGTAACTATGACTCTGTCTCCGATTCCCGAGCTTATTATATCCGCTACTACAAGCCTTTGACCTGAGTCTATTCCTCCAATTACTTCCACAAGCATAAACTTGAGTCCGCTTAAGGATTCTGCCTTCCTTGTAGACCATATATGATCTATCACCTTAGCTGTCAGCATTTGTTACTACCTTCTTCCAACTTTATTCTTATATCTGTTAATGCCTGCTCCACAGCCGCAGTATCTCCAAAAATCGCCAAAAGTATCATATTTTGAGGGCAAGAGCCCTTGATATCTTCTACTGTAACTCCGACTGATTTTTGTGCAATATCTGCCGCTACAACCATATCTATCAATTTGCCTTGAACAAGACCGATTGCATCCACAGAGTCAGGAACAATCGTTGATGAAGAGCCTTTTCTTCTCATGAGTATATCTAAGGTTCCCTTTGTAGGAGATTTTATTATTCTTATGTCCATGAGATAGTCCTCCTATTTTTTACATCTCTTCTTGTTTACAGCTCAATGCAATCCCCAGTGGTGTAACGAACATAGGATTTTTCGGCTTTCTTGTTTTTATCTTAGTATTTTTTTCTATAATCCCTTCGATACCTGCTAGACAGCAAGTACCTCCAACTATTGAAATTTCATCTACTTCATAGTTTTTGATATTTTTGTTTATTATTCCTGATACTTTTTCTATTACAGGAGTCAATACACTGATAAGTTCCTTGTGATTTTTAGGATCTCTCTTAAACAGTTCCGCCTCTTCGAAAGTCTTGGAATAAGCTCCCGCAACCACCAAAGAAAAGTGCGTACCGCCTGTAGGTTCATCTGTCACATAGACCACCTTGCCATCCTTGAGTATCGATATTCCTGTAGTTCCTCCGCCTATATCGACTACTACTCCGTTTTTCATCTTGAGCAGTTCGTTTGCTGCAGTAGGTTCGTCCAGAATATTAGAAAGTTCAAAGCCTGCTCCCTGAACGACATTTTTAATTGCTCCGGAGTCCAATTCATCAGTACCCGGAGGTATTGCAGAAGCAGCATATATAAGCTCAGTACCAAGTTTTTCTTCTATTTCCTCTTTCAGCTGTTTTACTATTCTTACTGCTCCAACATAATCCACGACCATTCCGTCTCTAACTACATCGGCATATTTGTAAGCTCCCGCTACCGGTTCAAAATTTTCATCAAGAACAGCTATTACCACACATGCGGTACCTAAATCAACTCCGGTATAATACACTTTGGATTTAGATTTTATAGGGTTTTTTATAACCTTCTCAAACTTATCTACAAACTCATCACAATAAGTATAATCTAGAATTTCTGACATTGCTTACTCCCATGTATAGTATACATCAGTCTTGAAAGAGTGTTTATAATCTGACACAAGTATTCTCTTAGCTTTGTCTTTATATCTTCCGATTCAAACTGATAATCTTCCAACTCCTCATAAAAATTGACATACAACATACGCAATCTATTAAGAGTTATTATATCTTTGCCATTTTCCACTTGTATATAAAAATCATTTATTTCCAGACAATCAGAAAGCTCTTTTGAAAATTCATCTTTACGTATATGTTCACATATCTTATATTCCAAGTTTTCCGTCATTATTCCGCATTCTATGTATTTCAGCATGCCAAGAACAAATCTACTTACTTTTGAAATATCTTGAATCATATCTATATCTCCACCGACAAAATTTGTCGCACATAGTAAAGTTTCACTATGAAGGAGCTTTATTTTTGAAGATAATCTCGAAGAAATTTTTGAACACTTATTTTGTCTGTTTTCCTCATTTTTCTTTCTTCCTTTAAAGGAATCATTATTTTGATCTTCATCATACAAGTCTACTCCTCGATCCAGCAAGAACTGTCTTGCCCCAGGAGTAAGTTTCGTATCGGGCGGTAGTTTGAATTTTGTAATAGGTTGCAATTTAAACTGATCTCTTAAATCAGCTTCCGTTATAAAAAGCATCCCTGCTACCCCCTTTCATCTAAATTTAAAAACTTGATTAATTCTTCCAATCCTTCTCCATTTGCAAGATTGACCTTAAAATACGGTTCATTTACTCCAATTTGTTTTAAAGTTTTTACCGCATCCTCATAGTGACTTACTCCATCTTCAACCACATTTATCGCGCCTATCACTTTTTTGGAAAAAGCCTTGGCAAATCCATGTGAGTAGATATCTTCCTGTTTTCTTGTGTCGACCACCACTATAATACAAAAGGCATCTTGAGAAATGGATACAAGATATTTGTACATCCATGTGTTTTCCAGATAAGCACTGGGAACATCAATGGTATTTTTACCGTATATTACATCAGGGCATCTTGAAACAGCCCTTTCATCTTTATTAAGCTTATTGGCTAAACTACTTTTTCCTACACCCCTTGTACCAATTATCATTACTCTTTTTCTCATGTCTTTGTTATTCCGACAGTATCAAAATTAAGTAAAAGCGATAACTTTTCTATTACAGCCCTAAGAGAAGTCTCTACGCTTTGTACATCACCACTTATTAAAACAGAACCGGTGAATCTGTCCAAAAAACCTATCTCCACATCAGCAGCCTTTGTGGCTATATCTGCTGCTATTATGGCTGTTTCACAAGGAGTCAAAGTCAGTATTCCTATTGCACCTTTTTCTTCAATGCCCAGTCTTTCATATATGTCATTTACAGGCGATGCAATTATATGCGCCAGTGTTACCTGTTTACCAGGGACAGATTCCTGTATGACTCTTTGGATGTCTTTATCAGAAACTACACTCATCTCAAGTCCCCCTAATGCTTCATAACAGTTACACTAAACCCTTCTTCTTCAAAGTAAGCTTTTATCCTGTCTAAATCTTCGTCACTCAAAGCAACTTCTTCTTCAATTTCATATGTCATATCAAGCTGCTTGTATTTATTTACTCCTAACTTATGGTAAGGCAATAAATCTACACCTTTAAAATTCTTATAGTCCTTATAAGGCTTTAAAAATTCGATAACCCCTTTTATATCATATTCACCATCATTTACTGTTTTTAGCAAAGGCATTCTTACCTTTACATTATATCTGTTTTCAAGTAAATATTTAAGGTTATCCAAAATTCTTTCATTTCTAACCCCTGTCCAATAAGAATGTTTTTCAGGATCTATTTGCTTCACATCAAACAAAAATAAATCTACAAATTCAGCTATCTTCATCAAAGATTCTTTTTTTACATATCCACAAGTCTCAATAGCTGTATTTATTCCTGCTCTCTTACAAATCATCAGCAGATTTTCAGCTGCCTCGACCTGAACTGTAACCTCACCACCGCCTAGAGTAACTCCACCACCTGATATTTCATAAAAAGTGCGATCTTCTTCGACATATTCTAAAAGCTCGGATATTTTTACCTTATCTCCTACTATTGACAATGCCTTACTCAGGCATGCCTCTTCACATTTCCTGCATCCGATGCACCTGATATCTCTGTCGATTATATGCTTTCCGCTTTCATCCATCTTATGAACGCCCACCGGACATACTTGGACACATCTTCCGCAATCCACACATAAATCTCGCTTATACATCACTGAATAACCGGTTTCCAGACCTTCAGGATTGGCACACCACTTACATCTAAGTGGACAACCCTTGAAAAAAACCAAAGTTCTAACTCCCGGACCATCATACATGTTGTATTTTTGCTTATTGAATATCAGTGCCTCTCTTTCTATGCACAAATCATTTTTAGCACTCATATTTTTCAACTCTTCATTTATTTTATATATCAGCACCAAGTTTTGGTGCTGATATAGTTTGATTTATAATTAGAAATTCTTAAGAACTGTACGGCTTATTATTTCGTCTTGAACATCTTTGCAAAGTTCAACGAAGAAAGCACTGTATCCTGCAACACGAACAACCAAGTCTCTGTACATTTGCGGATTCTTTTGAGCCTCAATAAGATTCTTATTGTCAAGATAGTTAAATTGCATTTCTCCGTTTCCAAATATACTTGCTGTACGAAGTAATGAAATTATACCTTCTTCTCCTTCAGGAGTATCAAGCAATCCTGCCATAAGTTTAAAGTTATGAACCATACCAATGTTCATATTATCATTTGCAAGTTTTGAAACTGATTTTATTATTGCTGTAGGTCCCTTATAGTCAGCACCTTGAGTAGGGCTTATACCGTCAGACAATGGTAACCAAGCTTTTCTTCCATTAGCACTTGCACCTGTCAATTGTCCAAATGGTGTATTATTAGAAATTGAAAGTGTTCCGTGGCTTAGTACAGAATATAATGTCTTGAATTTTCTATGTTCCATTTCAGTAAAGTAGATTATATCAGATGCTATGAAATCTGCATAGTCATCATCATTACCGTACTTAGGAGCATCCAAACAGTCTTTTCTAACTTGTTCATATCCTACGAAGTCAGCTTTTAACGCTTCGTTAAGTTGAGCAAGAGTATATTTCTTATCATCGAATACCAGTTTTTTAATAGCAGCCATAGAGTCGGCATATGTTGCCAATCCTGACCATACAACTCCCGGTCCGAAGTTGTACATCGCTCCACCAGCTGAAACGTCTTTTCCATTTTCCATACAACCTTCATACATCAAAGACATCAAAGGCTTAGGTGCCATATCTCTGTGTACTCTTTGACTTATAACTGTTGCAACTGAAGTCCATTTTGTAATATATTTTATCTGTTCTTTAACAGCTCTGTCAAATTCTTCAAAAGTCTTATATTGTGAAACATCACCAAAATCAGGAGTAACTTGTTTTCCATACCATAGAGGTACACCATGATTAAGTGTAAGCTCTATTGCTATAGGCCATTGAGTATAACCTGTAGATGTCCATTGGTAAAGTCTACCGGATTTTTGCGGTTCAACACAACCCATCAAGCAATAGTCTCTTGCATCTTCTATTGAAACGCCTTTTGCAAGCATCATCTTAATATGTGTATCATCAAAGTGGCAAGCCGGGAATCCCATACCTGATCTTACAACATCCACTATTTTCTTCAAGTATTTTTGAGGTGATTTATTGTGAATTCTTGCAGCAAGAGACGGTTGATATATTCTTACATGTCTTACCGCATCCATCAAAAGATATGTCAAGTCATTAGTAGCATCTCTACCATCTCTTGTAACACCGCCCACGCACATATTTACAAACGGTTGGTATCCTGCGAAGAATTTTGATCCGCCTTCACTTGTTATCCACATCATTTCTGACATCTTTATAAGCATACAGCCTGCCAGTTCAAAAGCTTCAAAATCATTCATTCTTCCTGATTCTATATCAGCTTTATAGAAAGGATACATGTATTGGTCAACTCTACCTATAGACATACCTGTTTGGTTTTCTTCAACTACAAGTAGTGATTCTATTGTCCATACCGCTTGTATAGCTTCCCAGAATGTACTAGGTTTGTTTGCAGGAACTTTTGCATTTATTTCAGAGATTTTTAGAAGTTCAGCTTTTCTCTTAGGATTAGTTTCCTTTTGAGCAAGTTCCGCAGCATATGCAGACAATCTTCTTGCATAAGCCATTACACCTTCAGTAGTATCTATTATTGATTTGTAGAAATATATCTTATCTATATCTTGAGGATTAGCATAATCCAAATTTTTAAGATGTTCTCTAGCTTCATTTTGTATGTCTATCATACCTTTTTTCATCAATATGACGTCATATCCGGGATTTGAGTCTCCACCACCGTTAACAGCATGGTAAGAACAATCTGAAACAAATGATTCTCCTGATAATTCCCAAAGTCCTGCTTCTCTGTATTGGTCTTCACAAGTTTCATCAAGAGACTTGCCTTCCCAATATGGGAATAATTCTTCTCTCATTATTCTCTTATCTTCATCAGAGATATAGAAAGGGTCTTGAGGTCTTGAACCTATTGTGTCTATCTCATCTCTCATCCATCTCCAAGCTATATCAGGAGAGAAAGCTCCTGCTCTTGGCTTTCCGCAAGGAGAACCTACTATAAGTTCATTATCCTGAATTACTAGAGGCGCAGTCTCACAGCAATATCTGAAACATTTAGCTCTTAACAGTATCTTAGGCATTCCTGGATTTTCTTTAGCTATCTTTGTTATAGCTCTTGCTCTGTAAGTAGTTACAGAAGGTACTTGTTTCAAGAAATTTTCCTTTAACTTTCTCAATCTTTCAGTAATTCCGTCAGGTACACCTGTTCCCTCAGATGCTGTATAAGTATTATTTGTACTTGGTCCTTCACTTTTTGTTATTTCTCCTGAAACACTTTCAAACATCTTCATCAACGAAGCGCGTTCTTCATCGCTCATGTTCTTAGTAGCTTCAGCAAGCTTATTTGAAAACTCTCTTATATCCACTTTATTCCCTCTCTTTCATATTATTTATAACTAATTTATTTTAAAATGAAGTTTATGTCTTAGACCTGCACATATAGGCTATATTATCCATACATAAATTTTTTAAAAAATTAGTATTATTATCACATTATTGACTATTTTTCATTAATTATCTTATCCAACATATCCTTTAAAGTCAGCATATCTACGAAAGAATCTTCTCTTACTATTCCGCAATCATTCATATTTTCAGCATTCAACCCACACTCTTCCCTAATATCTTCGACTGTTCTCACACCATATCCTACTTTTCTTACATAGATAAGGTTCTTAGGAGACACATTATCTGATGTTATTCCTGTCCCTGCCGATCCACTTCCAAGTGTCATCGCCGGGAAGATATTAGTAGTTGCACCCATACTTCCATAGGTTGCAGGCGTATTTACCAGTATTCTTCCAACAGGTTTTTTTAGTGCAAACTGCTCTATTACCCATGGATCCTTAGAATGTATTACCAAGGTATGACCCTTACCCTCACTTATGAGCAACTCTATACATTTCTCACAGGCAAGTCTCCAGTCATCCTCAATGTAATAAGCTATAACAGGACAAAGTTTTTCTTTTGAGTAAGGATTGGTCTCAGATACATATTTTTGGAATGAAATAAGCAACTTCACGTCTTTTCCAACTGAAAAACCTGCCTTTTCAGATAAGAAAGATGCTGATTTTCCAACCATATGATAATTCAAACTGCCATCTTGATTGTACAACAACTCTCCCAATCTTTTTTCTTCATCTTCATTCATAAAATATGCGCCGTTTTTTATAAATGCCTCTCTTACCTTATCTTCTACCACCTTATCTACTACAACTGATTGTTCTGCAGCTGATAAGATACCGTAATCAAAACTCTTGGAATCTATTATATCTTTAACTGCCTTATCTATATCTGCAGTCCTTTCAATGAAAGCCGGTCCGCTTCCTACGCCGCCGTATATCAAAGGCTTTCCTGATTTATATGACATTTCGAGCAGTTTATTCATTCCGGTATTCATAATAAGAGATACACAGCTGTGGCACATCAGTTCACAAGTCCCTACCTTAGAAATGGTACTCATATAACTCAATGCACCGCTTGGAAGTCCATTTTCCTCAGCTGCCTTTATTAAAATATCTAAAGTTTTTTGCATTACGTTTTTTGCTCTGGGATGAGGAGAAAAAACTATTGCATTTCCCGACTTTATTGCGATTACAGCCTTATAAATAGTGGTTGAAACAGGACTGGTAACAGGACAAATAGCAGCTATGACACCTACAGGTATACCTATATCCACTATGGATTTCTCCTTGTCATAGTCTATTACACCTATACATTTCATATTTTTTATATGCTTTATTATGTATTCGCATACAAATTTATTTTTCAAATACTTATCCTGCCAACGACCATAATCAGTCTCCTCACAAGACAAAACTGCCAACTCTTTTATATGATTTTTTATCTCTCTTACCATAGCTTCCACTATGGTATCCAACTGTTCCTGTGTATAAGCGGCAAGAACAAGTTGTGCATCTTTTGCCCTCTCCGCAAGAATTCTCGCCTCTTGTATAGAAAGCAAATCATTATCTATTATATTCATATTTACTTCCTTCTTTGACGTACACCTTAGTCTTCAGTAGTTGGTAGAAGCTTATCAAAAGTATATCTTCTTGTAATTTTTTCCAAATCCTCATGAGGTCTGGCAATGACAACTGAGCTATATACTTCCGCTCCCATATCGTTTACTGCTTTAACTCCTGCATCAACAGCAGTTCTGCAAGCTCCTACATCCCCTGTTACAAGAACAGAGATATATCCTGAAGCCACGTTTTCAAAACCGATAAGTTCTACATCTGCAGCCTTACACATTGCATCCGCAGCTTCAAGCACAAATACGATTCCGAAAGTCTCTATCAATCCGAGTGCTTCATAATTTTTCTTACTCATCATTATCACCTCTATCTATTACTCTACATCAATATCGTAAATACTAACTACATTTCCTACTGCTTTAATAGGTCTAGGCATTACGTTTTTAGCTGTAAGTTTTCCTATTGCTGCTGCCGCTTCAGCACCAGCTTCAACTGAAGATCTTACCGCTGCAACATCACCTTTTACCATTATAGTAACAAGAGTTGAGCCTACATTTTCATACGCTATTAATTCTACATCCGCAGCCTTAAGCATTTTATCAGCAGCTTCTATAGCAGGAACCATTCCTACAGTTTCAACAAGACCTAAAGCCTCTCCACCTTCATACTTCATTGTCATTCTCCTTTCATTTTAATCCGGAATATATTTATTTATCGTATCCGCCCCGTCTTGTGGAGCATGATAATATACTCTCAATTCGCCAGCATCATCAAGCTCAAATCTTGTTTCAGCCAAGAGTCCATTGGCTTCAGCGGTCATTAAAGCTTCAATTACCGACTTTTTATTAAGCGCCTTAAAACTTCCATAAGTCGGCTTAAGCGCTTCTATTACATCATCCGCAGAAGCTTCCCCTACTGATGTGAAATATTTTAATATTGCATAATTCAAAGGTTTCATATATCTTAAGCCTCCTTATTCTTATTAATAAGTTCTAAAGGATTTACAGCTATCAGCAATATACCAAATACCATAACGATGGCAGCTATCCATACTCTTCCCGGAGGCATAGTATCAGGTGTTCCCATTATAACTCCTAATATTATCCAGTAGAAGAAAGGTCCCCAGAAAGAATATGCTCCGTTACAAGCCATACCAAGTGCTGCACCGCACATAGAGTTACCCTTATACCATAGAGAAAAGGCAAATAGAGCAAAGAATCCGCTGACTATAAAAAACTTAAGTGAATCTATATTTGACAAGGCTCCACCTATAAGTTTTGGTGCATAAGAAAAATCTCCAGCCATTATACTAAGAACAGGCACCAAAATAATAAGATTTACAAGGCCTGATACAGTCTGTCTTATCATTATTCCTATCTCAACATCTATAAGAGATGTACCATATCCTGCTATAACTCCTTCAAATCCCCATCCAAAGGCTGCAATCAATGCTATAAGCATTCCTATTACCATCTCTTGATTTATTGCTCCACCTGTTACACTTGTACTTCCTATTATAAAACTTGCTATAACACAAGTTATAACTCCGGCAATCATCCTCTTATTAAGTTCCTGCTTAAATATTATTCTTCCAAGTACTGCGCCTATGGCAGGGCAAAGAGCCGATATAGGAATTATTATAGAACCCGCTTTTTGAAGTGCTATGATATAAGCCGTACCTGCAATAGGTCCACCTACTATAGCAGCAATTATCATCATAATTCCAGGTTTTGATTTCAAACATCTGAAAAAGTCTGATATCTTTCCGTTAACTCCTCCAAATATCCACGCCCATATTGCACTCATAGAGTCATTAAGAGCACTTCCCAAGGCTCCAAGTATGTAAACTGAGACAAAAATAGGCAAAGCACCCTCAGCATACCAATCCGCCCAAATACCTTTCCCCATTGCAACAGTAACAAAAGCTGAATATAATCCGTAGCTCATACCTGATATTATTGCAACCGTTATACCCTTCTTAAAAAAACTCGATGCTAAGTGTTGCTTGGCACTTACTGCAGCAACTGACGGTTGTGAAGTTCCTTTACTTCCAACAAAGTTTTCACTCACTTACTATCCCTCCTGATTTTTAAATTTTTTTGAAAAATAGTTTTCATAGTTAAATTATTGTATAAACTCGAAAACATTTTCTACTTTTCACAAGCCTATTTTATCATTTCCCTTTACAGTAATGTCAATATCCTTTTAGAAATTTTTTTGAAACAAAAATTTCATTTATAGCTTGTTTTTTTAGTATTATATTTTATAAATTTCCAGTAATATCAAGTAAAATCATTAATATACAGGATTATGTATTTTCAATTTATACTAAAATAGTGAAATTTTTTTATGATAAAAATTTAGATCTTAAATGTCTGCCCTTAGGGTAATGTTTGAAATAAAAAAACCACCGACTTAATCGATGATTTTAAATTTAGAACTATTTCATAATTATAATTATCAAATTAGTAGATTTTGTTATTTTTCTACTGTATACCAAGGACTAAATTCTTTTTGCTTATCTATATCAAGCTTACCGTTTTCAGCAAGAGCTATTTTCATCATGAAAGTACGCTGTTCTTTTTTATTTGAGTTAAGATTTCTTCTCTCAAGTCCAATGATATAAAAATAGTTACTATCTGTAAAAATAAGATTTGGAGATGTCAATATCTCATTGCTTGTATAAGGGTTGGTTTTTAAAAATGCGGAATAGATTTGCTGCCTTTTATCTTTTCCTGTTTTAAATATGTTTTCTTTCGCTGTATCTCTATTAAACTTTAATGAAGGTATATTACTCAATACAAAATCATATTTCTCTTTTGTAAGATACTCATCTGTTTTTGATACATCAAAGGCATCTTTAAGGGATTTTTTTGAATTACTTAGATTATACACTATGGCTATCGCTTCTTGTCTACTAATCTTCCTTGAAGGTGAAAACGACTTGTCCGGATAGCCGTTGATTATATTTGTACTTGACAGATATTCCAAGCTTTCGATAGCCCAAGATGGAATAAATTTATAATCTTTGAATTTTTTTATATCTCCCTTTTTTAAGGAATTAATCTGCTTTTCCGCATTATATACTATAACCGCTGCCTCACTTCGTGTAACAGGCATATAAGGTCTGAATGTTCCATCACTGTAACCGCTTATGATTTTCAAGTTAGTAGCAAGGTTTACAAAGTTGTCACTGACATCTGAATACTTTGCAGGAGAAATATTTTCAGAGTAATTCTTATTTGCCATCAAATATAGTACCATCAAGTGAGTAAACTCAATTCTGGATATATTTTCACTATAATCTATGTCTTTTTTCATTATTGTAGGTAAAATCTTTTTTGCATTCAACTCATTATAATATGGCTTTGCCCATGAATCCATCTTTGAATATGAATAAATATAATTGCTAAATAATATGCACACTACAAATAAAAAACTTAACAGTCTTTTCAAAAATAATCACTTCCTTTCATCTTCATACTTATGACACTTAGATTATATCATAAATTTTGAAAATTACTCAAAAATAACAAATTTGTAATGTAGCTATCTATATTTGAATTTCTCCTATGAGTCTGCCATTTTCCAATGCATTTATCCTCACATCAATCAGTTTTCCGGACAATTCTTTGTCTGACTTGACATGTATCTTAACATAATTTTTAGTATAGCCATGATAATATTGCTCGTCCTTTTGTTCAAATAATACATCAACTGTCTTTCCAATTAGATTTTGTTCAAAGTCATTTTTATTTTTATTTGCAAGAGTTATCAATTTCTCTGATCTCTTATGTTTAGTATCATTGTCAATCTGATTTTTCATATCATATGCCTTAGTACCTGAGCGTCTTGAAAATGGAAATATATGCATTTCATAAAGATTAATATCACTTAGATACAAGTAGGTCTTTTCAAACTCTTCTTGAGTCTCTCCGGGAAAACCTGTAATTATATCAGTAGTTATAGCAGGTGAATCAAAGTACTGTCTTATCTTTAATACAGCATCCCTATATTCATCTGTAGTATATCTCCTGTTCATCCTCTTTAGCGTATCATCACAACCGCTTTGGAGAGAAAGGTGAAAATGATGACAGAACTTTTCTATCTTAGTAAGTCTTTTTAAAAAATCATCTGAAATAATAATCGGCTCTACAGAGCCTATCCTTACCCTGTGGATATTTTTTATCTTGGAAACTTCTTCTATGACATCAATAAGAGAAATATCAGCTTGTATAAAATCATCTTTTTGAGAATCTATAATGGGAATAAGTTCATTCTTTGATTTTTTCAAATCCTTGCCATAAGACGCTATGTGTATACCCGTAAGCACTACTTCCTTGTAGCCGTTATCTGAAAGGCTTTGCACTTCTCTTACTATGTCACTTATATTTCTGCTTCTTATTCTGCCTCTGGTATAAGGTATGATACAGTAGCTGCAATATCTATCGCAACCGTCCTGTATTTTGACAAATGCTCTCGTATTTTTGGTATAGCTTGTAACACTAAGATTTTCAAATTCAAGCTCATCCATTATATTTGTAACTCTTACCACCTTGTCATGCTTGCTTATTTTTTGTACCTCTTCAAAAATCTTGTTCTTATCCTTAGTACCTAACACAAGATTTACATCTTCTATCTTTATTATCGCATCAGGGTCATTTTGTGCATAACATCCCATAACTACGACAATAGCATCTTTGTTATTTTTCTTTGCACGCCTTATCACCTGTCTTGACTTTCTATCAGACATTGATGTGACTGTACAGGTATTTATTATATATATATCAGACTTATCATCAAAGTCCGTCAAAGTATATCCGTTTTGGGTAAATATCTCCTCTACGGCATTTGTTTCATATTGATTTACCTTGCAACCAAGTGTATAAGTCGCAATAGTTTTGTTATTCATCTACTCTCCTGCTTTTTAGCCTTCTTTTTTCACTTATGATAAAAAAATTAAAATCTTCAACTTAAAATTTTTTTCATCATTGTTAACTAAATTTATTCTATAAATAACTGTAAAATTAAAATATTTCATATCAAAATATATACTAAACAACATAAAACTTTATAAGTATATAAGCTTCTAATTATACATATCGCAGTATTTATGGAAGCAAAAATTAAAAAATACCCATATACTTTCTAATATTTTATCGACACATGATAAAATATTTTGTTATAGGAACTGTTGTTATAATCACTTTTAAAAGTTTTTAATATACAGTTATAGAACTTACTAAAGTTTTAAATTTTATATCCTGCATTTTCCAATTCATATGTCAGTATGCTCTTGGCAATAATAGGAGCTATTTCTGTACGTAGTATTCTGTTTCCCAAGGATAAGATGTCAATATTACTTTTCTTCATTACTTCCAGCTCTTTTTCATCTATTCCGCCCTCAGGTCCTATTATTATTCCTATGCTTTTTATATCTTTCACATCTCTTATCTTTTGTACAAAGTCCCTTATTGTTTGATTCCTTTCATCTTCATAAAACAAAATATTCGCATCATTATTTTGCAAATCTTTCATCATTTCATCAAATGAAATAGGAACTCTTATCTCAGGTATTTCTGTTCTCTTGCATTGCTTTGCAGATTCATCCATGATTTTTTGCAACCTTTGTATTTTTTTGTCATTTACATCAGTTGCAACACATCTTTTAAAACGTACAGGTACAAGCTCATACATTCCTACCTGAGTAGCGTTTTTGCATATATCTTCCAATTTACTACCCTTAGGTATGCCTTGGTAGAGTATTATCTTTATCTCATCTTCTCTTTGAATATCAATTGAACTGACTTTTTCAAGACATATATTGTCATTTTTTATTTCGACTATCCTCATTATATATTCTTTTTTCTCTCTGTCCACTATTTCTACTTCATCATCTATATCTAACCTGAGTACTTTTGAAATATGTTTAATATCTTCTTTATCAGTAATATTGTTAGTTTCTCCTATCACTTCATCAATAAAAAATCTGTTCATGCATATCCCCATTTTCCAAACTTATATAATTTATTGGAGCTGTGCAGCAAATTTAGAAGTAATTTCTTTTTTTAATATACTTTTAAATAACTATCTGCTTTTTACTTTTGAAACTATACAGTTCCACTCTCCATCGTTTTTCTCTTCTATTATATCAAAATTATTCTCTTTCAGTTTGCTGATTACAAAGTCTTTTTTATCGTTTATTATGCCTGATGATATGAAATATGCTCCTTCTTTCATGAAATCAGCTATGTTCTCGCTGAGCTTTGCTATTATGTCTGCAATTATATTTGCCACTATTACATCAGCTTTTTCTTCTATTACATCAGTTAAATCTCCATATCGTACATCTATTATATTAGAAAATCCGTTTAAGTCTACATTTTCCTTGCTTACCTTGACAGCAAGCTTATCCAAATCCACTGCAATCACTTTTTCAGCTCCAAGATGTGCAGCTGCTATAGATAGTATTCCGCTGCCGCAACCTATGTCTATTAGACTATCACCTTTTTTCATATATTTTTCAATAGCATTGATACACATCCTTGTAGTCTCGTGGGTCCCCGTACCAAATGCCATTCCAGGGTCTATGTCTATTATCTTTTCTCCTTCTTTTGCAGAATATTCTTCCCATGATGGCTTTATAACAATGGACTTGGACACTTTTTGAACGTTAAAATACTTCTTCCATTCATTTTCCCAATTCTCTTGTTTTACTTCTTTTTTAAAGATTTCAAGTGAGCCTGTATCTAAATCCAAACTTTTCACATAGTCAAGCCTTTTTTCAATCTCAGAAATCTTCTCATTTATATCTTCTTCAGACGAAAAATATCCTATTACTCTGACATCCTCATGTCCAAAGTCAAATACTTCCTTTTCCATATAGTCCCAAGCAAGAGGATCCTGACCTTGAAGGTGAAAATCACTTGGGTCTTCAATCATAACCCCTTTTGAGCCTGATTCAATAAATATATTTGATATTATTTCAACAGCCAAAGTAGTAGTAGATACAGATATTTCATTCCAGTTCATAATAATATTGTGCAAAAAATGCACTTCTCCTTTTCAAATAATTTTATTTTATATCAACAACTATATAATACCTTAAATCTTCTTATATCACAATACAAACTTATTCCAAATCAAATTTTGTAAGCATTTTACTTGTATATAAATGATGTCAAACAAACTCTACAAATTATTATTTATCGCTCATAAATTTTTACCTAAATTTTTTGATAAAATTCAAAAAAATTTATGAATTTTTTCTATTTTTTTAAAATCTGTACTTTTTATTGGGGAAATTAAAATAATAATATGCTATAATAAAGCCATCAATTTATAAAATTATTTTACTATATTTGTTCCTTTATCTAAGATACATATCAAATTTGGGGCTGAAAAAAATAGGGGATAAAACTGAAATACTCCCCAAATAGGTATATTAAATATAGTTTATCGATTTTAATTTTATATCTTTATATAATTATTTTAACATTAAGGAGGAAATATCATGCGTTATCAAATCGAAGGTGGATGTTTACCTGTAGCTGTTATTCAACTTGAAAGAGGAGAAACTCTCATAAGTGATCTTGGGGGGCGTACATGGGCAAAAGGACCGCTTACTACAGAAACAAAGGCTCCCGGTGGCATAGGTAAAAGTATAGGACGTATGTTTTCTGGGGAAAATCTTTTTATGAATTACTATACTGCTGAAGGACCGGTAGAAATAGGATTTGCATCTTCTTTTCCCGGAAGTATAATAGTAAAGGAACTGGCTCCAGGACAAGGTATTATTTGTCAAAAATCTTCATTCTTGTGCGCAACAAGTCAAGTTGATTTGTCGATTTTCTTCCAAAAAAAATTAGGAGCAGGATTATTTGGTGGGGAAGGATTTATCATGCAAAAAGTTACAGGACCCGGAACGGTATTCCTTGAACTGGACGGATATGTCAAAGAATATGACCTTGCTCAAGGAGAGGAACTTGTGTGTGATACAGGCGTTGTAGCATTGATGGATGAAACTTGTACTATGGATGTTCGTATGGTCAAGGGACTAAAGAACAAGATTTTTGGCGGAGAAGGCTTGGTTGATACAGTTATAATAGGACCAGGTAAGGCATATATCCAAACTATGTCTCTTCCAAGACTTGGAGGAATGTTATCACCGTTTATCATAATAGATAAAAATTAAAATATTTTATAAACAAAAAATTAATAAATTTTTTTAAAACTGTACTTTTTATTGGGGTTTTTTTAAATTTATTGTGTTATAATAACAACATAATAAATTTACATTATTTCCTTATGCTTTTTTGTAACATTATATCTGATTTGGGACTGATGGAAAACTAATGATATATTTTGTAAAAAATAAGCAAAGGCAAAATAAAAGGAGGAAGAATCATGGGATTAATTAAGGCTGCACTTGGATCATTGCAAGGTACTCTAGCGGATCAATATAAGGAGTTTTTCTATTGTGACTCAATACCAAACGACATACTTGTAATGAGAGGCAGAAAACGTACAAGCGGTCGTTCTTCAAATACCGGCGATAATAATATAATTACTCAAGGCTCTATAATTGCCGTAGCTGACGGTCAAGCCATGATTATTGTGGAACAAGGTAAGATAGTTGAGTTTTGTAATGAGCCTGGAGAATATACTTTTGATGCTTCTACAGAACCTACAATATTTAATGGCGGACTTAACAAAGAAACATTAATGAGCACTTTCAACGCTGTAGGTAAAAGATTTACCTTTGGTGGTGAGCCGGCGAAAGATCAAAGAGTATATTATTTCAATATGAAAGAAATCTTGGACAATAAATTTGGAACTCAAAATCCTGTTTACTTTAAGATTATAGATAGCAACATAGGATTGGACATGGATACTAAGGTTAGATGTAACGGAATGTATTCTTATCAAATTACCAACCCTATGACATTTTACACAAAGCTTTGTTCTAATGTTACAAACACTTACGACAGGTCTGAAATAGATGCACAGCTTAAGAGTGAGTTTATGGATGCTTTGCAACCTGCATTTTTCAAAATATCTGAACTTGGCATAAGACCAAGCGGTATACCTGCTCATACTAAAGAGCTTTCACAAGCAATGAAAGAAGAACTGTCAGAAAAATGGACTGAGCTAAGAGGAATCTCTATAATATCTGTAGCAATAAACTCAATTTCCATACCACAAGAAGATGAAAATGCTCTAAAAGATGCTCAAAGACAGGCTATGTATGCAAACTCAAAGATGGCTGCCGGAACTATGGTATTGTCACAGTCAGAAGCTATGAAGATAGCTGCAGGCAATGCGGGAGGAGCTATGATGGGATTTATGGGCATGAATATGGCTGCACAACAAGGTGGATTGAATGCACAAAATCTATTCAATATGAACCAACAGCAACAGATGCAGCAACAACAAATGCAACAAGCCAATAATTCTTGGACTTGCTCTTGTGGCACATCAAATCAAGGAAAATTCTGCGCAAACTGCGGAAGTCCAAAACCTGCTCCTGCTCAAGCTAACGGATGGACTTGCTCTTGTGGTACATCAAATCAAGGTAAATTCTGTGCAAACTGTGGAAGTCCAAAACCTGCAGGAGCACCACTATACAAATGTGATAAATGCGGTTATGAAATAAAAGACCCTGCTCATCCTCCAAAATTCTGTCCTGAATGCGGAGATATATTTGATGAAAATGACATTGTAAAATAGACAGTGATTCTTATATTTAATATTAATATCTGATTAAGTTTGAATTATTATAAATTCTGTAGACTAAAACTCAATAAGATTTTATATATCCAAACTTATCAGATGTTTATAATTTTATATAAATGTTATCTCAAAGGTGGTGTAAAATGAGCGAGTTACTAGAATATAAATGCCCTTCATGTGGAGGTAGCATAGAGTTTAACAGTAAAACACAACATATGAAATGTCCATATTGCGGTTCAGAGTTTGATGTTGACACGCTAAAAGATATGGACGATGCTATATCAGATGAAGTATCTCAGGAAGACTTGGAGTGGAAGAAAAATTTTAAAGAATGGTCCAATGAAGACAGCAAAGATATGTCAGTCTATCGTTGTGAGTCTTGCGGTGGAGAAATAATAGCAGATTATACTACCAGTGCTACTACTTGTCCTTACTGTGGCGCAAATGTCGTTATGAAAGGACAGTTCTATGGAGATTTGAAACCAAGTTTTTTAATTCCTTTTAAAATAGATAAAAAAACAGCAATAGAAGGACTACAAAGACATCTTAAAGGAAAGTATTTTTTACCACAAGCTTTTAAAGATGAGAATCATATAGATGAAATTAAGGGAGTCTATGTTCCTTTTTGGGTATTTAACTGTAATGCTTCCGGAGACGTTAAGTATAAGGCAAGTAATATAAGATACTGGAGTGATTCCGACTATGAATATACTGAAACTACTACATATCTGGTATCAAGATACGGAGATGTGGCTTTTGAAAAAATACCTGTGGACGGCTCAACAAAGATGCCTGACGATCTTATGGAATCAATAGAACCTTATGATGCTTGTGACATAATGGATTTTCAAACTGCATATCTTGCAGGATATATAGCGCAACGATATGATGTTACATCAGAACAGAGTATCCAAAGAGCAAATGAAAGAGTAAAAACAAGCGTTGAAGAGGCATTCAGATCTACTGTAAGAGGATATGATAGCGTAGAAGTATCAAGCAGTGTGGTGAAAACCTATAATTCTTCTGTAGACTATGCTCTTTATCCTGTGTGGCTATTGAATACCAGCTGGAATGGTAACATATATACCTTTGCCATGAATGGACAAACCGGCAGATTTGTAGGAGATCTTCCTATAGATAGAGCAGCTTATATAAAGTGGTTATTTATATTTGCTTTTGCTATTTCAGCAATAGTCAGTCTAATAATATCAATTTTATAAGGGGGAGCTATGATGAAAAATATAAAAATATTAATATTATCCTTTTTTATTTGCATATGTTTTAGCTTACCGGTATTAGCAGCATCAAATAAACCCCTTGTAATAGACAAAGCAAATATAATCAGCAGTAATACAGAAGCAAGTCTTATAAAAGAAGCCAAGGAAATACAAAAGAAATATAAAATAGACGTGGTAATAGCTACAATACCTTCAAATGATGGTGTAAGTATCGAATATTACGCTGAAACCATATACTCTCAAGGAGGCTACGGACAGGGAAGCCTAAAAGACGGCATAATGCTATTAATTAGTATGGAAGATAGAGATTATGATCTTTTTAAAAACGGAAGAGTCAGTGATAATCTTCCAAAAAATTATGAAAACTTTATACTTGATCCTACAGTAAGTAAGCTAAAAAATAATGATTTTGAAGGAGCTTTTTATACTTTCCAAACTAAGGTTGCAGAAGTCTACTCAAAGGAAAAAGCAGACGGTTCTTTCTCTAAGGAGCCTAAAGGTCATGTCCCGTATCTAATTGGCATATTAGGAAGTTTTTTCATTGCATTTATCATAGTTCAAACAGGAGCAGCTACTTTGAAATCTGTAAGATTCTCAGGTAATGCCGACAGATATGTCAAAACGAATAGTGTGGTTATATCTCAGGGTTTTGAACAATTTTTACATCGTAATGTAACAAGAAGGTCAAAACCTAAGTCTAACAGTAGTGACGGTTATAATAGAAGCAGCGGAAGTAGTCCACATTCCAGCCATACTTCAGGAAAATTCTAAATAAACATCTCTTTATATTTCTTAAGACAGACTGTGCTATTTTAGACAGTCTGTTTTCATTATTTTCTTACTAATCAAAATATAGATAACAAAACTTAAAAATACATAAAATTTCAATAAACTTTAGCATTAAATAAATTAAAATATCTATTTTTGTATTTAATAATTCTCAAAATTTCATATATTATTAAATTATATGCAGAATTTTTATATCTTAGATTTGTATAATTTTATAGAATTGGATTCAATCAAACAATGCTATTGACATTATTGCAAAAAATCTTTATAATTAGTAGAAAAATCTTAGGATAATAGCACTTAATCATATCTTTAGTATTCAGATTTGATTAGGTGCTTGATTATATCTTGTATTTAATATATAATCAAATACTTTTTCAATCTTATTTATATCATGTCCTTATTATAAATACTACTTGATATAAAATTTTGAAAAGATGTAAAAATATATTGTGAAAAGAGGATTTTATGCAAATTAGAAATTTTAAAAAAATACTTGTAGCAAATCGTGGAGAAATTGCAATAAGAGTATTCAGAGCCTGCAAAGAACTTGGTATCAGATCGGTAGCTATATACTCGGAGCAAGATAAGACATCACTTTTCAGAACAAAAGCTGACGAATCTTATCAAATAGGAAAGAATAAAACTCCTGTTGAAGCTTATCTTGCAATTGATGAAATAATAAAACTGGCAAAGAAAAAGAATGTTGACGCCATACATCCGGGCTACGGTTTTTTGTCGGAAAATGCTGAATTTGCTAAAAAATGCGAAGAAAATGATATAGTCTTTATAGGCCCTACATCAAAGATTATATCATCAGTCGGTGATAAAATCAGCTCTAAAATAGTAGCTCAAGCTGCAAAAGTCCCTACTATACCTGGAGTTGAACAGGCTATAAAAACAGATGTGGAAGCTACAAATTTTGCAAATTCTTGCGGATATCCTGTAATGCTCAAAGCTTCAGCCGGTGGTGGCGGTAGAGGTATGAGGATAGTAAAAAATGAAGAAGAACTTATAAGAAACTTTCACGAAGCAAGATCTGAAGCAAAAAAAGCATTTGGAATAGATGATATCTTTATCGAAAAATATATAGATTCTCCTAAACATATAGAAGTACAAATTTTAGGAGATAAACACGGAAATATAGTCCATCTCTTTGAAAGGGACTGCTCTATACAAAGAAGACATCAAAAACTAATCGAGTTTTGCCCTGCAATATCTTTAAGCGAAGAAAAAAGATTGGAAATATGTAATGACGCAGTAAAACTTGCAAAGCATGTAGGCTATATAAATGCCGGTACAGTAGAATTTTTGGTAGATAAGGATATGAATCATTATTTCATAGAAGTCAACCCGAGAATTCAGGTAGAACATACAGTAACAGAAGAAATTACAGGTCTTGACATAGTCCAAAGTCAGATACTTATAGCTCAAGGATATAGGCTTGATTCAAATGAAATTTCTATTAAGTCTCAAGAAGATATACATCCAAGAGGATACGCTATACAATGTAGAATTACAACAGAAGATCCTATAAATAATTTTGCTCCTGATACAGGCAGAATCGAAGTATATAGAACAGGTTCAGGCGCAGGTATAAGATTGGACGGTGGAAACGGATTTACAGGCTCTATAATATCTCCTTATTATGATTCACTACTCGTAAAGCTTACAGCAAGAGCTCGTACTTTTAAAGATGCTATAAGAAAATCTAAGCGTTCAATAAGCGAACTTAAGGTATCAGGTGTAAAGACCAACTCATCATTCTTGCTAAATGTATTAAACACGAAAGAATTTGAAGAAGGTATATGCTCTACATCATTTATAGCAGACAATCCTCAGCTTTTTGAAATATCACATAAGGGTGATAAGGAGCTGAAAGTCCTAAATTATATAGGCGAAAAAATAGTAAATGTAACGAAGGGAAATAAGAAAGATTTTGACAATATTTCAGCTTCTAAACCGAGATTACCTGAGGGCTTAAGCGGAACAAAACAAATCTTGGATTCTCAGGGTGTGGATGGCTTAATAAAATGGATAAAATCTCAAGACAGGCTTTTGCTCACTGATACAACTATGCGTGATGCACATCAATCACTACTGGCTACAAGGGTAAGAACTATAGATATGCTTAGAGCTGCAAAGTCTACAGCTCTATATGGTAAAGATTTATTTTCTTTGGAGATGTGGGGTGGAGCTACATTTGATGTTTCATATAGATTTTTGATGGAATCTCCATGGAAGCGACTTATGGAACTTAGAAAGAGAATACCTAACCTACTCTTCCAAATGCTATTTAGAGGCTCCAACGCAGTAGGATATAAAAATTATCCGGATAATGTAATAAAAGAATTTATTGTACAATCGGCTAATGCCGGTATAGATGTATTTAGAATATTTGACTCTCTTAACTGGCTTGAAGCTATGAAACCTTCAATAGACGCTGTAAAATCAGTAGGAAAAGTGGCTGAAGGTACTATGTGCTATACAGGTGACATTAGCGATGAAAAAAGAGATAAATATACTTTGAAATATTATGTAAATCTTGCAAAAGAAATAGAAAAATCAGGGGCAGATATACTGGGAATCAAAGATATGTCAGCTTTGTTAAAACCTTATGCGGCACATAAGCTAATAAAAGCACTTAAAGAAGAGATATCTATACCTATTCATCTTCATACTCATGATACTTCAGGTAACGGCGTTGCAACGGTAATAATGGCTGCTCAGGCAGGAGTGGATATTGCTGACGGAGCAATAAGCTCAATGTCGGGACTCACTTCTCAACCTTCACTCAACTCTATCATTGCAGCATTGGAAAATAGTCCAAGAGATACTAAGATTGACCTTGAACAATTGGAAAAAGTTGCAAGTTATTGGAGTTCACTGAGACCTATATACGAACATTTTGAATCTGATTTAAAATCAGGAACTACAGAAATATATAAATATGAAATTCCCGGAGGACAATATTCAAATCTTAAACCTCAAGTAGACAGTTTCGGTCTATCAGATAAATTCGGCGAAGTCAAAGAAATGTACAAAGAAGTAAATGAAATGCTTGGAGACATTGTCAAAGTTACGCCTTCATCAAAAATGGTAGGAGATATGGCTATATTTATGGTACAAAACTCTCTAACTAAGGATAATATCTTTGAAAAAGGTCAAAGCTTGACCTTCCCTGACTCAGCAATAACATATTTTTCAGGAATGATGGGTCAACCTGAAGGCGGATTTCCGGAAAAACTGCAAAAAATGGTCTTAAAAGATACTAAACCTATAACTGTAAGACCGGGTACACTTTTGGAAGATGAAGATTTTGACGCTATAGCTACACATCTTGAAACAAAATTCGGATACAAACCTACAATGAGAGAATGCCTAAGCTACGCCCTATACCCAAAAGTTTATGAAGATTATAGAAAGTCACTCATTGAATATGGAGACCTATCGCATATTAACAGTGATGTATTCTTCCATGGACTTAAAGTAGGCGAAACTTCAGAAGTTGAAATAGAGGATGGTAAAATCTTGATTATCACCCTACTTGATATAAGCAAGATGGACAAAGAAGGATATGTCAAACTTTCGTTTGAAATAAATGGAAATAGAAGAGACATTAAGATATATGATAAAGATTTTGGTGAAAGTAATACAGATATAATAGTGACTAAATTTGCAAATCCTAACGACACCATGGAAATAGGTGCATCAATCCCCGGAAATATACTGAAAGTATACGTTCAAGAGGGAGAAAGTGTAAAGATGGGACAAAGTCTGATACTTGTTGAAGCTATGAAGATGGAAACAAATATAGTAGCTAAGGAAGACGGAGTAATCGAAGAAATCTTAATAACACAAGGGCAAACTGTTAAATCAGGTGAATTGCTGATAAGAATGAAAAAATAAAAAAATTTAAAACCATACAATACTACTGAATTATTAAAAAATAAAGTATATGAGTATATATTAATAGTACAATTAAATCTATAAGCTGTTGAATATAAGAAAAAAATATATTTGACAGCTTATAATAATATATAGTAAAATAATCAGAACACAAATATCTGTTATGCAATTACAAATTTATCTATTTTAATAAGAACTATTTTTTATAAAGGTGATGATTTACATAGACAGAAAATATAAACTGATATATGAAATAACATTCACATTACTTGCAATAATAGCTGTGATAATAACACTCTTAGATCTTACGGAAACAATTAATTTAGAAACTCATAATGTGTTAAATACACTTGATATAGCAATATTATACATATTCATCTTTGACTATGTTATAAGGCTGATACTTTCTAAGGATAAAAAAGACTTTTTCAAAAAAAATATTCCTGATTTAATTGCTATTATACCATTTAACTCATTATTAAAGATATTTAGAATCGCTAAACTTCTAAAACTTACTAAAATGACAAAGTTATTAAAATTGATACGATTTGTAGGAGTATTTGCAAGGCTGAACAAAAAGATTAAGGGAGTATTAAGAACTAACGGCCTTAACCATACACTATGGTTTACTCTAATAGTAATATTATTAAGTGCTATGGGTGTATATATCGCTGAACCTGAAACAGTAAAAACTTTTGAAAATGCACTATGGTGGTCATTTGTTACTGCAACAACTGTAGGCTATGGAGATATATTCCCAACATCTCAAATTGGTAGAATTATAGCTGGGATATTAATGTTGACCGGAATAGGCACAATAGGAATGATAACAGGCTCAATATCGACATATTTTATGACAAGACATAATGACACATCACAACGCAACGATATAAGTACAATAATTAAGGAATCGCAAGATTTGACAAAAAATGAAATAGCTGAAGTATTAAACTATATAAACTATGTAAAAACAAAAAGAAAATAAAAAAATTTATGGCTCTATGATATCTGTTGTCAGAAAATCTAATAGTAAAATCTAATGTTATATTGAAGATATTTTTACCATGATATATAATAGAATTATAAACTATCTACCATTTATTCAATAACTAATGATGAATAATATCAAAAAAAATGTACTAATGAATATTTACAGTATGAGATATTGAATTTTAAGGCGATATTATACTCTTTATGGATTTACAATAACTTTGTTGTTATGTAATTAAATGGATTTTTAATGAGCTTTTATATTAAAAACCTTTTAAATTAACATGAAAGTATTTTGATACAAATTTTATATAATTTAATAGCAAATAACATTATCAAATATTTTTCAGTTTTAAACAACCCACTATTAGTATATTGTTAGACTATTTAATTGCTTTTTATACTAAAAAACCTTTTAAATCACAAAGTAAATGTTTCGCTTATGACTGTCATACAATTTAAAAGTAATACACGCATAAAATATTTTGCATAACTTTTTAAATTGATACTAAAATCTAATAGAATAATGGAATTATTTTATAAAATATTTATGCATTAAAAGTTTAACGCTAAAGAGCGTCATTAGGATAAAATCCATATTTTATACTAAAAAGCTTTTAAATCACGATGTAAATATTTAGCTTATGAATGTCATACGATTTAAAAGTAATCAGCATACAAAATATTTTGCATGGCTTTTTAAATGGAGATTAGTATTAAATAGAGTTTAGTATGAGATTAGCATAAAGATATTATACAGTTCAATAAAAGTATATAGAAAGTAAAAAGGGGATGTGAAAAAACTCAATCGAGTTTTTTCACATCCCCTTTTTTATGTAATATGCACAAAAATGAAGCTGTCATTTTGTGCAACTTGTTCTTATCCAATGGATAATATTTGCCTTTTTAAGCGAAAGTATTCATTGGATAATGTACTTTTTGAAGGAAGTATGGTAAACCTAAGGTGTACTTAGATGGAGCAATGATATTATTTCAGATACTTTATTTACCCAAGCGGTAAAGTTGAAAAATAAATTTAGGGAGGAATGGAAAATGTTTAAAAAGAGAACTCTGATACCGGCTTTTTTGTGTATGCTTCTTCTTGCTACCGCATGTACCGCAAAAAGTGAAGACGGTCAGGACAAGACGGAAAAGACATCGGAAGTAAAGGATGAAAAAGACGGAAAAAAAAAGAAAGCCAAGAATAAAGGCGGAGAAGAGGATACTTCTTTAGGAAATACATACTGGATATACAAGGAAGAAAGCGAGTATGAGGACAGAAATATTGAGTTAATCATTAATGAAGACGGAACCTTCCATTTTAGGGAACTCGGATACAATATTAACGGTGAACCGTATTATAGGCATTTTGAGGCGGATAGCTATACATGGTCTCAAACTTCGGATGAGGTGGAGTTTGAATTCGCCACAAAGAAGCCTAATAAAAAAGAAGTATTTTACGCTAATATACTGAGTAACGGCGATAAAATGAAGTGTCCGGATATGTTCGGGTGGTCGGAAGAAGATCTTACTTTTGAAAAACAGGATGAGATGCCTAAGCTTACTTCAATAAAAGAAGATTCGGGAAAGCTTGTAGGAGAATGGGAGCTTGTTGCCGTTGACGGAGTTTTAGCGAAAAATATCAGCGCAGAAGGTGGAAAGAGCTTTGAGTCAAGCCTTAAAATATACGAAGAAAAAGATAAGATGTATGCCGACTATCATATTGTAAGATGGGAAGGCTCCGGCAGCAATGATCTTGAAAAGGTAGCCATATCCTTAAAAAATGAACCTTTATATGATGACAGCGTAAATGAATTTTGGAGTGCCGCTTTTGATGAAGAGATAAGTCCCGATGAAGTCAGACCTAAAAAAAGCTGAAAGTCCAATTTACTCTTGTAGGGGATAACAAGCTTGTATTGAAAGAAGAAGATCCCGAGGATTTGGATTGGGGTGCTATGGTTTACATTTACCTGAGAAAAGATTCCGAGCAATATGCCGACAGAGAAGACTATTTCTACTCCGATACGGTTACCGTATCAAACATAGAAGAGCTTGTGGAGAATCTAAAGAACTCCACACGTATTATACTTAAAGAAGGAACATATAACTTCTCGGATATTAAGGGAAACGATAATTCTTGGGAATCTTATAATGAGGAATATGGATATACAAATCATAATGTCATTTATGGCAGACATATAAAGCTTGAGGCGGAGGAAGGTGCTGCCGTAAATATTCTTATTAACTCCCCTACAAGCAATGTACTTGAGTTTAATGCGGGAACAGACATATCACTTAAAGGCTTGACCTTAGGGCATAATGTCGAAAAGGGACAGTGCACGGGCGGTGTATTCAGCTTTAACGGTTGTGAGAATTTAAGAATGAAGATTGTCATCTTTTCGGTTGCGGTACCTATGGTGTAAGCGCTAACGGAGTATATGATTTAAAGCTTATAAACAGTGAAATTTATGAGTGTACCTACGGTTTGGCAGAGCTTCAAAATACAAACACGGCTGTGTTCGAGAACTGTATTTTACGAGACAGTGAGGGCTTTAATCAATTTGAGATCTATAATTCCAATAATATACGCTTTGAAAATTGTGAGGTTAGAGGAAATAAAGCCGGGGATTTAGAAAACCTCTTTATAAGAAGTGATAACTCGGTCGACGTAAAGTTTAAGAATTGTAAGTTTAAGGACAATACTTATAAAAAGAGAAATAACGGAGAAGTTGAGTTTACAGATTGTGAGTTTAATGATAAGAATTAAGCTTTGATGACAAAAGACCGCCTATATAGACGGTCTTTTGTGTGTACTTTTTTATTTCTTAGGGTAAAATCCGCTCGGCTTTTCCGAAAGATTTATAATGATATTTTTCATTTGTGTATAATGCTCAAGGATAACCTTGTGAGTTTCTCTTCCTATGCCCGAAGTCTTATATCCTCCGAAAGGTGCTCCGGCAGGGATTGCATTGTAGGTGTTAACCCATACACGACCGGTTTCTATAGCTCTGGAAACTCTTAAGGCACGGTTTAAATCTTTTGTCCAAACACCGCCGCCGAGACCGTAATCACTGTCATTTGCCATCGCTATAACTTCTTCTTCCGTTTTGAACTTGATAACTACGGCAACAGGTCCGAATATTTCTTCACGAGCAACTTCCATATCATTTGTTACGTCCACAAGAAGAGTAGGTTTATAGAAAGCGCCCTTTGCAAGCTCTCCCTCTGTGTAAGAGGAACCGCCGCAAGCGATTTTTGCACCGCCCTTAACAGCCGCATCTACGCAGGACTGAATCTGCTGTACCTGCTTTGCATTAACCTGTGAGCCCATTTGAGTGTTCATGTCAAGAGGATCTCCGACCTTTACCTTATTGAACTGTTCCACCGCTGCAGCTACGAATTTATCGTAAATGTCCTCATGAACAAAAACTCTTGAGCCGGCACAGCATACCTGACCTTGGTTAAATAAGATACCGAGCTGAACTCCGTCTATAGCCATGTCAAAGTCGCAGTCAGGGAAGAAGATGTTTGCCGATTTTCCTCCAAGCTCCAAGGTTGCCGGAATAAGTCTGTCGGCAGCTGCTTTGGCAACGGAACAACCTATTTCGGTAGAGCCTGTAAATGCGAGTTTTCTAAAGCCCGGATGATCAAGAATATATTGACCTGATTTTGAGCCGGCACCCGAAATAACATTGAATACACCGGCAGGAAGAACATCCTTTATAAGCTCTGCCAATACTATAACGCTAAGCGGGGTTGATGAAGACGTTTTAAAAACGCTGCAACAACCCGAAGCAAGTACCGGAGCCAGCTTCCACGCAGCCATAAGGAAAGGGAAGTTCCAAGGAACTATTTGTCCGACTACTCCTATAGGTTCACGAAGTACCAAAGATAAAGTGTCGTTATTTAGTAAGTTTGCCGAGTCTTCTTCGGTTCTTATCGCACCGGCGAAGTATCTGAAATGATCCGCGGCAAAAGGTATATCTACAGCCATGGTTTCTCTGATAGGCTTACCGTTGTCAAGACTCTCTATTTTAGCAAGTCTTTCTTTGTTTTCGTCTATAATGTCCGCAATTTTCAAGAGAATTTCAGCCCTTGAAGCTTTATCCACATTTTTCCAGCTTTCGAAAGCCTTCCAAGCCGCAGCTACAGCTCTGTCAACATCATCCTTGGTAGCCTCGGCAACGCTTGCAAGCTTTTCGCCGGTTGCCGGAGAGAATGTATCAAAAGTGGCACCGTCGGATGCAGCAACGAATTCACCGTTAATGAACAGACCATAGTTATCTTTTAATAATTTTTCCATCGTATATCATGCTCCTTTTTATCTGCTGAGTAATTCATACTAGATAATGATAACATAAAAAAATTATAATGCAATAGTTTATACAAAAGTAGTTAAATTAACGATATTGTCTGATAACTAACGCTATTGATAAAAAAATCCTAAACCTAAACAGGCTTGGGATTTCACTATGCCAGATATGAGTACATAAGCATGTAATGGCAGAAGCTTCCCGCCATTACAAAAAGGTGGAAGACTTCATGGGAGCCGAAATTCTTTGAAAGAGAATTGAAGGCTTTAAGCTTTAAGGCATAAATGACGCCTCCTATAGTATAAATAATGCCGCCGGCAAGCAATCACACAAAGCCCGTAGTCGGCAAAGCTTTAATGATTTTGGCAATCATAAAAACGCATAACCAGCCCAGACCTATGTATATGGCGGAGGAAAATATTTTCGGACAGTATATCCAAAGCGCATTTATACACATTCCCACAAGGGCTATACCCCACACAAGAAACAAAAGAAGCTTTCCCTGAAAACCTCCGATTACAAGCAGGCACACGGGCGTGTAGGTTCCGGCTATCAGTACGAAAATCATCATGTGATCTATTTTTTTCAAAAGAGTATTTATCTTTTTGGATATATCAAAGGTATGATAAACCGTGCTTGCCGCATAAAGAAGTATCATGCTGACTATAAAAATTGAAAGAGTAAGAAGCTTGGGTTTGCCGCTTTGTGAGGCACATGCCTTATAAAGCAAAGGTATGGCGGCAACAATCGCCATAAAAATGTTTTCAATATTATCTTGAAGTATTTCATTAATGAAATATCCAAAGGTTCTGTATGACGGAGTCTGGTGATCCATGAGATACATG
>CAUQVF010000013.1:0-69824 GCA_963521605.1 uncultured Peptostreptococcaceae bacterium | reverse complement strand
ATTAAAAAAATCTTCATAGGATGCTTTTTTTATTTCAAAGTTATTGTATTTTGGATCAAAAGACTTAAGCCAAGCTAAACATATCTCAGGATAATGCCCTTGAGCTATGCTGTCACTACCTTGCCATATTGTTTCAAAAGTCAACCTGTCATTATTACGTAAGTCCCAGGCAATTAAAAAAACATTCCTTACAGCTTTTTTTATTTCTTCATTATTATATATATATGGATCAATTTTATTTTTTGCACTTCTAAAAAACATTTTATTAGAACTTGTAAAAGAGACTTCAGTGAGACTTTCTGTCCGGATGTCTGTTCCTTCCGGTTCAGATTTTACTAAATACTTGCTACCTAAATCATTTAAATTATTAGATATTGCAAAAGTTGTATATGAAAACATTGAGAATATCATACACAAAGATAATATAATACTTAAAAATTGCCTTTTCATATCTTCCTCCTCATATACAAAGATATTAAAACAAAATATTATCAATTCTATGTAAAAAAATATAAATGTTATTTTTGGCATCTAATCCATATATATCTGATACTGATATCAGTAATCAAGTTATGAATATTAAATTGTATAAAATAAGTTTTATGTAAAATACATAACTCTTACTAAGCAGACATCAATATAAATATGTAACTTTCTTCTGGCACCATTATAGCACCTTAGAAGTGAAAATTCAATTTAGATTTTATAAAAAAATGTATCGTAAAGTGAAAAACTTAATTCCACCTTATTTATTATACTAATCACCTTGTATAACATCATATATTTAAACTTATCAAAATAATTTTTTTCGCTTTTCAACAACTCTTACTTAATATATTTTTAATACTATTTAAGTGCTTTTTATACTAATAACCGTTTAAAATATCACTCAATTCAGCTTCTGTGTGTAATGCTTTTTACCATATTTTTTGTCAATAAATTTATAGTATCACATAATCTGTCTATTACATCTTTAAGCGTTCTAAATACTTCATTCTTAAATCCCATAGAACGGATTTGTTTCCATATTTGTTCTATGGGGTTCATTTCAGGTGTGTATGGTGGTATATGCCCTATCTTAATGTTTTTTGGTATGTCTAACCCCTTTGATTTATGCCATACAGCTCCATCACATATTAATAATATTATATCATCTTCGTATTGTTTTGACAGATATTCTAAAAATACGTTCATATTTACTGTATCACATTGTGATAATACTAAAAAGAAGTTTTCTCCACTTAAAGGCTCTACAGCCCCATATACATATCTGTATTCTCTTACATGATGGCTTGGTACACTTGGTCTTACTTGTTTCCTACTCCAACAGTATTTAGGCTTACTTATTCTTCCAAATCCTGCTTCATCTTGAAACATTATTCTTACTATTTTATTAGGGTAAACGTTTCTTAATCTCTTTGCCATTGAGTTAATTTTTTTGAGGTCTCTATAACCTCTTCACTTGCTTTTTTCGGATGCCTGCTTCTTGGCATTACTTTTCTATATCCATGTCTTTTTAATAATCTGTATATTTGGCTTCCTCCTATACTATGACCTACTATCTTTATATATTCTTCTTTTAACTGCTTTACATCTGTCATTTGTCCACTGTCTGCTTGCTTTATGAATTCTTCAAGTAGTTTTTCTTCTTCTTCATATGTCAGATTCCAATTATTACCTTGTCTTTTTTTGTTTAGTATTCCTTGTAATCCATTTTCTATATATGATTTTATCCACCTTACTATTGTTCTTGGATTTACTTCTGTTTTTTCTACTATTTCTTCGTTTGTATATCCTAATATTCTTAATTCTATTACATATAATCTTCTATCTTCTTTTTTATTATTCGTTTTACTTCTTGCTTGTCTTATTTCTTCTAATTTTTCTTTTTCTATTTCGTACTTTATACTCATTTTTATCACCCTTTATAATTATACCATAAATAATTGGCTTTTTAAAGGGTTTTTAGTATTAGTATTCAAGCTAACAGCATCTATTCAATAAGATTATTAGATTAGAAATGTATAAAAGCGACTATTTCAGTTATAAATAAAAATCATTTGATTTTTAGGCACAAAAAAACTGCGTGCATCTCGCAGTCTTTTTGTCTTTTTTAAATATTTAAAAAATTATATCAGCTCAAGGATTGACATAGGTGCGCTATCTCCACGTCTTTCTCCAAGCTTTGTTATTCTTGTATATCCGCCGTTTCTTTCAGCGTATTTAGGTGCTATTTCTGAGAACAGATTCTTTACCACTTCTTCGTCTGTTATATAAGCAAGTGCTGCTCTTCTTGCACTTAGGTCGCCTCTTTTACCAAGAGTTATCATCTTTTCGACCATTCTTCTAGTTTCTTTGGCTCTTGTAACTGTAGTAGTTATTTTACCGTATCTTAGTACATCTGTTGTAAGGTTTCTAAGCATCAGATTTCTGTGTGAAGTTTTTCTTCCTAACTTTCTGTAATAAGCCATTAGCCGCCCTCCTTTAAGTTCTTATATTTTATTCGTAACTTGGTTTTAGTGTAAATCCTAGCTCATGTAGCTTGTGGATTACTTCTTCGAGTGATTTTTTACCCAAGTTTCTTACTTTCATCATTTCATCTTCCGTCTTTGACGTAAGCTCTTGTACTGTGTTTATTGAAGCACGTTTCAGACAGTTGTATGATCTTACTGACAAGTCTAATTCTTCTATTGTCATTTCAAGGACTTTTTCTTTTTCGTCCTGTTCTTTTTCCACCATTATTTCCATAGCGTTGACACTGTCAGTCAAGTCTATAAACAGACTCAAGTGCTCAGTGAATATCTTCGCAGCTATTGAAAGTGCGTCCTTAGGATTTACAGTCTTTTTTGTCCATATATCAAGAACTAATCTTTCATATTGCTCGTCTTCAGATACGTTGACTTCTTCTATAGTGAAGTTGACTTTTTTCACCGGTGTGTAGATGGAGTCCATAGGTATAACGCCTATAGGAAGACCTTTTTGTTTATTAGTATCTGACGATACATATCCTCTTCCTTTGTTGATATATATCTCCATTTTTAAGTCCGCATCTTCAGACAATGTGGCTATGTGCAAATCTTTATTTACCATTTCCACTCCTGCCGGACATATTATATCTCCTGCAGTTATCTCACATTCGCCTTGTGCGTCTATTCTTAATATTGCTTCACCGTTGGAATCCATATTCATAGACAACTCTTTGAGTGTAAGCATAAGCTCAGTCACATCTTCTTTTACACCTTTTACAGTGCTAAATTCATGCATGACCTTGTCTATCTTTATAGCTGTTACCGCTACTCCCGGAAGAGATGACAATAGTACTCTTCTTAGTGAGTTGCCCACTGTTGTGGCAAATCCTCTCTCCAAAGGCTCAAGAGCAAATTTGCCGTAATCTTCTTCAAGTGCCAATACCTGTACTTGCGGTTTTTCTATTTCTAACATTATACCCTCCTTAACGGTTTTTTTAGTTTACTGAGGGAACACAAATTACACTCTTCTTCTTTTTGGCGGTCTGCAACCGTTGTGAGGTATAGGTGTAACGTCTTTTATCATAGTTACTTCAAGACCTGCAGCTTGAAGTGCACGTATAGCCGCTTCTCTTCCGGCTCCTGGTCCTTTTACAAATACGTCTACAGATTTAAGTCCGTGTTCTATAGCTGCTTTTGTAGCTGTTTCTGCTGCCATTTGAGCTGCAAACGGAGTCGATTTTCTTGATCCCTTAAATCCTAATTGTCCGGCACTTGCCCAAGATATTGCATTACCTTGTACGTCTGATAGAGTAACTATAGTATTGTTGAATGTTGATTGGATATGTGCATGTCCTTTTTCAATATTCTTACGTTCTTTTCTTCTTACTCTTGTCACTTTTTTCTTTGCTTGTTTAGCCATATTTTTGTCATACCTCCTTTATTTATTATTTTTTCTTACGTCCTACTACTCTCTTAGGTCCTTTTCTTGTTCTTGCATTTGTCTTAGTCTTTTGTCCTCTTACAGGAAGACCTTTCATATGTCTTAGACCTCTGTAGCATCTTATATCTCTTAATCTCTTGATATTAAGTGATATTTCTCTCTTCAAGTCACCTTCAACAGTATAGTTGTTGTCGATTTCTTTTCTTAGCAAGTTTACCTGTTCTTCAGATAGGTCTTTTATTCTTATACTTTCATCTATACCTGTTGTTGCAAGTATTTTAGCAGATGTTTGTTTGCCTATTCCGAATATATATGTTAGACCTATTATTACTCTCTTGTCTCTTGGTAAGTCTACCCCCGCAATACGAGCCATATTTTCCCTCCTTATTAACCTTGTGTTTGCTTATGTTTAGGGTTTTCACAAATAATCATTACTTTCCCTTTTCTCTTGATTACTTTGCATTTTTCGCACATCGGTTTTACTGATGGTCTTACTTTCATTTTTTTCCTCCTTAACTTACTGCTATTTCTTTCTCCAGATTATTCTACCTTTTGTAAGATCATACGGAGACAACTCAACAGTAACTTTATCTCCGGGTAATATCCTGATGAAATTCATCCTTAGTTTACCTGAAATATGTGCCGTTATCTCAAAATCATTTTCTAATTTTACTTTAAAAGTTGCATTTGGTAATGCGTCGGTTACCGTGCCTTCCATCTCTATTACATCACTTTTTGCCATTTTTCCTCCTATTTTACTTCCAATAGCTCAAATATCACATTTCTTATCTTTTTATTTTGACTTTGCAAGTCGTTTTTGTCCAATGAATCAATCACGTCAGATTTTTTATTCATCTTGGATAGATGTTTGATTTTTTTCAGTTTGGGTTTTTCAAGTTTCCTTGTCTTTCCGTTTACTATCAACACAAAGTTGTCATCTATTATCTGATATACCAAAAAATACTCGCCCTTGTCATGACCTGCGATACTTCTTACCAGTTGTCCTTTTTCCAAAATCATCTTTTTACCTTTATAAAATAGTCAGCAATTCCGGCTCTCCGGCTGTTATGGCAATTGTGTGTTCATAGTGTGCTGCGTTTTTATCGTCAAGTGTTACGGCAGTCCAACCGTCAGATAAGACTTTGACCTTGTATGTTCCTGTCGCAATCATCGGCTCTATGGCAAGTACCATACCTTCTTGAAGTCTCGGACCTCTTCCGGGCTTGCCGTAGTTTGGCACCTGTGGATCTTCGTGAAGATTTTCTCCCACTCCATGTCCCACATAGTCTCTTATCACGGAAAATCCGAAGCTTTCCGCATAAGTTTGTACCGCATTTGATATGTCCGAAAGTCTGTTACCTACGACGGCTTTTTTAAAGCCTTCATAAAAACTCTGCCTTGTAACTGCAATCAGTTCCTTGTCTTTTTCAGATATATCGCCTACACCGTGTGTCTTAGCACTGTCACCGTGATAACCGTTGTACAAAGCGCCTATGTCGATGCTTATTATGTCTCCATTTTTCAAAATTGTGTCTTTTGAAGGTATCCCATGTACCACTACCGAGTTTATTGAGGCACATATACTGCCCTTAAATCCTCCATAGCCTTTAAAAGACGGTATGGCATTGCATTTTCTGATATATTTTTCCGCCATCTGATCCAGATCGTAAGTCGATATACCTTCTCTTATCGCTTCTTTGAGTAGTTGGTGAGTTTCAGCTACGATTTTACCTGCATCTTTCAGTTTTTGTATTTGGGATTTGGATTTTATTGTTATCATTATTTATCGCCTTCAACCGCTTTAATTATATCTTCAAAAACCAAGTTAATGTCTTTTTGTCCGTCTATATTTGCTATATTACCTTGCTTTGTATAGTAATCTATCAACGGTTTTGTGTTTTCATTATAAACTTTTATTCTGTTTACTATTGTCTCTTCTTTGTCGTCATCTCTTTGGTACAAAGCTCCGCCACAAGAATCGCATACGCCTTCAGCCTTAGTTTTGTTAAATGCTATGTGATAAGTTGCTCCGCAGTCCTTGCATATTCTTCTGCCTACTGCTCTTTCGATAAGCACCTCATCTTGTACCGCAATATTGATGACGCAGTCAATCTTTAGATTATTCTTTTCAAGTACCTCGTCAAGTTTTTCAGCTTGGAATATATTTCTTGGGAATCCGTCAAGCAAAAATCCTCCCTTTGCATCATCCTGCGCTATTCTATCGAATACCAAGTCGCAAGTCAATTCATCGGGTACAAGTTCACCCTTATTCATATATTCCTGTGCTTTTTTGCCAAGAGGAGTGTTTCCTTTTATATTGGCTCTGAAAATATCTCCTGTTGAAATATGAGGTATTTGATATTTCTTCGCTATAAAAGCGGCCTGTGTTCCTTTGCCCGCCCCCGGTGGTCCTAATATTATTAATTTCATATTAATCACCTGTTTGACCTTTTTTTATATTTTTACTAATATGTTAATTAGCTTAAGAATCCTTGATAATGTCTCATTACCATCTGAGCTTCGATTTGTTTAAGTGTATCCAAGGCAACCCCTACAACAATCAGTAGCGATGTACCTCCAAATCTGAACGGTATACTTGTAAATCCTATTATAAGCAGCGGTACCGCACTTATTAATGCCAAGAATACTCCACCTGCAAGTGTAAGTCTGTTTGATATTGTATCTAAGTACTCAGCAGTGGCATATCCAGGTCTTATTCCAGGTATGAAACCACCTGAATTTTTAAGGTTATCAGCAATTTCATCCGGTTTGAATATTATTGATACATAGAAATACGTGAAGCCAAGCACAAGTAAGAATTCAAGCCCTGCATACACATACAAGCCTGGTGTTCCCTGTGTATTGAAGTATTTGTTTACAAATTCTGTATAGCCCGGATTTTTTACAAACATTCCTATTAGATTAGGCATCATCAAAAATGATGAGGCGAAGATTACCGGTATAACTCCGGCTTGATTTATCTTTATAGGTATGTGTGTTGTTTGTCCGCCATATGTCTTTCTTCCTACCACTCTTTTAGCATGTTGCACAGGTACTTTTCTTGTAGCCTCAAGCACCATGATAACACCAACTATGATGGCAAGTGATACCGCTAAAAATACTATGAACTCAATTATGTTAAGTTGTCCTGTTCTTAGCATTTCAAAAGATTTTATAGCTCCGCCAGGTATTCTTGATACTATACCTGCAAAGATTAGTATTGAAATTCCGTTTCCTATTCCTTTTTCGGTAATCTGTTCACCAAGCCACATCAAAAATGCTGATCCTGCAGTAAGTGTCAGCACTACCGATAACTCATTTAGAAATGAGTGGGAAATAAGTGCCGAATTGAAAAATCCTATTGCCAAAAAAGTAGATTGCAGTAATGCCAAGCCTACTGTTACAAATCTTGTAAGTTGCATTATCTTTTTTCTACCTTCTTCTCCGGATTTTTGCATATCTTCAAGTGAAGGTATTGCTACAGCTAAGAGCTGTATGATGATTGATGATGTTACATATGGTCCGACACCAAGTGCAAATATGGTGAAGTTGTTGAGCGCCCCACCTGATACCAAGTCATAAAATGAAGAAAAAGAACTGTATTGTTGTAACATATTTCTTATTACTTCAACATTAATTCCGGGTACCGGTACTGCCGAACCAACACGAAATACCGCAAGCATCAATATCGTATATACGAGTCTTTTTTTCAAATCCGGTATTTTAAAAGCATTTTTTACGGCTGAAAACATTAAATCACCTCAGCCTTTCCTCCGGCTGCTTCAATTTTTTCTAAGGCTGACTTAGTGAACTTGTCAGCTTTTATAGTGATTTTCTTTGTTATTTCACCGCCGCCCAATATCTTAAGTCCGTCTTTTTCTATCTTTTTGATTATTCCAGCATCCTTGAGTATTTCAGCTGTTACTTCAGCTCCGTCTTCAAATACAGATAATCTGTCAAGATTTATAATAGTATATCTCTTTTCGAAATCATAGTTGTTGAATCCTCTTTTTGGAAGTCTTCTGTAAAGCGGCATTTGTCCACCTTCAAAACCTATTCTGATTCCAACTCCTGATCTTGAATGTTGTCCGTCTTGTCCACGTCCTGCAGTCTTACCGTATCCAGATGCTGTACCTCTACCTACTCTTTTTCTCTTTTTTACAGCGCCCTTATTCGGTTTCAGGTTGTTTAGTTCCATTTCATTCACCTCCTGTTATACTTCTTCAACTTTTACAAGATGTTTTACTTTTTCTATCATTCCTCTTAGTTGAGGTGTATCTTCTTTTATTACGAAGCTTTCTCTTTTTCCTAAGCCCATTGCTTTTACTGTAGCTCTTTGTTTAGGATTTGTTCCTATGACACTTCTTGCCAATGTTACTTTTAAACTTGCCACTTATTTTGCCTCCTATCCTAAAAGTTCTTCTACTTTTTTGCCACGAAGCGCTGCGACATCTTCTATTCTTCTTAGTGATGACAATCCTTGTATTGTCGCATTGACAACATTTCTCGCATTTTTAGAACCCAAAGATTTGGATCTTACATCCTTGTATCCTGCAAGTTCAAGTATGGCACGAGCCGCTCCACCTGCTATAACTCCTGTACCTTCTTTTGCCGGCATTATAAGCACTTCACCCGAACCGAATTTTCCTTGTATTCTGTGAGGCACTGTAGTTCCAACCATTGGTACTGTTATCAAATTTTTCTTTGCCGCTTCTACGGCTTTTTTTATCGCATCAGGTACTTCCATTGCTTTTCCAGTACCGAAACCTACATGACCGTCTTTATCTCCGACTACTACAAGAGCCGCAAATCTGAAGTTTCTACCGCCTTTAACAACTTTAGTTACTCTTCTGATTTCTACTACTCTTTCTTCCATCTCAAGTCTTGATGCGTCTACTTTCTTATTTAGCATTGTTTCGCCTCCTTTTTCTTAGAATTTTAGTCCTGCTTCTCTGGCAGCTTCAGCTAATTCTCTTACTCTTCCATGGTAAAGATATCCGCCTCTGTCAAATACTACTTCGCTTATACCTTTTGCTACGGCTTTTTTAGCTATCAATTCGCCTACTTTTTTAGCTGCATCCTTATTTCCGCCATAAGCTCCACCAAGGTCTATTTCCTTGTCTATAGTAGATGCTGCAACCAATGTAGTCCTGTTTATATCATCGATAAGTTGTGCATATATGTTTTTTGCACTCTTATACACGCTTAGTCTTGGTCTTTCAGCTGTTCCTGATATTTTCTTACGAACTCTTTTATGTCTTGCCAATCTGTTTTCGTTTTTGTTGACTTTGTTAAACACTGATTTTCACCCCTTTTTATTTTTTACCTGTTTTTCCTTCTTTTCTTCTTATGTGTTCTCCGGCATACTTAACACCCTTGCCCTTGTATGGTTCAGGTTTTCTCCAGTCTCTTATCTTTGCAGCGTAGTTTCCTACTTGTTGCTTGTTGATACCTTTTACTATTATTTCAGTTTGTGTAGGTACTTCAACTTCTATGCCTTCAGGGTCTTGCATTTCAACAGGATGTGAAAATCCTAAGCTAAGTGTGAGTTTTTTGCCTTGTTTTGCAGCTCTGTAACCTACACCTACTATTTCCAATTTCTTACTGTATCCTTCTGTTACACCTGTTATCATGTTGTTGATAAGTGTTCTTGAAAGTCCGTGTAAAGATTTGTGTTGTTTTTGGTCTGAAGGTCTTTTTACAAGTATCTTTCCTTCAGATTGCTCTATTATCATATCTTTTGATATTTGTTCGCTAAGTGTTCCCTTTGGTCCCTTTACGCTTACGAGATTTGTCTCGTCAACTGTTACAGTTACACCTGCAGGTACTAGTATTTCCTTATTCCCTATTCTTGACATTAGTTCACCTCCTCATTTTACCAAACGTAGCAGATTACTTCTCCGCCTACGCCGTGTTCTCTTGCCTGTCTATCTGTTAGGACACCCTTTGATGTCGATATTATAGATATTCCTATACCGTTGTATACTCTTGGCACTCTTGTCTTATCAGCATATACTCTCATTCCCGGTTTAGATATCTTCTTAAGTCCAGTTATAACTCTTTGTCCGTTTTGAGCGTATTTCAATTTTATTTCAAGCATTCCCTGTTTTCCGTCTTCAGTAACGTCATAAGCTGTGATGTAGCCTTCTTCAAGGAGTATCCTTGCTATTTCTTTTTTCATATTTGATGACGGTATTTGTACCGTTTCGTGCTTCACGCTGTTAGCATTTCTTATTCTTGTTAGCATATCTGCTATTGGATCTGTCATTGCCATTAATTATTTTACCTCCTTTACAGTATGTTATTACCAAGATGCCTTTTTCACACCCGGTATCTCACCTTTGTATGCCAAGTTTCTGAAGCATATACGGCATATTCCATATTTTTTAAGCACTGCATGCGGTCTTCCGCATATAGAGCATCTTGTATATTCACGTGTTTTATACTTTTGCGGTCTTTGTTGTTTTATGACCATAGCTTTTCTTGCCACGCTTTTGTCCTCCTTAAATTATTTTGCAAAAGGCATACCCATCAAGCTTAGAAGTTCTCTGGCTTCTTCGTCTGTCTTGGCAGTCGTTACAAATATTATATCCATACCTCTTGTCTTGTCTACCTTATCGAATTCTATTTCAGGGAATATAAGTTGCTCTTTTATTCCAAGAGCGTAGTTTCCTCTTCCGTCAAATGAGTTTTTGTTTACTCCTTTAAAGTCCCTAACCCTTGGTAGTGATATATTGAAGAGTTTGTCAACAAAATAGTACATTTTGTCTCCTCTTAGAGTTACTTTCGTACCTATTGGCATTCCTTCTCTTATTTTGAAGTTGGCTACGGATTTTTTAGATTTAGTAACTATAGGTTTTTGTCCTGTTATAGCTTCAAGCTCTGAAACTGCTGAGTCAAGCAATTTAGAGTTGTCTTTAGCTTCACCGACACCCATGTTTATTACAACTTTTTCAAGTTTCGGTACTTCCATTATGTTTTTGTATCCGAATTTATCCATTAGTCCTTTTATAACTTCGCTTTTATATTTTTCAAATAGTCTTGTTTGTGCCATATTTAATTCCCTCCTTTCCTTATATTTGTTCGCCGGATTTCTTAGCTACTCTTACTTTTTTTCCGTCTTGTATTTCATATTTTATTCTTGTACCCTTACCTGATTTTGCATCATAGTACATTACATTTGATACATGTATAGGCATTTCTTTTTTAACTATTCCGCCTTGAGGATTAGTTTTGCTTGGTTTTTCACTCTTTGTAGCTATGTTTATACCTTCAACGAGTACCCTGTCTTTCTTAGGATATGCTTCAAGCACCTTGCCTTTTTTTCCTTTGTCTTTACCGGCTATTACTATTACCGTATCTCCACTTTTTATACGCACTTTTGCACCTCCTATTATAAAACTTCCGGAGCAAGTGAGATTATCTTCATAAATTGTTTGTCTCTAAGCTCTCTTGCTACCGGTCCGAATATTCTCGTTCCTGTAGGTGTTTTATCATCTTTTATTATTACAGCAGCATTTTCATCAAACTGTACATAACTTCCGTCTTTTCTCTTAAGGGCTGATTTTGTTCTTACTACAACAGCTTTAACTACCTTACCCTTCTTTACAACGCCGCCGGGTGTTGCGGATTTGACAGAACAAACTATTATATCGCCTATTCCAGCTATTTTTCTATTAGAACCGCCTAATACTCTGATGCAAAGTAGCTCTTTAGCTCCAGAGTTATCAGCCACTTTTAGTCTTGTTTCTTGCTGAATCATCTATTACCCTCCTATTATTATTGGGCAGCTTTTTCTATTATTTGTATTACTTCCCATCTTTTGTCTTTTGATAACGGTCTTGTTTCCCCTATCCTTACTCTGTCGCCAATCTTGCAAGCATTGTTCTCATCATGCGCCTTGTATTTTTTTGTTCTTTTAACAGCTTTTGAGTATAAAGGATGGCGAACTAATTCCACTATCGAAACTACTACTGTTTTGTCCATCTTATCAGATGTGACATAACCTATTTCATATTTTCTATTCTTTTGCATAGATTAATTCTCCTTTTTACTAAGCCTGAGTCTTTTCTGTTATTATTGTATTTATTCTTGCAATGTCTCTCTTAACATTTCTTATTTGTAACGGGTTTTCAAGCTGTCCTGTTGCTAATTGAAAACGCAGGTTAAAAAGCTCTTTCTTCTGGCTTAGCAGTTTTTCGTTTAATTCCGCTATATTCATTTCTCTTAATTCATTAGCCTTCAACAACTTCACCGCCTTCTTGTTCTTTCTTTACAAATTTACATTTTATAGGAAGTTTGTGCATTGCAAGTCTCATGGCTTCTCTTGCCTTTTCTTCACTTACTCCGCTCATTTCAAACATTATTCTTCCCGGTTTTACTACTGCTACCCAATATTCTGGTGAACCCTTACCGGCACCCATTCTTGTTTCAGCAGGTTTTTGTGTTACCGGTTTGTGTGGGAATATCTTTATCCATACCTTACCACCTCTTTTTACAGAACGGTTGATTGCGATACGGGCAGCTTCTATTTGATTTGATGTTATCCAAGCAGGCTCAAGCGCTTGAAGACCATATTCACCATATGTTATAGTATTGCCTTTGTTAGCATTACCTGTCATTTTTCCTCTGTGATCTCTACGACGTTTCACTCTTTTTGGCATTAACATTTATGCGTCCTCCTTTCAGCGTCAATTAGTTTTTTGCTTCAGTCTTTCTTGGCGGTCTGTTTCCTTGTTTCTTATCATTGTTATATCTCTTCTTGTTAGGATTGAACTCACCATTGTTGTTATTGTGTCTTTTCTTTTTTCTCTTGTCGTCTTTTACTCCCATAAGTGAGTCAAGATCTCTTTTTTCGCCATTTCTGTCCCTTAGTATTTCGCCTTTGCATATCCATACCTTTACGCCAAGTTTACCGTAAGTTGTATCAGCCTCAGCAAAACCGTAATCTATGTCGGCTCTTAGAGTGTGTAGAGGTACTACACCTTCAGCATATCCTTCAGTTCTCGCCATTTCTGCTCCACCAAGTCTACCGGAAGTAGCAACCTTTATACCCTTTACTCCTCTTGTCTTCATAGTTCTTGACATAGCTTGTTTCATCGCTCTTCTAAATGCGATACGTCTTTCCAAAGACTGAGCTATCTTAGCAGCTACAAGCATTGCATCCGCATCAGGATTTTTAACTTCTTCTATGTTTACATAAACATTTCTTCCTGTAAGCTTTTCAACAGATGACTTAAGCTCTTCTATTCCTTGTCCACCTTTACCTATTACCATACCAGGCTTAGCAGTGAATATGTTAAGTTTAAGTTTGTCTCCAACTCTTTCTATTTCTACCTTTGACAAATCAGCTTGAGCTAATTCTTTTTTCAAGAATACTCTTACCTTGTGGTCTTCTTTTATATATTCAGCTATCTTATCTTTACCGGCGAACCATCTTGAGTCCCAATTCTTATTTATTCCGACTCTTAGTCCGTGTGGGCTTACCTTTTGACCCATTTATTTCCCTCCCGTCATTAATTTTGTTCTTTTACTATAACTTCTATATGACTTGTTCTTTTTCTTATTGCAGTAGCTCTACCTTGTGCTCTTGGCATAAATCTCTTAAGAGTAGGTCCTTGATTTGCCCAAATCTTAGTTATATAAAGCTTCTTTCTTTCCATATTAAAGTTGTTTTCCGCATTGGCTGCTGCAGAATTTACTACTTTAGCTATTATCTCCGCTCCGTTGTTGGGTAGGAATTTCAATATCGCCACTGCTTCTTCTACGCTCTTGCCTCTTACCAAGTCGCATATTTTTCCGGCTTTTCTTGGAGATGTTCTTACATATTTAGCTATAGCTCTTACTTCTCTTTGCTCCATTTTATCCTCCTTTTCCATCTGTTTTCTTAGGATTTATCTATTTCGTTTTAGATGATCTGTCATCATCTTTATGTCCTTTAAAAGTTCTTGTCGGAACGAACTCGCCAAGTTTGTGTCCTACCATGTCTTCTGTTATATATATAGGCACATGCTTTCTTCCATCGTGTATAGCAAGTGTGTGACCTATGAATTCAGGATATATGGTAGAAGATCTTGACCAAACTTTTATTACTTGCTTGTCGTCCTTTTCATTCATCTTTAGGATTTTTTTGTACAATCCTTCATGAACGAAAGCACCTTTTTTTGATGATCTACTCATTTTTTACCTCCAAAGTTTAGGCTATTTTCTTCTTGTTACTATCATTTTATTTGATTGTTTCTTCTTATTTCTTGTCTTATATCCAAGTGCAGGTTTACCCCAAGGAGTTACCGGTGACGGTCTACCTATAGGAGATCTACCTTCACCACCACCGTGTGGGTGATCGTTAGGGTTCATTACAGATCCTCTTACTGTAGGTCTGATGCCCATATGTCTTTTTCTACCGGCCTTACCTATAGTAACATTTGAGTGGTCTACGTTTCCTACTTGGCCTATAGTTGCCTTACATTCAGCGTTTACATATCTCATTTCACCTGAAGGTAATCTCAAAAGTACGTTCTTTCCTTCTTTTGCCATAAGTTGTGCAGATATTCCGGCACTTCTTACAAGCTGTCCGCCCTTGCCTTTTTTAAGCTCTATGTTGTGGATTACTGTACCTACAGGCATATCTTTCATCTTCAAGCAGTTACCTACTTTGATATCTGAACCTTCACCTGAAACTATTACATCTCCAACTTTTAGTCCCAAAGGAGCAAGGATGTATCTCTTTTCTCCATCCTTATAGTTTAGCAAAGCTATATTTGCTGTTCTATTTGGATCGTACTCTATACCTGCAACCTTTGCCGGTATACCATCTTTGTCTCTTTTGAAATCTATTATTCTATATTTTCTCTTTTCTCCGCCACCTTTATGTCTTACAGTGATCTTACCTTGTGAGTTTCTTCCGGCATTCTTCTTAAGAGATGTCAAAAGAGACTTCTCAGGAGAAAACTTAGTTATTTCCTCCGATTTTATCACTGTCATATGTCTTCTTGACGGAGTAGTCGGTTTAAATTTCTTTATAGCCATTTACTATCACTCCTTTAACTATGCTCCAAATATCTCGATTTCTTTGCTGTCAGCACTAAGTTTAACTATAGCCTTTTTAAATGACGCTGTAGTTCCTACATACTTACCTACTCTCTTTTTTCTACCGTCGTAATTCATAGTACTTACTTTATCAACTTTTACTTCAAATATTTCTTCTACAGCTTTTTTGATTTGAGTCTTGTTAGCTTTTTTATCTACTATAAAAGTGTATTTCTTCTCAGCTGATTGCTCCATACTTCTTTCTGATATTACCGGTCTTTTGATTATATCGTATGATATCATTATGCGAACACCTCCTGAGCTTTAATAACGGCATCTTTAGTCATAACCAAAACTTCATGATTTATGATGTCATAAGTGTTTATAAGGTTGGCGAATGTTATGTCCACACCTTTGATATTTCTTCCTGATCTTACAACTTCAGGGTCATTTTCCTTTGTTACAAAAAGAGTCTTAACTCCTGATAATTGAAGATTCTTCATAACTTGTGCAAAAGCCTTAGTCTTTGCATCGCTTATTACAAGCTCGTTCAAAACAACCAACTTATTGTTTTGTACCTTGTCAGTAAGCACGCTCTTAAGAGCAATTCTCTTTATCTTCTTATTTATCTTGTAGCTGTAATCTCTTGGCTTTGGCGCAAACACTACTCCACCGCCTATCCATTGTGGCGATCTTGTACTACCTTGTCTTGCTCTACCAGTACCTTTTTGTCTCCATGGCTTTCTTCCGCCACCTCTAACTTCTGCTCTTGTCTTAGTGCATTGTGTTCCTTGTCTCTTGTTTGCAAGGTGATTTTTTACAGCTTCGTATACGCAATGTTCATTTACCTTAGCTGCAAAAAGAGCTTCAGATATTTCCATTTGCTCAACTACTTTTCCATTTATATCAAGTACGTCTATTTTTGGCATTATTTAGTCCCCCTTTCACTTAAGTCTTATTTATGCGCTTCTTTTAAAATTACAAGTCCCTTTTTCGGTCCGGGAACTGAGCCTTTTACAAGAACTAAATTTTTATCTTTATCAACTAAAACGACTTCAAGATTCTTTATAGTAGTTCTTTCAAATCCCATGTGTCCTGCAAGTTTTTTGCCTTTGAATACTCTTGACGGATCTGAACACATACCCATTGATCCGGGTCCTCTGTGATAGTGTGAACCGTGAGTTTCAGGTCCTCTTGATTGGCCATGTCTTTTTATCGGTCCTTGGAATCCCTTACCCTTAGATGTTGCAACAGCATCAACTTTGTCACCTACAGCGAAAACATCCACGTTTATTTCTCCTGCAAGTTGATAGTCAGCTATGTTGGCTACCTTAAATTCTCTAAGATGTCTTTTTGATCCGACTCCCGCTTTTTTGAAATGTCCTTTCAACGGCTTGTTCACGTTCTTTTCTTTTATTTCACCATAAGCACATTGAACAGCTTCGTAACCGTCATTTTCTTTAGTTTTGATTTGAGTAACTACCATTGGCCCTGCTTCTATTACAGTTACAGGTATCAATCTTCCGTCTTCAGCGAAGATTTGAGTCATCCCCAATTTCTTTCCCATTATTGCTTTCATTAATTTTCCTCCATGTTCTTACAGCGGATTGTAATACAATCATCCTAAGACAAGGCGTATACCTTCGCTATTTTAATTATTTTTTGATTTCAATTTCAATGCCTGCCGGTAAATCAAGTCTGATTAGTGAATCTACCGTTTTGGCACTTGGTTCTAAAATATCAATAAGTCTTTTGTGAGTTCTCACTTCAAATTGTTCTCTTGAGTCCTTATACTTGTGAGTAGCTCTTATTATTGTTATTATTTCTTTTTTAGTTGGTAGAGGTACAGGTCCGCTTACTGTAGCACCAGAAGACTTCGCTATATCCACTATTTTTTGAGCCGCCATATCAAGTATTGAATGGTCATAAGATTTTAATTTGATTCTTATTTTTTGCTTGTTTGACATTTACAATTAACCTCCTATCGTACTTTTTTTGTACGACCACTGTTTAATAAATTTGTTGATATTTCAACAACTTTATCTGAGTTTTTCCTGTACAACCCATCCGTGTGTTTTGTCTTTTTCCATTAAAAAAATTCAGAATTACACACCTTCTGAATTACAACAAATTTCATAACAACGCATCCGTGTGTTTAGTAAATTACCCCACAGAAAAGCACGTCACTATAAACTTAAATTAAACAGATTTGTCGCAACATTCAAGATGTTTACTCGCTCCACAAAAATTCCCTCGATATCGGGCAACCTTTTGTATCATCGCTGATATGTTTTACATTTTTTCAAAACATATTTGAGTATTATATTATAATTTTTAAAATTTTACAATAACTTTTTAAAATTTTTTTAAAAAATTTATAAAAAATTAAAATATTCTTTTTATTTCATTATTATACACTTTATAGACCTATCTATCTTTTTTAAAAATATATATTTCCATAATTTTATTAAAAAGAAATTTTTCTGTTTTACTCACTATATTTTTCTTACTATATAATGTGGGAAATATTTTTATACTCAAAACTTTATATATTTATTTCTAATTAGATAACGCTAATCACAGTTTATAGTAGCAAGTACCTATTTTTAAAGAAGCTTATAACTTATAGTAATTTTAAATAGCTATTTTGTGATGTAATTATATGGCTTTTTAATGTGTTTTAGTATGACATAAATTTAAAGCTTTATCGTGAAACTCAATAACAGTAAAGCTCCATTAATCTATAGTGATTTATACTAATCACCGTTTATACTGTCATATTTTTGAAGTCATTGAAGTATTTATTTTTTTTAGTTTTCAATAACTTATCTTTAATATATTTTTAGGACTGTTAATTTGCTTTTTAGTATTAGTTATTCCATTAAAAGAAGAATTTATAAAAATTACAGCAATAAAAAAGGCTGTAAAATAAGAAGCTTTTTCTTTTTCACAACCTTTTTTATTGATTTTTATTCTATATCTTATTTATGTCTTTTTTGAGTTTTTGTATAAAGATTTTCACTATATACTTCTACCCTACATTCTAGGTCTTGCAGTGTATGTCGTATGAAGTAATTCATGTGCCTTTTCACTGTACGGTTCTCCGAGGAATTCTTTGTAAAGTTGTATTATCATAGGATTTTCATGAGATTTTCTTATCTTATTGTCTCTGTCAGCTTTGTATATACCTTGGGCTCTTTTTCTTATTACATCAAGATTACCCTTGTGATACGGTTGTCCTGCTCCACCTACACATCCTCCCGGGCATGCCATTACTTCTATAGCATCAAAATGAGCTTCATTATCTCTTATCATATTGAGCAGTCTTCTGGTATTGCCAAGTCCGTTTGCCACTGCTATTCTTATAGGTCTGCCGTCTATATCTACAGTAGTTTGTTTTATGCCTTCAAGTCCTCTGAGTTCTTCGAATTCCAACTTAGGAAGTTCATTACCTGTTATCCACTCGTAAGCAGTTCTGACTGTAGCCTCTATTACTCCGCCTGTTGCTCCGAATATTACACCTGCTCCTGAAGAAGCTCCCATAGGATTGTCAAATTCAGCATCATCACCAAGTTCTCCAAAGTTTATCCCTGCTTCTTTTATCATATGTGCAAGCTCTCTGGTGGTGATTACATAGTCCACATCCTTTGTACCCTGATTGCCAAGCTCAGGACGTGCAGCCTCATATTTTTTAGCTACACAAGGCATTACAGATACAAGTGCCATGTCCTTAGGATCTATATTCAGCTTTTGTGCAAGGTATGACTTTGCTATAGCTCCAAACATTTCATGTGGTGATTTACATGTTGAAGGTATATCCAAAAAGTCTGTAAACTGATGTTCGAAGAAGTTTACCCAACTTGGACAACAGCTTGTAAGTATAGGTAGTTTACCGCCATTGTTCAAACGGTGTACAAACTCTGACGCCTCTTCCATTATAGTAAGATCTGCAGCAAAATTTGTGTCAAATACCTTGTCAAAGCCAAGATACTTAAGAGCATTAATCATCTTGCCGGTAACTATAGTTCCAGGCTCCATACCGAATTCTTCTCCAAGTGCCACACGTACTGCCGGTGCAACCTGCACTATGACTGTCTTATCTGAGTGAAGCACATCCCACACCTGAGGAGTATTATTTACCTCTGTAAGAGCTCCTGTAGGACATACCGCTAGACATTGACCGCAAAATGTACATGTAGTCTCATACATTGCTTCATTGAAGGCTGAACCTACATAGGTATTGAAACCTCTGCCTACATCTGTAAGCGCCCCTACAGTCTGTATCTCGTTGCACATAGTTTCACATCTCTTGCAGAGTATACATTTGTTTGCATCTCTTACTATTGAGTGACTGTTGTCATCTATTTCGTATGTGCTTTGTTCTCCCTGATATTTTATAGATCTTACTCCAAGATCACTTGCCAATTTTTGAAGCTCACAGTCAAGATTTCTGGCACAAGTAAGGCAAGAATTCGGGTGATCCGACAATAGTAGCTCTACCATAGTTCTTCTTGCTTTTACCGCTCTTGCAGTTTCAGTTTTTATCTTCATACCGTCTTTGACAAATGTAGCACATGCAGGTATAAGTTTACCTGAATCTTCCTGTTCCACCAAACAGACACGACAAGAAGCATGCTTGTTCATAAATCTTATATCATGTAAGTCCATATGACATAGAGTAGGTATCTTTATATTCATTTTCTTGGCGGCTTCGAGCACAGTAGTGCCTTCCTCCACTTCTATAGCCTTTGAATTTATCTCAAGTGTTATCATCTTATCCTCCTATACCAACTCTATAGCATGTACCGGGCAAGCCTCATAGCATTGACCGCATTTTATACATTGTTGCGCCGTAATTACATGACGTTTTTTTATACTTCCGTCTATACATTTTACCGGACATACATTTGTACATTTAGTACATCCTATACATTTTTCCGTAATAAAATACTTTAACAATTTCTTACATGCTTTCGCAGTACATTTCTTGTCCTTAGCATGGTCTATATATTCTTGTCTGAAATATTTTAGTGTTGAAAGTATAGGATTTGGAGATGCCTGTCCAAGACCGCAAAGCGAAGTATCACATATCATATTTGAAAGTTCTTCCAATTTATCTATATCGCTCATAACTGCATTACCGGATACAAATTTGTCGAGCATTTCAAGTAATCTCTTGTTTCCTATTCTGCATGGTGTACATTTACCGCATGACTCATCTACGCTGAATTCAAGGAAGAATCTTGAAATGTCAACCATACAGTCGTCTTCATCCATTACTACCATTCCACCTGAACCCATGATTGAGCCTATTTCTTTCAAAGACTCAAAATCCAAGCCTGTATCAAATAAATCAGTAGGTATACATCCGCCTGATGGTCCACCTGTTTGGACAGCCTTAGCTTTTTTGCCGCCAGGTATACCTCCGCCTATGTCAAATACTACGTCGCTTATCTTAGTTCCCATAGGTACTTCCACAAGTCCGGGATTATTTATCTTTCCGACAAGCGCAAATACCTTAGTTCCTGAAGATTTTTCAGTACCTACAGATTTAAACCAGTCAGCTCCCTTTTCTATAATCTGAGCCACATTGGCATAAGTTTCAACGTTATTTATAACGGTAGGCTTACCCCAGAGACCTTTTACTGTAGTACGAAACTCCTTGTTTCTCGGCATTCCTCTCTTGCCCTCGATAGACTCCATCAGTGCAGTACCCTCTCCACAGACAAAGGCACCTGCTCCAAGTCTGAGCTCTACATTGAAGTTGAATCCGCTACCTAATATATTATCTCCCAAAAGATTATTGTCCTTTGCCTGATAAATAGCTGTGATAAGACTTGCAACAGCCTTAGGGTACTCAGCTCTGACATAGATAAAGCCGCTGTCAGCTCCTGTGGCAAAGCCTGCTATAGCCATACCTTCAAGTACGCTGTGAGGATCACCCTCAAGTATAGACCTGTCCATATACGCTCCCGGGTCACCCTCGTCAGCGTTACAAATTATGTACTTTTGGTCTGTATTTTGCTTCATTGCGGCTTCCCATTTCTTACCTGTAGGAAAACCTGCTCCGCCACGTCCTCTTAAATTAGAATTTTTTATCACTTCGCAAACTTTAGCCTTATCGTTTTCTTGAAGGACTTTAGCCAAGGAATAATATCCTCCAAATGCTATGTACTCTTCAATTTTTTCCGGATTTATAATGTCGTAATTTTTCAGAGCAATCCTCGTTTGCTTCTCAAAATACTCTCCTTTAAGAGACACTTTTTCTCCGTCTATAAGATAGTCTCCGCTTTTTTGCAATCTGGCAAGTAGAGGCTCAAGATGTTCTTCTCTTATATTGTCCAGCAAATTTATATTCACACTCATTTTTAAACCTCCATATCCCTATATTGTGCTATCAATTCATCCACATCTGATACACTGAATTTAGGATATACCTTATCATTTACAGTTACTACCGGTGCCATTGCGCACTCACCCACACATCTTGTCTCAACTATTGAAAACAAAAGATCCTTCGTAGTTTCACCTTTTTTGATTTTAAGTTGTTTTTCAAATTCTTCAAGTATGTCATTTGCACCGTTTACATAACAGGCAGTACCCAAACAGACTGATATCGCATACTTACCCTTAGGTACAAAGGTAAATTGTGAGTAAAATGTAGCTACTCCATAAATTTCGGAACTATGTTTTCCTAATCTATGTGACATAATCTCCACTATTTCCTTAGGTATGTAGCCAAATATCCTTTGTGCTTCCTGCAATATAGGCATTACCGCTCCACGAACAGTCTTATTTTCTTCAATGAACGCTTCGAATTCGTTAATTTTCTCCTTATTTTTTTTCATATCAAATTCAAAACTCATCTGTAAATCACCTCCATCAATTAATAAAAAATATCTTCTCATAGAACGAATAAATTATACTTAAAAATATGATAATTTGCAATATTTTTTGATAACAATTTTTTAGCTTAAATATTATCAAATGAAAATTTTCTTATTATTGTACTCTTAAATGCGTATTTAATCATTAGCACTTGATATAGATGCTGTAACGTGGTATAATCTTTCAATAGAGGTGCAGTAATGAAAGATAGAGAGTTATTAAAATTATTTCTTGCAAATGGCTGGGAAATAAAAAGTGTTTTTTATAGAGAAACATAAATTGAAGTGAGGTGTTATTATGATATTGAATTATCCTCTTATAATCCATAATGAAGACGGATATTGGGGAGAATTCCCGGATGTTGATGGATGCAATGCTCAAGGTGATACATTAGACGAAATACTTGAAGATGCAAACTCTGCCCTTGAATTACACTTATTAAGTATGCTTATGGATGGCGAGAGTCTTCCTACTCCGACATACCCCAAAGATATAAACACAGACAATAATTCCTTTGTTATATTAATAAGTGTAAAATTAGATGCAAAAAACGAAGAAAAATCAGTTAAAAAAACTATTACTATCCCTGAGTGGCTGAACGAAAAAGCTGAACAAGAAAATATGAACTTTTCTAAAATATTTCAAGAAGCATTATTAGAACGATTATCTGTATAATAAACTTTTAAAATAATTTTTTTGTAAAATTATATAAATTTAAAAAGCTTATCAATGAAAGTATTTTTCAAAGATAAGCTTTTTTATATTTATATTACTTAAAATAATTATATATGATTAAGTTTCTCTATTTATGTTTACTAATGTTCACCATATCACATCATTTCAAAAGCAAGGCTGTAACATATACAAACGAAGTGGTAAATATAACCGAGTCGGCTCTGTCAAGTATTCCGCCATGTCCCGGTATAAGATTGCCGTAGTCCTTGATGTTCATTGCTCTCTTAAATGCACTTGCAAATATATCTCCTATTTGCGATATAATAGAACCTAGAAAAGCAAAAGGTATGACAAAGGCTAAAAATTCCTTGTGAAATACCAAGGCGTATAAAAACGAAGCTCCCAAGCAAAACAGTATTCCACCTACTGAGCCCTCTATGGTCTTTTTCGGACTTAGATTCGGCGATAGCTTGTGTTTACCAAAGAATACTCCTGAAAAATAAGCAAAGGTATCCGTAACCATGGACAGGATAAATATATAAGGAAAAAACTTGGCATAGCTTGCCGATATAACATAAACATAAGATATGGACACAGATACATAGAAAAAAGTAAATATACTTAGAGCAGCATTTATCGGAGAAATCTTTTCAAAAACTACCAAGGCACCTTGTATAAATATTATTGTAAACGTCAATACTATTGTGATATCCGTATAGTTTTTGTACATAGCAAAGATTTGAATAATACTTGCTAAAAACAATAGAATTTTTGTAGATTTAGAAGAATTTTCTCCAAGAGCATTGCAAAACTCATGCACTCCTATAAGAGAGCATATAAGACAAAAAGAGGCAAGTATAATATCGCCCTTTATAAGCACAAATATCAATAAGGGCAACAAGACTGCCGCAGATATAACCCTCGTTTTCAAATTTAACCTCCGCTATTTTACATTTCCAAATCTTCTGTCTCTTTGTTGATACTCATAAATAGCCTTACATAACTGTTCTTCGTCAAATTCAGGCCAAAGAGTGTCACAAAAGTAGAACTCACTGTAGCTTGCCTCATACAGCATAAAATTAGATAACCTTATCTCTCCGCCGGTCCTTATGATAAGATCAGGATCAGGCATATATGAAGTGTAGAGATATTTTTTTACTGTTTCATCATCAATTTTTTCTATATCAATATTTTCCTTCATCATATTTTTGATTGCATGAGATAAATCATCCCTAAAACCGTAGTTTAGTGCCAAGGAAAATACAACTCCCGTATTGTCCTTAGTGATGTCCATAGCTTTTTTAAGCTCGTCATAGGCTTTTTTAGGCAGTTTTTCTATATCACCTATAGCCCCTATCCTTACGTTGTTTTCATTCATCTCTTTCACTTCTTTTTGCAGATAGGTCACTATAAGTCCCATGAGCAGAGATACTTCTTCATCAGGTCTCTTCCAGTTTTCAGTGGAAAAGGCGTAGACAGTAAGATATTTGACGCCCATATCATTACATTTTCTTACTATCCTCTTTAGCATATCAGCTCCTGCTTTATGCCCTACACTTCTTGGCATCAATCTTTTCTTCGCCCATCTGCCGTTTCCGTCCATTATTATGGCGATGTGAGTTGGAATATTGGATTTATCTGTCATTTCTTCGTAATTCATATCTTCTCCATGTATTTGATTTCAGATTTCTCAGATAATTTTATTATCATTGCTCTATCATTGTAAATTATACTACAAGCCAAGAAAAAAATTTACTATAATTCAAAAATTAGTATAAAAAAAAGTTTATACTTCAATAAAACTATGGAAAAATTCACTTTTATACACTCCCAATTCAAGTGTAACCACAAGATAATCAAAGAAAAAAATTCCATAAAAAATATATTCGTATTAATAACGAATTTTAATAGATTTATAGATATTTTTATCTTATAAAAATTTATTTTAAACTTTATGCTAAAAACCTTTTAAATCACCATGTAGTTATTCTGCTTATGGATATTATGCAATTTAAAAATAATCACCACACAAAATACTTTACATGACTTTTTAAACGGAGATTAGTATTAAATTTAAAAAATACTACATATAAACTTATCTATAAATCAAAGACTGTCAACATCAGATACTTTTTAAGCAGAAATAATACATTATAGGATATTTTTCAAAAAGCTCATCCTATGTATGGGGCAATTACCGTATTTTTTTATAGCATCTATATGTTTTGAAGTACCGTAGCCTTTATTTGAGGCAAAGTCGTACATAGGATATATGCTGTCATATTCTATCATCATCTGATCCCTTGTAACCTTGGCTATTATGCTCGCCATAGCAATGCCAAGCACCTTGCTGTCACCTTTTATTACTGCAGTCTGATCTATATTTACGTCTTTTAAGATTTGATTGCCGTCTACTAAGATATGGTCTGCTTTAATAGGAAAATTCTTTGCTATTTGGCTCATAGCTCCATACGTCGCATTAAAAATATTCAGCTCATCAATCTTGTCCACATCTACAGTCATAATCTCATATCTGATATTTTTTTGCATTATCTCATCAAATATTTCTTTCCTCTTTTTTTCGCTCAACTTTTTGGAGTCATCTATATACAGTATCTCAGGATTTTCATCCAGCATTACTCCGCATACTACTAATGGTCCGGCTAAAGGCCCTCTACCTACCTCGTCGAAACAGAGTATATTTTTCTTTTTTTCACTTTCCCTGATGTTTTTCTCGTATTCGTAGAGCTTTTCTATTCTTTTTCTCTCAGCCTCATATTTATCGAGCTTTTTGCTCATTGAAAGAGCAAGATTTTGTAGAGATTTTTTATCAGATGTCATAAGTTTGGATATATAACCATGATATTGACTCATAGGCAGAGTTTCTATGTGTTTTTTTATAGTCTTTACATCTTTTGTCAAAATATCTAATATATCACTCATCTCACACCATTTTCTTTTTGTCTTAAATAGGTCTCCAATATACTTGCAGCTGCAAGTGAGTCTATGAGTTCCTTATCCTTTACTTTTTTCATGCTCATATGTGACAGATTTTTTAGCGCCAGTTTGCTGGTATATCTTTCGTCAATGTAGATTATCTTTATATTTTCATTTTTAAGGCAAAGTTTTTCTACAAAGCTCTTAGTCCATAGTGCCTGCTCTCCGTCACCGCCGTTGATGTCTTTAGGCAGCCCTACAACAACTTCTTTTATCGAATTTTCCTTGATTAAATCCAATATCTTTTGCATCTGCTCTTCCAGATTTTTGCTCCTTATGGTAGCCTTAGGCTGCGCTGTCATGCCGAGCAGGTCACTCATTGCTATGCCTATTTTTTGTTTACCTATATCCAGCCCTAATATTCTTTCCATTATTCCCCTTAATCTTATGCTTATTTAGTATAAGTATACTAAATTTTAAATGTATTTCAAATTTCATTTTAAAGAAAAAATTTTATCAGCATTAATATCTTTTTTATTTAACGCATATCATCTTAATTGAATAGACTTGTTCAATCAGCATGTTATAAGTAACTTTTCGAACAAGTCTACATTAAATAAATCAACTTTGTATAATTATAAGACGAATCTATTTTTTCTTCAAATAAAATGACACTATCTCTTCAAGAAGGTCTTCTCTCTCGTAAGTTGTTATTAGGTTTCTGGCGTTGTTGTGACTTGTAATGTAAGTAGGATCTCCGGATAGTAGATATCCTGTCAACTGATCCACTACATTGTATTTTTTTTCTTCCAATGCCTTTACCACCTGTTTTATTGTTTCTTCCTTAGAAAGTATTTCAGGCTTTTTCCCCTTCTTAAACATCATAGTGAAGTCTTTTTTTTCTTCCATAATATGACCTCCCTAAAATTTAATAGGCATGATTACTTTTGTAAACTCAGTATCTCCAACCTTTCTAATATTAAAGCTTAGAGTACCTTGTTTTACATTTTTAGGTATCTTTTCCAAAGTTAAGAAAACAGAGCTGTCAAAGTCAGTGTCAAAGCTTGATAGGACTTTTTTGTCCATAAGTACTGATGGAACATCGCCTGTAAGCTCGTAATCCCTATGTTCTCCTGTATAGTTAAATCTTGCAGAAAACGGATCTATTACCATGCCGTAAGGATTTTTATTCTTCACATCAAAGTAAAACTCACTATATCCATTCCCATCTTCTCTTACTACAAGGGTCATCTTCATACTGAAGTTTTCATTAGAATACGTAATAGGCAGTGATTTGTAATCTATGTTACTGTCAGGCTTTACTTCCTCTTTTCTTGCCTCTTCCTTTTCCTGAGCCTTCAATTTTTTGGCTTCTGCCATAGCTTCTTCGTGTATCTGAGCTTTTCTTGCTATTTCTTCCTCCTTACTTAGAGGTTTTTTTGCTATGTTTACAGTCTTATTTGCCTTGTCATAGCTTACATTCATATTCATATTTTCGCTTACTACTCTAAGCGGCACATACAAAGTACCCTTGTGATTTATCACGTCGCTGCTTGTTTGCAATTTCTTACCATCTATAAAAATAGATGTTACGTTGTCCTTAAATACAGTTATCTTCTCTAAAGCGCCGTATGAACTTGCTGTAAGTCCTAAAAAAAGTCCCATGGATATCAATAATGAATTTTTTACTATTTTTTTCATCATAATCCTCCCCCAATTTATTTGATAATTTGCTTATATTATAGCATAAATTATGTTTTTTTGAAATAAATAAAGCAGTTTTAACTCATATTTAACATTTTTGTAAGATAAATTTATGAATTTTACTTTTTTTCAAGCATATGATATAATTTTTTATAAATTTTTTTACTAATTTGGCACTAAGATATAAATTTGGAGCAAATGGAGCAAATCTCATTATGACAAATAAAGAAATACTTCAAATGATAGAGACCGAATACAAAAACAAGCAGAGAAAATCCCAGATTCAAAGAGCAAAGAGGAAGAAGGAGCTTTATGAAAAATATGCGGACTTGGAAATACTTGATGATAAAATCAACCAAATCTACCTTGCTATTTTGAAAAACTCACTTAATCAAAATGAAGTAGAAAACAAAGGGCTCAATGAACAATTGAAAAAACTTCAAAATGAAAAAAATGACTATATAGCAAAAAATAAGATAGACATAGGCGATTTTGCTCTGCATTATCACTGCCATATATGCAAGGATACAGGCACAATACTCAAAGACGGAAAGAGCCAAAAATGCTCATGCTTTATAAACAGATACAATACTTTGGCATATGAAAACACCAATATGCTTGAACTTACAAAGAAGATAAACTTTGATAATTTCTGTCTCGATATATTTGATGACAAGATTTTATACGGAAAATACACTCAAAGGGAATTTATGCGTAAGATAAGGGATAAGTCTTTTTCCTTCATAGATAATATTGACAATCCGGATGAAAAATCCATGATATTCTACGGCCCTACAGGCGTGGGCAAGACATTCTTGTGTCTTTGCATAGCTGACAAGCTGATGAAAAAAAGGAAAAATGTAGTCTATGAAAGTGCAAAAGTAATGTTTGACACTATTGAGCAATACGTATTTTCAAGGGAAAAACACTCATCTCCTCAGAGCATTTTCTATTCCATAGTCAAATCCTGCGACCTGCTTATAATAGATGACCTTGGTACTGAGATTACCAACAGCTTTATAAGACAGGAGCTGTTTGAAATAGTGAATCAAAGGATAATTTCCGGCAAAAAGACTATAATTTCTACCAACCTTTCTCAGCAAGAACTGCAGGAAAGGTACGAGCAAAGGATATTCTCAAGATTTTCAGGTAGCTACAACGTGTATAAATTTGTAGGAAAAGATCTTAGGATGTTTTCTTAACTTTGCATAGATTTTAAAAATTAAACTTACACTATGAATATTTAATGCTATTATCTCTTTGATTTTTGGATATTAGCCATATGAAATTTAATTAAAATATCAATACTTTATAGCATTATTACAAATCTTTTGAAAATATATTACCCTTTATTATATTTAATGTGTATATCTTAATAAAGAGTTATTATATGAAGTTTAAAATTGAAATAGCGATAAGATATACTCAGCTCTTATTTATAGATAAATTATGGCAATATATCTAAGTTTTTTACAAATTCACATACAAAATATAAAATTAAGTCTTTACTTTTAAATGGAAATGTGGTACACTAAGGAGCAATGTAAATCGCAAAGGAAAATGGAGGTGAATAAAATGGCTAATATAAAATCTGCGAAAAAGAGAATAAGTGTAATCCAAAAGAAAACTTTGATAAACAAGATGAGATTATCTCAAGTTAAGACTGCAATAAAGAGATTTGAACTTGCACTTGGTGCCGGTGATATGCAAGTTGCTACTGAAAAATTGAGATATGCTCAAAAGAAGTTGACTCAAGTGGCAGCTAAAGGAACTATCCATAAGAATGCGGCTTCAAGAAAGATATCAAGACTAACAAAAAAATTCAATAAGGCGAAAGCTCAATAATAAATATAAGTCGGTTTGTATTCCGGCTTTTTTTATTGTTTTTTTTATATATATTATAGATTAGTGCTATCACTTTATACTATAGATTGATGCTAATCACCTTTTACATTAGCAAGCATTTATTCTAAATGACTTTATTCGTTATATAGTTCTTAAGAAATTTTGTTGTAATGTAATTATATGACTTTTTAATAGATTTTTAGTATGATATTAAAATCTATTTAAAAAATAGATAATAGCAAGTTTTCCGACTAATCAAATAAATCTCTACATAAAGTTCAATTCTATACATATAGCTTTTAAAAGCCTTATCTTTAAAGTATAAAAAGATATCGTTATTTCTGCTATCTTTATTTTTGAATAATATAAAATATAAAATTTTATTTTTATTTTTATTTATAAATATCTTTTGCTTTTTATTTGTAATTATGAATTTTTTATCTAATTAATATTCCTTTTTAAGATAATATTATGTTTGATATGTTATTATGACATAAATTGGTAGCATTTTGCTGTGGAATTGTTTTTATTATAACTATAGTTTTAACATCTATATAGGAAGTATCGCCTCGAGCTTATTGTAATTTGCCATAGGTGCGAAAGGAGAGTTAATCATGATAGAATTCAAAGGTGTATCTAAGGTATATCCCGGTGGAAAGATAGCACTGCACAACATAAATTTCAAGATTGATGACGGTCAGTTCATAGCCTTTATAGGTACGAGCGGCAGCGGTAAGACTACTTGTATGAGAATGATTAACAAGATGATAGAGCCAAGTAGCGGTGAAGTTTTGATAAACGGGCAGAATATAAAGAATCTCAACGACGTGGAGCTTAGAAGATCTATAGGCTATGTCATCCAACAGATAGGTCTGATGCCGCATATGACAATATTTGAAAATATAGTCATGGTGCCAAGATTACTCAAAACTCCTGAAGAAGAGATTAAACAAATTGCTGAAACTATGATAAAAAAGGTAGATCTTCCTGTAGAATACCTAAGCAGATATCCAAAAGAGCTTTCAGGCGGTCAACAACAAAGAATCGGAGTTATAAGAGCCTTGTCGGCAAATCAGGATATAATTCTCATGGATGAGCCCTTTGGAGCTCTTGATCCTATAACAAGGGAAAATCTGCAAATTTTAGTGAAAAATCTCCAAATGGAACTTGGAAAGACATTTATATTTGTAACCCATGACATAGATGAGGCATTTACCTTGGCTGATAAGATAGCCATAATGGACGGCGGTCAACTGATACAGTATGACACTCCGGATAATATATTAAAGGCTCCTGCAAATGACTTTGTCAAAAACCTGCTTGGAGAAAAGAGGTTGGACAGTGCAAAATTTGACTACTTGCCTGTGGAAGAGGTTATGATAAGAAACCCGAAATTCATACATCAGGACAAGAGTGTTCGTGAGGCTATGGAGATGATGCATAAGTCCAGAGTTGATACTCTATTTTTGGTTGATGATGACAGTGTACTTACTGGTTTGGTCGATGTATTTGACATACGTTCATCAAGGGATAAGGATGCACAAATCTCAAGTTATATGATGCCTGTACAGTCTTTAAACAGGAAGACGCCTCTTAAAGATGCAATATTTTACATCAACAATCTCGGCTATAGGAATATGCCTATAGTAGATGAGGATTTGCACCTTATAGGAGTTGTTACAAGGGCGTCAGTAATGGACATAATTTACAGCGGTTTCTTGGGAGATTACAAGCCTACATCCAATACTGTGGAGGTGTGAAATGATTGATTTTTTGAGAGAGAATTCTTCGCAGCTTATAGTAAAAATCGGCGAACATCTTTTGATATCATCCCTTGCCATAGCACTTGGTATAGTAGTGGCTGTTCCGGCAGGGATAGCAGTGACAAGAAGTAAGAAACTTTCTGTAATACTGATAACTATAGCCTCGATTTTGCAGACTATACCGTCACTTGCCCTACTTTCCATGATGGTACCTATAATAGGTATAGGTAAACTTCCTGCCATAATCGCACTTTTCATCTATTCCTTGCTACCTATAATCAGAAATACCATGCTTGGTATAAATGGAGTAAATGAGTTTTTGGTAGATGCAGGCAAGGGAATGGGAATGACGCCAAATGAGATAATGTTCAAAATCAAATTACCGCTCAGTGCTCCTGTAATAATGTCAGGTATAAGGCTGTCAGCGGTTTATGTGGTATCGTGGACGGCAATAGCTTCTTATATAGGTGCAGGCGGTCTTGGAGACTTCATATTTTCAGGGCTCAATACCTTTGATACAAATCTCATATTCTTGGGCACAATTTGTGTCACTATGATTGCAATATGTACAGACTTTTTACTTGGAAAGCTTGAAAAATTTGTTGAGCCTAAGACAAGTTCAAGATAGATTTACTTAAAGAAAAAACTATATAAATATCCATTAATATTAGTATAAAATCTTTTGTATAAATAGATAAGGATGGTGTAAAATGTCCGGAAAAATCAAAATATTCTTATCTCTAATCATATCCATGTTTTTTTTGACATCCTGCTCACTTCCTTTTTTGGACTCAGGAAGCACCGGTGAGGGCATAGTCATCGCCGGAGGCAATACTTCTGAAAGACAGATACTCTCAGAGATACAAAAACAAATGATAGAGCATTACATGGATGATGTGGATGTGGAGATAATCAACAACCTCGGCTCCACAGTGCTGATAGTGCAGACCTTTCTCAAGGATATCTGCAATATGTCCGGTGCAATGTATACCGGCACATCACTTACAGGTGAGCTGAATATGGAGCCTGAGCTTGATCCCAAAACTGCACTTACAAAGGTGAAGCAAGGCTATAAGGAAAAGTTTGACATGAAGTGGTATGACTCCTACGGATTTGAAAACACCTATGCCTTCATGGTCAGACGTGACTTTGCACAAAAGCATAATTTGAAGAAGATATCAGATTTGAAGGAGCTTGCTCCCACTTTGAAATTGGGAGTGGACGTCGCATGGATAAGGAGAAAAGGCGACGGCTACGAAGATTTTAAAGCAAAGTATAAATTCGACTTTGAAAAAGCCTATCCGATGGAGATAGGTCTGGTATATGACGCTGTAAGAAATAACGAAATGGACATAGTGCTCGGATATTCAACAGATGGCAGAATAAGCTCCTATGACCTTGTTATATTGGAAGACGACTTGAGGATATTTCCCTCTTATGATGCCTGCCCTGTGGCAAGTTACAAACTGCTCGAAAAATATCCTAAGCTTGATACAGTAATAAATAAACTGGTAGGGAAGATAGACAGTGCAACTATGCAAAAGCTTAACTCAATGTCGGATGAACAACAGATAGAACCGCAAATTGTAGCTAAGAAGTTTTTAGAAGAAAATAATTATTTTGAATAAAGTAAAAGTCTTGTTTTGTAAGCTAATATAAAAATATGTAAAAAATTTTAAAACAAGAACTTTAATAATTAAGTATTACTAAGCAAGTCAAATTACAAGGATGTAATTTTATGATAAGAAGAGGTGATTATTTTGGCAGGTCAATTGATTAATTATTATGCCGTCAACGGCTCTTATGTCTTACATCAGTTTTTCAGGCACTTTCTAATCTCCATATACGGAGTGATATTTGCAAGTGTGGTCGCCATTCCCATAGGATTTTTCATAGCAAGGAGATACAGACTTTCAGGCATAGTCATATCTACAGCCAATGTAATACAGACAGTACCCTCTCTTGCTATGATAAGTATACTGATGATATTCATGGGACTTGGTGTCAATACTGTAATAATGGCGGTATTTTTGTATTCTCTGTTACCTATAATAAAAAATACCTATACAGGAGTGAAAAGCGTCGATGAAAATCTGGTAGATGTGGCAAAATCCATGGGTATGTCCAAAAAACAGATAATAATGAAGATAGAACTGCCCCTGTCTATGTCGATAATAATGGCAGGTATAAGAAATGCACTTGTAATGGCAGTGGGCGTAACTGCAATAGGCACATTTATTGGCGCAGGTGGACTGGGTGACATCATAACAAGGGGTATCAAGGTGTCAAACGGTTCAGCTATAATAATGGCAGGTGCATTACCTACTGCACTGATGGCAGTAATCAGTGACTTTTTGTTACAGTTTGTAGAGAAAATTTTGGATCCTATGAAAAGATAAGAAATATTGAAAACACTAAAATATATATAAAATTAGTGATATAATTCTTAAATATAATTCAAAGGAGCGTGCTAATATGACTAAGGAGAAGTTATATTCACTTATTGATACTGTCAATAATCAAAACTATGAAGCTTTATATGAAGTAATATGGGAATTTTTGGAAACAATTCAAAATAGTGAAGATATTGTATATGATGAAGAGTTAGCTTTAATAAATGTTGCAAAAAAACAAATTGAAAATAATGAATATATCGATGCTGAAGATTTTGATTGGTAGATAATTATGCGAAAAATACTATCTAAAGAGTTTTTAAAGCATTATAAGAACTTAGATAGAAAAAACTAAGTTAAAAGTCAAAAAATCCATTGATATGTTTCCAGATTGTGACATAAAAAAAATTAAAGGTCAGGACAATCTGTATAGAATTCGTGTAGGTAATTATAGAATATTTTTTGTTATGGAGATGATAGTATTCAATTACTTACCATTAGTCTAAGAAAAGACGCCTACAAAAAATAAGACCTGTTTAATAACATAAAACTATAAATTTATGTTACTAAACAGGTCTGTTAATTTGCACATTACTCCCCAAATACTTCTTTGGCGTAACGTACTGACTCCATAGCGTCCTTACAATATCTGTCTGCACCGATTTTTTCGGCATAAGCCTTGGTAAGTACCGCTCCACCTACCATTATCTTGACCTCAGCCTCTATTTTTTCCCTTATCAGTCTGATAGTCTCCTGCATATTGTCAACTGTAGTAGTCATCAAGGCTGAAAGACCTACAAGATAGACTTTTTCCTTTTCAATAGTATCAAGTATCAAGTCGTAGTCCACGTCTTTGCCAAGGTCGTATACATCGTAGCCGTAGTTTTCAAGCAAGACCTTTACGATATTTTTACCTATGTCGTGCACGTCACCCTTTACTGTCGCAAGTATTATCTTCTGCTTTTCCTTAGAGCCGTCTTCCATTGCAGTCATCTTTTCTTTGAGTGCGTCAAAGGCTCTTGAGGCTGAGTCTGCACTCATCATAAGCTGAGGCAGGAATATTACTCCTTTTTCAAATCCGGCTCCCACCTCATCAAGAGCAGGTATAAGCTCACTATTTATTATATCTAAGGGCTGATGTTCATTTAGCATATTTTTTGCAATGTTAAAGCTATCTTCTTTGAGTCCCTTTTTTATAGCCTCTTTAAGGCTCATATCCGATGTCTTTGCAACAGGTGTCGCTACAGTAGTATCGTTGGAATATTTTGCAATGTAGTTTGAAGAGTTTTCATCAAATCCGGCAAGCACCATATGAGCGTCATAAGCCATCATCATAGTGTCGCTACCCGGATTTATTATTCCAAAATCCAGTCCGCATCTAAGTGCAGAGGTAAAAAATGTATGATTTATCAATTCTCTCTTAGGCAGACCAAAGGATATGTTTGACACTCCCAGTATAGTCTTGACACCAAGATTTTCCTTTATCATTGACAAGGCTTTTAGCGTCTGATTTGCAGCATTTTTGTCTGAGCTTATGGTCATACAAAGAGGATCGACCACTATGTCTTTTTTGTCTATTCCATATTCCTTTGCAGTTTCCACTATATTTTTTGCAATATTATATCTGCCTATGGCGTCATTTGGTATACCATCGTCATCTATGGTCAGAGCTACAACTACAGCTCCGTATTTTTTTACTATGGGAAATATTTCTTCCATCACTTTTTTCTTGCCGTTGACTGAGTTAAGCATGGCTTTTCCGTTGTAATATCTAAGTGAAGTTTCAAGTACGTTGGTCTTTGCAGAGTCAATCTGTAGCGGTAGAGTGCTTATCTCCTGTATAGCCCTCATCACTGCAAGAGACATCTCCTGCTCATCAATCTCGTTGAGTCCCGTATTGACATCAAGTATATGTGCGCCCTTTTCTTCCTGAGCTATAGCCTCCTTTAAGATATAAGACATATCCTTGTTTATGAGCGCCTGTTTGAGCAATTTTTTGCCTGTAGGATTGATACGCTCACCTATTATTTTAGGTTCGTTGCATATTACCGTCTTGGTATATGAGCTTACAAAGGTGTGATTTTTAAAAGTCGGAGCTATCAATGGCAATGTGCAAGTTTCTTCATAAAGTCTTCTTATATGGTCGTGAGTAGTACCGCAACATCCGCCTACTATATTTGCTCCCATCTCCACAAATTCACGCATTATCTTGCCGAAATCGTCCGGCTCCATGTTAAATTTTATCTCTCCGTTTATATTTTCAGGTATGCCTGCATTTGGCTTGAGTACAAGCGGTAAAGATGAATATTGTAAGAATTCTTCAACTATGTCCTTGATATTCCTCGGATCAAGTCCGCAGTTCATACCAAGTGCGTCCACTCTCAAACCCTCAAGCAATGAAATGACAGTCTTGGCATCAGCTCCATTGAGCAATCTTTTGTCGTCTGAAAATGCAACAGTTGCAATTATAGGCAAATCACATACTTCTTTTGCAGCAAGGACTGCAGCCTTTAGCTCGTAAGTATCTGACATCGTCTCTATGGCAATAAGGTCTGCTCCGGCGTCAGCTCCTATTTTTATAACTTCTTTAAATATTTCCACCGCTTCCTCAAAATCCAAGTCCCCTACAGGCTTTAGCAACTTGCCTATTGGCCCTACGTCGAGCGCTATGAATTTTTCGTCCCTGTCTTCAAATCTTTCCCTTGCCGCCCTCACATTGTCTATTGCGGCTACTATCAACTCTTTATAGTCATGCTCTGTATCTTCATACTTGAGTTTATTTGCACCAAAGGTATTTGAATATGTGACATTTGAGCCTGACAGATAATACTCGTAGTGTATTTCCTGTATTAACTTAGGATTTGTAATATTAAGTATCTCCGGCAATTCCCCTGCCTGTAGCCCCTTTTGCTGAAGTACAGAGCCCATACCCCCGTCAAGATAGATTAGTTTTTTTCCGATTAAATCCCTGAATTTTATTGTAAACACCCCTTAACTTTTCATTTTCTCTTACTTTAATACTGATACTATTTAATTTTATTGATACATAAATAAAAAATCTTAGATTGAACTTTCATATTTTTTATAATTTGACTGTATCTTAGTTTTAAAATTACTAAACTATTAGGCACTTATATTACAGCCTATTTGCCTTACTCACTTGCTTTTTCTTCTCTAAAACAGCAACTTGCACTACAAGAATTGCATTTACTCTCTGCATTTTTATTTTTGAAATCTTCCCTTGTCAGACCTATTATAGCAGTTACACTTTTTGTAGGCGTAAGCATTCCTGCATTTGTGCGTGAAAGTCCGATTTTTTTAGGAGTATTGAGCAGGGTGATAAAGTCTTTTTGATAAGCTATGTTCAAATCCCCATATCCCGGAGAAAATCTCGGCTTTACATATAGTTTTTCATCCGAATTTTCCACCACTTCCTTTTCTATCTCGTCAATACACTTTTCCAAATACTCTGCTGCAATAGCCTGCAAAAACACCATTGCAGTGCTGTCAAGCGAGCTGTATCTTCTAATTAGCAAATCCACCTCGTTGCCCAAGGTTATGGCGAGCATTATCACCTTATGACAGCCGACAAGATTTTTCGCCAGTTGCTTGCTTTGAAAGCTAATATTTGCAAAGTTGATTTTATCATCTTCAAGCTCTATATCAAATATCTCATATGCGTATTTCACCCTTGCCTTAGCCTTTACCTCTTTTATGAGGGCGTCTATTTTTTCTTCCAGCTCAGGTATAATCTTAAATTTTTCCCTATAACCTGAGTATCTCCTTATCTCAGTCTTGTCCAACACCACATTATTTATATCCATAGTCTTCCTTTTTCATAATGAATTTTATTCATACTAATCACCGTTTATAATGTCATATATTCATATTGAAATATTATTTTTTAGCTTTCAATAACATACTTAATATATTTTTAGGACTATTTAATTAGTTTTTAGTATCAAATCATCTATAATTAAATTACTATCTACTAAAGTATTAATCGAATTTATACCACAAATTGGAATTATTAAAAATATTTTTACGTTTTATCGACTCAATTGCAAAGTTAGAATATTTATAGTATCATAGGACTGATAATATTATTAGACAAATAAGCTAATACTAAAATCTAATAAAAAATGAACAAACTATTTTAATGTATTTAAATTCAAGTTATAAATCATATACCATTTTTAAAAAGCATGTGCTGAAAATTATCCATAGATTAAATAACTAATAGTATAAAATTATAAATATCGGTGAAAATATGTATGAAGAAAAGTTTATGAGAAAGGCTCTGTCCAACGCTATAAGAGCCTATATACAAGATGAGGTGCCTGTAGGCTGTGTCATAGTCAAGGGTGATGAGGTGATAGCCTCGACATATAATACGAAAAAAGCGACAAAGTCCGCCATAAATCATGCGGAGATACTGGCTATAGACATTGCATCAAGAAAATTAGGACGTTTCATCCTTGACGACTGCGATATGTATGTGACATTGGAGCCCTGCCTTATGTGTACCGGAGCCATAGTCCAAAGCCGTATAAAAAAGGTATACATAGGTGCTACAGATGAAAGCATGGGAGCCTTTGTCAGCAAGATAGCCCTTGTAAAAGATGAGATGATATATCCGCAAAAGATTGACTACGCCTTCAAAAAGACTATAAGCGGATATATACTTAGCAGATTTTTTAGAAAAATACGAAAGAATAAGGAAAAAAACAAGCTATAAATTCAAGCAAAAAGTCTCTTTAGAAAAGATTCACGATTATTGATGAACATTTCCATAATCTTATAACAGTCTGTATCCTCATAAGAGCATAATTCTATACCATTCTCATCAAACATATAGATGTCAACGTTTGGTAAGCCCAAAAGTATAGGAGAGTGAGTTACTATGATGAACTGTGAGCCCTCTTCCTTCATTTTTTGGATTTCAAGCAGGAGAGTAAGCTGCCTTTGTGGAGAAAGAGCAGCCTCCGGCTCATCCATTATATATATTCCGTCTTGCTCACTGGCTTGAAAAAAAGCTAAAAAAGACTCTCCATGAGATTGTTCATGAAGTGACTTACCACCATATCTACTGTAAAACACTTCCTTTGGAATTATATCCCTATAATCTTCCAATTTGGTAGCTACATTAAAGAAGCTTTCAGCCCTGAAAAAATAACTTCCCTTTGGTCTTCTAAAGCCCTTACTTACCGTAACTGCGTCGCTTAAAGGAGAAACATCATCATAGGTAGAAAAATTATAATTGACAGTCCCTCCCTCAGGATTGAAACCATAAGCAACAGCAATAGCTTCCAGTAAGGTGGATTTACCGCTGCCGTTTTCACCGGTAAAAAAAGTGACTCTGTTGCCAAAATTCAGGTATTCAATATTTTTCAATGCTCTTATACTATTTAAATATGACTCCGATGAGACCTTGTCCCAATTTATAGATATTTTTTTAATATAGTTATCATTTATCAATTTTCTACCCTTTCATAACTTCATCCATTCCATTTAACAGCAGTCACCATTTACAATGCCATATAGCAAAATATTTTATTATCTTTAATTCCTATCCGGGCTTTCCCACATGAAAGACACATTAAAGATATTAAACTTTTATACTAAACACCATTTATGATGTCAAGATTATTATTTTACTAAATTATGCGTTTTGTATATTATCAATAATTTTTCTGTAATAAAATTATGTGGCTTTTTGATAGTTTTTTAGTATTAACTCAGCTTTCCCACATGAAAAACACATTAAAGATATTAAAATTTAAGTATAATTAGTTATTCACAAGCCTATTCTTCAATTTTCAGCCTGTTCACCAATTTTTCATCAGGTGTCACATATATGGTATTATTAGTCAGATATATTACCATGCCCGGCTTTGCCTTATTCGGCTTTTTGACATTCTTCCTTTGGGTATAGTCTACAGGCACGCTTTGAGAAAATCTCGCCTTGCTATAAAAACTGCAAATTATCGCTGTCTGCTTTATAGCATTGTCCGAAACCTTGCCGTTTTGAGCCTTTATTATGCCATGTGAGCCCGCTATATCCTTTGTGTGTAGCCACATATCGTCAGATTTTGCAAACTTCATAGTCAGATAGTCGTTTTGATTGTTGTTTTTTCCGACAAATATCTCATATCCGTCATCTGAGATGAATTTCATAGGAGAAAAATCTGTAGTCTTTTTCTTTTTTTTATTGTCAGATTTTCTTGGTTTTATCACACCTTGCGAAACCATCTCCTCAACTATGTCCTCAAGCTCAGTCTGTGATGAGGCATTTTCAATAAAAAGCTCCAAGTTATATAAATAATCAAGCTCCTCTTTAGCATTTTCCATCTGCAATGCCAATTCTTTTTTCCTGTTTTTCATCTTATTATATCTCTTGTATAAGACTTGAATATTTTCAGATGGACTTAGGTTTTTGTCGAGTTTTATCAGCCTTTTTCCGCCATTTTCATCGTAAAAATCATCTACTTCTATCTCCTCCTGATTTTCGCCTATCATGTAGATGTAGGCTGTAAGCAAATCAGCCTCTTTTTTGTAGTCTTGAGCCTTGGAAGTCTCGTTTATCTCTGCTGTCTGCTTTTCAATCTTGTTTTCAAGCAGAGAAATCTTGTTTGACACTACCTTTCTTACGTCGTGGCTCTTTTGATTTATCCTGTCCTTCACATCTCTAAGATAGTAGAAATCATCGCAGACCTTGGAAATATCGTCAAATTCTTTGATATCATAACCCTCGTACATAGACAGATATATGCAGGAAAAATCTACTATATTTCCAGCTTCATTTTCCACAAGGCAGGCTTGTATCTTATTGTCTGCAAGCTCATTCATCAACCTTGTGAATACTCCGTAGAGTTTTTCAATCTGTATCGGTGAAATCTCATTTGCAATCAAGCTCGGCTCAATATTGCTCCTGTAGCAAATCTCCTTGGCAATAAGCGGACTCATACCGCTGAAAATCGTATAAAGAGACTTGTGTATCTGCGTCTTGGTGCAGACTTTTTTGATGAAATCTTCGAGTGATATCTTATCTGTAGGTGATAGTTTTTCCTGTTTGGGCGGAGTCTTGTAAGTCATACCCGGCAGCACTTCACGATATGAGCTTATAGAAATAGGGATTTTCTTCGCACAATCAAGTATCTTGTCGCTTTGTTGGTCTACCAAGATGATATTGCTATGTCTTCCCATCACCTCTACAATGAGCGTCCTTGTCTTTTGCTCCTTGAGTTCATCGTAAGTGTCCACATCTATGAACACGCTCCTGTCAAAGCCGTCCTGTCTTATAGCTATTATTCTTCCGCCTTGCAGATATTTTCTAAGCACCATAAGAAAATTAGGTGCCTTAAGCGGATTTTCCTTTTTGTAATTATATGTCAGATAGATTCTTGGCAGTGATGCACTTGCACTTATCAGTAATTTATAAGTACCGTTTGATGTGCGAAGTGAGAGCAGTATCTCGTCTTTTTCCGCCTGTGAAATCTTATCTATCTTTGCATTTGTCAGCAAGTCATTTAGCTGTCTTACCACAAAGTGCATAGTAATTCCGTCAAATGCCATTATTATCTCCTATATTTAAATTTACACTGTAAACTTTTAAATCTCAATCACAATACTAATTTTTTGACTGTTATTATTACTTTATAGCAATTTTATTTACTAAAATTAGAGCTGCTTAGATTTTTACTGTTAATTAAGCATTTTCTCAAATTAAGCATATATAAAATATTGATAATTTAGTATATTTCAAAAATACATTTATCTTATTAAAATATATGCAAATTTCAATAATTTCCGTTCTTATCTTCTGCATCAAAATCTATATGGAGCTTGCGACTGAGCAATTCATTTTTCTCATTTAATAGCATATTCCTAAGAAAAAGCTCAAGATATTCAGTAGTTTCATATATGCCCCTCTTCAAATCACTGTAATTCGCACGAACAAGCGCATTTCTGAAATAGAGTGAATTTTGTGCAAATATATCGTTACTTTCGCTAAAACCCAGTGTTCTTAGGTATTTTATAAAAAAAACAGCAGTCGTCCTTGTATTGCCTTCTCCAAAAATATGAATCTGCCAAAGTCTTGATATAAATAGCGCAAGGTGTTTGATAATATCATCCATTGAAAGATTTTTGTAGGAAAACTCCCTTTCTCTGTTAAAATCATATTCAAGAGTTGCTCCAAGTTCAGAAGCACTGCCATATATTACTGTTGCCCCATCAAGTACCCATTCTTTTTTTGTAATATTATAGTCTCTGATTTTTCCTGCATGTATATATATTCCTTGAAACAACTTACGATGAATGGATATATATTCATTTGGAGTAAATGAAAATGCCTTTTCGGATAAAATCTGAGCTATACGTGAAGACACCTTGTCAGCCTCTTCGGTACGCTCCATATCAGATGAACGATTATCTTTTTCTTTGTAATAACTGTCAATAAGCTCTTGTGCCTGCTTTATCGTGATTTTACCCTCTATATTTTCAATTGCGGTATCAATCAGATATTTTGACGGTCTAAGTCCGTCCACATCCTGAAGACCTATTGCTGTACTCCACAAATACGTCTTGTCAGACTTATCTCCCTCAACATCTTTCAAATATTGCTCAAACAGGTCCTTTTCCATTTCAACTACCTCAAGATTTATTTTATTAAGACTATATATTAGTTTGATTTTTACAAAAATATAATAAATTTATTTACTCTTAGCGGATTTTATCCATATAATCAAAGTCTTGTAACAAAGATACTTCATTATATCATAAAAATCAAATTATAAAAGTACAAATATGTAGTAATATCTAAAAATCATTCAGATAGTTTCGAATATTATCAAATTATTTTTAATTTATTTAATTTTTTAGACGAAATTACTTGAATTTTTTTCTATTATCTATTATTATTGTTCTGTAATTTAACACTGCTGCTAAATTGTATCGCTATCTTATACTATTATTTATTTTAGCTATGGGTAATTGTTTTAAAAAAAAGTATAGAATTTATGACTATATTATAAATTTTATCCATTATTTATTAGATTTTAGTATGGCTTATGATTTGGTACAGCTTTTTAAGAGGAGCATAGAGATGAAGAAGATTTATCAAGGAAAGACTAAGGATGTTTTTGATTTGGAAAACGGCAAGTATTTGCTGAAATTCAAGGATGATGTTACAGGAGAAAACGGAGTATTCGACCCCGGAGCAAATACAGTCGGACTGACTATGGAAGGTGCAGGAGAGGCAGGGCTTAAACTTACAAAATTTTTCTTTGAAAAGATAAATGCTCAGGGCATAGCTACGCATTTTGTAGACGCCGACATAGCAAACAGGACTATGACAGTGCTTCCTGCTACAGTCTTTGGCGAAGGTGTGGAAGTAATATGCAGATATAGAGCTGTAGGCAGTTTTCTACGCAGATATGGAAAATACATCAAAGAAGGCGACTCTCTTGACGCCTATGTGGAAGTTACCCTCAAGGATGACGACAGAAATGACCCGCTGATAACTGACAGCGCACTTGAAATGCTGGGTGTAATGGACAAAAACGAGTATAAGATATTGGAAGATATGACTAAGAAAATAGCAAAGATAGTAAAAGATGAGCTTGCAAAAAAAGGCTTGGAACTTTATGACATAAAGTTTGAATTCGGAAGAATAGGAGATGACAAGCACATAGCCCTTATAGACGAAATATCAGGCGGAAATATGAGAGCCTACAAGGATGGCAAATATATAGAGCCGCTTGAACTTGAAAGACTAATGCTTGAATAGAAAATATTATTGCTAATACTAAAAACCTGTTAAAAAGCCATGTATTTATGTTAGAAAAAATTATTGGAAATCTCTGGCATATATAAAGTCATTTAAAATAACTGCTTGGCATAATAAACGGTGATTAGTATAAAGTTGAATTTTAGGATTTTATATAAACAAAAGCCATAGATATGCTTTTTACGGCAGTCTATGACTTTTTTTATTCTCTAATCTATTGTAATTTTTAATTGCTTGTCTTGATCCATTCTCGAATATATTATCGCAACTATATTTACAATTTTCTTATCATCATCTATCAAAAAATATATATTATAGTTTTTTGCTATAATTTTTCTCAGTTCATATTTTCTCCAAGGTTCTTCATAACCACATTTAATCCTATAAGGTATTGTTGATAGAGACATCATCTTTGACTTCAACAAGTATATTATGGTATCAGCTACCTTAGGTTTTTTCAATTCATTTTTATAGTAATTTCTTATTAGCCTAAGATGTTCTTTTGCTTGATTTGTAAGTCTAACTTTATACATCTTTATCAGTTTTCTTCCTCAAATTCTTTAAAAACTTCCTCAATATCATGAGTCTGATCTGTGATAGCTTGTAAATATCCGGTACCAATCATAGTATTGAATTCTTGCTCATCCATATCTTCTCTTATCGGAAGACTTTTAGGAATTGTCAGCGAAAATGGAATTCCCTTATTTAATATAATTTGTCTGTAAAAAATATCTATCGCTGTTGCCCTTGATATACCTATAGTTTTAAGAATTTCCTCAGCTTGTTTTTTTATATTTTCCTGTATTCTAACATTTACATTTGCAGTCTTAATATCAGACATTTTCACCACCATCCTTTACATTATTATATAATATCGTATCGCATATTGCAATACATATTATGAAGTTTTATCCCCTATTATAAAAATATAAGATTGGTATGATACTACTACAATTCTATAAAACTATGGATATGCCACTCTAATTAAATATTTTTTGACCTATCACTAATTAGTATAAAGCCAAAAAACTGCAAATTTTATAAATCATTTCTTCAATTTTTCCCTTAGATGGCAATCTTGTTATACTGTCGTCTTCAAGTTCTGTATAAGTGGTAAAATCTGTAAAATTCCCCTTATATATGCCGTTTTTATATTCTCCCTTGACCTTGTACTTATCTATATCGCTGATATAGTCATAGTCTCCACGCACTCGTACAAACTCTCCTTCACTTCCATACTGTGCTCTTGCTCCGCTTTTAGCTATATAATAGTCTTTTACTTCAAATACAGGCAGTCTTTCCACCATATCGTCTACTTGAGGGATATAGTCTTCCCATTCCACACCGTCAAGCTCTTTTTCTCCGGGTAATACATGTGCAGCCTTTACCACTTCCGTCAATATAGGTTCACCTTTTGAATTGTAAGTTATACTGCTTTGAGGAATAAAATCTATCGCAATATTGCCCATCATCTTATTTTGATTGGAATATGAATATTTTTTTATATTCTTAGCTATAGGCGTACTTAAATTCATATTCAAATTATTATTATCTATATGAAGTTCTGTTAATGATGGAAGAGTATATACAAAGTCTGAAACGTAAACAAGTTTATTATTGGATAAGTCGATATATTTTAATGATTTTAAATCCTTGATTTCATCAGGTATACTGATTATTTTCATGCCTGAAAGGTCAATCTTCTCCAAATTCTTTAGATTGGCGATGCCTGAAAGGTGAAATAGCGTATCTACCACTTTCTTATCCTTATACTTATTTGACAGTATTCTTATCTCATTTAGTTTTTTTCTATCTACCACATCACTTACATTGCTATCTGTGTAGGTAGCAACTAATTTTGCCATGTTAGGATCTAAAAACATATCTTCATATGTCAGTTTTTTATCGGAAACACTCTTATTTTGCTCTGCAAAGATAGTTATAGAAAACAGAGAAGCAAACAAAAAAATCATTATAAATGCTAATATCCTTCTTTTCATCTTAAACTCCTTTCTCAAAAATTATAATGCTAATTTAAGTACATTATACCATAGGCAATAAAAATTGTTTCCTATATTAAATATTTGTAATTTTACAGTTATTTTCTAAACTTATTGATTTTGTATCTCATAAAGAAAGATTGGCATAAAAAATACCGAATATATAAATTTTCAATAATTTGGAAAATCATATATTCGGCAATTTATAATATTACTAAAATCTAATAGAACAATGGATAGTTTTTTCAACGCATTTACAATAAAGCTATCAATAATATAATTTTTTTTAAACTATTAACGAAAATTATCCATAGATAAATAGAGTTTAGTATAAGTCTAAAAAATTACTTGTATTTCCTATCTATTTTTTTACCAACTCTCCTGTTTCAGTATTGTAAAATACCATAGGCTCTTTTTCTTCAGAATCCTTTCCTTGTTCCTCTGTTTGAACACTCTGCTTTATAGATGTTTTTTCCTCTTTAGTATTATCTGAACTTTTAGTAAACACAACAAAACAAATTATGCCTATTATAGCTACAAGTCCAAGTATTGCTAAAATCTTTTTCATTCAATTACTCCTTTAAATAAAGAATTTAGAAATTTATTAATCTATCAGCTAATTAAATACCTTTGCTTAAAAGTTTTATTCTCCTCTACTTGCAAAAAATTCATTTCTTATATTGCAAGCTGTACAGCTACCGGCTATTCCGCCTATGCCTGTCTCCCTAAGAGAAGCAGGCAGACAGCGTCCCACCATATCGGCAGATTGTACCACCTCTTCAAAAGGCACTACAGATTTGATGTCTGCCATTGCCATATCTGCACATATCATTGAGTTTACAACTCCTGACGAGTTTCTAAAAGTACATGGATACTCCACTAGCCCTGCTACAGGATCGCAGACAAGTCCCATTACATTCAAAAAAGCAAATGACGCCGCATGCAAGCTCTGCTCTACGCTACCGCCTGTCATCTGTACCAAGGCTGAAGCCGCCATAGCTGCAGCTGAGCCACACTCCGCCTGACATCCTCCCTCAGCTCCTGCAAAGGTGAAATATCTGCCTATGATTTTTCCCACAAAACTTGCTGTAAGCAAGCCGTTTACTAAGGTATCGTCGTCAAGCTCAAATTTTTTCTTAGCCAACATAAATGCCGCAGGTAATATGCCAGACGCTCCTGCAGTAGGTGCTGCAACTATCTTACCCATTGACGCATTGACCTCTATAGTTGAAAATGCCATCGCCATTGCCAAGGTTACATCATCTCCGCAAAAAGATCTGCCTTTTTTGTAATACTCGTTCATCTTTTTGGAAAAGCCGTCAATCATCCCCATATTTGTTACACTTTCTTTTTCCAGATAATTTGACGATGAGCCCTGCATTACATCAAGCATTTTCTTAAATTCAGATCTGATTTTCTCTTCACCTATCTTATTTCTCTCCATCTCGTCACGAATGGCAAGGTCAAAGAGATGTATTTTATTTATTTCACATTCTTTTATAATTTCTGCTGCAGTTAATTGCATATATTCTCCTATATATTAGTAATATGTTTGATCTTTAAATATTACTTGTTCTTTTATAATTACACTTATATCTCTTCAAAATTTATTTAATCTTTGAAGAATAAATATAAAAAATACCATTAGCTTTATAATATTATTAATACTTTTATTTTGCCTTATATGATATATTGTAAATTTAATATTAATAATCTCCTGAGATATATTTTGTAAGTATAAACCTCTCATTATGAAGTATCTTTGCCTTTATCTCATCTGTCAGCTCCTCGCTTATCTCAACAAGCAGGGTCACGACATCTCCGTTTTTCTCAGTTATCATCTTTTCGATATTGTACTCATTTTCCGCAAGTAGAGTAGATACAAATGAGATTATACCCTTTTGCTCCGTATATTTTAGTATCAAAGTAGGAAATGTATTGGTAAAATCTATCTTCAGTCCGTCTATATCTATAATCTTGATATTGCCTCCACCTATAGACGAACCTATTACATACGACACCCTGCCGTCTTCGTAATACATTACCACCTTTACCGAATTGGGATGAACATCTCCCAAATCCTCTTCTTCAAAGACAAACTCTATATTCCTATCCTTTGCAATATCAAAGGAATACTTTATATTTTCATCGTCCGGCATCATACCCAGCGCCCCACCAACAAGAGCCTTATCCGTACCATGTCCCATATATGTCTGAGCAAATGAGCCATGCAGATGAAAAACCACCTTAGTAAAATCTTTTCCGCATATCTTCTTTGCAAGTCTGCCTATCCTTGCCGCACCGGCAGTATGAGAGCTGGACGGTCCTATCATTATAGGTCCCATTACCTCGAATATTCCATAGTCGGGCATATTATTCTCCTTTTTCAAAACAATTATATATTTTCTAAAAATAAAGTTTATATCTTTATAAACTTTTCCTTGCTTAATTAAAAATATTATCCTTATCTTTTATCCGCTTTTATATAAAAATTTAAAAATTTAAAAACTGAAATTCCTTAGAATATCGATATTTCAGCCTATTTCTCTCAAAAACAAATGCCATTTTTCGAAAAACAACTTAATTTGCAAAAAAGGCAAAAATATAATAAAATCTGTTTCATAATTTTATTTTCGGATAAAATTTTACAATATTTATCAAGACAATTATACCACAATAACTACCCGATATTAAAGCTTTTTAAAATTATTATTACTTAGGCATTTTTACTAAAAATATGTATATTTAACAAGTACTGCTTATATCTTATAAAATGAAAAATATCTCTTTATAATTACAGGCATTGATACTATGACAAAATTCAATAGACTTTTGTATAATTAAGCTTGTTAATATTAATGATTTACAGGAGATTTTAGCTTATTTCCATTAAAACACGATTATATTATCCATATATTAAACAATTACATTATACTATAATATATTTTTGTACTAATCATCATTTATAATAGCAAGTATCTATTTTAAAGTGATATTTAGTAGTATATAAATTTTAAATATATTTGTTGAGATATAATTATATGGCTTTTTAATGAGTTTTAGTATTAAATAAATCTCCAACAGTTTTATAAGATTTAATATCGAAGTTTTTACAAGATAAGGAGTTTTGTATGAAAAAGATAAAAATAGGCATCATAGGTTACGGTAACCTCGGAAGAGGAGTGGAAGAAGCGGTAAAACATAGCGAAGATATGGAACTTGTGGCTGTATTTACAAGGAGAGAAAAGGACAGCGTAAAGACAAAGGGCGCTAAGGTGGAATCACTCGACAAGATAGCTAACTACAAGGATGAAATAGATATATGCGTGCTTTGTGGAGGCTCGGCTACAGATATATTGACTCAGGCTCCTAAAATCGCAGAGATGTTCAACACTGTAGACAGCTTTGACACTCATGCCAAAGTACCTGAATACTTTGCCACTATGGATGGCATTGCCAAGAAAAGCGGAAAATTGTCTATGATATCTACAGGTTGGGACCCTGGTCTATTTTCAGTGATGAGAGTCCTATTTGAAAGTGTCTTGCCAAAGGGAGGCAACTATACATTTTGGGGTAAGGGTATCAGTCAAGGACATTCTGATGCAATAAGAAGAATAGAAGGAGTTCTTGACGCAAAACAATACACTATTCCTAAGGAAGATGTGATAAAATCGCTTAAAGACGGTGAAAAAATCGAAATTACAGCATCTTCTTCACATATTAGAGAGTGCTTTGTAGTAGTTGACGAAAAAGCTGACAAGGCGAAAATAGAACAGAGTATAAAGACTATGCCCAACTATTTTGAAGGCTATGAAACCATAGTACACTTCATATCTCAAGAAGAACTTGACAAAAATCACAATAGGCTGCCACATGGCGGAAAGGTGATAAGATACGGTGCTACAAGTGAGCAAAACAACGAGGTCATAGAGTTTTCGCTCAATCTTGACAGCAATCCGGAATTTACAGCCTCTGTAAACATAGCTTGCGTAAGAGCCTTGTATAAGATGGCACAAGAGGGCAAGACTGGTGCCTGCACCATACTTGATGTACCTGTAGGATACTTTTCTCCAAAGAGCAGCGAGGAGCTAAGAGCACATTATCTATAAAATGATTTTAAAAAATTATAAAAGTGGCTGAAAATGAAATTTCATTTTTTATAGCCACTTTTTTCTGTATAGGGATTATTAAATTTTTTCTATGTAATATATTGACTTATATTAAGCTCTACGCTTATAAATATCGTCAATAATATATACAATCACTTTTTATTTATTCTTCATAAAAAATCAAATTTATTGTACTTGACATTTCTTAACTATTTTAATATAATTACGAATATACATATATTTATGATTTTATAAGAGAAAAGCTTATTTAATATTACAATCTTATAATACTACTATAAATAAATTTAATTAATAGAGTAAAATAGTGAGGTATACTATGAAGATTAAAAATGAGTTGCTTAAGAAATTTCTTATTGTAATCGCCTCAATAATCGCAATTCTTATATTTATGTATATAACATACTTGATATTTGGATTATGGTTTGCTTACTTTGGGATACAACTTGTACTTTCCATTCCTAAAATTTAAGCAGAAAGATTTCTATACTATCTAATGGTAGGATTTTCATTATTATTTACAAAAGCAAAGATATTGATAATATTTTTACTTTGACATTTTTTGAATATAAATCATTATAGTAATAAAATATGTGAAGGAGGCGTGTATATGAAAATCAATAAGAAGTTAGTTAAAAAAATTCTTCGTTGGGCATTGGTGATATTTGTGGTAGAATTTATAGCCTTATTTATATATCAATGGTGGTTTTTAAATTATGTACCCGTCTTTACTAAGTAAAGTCGATATATTATTTGATTATGCATTTAAGAATTTAATAATCCTTTATAAAAACTTTAAAAGACCGTATGACACGGTCTTTTTTTTCAGTAAAATATATAGTTGAAACAAATTTCATTCTTATACTTTCAATTCATCAAACTTAATATCTACAACGCAGAGTAGATTGTCGTCTGTAGTGTAGATTTCGTGGTGAGTTTGATTATTATCTATTTGATATTTCACTTTTACCTGTTTTTGAGTGTAAGGACATTCATTTTTAAATACTATATTCAGCGATTTTGACACATTCTTTGCCAAAAAATCGCCCTCACCACCAAGAGACTCTATAGCCCACGCTGCATATACGGTATTATTTACATGATAGTTAGGATCTATGTCAAAGTACCTGATATCAAATATTTTCTCCCTTATCTCATTATCTGATTTGACCTTGAATTTTTCCTTAGACATAGCGAGTTTCTGATTTTCAGTCAGGGCTTTTTCATCAAAAGGATAGGCTGATATTATCTCGTCAGGTACCTTGGACAGAGACTTCTTTGCAGTATCTACAACCACCCACTTGGACGCACCTGTACCTATCAAACTGTCCTTGTCGTCATAAATCAGGTAGTATCTCGTGCAATAGACATTCTTTGTACATTTTACAAAGGTTTCGACTTTGAGTGTATTGGCATAAAGCCTTGTCACATCCATATCTATCTGAGCCTCATATATTACCCAAGCAAGATTTTTACGATTTAGGTACATAGGGTCAAAGCCACTGTAATGAAAGTCCTTCGTTGCAGCAGTCGACAAGATTTGGAGCAGTGCTGAAAGCTTGATATTGTAATTTCTGTCTACATCCCTAAAATCCACAACATGATAATCAGTGTACATAAGTCATCCTTTCTCTTTATTTTTAAATGTTATACTAAAGTATTATAGTGTCTTAGATGGCAAAAGTAAATAAAATTTTTGTATCTATTAAGTAAATACATATTGTTATAAATAACAAATATCATGAAAAGCACATAAATTTAAAGGCTTTTAAATATAATATTAAGAAAATTTTATACATTAATTTATCAAATATCAATATAAACTCTACATAATTGCCAAAACCACCGTAAATTAATACAGTGGTTTTGTAAATAAATATTTTCTTATTTATAAAGTCTATTTTACTTCAAGCGCAACATCTTCAAGTGGACTTTGTCCCATTTTGAAGTATACTCTTGTAACAAATAGAGCTAAGCATCCTAAAGCAAATACCAAACCTATAATATTTGATATATTTGCATCCAGCTTAAGTCCTTCCGGAGCTTGCAATATATATGAACTACAAACCGCTGACATAAATGTAGCCGGTATTGTTGCCACCCAGCTGGCAGCCTTATTGCGGTATCTGCAAATATATGTTGCTCCAGCCCATAGAGACATCATCGCCAATGTTTGGTTTGACCATGAGAAATATCTCCATATTACTGTATATTCAAATCTTGATATGAAAAATCCTAAAAGCAATAGAGGTGCAGATAATAAAAGTCTCTTTTTAGAATCCTGTTGGTCTATCTTAAACCAGTCAGCTATTGTAAGACGTGCAGATCTAAATGCTGTATCTCCTGATGTTATAGGACAAGCTATAACTCCAAGCATAGCAAGGACTCCACCGAATCCTCCAAGCAAAGTTGTAGACATTGAATAAACAGTATTTGAATTTCCGCCCTTTAGTTCAAGAAGAGCTTGAAGACCTGTTCCTGCTCCACCCTTATCATAGTAGAAAGCTATAGCTGCAGCTGCCCATATAAGAGCTATTATACCTTCTGCAACCATCGCACCGTAAAATACCATACGACCTTGTCTTTCAGACTCAAGACAACGAGCTATCATCGGTGATTGAGTAGCATGGAAACCTGATATCGCACCACAGGCAACAGTGATAAACATCAATGGCCATACAGGAAGTTTGTTGTCAGGGTAGATACTTCCAAAGTGATCCCAAAGTTCAAGCATAGGTCTTTGACCTGAGTTTGCAAGTGTCGCTCCACCTATACCAAGAGCCATTATGATAAGACATAGACCAAATACAGGGTATAGCTTTCCTATTACCTTATCTATAGGAAGAAGTGTAGCAAGGAAGTAATAAACAAGTATTACTATAGTCCAAAACATTACATTGAGACTTTTCGGTGTCAAAAGTGCAATAAGCTGAGCAGGTCCTACCATAAATACGACTCCAACCATTATCAGCAAGACTACTGAAAATACTCTCATTATATTTGCCATTACAGGTCCAAGATATTTTCCGACTATTTCTGAAATAGAAGCACCGTTGTTTCTTTCAGACATCATACCTGACAAATAGTCATGTACCGCTCCTGCAAATATAGTACCAAGCACTATCCAAATGTAAACTATCGGTCCCCAGATAGCTCCTGTAATTGCACCAAATATCGGTCCAAGTCCTGCTATGTTGAGCAACTGAATCAAAAATGCTCTTGCAGGAGACATAGGAATAAAATCGACTCCGTCTTGCTTTTCATATGCAGGTGTTTTTCTGTCGTCAGGATTGATTATTCTTTCGATAAAATTACCATAGATGAAATAACCGCCTATCAACAAGACAAGTCCTAAAAGAAATGATAACATGAATCCAACCTCCTTTAAATATTTTTTAATATTGGAATTAAAAAAAATAAAGAATATAATAAACATTTGTAAAAATATTGTAATACATAAATCTGCTAATATCTCATACAAGAAGTCTTATCTTATGATGTCGCTAAAGCCTATAATAAGCTTGACTAACACTATCTTAATTAGCGCATTTTTCAAGCTCGTTCTTAAAAAAGTTAAATTGCAAAATTTTAATCCAAAAATATTTTATACCTACAACAACTACCATCACTTGATTTGACTCTATGTATGATTTTCAGAGATTTTAGTACAAATTCTTTTTACAAGGATATTATAATACAAAATTGACTATTTTTCAATTTTGATTATTATGTAGCATTCTATAACAGTCTTGTATAACAATATCATAATAAAAAGTTAATTAAATATTTTGTATGTACAAATTCTATACTTTACTTATACTAATCACCATTTATAATGCCAGGACTGTTATTTTAATAAATTATTGCTTTTGCAGATTATCAATAATCTTAGCGTTATGAAAATACAAGGCTTTTTGATAGTTTATTAGTATTAATTATAGATAGAAAATTATATTTCTCATATTTTTAAAAAAGTTTGCTCTTATACTAAAAAGCTTTTAAAACGCCATTTAATGATATTTGAAAACATATCACCCAAAATTCGAAAATTTAGTATAATACTAAATTCTATTTAAACTATGGATTCTGTCCTTAGGATGCTCTTTAGCATATATCTTGCTAATAAACTTTTACTGCATCTTTTTTTATAAAATATTTCCTTATAAGTCATAATAAAAAAAGTTGCCACGAAGGCAACTAATTATTTATTAAAATTTTAAACTTATTCTATTTGAAAAACTCCAAAACCAAGGTGTTAATTCTTTTTCCATCCGCTTTTCCCTTAGTCTTTGGCATCAAAACACCCATTATCTTACCCATGTCTTTTGATGATTGGGCATTGACCTGAGCTATAGCCTCTTTTATCATCTCTCTAAGCTCGTCATCTGAGAGTTGCTTAGGCAGATAAGACATCAATATTTCGATTTCTTCTCTTGTTTGGCTTATCAAATCATCTCTGCCGGCTTTCATGAAGTCTTCTAAAGCGTCATTGCTTTGTTTTAGCTGTTTGGAAATTAATCCCATAACTGCATTGTCATCAAGCTCGACTCTTTCATCAACTTCCCTTTGTTTAATTGCGGCACGGATTAGAGTTACAACTGATTTTCTGACCTGTTGTTTGTTTTTCATTGATTCTTTAAGATCATCATTCAATTGGTCTTTGAGAGACATACCTTCCACCCCGTTAATATATATTTATAAAAAACTAACTATCTCTTTTTCTTTCTTGCCGCTTCTGCTTTTTTCTTTCTCTTTACACTTGGTTTGTCATAGTGTTCTCTTTTTCTAACTTCTGACATTACTCCTGATAAAGCACATTGTCTTTTAAATCTTTTAAGTGCACTGTCAAGCGATTCATTTTCTTTTACTTTAACTTCAGTTGCCATCTTCTTCCCTCCCCTCAATTATCAACAAATTAGCAGACATTGAAGAAGCCTATTCAAGAAATAATAAAATTTTAATATCAAATATTATATAGTCAAACTGAATTTTTTTCAAGTATTTTTTGATAAATGACAGATTCATCTTTATTTTTAGCTCTTATTATATCAGTTTCAAGTTCATATTTAAAATTATTTAAGTCAAAAACATATCTATATTAATTTATTTCATTAAATTTACACCTCCTTCTTATGTTTATTTTTTACTGTATTCATATTGATTTTTTTTATTTACTATGCTATACTTTTATGGTAATTTATATCAAATGCAATATTTTTGTACTTCGTGGGTCATTGCTGATATAAATAAAATTTTAGTTTCGGGGGCGATCATTATATGTCCGATGTATTGGAAGTAGGCAGTATTATTAGCGGTACGGTAATTAATATTAAGCCTTACGGTATTTTTGTATCAATAGGCAAGAACCAAAAAGGTCTTGTGCATATATCTCAGGTATCTGATGAATACATAAGGGATATCAACCAAATTTTAAGATCCGGAGATAAGATAAATGTAAAGGTACTTAGCAACGAGGAGGGAAAGGTTTCTCTTTCTATTAAAGATGTACCTAAGGATCAGCTTGTCTTAGAGACAAAAAGAAATGAAATGAAAAAAGAGTACCAAAGACACAATGCGACTATCGAGGTAAGCCACAAATGTCTTGCCAATAAAGAAAAGATGGTGGAAAATAAGATTAAAAGCTTTGATGAACTTATGAAAGACTTCAACAGACAGTCTAACGACAAGGTAGTAGATATAAATAAAAGATTGAAAAATAGATATTAAATTGCTGGGGGAGTCATAAGGCTGAGAGAGTTGAACTCGACCCTTGGAACTTGATACGGTTAATGCCGTCGTAGGGAAGCAAGATATATTCGACTTAAGAATTTTAAGACTTTGCATACCCTGCAAGGTCTTTTTTATTTTGTAAAACAGGTAGAAAAATTAATGAATATCTTGGAATTTAAAAATGTAAGTTTTTCTTACGACGATAAAAATATAATATCAAATCTGTCATTTGCCATAGACAGACCAAAATCTCTAAGCATAGTAGGAGTAAGCGGTTGCGGAAAGACAACTGTATTTAGACTGATACTGTCCTTGCTTAAAAATACAGATGGAGAAATACTGTACAAGGAGCAAAATATTTTGACACTTAGCGCCTATGCAGGCTATATGCCACAAAAAGACCTGCTCTTCCCATGGAAGAACATAAGAGATAATCTAAGCGTGCCGATGGACATAAAAGGATTGAAAAAAGCTGAAAAAGAAGAAAAAATTGACGAAATCCTAAAACATATGAATTTATCTGAAGTCAAATACAAATTCCCACATGAATTATCCGGAGGTATGCGTCAAAGAATATCTTTTGCCCGTACCATACTTACAGGCAGTGACTTACTGCTTTTTGATGAGCCCTTGTCAGCACTTGACTACATCACGAGGATTTCAATGCAAAAATGGCTCAGTGATACCCTTAATTCATATAAGGACAAGACGGCAGTATTTATCACCCACGACATAGACGAAGCGATATTCCTATCAGACGAGATACTCGTGGTAAAAAACACTCCTATTACTTCATTTGAAAAGATAAGCGTGAGTCTGCCTAAGCCAAGGACAAGAGAAATGCTCAATCAAAATGAAATCTTAGACATGAAAAATCACATACTATCTCTATTGGCGGTGAAGATATGAAAAACAAAATTATTATTCTACTTATCAACTGTTCACTGCTTGTACTATGGCAGATACTTGCAACAGTGATTAATGCTCCCTATATCTTACCTACACCTACTCAAATCTTGTATAAGATATGGGAGCTTAGAGTGCCGCTTTTTACAGTTCATCTGCCCTATACTTTGCTGATTACATCATTGGGACTTGGCATATCGGTGATACTTGGCATATTCTTATCAGTAATTATGGATTTATTCCCATCTTGCAAGAAGATTCTCTATCCTATTATAGTATCATCTCAAACCATTCCAACTATTGCTATAGCTCCACTTTTCATACTATGGTTCGGCTACGGTATATGGAGTAAGGTGGTAGTAACTGTACTTATAACATTTTTTGCAATAGTGATTAACGTATATGACGGTTTGCAATCAGCCAAAGAAGATATGAAGGAACTGCTTATAAGCTTTGGAGCTACAAAAGTGCAGATATTTTTCATCCTGAAAGTGAAAACTGCCCTGCCCTACTTTATATCGTCAATAAAAATGGCTATACCCATTAGCATAATAGGTGCCGCAATAGGCGAATGGCTCGGCTCACAGATGGGACTGGGATATTTCAGCAAGAGGATGATGACACAGCTTGACGGTGCGGGGGTATTTGCTCCCATAGTAATATTGTCAGTTCTTGCAATGTTTTTAGTATTTTTGGTAGACAGATTTGAACAAAAATTTATTAATTGGAGGGACAAGATATGAAAATGTTCAAAAAAATTATGATTTTTTCTTTTTTACTTACACTTATATGCTTAACTGCGTGCGACAGCACTAATAAAACTACAAGCGACAACAAGCAAACTGAAACTAAGACAGCAGCCTTGGAAGAAGTAAATGTCGTACTTGACTGGTATCCAAATGCTGTACACACATTTATATATGACGCCATAGACAAAGGCTACTACGAAAAAGAGGGACTCAAGGTAAATATAGTATTTCCTGCTAATGTAAACGACGGCATAACTCTTACAGCAGCAGGCAAGGCTCAAGTCGGAGTATATTATCCGCATGATGCCATACAGGCAAGAGCAGACCAAAATGTCCCTATAAAGATGATAGGCTCAATAGTTCAAAGTCCATTGAACATAGTGCTTTCACTTAAGGACAAGAACATCAATTCACCTAAGGACTTTGTCGGTAAGACTATAGGCTACGGAGGAACAGTCCTAAGCGAAGAAATGATAAAATCAATGATGAAAAATCAAAATGTAGACTACAAAGACACGAAATTCTTGGATGTAGGATTTGACCTTATGAGCTCTATGACTACAAACAAGGTGGACGCAACTATAGGTTGCCTTGTAAATCACGAAGTACCTCAAATGGAAGAAGAAGGCTTTAAGCTAAACTACTTTACAGTGGACAAATACGGCGTACCTGCCTTCCCTGAGCTTGTATTCTTGGCAAGCGACGATATGATAAAAAACAAAAAGGATGTACTTGAAAAATTCCTAAGAGCATCAAAACAAGGATTTGAAGATATGAAAAAATCACCTGATGAAAGTCTAAAAATCCTACTCAACAACCAAAACAAGGAAAACTTCCCACTATCTGAAACAGTTGAAAAAAAGAGCATGGATACATTGCTACCTGTAATGGAAACCGAAAAAGCCAAGTTCTTATCAATGAACAAGGAAGATTTGCAAAAAACTATAGACTGGATGAAGAGCGAAGGCATAATCAAAAATTCCATTAAGGTTGAAGATGTAATCCAAGAATTGAATTATTAATAATGAGAAGTTATCTAAATTTAAAATAATAGAACTTAGACTTTTTATGTAATTTTAATACTATTATCTATTCAATCTATGGATAATTTCCATAAGCATTTTTTAAATAGTATATGACTTATGACTTTTTACTCAACTTTCCGACTAAAATTACCCAATATTCGTTGAAATTTTAAATATAAAATTATTTTCTAATACTAAAAGCTAATAGAATAATGGAATTATTTTATAAAAAATGAAGCACTAAAAGTTTATTAACAAAAGATATGCTAAAGATTATAACAAATATAAAATCCATAGTTAAATAGAGTTTAGTAGAATATAGTAATTGATAAGATATTTTCTGAATAATATTTGGTGAAATTTGCACATTTATCAAAAAATGAAAACACGTAAAAAACTATGTCAAATATAATATTGTATTTTTTAAATATCCTCAAATTTCAATATATTTAATGCATTTTTCATGTGGGAAAGTTGAGCTAAACAGATAATAGAAAAAGATATAAGGAGAAACTTATGAATATCAAAAAATTAACCTACAGCGCATTTTTCATTGCAATAGGCGTGGTCTGCTCACCTTTTAACATTCCGCTCGGATTTGCAAAGTGCTTTCCGGTGCAACATCTTATAAACGTACTTTCCGCAATAATACTTGGACCTGTATATGCAGTTTCTTGTGCATTTGGCATATCACTTCTTAGAAACCTTATGGGTATGGGTACACTACTTGCCTTCCCCGGAAGTATCATAGGAGCTTTCTTAGCAGGCATGCTCTACAAGAAGACAAATAAGATTTCACTTGCCTTTATAGGCGAAGTAATAGGTACAGGACTTATAGGAGCTCTAATCAGCTACCCTATAGCTACTATTTTCATGAACAAACAAGTGGCAGTATTTACCTATGTAATTCCTTTTGGCATATCTACACTCGTAGGCTCAATATTTGCGGTAATATTGCTCAAAGCACTTGAAAAAACACATATGCTTGAAAAAGTAAAATTATAGCAAAACTTCAAGATTCAATAAAATTTCGATACTTTTATTCCTTGACTAATATATTCTACCAAAATCTAATATAAAATGGAATATTTTATAAAATAAGATTCACTAAATATCAATTAACAAAGGAAATAGTAAAGGGTATAACAAAGAGAATATATATAAAATCTATAACTTATACTAATCACCTTTAATGATGCTAAGATTATTGTTTTACTAAATTATTCGTTTTGCAATTTATCAATAATCTTGCTGTAATAAACTTATGCGACTTTTTGATAGGTTTTTAGTATTAAATAGAGTTTAGTATTAGCATAAAAAATCAGGCACTTAAGTCAATATTGTACTTAAGTGCCCTTTTTATTTATACTAATCATTATTTATATTAGCAAGTATCTGTTTTAAAGCTACATTATACATTATGTGTATTTTCAATGACTTTATTGTGATGTAATTACATGGCTTTTTAATGAGTTTTTAGTATTACATATTGCTTTGCATTACTTCATTTCTTGTAGGTAGGGAGTCCATAGCTCCCCTTCTGCTTGATGTTATAGCTCCCACTTTATTGGCAAATACAAGCATTGCCCTTACTTCATTTTCGCTTAAATCTTCCACTTTTTTACCCAGTGTATCAAGATTATTCAGTACAGCACCTACGAAAGAGTCACCAGCTCCTGTTGTATCTACAACATTTGTTCTAAATGCCGGCTCATGTATATTTATATTACCGAAGTGTGCATTTGCTCCGTTTTTACCAAGCGTTACTATTATATTGTTCGCACCGTTTGATTTTAAGAAAGTAACTCCGTCCTTGATAGTCTTTTGACCTGTAATAAACTCTATTTCTTCATCAGATACCTTCAAGATATCCGAATACTTTATAAATTTAAGTATGGTGTTTCTATATTGTTTCTTATCTTCCCACAGATGAGCTCTTACATTGGTGTCAAATACCACTGTAGCTCCGACGTTCTTCGCTTTTTCAAGTAGAGATATAGTAGCGTATTTTACAGGGAAAGGCAAGAGGTCTATAGAGCCGAAATTGACAAAGTCATCTTCCTTAAGCTCCAAGTTTTTGATATATTCACCCTCTAAGAGCAAATCTGCCCTTGGTTCTCCGTAAAAGCTGAAGTCTCTGCTACCGTCTGCACCCAAGGACACAAAGCTTACTCCTGTCTTTGCCTTGTTGGTAAAAAATGTATAACTCGTATCCACTCCATAAGCCTGCAATCTTTCAAGCAGGAATTCTCCAAATGAATCCTTGCCCACCATTCCAATAAAATGAGACTCACTGCCAAGCTTTGACGCTGCTACAGCCACATTTGCCGGAGCTCCTCCAGCCATCTTGACAAATATATCCACATCTTTCAAACTGCCTTTTGACTCCAAGGGTATGAAGTCTATCAAAGCCTCTCCTATGGTAAAAATCCTTCCCATAACAATCTCCCGTCCCTAAATTTATCTAATTAATTTTAATTTTATTTATATATTCATTAAGCCTATACTATCATTTTTATGCGATTTTGTAAATACTAAGTTACAGGGCAAATTCATTTTTTACACTTGCTCTGAGCTTTGTGACTGCTAATTTTATCCTATCTTCACTTTCAAATACTATCTCATCTTCCATATCTGCCGGAAATACCCTCGATGTAGATGTAAACTGTCCATCATTTACAAATATCTCCACGCTCGATGAGTCAATGAAAATTGACAGCTCATCCAAGCTCTCAAGCTCTATAGTCCTTGTAAGACCTTGATTTTCATTTATACTATTATGTCCGTCTCTTTTTACAGTCAAGAGTTTTTTATCATAATCTACAAAAAATCCCCTGTCATTTTTTTCATCATAATAGATTTTCAGTGAAAATTTTGATGAATTTATCTGCTTCATCTCAATTAAAATCGCTGAATCTATCTTGAATTTGCAAGATTTTTCATCTCCTTGATAAATTATATATCCTTTTAAATCATAGACAGATTCCACAGGTCTTTGTATAAGCCTGCCATTTTCAATACTCAAAACTCTGTTAAGCGCAAGACATCCGCTATAGTCCTCGCTCTCATCGGTAGTATATGACGAGTCAGGCAGTCCCATCCATGCAGACAGTAGAGCATCTCCCTTATTAAACGAAGGCAGCGCCTTTTTAACCTCCTCAACATCTTCATCCCTTACAAAGGCGCTCTGACAAGCGTAAAAGTCAAAGCCTCTGTCCAGCTCTTCAAATGCAGAAACAGCTGTAAATATCAGATTTTCAAAATCAATGTCACCTATTATATATCCGTTTTGAAATATATTGTTAAATCTGTATCCCTCACTTTTGAGTCCTTGAGGTGAAAATAAGAATATATATTTGTCACCTATCTTTGCAATATCAGGGCACTCCCACATATAGCCAAAATCTTCGAAGCCCTTGATACTCATCTCACCCTTAAATTTCCAATCATTTAAGATATCATCTGATGAATATACTAAGAGCCTGCCCTTTTTCTCCTTATTTTGTGCACCCAGTATAAGGTAATAAATATCACCCTCTTTTATTATCTTTGGATCTCTTTGGTGTTCTGTATAGTCAAGGTTCTCAGAGATAATAGGCGGATGTTTTATAAAGTTTTTACCATCAAGCTCCGCCACTATCTGATAGGGATGCCTTATGTCCTTTTCATCCTTGTGATTGCCTGTATATATCAGATACATCCTCTCATCTTGGATAAAGGCATTGCCCGAGTATGCTCCCCTGTTGTCGTATACAGTATCGGTCTTTAGAGCCAAGCCTTCGTTTTTCCAATGTATCAAATCTGTAGATGAAGTGTGGTACCAGTTTTTCGCCCCGTGAAATCCACCAAAGGGAAACCACTGATAAAAAAGATGAAAGCTACCCTTATAAAAGCAAAAACCGTTAGGATCGTTGAGCAGACCTGAAAGAGGATTGATATGGAATTTTTGCATATACTTAGATTTTTGTATTTCTTCGTTTCGTCTTTTTATCTCGTCTCTATCTTCATTTTTTATTGCCCTGTATTTTTCTTCAAGAGATATCTTTCTCATTGCTCCCCCTCTAATCTATATGCTTCATATAATAGAATCTATCCAAATATTAATACTGCCGAATCATATATTTTTACTATGTATAAATATTAATTATCTTTTAATTGCTTTTAGGAAGGTATAAAAGCGAATTTAAAATAATCTTATACTAAGGACTATCTATAATAACAAGTATCTATTTTAAAGCAACACAATAGATTAAATAGATTTTCAATAACTTCGTTGAGATTTAATTATAAGGCTTTTTAATAAACTATAGTATTAATTTTTAATAGATTTTAGTATAGATTTATATTTGTGTATTTTAAAATTATATGACTATAAAATTCAGGCACTTGGCATTTTACATAACCAAGTGCCATATATCTATTTTTCTTCAAGCATTTTGTCGCTATATCCGAAAGTAAAAGTAAGTGCAAAAGAAACTGCACAGCTGACAAGCAGCATAAACATATAAGAAAACAACTGTCCGTTACCTAAATAAAGTGTCATACCCGGAATAACAGTAACTGACATACCTGTACCTGCAAGGTTTAGAACTGATGCCAAGAATCCTCCTACAGCACCGCCTATAAGTCCGCATACAAAAGGCTTTACAAATCTTAGATTGACACCGAAGATTGCCGGCTCTGTAATACCAAGTGAAGCTGAAAGAGCTGACGGGAAAGCAAGAGCCTTGAGTTTTTCATCCTTAGTCTTGATTCCTACTGCAAGTGTAGCTCCGGCTTGTGCGGAAGTTGCCGCAGAAATAAGTGCATTAAAGGCATTTACGCCGTAGTTTGCAAGTAATTGAGTTTCCAAGAAGTTGAATATATGGTGAACTCCTGTTACCACTATAACTTGTTGCAAGCCTCCTATGATAATACCGCCCAGTCCCATCGGCAGATGTAGCACTACTTCAGTAGCTGCAAGTACCACAGTTTCAAGAGAGTGGAATACAGGTCCTATCATAAATAGTGAAAGCACGCTCATTATAAGCAAAACAAAAAACGGAGTAAGTAGCAAAGAAAAAGTATCAGGTACTTTATTTCTCAAATATTTTTCCAATTTTGAGCCTATAATTCCGGTGAAAAACGCCGGCAAAACTGTACCTTGATATCCAACTACAGGTATAAAACCGAAAAACATTATGGCCTTCGCCTTTTCTGCAGCAACGTCATAGGCATTAGGAAGCGATGGGCTGACAAGCATAAGTCCCAGCACTATACCGATTACCGGTGAGCCCCCGAAAACTCTAAACGTAGACCAGCAGACAAGTGCAGGTAAAAATGCAAAAGCAGTGTCAGTCAGTACCTTAGTCCAAAGCAGGAAATTCGGACTTATCGACTCAACAGTCATACCAAATGCAGCAAGAACAGTTTTTTGAGTAAGCAGACCTCTAAGCCCCATGAAAAGACCTGTAGCCACAAGCACCGGAATAATAGGAACAAAGACATCTCCAAAAGTTCTTATAGCTTTTTTAACAGGATTTCCACCTGTCATCTGCTCTTTTCTTATCTCTTCAGCAGATTTGTCATCCTTAGTACCGGTAGATACCGCATCACCGTAGCCGAGATTAGCAACTTCTTCAAATACCTTGTTGACAGTACCTGTACCGAAAATTACCTGATATTGTCCGGAGTTGAAAAAAGCACCTTTGACTCCGTCAAGATTATCAACTGTCTTCTTGTCGATTTTTTCCTGATCTCTTACTATGACTCTAAGTCTTGTTGCACAATGGGTAGCAGATACTATATTGTCCTTACCGCCTATTGCGTCCGTGAGATCTTTAGCCACTTTTTTGTAATCCATAATAACCTCCGTTTCAAAAACTCCAAAATTGATACTGAGTAGCACTCAAAAATCCATAAATATACGCTTTTATGCATAAAATTATCGTATAATACTAATCACTATTTATAATCCCCGGTATTTATTACTAATGACATTGCAGTTTACGAATTATCAGAAATTTTACTGCAATACAATTATATAGTTATTTAATAGATTTTTAGTATAATATCTCTACGCAAGATATCCAAAGAGCTGTTTAAGGCTTTCAGTATCACTTAACAAATAAATAACTAAACAAAAAATAATTCCTCAAAAAATCTTATTTATGTGTTTATTATTTACTTTTTTATACATTTTAAACCTTTATATTGTAAATAAATATCATTTTTTATTTACTCCTTTATATTTCAACATTTTAAAACAATGTCCTACAGGCATAAATATCAAAAACCAATATTAGAAACAGTAAAACTTCTTATAAATTTATCAAAAAAATACTAGCCTAACTTTATCTTAGTATTTTAATGAATATTAGTATTAATAAGCATTGTAATAACAGGATTCCACGATTTCAAATAGCTATAAAAGATTCAAAATTAGTAAAAGATATTAAATTATGGTATAATTATGTTAAGAAATCACTAATTATATATAGTTATGACTGATGCTAAGAATAATTTATAATGACATTTATCCATATTTTATTTTTCTCAAATGACTATCTAATAGATTTTCAGTATAAACTTTGATGAAATAAAAATATACTCGCAAGGAAGAATCATGAATATTCAGATAATAAAAGAGATAAGCATAAAACTTAATAGATACTGTCTACCGCTGATTTTCAACAGCTTTTTAAATATGCTTTTTTCAAGTATATTGTTTGCAATCATAGGCAGGACTTCTGTAGAGACCATTGCTTCAGTTGAAGTTATTGACGGATTTTTCTACAGCTTCATAGGCATACTTGGAGTTTCCACCTTGGCTTTTAATATGTCTGTATCCAAAGTGGAAGTTGGAACAAGAGATTTTTACGACTATTTCAAATCTATATTTAGCTTAAATTTTGTTATAGGTATTATTGCTGTCATTTTTTCAATGATGTTTTCAGGTTCTGTCCTTAATAATTTCTACAATTTTGAAGGCAAGATACTTGAAATAGGCACTATATATGCAAGTATACAATCTATTTCCATTTTATTGAATTTAGTCATATTTTCCATGTCCAATCTTATGAAGGTCCGAAAGATGACAAAGGCAATTTTTTACGCAGGTCTTATTTCATCCATTGTTCAAATAATAGTATCTTATATACTTGTAAAAATAATAAAAGGTGATTTTTCAGCAATAGCCATATCTATAGGCTCCATTTCTGCTCTTTTAATAGAGATAATATCCTATGTATATATACTAAAAAGTGATTTTGCCCATGCTTTTAAAATAAAATCTTCCAAAAAATTAGAGCTTTTTAAAAAGAGTATTCCCCTAATATTTCAAGAAATCTTGGAAGGGAGTATTTTTCAAATACTGCTGATAGCTCTGATTAGTAAAATAGGATATCTAACTTTATCATCCTACGCCTTGACGACGAAGATGACAGCCATAGCCTTGACTCCAATGTATGTATATTGCAATGCTCTTATAATTTTTGTAGGTGAATATATGAGAAAAAATAAAGCACAACATCTCAAAATACTGCCTATCATTACAATGGGAGTAACACTTATATTTTATAGCATAATTTCACTGTTATTTTTTATTTTTAAATCTCAGGCAGTAAGATTGTTCAGCGATATTGATGAGGTAATGAGCTTTGCTATCCAGATAACAGGCTTTATCTTGTTTTTTTCATCTTTTCAAATCTTTTTTGAAAATACAAAATATGCTCTACAAAGCCTTGGTCACTCAAATTCCGTACTAAAGATTACATTTATAATAAACTGCATTTCAATAACAGCTCTTTATGTACTTTCAAGGACTGACTTTTTCTCAATCTACCTTATAGTCCTTGTCATAGATTGCACATATTTAGTACTTGGCATAATTTTTTATGCTATATATTTCGAAAATATCAATAAGACATTTTAATACTTTCAAAGACTTAATTACAATATATTTTAATAAAATTATCTTGTAATTAAGTTTTTTTCATATCTAAAATTTTAAAATTTTTTTTAAAAATCAGTTGACATTATGAAAAATAAGAGTATAATAAAATTATTAGCACTCGTTATTGTTGAGTGCTAATAATAAGATGAAAAGTTATAATAATACCTTAATTAAGCAAATGTCAATACTAAAAACCAATTAAATAGTCCTAAAAATATATTAAGTACGCTTGTTGAAAACTAAAAAAATTATATTTCAATAAGTCTAAATATATGACATTATAAACGGTGATTGGTATAAGTCAGTCAAACACTGCTAAAGCGTCATTTATATATTTTTACAAAATATATCTGAGATGACTTTTTAGTCAGTGCTTGCTATTAAATTCGAAAAATACTATATAAATATAACAACGACAACAGGAGGGAAGACTATGAACATGGATAAATTTACTCAAAAATCTGCAAGTGCCATAATGGAAGCTCAAAATCTGGCTCTTGCAAACAACAATCAGGAAGTGGACTCAATCCATCTTTTCAAGGCACTTTTGGTGCAGGAAGACGGCATTATTCCAAAGATATTGCAACTGATGAATATTAACACTACATCTCTTATAAATGAGACTGAAACAGTAATCTCAAAACTTCCTAAGGTATCAGGAAGTTCAGTAACAAATGTATATGCGTCAAGGAAGTTTTCAAGCTTGCTTGCAAATGCTGAAAAAGAAAGAGTAGATTTCAAGGACGAATATGTGTCAGTGGAACATCTTTTCTTGGCAATGTTTGAAGAAAAAGGCTCTGCACTTACAGAAATATTCAAAAAATTCGATATCAAGAGATCTGTATTTTTGGAAAAGCTAATCTCTGTACGTGGAAATCAAAAAGTAACAAGCGAAAACCCTGAGGACACATACAATGTACTTGAAAAATACGGTAGAAACCTTGTGGAAATGGCAAAAAAAGGCAAACTTGATCCTGTAATAGGCAGAGAAGACGAAATAAGACGTGCAATAAGAATACTTTCAAGACGTACAAAAAATAACCCTGTACTAATCGGTGAACCCGGTGTAGGTAAGACTGCCGTAGTCGAAGGATTGGCAATGCGTATCGTGAAAAATGACGTGCCTGACTCTCTTAAGGACAAGACAATATTTGCACTTGATATGGGCTCACTTATAGCCGGCGCAAAATACAGGGGTGAGTTTGAAGAAAGGCTCAAAGCTGTCCTTACAGAAGTGGAAAAATCTGAGGGCAATATAATAATGTTTATCGACGAAATCCACACGATAGTAGGAGCCGGCAAGACAGAAGGCTCTATGGACGCAGGCAATCTGCTCAAACCTATGCTTGCTCGTGGCGAATTGCACTGTATAGGTGCCACAACAATTGACGAATACAGAAAATATATAGAAAAAGATCCGGCACTTGAAAGAAGATTCCAGGTAGTAATGGTAGACGAGCCTACAGTAGAAGACACTATCTCAATACTAAGAGGTATCAAGGAAAAATTTGAAATCCACCACGGAGTCAGAATTTCAGACTCTGCAATAATCTCTTGTGCTGTACTTTCAAACAAATATATCAGCGACAGATTCTTGCCTGATAAGGCTATAGACCTTATGGACGAAGCAGCTGCAATGATAAGAACTCAGATAGACTCTCTTCCGACAGAGCTTGACGACATGAGCAGAAAGATAATGCAACTTGAAATAGAAGTACAGGCACTTAAAAAAGAAAGTGACGAACAATCCAAAAAGAGACTTGCAACAATAGAAGAAGAGCTAAGCTCACTGAAACAGGATTACGCAAGTAAAAAAGCCTCTTGGGATGTGGAACGTCAAAGCATTCAAGGTGTTAAAGCCTTGCAAGAAGAAATAGAAGACGTAAAGCACCAAATGGATATAGCACAGAGAAACTACGACCTTGAAACACTATCAAGGCTTAAATACGGCAAACTTGTAGAGCTTGAAAATAAGTTGGCAGAACAAATCAAAGTCCAAGACGAGAAAAAGAACAATGCCTTACTCAAAGAAGAGGTAACAGAAGAAGAAATAGCAACTATAGTATCTCAATGGACAGGCATACCTGTACAAAAGCTTGTGGAAACTGAAAGAGACAAATTACTCCATCTCCAAGACATACTACACCAAGATGTTATAGGACAAGATGAAGCGGTAAAATCAGTAGCGGACAGTATATTAAGAGCACGTTCAGGTCTAAAAGATCCAAGAAAGCCTATAGGCTCATTTATATTCTTAGGACCTACAGGTGTAGGTAAGACACAGCTTGCAAAATCACTATCCAAGGCACTGTTTGACAGTGAAGACAATATAATCAGAATAGACATGAGTGAATATCAGGAAAAACACACTGTAGCAAGGTTAATCGGAGCTCCTCCGGGATATGTAGGCTATGAAGAAGGCGGTCAACTTACAGAGGCAGTAAGACGCAAACCATACAGTATCATATTATTTGACGAGATAGAAAAGGCTCACAGCGAAGTATTCAACGTATTATTGCAACTACTTGATGACGGAAGACTTACAGATTCCAAAGGAAGAACTGTAAACTTCAAAGACACTATAGTTATAATGACATCAAACATCGGCTCTCAAATACTGCTTGATAGCGTCAAAGAACACAATGAAGTGACAGATCAGGCGAAAAAAGAAGTCGAAGACATGCTCAGATTCTCGTTCAAACCGGAATTTTTGAACAGAATAGACGACATAATAATGTTCAATCCGTTGACAAAGGATCAAATTTCTCAAATTGTGGAACTTTGCCTAAAAGATATACAAGCAAGACTACAAGACAGACAAATCACCCTAAACATTACAGACAAGGCTAAAAATCTGATAGCTGAAGAATCATACACTCCACAACTTGGTGCAAGACCTGTCAAGAGATATATCCAAAGAAATATTGAAACATTGCTCGGCAAGGAAATAATAAAGGGCACTCTTGAAGATAACTCAACAGTGACTATAGATGTGGAAGACGACAATATAGTGATTAAAAAATAGGGAATAGATGAAAAATCAAAAACTTTTACTATAAGTTTTGTAGATACTTTCAACTTAATACTAAATTCTAATAAAGTAATGGATAGCATTATCTTAGAAAATTTATAATAAAACTATGAATATCATTTATATTTCAATTAAATTCTCAAAGAATACTATCCACAAATTAAAAATATATTAGTATAAATACAAAAAAGATCGGAATATCCGGTCTTTTTTTGTGCAAAAATTTAATAAACTTATAGCTATTTCTATATATCTAATACTAAATTCTAATAAAATAATGGGTAAATATTTTTCAGCGGATTTATTTATAGTAAAGTCATGAAACATATGCTACTTTATAAATCATTTATGAAAATTATCAATAGATTAAATAGATAATAGTATAATATTACTCTCCATCTTTGATATAATCAGTAACGTCATTTCTTAAGGCTATTCCGTCATCTTCTATCAAGTATGCCATATGCTCCCAAAATGTAATCTGATTTGTAGAATCTTTTTCCAAATAAAGCACCTCTTCCATAAACTCCATTGAGATAGCTTCCATCTCAGAAGCTTTAATCTCGAAAAACTTTGATTTTAAAACAAAGATCTTGGATAAAAATAAAGAATATGATGGAACAAATAATTTCAAAGAGCTGTTTACAAATACAAGCTTATCTTGAAATACCTCATAGCCTTCATCATTAGAAATCAGCAAAACTTTCTCATCTTTATCTATGACAAAGTATCCCAAAAAACAATCTCCAAAAAGTGAATATCTATCTTGCCCATTGCTGATGTTTATCAACTTATTCGGCAAATTGATAAAAGAAAAGCCCATCTTCTGATAATCTTCCAAGTAAGAAAAGAGATTATGCCTAAGCTCCTCAACACTTGGCTTTTTATAAGGATTATCCTTAATAATAAAAGCTAAGTTATTAAGCAAATAATCTAAGTTAAATTCCATAGTCCCCTCCTTTCTATAAGATTTTATTTATATTATATGAACTTTCTAATCTACACTATCATAGTATATGGTATATATTACTAACTTGAATATTGTATTATTATTGATTTACAAGGTTCTCAAACACATCAATGTCTATGGTTGTATCAACATTGGTTTTACATACTTATTGATTTACAAGGTTCTCAAACCAACATTTATTAATTCAGTAAAGAACCCTGGTTTTACATACTTATTGATTTACAAGGTTCTCAAACAAGTATTCTGGTGGAACTACCATAGACGCAGTTTTACATACTTATTGATTTACAAGGTTCTCAAACCATAATAAGCAGTATAGCGATATAAATAGTGTTTTACATACTTATTGATTTACAAGGTTCTCAAACTTGACTTCCCTTAACTCCTGTAACCTTGTGTTTTACATACTTATTGATTTACA
>CAUQVF010000012.1:0-70821 GCA_963521605.1 uncultured Peptostreptococcaceae bacterium | reverse complement strand
ATCAATAATAACAACAATAATAACCCAAACTACACATATGATATCGGAGTAGAAAAGGCAAAAGAAATCGCACTTAAAGATGCAGGAGTAAGCGGAGTAACATTTGTAAAAGCAAAACTTGACTATGATGATGGCGTAAGAGTATATGACATAGAATTTTACAAAGACAATGTAGAATACGATTATGAAATAGACGCGGCAACTGGTCAAATAAGAGAAAAAGACTGGGATATAGAAAATTACACTATACCACAAATCAACCACAACAATAACAATAATCCAAATCACACTGCAGATATAGGCGTAGAAAAGGCAAAAGAAATTGCACTTAAAGACGCAGGAGTAAGCGGAGTAATATTTGTAAAAGCGAAACTTGACTATGATGACGGCGTAAGAGTATACGACATAGAATTTTACAAAGACAACGTAGAATATGATTATGAAATAGATGCTGCAACAGGTCAAATAAGAGAAAAAGACTGGGATATAGAAAACTATACTATACCGCAAATCAATAATAACAACAATAATAACCCAAACTACACATATGATATCGGAGTAGAAAGAGCAAAAGAAATTGCGCTTAAAGATGCCGGTGTGAGTGGAGTATTTTTCAAAAAAGTTAAAATTGACTATGAAGACGGTGTAAGAGTTTATGATGTAGAATTCTACAAAGGTAATGTAGAATATGAATATGAAATAGACGCTGCAACAGGTGAAATCCGTGAAAGAAGCGTAGAAATAGACGACTAAAAAATATAAATCCAACTAATAACTATAAAATATATATAAAATAACTGATATATAAAACTGTCAGTATTTGTAAGAAAAGTTCTTTTTACTTACAGTTTTATATAAAAATAGATTCATTAATTAGTATAAATTTTTGAACCTTTATAAAGTATTAGTAGTTCTAATATATTAATCCATATTACAAATCTGTGATAAAAAAATTAAAAAAAACTATTGACTTTTATATTCTACTATTGTAGAATATAAGTATAAAAATAAGATACCAAATTTGTTAAGAAATAAAATATTTTTTTCTATACACTAATTTAAATAACAAAAATTAAGCGTTAAAAGGAGGCTTATATATCATGAAAAATAATAAATTTGTAAAAAGAATATCAGCACTTTCAATACTAGGTGTAATGGGATTATCTGTATTATCAGGATCACTTACTGCATCAGCAGCAAATAACTATATTGGAGTTGAAAAGGCGAAGTCTATAGCTCTTAGGGATGCAGGAGTAAGCGGAGTAACATTTGTAAAAGCAAAGCTTGACTATGATGATGGTGTAAGAGTTTACGATGTAGAGTTCTATAAGGGCAATGTGGAGTATGATTATGAAATAGACGCTGTAACAGGCAGAATAAGAGAAAAAGACCTGGATATAGAAAACTACTCTATTCCTAAGAAGAAAGCTACTCCAAAGAAACAAAAAACAACAAATAGAAATTACAGCAAAGATATAGGAGTTGAAAAGGCAAAGTCTATAGCTCTTAGAGATGCAGGAGTAAGCGGAGTAAGATTTACAAAGGCTAAGGTTGACTATGAAGATGGAGTAAAGGTGTATGATATAGAGTTTCGTAAAGGAAATGTAGAATACGAATATGAAATTGATGCAGCAACAGGTAGCGTACGTGAAAGAAGCGTAGATATAGACGACTAAAAATTAGTTTAATCCAAAAACTTTATAAGATACATCATAATTTTTCCAAAAAATTTAATAACTATAGATCTAAGTGATAGCCTCTTAGAATAAATATATTAAATAGTTGATAAAAAAGCTGTCAGCATGTAGGTCAATTCCTATCTGTTGACAGTTTTTTTATTAGCTGTATTTTATTGTTATTTCCTTCTACATATCCATTATTTTAATAAACTTTATACTAATACTAATCTCCGTTTAAAAAGTAATGTAATAATGTTTAGTCTTTATAATATCAATATATATTTAAAATAAGCTCATAAATTATATGAATTTTTTAATTATTCTTATATTTTAACTTTACAACGCTAAGTCGATGTATTTTTACAGTTTTAAACACATTACAAATCTGTAATATAAAAATATTAAAAAAGTATTGACTTTTATATTCTACTATTGTAGAATAAGAGTGTAAAATAAATATGATAACAAATTAGTTAAAAAATTAAATGATTTTTGGAATTGTCTACTTGTTTTATAATAAAAAAATTAAGTGTTAAAAGGAGGCTTATATATCATGAAAAATAATAAATTTATAAAAAAAATATCAGCACTTTCAATACTGGGAGTATTGGGACTATCTGTATTATCAGGATCGCTAAATACATTTGCAGCAAACAATTATATAGGAGTTGAAAAGGCAAAGTCTATTGCACTTAAAGATGCAGGAGTAAGTGGAGCAACATTTGTAAAAGCTAAGCTTGACACTGAAGACGGTGTGAAAGTGTATGATGTAGAGTTTTACAAAGGTAATGTTGAGTATGACTACGAAATCGATGCTATAACTGGTAAGATACTTGAAAAAGACAGGGATATAGAAAACTACACTATTCCTAAAAAGAAGGCTACAACAAATAAGCAAACAACAAAGAAACAAACAACAACAAAGGCAAAATCAAAAGCAAAGACTTCATCTAAGAAAGTTGCCAAAGATATAGGAGTTGAAAAAGCAAAATCTATCGCTCTTAAGGACGCAGGTGTAAGCGGAGTAAAATTTACAAAGGCTAAAGTTGACCACGAAAATGGTGTAAAGGTATATGATATAGAGTTCCGTAAAGGAAACAAAGAATATGACTACGAAATTGAGGCAGCAACAGGTAAGATTCGTGAAAGAAATGTTGACTTGGATGACTGAAAATTGTCTCAATCTAAAACTTTATAAGATGTATCATAATTTTTCCAAAAAAATTTAATAACTATAGCTCTAAGTGATAACTTTAGAATAATTTATTAAATAGTTGATAGATTTGAATTAAATGTTTCTAAATATAATATGGATAATTGAATAATTACAGTTAAGATTAATACTAAAAACCCGTTAAAAAGCCATGTATTTATGTTACAAAAAAATTATTGAAAATCTCTAATATATATAAAGTCATTTAAAATAACTGCTTGGCAATATAAACGGTGATTAGTATAAAAAGCAAAATTACCCGTATTTTAAAAAAGTTTAGTATATTAAATAGTTGATGAAAAACTGTCAGCATTTTAGGTAAAGACCTATTTGCTGACAGTTTTTTTATACAAAGGATAAAATCCTCAATTCTTATATTTTTTTATACTAAAATCTTATAGAATAACGGAAACTTATTATTACTTTTCATAATAAAGCCCTTATGCTATTATTATTTAATTATGATATTTTATCCATAATTTTATTAGAAAATAGTATTAAATAAAAAATATCAATAAATCAAAAGATACTTGATAAATGACTTTATAATTAACTAAGGTTTATTTTTTTGAGAAATTCCTTATTATGTTGTCTGTGTCAAAGTCTATACTTCCATCTTCAAGTAAGAAGCATGGTATTCCTACATAGCCTTCTTTTTTTATGTCTATAAACTCATCTCTATTATCTCTAAGATGTAAGAATTCCTTCATCTTAGGCATAGACTCGGTAATGTCCACATAGTCGTAAGAAATTCCGGCTTTTTTCAGTTTTTCAAATGCATCTTGGCAGTCATGACAAAGTGCTGTTCCGTATAATTTCATATTATCTCCTTTATATTTAGATAAAAATATACATAACTCTATTAATATAATTAAAAATATTATAATAAGTGCTTAGTAAGTTTAAAGATTTTGTGTATAAAATGGACTTAATTAATATTAGTTAAATTATATTTTGTTGTTATAATAAATTTCAATAGAATAACTGATAATATACTGTTTAAATAATTTAAGCCTATATAATTTCTATTTGGCAGGCTCTCATGGCGTCAAGTGCCGTATTATGTGATTTTTCGCTTACACCTGCACAGCATGATGAGTCTACTGTTATTCTTACTTCCGGTAAGAAGGTCTTTACTGTCATGGCATTGGATATTACACAGATATCAGTGCAAAGTCCGACGAATACTATTTCTTCTATCTGTTCATCTTTGTTTATATCCAGTAGTCTTTGGATAAGTACAGGAGAGCCGAATGAAGGCTTTTCTATAATTTCGCAGTCCTTAGTATTGAGACTTGCATTTATCTTATGACCGTCAGTATCTTTGATACAGTGTTTTACAGGGAGGTTTTTCCCCTCTTGGGTATCAAGGTAGTTATCGCTGTGAGTATCTTGAGTAAAGATGATTTTTCCATCAAAATGCTCTATCTTATTTTTTACATTTTCAACTATGTTTTGTGCTTGAACACTGCCTAAAGCACCGTCAATAAAGTCGTTTTGCATATCAATGACAACAAGAATTTTCATTATTTCTCCTTTTCTTTAGTTAAAAAATTTTGAAATTTAAATCATATATTTTACAAAAATAATTTTCTATATTATTGAATCGTATTTTTATTTGTCATATAGGCAAAAACCTGCTATCTCGTCCAATTTTTCAAAGTCTTTTATTATATAGAGATATCCTATCAAAGCTTCAAATCCTGTAGCGTAGTTGTAGTCTTGTATATCTGCATTTTTGGGCGGATTGCTTGCACTGTTGCGTCCACGCATTACTACATCCCACATTTTTTCATCTATTACATTGTGGTCTTTCAGCTCTTTGACCATCTGTGCCTGAGATTTTGCCTTTACCAGACCTGTGGAGATATGATGGAGTTTGTTGACTTTTGAATGTTTGTTTTTAAATATTACAAAATTCCTCACATACATCTCCCATACACTGTCGCCTATGTAGGCAAGCGACAGCGTATTTATGGAGTTTACATCGCTTGGGCTTATTTGATTTATTATATTTTCGACCATTGAGTACCTTGCCTTGTATCCTTTATTTCTATTCCCATTTTTCTTAATTCTTCTCTTATCTCATCAGCCTTTGCAAAATCTTTTGCCTTTTTTGCCTGATTTCTAAGTTCTATAAGTTCCTCTATCTTGCCTGTATCTTCACTTTCAGTTTTATCTGTATTTGCAATATTCAACACTCCTGTAAGTTCATTTAGCATAGATAGGACGCTTTGGACAAACGTCTTTGAAGAATTTTCATTTACACTTGTATTTGCAAGTTTTACCAAGTCAAATATGGCTGTGATGGCGTCTGCAGTGTTTAGGTCATCGTTCATCTTTTCTATAAATGTTGATTTTATAGCCTGCACATTTGCAAGTATATCTTTTTCTTCTTGAGATATTTCCTTATTTTGAGATTTTTGTAGTGAGAAGTCCAAAGATGATTTGCAGTTTTTGATTCTGTCCAATGAGCTCTTGGCTGAGTCCAGCAGGTCTTTACTGTAGTTTATAGGGCTTCTGTAGTGCGATGTCAGCATGAAAAATCTTAGGACATCTCCGTCGTAGACTTTCAGCACATCTCTTACAGTGAAGAAATTACCCAATGACTTGCTCATCTTAACATTGTCTATATTGATGTAGCCGTTGTGCATCCAGTAGTTGGCAAAAGTACATCCGTTTTTACATTCGCTTTGTGCTATTTCATTTTCGTGATGAGGAAATATCAAGTCCTGTCCACCTGAGTGTATGTCTATGTTGGCTCCGAGGTATTTGTTACTCATTACTGAGCATTCTATATGCCAGCCCGGTCTACCTACACCCCATGGTGAGTCCCAGCCTATTTCACCCTCTTTTTTCTCCTTCCAAAGTGCAAAGTCCAGTGGAGATTTCTTTTGTTCGTTTACATCTATTCTTGCACCTGATACGAGTTCATCTATGTTTTTATGAGACAACTTGCCGTATTCATCAAATTTTTTGACTTCAAAATATACGTCGCCACCAAGCACATAGGCAAAGCCCTTGTCTATAAGATCTTGTATAAAGCCTATTATTTCTTTTATATTTTCTGTAACTCTTGGATGTACTGTAGCCTTTCTTATGCCTATTGCTGCAGCGTCTTTGTAGTATTCGTCAATGAATTTGTCTGCCACTTCTATGGCTGATATGCCTTCTTCATTGGCTTTTTTAATTATCTTGTCATCAACATCAGTGAAGTTTTGTACGAATGTAACCTCATAGCCGATGTATTCAAGGTAGCTTCTTAGAATGTCAAAGACGATGAAAGGTCTTGCATTTCCTATGTGGAAATAGTTGTATACGGTAGGTCCGCATGAGTACATCTTGACCTTGCCTTTTTCTATCTCTTTAAACTCTTCCTTTTTCATAGTCATGGTGTTGTATATTTTCATGATTATCCTCCGTCTGTTTATTTTAAGTATAATCGTATCAATTTACCGAAGATATATGTAAATTAATCCCTTGAGTTTGATTTTTAATAAATATAGTTAATTTCGTACTAATTGTTTAATAACAAAGAGTATAAATTTAATACTAATAACTCATTAAATAGTCATTTACATATTTATACATAATTTTTGAAATGTGTATTAATGCCTAAAATCTAATAAAAAAATGTATAAAATATTTTCGTTGTATTTAGCTAAAATAGTATACAATTTTTCAAACAATGAATGAATATTATCCATAGATTAAATAGATAATAGAATAAAATAATATTAGTATCAGCATTATTTTCAATGATTTATAAATTATATCACAAAAGATTAAATAAAAAAAGCACATCAATAAGAATATGATGTGCTTTGTAAATAAATTATTCCGATTTTTGAAAAAGACCTCTATTTTGTGAGAGTTACAGTTCTTGTAATACTATCCCAGTCAGTCTTTGCGCCTACAGCATTAGCTACAAGTGCAACAGGCAAGAATGTTCTGCTGTCCTTTATTTCAGGAGCTGAATCAAGAGCTACCTTTTTGCCGTTTACCAACATTGTGTTATTTCCTATAGTCAATATTACAGTATTTTTGTTGTCTTTTGAAGTAAGAGTTACCGTACTTGTCTTTGCATCCCAGCCTACGTTCATATCAAGAGATTCAGCTACCGCTCTTACAGGTAACATAGTTCTTGAAGATTTGATATATGGAGCTACATCAAGAGTTAGAGGATGTCCGTCAACTGAATATGCTTTGTTGTCTATTACAAACACAACTTTCTTTTCTGTTTTTTCAGGAGCCTTGTCAGGAGTCTTATCCTTGCTGCTGTCTTTTGGTGTAGCTTCTGTAGCTGCATTTACAGTAAATGCGTTAAGGCTTGTTATTACAGTCTTAGAATCTTTGTCGTTTACAAGGTTCATCTTGTATGTGCCGTCATAAGCAAATCTGTCAAGAGTTACTTGTACACCTTTTATTATTATCTTAGATGCTCTTGTAGATGTTTGGTCAACTCTGAATTTCAAAGTATTACCCTTTGAAGAAGGAGAGCTTACTACGATGTTGCCGTCTGCTGATGATACATTCATGCTGCTAAATGTCAATCCTTTGTAGTTAGGATCTATGCTTATAGTGTAGTCACCTTTTGAAAGAGATCCTGCAACAGTTTCAGTTATTACTATATCTCCCAAAGGTTGGTTTGCAGTACCAAGAGTAAGTTCGTCCAATGCTCTTTGTTGAACAGTTACACCTTGATATATATCTGCTACTACAGTTGTTACGTCTTTGATACCGCGTCCTTCAAGAGATGCTTTTATCTCACCTATATAGTCTTTTTTAGGTGTGATGTCCATCTTTATTGTCCATTTGTTCTTAGTGTCAAATTTTTCGTCTATTTTAAATTCAACATATGAGTCTTGAGTCTTTACAACAGTAAGAGGATCATATCCGCTATCTTGAGTTATCTTGATGCTGTCCTTGTCAATTGTAGCATTGTCAAATACTATGTCGTACATATTGTCAGGAAGTAATGAGTTTTCGATTAACTCGCTAAGTTGTATTTCTACAGACATCTTTGTATTTGCAGGTGCTTCTTTTTTAGTTGAAGAGAAAGAAGCTGAAAAGTCAGCTACCTTAGCTATGTCTACAGATTCTTCCTTGTCATTTGAGTTGATAGGAGTAACTGCTACAGTTATATTGCCCTTAGCTACACTTCTTTCTACATCTATAACAGGTAGTATATAGAAGCTGTCTTCAGCATCTTTGCTTGTAGAAAGCTCAAATGTCATTATATTGCCATTTATAGTAGGCTTATATTTTCCGTTTATCATAGTTTTTTCGTTCCACTTGATATTTGACGGAAGTTTAAATTCAAATTTTGCCTTTTCGTCCCAGTCAGCTTTTGCATTTTCCTTAACTTCAATTTTACCTATTGTTTGGTCGGCAGTATTTCCAACGTTCATCAATTTTTCAACCTTTATAGTCTTGATACCGTCAGCAAATGCCATACCGCTCAACATAGTTGCCGTTACAGCCATAACGGACATTCCTGCAAAGAATTTTTTCATATTTTCCAATCCTTTCGTTTAATTATGTACTCGAAGTACAATAAAAAATACAAATAAAAATTACAAATTTAACTGATATTATTCTACACCAATAAAGGGCTTTTGAATATTAAAATTAAATTACAAATAAGCAGTATCAACTTTGATAATCATCCTCTATTTGTTTTACAGTTTTTTGTGACATCTGTTTGAGCTCTTCAAGGACAAATTTTCTAAGCCTCTTATCAGATGCGTTAATTGTCATATTTTTAGACCAAAGCATACTAAGGGTACGATAGTATTTTTTGTTGAAGTGAAATATATCTACATTAAGCCTTGTAAGTTTTTCGCAGTATGATGTTATAGCTACGCCAAGTCCGTTGGATACGAAGTCAGCAAGCATTATATCACTGGTTACATAGTAGAGTATCTCAGGAGAAAAGTTATAGTTTTCATATATCTTGTTGATAGTCCTGTACATTGGAAACTTTTGATGAAATGATATAAATTTTTCTCCTACAAAATCTGAAAGATTGTCAAGCTGACCTTCAATAGCATACCTACCCTTAGGAGCAATAAGTACAAATTCTTCTTTGAGTATGGGATAGGATATGATGTCCGGATCCTCCACACGCAGTGCAAAGCCTGTTGAAACTTCACCTTTTTTGATACTTTCGACCATTTTAGCAGTATCCATTTGCAGCACTTCAAATTGCACATTTCTTGAGTTTTGTCTATTGTTAAACTTATCAAGCAACTGATACAAAAAGTCAAAACTTAGACTGGCAAGAGAGCCTATCACTGACTTTCCAAGTATTTCTTGTTTGAGGTATTTCATATCCTCCATTGACTTTTCATATATTTTTAGGATGTCATTTACATATTCCAAAAAGATATATCCGTACCTGGAAAGCTCTATATTTCTACCTGATTTTTGGAAGAGGGGTAATCCTATTTCCTTTTCTATGGAAGATATGGCGTAATTGATACTTGAAGCTGATGTAAGCTGTTCTTCAGCTGCCATCATATAGTGCTCGTGTTTTGCAAGAGACTTAAAGTAGTATAGATGTTGTATGTTCATTAGGCTTGCTCCTTAGCGCTCAGATCTTTTATATTTTACTTTTTCTCCCAAATATATATCACTTATTGTACAATCACTGTTTTTTAGTCCCATTCCTTTACGCAATGTGCTTTCACGTATTTTGAGTATTATTTGTTTTTCACCAAGATAATATATCTTGAGTTTTTTGTTGTCAGGTTTTATAACTTTTACATTTGCGTCAAGATCTTCAAATCTCTTAGGAGGATATACTATTCTACCTGGAGATACTTTATGTGAGAAGCCATCTGAGTAAGGATCTTTAGATTTTGAAGAAAGAAAATATATTCTTCCGGAATGTTTCATAGTAGGAACATCAGGAACACTATACTCTATCAACAAATCAGGTCCTAAGTCATAGAGGTAGTAGTTTTCAACATATTCTGATTTAATATTAAAAAGAGTGCTAAAGGCTCTAGGGTGAAAAAAATATAGATTTGAGATTAATAAAAATAACAAAGAAAATCCCACAGCCACTATTCTAAAAAGCAATCTCCTGCCAAACAATATTAAGTTATCAGTAATATCTAAGTCGCTATCAAATTCAAACAGGTCTTCATCGGCTATTTTCTCTATCTCTTCCAATTCTTCTTTATCCATGTTTCTCCTCTAAAATTTTATTTTTATTTTAATAGGTTATTAATGTATTTTTCGATGCTTTTCTAAAAATGCTATAAATATCTTCAATATTTTCTTATATTAGGATGTTTACAATAAGTTATTAAAGCGACATTAAAAAAGCTTTTATACGCTTAAACTCAACAATATCATAATTTATGCTAAGTCTTATTTCTAAACTATTGCAAAGTCCACTTCTCTAAACTCTTCTGATGTCCTTATTACCTTGACCTTGATTTTCTCACCTATGCTGTATCTCTTTCCGCCATGTTTTCCTACTGCTGAGAGAGTATCTTCGTCAAAGTTATATATGTCATCTTTCATATCCACATATCTTATAAGACCTTCGACAGTATTGTCCAATCTTGCAAAGATGCCGAAGTTTGTAATGGATGATATTACAGCGTCAAAGTCTTCTCCGACAAATTTTTTCATATACTGAGCTTTTCTGAGGTCATCTACCATATTTTCAGCATTGTCTGCTTTTATCTCCATGTCTGATGACTGCAAGGCGGATTTTTTCACTACCGTATCAAGATATGCTGCTCTTTTTTCATCTATTTTGCCGTCTAAAAACTCCTTGATTATCCTGTGGATTTGGAGGTCAGGATATCTTCTTATAGGTGATGTGAAGTGGCAGTAGTATTTGACAGACAGTGAGAAGTGACCAAGGCATAATTCACTGTATCTTGCTTTTTTAAGTGAACGCAATAATAAGGTAGAAATGACTTCTTCTTCCTTCTTGCCTTCAAGTTTATCAAGCAAGTCTTGGAGTTGTCTCGGATGTACATCGTCATCAATTCTAAGCTTATAGTTGAACATCTCAAGTATAGGAGTGAGTTTTTTAAGTTTTGCCACGTCAGGATACTCATGCACCCTGTATACAAAAGGTATGTCCGCATAGAAAAACTGTTCTGCAACTGTTTGATTGGCAATAAGCATGAATTCTTCTATTATCTTGTTGGCACGACGTCTTTCTTCCGGTCTGATATCTACTACGTTTCTATTTTCATCCATTTCTATGGAGCTTTCAGGGAAGTTGAAGTCCATTGCTCCGTTTTCAAATCTTCTTTTTCTTAGTATTTGCGCCAATTCGTCTGATAATGTCAAAAAGTCCCTAAGTTCTTCGCCTTTTTGGAGTACTGATTCATCTCCATTTTCCAAAAAGTCTGAAACTTCCGTATATACAAGTCTTGCATGAGAATTTATTATGGATTTGGTGATGTTGTGAGATACTACCTTACCTTTTTTGTCTATGTTCATTATGCAAGACAGTGTCAGTCTGTCAACATTTGGATGTAAAGAGCATACTCCGTTTGAGAGCTTTTCCGGTAGCATAGGCACGACTGTATCTACGAGATATACTGATGTTCCACGATTGAAGGCTTCAGAGTCAAGGGCGGTATTTTCACGCACATATTCAGATACGTCAGCTATATGCACTCCGAGTTTATATGTTCCGTCATCAAGTTTTGATATTGAAATGGCGTCATCAAGGTCTTTTGCGTCCCAGCCGTCTATCGTAAATGTGAATTCATCTCTCAAATCTTCTCTGTCATCAGCTTTGATGTCATCCTCGTTTATCTTCTCACATTCTCTTAGTACTCTCTTTGGGAATTCATCGCTGAGTTTGTTTTCTTCAAATATTGCCTTAAAATATACGTCTTTGTCATTTTTATCAGCTATTATCTTAGTTATTCTACCTTCGGCTTTTTTGTCGTTTTCAGGGAATTTTATTATTTCACATTCGACCATGTCGCCTTCTTTTGCAAAGGTACCGTATTTTTTAGGAATGAAGATGTCAGATGTTATCTTTCTGCTAAGCGGTATGACAAAACCGAAGTCCTTTTGCTTTTGGTATCTGCCAATTACAACGGTCATATTTCTCTCAATAATTGAGATTATCTCACCTTCAGCATTGTTATCGCCTTCTTGCGGAATGGTGATTTTTACCATGACCTTGTCCTTGTCCATTGCTGAGAGAGTGTATTTTTTCGGTATGAAGATGTCTTTTTCATCAAGCGAAGGGCGTACAAAAGCAAAGCCTTTTTGGTTCATAAGGACGATACCTGCCTTACATCCCAATTTTTCAGGCACTGTGTATTTTTGTTTTTTAGGCGTTTTCATCAGCAGTCCTTGTGCTACCATTTCTTCGAGCTGATTTGTTACATTTTCTACGTCATAATCATTTAAAAAATCGCAGATTTCAGGAACGCTCAAAGGGTTTGTCTCAGTTGAAGAGAGATGTGATATAAGATCACTTGCAAAATTAACTTCCATGGAAAGCCTCCTTGCTATGTAAGTGTTTATAAAAATATAAGTAAAAAATTCATTGTATTTGCATAATTATACTAAAGAGCTGGATATTAGTAATTTATTTTACAACATATTAAAATTAATGTTGTAATGAAAAAATAGATAAAATACAACTGAGTATAAAGTTTTCACATAGCTTATTATAGCATTAAATAGGCTAAAATTCAAATTATAAAAAATTATTTTCTTACATATATGCAATACAGATATTTCATATTTCAATAATGATTTTAAGATATTCAAATGTAATTTAAAATTTTAGGAATATAATATAAATTTAGAATTGATTTTGAGGGGTAAATAATTTATCTCAAAGTAATAAAATATAATCAAAAGAAAATAAATTGTATAGATATTAAGGAAAAAAGATGTATTTAAAAGCTATTGAAATAAGAGGTTTCAAGTCTTTTATGGATAAGACGGTGATAAATCTGCCAAGGGGCATGATTAGCATTGTAGGACCTAACGGCTCCGGCAAGAGCAACATACTTGACGCTATTCGCTGGGTACTCGGCGAGCAGAGTGTCAAATCTCTCCGTAGTGAAAAAATGCAGGATGTCATATTTGCAGGTACTCAGTCCAAGAGTCAGCTCGGTATGTGCGAGGTGTCGCTGATAATAGACAATGAAGACAGGCAAATAGACATTGAGTACACTGAACTTGCCATTAAGAGAAAGACCTATAGAAACGGTGAAAGTCAGTTTTTCATCAACGGAAAAAAGTGCAGACTCAAGGACATAAGAGAGTTGCTCCTTGATACCGGTATAGGTAAGGAAGGATATTCTATAATATCTCAGGGCAGGATAGACGAGATAATAAGCAGTAACGGTTACCAAAAACGTGTCTTGCTTGAAGAAGCATCAGGTATTGCAAAATACAGGTACAAAAAGGAAGAGGGCGAAAAGAGCCTTGCCATAGCGTCTGAGAATTTGGAGCGTATCAACGACATCTACAATGAGATAGAAAATCAGATAAAACCGTTGAAAATCCAAAAAGAAAAGGCAGAAAAGTATCTGGAATACAAAAAAGAACTCCAAAGTCAGGAAATAAATAAGATACTCCTATCCAATGAAGAATACGAAAATGAACTTGCGAATTTGACTAAGGATAGGGAAAAACTCTTAGAAGAAGATGTAAAAACAAAGGAAGAGTTTCAAGAAATCACTGACAATCTTAGCAAACTCAAGGAAGAATCGGAATATATCCAAAGGAAAAAAGAAGAACTCTACGAAAAAAAGTCAAGTCTAAGTGATAAAATTTCGCAAAATAAGATGCAGGTCTCTCTGAAACATGAAAATATCAAGTCTCTTGAAAAAAATAACGACTTAATACAAGAGCAACTGCTACAAAACAAAGACGAAATTGCAAAGATAAGGATAAAAATAGAAAATATCAACGAAAGCAAGCAAAAAATATCAGATAATATCAGCTACATCCAAAAAGAGATAAGCGAAAAAGAGGAAAAAGAGCAAATCTACAAGGACAAAATCCAAGTACAAAACCGTGAAGTCCAAGCAAAAGAGCAAAAAATCAAGGATGTAGAGTCGGAAATATCAAAGCTTAGCATGAGGATGGAGTTTGTCCAAAACAATATCTCAGCCTTTGAAGAAAAGATAGGTCAGTATGATGAGAAAAATCAGGAATATAGTGCAAAAATCAAAGAATTAGAAGACGAGATAGGTAAAAAAGAAAGTCAACTATTGCAAAAAACGGATGAAATCTCCAAATTAAAAGAGAAATTACAGTATAATTCAGAGCAAAGGCAAAATTTAGAAGAAGAAAACAGCAAAATTGCCAAAGAAATAAATCAGACAAGTCTAAATCTCAAGGACATAACAGCAAAGACAGAGATGTTGGAGAATTTCGAAAATGACATGCAGGGATTTTCCAAAAATGTCAAAGTCCTCTTGAAAAATAAAGATTTGGAAGGCATAGACAACGTTGTAGCCAATGTTATAAATGTCAAAAAAGGCTATGAAAAGGCAATAGAGCAACTCTTATACGGCAGACTTGAAAATGTGATTATTCAAAAGTCCATCCATGCCAAAAAAGCCATAGAATATCTGAAAAAAGAAAGGCTGGGCAGGACTACATTTTTACCTCTTGATGTGATAAAGCCTTCGTTTTTAAATTATAATGACAAGGGCGTAAAGGCTATAGACGTAGTAAGTTACGACGAAAAGTATGAAAACATAGTGTCCAATCTTCTTGGTAGATATGTCATAGTGGATGACATGGATGCAGCGCTTGAAATATCAGCAAAATACAAACATAGTTTCAAAATATCTACAATCTCAGGGGATATATTCAACATAGGCGGCTCCATAACAGGCGGATTTTCAGCTTATAGCAAGGAGATATTCACAAGACGTAACACCATAGTCCAAAACAAGGAAGAAATATCCAAGATGAGAGAGTCTTTGAAAAAATTAAATGAGAACTTGGAAGACGTTGATAACAAAATATCAGATTTAAATGAAGAAACAGCAACTTTAAATGAGAATTTGCAGGACTGTAATAAGGAAATAAATGATTTTCTTAGACAAAAAGACTCTGCAATTTCTAAAAAAGAGCAGATTTCAAACCTTATGTCAAGTCTTTCTCAGGAAAAAGACGAGATAATCTCATCTAACGACAAGGCGCTATCCTCTTACGAAAATGACAAACTTTCAAGAGAAAACTTGCAAAAAGACTATGAAAAATTGAGCGATGAATTTGAAAAACAAAGAGCAAGCCTTGAAGAAAGCGAGATAGTTTTAAACGAAACTTCAAAGCTTTTACACGAAAAAAGAATAAGACATAGCGTCATAGAAAAGGAGCTTGTCGCAATAGAAAATCAGCTGCTTGAGCTTGAAAGCACCTTGCAGTCGAATGACGAAAAAAGCGAAAATTCAAATAGTAAGATGACAGCAAACAATCAGCAGATACAAAAATTCCATGAGCTGATTAAAGAACTTGAAAGTCAAAGCAAGACAATGGAAGAAGAAATAGAGGAGCTTAAAAGTAATTTTGCAAAGGTAGGCGAGGGAGATGTTAAAAACAGGGAAGCCATTGCAAAATTAAGCGAGGATAAGGAGAAAATATCCAAACTGCAAGCAGAAATCCAAAGTAAGATGATGAGAGCTGAAACGGAAGAGTCCAAGGTCAGATACAAGATGCAAATCTTATATGAGCAACTGTCTGAAAGCTACGATATGGATATGTCCATGGCACTGTCTTACAAGGATGATATGGTGAAGGTGAGCCCAAGCGTCATAAAAAAACTCAAGGAAGATATTGCAAGCCTTGGAAATGTCAATATAGACTCGATAGAAGAATACAAGAAAATCGAAGAGAGATATCTACTTTACAAGAGTCAAAAAGAGGACTTGGAAGATTCTATTACAAAGATAAGCAGTATAATAAAATCTCTTGAAAAAAGTATGATTCATGATTTCACTGAAAACCTCGATATAATAAACAAGAACTTCGATTATATATTCAAGATATTATTTGGAGGAGGAAGTGCAAAGCTGATAATTGAAGATGAAAGTGACATCTTAGGCAGTAATATAGAAATATCTATTCAGCCACCCGGCAAAAAACTGATAGGTCTTGCTATGCTGTCCGGTGGAGAAAAGGCGCTGTCAGCCATAGCCTTGCTATTTGCGATAATAGCCAAAAAGCCTGTACCTTTTTGTATATTGGACGAGATAGACGCACCGCTTGACGATGCAAATATATACAGGTATGTCACATATCTCAGCACGCTTTCAGATACTACGCAGTTTGTCACTATAACTCATAGACGTACCACTATGGAAGCGTCAAATTATATCTATGGTGTGACGATGCAGGAAAAGGGAATATCAAATGTCATAAGCCTGAAACTTGAAGATGCCAAGGGCTATGTGGAAGATTGATGATATTTAATACTAATCACCACTTATTATGCCATGGCTGTTATTTTACAAAATTATTTGTTTTGCAGATTATTAATAATCTTATTGTAATAAAATTACATGGCTTTCTAATAGCTTTTTAGTATAAAAATAAGATGTTTAAATTTCTGATAAATTTTGAAAGAATATTAAGAAAAGATTTCTGTATTTCATAGTAGATTTTAGTATTAATATTTGATAATATGAGCAGATTTGAAGTAGCATAATCTAAATTAATATTATTATTATGATGATAAAAATATAAACTTAAAAATGGGGGAGAAAATGGACAAAAAATTAAATTTGAAAATGCTTGAAGAATTGACACTTGCAAACGGAGTGTCAGGATTTGAAGATGAGGCTGTTGAAATAGCCAAAACATATCTTTCACCAACACTTGAAGTGCATACTGACAGTATGCTCAACACCTATATAACAAGAGGAAAAAATGACGAAAATCTTCCTACAGTGATGTTGGATGCTCATATAGACGAAGTGGGATTTATCGTACAGTCCATTAAAGAAAACGGACTTATAAGGATAATACCTCTTGGAGGTTTTGTGGCACATAATCTTCCATCACATAGGGTAAAGATAAAAAACGCTGAAAATAAGTTGATATCAGGGATAATTACAGGCTCACCTGTACATTATAAGGACAAAAATTCTGAGGTGACTACTGACAGTCTATTTGTGGATGTGGGAGCTGTAAACATTGACGAGGTGAAAAATATATACAAGATAGGTATAGCAATGCCTGTAACTTTGGAAAGCGTGTTTGAATACGACGAAGAAACTGATATAGTAAAGGGCAAGGCTTTTGACTGCAGAGCTGGAGTATGCTCAGTTATAGAAATGATGAATGCCTTGGAAAAAGAAGAGCTTGCTGTAAATATAGTAGGAACTCTTACAAGTCAGGAAGAAGTAGGTACAAGGGGTATACAAGTTGCAGTAAACAAGGTAAAACCTGATATAGCAATAGTAATGGAAGGAACTCCTGCTGATGATACCTTTGGAGAGAGCTATCAGATACAAACAAGGATAAAAAAAGGCCCTATGCTAAGACATATGGATCCAAAGATGATAGCAAATCCGAGATTCCAAAGATTTGCCCTTGATATTGCGAAAAAATATGGCATAGCTTGTCAAGATGCAGTAAGAACAGGCGGTGGTACAAACGGTATGGCTATACATACATCAAATGACGGAGTGCCGACTATAGTAATAGGAGTCCCTGTAAGATATCCTCATACAAGCAACGGCATAATAGCATATCAAGATTATGAAAATATGGTAAAGCTTGCAACAGCAATAATAAGAGAGCTTAATAGAGAAACTGTACAAAAATTCTAATTTAGAAAATAATATTAAAACAAATTATTGTCCTTATTTTTAATAATAAGAAATAGGCATGAAAAAAACCACTGTATAGCGACTACAGTGGTTTGCTCCAATCTACAAAGATTGGGGGTGATTTGTATGAGTAAATTTGAAATAATAACTATAGTTTTAATGACTATAGATATAATCATACAAATTGTTGCCTTTTTTCTAAATAATAAGAAAAAGTAAGTATTAAAAAACCACTGTATTGCGAGTACAGTGGTTTTTGATTTAAAAAAATAAACTGTGGGAGCAAACCAATACGCTTTACTATCTCTTTTGTTACGTTCATTATACAACTTAGTAAGACTTTTTACAATAGCTAAACTATAAAAATTATTACAATATTCCATTTATAAAGTTTAAAGCTTATGATATAATAAATTAAAGAGATAGTATACAGTTGGTTTGCTCCAATCTAAAAAAGATTGGGGGTGATTTGTATGAGTAAATTTGAAATAATAACTATAGTTTTGATGACTATAGATATAATCATACAAATTGTTGCCCTTATTTTTAATAATAAGAAATAGGCATGAAAAAACCACTGTATTAGGACTACGGTGGTTTTTAGTTTAAAAAACTTCGTGTAGGAGCAAAGCAATATGCTTTACTATCTCTTTTGTTATATCCATTATACAACTTATACATATTTTTTTCAAGTGCTTTTACTTAATTTACTTAACTATCTTATCAGCACCCTTTGCTATCAGTCTTTGTGCAGTTTGCTTACCTAAGTTTTCGGTATTTTTGCTTTTTATCTCACAACTTAGATATTTTTTGCCGTCAAGAGATGATACAAAGGCGTCTATCCTATAGATTTGCCCTATCTTTTGGCAATAAGCTCCGACAGGAGTGTGACAACCACCGCCTATAGTGTGTAAAAACTCACGTTCTGCCGTGACACATTTTTGTGTTTCCACATCATTTAGAAATTCCAACATCTTTTCTATCTTTTTATTGTCTTTTTTGACCTGTACGCAGATACAGCCTTGACCTGCAGCTGATATAAAGGGCAATTCTTCAAATACAAGCTCATCTTGTAAATTCAGCCTTGTAAGTGCCACCTTTGCAAGTATTATAGCGTCAAAGTTTTCTTCCTTCATCCTCTTTAATCTTGTGTGTATGTTCCCCCTTATATTAGCAACTTCAAAGTTCTTGCCGAGTTTTTTGATTTGTAGCTCTCGTCTAAGAGATGATGTGCCTATTTTTGCGTTTTTAGGCAGGTCTTTTACAGATTTGTAGTCCTTGTTGAAAACTATGACATCCTTATTTGACTCTCTCTTGATATAGGCGCCTATCTTCAAATCTCTTATAAAATCAGTGGGCATATCCTTAAGTGAATGTACAGCCATGTCCACACTGCCGTTTAAAAGCATTTGCTCAATTTCAAAGGTAAAAAGACCTTTTGTACCTATTTCAGATAGTTTTTCCTTGAGGTTCTTATCACCCAAGGTTTCTACAGTTACTATTTCAAAGTTTACATCCTTATATTTTTGTTTTAGCAGGTCAATTACTTTTTGACTCTGTATCAAAGCTAATTTGCTTTTTCTGCCTGCTATCCTAACAGTTTGCATCTTCATACCACTTTTCCAGATTTTCTCTTATTTTTTTTGTCCTTGCGCTGTCCTTTCTATAGGTGCTGACAGCTAAACCTATGTCATCCTTTTGAATTGTAGACATATTTGTAAAATTTGAATATTCTCCAATTTTGCAATAATTTGCCAAGATAAACTTGCCTGAATTTTCAATATCTTCTTTGATTTGCAACTGGGTACTCAAATCATTTGTGCAGGCAAATACAATATTTATATCGTTCAGGTCAGATTTTTCATAGGATCTTATTTCATAGGATATATTATCATGCTTTTTGATAAATTCCAATTTTTCATCATCTATTTCTTTTGATATTATTCTGATTTTCCTTGCAGATAAGATATTTGACAGCTTTCGAAAAGCTACATTGCCCATGCCAACAACAAGTACATGAATATTCTTAAGATTTATATTTATAGGATAAAAATTCTCCATTTATTCTTCCTTTAACTAAAAAATTTACCTCATATATTTTACAACATAATCAAACAATATACAAAGTATTTTTAATTTATATTTTTACTCTTTATTTATTTTGAATTGATTCCGATATAATAGCGGTATCATACAATGAAATATTAGAAATATTAAATCGGAGTGATTGATTTTTATGAAGAAAAATGCACTTACAAACAGTGAACTATCTCTGTTTTGCTATCAACTGTCGCTCATATTCAAATCCGGCTTACCGCTTGATGAGGCTATGTCGGTATTTACTGACGAGATGAGCACGCCTACACTTAAAAAAATTGCCCTGTCAATAAAAGAATCAGTGGACAATGGAGAACCTATATACGAGGCAGTCAAAAAACACGATGAATTCCCCAAGTATATGACAGGAATGATGGAAATAGCATATAATACAGGTAATCTTGAAGAAGAGCTTTCACGTCTGTCTACCTATTACCAAGAAGTGGAAAGGCTTAATCAAAAGGTATCAAATGCAGTTATATATCCTGTTATTTTGACAGGACTTATGCTTATAATAATTACTTTTTTGGTTGTCAAGGTAATACCGATGTTTAGCGAAATAATAGACAGTATCGGAGCTGACATACCAAATACCACGGCTGTTTTGATAAGTATAGGACTTGCACTTAAAAACTATGGATTGCTAATTTTGATTGTGTTTGCCGTACTTTGTGCCTCTGGATATATTTATACAAAAAAATCTTCAGATGCTTGGAAATACAATATGCCTTTTATCGGTAATGTAACAAAAAAGATATTTTCGGAAAAATTTGCCTTAGGTATGTCAATGCTTATGGCAGGCGGTTACAGTTTTGATGATGCCTTAGTTCTATATACAAACTCAGTAGAGTCCAAATTTGCTCTTGAAAAACTTAAAAAAGCGCAAGAAAACATACTTGAAGGCAAGGATGTGAGCGATGAGATAGCAAATGTGGGACTATTCCCTGCTCTGTTTACCAAGATGATAGGCATAGGATATAAGACAGGGGAGATAGAAAACTCACTTAAAAAGGTTGCAAGCCTTTATAAGCTTGAAGTTGAAAAGACTATGGACAAGGTGACATCATCTATAGAGCCTATGCTGATTATAATACTTTCGCTATTGGTTGGAGTAATATTATTTACTGTTATGACGCCACTTATCAGCATTGTATCATCATTGTAGTATTAGGCTGATATCCCTTAAACTTTAGTATTAGGTTCTAAAATCTATAAAAAATGATAAATACAGTATTATAAGATAATTTAATCTGATAAATATAATACGAAGCAAAGAGAGGTATACATGCAAAAAAATAAAAAGCTGATGTATGTTTCACTCATACTCGTAATAGCCCTTATTTTTATATGTTTATCCAATATAGACGGCTTTTGGGAAGGTAAACAGGAAAAAAGCACAAAATCAATAGAAGAAGCAGTAAAAAAGATGGCTCTTGAATGTTACGCACTTGAGGGGAGTTTCCCTCCATCTGTTGAATATCTCAAGGAAAATTACGGTTTGATAGTAAACAATGACGCTTACTTTTATCATTACCAGGCAAACGGCTCTAATATGCCGCCGGATATCAGGGTGATGAAGAAATGGAAAGATGACTAAAGAAAGAGAAGAAAAAATGCTAAACAATAAAAAACATTATGGAAAGGCAAGGATAGAAAGCATATTAGTTATGTTGGTATTGGTAGTTTTTTCCATATCAACTTACACCTTGGTCGTATCGACAGCCTCTTCTTACGATAAAAATCATAAGGACATGTTAGCAAAGGACAATCTAAGATTAGCACTATCCTATATAGATTTGAAAGTAAAGCAGTCAGCTAAAAAAGGAGTCTATCTTATCGAAAAAGCTATAGACAATAAAGATGTCATAGTTGTTGAAGATGAGATAAAAGGTGAAATATATCAAAATGTAATATATTTTAAAGACGGTTTTTTAAAAGAGATGCTAATAAAAAAAGGTACAGACTTAGACGAAGTGGAGGGCTTTGAGATAGCCAAGATAAAAGATATGACTTTTTCAAAGACAGGATCAGATTTGATAAATGTTTCTATAACTACTGACAATGAGCATGGTAAAAAATATACATCAAATACTATTATAAATCCAAATTTTTAAGAAATGCCGTATTAGATTATCAGTATCAAAATTTTAAACAAAGCTATACAATTTTAAAGAAACTTACGATACAGTATATGTGCTAAAGAAAATTCATTATATAAAAATAAATCCTAATTATAGTAATTTAGCTTTTAAGTAAGTATGCATGACGGGAAAAAGACTGAATGATTAGTAAAAAAGCAAAGCGACAAGAGGTGAAAATATGACAAATAAAAAAAGAGGATTTACCTTAGCGGAGATGATAATAGCCGTAGCCATATTGTCAGTTGCAAGCATGTATGTAGTGCAGATGCTTGTAGTCACGAAAAACTTAAGAACAAGATCTTATGAGATAGATAGGTCTGTTAGAATAAGTAAGAATATTATAGAACTTATATCATCCGGAGAAAGTGTTACAAACTCAAAAGATGATCTGCTTTTGAAGATGAAGGCGGAAAATGGGATATATATATTGAATTTTGATGAAGATTTTAACATAAGCAACGAAAACAATGCCTTGTACAAGCTGTTTATGACAATGGATACAAAAGACGGGCTGGATAATGTAAATATCAAGATAAACAGGCTCAAACCCTATATACTTGATGATAAGAAAAGTCTTGAAATATCTGATATAAACTCAATTAAAATGCAAAGAATAAAAAATAATAATTAAGGTCAAAAGGAAGTAAGGAAGATATTATGAAAAAGAAAAATAAACACAAAGGTATCTCGACTATATTGGTCATACTGATAGTCCTTACCGTAGTTTTGTTTGCTGTTATGAGTATGATGAGTGTATATACCTCTTACAGAATATCTCAAAAAAATCTGCAAATGGCAAAAAACTACTACCTTCTTGACTCTAAGGCTCAGATATTTGCAAATAATATGAGAAAAACTATAAATATGACAAAGATAGGAGAGGAAAATAACAAAGCTGAAATACTGAGCGAAATAGAAAAAAACAGAGATAAAGATAGGGAAATACTCATAAATGATACAATTTTAGAATTTCCCCTTGATAAAGATAGAGAAATATTTAAAGACGGCAATATGAAATTAGGAACTTTTTTATTAAATGAAAAGGGGCAAAAGAGCTTTTATTTTGAGCTTCTAATTCCAAAGATAAGAGAAGATAAGGCCTTTGAAATAACATCTTGGAAAAAGGTGAATCAGGAGTTCGAATATAAAAATCCTACTTTTGCTGAAGGAGAGGAACTGACAATTGATGAAAATTGACGATATACTGCGTACAGCAGTAGAGAAAAAGGCGTCAGATATATTTATAAGTGTTGGAGTACCACCGACCATAAAAGTCAACAACACTTTAGAGAAAATCGGAGAAGAAAAGCTCATGCCTGATCAGGCGAAGGAATTGGTAGAGTCTATATTCAAAAAAGAAAGCGACTTGGCTGACTTTGTAAGAGAAGGAGAAAAGGACTTTTCCATCTCACTTTTTGGAGTAGGTAGATTTCGTGTGTCGGCATATGTACAAAGAGGATCTTATGCTGCAGTGCTAAGAGTATTGGCATTTGGCAATCTGGACATAGATTCTTACGGTATACCAAGTAGCGTACTTGATTTGCACAAGACAACAAGAGGATTGATACTTGTAACAGGAACTACAGGCTCAGGCAAGTCAACTACCTTATCTTCTATAATATCTCTGATAAATTCCAACAGACAGGCACATATTTTGACACTTGAAGATCCTATAGAATATCTGTTCAGACACGAAAAGAGCATAGTGGATCAAAGGGAGATAGGTATAGATACGAAATCTTATGCTACAGCCCTACGCTCTGCACTAAGACAGGCTCCTGATGTAATATTAATCGGTGAGATGAGAGATTTCGAGACTATGTCTATTGCGATGACAGCAGCAGAGACAGGACATCTAGTGCTTTCAACTCTGCATACTACAAGTGCCTCTAAGACGGTAGACAGAATAATAGACGTCTTTCCACCTGATCAGCAACAACAGGTCAGGATACAATTATCTACAGTATTACATGCTGTAGTGACGCAACAGCTGATACCGACTACAGATGGAGGAAGAGTACCTGCCTTTGAGCTGATGATGCTCAATCCGGCTATCAAAAACCTTATAAGAGAAAACAAGGTACCGCAGATAGATGCCATGATACAGACCGGAAGAGCTCAAGGTATGATTACTATGGATAACTCCATAGCTAATCTTTATAACGAAAGAAAGATAAGTGAAGAAACTGCGAAAAAATTTGCTGTAAATCCCGATACAATATCAAAGTATTTTAAATAAATTAGTACAAATATCAATATAAAAGATAAATTGTCCTACTCTTATAACAAGCTTATAATATATAAAAAAGTAAATTACTTTATATAAAATTTGCTTAAAAAATAATAAGAGGTAGATTTAAACTTTAAAACAGATATATGCTGATTAATATTAAATATTATAAAAATTAAAAAGACAGAAATGATTTCAAAAAGTAAAAATATTTATCTAAAAATTATGTAAAGGATGATATAATTGAGGAAGAAAATTACAATCTTATTCATATTTTTACTTTATTTATATACAGGATGTAGCTATGCGGTGACATTTCATGATGATAAACTCACAAGCAATGTAATAGGCGTAAGCCACAGTGCCCCTGGCAAAAAACTTAAGGTAATAATACAAAAAGGAAGTCAAAAATACACATATGCACTTAGAAACGACGGTAAGACAGACTACTATCCATTGCAACTTGGTAGTGGTAGCTATAGTGTAACAGCATTGGAAAATGTATCAGGTAGCCAATACTCAGTCCTAAAAAGTGAGAACATAGACGTAAGTGTAAGTGATAAAAATGCAGTATTTTTGCAGTCAATACAAATAATAGACTACAAAAGTACAGATCCGGCGATAAAAAAAGCTAAAAATCTTGGCAACAATGACAAGATATACGACTACATTGTAAAAAATGTAAGATATGACTACAACAAGGCAGCAACAGTAAAAGCAGGATACTATCCTACAATAAATGACACATTCGCAACAAATAAAGGTATATGCTACGACTATGCCTCAATGGATGCAGCAATGCTCAGGAGCATAGGTATACCTGCAAAACTGGTAAAAGGCTATGCAAAGGGAGTAGACGGATACCACGCATGGAACGAAGTATTACTTGGTGGAACATGGTACGTAATAGATACGACATATGACTCTGCAAAATGGGGTGGCAAAGCCAAAGCAAGCATGAAGAAAAAAACTTCCGATTACCAAAAAGTATATGAATATTGATAAAAATATTGTATAATAAAAGAAAAGAAAATAGCTTAAAATTTAAAAGATACTAAATATCTCTGCAACTATGAACAGCAATTGTTGATAATGTGCAGTTTTATAAAAAGCTCTAATTGAATTTTGCAATAAAATATGATTTTTATAAAGATTTTATTAAAATTGTTAAATAAAATTAGAAATTGTGATTTAATAGCTAAGAAGATATTGATTTTTAGCAAAAGAGGTGAAAAGATGATAAATATTGTGACAAGCAATGAGCAAGAAAACTATGAGATAGGCGAAGAGCTGATGCTGATGATAGAAAAGGTAATAAGCGAATGTGAAGACGAGGAAGATTTGAACTTTGACAATGAGATATCGCTGACTTTTACAGACAATGAAAATATCAGGCAGATAAACAAAGAGTACAGAGATATAGACGACAAGACAGATGTACTCTCATTTCCCATGTATGAAATAGAGGATTTGCAAGAAGAAAAAAAGACAAAGAGCAAAAATCTCAAACCGCTTGGTGACATAGTAATATCTATGGAACAAGCTGACGAACAGGCAAAACAGTTTGGACACAGCTTTGAAAGAGAAGTATGCTATCTCATATGCCACAGTATGTTTCACCTTATGGGCTACGACCATATGACAGATGACGAAAAGAAGATAATGAGAGAAAAAGAAGAAAAAATAATGACAAAACTCAATATATTAAGATAAAATTTAATATATAAGAAAGATAGAAAAGAAAGATATATAAAAGTTGGAATATAAAAAGCTGAAAGATAGAAGTTAAATAATCAAAGAATCAAATAATATAAAAACACAACAAAGTCCTTGAAAATCAGGGGCTTTTTTTGTTTAGAATCAGATACTAATACTAATACTAATATCTATTTAATCTATGAACAATTTTCATAAATGATTTACATAGTAGCATATTATTTATGACTTTATTATAAATGCACTGAAAAAGAGTTGTCCATTATTTTATTAGATTTTAGTATAAATCTTGAATATAGGTATATATGCTTTTAAATTTGGAATTTTTATGATAGAATTTACTCCTACAAAATAAATACAGGAGATAGGTTATGCAGATAAGTGTTATTGATAATATGAGGCAGTTCAAGGAATTGTTGGAAGTTTTTGCGGAAGTTTTTGAGTGGGAAGATAATGTTGTGGATGACAACTATCTTACAGATAGCCTAAATAATAAGAATTTTCTTGTTTTCATTGCAAAAATAGATGATAAAATAGTCGGAGGTATGACGGCACATATCCTGCCAAATTATGAAAGATGTAAGTCGAGTATATATATCTATGATTTGGCTGTAAAGGAAAGCTTTCAAAAGCAAGGCATAGGCAAGAGTCTTATCAACTATTTGCTCGAATACGGAAAAAACAACAATATTTACGATATATTTGTAGGCACTGAGCAATGCGACAATGAAGATGCCATAGCATTTTACCGCAAGACTCCCTTTGACTTGGAAATGAAGGTGTTGCAATATAGCTATGATATTGATAAGTAAAAATAATATCTAAAGAAGAAATTACTAAGATTTAATACTAATGTCTAATGAGATTATAAAAAACTTTACATTTATATTCCTATTTAAGTGTCAAACTTATATTGTAAAGCTATGATTAAATAATCAAAAAATATTATCAATAAATTATACAAATGATAGTATTAAGAGTAATTATGAGATAATCTAATGAATTTTTTCATTAATAGATATTAGTAAAATACTAGATTGTATAATGGATAAAGTATTTAATAAAATTTGCTGTAGATTTAGGCTGAAAGTGGGGATGTTATGATTAAGGGCATATTTTTGATAATTCCTTTTTTTCTTATAAGATTTGGCTTGCTTTCTTTTTTTGGTAAAAAAGCCGTATATCGTGTTGCCTATTTTGCCCCCATAAATAAGAATGAAATACCTGCGTACTATGTGTATCAAATATCTACAGCAGCAATTTTTTTATATACCGCATTTTTGGATTTTTACTTCGACTTTTCAGCTTTGACTTACTTAGGGGTACTTTTGTATATTTTGGCACATATATTGCTTTCAATAAGCATAATCAATTTTTCTTCTCCTGATGAAATTGGACTTAGCGTCAAAGGAATATATAAGTTTTCAAGAAATCCCATGTATCTTTCATATTTTATATGTATGCTTTCTTGGGTATTGCTTACAAAGTCAATAGTTCTGCTTATAATCGTAATCATATATCAAATATCTACGCACTCTATCATCATCTCTGAGGAAAGATGGTGTTTGGAAAAATTTGGAGATGAATACAAGGAATATATGGCAAGGGTCGGGAGATATTTTTTAGTTTAAGCATACCTAATCAGGGAATAAATTCACGAGGAATTATAAAATATTTGAAAATGGGAGGGTGTTTTATGAATGCTTTTTTATTGGTAGCTTTAAAATTGTTTATAGGTTTTTTGGCTCTTATTACAGTAATTAATATAACAGGTAAAGGCAATCTTGCACCGATGTCGGCAAGCGACCAGGTACAAAACTATGTACTTGGGGGTATCATAGGTGGTGTCATCTACAATCAGAAAATACAGATTTTTGAGTATATAATGATTTTGGCTATATGGTGTTTCCTTGTTCTATTGCTCAAATGGGTTAAGACGCACAATGTCAAGGCTAAGCAGATACTTGACGGCAAGGCTCGTATTATAATCGATAAGGGTGTAGTAAATGTGGAAAACTGTAAGAAGTCAGCACTTAGTGCTCACGACATATCTTTTAAGTTAAGAACGAACAATATCTACTCTACAAAAAAGGTAAAACGTGCCATAGTGGAGCAAAACGGTCAGTTGATTATAATATTGGATGGTGAGGAAAATCCGAAATTCCCGCTTATTACTGACGGTCAGGTGCAAACTGACATATTGGAAGTAATGGGTAGGGATGAAGAGTGGTTGTTATCAGAGATAAATGCTAAAGGCTATAAGGAATATAACGAGGTTTTCTTGGGTGAATATGTTGACGGTGAACTAAATATCACTCCATATACAGCCTAATTTTTTGTTTAATAAATTTTTATTTGTGGAATAAATAAGCACTAATATTTTAATAAATCTAAGTTTTCGTTAAGATGGTATTTAGAAAATATCTGTATTGATATTTTTTAAATACCCTATTATTTTATAGGAGGTAAAGGCATGAACAAGACGATACTATCTTGTGTGAGAGAGTTCAAAAAACAATCTTTTTTAGCTCCTTTCTTCATTACTCTTGAGGTGATAATGGAGATTCTCATACCCTATGTCATGGCAAATATCATAGATATAGGTATCAAAAATTCAAATATGGAATATGTCGTTAAAACAGGGCTTGTGCTACTTGTTATGGCGATGATGTCACTGTTTTTCGGTGCGACAGGTGCAAGATTTGCAGCTACTGCAGCTACGGGTCTAAGTAAGAATTTGAGGAGCGATATATTCAAGAGAATTCAAAAATTTTCTTTTAAAAACATAGACAAATTTTCAAGTGCATCCCTTGTTACCAGACTTACTACAGATATTGCCAATGTGCAGATGGCATATATGATGATGATAATAATGGTGGCAAGAAGTCCGATTATGATGATTTCTGCGCTTATTATGGCTTTTAAGATTAATGCCCAAATATCAATGATATTCTTGGTTGCAATACCTGCATTAATCGTGATAATGTACTTAATAATCAAGATTGCAGCACCAAAATTCAATGTGGTTTATGAGCAATATGATGTGATGAACAATATGACAGCAGAGAATGTAAGGGCTCAAAGAGTTGTAAAAGCTTATGTAAGAGAAGAATTTGAAAAAAATAAATTTTCAAAGCTTTCTGCCAAAATTTACGAGCTTTTTGTTGACGTTGAGCTAAATGTGGCAGTTTTCAACCCTTCGATTCAACTTGTGCTTTATGCTATGGTGACTGCACTGTTTTTGATGGGCGGTAAGCTGATAGTATCAGGAAGTCTTACTACAGGTCAGTTTACCAGCTTGATGATATACTCCATTCAGATATTTATGTCTGTAATTACCATATCTTTTGTATTTGTACTTCTAATTATTGCTGAGACAGGTATAATGAGAATAACAGAAGTCCTTAAGGAAGAACCTGCAATGGATGAAAATGCAAATGGCGAAAAAGAAGTAAAAGACGGCTCTATAGAGTTTAAAAATGTAAATTTCAGCTATAGCGACGATGAGAAGAGACTTGCTCTTAAAAACGTAAATATAAGCATTAAATCAGGAGAAACTATAGGTGTAATAGGCTCTATCGGTAGTGCAAAGTCCACTTTTGTGTCCTTGATACCAAGACTCTACGATGCGACAAGCGGAGAGATTACAGTTGGAGGTAAGAATGTAAAAGATTATGAATTGGCTTCTCTTAGGGATAATGTGTCCATGGTGCTCCAAAAAAATACCCTTTTTACAGGTACTATAGCAGACAATATAAGGTGGGGTAATGAAAATGCTACAGATGAAGAAGTTGAATATGTATGTAAACTTGCATGTGCAGATGAATTTATCCAAAAATTCCCTAAAAAATACGAAGAACAGATATATGAGGGCGGAAATAACGTATCAGGCGGTCAAAAACAAAGGCTTACAATAGCAAGGGCATTGCTGAAAAAACCGAAGATTCTAATTTTGGACGACTCGACAAGTGCTGTGGATACAAAGACAGATGCCAAGATAAGAGAGGCTTTTGCCACACAATTAAAGGACACTACCAAGATTATCATTGCACAAAGGATATCTTCAATAGAAAATTCTGACAGGATAATCGTACTTGACAATGGAGAGGTGGTAGGATTCGACACTCCGCAAAATCTGCTTATGAACAATCAAATCTACAGAGAAAACTATGAATTCCAAAAACAGGGAGGTGGATTAGGAGATGAATAAAAAAAATCCGAAAGGCACTTTAAAAAGACTTATTTCTTACGTGCTTAAAGGCAATGAATTCAAACTTGTAGTTGTAGTTATCTGCGTATTGCTGTCTGCTATGGGCTCAGTTTCCATATCATTAGCGCTTAAGATACTAATTGATGACTATATCACTCCGCTAATCGGTCAGACTTCCCCTGATTTTAAGGCATTTTACTCTGCTATTTCCATCTTGTGCGCAGTATTTGCAGTATCTGTAATATCAAGCTTTACTTACAACAGGATAATGGTCTATGTCGCCCAGGGTACACTCAAAAAGGTAAAGGACGATATGTTTGCAAAGATGCAATCACTACCTATAAGTTACTTTGACAAGAACAGTGACGGCTCAATAATGGCACTGTATACTACTGACTCTGACGCTCTAAGGCAGATGATAGAGCAGTCCACTCCTCAGGTGATGTTGTCTGTGGTAACTATTGTAGCAACCTTTGTGACTATGCTGGTACTTTCGCCGATACTCACTGTGCTTGCAGTAGCAGTGGTAATAACATTACTACTTACTTCTAAAAATATAGCAGCTAAGAGTGCAAAGTATTTTATGCAGCAACAGCAAAATATTGCCAATCTTACAGGATTTATCCAAGAGAGATTGTCAGGGCAAAAGGTAGTCAAGATATTTAATCATGAAGAAATATCCATAGAAGAATTTGAAAAACTAAATGAAGAATTATTTCAAAGTGCTAAAAATGCAAGCTCTTATGCGAGCATTATAGCTCCTGTAGTTTCAAATATAGGGAATATATTCTTCGTGCTTACAGCAATAGTGGGCAGTAGCCTTGCGATAAATTCCATAGGCGGTGTAACTATAGGTATAGTGGCGGCTTATATGCAGTTTGCCAAGAACTTTACTCTGCCTTTTATGCAGATAACTCAACAGCTTAACTCTATCAATACAGCTCTTGCAGGAGCAAGTAGAATATTTGATTTGCTCGATGAAAAAAGCGAGGCTGATGAGGGCTATGTCACTCTTGTAAATGTGGAGGAAGACAAGGAATTCGGTATTATACCGGTACCATACAAGACAGGTCAATGGGCGTGGAAACATCCGCATAGTGATGGAACTGTAACTTATGACAGGCTTACAGGTGATGTGGTAATCGAAAATATGTCATTCGGCTACGAAAAAGACAAGTCTGTACTGAAAAACATCTCATTATATGCAAAACCGGGACAAAAAATCGCCTTTGTAGGTGCGACGGGAGCAGGTAAGACTACGATTACAAATCTTATCAACAGATTTTACGACATAGATGAGGGTAAGATAAGATATGACGGTATCAACCTTATGAAGATAAAAAAAGAGTCATTGAGACGTTCACTTGGTATAGTGCTTCAAGATACACATCTCTTTACCGGCACTATAATGGAAAATATCAGATACGGTAGATTAGATGCGACTGACGAGGACGTAATAAATGCGGCTAAGCTTGCTCAGGCGGACAGATTTATCAATATGTTGCCAAAGGGCTATGACACCATGCTAAACAATGCAGGTGACGAGCTGTCGCAAGGACAAAAACAACTCTTGTCCATAGCAAGGGCGGCTATCTCAGATCCTCCGGTGCTTATACTTGACGAGGCGACTTCAAGCATAGATACAAGGACTGAAGCCATAGTCCAAAAAGGCATGGACAATCTGATGAAGGGAAGAACTGTCTTTGTAATAGCTCATAGACTATCTACAATCAGAAACAGTGATGCGATAATGGTGCTTGAAAACGGCAATATAATAGAGCGTGGCTCACATGATGAACTGCTTGCTCAAAAAGGTGCTTATTACCAACTTTATACAGGAAATGTCGAACTTGAATAGTATTTGACGATTGCCTACTTTTATATTATAATATACTTGCGGAACTTATATAAGACGCAGGTATATTTTTTTTGAAAATAAAAATATAGAAGATTGTTAATAATATTGATATTTTTTGTTAGACATAAAATTTAAAGGGTATTACAGCAATAAAGATATAAGTTTAAATATAAAATTTATTGCTCTAAATTAAGATACAAAACTATAGTATTTCAGTTAAAAAGACGATAAATATATGAATTTTGAAATAGAAATAATTACTCGATTTTGAGCTTAATCTAAAAAATAGCAGTATTATTTATATAAGATGATTGGATAAATAGATTAATTTAGTAATAAATATTATATAGCTACATATATAATCACCTTTTACGATGTTTTAGAAAAGAGTTTTAGCAAGAAGTAGGCATTTTATACAAAATTACAATGACAAGAATTAAAAAAAGGTGATTAATATAAGAAAGGTAATTGATGAATAAGCCGTTAAAATTTGAAGTGATAAAAAAATGTAGTCAAACCAAGGCGAGGCTGGGAAAGATAAAGACTTTGCACAATGAGTTTGAGACCCCTGTCTTTATGCCTGTAGGTACAAACGCTACCGTAAAGTCCATGAACGAAAAGGAACTCAAGGAGATAGGAGCAAATATAATACTGTCAAACACTTATCACCTACACCTAAGACCCGGAGATGAGATAGTAAAAAAAGCCGGAGGTCTGCATGAATTTATGCACTGGGACAGGTCTATACTTACTGACAGTGGGGGATTTCAGGTATTTTCGCTGGGAGACTTGAGGAAGATAAAAGAAGAAGGGGTATATTTCAGCTCGCATTTAGACGGTTCCAAACACTTCATGGGACCGGAGGAGTCAATTGCAGTGCAAAATAATCTCGGCTCTGACATAATGATGTCTTTTGACGAGTGTGCACCATATCCTGCAACTTACGAATATATAAGGGACTCTTACAAACGTACATCAAGATGGGCAAAACGTGGTAAGGACGCAAATAAAAACCCTGAAACTCAGGCGCTTTTTGGTATAATACAAGGCGGAATGTTCGAGGATTTGAGATATGAATCTGCAAACGAGCTTGTGGAGATGGATTTTGACGGATATTCTATAGGAGGACTTTCTGTTGGTGAGCCTAAGGAATTGATGTACGAGGTACTTGACTACACTGTAGATATAATTCCAAGTGAGAAGCCGAGATATCTCATGGGAGTAGGCTCTCCGGATGATTTGTTCGAAGGGGTGATAAGAGGCGTGGATATGTTTGACTGCGTACTGCCTACAAGGATAGCAAGGAACGGAACCGCTATGACTTCAAACGGAAAGGTGGTAGTGAGAAATGCAACTTATGCCGAAGATTTTACACCGCTTGACCATGAATGTGACTGTTATGTCTGCAAGAATTATTCAAGGGCATATATAAGACACCTTGTCAAGGCGAATGAAATTCTTGGTGCAAGACTTATAACCTATCACAACCTATATTTTTTGCTACGTATGATGGAGAAAATAAGACAGTCCATAAGAGACGGTCGCTTATTGGAATATAAAAAAGAATTTTTCGCAAAATATTATGGAGTATAAGATATTACTATGATTTAAGGATGATATGTATGGAAGCTGAATGTAAGAGGTCTTCATATTTCAGTGTAATTTTAATCGGTTTTATTATACACGTTTTTTATGAGGCGATATTTATAAGCTTGAATATGCCAAAATTTATTACGATATACAATATTCTCAGTATTGCTGTATTTGGAGTGGGTGCGTGGATTCTCAATAAAAAAGAGGACGTCAACGTTATATTTGCTTGCTTTTTTGAAGTGTCTGTTTTCATCACACTTGCAATATTTTTTGTAGGATGGCAATTTGAATTCCAAAATTGGTACTTTTCAATAACAGTTATGGCGGTTACAGTCCATTTTAAAAACAAGGGCAAATTTTACTTCGTTGCCTTGTTGAATTTTGTATTATACAGCATTATGTTTCTCTTTACTCATACCATTACAATTGATCAAGAGTATGAACTTTTACACTATACTTTGTATTTTATAAATATAGCAGGCTCGTTTTTTATGATATTGCTTGCCGAAAGACTGCTCAACTGGTCAAAAATATTGGAAGAATACCATATCAATCAAAGGTTCAACAAGATGAAAAAACAGGCTGAGACTGATGAGCTTACAGAGTTATACAATAGACACAAGATGAAAGAAATATTAGATGATATGAATGAAATGGTAGGAGATAAAAACTACGAGTTTTACATATCTTTTGCTGATATAGATAATTTTAAGAGTATAAATGACTCCTACGGACATGATGTAGGAGATAGGGTTTTGCGCTCAGTTGCAAGTATGCTCAAGAGGGAACTGGGCTCTGAGCATGTCGTATCAAGATGGGGCGGAGAAGAGTTTTTGATATTATTTTACGATGTTAAAGGACATGCCGAAGTTTTTCAAATCTTGGACAGTATAAGAAAGAAAATCTCATACAGCACATTTGAATACAACGGTATCAAGATTAATTTTACAGTGACATTCGGTGCTACATCATCACATTCTCACAGCAATGTCTACGATATGGCAAAAAAAGCCGACGAACTGATGTATCTGGGTAAATGTCAAGGTAAGAATGTGGTGCTGATGGATTCATCAGAGAAAACAATTAAGGAGAAAGCTATATGAAATATAAGATAGTGACTGACAGTACATGTGAGTTGACTGCCGACTTGGTAAAGCAATTGGATATCCATGTTTTGCCTGTAATAGTTACCTTAGGTGAAAAGCAGTTCTTGGATAATGTCGACATCACTTCAAAACAGGTCTTTGAAGATATGAGAAAGGGTGAGATTTACAAGACATCTCAAATTCCGCTTAATACTTATATAGATGTATTTTCTCACTATGCAAAAGAGAATATACCGGTGATAAATGTCGTGATGTCAAGCGGCATATCTTCATCATTTGAAACTTCCAAGATGGCTGTGAATATGGTAAAGGAAGAATATAAGGATGCAGTGATTTATACCTTGGATTCCAAATGTTGCTCAAGTGAGATGGGAATAGCAGTAAAATACATGGCTATGGCAGCTCAAAACGGAAAATCTTATGAAGAAATACTTAAAATCCTTGAGTTTTGCAAGGCTAATACAGGGGTATTTTTTACCGTTTCGGATTTGAAGTATCTGTCTCGTGGCGGAAGATTGTCAAAAGCTTCTGCGTTTATAGGCAATATGCTCAACATCAAGCCTATACTGTCTGTTACAAAGGATGGAAGTCTTGAAGTAATAGATAAGGTAAGAAGTAGCAAAAAGATGCTCCAATACATCATTGAGAAGGTAAAAAACGACATAGTTGAAGAAGAGCTTGAAAAAGCGGAGATGATAATAGCTTATGCTGAAAATGAAGAGACAGCAATAGGTTTGAAACAAGATATAGTAAACTTGGTCGGTATGGATAAGTCTAAGATAAGTTTGCAGGACATTGGACCGTGTATAGGTGTGCATACAGGACCTGACTCTCTATATGTATTTTATCTCAAAAAACATCTGCCACTTGAAATGTACTCATAGACAATAACTGTAAATTTAATATTTGCAATATATAAAAAAATATACCTTATAGGATTTTATTATATACTTAATTTCATTTATTTGTATCAAAGAAAGTATCAGTTTAAATTTATACTAAAAATCAATTAAATTTTGGTGATTAGTATTAGAATAGGTGAATAATGGAAAAAACAATAAAAATCATTTCCGACAGCTCTTGTGATTTGCCTAAAGAGTTGATAAAACAGCAGGGTATAGATATAATACCGGTGCCGATTACCGACGGAGTAAATAACTATCAGGACAGCGTAAATATTACAGCTGATGAAGTCTATCAAAATATGAAAAAGGGTGTAATATACAAGACTTCTCAAGTTCCTCTAAAAGATTATATAGAAAAATATACTTATTACGCTCAAAATGACATACCTGCACTGAGTCTGGTAATGTCGTCAGGACTTTCTTCATCGCATTCCACATCAGCTATGGCTCTTGAGACTGTAAAAGAGACTTATAAGGATGCAAAGATTCTGACAGTGGATAGCAAGCTTTGTTCACTTGCTCACGGCTATGCTTCCTATCTGATGTCAATATCTGCTCAAAAGGGGCATGGATTTGATGATTTGTTGGAACTTTTGAAATTTTTACAGGAAAATATAGTATCTACTGCAACTGTAGATGATTTGAAATATCTTGCCAGGGGCGGAAGATTGTCCAATGTTACAGCTTTGATAGCAAATACTCTCAATATCAAACCTTTCTTACACGCTGATGACGGCTCTCTTCATCTTTTTGATAAGGTGAGGGGTGTAAAGAAGATGTATAAGAGATATATTGAGGTCATCAAGGAAAGAAATGAAAGTACGGATTTTTCAAAATCAACAATATTGATTGAAAAGTCTGATGATGACGAGATGATGCTTAGTCTTAGAGATATGATAAAAGAAGAGTTTAATCTAAGTGACGATAATTTCATCTTGGGACAGATAGGGCCTACAATAGGTGCCCACATAGGGCCGGGATCCATGTGTATGTTCTTCCTCAAAAATCCACTTCCTGATAAGTATTTTTAGTTATATCAATTAATAGATCTTATAGTTATATATTTATTGATTTTTCGATAATATAAATAAACTGAAATTATAAAATCAAAATTATCTAATACTAAAATCTAATAGAATAATAGATAAAATATTTTTAGTGTATATATAATTATGTCATAAATTATATTATATTTTCTTAAAATCTGTTGACATGATTATCCATAGATTAAATAGATAGTATCATTAAAATCGTAAAAAAAAAAGTGCCTTTACAAAAGTAGAGGCACTTTTTAACGCAACAATTAGTGTTGGAATTTCTTTATATATTGAGACAATTTTATCTTATCAAAAGCCTTACCTATTATGAAGAATACGAAGATTCCCATGAAACCTTGTATCATATTAGGAAATGCTGATTGTATAGCACTTGCCATTGTACCCTTCATTATAGTAGATGCTATGAAATATCCAGATATCATTATTGCTATAGAAGTTAGACAAGCTACTACAGTATTTAGTGATATGAATTTTGACTTTGAGCTGTAGTATTGAGATATATATCCTGCAGCAAGTCCCATTAGAGATTTGATTATAAGTGTTGGTATAGCCCAGTGTGCATAACCGCTGAGTATATCAGCAAGCATAGAACCTATACCGCCTGCAAGAAATCCCGCTCTCTTACCGAAAAATATAGCTACAAGTAAAATGCAGCTGTCTCCTAAGTGGATATAACCATTTGTAACAGGTACAGGTATTTGAACCATCATAGTCATAACACATACTAAGGCAATAAATAAACCGTACATTGATAAAGTAAAGATGTCATATTTTTTGTTCACTGATTTTAACCTCCTAAAATAAAAAAGATGTAGAAAAAATCTATCTTTAGCTAAGAGTATATCACATTTAAGGCTAAGTGTCAAAATAAATTTTGGTATTAATTTACTAACTTTTAAATAATTTAATCTTGTTTGAATAAAATTAATCGTGGTATCTTTTAGTAATGCAAATATATAAATTCGTCTTGTAATTTATTGTATAAAAAGATTTAGGTGCAAGTTATAATGTAAAAATCAATAAAAGCTTTTTTATATACAAAATTTTCAAATCTTAAATTAATAGACTATAGATATAATGCTTAGATATACCCTATTATAAGATATCTTAAAATATTTTTATAAGTCAAACTAATGAAATTCATAGAAACTTTTCTTTATTTTAAAATAAACTTGAATAACAATTAGCGGAGAAATTATGAACGACAAAATAATAATCAGAGGTGCAAATCAGCACAATCTTAAAAATATAAATCTTGAGATACCAAGGGATAAGCTTGTGGTATTTACAGGACTTTCAGGCTCAGGCAAATCGTCATTGGCTTTTGACACCATATATGCTGAGGGTCAAAGGAGATATGTAGAGTCGCTTTCTTCCTATGCAAGACAGTTCTTAGGCAGACTTGACAAGCCTGATGTGGAGTACATTGAGGGGCTTTCTCCTGCGATATCCATAGATCAAAAGACAACGTCCAACAATCCACGTTCTACAGTGGGCACTGTAACGGAGATATATGACTATTTGAGGCTTCTTTTTTCAAATATAGGTATTCCTCACTGCCCTGAGTGCGGAAAAGAGATAAGACAGATGAGCATACAGGAGATAGTGGACAAGGTGATGACTCTTGATGCTGGAACTAAGATACAAATCATATCACCTGTGGTAAGAGGTAAAAAGGGAAGTCATGAAAAACTCCTTGAAAGTATCAAAAAAGACGGCTATATGAGGCTAAAGATTGACAATGTAGACTATACTGTCGAAGATGATATCAAGCTTGAAAAAAACAAAAAGCACGATATATCAATAGTAATAGACAGATTGATAATCAAAGAAAATCTGGAAAAAAGACTGGCTGATTCCATAGAAATAGCGTCAAATCTTTCAAACGGCATAATAATAGTGGACATAATAGGCGATAAACAGCTGACATACTCTACAAAGCTTGCCTGTCCTGACCATGACATAGCTATGGGTGATCTTACAGCTGCCATGTTCTCGTTTAACAATCCTATGGGAGCATGTCCTACCTGCCTTGGACTTGGCAGTCTGAACAAAATTGATGTTTCGCTTGTCATACCTGATGAAAATCTCTCGCTTAGACAGGGGGCGATAAGTGCTTGGAATTCAGCTGATTCTGCTAAGGAAGAGGGCTATTATTTCAAGCTTATAGAGGCACTTGCAAAAAAAGAAAAGGTCTCTATGGACGTGCCGTATAAAGATTTACCGGAAGATTTCAAACAGAAGTTGCTCTATGGAAGTGATGAGATCTTAAAATTTACCTTTAACAGTAAATTTAGCGATAGCGACAGGACTTATAAGTCTCCATTTGAGGGAGTTATACCCAATCTTGAGAGAAGATTTGCAGAGACACCTTCTCAACTTATAAGAGAAAAAATAGGACAATACATGGTGGAGCAGACCTGTCCTTCTTGCAAGGGAGCAAGGCTAAAAAGCGAAATACTCTCAGTAACAGTAGGAGATTTGAACATATCTGAGGTTACAGACAAATCCATATCAGATTTGATAAAATACATTGAGGATTTAAAACTTTCAAAAAAAGAAAGTATTATAGCAAAAGAGATACTCAAGGAGATAAAATCAAGGGCGACTTTCTTAAAGGATGTAGGATTGGAATACCTAAGTTTATCAAGAAAGGCAGGTACTTTATCAGGAGGAGAGTCTCAGCGTATAAGACTGGCCACGCAAATAGGATCTGCACTTGTAGGGGTGCTCTATGTACTTGATGAGCCTTCTATTGGTCTGCACCAAAGAGACAACGAAAAACTGCTCAAATCTCTTAGGAACTTAACAGATATTGGCAATACTCTCATAGTAGTAGAGCATGACGAAGATACTATGAAAGAGGCTGACTACATCGTAGACATAGGACCAAACGCCGGAGTATACGGGGGTGAGGTGGTAGCCTGCGGAAGTCTTGAAGATATAAAAAAGGAAAAACGCTCAATTACAGGTCAATATCTCTCAGGAGTCAAAAAAATAGAGCTACCGAAAGAAAGAAGAAAGATAGACAAGGGCTTTATTACTATAAAAAATGCTTCAGAAAATAATTTGAAGAATATAGATGTAGACATTCCGCTTGGAGTTTTCACCTGTGTTACAGGAGTATCAGGCTCAGGCAAAAGCTCTCTGATTAACGAGATACTTTTTAAAAATGCTACTAACAAAATCTACAAGAGCAAGATGAAAACAGGTAGATGCAAAAGTATTGAGGGGCTTGAAAACATAGACAAGGTTGTGGACATAGACCAGTCGCCTATAGGTAGGACACCAAGGTCAAATCCTGCGACATATACAGGCATATTTGACATAATAAGAGATGTCTTTGCAATGACCAAGGAGTCAAAGGCAAGAGGCTACCAAAAGGGTAGATTCTCATTTAACGTAAAGGGCGGAAGATGTGAGGCTTGTAAGGGCGACGGTATAATAAAATTGGAAATGCACTTCTTACCTGATGTGTATGTGCCTTGTGAAGTATGTAATGCCAAGAGATACAACAGAGAGACATTGCAGGTGACATACAGGGACAAAAATATTGCAGATGTCTTAGATATGGATGTCAAAACAGCACTTGAATTTTTTGAAACTAATACAAGGATAAAGAGAAGACTTGAAACCCTAATGCAGGTAGGTCTGTCTTATATCAAACTTGGTCAGCCCTCTACTCAGCTTTCAGGCGGTGAGGCGCAAAGGGTGAAACTTGCTACAGAGCTGAGCAAAATATCTACAGGCAACACACTTTATATACTTGACGAGCCGACTACAGGACTGCATATAGATGACGTCAAAAAACTGATTGCGGTACTGCAAAGTCTGACAGACATGGGTAATACAGTCGTTGTTATAGAGCATAATTTGGATGTGATAAAATCATGCGATTATATCATAGACTTAGGACCTTTTGGCGGAGACAACGGAGGAGAAATCATAGCAAAGGGTACTCCGGAGCAGGTGGCAAAGGTCAAAGAATCTTTTACAGGACAGTTTTTAAAGCCATATCTTAAGAAAAAATAATATTATAAAAAAAGAGAAATAAAAAAAGGGGTCTACAATGACTCCTTTTTGCTTCTTAATACTAAAAATTAATTAATAGTCCACCAATATATTAAATATAGCTTGTCCAAAACTACAAAAAATTGTATTTCTATACGCTCAAATACCTAACATTATAAATGCTTATTAGTATTATAGCATTATCAATTTAATTTATAAATAAAGTTCGTCAAAAATTTTTAAAAAATTATTACTTCATAATAAATGCTCTAATACTAAACTCTATTTAAACTATAGATTCTATCTTTAGTATATATTTTGCTAATAAAGTTTTGCTGTATAATTTTTTACAAATTAATTCCATTATTCTATTAAATTTTAGTATAAAAATAATTTATCCATATATTTTATAATACTGCTTGTGTAGTCTACGTATATATATTATTTAATTGAAATAATATATAATTTCTAACAAATTATAAATATTTCAAAGATGGATAATCAAAAACTACAACAATCCTTCAAGATTATTGTCATCATCATTTTTACTTATATCACAAGAACCTGAGTGACAATGACCGTTACATGATGAGCAGTCACCGCCCTTGCCGTTTATTGAATAGTATATTGCAAGAGCTGTTATTGCAACGATTATGGCGCCTATTACTATATTAGCCACGATAAAACCCCCTTTTTAAAAATTATTTATGATTGATATTAATACCTGATTAATAAAAAAATATTCAGATACTAAAAAATTAATTCAAAAAATTAATTGTTAAAAAAATTTAAAAATGGAGCTCATTAAAATTTAAATATAGATTGAATTTTTTAATACAGTATTACAATTGAAATATCTTTTTCAGTGTTTTCAATTTTTTGATAAATATGTGAATCAAATAACTATTGTTCATAATGATTATATGTTGAAAAATCAACAAATATTTAAATTCCTACTAAAATTACTACAATTTTAGTAGGAAAGTTAAGTAATTAAATAATCTTGCTAATTAAAGTTTTAAAATTTCAATCAAAATGTATCTCTAACAAACTTTGCCTCAAAGCCTACGACTCTTTTACCATAGCCATCAAGAATCGGAGTCCAATTTTTTAATCCTCTGCGAGCTCTCATATATACGCTAAAATCATAGTGCTCATACACCGGATATACCTCTATATGACCACGATATGGTACATTATTAAGTTTAAAAGATTTAGCAATATTTCTGCTTACTTCTTTGGAAGCATTAACTTGAAATCCCAGTAAATTTGACATTTCATTAAAATCAATACTTCCTAAATCACTTATACTATTTTTCGCTGACTCACCTTCTGCTTCTAAAGCACTTACATACATTCCTTTATCTACTATTAGAATACTTTTATTTACAGGATTTTGATAATCGGTTTCCTTTTGTGTATTTCTAATAAGTACTTTTTTAGGAATGTACATAAATTTGCCATTGTATACATTACTCTTATCATCCATTACTTCTATCTGCTTAGTTAAAAGTCCATCTTTATCCAAATACCATCCTCTGTTTGCTTCCTCAGACATAGTAAGTCTGTAAAGTTTTCCCATAGTTTTTAAATCTTTAGCGCCATATATAAAAGAAGAATTTGCAAAGAGCATTGAACATAGCGAAACGACTAAAATAGAAACTAAGGCTTTTTTATTTAGCATAATAAGACCTCCCATTTATTTGCAAGGTTTATTTATATGTAGGTTTAGTATATAAGAGCAATATTAAATAAAATATATGACTTAAAATATCGTAATTTTGTTTCAAATTATAAAAAATAATATATATAATTTATTATAGTTAAATGATATCACATATACTTATAGTTTGTCAATAATATTGAACAATTGAAAGTAGTAAGAGGATTTTTATTAATAGAAGTTGTGATTTTTATATGGTTTAGTATCTCGTCTGTATTATTAATTATCTTTGTAGTACATTTACTAAGTATATAGATTTTTATTAGTTATTTTGTACAAATAATACTAAAAACCTATCAAAAAGCCGAATAACTTTATTAGAATAAGATTACTATAATCTGCAAAATAAATAATTGCCTAAAATAATAATCTTGGCATTATCAATGGTGATTAGTATAAGTACAAAAAAACAGCCATAAAGATTTATGACTGTAAAAATCCTATAATTTTTTAATTTTTTTTGCTGATAATTTGCATTGCATGGTCAAAAACAGTATCTTCTCCACTGCCATAAGGCATAGTTAGTAATTTGGAGTCGATTTTTTGGAGCATTTCCTCTGCTTCTTTTCTGTTTTGGGATTCGTCGAGCAATTTGAAGGCGCTTTGAATTTTATGATTTACTACTGAGGCGTCATTGAGCATCTCAGGATAGTTGAAGTTAAGGAAGTCGATTTGTGCCCTTGATATTTCTTCGCCTCTTGCTATTCTTGCGGCGATTGACAAGGCTCTCATCTTTTCCAAAGACTCAGCGTACTCCTTTGACTGCTTGTCTGTTGCATTTTTTTGCTCATTGGCGTTTTTGGATTTTTCTTCAAAATCAATCTTTCTTTGACTTTTCAGCTTAAAATCCTTCATCATCTCATAATGTCTTTGCAAAAATGCAAACTTGTCGTCTTCTTTTTTGCTCTCCAATACATCTTGTATTCTCATATCACACCTCCTATGTGAAATAAAAAGTATAGGACTTATTATACATTATCTTCGGTATAAAATCAATTAATATTTAGACAAAAACTAAGATAAAATAGGTATAATTACCTAATAAATTTCGCTTATAATTGTGGAAGTGACATCTAAGGAATATTCCTTAGAAAATACCAATATAAAAAGAAAATTCAAAATAAATAGAGTTTTAGTAAAAAGTCTATTATAACTAATACTATAATATAATAGAAAAATGGGATTATTTTATAAAAAATTGATGCATTAGAAGTTTATACTAAAAAGCTTTTAAATCACCATGTAAATATTTCGCTTATGAATGTCATACTATTTAAAAGTAATCACCATAAAAAAATTTTGAATGACTTTTTAAATGGAGATTAGTATTATTATCAAAAGATACGCTAAAGAGTATAATTAGGATAAAATCCATAGTTTAAATAGACTGTAGTATAACAAGTATACAAAAATGAAAAGTACAATACATTATATAGCTATTTTATTTTTGTTACACTTAAGCTTAGTTTGATATAATCAAAAGGTAGAATTTTATAATATACTTGTATAAAAGGCTTTATAAGCAATATTCGTGTAGATAAGCACTATGAAGTACACTACTATTAAACAATAGCCATAAATATTGATGAAATGATGCTCAAAGTTTGGTATTTAATAATTTGTGTTTTTTTATAAATTAGTGCTTTTGTGTTTTGGTATTTATATTGCTTGCTTTTAGTATAAGTATATTAAATATTTCGAAGTATTTATGTAAAATATCCTACAAAAATTAATTAACTAAGTTTAGGAGGTTTGTTATGGGAATTGCGGCATTAGTAGTAGGTATTGCTTCGCTGGTGGTGTTTATATTTTTTGGCGGAGCTTTTAGCCCTATAGTTTTTCCGATAGCTATAGTTGGAATAATATTAGGTGCATTGGCAAGGAAGGATCCTGAAACTAGGGGTATGGGTACAGCCGGACTTATCTGCTCAATAATAACATTGGTATTGACTATATTGTCTTATGTTGCTTGTGTTGCTTGTGTTGGAGCTTTATTCGGAGGATTGAATTCTATTTTAAGATAGCAGTTAGGGGAAAGTATGCATGTACATTTGCATATATTAGGACTGCATATACCTATGTATGGACTTATGATTGTTATAGGTGTTGCTGTAGCTAATATTGTGGCAGTAAAGATAAAAAAGACTTATAACTTTGATATAAATGATTTTATAATTTTGCAAGCCTATGCGTTTTTGTTTGCCTTTATATTTGCTAAAATATTCTATTTGTTCACAATTATAGAACATATTGAATTTGATAAGATTTTCGATATTAATTATCTTAATAGCTTGATTCAAGGCGGATTTGTATTTTATGGAGGCTTGATAGGCGGGCTTTTAGGCTTGTATTTGGCAGGCAAGATACACAAAATAGATTATATGATGTATTTAAGACATAATATATTTTTATTGCCTTTGGCACATGCCTTCGGTAGAATAGGTTGCTTTTGTGCAGGTTGTTGTTATGGAAAGGAATGTAGCGGCCCCTTTTGCGTGGTATTTCCAATAGATTCGTTTGCAAAACCCTTAGTTCCACTTTTTCCTATTCAATTACTTGAATCGTTTATATTATTTGTCTTAGCTATAAGTCTATATTTACATCAAAAAAGAAAAGGCGTAGGCTACTCAATAGAAATTTATATAGTTTCTTATTCCATTATAAGATTTATATTAGAATATTTTAGGGGAGATGTAGAAAGGGGAAGTGTATATATCTTCAGCACTTCTCAAATAATCAGCATAGCTCTATTACTGATAGTTCTTATAAGATATATAATTATTTCCAAGAAACAAAAAGCTCAAAGCAAATAGATTGAAAAATAATCAAGAAAGATATGACTTTTCTTGATTATTTTTTTGCCTTTTTGATTGATATCTTTCACTTTTTAGGGCTTATACTATTGAGCATTAATACTAAAAACCTATCAAAAAACCGGGTAATTTTATTGGAGCAAGATTATTGATAATTTGCAAAATAAATAATTTGGCAAAATAACAATATTGGCATTATAAACCGTGATTAGTATAATACTACCAAACATTTATTCTAAATACTCTATTTATGAGTAAAGATTTTCAAAAAAATGTTGTAATGCAAGTATATGGCTATTTAACAGCTTTTTAGTATTATATTTAGCTCTATACTTTTGTTGTTATATTTTCTACATATCTATTATAGAGCATAAAAAATTTTCAAAACTTGTAAAAAATAACTTTTGTATAGTCTTTAAAATTATGGTATAATTAGTACATACGTGAATTTGAAAATAATTTATTTTATAAGGGGCTTTTTATGAAGCAAAAATATAATCGTGTCTTGCTCAAGATGAGCGGTGAGGCACTCTCAGGGGATAAGGGCTTCGGTTTTGATGATGATGTCTTAAGAAAGGTGTCTGTTTCTGTTAAAAAAATCCTTGAAAAAAAAGTACAGGTTGCCATAGTGGTAGGCGGAGGAAATTTTTTCAGAGGAAGAACAGGAAAAAATATGGACAGAGCTCAAGCTGACTACATAGGAATGCTTGCTACAGTGATGAATTCATTGGCATTGCAATCTTATCTCGAAGAGCAGGGTATCAGCACCAGAGTACAAACAGCCATTGAGATGCGTCAGATTGCAGAGCCTTATATAAGAAGAAAGGCTATAAAACACCTTGAAGAAGGTAGGGTTGTAATTTTTTCTGCTGGAACAGGCAGTCCGTTTTTCTCTACAGATACAGCTGCAGCACTTAGGGCGGCGGAAATAGGAGCAGATATGCTATTGCTTGCTAAAAATGTCGACGGTGTATACGACAGTGATCCTGCTGAAAATAAGGATGCGAAAAAATACGATCACCTAAGTTATATGGACGTGCTTTCTCAAAATTTGAAGGTAATGGATTTAAGTGCTATTACGCTTTGTATGGACAATAAGATACCTCTCCATGTATTTTCGCTCAAGGATACAGACATGGCGGATGTATTTGACAAGAGTGAAGTAGGCACTATAATTGATTAAAATAAATATAAATTAGAATAAAAGGAGAATATTATGAAGACTCAAATATATCAGACAACTAATGAAAAGATGGAAAAGACTATTTCGGTATTAAAAGAAGACCTCAACACTATAAGAACAGGTAGAGCAAATCCTAAGATGCTTGATAAAGTAACAGTGGACTACTACGGTACTGTAACACCTGTTAAACAAATAGCTGCAATATCTTCACCTGATCCAAGAACACTACAAATACAACCTTGGGATAAGTCTTCTCTTCATCTTATAGAAAAGGCTATACAAGTTGCTGACCTTGGTGTCAATCCTACAAATGACGGTTTGATAATAAGAATAAGCATACCTCAACTTACTGAGGAAAGAAGAAAAGAACTTGTGAAACAGGCTCAAAAAATGGGAGAACAAGCAAAGGTAGCTATAAGAAATCTTAGAAGAGATGCCAACGACCTTATCAAAAAGGGCGAAAAAGACGGAAGTATAGCGGAAGATGAAGCTAAAAAAGAACTTGATGACATTCAAAAATTGACTGATGATCATATAAAGGCAATAGATGCTGTCATAGCTACTAAAGAAAAAGATATAAAAGAAATATAATGAACAGCTTGAATCAAAAATATATTGGGCAAGATGTGCAAGATGCTTGTGATGATTTGACAAGTGAGGGTTTTTTTGTGCAAATCCGAAGATTGGAAGCCCAAAAAGACAAGGATATATTAAACGATGAAATAGTCGTAAAGTTGATAGAAGAAGGAAATACAATTACTTTGATAACATCTATGTTCAAAAAATATATATGATTTTTCATATATATTTTTTGCTTTATAACAAAAATTCAACTTTATACTAATGACTATTTATAATTCGAAGCATTTATAATTAAAGACATTACAGTTTATGAATTATCAGTATTTTTACTGTAGTACATTTATATGGCTTTTTAGTATAAATACTTAGTATAATACTAATCACCATTTATATTGCCAAGGGTGTTATTTTACCAAATTACACGTTTTGCATATTGTCAATAATTTTGCTGAAATAGAATCATACGGCTTTTTGATAGGTTTTTAGTATAAAATATTAGTACAAGACAAGATTTTAAGGGATTTGATGTAAATATCAAAGAAAATTATACTACAATTAAGTTTACAAATATATAATGATAAAAGAGAAAAAGGATGGTGAAACATGGGAATAAAAACAGTGGCAAAGAACAGAAAAGCAAGCTATAACTACGATATCAAAGAGAGATTTGAAGCAGGAATACAGCTTAAGGGAACGGAAGTAAAGTCTATAAGAAAAGGCAAGATAAATATAACAGACGGATATGCGTCCATTGATAACGGAGAATGCCTTCTAAAGCAGGTGCATATATCTCCCTATGAACAGGGCAATATCTTCAATGTAGATCCCATGAGAGTCCGTAAGTTATTGCTACACAAAAAAGAGATAAACTATCTTTTGGGACAGACCATGCAAAAAGGATTTTCCCTAATACCTTTGTCTGTGTATTTCAAAGATGGCAAGGTAAAGGTAGAGATAGGTCTTTGCCAGGGAAAGAAAAATTACGATAAACGCCACGACATAGCAAAAAGAGAGTCAGACATAAGGATAAAAAGGGCAATCAAGGAATTTAACAACAAGTATTAGAGGAGCTGAAACAGTGAACGATCTATCTGTAATTAAGGAACTTGGTTTTGTAAAAGACGACGGTCAGGAGTACGATATAGATGAAATACTTGACGTTTTGGATATAGAGACCAGACAAATAAGAGGGATGTTTGCAGATTACGAGTGTGCAGCAATGGAGATTGAGACCAAGTTTAAGGTGCTAAATTTACAATTTTCTTCTGATTCCAACAGAAATCCTATAGAAACAATCAAGACCAGGATAAAAACCATGCCAAGTATATTGAGAAAATTACAAAGGAGAAATCTACCTATTACAATTGAAGCGATAGAGGAAAATCTTCATGATATAGCAGGTGTAAGGGTGATATGCTCTTTTATAGACGACATATACAAGCTGGCTGATTATATTAGCGAGCAAGATGATGTAGAAGTCATAGAGAGAAAGGACTATATCAGCAAACCTAAAGAGGGAGGCTACAGAAGTCTGCATTTAATAGTGAGGACACCTATTTTCACACAAAAAGGTAAGAAATTTGTCAATGTGGAAGTGCAGATAAGAACTATTGCCATGGATTTTTGGGCATCACTTGAACACAAACTGCGCTATAAAAAGCAGATAGATCCGGACTTGCTTTCACAATTGTCAGAAGAACTTAGAATTTGTTCCAAGATAAGTGATGAGCTGGACAGGACTATGCAATCAGTAAGAGAAAGATTGGAGATATAAAAATGGACGGATTTAAAGATTTCATATATGATATAAGCGATTTAATTTTAGGCTTTGTAGTCGTTGTAATCATAGCAGTATTATTTTTTATAAATATAAACAGTTTTTTCTTAAGTGCATTTCATAAAAATATAGGTGAAAACATGAATATCGGTTCTACTTTACCTCCCGACAATACAGGTACAGGTGAAATACCCGCTACAGAAACAAAAGATGCTCAAACAAAGACAGATACCAAGGCAGACAAGACTAAAGAGCAGATAGTAAATATAAATGTTACTATACCAAGTGATTCATCATCAAGTGATATAGCGGATATACTATACAGTAGTGACATCATAATGTCAAAAGAGGAGCTGCTTGAGTATTTAAGAAAAAATAATCTTGAAAATAGTCTAAAAGCAGGAACTTTTTCACTTAATAAGACTATGACCATAAAACAGATAGTGGATATACTAAAGAAGTAAAAAATCACTTTTATACACTGTCAAATTGAGTGTAATTGTAAGATTATCTAAGAAAAAAATTTATATTAGCTAAACAGATACTAGCATAATATAAGTCGGATGTTTACAGTTACAGGTTGTAGCTAATAGAATAAGAAGTTTTAAGAGGATGCTATGAGAGTTTTTGTAAATATGAAACAAATCGGAAAGAGAAAAAATGTCATCGATAAAAAAGAATATGAGATAGCAGATAATATTAGTCTTGTTTCTGATTTGATAAGGGAATTTGTGAGTATTTGCGTCAAAGATTTCAATCAAGAAAAGATTATTGACTATTTGCTTGAACAGGATATCAAAGATAATGCGGATGTCGGTAAGATAGGCTTTAATGACAGGGAAAACAAAAATAAACAGGATGTGACTAAGGCTATAGATAATGCTATACAAAGTTATGAAGACGGAATATATAGAATTTTTGTAAATGATGAGGAAGTCGGAGCTTTAAACGACAGCATAAATCTAAAACAAGATGATACCATCACATTTATAAGACTTACTATGCTTGCAGGAGCAATGTTTTAGGCTTTATTGCTGTTTAATGGAAGCATATTTTACAATAGCTTAGTGCTTGTTTGATGTATTTTATCAAGTATATTATTGATATGCTTTGCTTGGATGGATAAAAGTTGAATTTTGCAAAATTTGACAAAATCCTATATTATATGTACAATTATTTGAAATTTTGAATAACTTTGTATATTAATATTTAAATATAATCGGAGAAAATATGAGTTCACAATCATTTTTGAAAGGTACTTTTGTACTTGCAATTTCAAATCTTGTAGTAAAAATATTAGGCTCGATATTTCGTATACCTTTAGGCAATCTCATAGGCTCTGACGGTATAGGATATTATCAGACAGCCTATCCTCTTTTTGTAGCGGTACTTGCCATTTCCACATCCGGTATGCCTACAGCGATATCCAAGATGGTAGCGGAAAGAATCAAACTAAAGAGATATAAGACTGCTCACAAGATATTTAGAATAAGCTTTTTAATGCTCAGCTCTATGGGAGTATTATCATTTTTGATATTTTTCTTTGGAGCGGGATTTTTATCAGACATGCTTAAGGATAAGAATGCTTACCATAGTATCAGAGCCTTGTCTTTGGCATTGCTTATTGTACCTTGCGTAAATGCCTTTAGGGGATATTTTCAAGGTAGGGGAAATATGGTGCCTACTTCCTTTTCTCAAATAAGCGAGCAATTTGTCAGAGTATTTATGGGACTTTTCCTTGCATATATATTATTACCTAAGGGCAAGCCTATTTCTGCTGCAGGTGCAGCATTTGGAGCCTCTCTTGGCGGAGTTGCAGCCTTGGTGGTGATACTGCTGATATATATAAGAAATAAACAGATGATTGCTAAAGAGATTAAGACCTGCAACGAAAAAGTCGAAGAAGATACAGGAAAGCTGATAAGACAGATGCTTTCAATAGCTGTGCCTATTATAATAGGCTCTCTTGTAATACCTCTTATGAATACCATAGATGCCGCCATGGTAAAGACAAGACTGATGAGCGGAGGTTTCTCTTATGAGCAGGCAAATTCTCTATTTGGGCAGTATGCCGGTATGGCTATGACCATAGTCAATCTTCCTCAAGCACTCACAATATCTATTGCTACGAGCATAGTGCCTGCAGTATCGGAAAGTTTTGTAGTCAAGGATATGAAAAACCTGAGAAAAAATATAGTCTTGGGTACAAGGATGTCAAATATTATAGCCATGCCTTGTTTTGTAGGGGTAATGTTCCTTTCAACTCCTATAATGAAGCTGCTCTATCCGAAAGAACCCTCATCTATAGGCGAGATACTTTTTGCTATGTCATTTACCATAGTGCTGATTGCCTTGTTGCAGACATTTACAGCGATATTGCAGGCAGTAGGTAAGCCAATGCTACCTGTAATCAATCTTTTCATAGCCTCTGTTTTCAAGCTGATTTTTACCTATGTGCTTACAGCTATACCTGCTATCAATGTAAAGGGAGCTGCAATAGGTACTATAGCTGCCTATGTGATTGCGATGGTGCTTGATTATTTATGTATCAAAAAAATGCTGAGAGTAAATTTCAGATTGAAAAATTCTGTTATAAAGCCGGCGTTGATGTCAGCTATAATGGGAGTAATGATATTTATCTCTTACAATTTATCTTTTATGTTGATAAAAAATATGAAGATAGCCTGCCTGATAGCTATGCTTTTCGGCGGAGCGACATATTTATTTGAGCTGTTTTTCATGGGCGGCTTGTCAAAGACTGAGCTTTTATCCATTCCATTTGGCAAGAAGATAGCCAAAAAAATATATAAGGATTAGACCTAAGAAATGCAGTCCAATAATATGTTAAGTTGATTAATCAAAGAGAAAAATAACGTGCTTTACTACAAATTAAGGCTCTATAATAAATATGGGGGAGATAAAATATAAACATTAGAACTGTAGTTCATGTTTTTGCAATATTTACTAAAGTTGGAAGTGTATTTCATAATTTTTTGTATAAAATAAAAGTTGGAAATATACTTCCAACTTTTTAAAACATTATTATTAAATTTTATAGATATATATTATAAGTATAATAAACTATAAGATGCTTACTTTATATACTAAGCTTGTTCCAAAGCATTTTCAACATAAGAAACTAAATCCTGTACAGTCTTTATGCTGTCATATGCTTCTTCTTCCACTTCTATGGAAAACTCATCTTCTATCTCAGACAATATTTCAAAAATCTCAATAGAATCAAGGCTCAAATCATCTGTAATAGCAGATTCCAAAGTTATAGTATCCTTGTTAATACCTGTCTTGGATGAAATAATCTTCTTAATTTTTTCAAAAATCATGCAAAAACCTCCTTAAATTTTTAAAATTCAAAATGATTAATTAATTTTTATCAATAATTAGGCTGTATTCTCAAAATTAGTATGTGAAGTTTCTTATTGTTGTTGATAGTAATTAATTTTCTTTGAAAAATTTAGGATAGTTTATAACAGATTTTAAAAAAAATCAATATATTTTGCTAAAAAACTAAAAAAATGAGTAAAATGCCATTTTTGACTTTACTTTTTATCTGTATAATAGTAGAATTATTATTACAATAATATTAAATTTTAGCTTTTTTATATAATAAAGTTTTTTTAGAAGATTTACGATATTAATATTTTATGTATTTTTAAGTAAATATCAGATTGTTTTAATATTAAATGGCTATCATATAGTGTTAGATTTGACTTAGATTTAAGATGTGAATCATATGGGGTATAATAATGGAGACTTTACAATCAAGAAAAGTCCGCACAAAGATGGACAGGACTATACTGATTTTGACTTATTTTTTGGTGACTATAGGTATAGTTATGATTTTTTCAGCCAGTTCTGTGCAGGCAAAGGCGGAGCAGGGCAGTTCAGTCCATTTTTTGAGGCCACAGGTAATGTATGTGGCTTTGGGTACGGCGGCTTTGATTTTTGGAATTAATTTTAACTACAAAAATTATAAAAAGTTTGTTATTTTTATTCAAGCATTCAATATTATCTTGCTATTATTTACCTTTCTTTTCCCTCCTGTCAATGAGGCAAGAAGATGGATAAGATTACCAGGCTTTACTTTTCAGACTTCTGAGTTTGCTAAGTTTGCAGTTATTGTAGGTACAGCATTTTTTTTAGATTTGTACAGGAAAGAGATATCAAAATTAAGATTTTTGATCTTTCCTCTTATGCTAATGGCGACTTCTGTAGGTATTATCTTTATACAGCCTTCATTTTCAGCGTCTATGACTATAGCTATGACTTGTTTTATAACCCTTTTTATAGGCGGTATGAATATGCTTCATGTTTTTGCTTTAATGATACTTGGAGGATTTGGAGCATTTACAATGAGTATGCTTAAAGGATACAGGGTCGATAGATTGAGGTCATTTTTGGATCCTTTTGCCGATATGGGCGACAAAGGTTGGCAGGTAGCAAATTCGCTCTTTGCCATATCATCAGGCGGGATGTTCGGAGTTGGATTTGGTAAGAGCGCTCAAAAGTACTTTTACATTTCTCAACCTCAAAATGACTTTATATTTGCAGTTATAGCTGAAGAGCTTGGCTTTTTCATAAGCTTGGGTATTATATTTGTCTTTATGGTACTGATTTTCAAGATGTTTCGTGTGGCACTTCAGACAAGAGATTTGTTTGGTAGGATGTTGGTAATAGGTATAGCAGTGCAAATAGGAGTACAGGTATTTCTAAATATAGGAGTTGCAACATCAAGCGTACCTAATACAGGTGTAGGACTTCCGTTTATCAGTTACGGCGGTACATCTATACTGATGTTTCTGTTTATGACAGGTGTTGTACTCAATGTATCAAGAAATAGAAATTAGTTATTGAAATATGCTTATTTTTCTAAGTGAAAGAGATAAAATGTAATATTTAATTAGTGAATTTTACTTTGATTTTGTAAAATATGATGAGAATTAATTAAAAGATGGAAGTGAGATTTAATCAAAGCTAAATTATTCCATTAAAAATATAGATTAAATAAGTAGACTGATATAGCTAAAATAAAGTTTAGAATTAAGGGGATAATCTATGAAGTTGATAGTTTGCGGTGGAGGAACCGGAGGCCATATATATCCGGCACTTGCCATAGCCGATTATTTCAAAAGTAAGGACGAGAACACAGAGATCTTGTATATCGGTGGTAAAAACGGAATAGAAAATAAGATAGTGCCAAGTTACGGATATAGATTTGAAACCATTGATATAAAGGGCTTTCAAAGAAAAATCAGCTTTGAAAACATGAAAAGAGCTTTTAAATCTCTGATTTCAATGGCTAAGATGAGAGGCATAATAAAAAGAGAAAAACCTGACCTTGTAATAGGTACAGGAGGTTATGTCTGCGGGCCTGTAGTGTATATGGCTTCCTTGATGAAGGTAAGGACAGCAATACTTGAGCAAAATGTCTTTATGGGTATGACAAACAAAATCCTTGCAAAAAAAGCAGATTTTATCTTTTACGGCTTTGAGGATTCTTTGAAAAGATATGATTACAAAAATGCAAAAGTAAGCGGTAATCCTATCAGAATGAAAGATTTTTCAACGCCTAAGGATGAGGCGAGAGAACAATTGCATTTTGACAAAGATGAGAGGATAATTCTTTCGGTTGGAGGCTCAGGAGGATTTGAAAATCTAAATGATGCAATATTTGAACTTGCAAAATATTGCAGGGAAAAAGCTTTTAGATTGATACATGTCAGCGGTGAATATTTTTTCGAGCAGGTGAAAACAGCAACTAAGGACTTGGACTACGACAAGTTTGATCTTTTCCCATACATCAAAGATATTGCGCCTTATGTATGCGCTTCAGACCTTGTGATATGCTCAGCAGGTGCCGGTACAATATCTGAGCTTACATTTGCCGGCAAGCCGATGATAGTTTTGCCTAAGGCATATACTGCAGAAAATCACCAGGAGTACAATGCCAAGATGATACAAGACAATAAGGCAGGTTTTTATATCAAGGAGGATGAGCTTAACTCTGAGATATTGATTGAGAAAATAGAAGAAATATTTGAAAAAGAGGACATCTCCTTGATGTCAAAAAACAGCAAAGACTTATATAAGCAAAACTCATGTGAAGTGATTTATAATACGATAATGAGCAAATAAAAAGGTAGAAAGCATGAAAAAAAATCTTTCTTTACAAATTAAAATAGCACTTTTAATGTTGGCAGCTATTATCTATGTATATTTTTTCTCCGGAAACTTTAGTGTAAATAAGATAACCATTTTAGGTCAGTCAAGTTTTCCAAAAGATAAGATACTTGCCCTTGCCAACATAGATATGAAAAAAAACATATATTTGATTAATACGACTCAGATTAAAAAAAATCTTGAAAAAGATAACTATATCAAGTCAGCAATAGTCAAGAGGAAGTTTCCAAGAGAGATAACTATACTGATACATGAGCGTATACCTGTTGCCAGTATACCTGCACCGGGAGGCTATGTCATCATAGATGAGAATGCCACTGCTATAAGTATAGTGCAGGATGAAACAAAGATAAAAAAACCGCTGATAAACGGTATACAGATAAAGGATATAAAGCTCCAAGATGTAATACATGTAAAAAATCAGGATGAGCTTGAAAATATATTAAAGATAATAAAATATATTTCATCATTGAATTTGCTTGATAACATATCATATGTAGATTTGGCAAAATTGGACGATATATCTATGACTACCAAATCCGGAATAACAGTTAGATTTGGAAGTATTAAAAACATAGAGTACAAGGCTAAACTGTTAAATCAGATACTTATAAATCTTTCTACAAAGGGAAAGACAAGCGGTACCTTGGATATGAGGTTTAATACCGATCCTATATTTTATGACTGATGTTGAGGTTTAAATTTATAGCAAGTCAGCTTGTTTAAATCTATGAAAATAATATTTTACGAATAAGTTTAGAAGACAATTTTTGCCTTGTAGTTAAGATTCTTATTAAATTTATTTGAAAAAGTTTAAGATTTTAGAAATAAAATTTAATATAAAAACTAAGATGTTATTTTATTATAAGCTATAAAATAATTTTATAAATTTTTTCAAAGAGAAATTGATGAAGACAGATTTTAAAAAATATGAATAGTAAAGTTTAAATTAGGTAAATGCGGATAAAATATTTCAAGATAATTACAAAAATGGAAAAAAATCAAAAAGACTTTAAAATAATATTTACAATTTAACAAAAATGTATTAAAATTAATGTTTAGAAGAAATATTAAGTGTTAGTTTTTAGTAGGGTCGTGAATGTCCAAAATTTACTGTAAGGAAAAAGTTAGGCTGGAGGACAAGATGAAGTATGAATCAGTAATTAGTAATGCCGACAGAAGATTAGTTATAATAGGTGTAGGCGGAGCAGGTGGCAATGCGGTAAACAGAATGGTGGAAGACGGAGTTGACGGAGTTGAGTACATCTCTGCCAATACTGACAACCAAGCGTTGAACAGCTCTTTAGCGGATAATAAGATACAACTTGGAGAAAAATTGACAGGTGGTACAGGCGCAGGTGCAAGACCTGAAGTGGGAAGAAAATCTGCTGAAGAAAGTTATGACAAGATAAAAGAAGAAATACAAGGCACAGACATGCTGTTTATAGCAGCAGGTATGGGTGGAGGAACCGGAACAGGAGCCGCACCGATAATAGCACAGATAGGAAAAGAAATAAATGCCCTTACAGTAGGGATAGTTACCATGCCTTTCAGATTTGAAGGAGCGAAAAAGAAAGAAGTGGCTGAAAACGGACTTGAAGAACTAAAGAAGTACCTTGATGCCATAATAGTAATACCTAATGATAAGATATTGGAAATTTCTCCAAAAGGAACTACACTTAAAGAAGCGTTTGCAAAAGGTAATGAAGTCTTGAAAAAAGGCGTAAAAGGTATAGTTGACATCATAAAAAAAGAAGGTATGGTCAATATAGACTTTGCCGATGTAAGTACAGTTATAAAACATGACGGTGTTTGCAATGTATGTCATATGGGCTTTGGTGTTTCTAAGGGTGAAAATAGAGCTGTAGACTCTGTTAAGATGGCTGTTACTTCTCCATTGCTTGAAACTTCTATAAGAAAAGCTAAGAGAGTACTTGTAAACATCACATCTACTATGGATTCAGCCACTATAAGTGACCTTGAACTTATAGGAGATTTTATAAACGATACTGTTGGCGAAAATGAAAATTATCAAGCTGAACATAATATAATAGGATATACGTTCTCAGACGAAATGGGAGATGAACTTTCTGTTGTTGTTATAGCTACAGGTATCGAAGAGTATCAAAAAGAAGAAGCACCTAAAAAATCCGGTAGCAACATGTCTGAAAAAATACAAAGACGTTTTCCTGACGATCAAAAGAAAAATATACGTCATTTATTTGACACAAGCGATATACCAAGTGAAATTGACGAGATTGAAGAAGTGAAGGCAAAGGATAGAAGAGAGCCATCACTTGATATTCCTGACTTTTTGAGAAATAATAAGAAAAGATAGGTGAGCCTATGAACTGTCCATATTGTAAGAGTACAAAGATAAGGGTTATGGACTCAAGACATATAGAGGAAGAAAACGCCATAAAGAGAAGGCGTGAATGTGAGGACTGCAAGAAGAGATTTTCTACGCTTGAAATGGTGCAAGAAGCAAGTATAATGGTGGTGAAAAAAGACGGTCGCCACGACCTTTTTGATAAGGAGAAAATACTGCGTGGCTTAGTGCGCTCTTGTCAAAAAAGACCGGTGAGCAACAAACAGATGCAAGACATTGCAAACGACATTGAAAAGCAAATCCTAAACTCTATGGACAGACAGGTAAGCAGTACACAAATAGGGGAGATGGTCATGGCAAAACTTCGTGATTTAGACGAGGTAAGCTATATAAGATTTGCGTCCGTATACAGGGAATTTAAAGATGTGGACAGCTTTTTTGACGAATTGAACCTTATACTGCAATCCAAGAAAAATGATTAAAACTAAAACCTAAGATAGTTGTCTTAGGTTTTTTTGTCGAAAAAAATGGGCATACATAACACATTGCCAAGAAAATTGAAATACCAGTATCTCTTTAATATATTGTAAATTTCATCATAGTTAAAAAAGTATATTGTTTATGACTTTATTATAAGTGTGCTGAAAGTATTTTATCCATTGTTTTATTAGATTTTAGTATAACATAGAATATTTGTAAAGTAGTATTATTTTGTGAAATATTTATAAAAACTTAAATAATTTTTTAGAATTATTTTGTTTTGTGTTGATTTATTGATAAGGTTTAATTAGTATAATTGACATTTTCTTTGTGATATTATATAATCTGTCTTGAGACGAATAATAAGGGATTAAAAATACATTAAAGACAGTTTTTTTGAAAAAATATAATTGATAATAATCACTATTTATAATGCCAAGTATTTATGGCTAATGACATTACAGTTTATGAATTATCAACAATTTTAGAGTAGTACAATTATATGTTTTTCTAATAGTTTTTTAGTATGAAATACTTTTAGATGATTTTTAAGATTAAGGATGGAATTCAATATTAAATTATAGTGGAGGTGTAGATTTATGAAACAAAATATCAAAATGATAACTATTTTACTTATAGGTATTGTGATAGGAATATCCATAAACATTGCTTCGTTTGCAGAAAAAGGAATATATGCAGTAAAATCCAAGTATACGCTTCTTATAAATTCAAAGCCTACCTATTTCAGTCTTTATGATATAGAAGGTGAACAATATATTGATGTATCGGATTTAAATGTATTGTCTTTGGATGTACAGCGCGATTCTAAAAATAAAACTTATAATATCATACCGCAAACGTATATTGCTTTTAAAGAGATAGATGATAAAAGATACATAGATTTAGAGTATTATATTTCAAGATATTTCAAATCTACTCCGATTCCAGATAGAGTAAATATAGGTGAGTTAGTAGCACCTCCTGTTGAAGGATTTGACTGGTCATATTTTTTTGAACTTAAACCTGAGAAGAATAAAAAAGACTTAGAAGGGGATGCATTTCATATTGAAGATAATAAGGGTAAAGTAATATACAAAGGTAAAGTTAAATATTATAAAACACCTTACGGGCCAAGAGCTGCAATTAATTACTATGATTTTGTAAAAAAATCAGATTTATTACTCTATGTAATTAGTAAAAATGAGAGCCTTTTAGAAAAAGATAAATAGAAAAAAGGGGATTAATATCCCCTTTTTTCTATGGTCTGCAATCTCCATTTGCCACATCGGCAACAAAATTTCCAAGTCCGTCATCTCCCGGCTCAGTAACTGGATATGACCTATGATATTTAAAACCTTGAGGTCTTTTTTTATGAAGGTATTTTTCGCCATCGTCATAAGGGTTACGTAAGTATGAATTATATTCTGTCAAATGAATAACTTCATGAGTAGTGGCATTAGTTATTTTTGTTTTTCTCCAAGTGGCGTTGGTAAAATATGCTCTTGAGGGTGCATATTTATTATTATAAAGATTGGATGCCATAACAATTTCTCTATTTATAAATGAGCCTGAATTAAGAGCTTTATATGCGCCGTCACTTAACTTGGCAGACAAACGACCAAAAATGTCTCTCTTATTATCAGGATTTTGTGCAAGTATATAGATGCTGTTATGCATCAAATATACCTGTAAATAAACTCTGTCCCCTGGTCTTACAGTACGAACAGGTAGTTCAAACCATGTTTTAGGTCCATATTCAGTTTTACCGTCTTTTTCAATTAAACCATATTCACCTGATGTAATTGGAAACATATTTATTGTTAATCTGAATTCTCCTGATTGATTCGCTTCTTTTCCAGGGAAAAATACTATTCCTGCATCGAGGCCGTAGCGGTAATAGATATCCTGTCCATTATTATCTTTACCTTTATATACGTCCTTATACATTCCAAAAAAGAATTCAGGACATATATTTTTATCCTTTCTATTTTCTTTTATTTTATCAGCTTCTAATTCTTTTGGAAGTTGTATTTCTCCCTTAACTGCATTATAGATGCAGTCATGAGTTCTTCTATATGCTATATGAAATCCTCCCATTTTAAGTCCTCCTTAAATAGTTAAAAATTTGTAATGTTAAAGTTTTAAAGTTAATTTTTATCATCGATGTAAAATTTAGGTACCTTGTATTTTTGGGCATCATCTCAAATACTAATAACAATATCTTCCCAAAAGTAAATAAGGTATATAAAAATTATTTTTCTGTTATTTTTTATAATGATACTTTAGTAATAATCCTTGACTTTGTTGTTTTTGTATTTATAATATTAATAGAAATGTTAAATATACTGTTCTAAGCTTATTATATAATAAGCCATTTATAAACAAATTCTAATTTGTTTTAGTATTAAAAAGAAATATTGAATAAATAACACTGAAAACTTGCTTAATATACTTATGTATCTAAACAACAGTAATTATTAAAGTGAAAATTTTCATAGCTATATTTACTACATGGAATTGTAAACTGGAATTGAAATTAAGAAGAAATTTGTATGAATAATTTAGCAGTTTATATATTTGGAGAAAATTATGGAATTAAAGGCAAAAGACTTTTCTAATAAGATTACCAAAGTAGTTGAAAATTCAATAGCAGATGAGCTTGATATACAAGTTGGCGATATACTTTTGTCCATCAATTCCCAAAAAATACAAGACATCATAGAATATCAGTATCTTATTGCCGAAGAGTATATAGAGCTTGAGATACAAACTCTTGACTGTGAGGTAGTGATATACGAGATAGACAAGGATATAGATGAAGATTTGGGTATAGAATTTGAAAATCCCATTACAAATTCCGTTCAGACCTGTAGAAATAAATGTATATTCTGCTTTATAGACCAGCTACCCAAAGGTATGAGAAAGACGCTCTACATCAAGGACGATGATTCAAGGCTTTCTTTTTTGCAGGGGAATTTCATCACTATGACCAATATGGGTGATGCTGAAATTGACAAGATGATAAAGTATCATATATCGCCTGTAAATATTTCAGTGCATACTACTAACCCTACTCTTCGTGTGAAAATGCTCAAAAACAAGAATGCAGGCGATATACTTCATAAGATGAAAAGGCTGAGCAATGCCAATATCAATATGAATGCACAGATAGTGCTGATACCCAATGTCAATGACAAAGAGGAGCTTGAAAATACCCTAAGCGACTTGGAAAAATTACATCCCAATCTTGAGAGTGTGGCTATAGTTCCCATAGGCATTACCAAGTTTCGTGATAGACTGGAAAAGGTGGACATATTTGACAAACAAAGCTCAAGAGATTTGATTGCTCAGATACATCAGCTCCAAAAAAATTATCTCAAAAAACTCAAGACAAGATTCGTCTTTTTATCAGATGAATTTTACGTTATGGCAGATATAAAAAGACCTGCTCACAAGGACTACGAGGGCTATAAACAGCTTGAAAACGGAGTGGGACTGATGACCAAACAGGAGTATGAATTTGTCAAAGAGATGAAAAAGGTCAAAGAATATGTCAAAAATAGGGAGATATCCATTGCTACCGGAGTATCAGCCTATGAATTCATCAAAAAACTCGCAAATGATATTTGCTCCAAGTTTGAAACGCTTAGAGTAAGTGTATATAAGATAGAAAATGAATTTTTTGGCAAGACCATAACAGTTGCAGGACTTATTACAGCTACTGACCTGCTCAAGCAGTTAAAGGGCAAAAATCTCGGAGAAGAGTTGCTGATACCTAAGGTTATGCTCAAGTCAGACGAGGACATCTTTTTGGACTCGATAACACTTGAGGACTTTCAAGAAAGACTGGGTACTAAGGTAAGAGCTGTAGATGTGGACGGACATAGCTTTGTAAAGAGTATATTGGATATATAATTTGTGATAATTATATATTTAGATTTTGTTACGAATGTTTATTGTCGTATATATTTTTATATAAGGTGAATAATTAATTTTAATATTATTTTTATTAAAGTTTTTAAAATGGATTTATCTTAATTATTCACTTAATAATTGTCAATAGAGTAATGGGAAACTTTAGTTTTATTTATTGATAATATCAGTGTAATTCAAAGATTTGGCATTTATCAAATTGATTAAAGATATAGCTGTTATCAATCCATGCAAAGCCATATATCTGCCTTATTGTTGAGATACGAGTCATGTGAAAATTCAAAAATAAGATTCAAAAATAATCAAAAAAGCAATATCAAATCTGTCAAGTAAATAAGCTGACATATATTAGGAGAAAAAATGATTGAAAAATTAAGAAATTATGGAATAAGAGAAAGTCTGCTCAAAGATTTGGAGTATTTTACAAACTACTACAAGGTAGATGAAAAGGTGAAAAACAGAGTAAGTCCTCCAAAGACTTTTTACTACGGAATAGGAGTGTGGGAGCAATGTCTATACGCACTTTTAAACGGACAAAATATACTGCTTGTAGGTACTAAGGCTACAGGTAAGAACGTACTTGCCGACAATCTCGCCTATGCTTTTGCAAGGCCTAAGTGGACTGTTTCATTCCACAATTTTTTGGATGCAGACGACCTTATAGGAGTGGACACTTACAAGGATTCCAAGGTTACATTTAGAAACGGCTCTATCACAAATTGTGCGGTCTATGGAGGCTTTGGTGTACTTGACGAGATAAATATGGCGAAAAACGACGCAATCTCAGTGCTTTATTCAGCGCTCGACTACAGACGAATAATAGATATATCAGGATATGACAAGATTGATTTGCAGGAGTCTACAAGATTTATAGCCACTATGAACTACGGATATTTCGGTACAAAGGAACTTAACGAAGCCTTGGTATCAAGGTTTGCGGTTATACAGATGCCTGAAATCAATCAGGAGAGGATAGTAGAGATATTAAGAGGAAGTATTAAGTCGGTATCTGATGAAAACTTGGAGCTTTTTGCTCAGATATTTGTAGATTTGCAGGAAAAGGCGAAAAACGGTCAAATTTCTCCAAAATCAGTCGACCTTAGAGGTATGATTACAGCTATAAATCTTATAAAAAAAGGACTTTCTCCAAAGGATGCTATGAAGATTTGTATTTCAAACAAGGTATTTGACGAATACGAGAGAAAGATAGTGGAAGATTTGATAAATCTTAAATTGCCGGAAAAATTGAACTTACAGGTGTGAGATGAAAAACCTATCATATTTTGATAAAAACAGAATATCCAACATCGTATGGACCATTACAAATAAATATGGCTACGATGTAGACTATAGCCTTATAAAAGAGGACTACTTTGCCTATGACTTACTGTACAATGCTGTAATCATAGGCAGTTTGTACAATATACTCGATTATAAGATGATACTTGAATTTGTAAATCACATAAGGAGCAAGATAAAGAAAAATGACGAAATAATCAATATCTTCTTTATGTGTATAGAGTCTGCTTGCGTGACTAAAAATACAGAATTTATAAGCAATATAAAAAATATCAGGGAAAAAAACTATAAGGAAAAAATAAAGAGCCTAAATACAGGTAAGAATAAGGACAGGCTATATAATGTACTGAAAATAGCCTATTGCAGCAAATACCTAAGTCAAAATCTGCTATATCCCGATAATATCAAGTCTCTGATAGACAGCATTTACGAATTTGAAAAAGTGGAAAACACCATTGAATTTATAGAAAAATTTAAACTTATAATAAACCTTCACTTTAAATTTGAAGAAGAAACAGCAAAGCAGGAAGACCTAAGCCACAAGCAGTTGACAAAGATAAGTGAGATAAGGAACAATACTCAGACCATTCAAGAATTTTTTGACAATTATACTTCGTCGGAGTTCAACCCAAACGAGAGTGTAATAGAGAAGAATTTTTCTACAGACTCTTCTACTATTGATGACAAGAGTAAGGAAAAGGAAGTACAGGACGACTTTGAAAAGATATGCCAGTATTATGGCAGGAGCATATACGGCAAGCAGATGCTCGATATAATAGAGAAAAAATACGCCCATGGTATACACGGCGGATATAAACTCTTTTTTACTGACGGTAATATAGAGGGTATTAAAGAAGACTACAGACGCTCCCAGATAATAAACGAGCACGAAAAAAACAGGCTACACTACAATATCAACAGGCAAAGATACGAAAAGTCAATCGAAAAAATAAAATCTCTGATAAGACAGAGCTTGAAGTTTGAAGAAAAGATGAAGATAAGAGCCTTTAGCGGAGATATCAATGCCAAGAAGTTATACAGGGCGGAAAAAGTAAGAGATTATAAGGTATTTAATAAGGAAAAAAGAAGAGACCAGGCGGAGTTTTTCATAGATATAGTACTTGACTCAAGTGCTTCACTGCTTGACAGGCAGGAGAAGCTGTCTGTAGAATCTTATATAATATCAAGAGCTTTGGAAGAGTTGAAAATCAAAAACAGTGTCACGAGCTTCAACAGTTTCATTGACTATACCGTAATCAAAAAACTCAAGACTTACGAAAATCCGGACAGTGAAAAATGCTTCGAGTATTTTTGCAGCGGAGGAAACAGAGACGGACTTGCGATAGATGTCATAGGCTCAGAAGAAAGAGACAGCGACTCCAACAATCTTATGATACTTTTTACTGACGCCAGACCATTTGATGTACAGGTAATGCACGCTATAGGTACTAAGGCGAAAAAACCCTATCAGGGAGAGATGGCTATAGATGACACCGCAAGCGTGGTAAGAAAGCTCAAACGTAAGAACACAAAGATGTGTATAGTATTTAGCGGAGCAGAAGAAGACATCAAGGTGCTGAGATATATGTATGGCTCAGATTTCCTGTACATTGTAGATATAGAGCAGTTTTCTACCAAGGTAGGCAAGTTAATCAGCGATTACATCAGTACATTTTATGAATAATTTTATTTTTCAAAAAGTAACCTATGTTACCGATAAATTTTTGAAATCGGGTATAATAAATACAAAGTGACAAACATTATTAAAAAACACTTAGTTTAAAATAGGATGTATACAGAGATTGAAAAAATTTGGAGGCAAGACATGATAAATATTGATGATAAGATATATGATATAGTACAACAAGATGAAAATGTGCTTGAGTTTTTAAAGGCAAACGGATTTGAAAATCTTGCCAAACCCAATATGCTAAATATGATGGGTAAGCAGATAAGCCTAAGAACGGCGCTTAATTCCAAGGGTATCAATGAAAGTCTATTTTTGGAAAACTTAAATGCATTTTTGCAAAGCAAGGACGAGTTTAATACAGATAAATCTCAGATATTCAAAGGATATAATCCTGAAAAGGACGTAGCTGTAAAAGGCGTACTGCCTTGTCCGATAAGAGTGCCGCTTACAGATACTATAGATGCTTTTATAAAATCTCAAAAGAGAGATTTCAACATCTTTGCAGACTTGGAGCCTGCAAGCAACGGTATAGACTCCATAGTGCAAGACTTAAGCAGTGATGATTCAAGCAAGTATCCTGATATTATCACTACAGCAGGTTTTGAATTCTTCTTCGGAGACAGAGTAAAATCTCTAATAGAGCAAAAAATCTATGTCGGAGAAGACAGGGAAATAAACAGTGAATTTATCGAAAAAAATGCGGATTTAAAAGATCCTAAGGGCAATTATAATGTCATGGGTATAGTACCTGCAGTATTTATAGTAAATACAAAACTATTGGAGGGTAGAAAGCCTCCTACTTCTTGGGAAGATTTGCTAAGCGAAGAGTTTGAAGGCAGAGTAAGCATACCTTTTATGGATCTTGACCTATTCAACGCCATAGTACTTACTATATATTCAAAATTCGGTATGGAGGGTATAAAAAAATTAAAACGCTCTTATCACCAAAATCTTCACCCGTCTCAAATGGTAAAGGCAAATAAAAACGAAGCTATAGTAAGTGTATCACCGTATTTCTTCACTACTATGATACAAGATGACTCCTTAGTTGCAGTATGGCCTACTGACGGAGCTATAGTAAGCCCTATATTTATGATAAGCAAGTCATACAGAGAGAATGTATCTGCTGTAAACGACTATCTGCACTCAAAGGAAATAGGCGAGATATTTTCTTTCAACGGTAACTTCCCTTCAACAAATCCTATGATTGACAACAAATTGAGAGATGATCAAAAATATATGTGGATAGGTTGGGATTTTATCTACAATAACGATATAGAAAAACTTATTAAAGAATTTACTGAAATGTTCACTTTATAAAAGACGATATGTGTATCACGGTGTTTTTGCAAAATTAATATCGTCGATACACATATTTAATATATGGCTAAATATTTGATACTATTATCAATACTTTTGAATTTTATACCAAGTTATAATAAAATATTTATGGTGTATTTATAGTGAAGTCATCAATTATATAATGTTTTTTTAAAACTATTGATGAAAATTATCCGTAGATTAAATAGATAATAGTATTAGTATAGATAAATTAAAATTGATAAAGATAAATATATTTAATAAATTGAAATATATGGAGAGATAATATGAACTTAGTAGTTGTTTCCGGTCCGCCTTCTTCAGGTAAGACCAGTATAATATTAAAATCCTGCGAAGCACTCAAAAGCAGAGGTATCAAAGCGGGTGTTGTAAAATTTGACTGTCTTTATACAGATGATGACTTAATATATGAAAAAGCCGGTATTCCGGTAAAAAAAGGACTTTCAGGAGGTCTTTGTCCTGACCACTTTTTCGTATCTAATATTGAAGAGGTGGTAAAGTGGGGTGTAAATGAAGGCTTGGACGTGCTTATAACAGAGTCTGCCGGACTTTGCAACAGATGTTCACCTTATATACAAAACATACTTGGAGTATGCGTAATAGACAATCTTTCAGGTATAAACACACCGAAAAAAATAGGGCCTATGCTCAAGATGGCTGATATAGTAGTTGTTACAAAGTCGGACATAGTATCTCAGGCAGAAAGAGAGGTATTCTTGTCAAGGGTAAGCTTTGTCAATCCTACGGCTGTTACTATGAATGTCAACGGACTTACAGGACAGGGAGCTTATGAGCTAAGTACACTGTTATACAGCGAAGAAAAAAACATAACAACTGTAAAATCAATGAAACTCAGATTTCCTATGCCTACTGCCCTATGTTCATATTGCTTGGGTGAAACAAGGATAGGCGAGGACTATCAAAAGGGAAATATCAGAAAAATGCAAATGGATTGATGAGGAGCAATAAATGCAAAAAATAGGAGAATTATTGGATAGATATCCGTTTTTAGATGGATTTTTCAGCGAAAATGACTATGATATTACAAATTATATGGACAAGACTTTCGAAGACTTCTTAAATGATTTTTCACCGGAGTATTTTGAAGACAAGGCAACTACCAAAGAAAATCTACTTGGAGAGCTTGACTCATATATAGCAGCTATGAAGGAGTTTTTGGGCATAAGTGAGGGAGATGACGTCAAATCGCTTACGATTATTTCAGGATATAATAAATTTTCTGAGGCTGAAAATTTTGAAAGTCTGAAGATAGAAAAGTCACAAATAATAGCTATAGTAGGGCCTACAGGAGCAGGTAAGTCAAGACTATTGCAAGACATAGAGTGGATGGCACAAAAGGACACGCCTACTAAGAGACAGATATTGATAAATGATGAGATTCCGGACATCAAGAAGAGGTTTGCTTCAAACAACAAACTTGTTGCTCAGCTCTCACAAAATATGAACTTCGTAATGGATTTGAAGGTAAAAGAGTTCTTGCAATTACACGCACAAAGCAGATTGATTGAAAATATAGACGAAACAGTGGAAAAGATAATAACAGAGGCGAATAATCTCGCCGGAGAAACTTTCAAAGAAGATACAGACATCACATCACTAAGCGGTGGACAGTCAAGAGCGCTGATGATAGCTGACACTGCAATACTTAGCAAGTCGCCTATAGTATTGATAGATGAGATAGAAAATGCCGGTATAGACAGAAAAAAAGCACTCAATCTCCTTGTATCAAAGGATAAGATAGTGCTTATGGCAACTCACGATCCGACTTTAGCATTGATTGCAGATAAGAGGATAGTCATCAACAACGGCGGAATAGTAAATATTTTGGAAACTACTGCCAAGGAAAAAGAGCTGCTTGACGAGCTTGAAATCTATGACGAAAAATTCAAAAATATGAGATCCGCCCTAAGATACGGACAGACTTTGGATAATATAAGACTGTATTAAAATATGATATAGTATGTATTTTCAATAAAATCTGATTTTATATGTAATACTAAAATCTAATAAAATAATGGATAAATCTTTTTAAGTACACTTATAATAAAGCCATAAACCATATGCTACTTTGTAAGTCATTTATGAAAAATATCCATAGATTAAATAGATAATAGTATAAGATAATGATTATAAAATAAATAAAATAATTTTTATTTTGCAATAGGATGTACTTATTATATTTGTTTTAGTAAGTACATCCTATCAGCATTTTTTATATGATATATAAGCAAACTTTTAGTTTTAAAGAAAAAGACTTATTTTGTAAATAATTAATTTTAAAATAATAGTAGTAGTGTTATACAAACATTAAGGAGTTCCTATAGTGACTTCAGGAGCATTACTATAGTCTGTATAATTATCATCAGGAGCTTCAATTATTGTTATTGCATTTAAACCCACCTTATCAGGTTCTTTTTTATTTACAATATAACTATATCCATAGATTGCGTACACCTTTCCTGTATTAGTTTTTAGAGGGTAAATATATGGATTTGATTCTTTATATGTTATCTTGCCATAATCATATGCAGCTCCACCACTACCACCTTGAACTTTCCAACCATCTACAGCTTTGCCGTCAAAAAACCTCATTGCCTTATCTATTTCTAAGTCAAGCTCTTTACGATTTCTTTCTTTTTCTGAAAACATACTTTTAAGTGTTTCTTTATCATCATTACTTAGACATTCTATTATTATTTTTCCTGCTTCTTCTCCTGCAATATCTGCATCAATATACTTTTCGCAAGCACTAAGTATCATAATTAATATTAAAGAAACACATATAGTTATATATTTAGATTTTTGTCCCACCATATTATCCACAGCTTCTTTTCATTATCTTTTTCATCTTTATTTTTAATATTATCATCATCATCAAAAAACATATATTTTCTATGTTTGTCATCATTCAAAGTATCTCTTTTTAGAGCATAATATAAGTCAGGTCTTTTGCTAAAGTCTATACTTCCTATTACTACCAATCTTTCTGCTACAGAATAATTGATATTTTTAATTTCTTTTTAATATTTAAAATCTATAACTAACAAGAAAATTTTAAAATAATTGCAAAATAAGAGAAAATATAATAACTTTACTATATTTTGACTTTATAAGCTAAGGTATAATATGCACTTGTATTAAACAAGTACATATTATACTAAGCATTAACTGTTAAACATTATTTAATTACTTTAATTTAATACTTTTTAATAGCTTTGACTTTCTTATCAGATATACTCTAATTTCCTATATCTACTGATGGTGAGCCTGTTATATATTCTCTTCCTGTAATATCAAAAATACTTAAATATCTTAGTCCTATACTTTCAGGATCCTTATCATTAACCCTGTAATATAAACCAAATATAGTATATATTTTTCCTGCATCTGTTTCTATATCTCTTATTCGTAAACTCTTTGAATAAAATGTTGTCTTCCCTTTATCTACTTCAATCTCGTCTCCTCCATCAATGTTTGTAATATATTTTTCTACTCTACCTTCAAAAAACTCCATAGCCTTATCTATCTCTTTATCAAGTCTTTTTCTCCTCTTTGCCTTAGGTGAGAACATATCCTTAAGTGTCTCCTTATCACCCTCGCTTAGGCATTTTAATATTCTTGCACTTCTACCTTCAGCTGAATCTTCATTATGATATTTAAGTTGCTCTTCAATAGTGGTAGTACGTGGTCCAGAATTACCGCATGATGTAAGAGATATTGTCATTGTAAAAAGTAAGAGTAAGATTAAGAATTTCTGTCTGCTCCCCACCATATCACCCATGCCTTTCTTTCTCCATCATCAAAGAACATATATTTATTACGTTTTTTATCATTAGACACATCTGTTTTAATAGCTTCATATAAATTAGGTCTATCACTAAAGTCTATACTTCCTATTACTACCAATCTTTCTGCTACAGGATGGTTAATATTTAAAATCTATAACTAATAAGATAATTTTAAAATAATTGCAAAATAAGAGAAAATATAATAACTTTGCTATAGTATAGATTTTAAGCTAAGGTATAATATGCACTTGTATTAAACAAGTACATATTATACCAAGTGTCAGTTGTTAAACATTATTTAATTACTTTAATTTAATACTTTTTAACAACTTTGACTTTCTTATCAGATATACTCTAATTTCCTATATCTACTGATGGCGCATTCAAATCATAAGGATCTCTATCTGTATAATCATATATACTTAAATAACTTAGTCCTATACTTTCAGGATCCTTGTCATTTACTGTATAATATAAGCCATATATAGAGTATATCTTGTCTGAATCTGTTTGTATCTTTTTTATTTGTATGCTTTCAGAATACAATGTAGTCTTTCCATTATCTATAGCAAGATCATCTCCACCTGATACATATGGATAATATTCTAATACCTTACCTTCAAAAAACTCCATTGCCTTATCTATCTCTTTATCAAGTCTTTTTCTTCTCTTTGCCTTAGGTGAGAACATATCCTTAAGTGTCTCCTTATCACCCTCACTTAGACATTTTAGTATTCTCGCACATCGTCCCTCTACTGAGTCTTCACTGTAATATTTGAATTCGTCTTCTATAGTAGTAGTAGGTGGTTCAGAATTACCACATGATGAAAGAGATATTGTCATTGTAAAAAGTAAGAGTAAGATTAAGAACTTCTGTCTGCTCCCCACCATATCACCCATGCCTTTCTTTCTCCATCATCAAAGAACATATATTTATTACGTTTTTTATCATTAGACACATCTGTTTTAATAGCTTCATATAAATTAGGTCTATCACTAAAGTCTATACTTCCTATTACTACCAATCTTTCTGCTACAGGATGGTT
>CAUQVF010000011.1:0-71047 GCA_963521605.1 uncultured Peptostreptococcaceae bacterium | reverse complement strand
GTCTTAATGTTACTGATGTAATAAAAGAATTAGACATTTCTAAGTCATATTTATATAAATTAATAGATAAAGAAAATATTTTAATTCCGAGAAGTGATACAGGAAGATACTTTTGGGATGAAAATACAGTTGAAATTATAAAAAAATTTTTGCATATAGATGGTTTACAGGATAAGGATGACACAAATTTTTTAATATCTAAATTAGGATTAAAGCAGTCATTCATAAATAATAGACTATATTTAGGAAATAAATATTCTCTTTCTGATTTTATAAGAAAAACATTTGATGGAAATTGTAAAGGTGTAAATATTGTTATTGACATATTTAGTGGAACTGGAGCAGTTGCAAATACTTTCAAGGATAAAATGCTTATTACAAATGATTTGTTGTATAGTAATTATCTTTCCAATTATGCATGGTTTGGATATGAAAAATATTAAAGAAAAAGATAATTGAGCTTATATACGACTATAATCAAGTTAAAACAAAAGAAAAAAATTATATGCGAGAAAATTTCACAAATACATTCTTTTCTGCTGATGATTGTAGCAAGATAGGATATATAAGAGAAAATATAGAAGCAAAGTATAAAAATAAAGAAATAAATTTTAAGGAATATGCAATATTGATTACATCGCTTCTATATGCAATGGATAAGATTGCAAACACAGTTGGGCACTACGATGCATATAGAAAAAATGTGGATTTTGAAAAGACTTTGGTATTGAATGTCTTGTTACCGGAAGAAACGATAAATTCTAATAATGATTGTTATAACCTTGATGCAAATGAGTTGATAAAAACCATTAAAAAGTGATTATTGCATGATTACAGCTACAAAAGCATTTGATGAACTTATTGAAAAGTCTGATATTAAGTATATATTGATTTTGTGTTTATTTATTATGAAGATGTATTATATGATGTATTGAAGGAGAAGAATATATGAAGAAAGTACATACCCAAGTAAATGACATAATAGAGACCATGAAAAATAATAACGGATATGCCACTTTAGCTTATTTGAATCAGAATGTAGATACATCTAACTGGAAGACAAAAACACCTTTTGCTAGTATAAGATGTTATCTTCAAAGAAGAGAAGAATTTTTTAAAATTCAATCAGGATTATGGGCTTTGACAGAATATAAAGATAACGTTCTTGAAAAATTCAAGATAAAAAATGATGATAAAAACACTAAAGCTGCCTTTGAACATTCATATTACCAAGGGTTGATTGTTGAAATTGGCAATATGAAGAATTTGAAGACATATATACCATCACAAGATAAGAATAAATTTTTCATGGAGAAAAAATTATCAGATATAGTATCAATCACTGATATACCAAAGTTTACTTATGATAACATAATTAGAAGAGCTAGTACAGTTGATATAATATGGTTTAATGAAAGAGGTTTGCCAAGTTGTTTTTATGAAGTTGAGCATTCAACAAATATTATCAATTCTTTGAATAAATTTTATGAATTACAAGATTTTCGCTCAAAATTTTTTATTGTTGCAGATAGTAGAAGAAAAGCAGAATTTGAGGATAAAATTAGTCAATCAATCTATGATCAAATAAAAAATATAGTTTCCTTTGTTGATTATAATTCCATATCAAATCAATATTTAAATATGACAAAAATACAGGAAAATAAAATCATTATATAGGTGGATTATATTATGGATTTAGAGACTTTATTGAAAAGATTTTATAGAAAAGAATTCAAAGTTTTTAAACAAAATGGTGAATTTACTAAAAAAGGATATCACGTATATTGTGGATTCTGTTCTATTATTTATGATTTGATTGAGTTCGTTGAAGGTGTGAGTCCAGAATGTATAGAAAATCAATTAGATATTATAGTTAATCAAGATTTATAAAGTTATTATACAATTATAAATAGACTTTTATTGTAATTATATTTAATGTTGTTAAAATTATATAAAATTAAGTAGTTTTATTTCAATAGGTATTAATATATTGTTTTTATAATGAAGTCATAAAAAAGTCTAACTGGAATTGGAATAATGAATTACAAGAAGAGTATTATGATTTTATGAAAAGCAAAGCCTTCTTAACAGGTGATGCTAAAAGGAAGGATAAAAATGCTAGAGAAAAAACATCAGGATTGGTTGATATTGGTTTAATTACAGAAGATAGATTGATTACGGATGCAGGAAGAGAACTCCTTAAAATAACAAGCAGCGGGGATTTTGAAACCAATAATGTATTTAATATTAACAGAGATAGCTTTATCTATCTAAAACAGCTTCTTAAAACAAGTATAGATGTAAGTGGTAGTATCGTTAGACCGTTTATTGCGGTTGTAAAGTGTCTAACTGAGCTTTAGTTTTTAAGCTATGATGAATTTACTTATTTTGTTCCGTTAATTAGAGATGACGAAAGTGCAGATCAAATTATATCGGATATTAAATTATATCGAAAAGGGGAAATCAAGCTTGAGGAAATAATTTACAAAAGGCTTATGCAAATGGATAACTATAAACTTGCACAAGAAGGATTTATAGCCTCTAATGTTGATGAAAACTTGATATGTTTAGTGGGAATGAATTGTAAAAGCAGAAACTATGACAAGCCGTACTATAAATTGTATGAGAATTTAAAGAAGGTATTTCTTGATGGCGAAAACATTTATGAATCGCTATTAAATTCTGCAAAGAATATAAATCAAAAATCTGGAACATTGTGGAGAAGTTTACTCTTTAAAACAACCAATATTGGTGTTGTACGAAAAAATGGGAAGTCTTCAATTCACAAACAATGCCCATTTATAAACTGTAAAAATGAAACAGAACTAAAAGAAGCATTTTTCAAATATTTACATGTTTTTAAAGCAATGGCGACTTTATCTGATTATTTTGATTTAAATAGAAGATATTTTAATATTACAGATACTCTAATTTTTGAAGATCGTATGATTAAGTTGGATATGATTCCAAAGTATTATTTTAAAGAAATTATTGATGTTCTGTATACAGAAACTTTTAGTAGAGATAATAATCTCAGAGCTGATGCTCCACTTGAAACTATATCAGAAGCATTCAAGTTAGATATTATCAAAGTATATGCAGCTTTAAGTAAAGATTTAGGAATTACAATTAAGAGTACGGAACAAGCTGCAACTTATGTAAATGATGAACGATACAGAAGATTTAACACTTTGATTGATAAGAAATTTAACGATTCTGTGCTTATAGAGTTGCTAAATTATTTTGAGAAACGTGATGATAAAAGGATTGAAGAACTTGTTACAGATGAGGCTGCAATACCAACTATCTTTGAATATATTTTGGGGATAATATGGTATAAAGTAAGTGAAAGACAAGGGAATGTTTTGGACTTCATGAAGTTATCATTAGAAGCTAATTTATTGCCTAAGACACATGCAGCCGGAGGTTACGCAGACATTATATATGAATATGAAGCATGCACTTCTTATCCTAAACATTCGCTATTACTTGAAGCAACTCTTGCAGACGGAAATAATCAAAGAAGAATGGAAATGGAGCCTGTTTCAAGACATTTAGGCGATTACAGAATTAGGTTTAATAATCCGTTTGATTACAGCCTATTTGTTAGCACATACCTAGATAAAAATGTAATCTCAGATTTTAGGTATAGAAAGATAATTCCGTATACTAGAGATGAAGAAACCATTACAGGAATGAAGATTATTTCAATGGATACAGATTCTCTTAAGAAAATAATTGAAAATAAGGTCAAGTATAAGTACCTGTATGAAGTGTTTGATAAATACCATGAAATGCCATTAGAGAGTGTAGATTGGCATGATGGGATGATAAAAGAGGCTACTGGTGAGTATAAAGTATAATTTATAGATTTAGGAGGTGGAATAAGTGTTTTATTCACCATTAAGGTATCCAGGCGGAAAGGGAAAACTTACGCCACTAATAGAATTGCTGATTGATAAATATGGACACAGGGGTGGAATATATATAGAGCCTTTTGCTGGTGGAGCTGGAGTTGCAATCGAGTTGGTTGAAAAGGGCGTAGTTTCTGAAATTGTAATAAATGATTTAGATAAAGGAATATACTCTTTTTGGAGAGCTATATTAGAGGAAACGGATAGGTTTTTGGAACAAGTGAGCCGAGTCCCTCTTACAATTGATGAATGGAAAAAACAAAGAAGTATTTGTTTTGGAAATAATAAAAAATATAGTTTTGAACTTGGATTTGCAACATTTTATATGAATAGAACAAATCGTTCAGGGATTATAAAAGCAGGAGTGATAGGCGGTATGGAGCAGTCTGGGCTATGGAAATTAGATGCTAGATTTAATCGTGAAGATTTAATATTTAGAATTAAAAAAATTGCGAAAAATAAATCGAAAATCCATCTATATAACAAAGACATAAAATCATTTTTAGAGAATTATGTGCCTAAATATGAAGAGAACGCATTTATATATTTTGATCCACCATACTTTAATAATGGAAAACAATTATATCTTAATTTTTTTAACTACAAAGACCATATACGAATAGAAAAATTAATAGGCGATACAGTTAATTGCGATTGGATCATAACATATGACGATGAACCAGAGATAGAAAAAATTTATGAAAAATATTGTATAAAAAGAATTGAGCTTAATTATAGTATGGCAAAAAAAAGAAAAGCCAAGGAATTAATTATATTTGAATCTAGTTCTAGTGTCCCAGATATTAATGAATTAATGAAGAATAATATTAGTGTAAATTTAGCGTAAGGAGAGATATATGTACATGAAGCCTATAGAGTTAATTTTAGAGAATTTTAGGAATTTTAGAGATGTTATTATTCCATTAGGTAAAAAAATAACCATTGTAAGCGGAGTTAATGGTGTGGGAAAATCTAATATTTTATCATTAATTGCGTCCGGTTCTGGAATTAATAAGAAAAGTTCGCTAGGTAGCAATTTTCAACCTGAATTTTTAGATTTTTTTAATATTGATCAAACCGAAAAATATCAGGACTATAAAATATATTTAAAATATGGACAAAGTAGTGAGTCAATCGCATTGACTAAAAGACTTTCGTTTAAAGATGATACAGATACTAATCGTGGTATTAGAATAATTCCACGAACTACAAATAAATATCTGGATGGTTACACAATAAAAACAGCTGAAGAAGAGGCTAAATCAAATTTTGGTGTAGGAGGAGCGGGAAGAGTAAAAATACCAACTATTTATTTAAGTTTATCTAGACTATATCCACTAGGAGAAAATAAAGACTTAACGCATATTAGTAAAATAAGAAAAAATAATCCTTTTGCAAAAGAAGAAATGCTGAATATTTACCGAGAATGGTATAACTCTGTTATTCCCGGCTCGATTAAATTATCTGAGGAAATTTCGATAATAGAGAAAAAGGCCTGTCCAAGATCTTCTTTGCATATGGAAATAGAAGGAACTCCGGCTCTTTCACAATCTATAGGGCAGGATAACATTGGGAATATAATAAGTGCATTGATTGATATTTACTTGCTATCAAAGGATAGTGACTATAATGGGGCTCTGCTTTGCATTGATGAAATTGATGTATCTCTGCATCCAGATACTCAAATACGATTATTTGAACTGCTGAAAAAACTATGTAATGAAATCTCTCTACAGGTTATTGTTAGCACACATTCTTTAACTATCTTAAAAGAAAGTTTAAAACAAGAACAAAAAAATTCTGAAGATACTAAAGTTATATATCTAAAGAATCCATCTATGCCGATAGTGGCCAGTATTAAATCTTATGAGCTATTAAAAAATGATATGTTTAATAAAATAAATTTTCAGAAAACACTTCCTAAAATATATTTTGAAGATCGTGTAGGGCAGGAATTGTTTATTCAACATGTAAATGCGCTCAGGAATATAATAAAATTGATAAAGAAATCTTCCGATGCTACATATTTTCGCAATTCTGAGAATGTTTCTAATCATGATGCTATTAGAGAAAGAATACTTAAATTTGAAGATATAGCTAATATTAAAGATGAGTTAAAACAGATTGTAACACATTGTGGATGTGATGAGTTAATGAATATTTCAGAGGCTTATGAATATTTTAATAGGGTAATTATATTCTTGGATGGAGATGCAAGATTGAATAAAAAATCTCAACAACCAATGGTTAAAGATTATTTGGAGATAGATTTTAATCCTAAGGAAAAAGGTTTAAATGATAGACAACATAAGCCGAATTTGGTATTTGCACCTGGATATTTTGCACCAGAAAGTTATTTATACAGAATAATATATGAATTAATAAACAATCAGACTAAATATATTGATTTTTGGAGAGGCGTTGAGCAGACCGAAGAAATAACACTATATACATCTGATAAAATAAAAAATATGTTTGAAAACCTTAAAGAGGATTTTACAAATGATGATTTAAAAAATATATTTAAAGAACAGCCTGATAGTAGTGAATTATGGAATTTTATAATTAAATCCAGTCTTATAGAGTATTATTATATGGACTACTCTACTATTAATATATTATTGGATTTTGCAAAAGATATAAGAAGTGCATATAATATGACTTTTCCACTGACTATGGAAAATAAGAAAGTTTAAAAAATATGCTTGCAATATGCTTGCAAAAAATCGGATAAACAGAAATAAACTAGATAATAAGGCTAAATCAGTTAACAAAAACCTTGATTTTATGCCATTTATACAAAACAATATCAATGGACATATTGAGTGGGAGTAGAGTAACAAATATGTTTCTGCGATAAAACCGTTGAAAATACAGCGTTTCGACGTTTTATTGGAGCAAAAAGCTCCTTAGTGATACTGTTTTGATACTAAAAAGTTGAAATAATAGGTTCAAAAGGGAGTTGTTGAATTTAGGTAAATTGTTTAGAAAGCCTTCCATCTTTTTGGTGGGAGGCTTTTGTGGAAATATTGAATGTTATACTAAAAATCAATTAAATAGTCCTAAAAATATATTTAAGGATGTTTATTGAGAGCTAAAAAAATAATATTTCAATAAGTCTAAATATATGACGTTAAAAACGGTGATTAGAATTAATACTAAAATCTAATAGAAGAATGGAGATATTTTATAAAAAATGATATACTGAAATTTTATTAACAACAGATATAGTAAAGAGTATCACAAGGATAGAACCGCTAAAATCCATAGTTTAAATAGAGTTTAGTATAAATTAGAATTTGCGAGGGTGAGTGAGGTGGCTATCAAGAAAGTTCTTTTAATGTCAGTTTGTTTTGTAATGATATTTTCTACAGTTGGTTGTAGTAAAGTCAAAAAATCTTATGAACAGGAGTATATTGCAGGGCAAGAAAATATCCAGGGTAATGTTGATATTGATGATTTTTATGAGAGAGATAAACGATTTGAAATAGGAGCAACAAAAGATGGTGTTGCTGTTTTTAAAAATCCTGAAAAAGCTTATGAAGCTTTAATTGAAAATTATTCAGATGGTTTGACATTGATAAAAGATGAGATGAAATTAGATTCTATATCAAAGAATAATTATCAAGAATATAAGACTTATGGGTGGCAAGTTACGACAGGTTCTAAAGATGAACAAGAGCAAGCACATTTTGTTTCTTCATTTTTTGATATTTACGAGAATAGTTTTGAATGACAAATCCCAGTTTCGTCTAAATCATCAAATAGTGTAAAAGATAAAGTACATGACTTTAAAATTATAAAATCTTTCAGCTATGTGCTTTTTCTGTGCTTATTTTATATCCGGTGGAACCTTAGCGGTTATCCCTTTTCTGTAAAATTTTAGGTTCTTTGTCAATAGTGGGGGTGTAAAAACACCTATACTATTGTTAAATACTTAGGTATATCAATTTTCTAAATCTTTCACTGTCTTTTTTAGTTAGAAACTAGAACACTAAGAACTACTTAGACAATTTTTCCCTAAAGGCAGTTCATTTAAAAACATTACTGATGAATCTCTAAAAGAACTTGTAGATATGATTAACAACAGATCAAGAAAGAGATTAGGTTATAAAACTCCATTAGAAGTTTTAAGTAAGTTTTTCGAGTAATTTAAAAAAGTGTTGCACTTAGTTTGACAATATATCATTAAATAAAATTTACAGTAAATCACAGTACAAATTTGATACAATAGAATAGTGAAAAAATTCTAAAAATTGTTTTTTATCAGCAAAGAGTCTTGTTTATACAGGACTTTTTTGTTATAGTTTATTTAGATAAAAATAATTTAGTTTTAGGAGTGTGTCATTTTGGAAAATAAATTTGTAAGTTGCTATTTCTTTAGGTTAAAGGATATGGAAAGCAAAAAGTATTACTGTAGATTGCATAAAGACTTGGAATCAATAAAAGATTTATCAGAGACAAAAAAATTAGTTGGAGTTGACTTTGTAAAAATACACAGGTCAAAGTTTCATCAAGATACTAAACTTTTAGAGATGCAAATCTTAAGATACAGAAATAGTATTTTGCCAGGTGAAGTAGATGATAAAACTAATGAATTTGAATTAATAACGGTAGGCAAAGGTAAACAATTAGCAGAATTTACAACTGTTATTTACGATTTTGAAAATGCTTGTATACTTCTTCATAATAACTTTCATGGACTTACTCATAAAATGTTAGAAAATTACTTGAATCTACTTCTTTTTGATCTAGAAAAAAAATATTCTATAGAATTAGAAGTAATATTAAGTGGTATTAGATTATCAGATATTAAAAATAGAGAAGGAGTAATATATAAAAGGATTGATTTTTCTATAGATACTACAAATATAAATGATGATAATATCATAAGTTTTCTAAAAAATATAAATGCTACGGATGCAAAAACAATTACAATGTCCCTTAGTGTAGGAAGAGCAAAAAAAGAAAAAGGCTTGAATAAAATAGAAATAGATAAATACTTGGATAGCGTTGACAATAAAAGTGAAGACTGGAACAGTTTTAAATTGGCATATAGAAAAAATAAGGATGAAGCAACAGAAATAATTGATTTAATAGAAAATAAGTTGGTTACAGGTTTTGAATTTACTTATGATAAAAGTACACCTATTACACACGAGAGGATATATGATTTTTTTGAAAAAGATTATCGAAAGATCTATAAAAATAAAAAGCCTGTAAAAATTAGTGCGGAGAGATAGTTATGTTGGGTAATTTTATAAAAAAGATAAATAAGCCTATAACTCATGTAATTTTTATTGTAGTAATATATGCTGTATTATATTTTTTAAAAGAAAAAATATATATAAGTTCTACTGCAGACAAATCCATAGGTGTGTTTACAACAATTTTTAGCACATTAATAACAGCATTTACAATAATACTTGCTATAAGCGATAGAGATATTATTAAAGAAATTATTTTAAATAAACAGCATTGGGAACAATTATGTAGTGTTTCTTTTCTACCTATTTGCTATTCTTTAATTGGCATGACTTCTTATGTTATTAATAATATAGTAGGTTGTTTTGTAGTATTTGAAATTTTTACAGTCACTATATTAATCATAACTATATTAACAACATTTTTATTTTTATACATCTTGATTAATATTGTTTTTAATTTAAATTATAATAAAAAAAGTAATAGAATTGAATAAAGATATAATGCAAAAAAAGACTTCTTAAATTTGAGTCTTTTTTGTTATAATATTAGTAGATAGAAGAAATAAGTAGGAGTGATTTAAATGTCTTTTGGAAGCAACAAAATTAATAGTATTGATAGTAAAAATATTTCTGGTATAGGAATGGTAACTTTTTTAGATGTTTTAGGATGGAAAGGAATATACAAAAATGACGATAAAGCAATAGAGAAGCTTAAAAATATAATAGAAAAAATTAAAGAAATTTCAAAAAATAATATTCCTAAATATGTTTTAAATTTTGATGGTGTTAATAAGATTGAAATTAATATTCTATCCATTTCAGATACAATAGTTATAATATCATATTTTAAGGATTATATAGGGGAAAAATCTCCAACTAAAATACCTAAATATGTTTTAGTAAGTCTGTATATCCATTCTAAAATTTGTAGTGAAGCTATTAGAGAAGGGATAAATAACAATATATACTTAAGAGGTGCTACTTCCATAGGAAGATTTGAAAATAAAGATAATATTTTTTTAGGGGAAGCAATAGATGAGGCAGCAGATTGGCATGAACAAGCAGATTGGGTAGGAGTAATTTTATCACCCAAATTATCGATGTACTACGGAATTTTAAAATATAAATTGTCAAGATTGAAGAAAGTATATACTTACAATGATGTTTTTGAAGAGTTAGATAATTGGATTTGTTATAATAACTTACCTTTAAAAGACAAGAGATACAGTCTAAAAATATGTTTAAATTGGCTAAATAACGAAAATAGTTTGATAAAAGACAATGATATGATATTTGCTGATGTTGGAAGCCTAACAAAAGATATCGCTTCAAAGTACCTAAACACATTTGACTTTATAGAGTATATTTTAAAAATGAAACAAAACCAAAAGAACTCTTAACAGGGTTCTTTTTTGTTGAAAAATAAATAAAAATCTAAAAAAAGTATTAACAATGTAATTACATTTATGACACAATATTATAGAAAGTAGGGAGAAATGGATAAGTTAGAAAAAAGATAGATTGTCAAGTTAAGTGTAACACTTTTATCAAATTACTCAAAAAAAATATACTTATAATAATCACTATTTATAATAGTAAGTATCTATTATAAAGCGAAATTATACATTATATGGATTTTCAGTGACTATGTTGATATGTAATTACATAGCTTTTTAATGAATTTTTAGTATTAAAACTTCTAATGGAGTTTTATAACCTAATCTCTTTCCTGGTCAGCTGTTAATGATATAGAGGGCTTCTTTTAGAGATTTATTAGTAATATTTTTAAATGAAATCCCTTTATTGAAAATTGTCTAATTAGTCCATTAGTTTTTTTATTTCTAACTTAAAAGCTGCAAGAAAAGCAGACTTTCTTCTACATGAGTAGATCTAAGAGTTCTATTTTTCTAATTCCAAGTACAACACAACTTCCATAGTGTTCAAACTTGCTTTTGTTATTGCATACACTTGCTATCAGATAAATATTAACTTTAAAAGATTTTAAAATGATGTTGCTATTATTCTAGAATTAGAATATAATAAAATGATTGAAAATGGAGGTATCACTATGGAGTATATATCCGCAAGAGAAGCAGCTGATAGGTGGGGAATTTCTCAAAGACGAGTTGCTGTTCTTTGTTCTGAAAATAGAATTAATAATGCTACTATGGTAGGAAATATGTGGATTATTCCTGCTACTGCTGAAAAACCGATAGATGCAAGAAGTATAAGATACAACAAAAAAGAGGAAAAAACTATAAAACCATTTCTAAAGTGGGCTGGTGGAAAGGGACAACTTCTTCGAGAAATAGAAAAGTACTATCCTTTTGAAAATACCGTTATAACGAAATATGCGGAACCATTTCTTGGAGGAGGAGCCGTCCTTTTTGATATATTGAGTAAATATGATTTAGAAGAAGTTTACATCAGTGATATTAATGTAGAACTTATTAATACTTATAGAATTATTAGAGATGATATAGACGAACTGGTTAGTATTTTAGAAGTTATGCAAAATGAGTTCATAGAAAGGGACACGGTAGAACGCAAAAGCTATTATATGTCAAAGAGAGAACTTTTTAATGATTTAAAAATCACTGGAGATGAAACTATAAATATTGAAAAGGCTGCATTGATGATATTTCTTAATAAGACTTGTTTTAATGGCCTATTTAGAGTAAACAAAAAAGGAATGTTTAATGTACCTATGGGTTCATATAAGAACCCTATGATTTGTGATGAAAAAAATCTTTGTGCGGTGTCTGAAAAGTTACAAAAAGTCAATATTGTTTGTGGTGACTATAGAAAGTCATCAGAATTTATTGATGAAAGTACATTTGTTTATTTTGATCCACCTTACAGACCTATTACTGGAACGGCAAATTTTACTGCATATACTGAGAATTCATTCAATGATAAAGAGCAGATTGAACTTGCAAAATTTGTGGATAGTATGAATAGAAAAAGGGCTAAGATTGTTATTAGTAATTCAGATCCGAAAAATACAAATATAGAAGATGATTTCTTTGATAACATTTATGATAGCTATAAGATTAAAAGAGTAGATGCAACTCGAATGATTAACTGTAATAGTGAGTCAAGAGGAAAAATAAAAGAATTGCTGATCAGTAATTTCTAATTGTGAGGAGTAGATTATATGATCAAAATAAAAGGACTAAGTGAAGAAGAATTTGATAAAGTATTAAATGATTTTTATTCTTATTTTAAAAATGGGTATCTTTTTGAAGAATTTTTAAAAGCATATCTTGAAAAAATTGGCTTAGATGAAGTCAGGGTGACCCAGCGTTCAGTTGATGGTGGTATTGACCTTGAAGCCATCAGATATGGTGTTGGAGGTCTGTATGGTGATGACTCTGTTGAATATTATGTTCAAGCAAAGAGAAATAAACCTGGAACAACAATACCAATCGAAAAGGTAAGGGCTCTAAGGGGAGTTATGAAATCAGGTAGTAAAGGGTTATTCATAACGACAGCTTCATACTCAGCAAATACTAAAAATTTTGTAATGGATGATTTATCTCGCCCAATAATTCTAATTGATGGTAAATCACTGATTGAAAGTTGTATTGATAATCATATTGGCTTTGTATATAAACCAGTTTTCAGCAAAGATGCAATGGATGAGTTAAAAAGTAAAACCGTTAATTTATCTTCAATTAACGATTTTCAAAGTAATATTTCATCACCAGTAGCTATTGTTGATAAACTGATTTCAGCGAACGATATTCGAGCAAGAATATTGAGAATGCCTAAGGCATTGGTAGATATTCTCAAACCTGAGCAAAAAACTGTAAATGTTTCTATTGGTGGGAGCAACACAAGAGAATTGAAAATTGACAAAAGAAACTCTTATTTAGCTGGTGTAACGGAAATTTACAGAAATTTTGGTCTTATACGACCAGATGGAACATATGTACCAAAAAAATCTATATGGAAAATATATGAAGATAAAGTTGAAATTACTTTAAAGGAGAATGAGTAATGCGAGAATTTAATACTTGGATATCCAGCTTTCGTGACAGTATTGCTGACTATGGATATTATATTGATTTTGAAAAGATTCATAGAAATATTGATCAAATCAAAATTGAACTTAATATTTTAAATTCACTTATTGGTTCTAAGAATATTGAATTTGATTTTGAAAATCTAATAAAGAAATATCCAGAAGTTTTGAAGTGTATTCCATTACTTTTAGCAGTTAGAACAAATGAAATATACGCAATAGATGGCGATGGAGAGTTTAAATATAATTTTAAAACTCCCAATCTTTCTATTGAGCAATATAAAATATTTATGAGAAAAACTGGACTGTTTGATTTAATGAAAAACCATATAGTTAATAATATTTTAGATTATGCAACAGGTGTTGAAACAGGGCTTGATTCCAATGGTCGTAAAAATCGTGGAGGGCATCTAATGGAGAATTTAGTTGAAAGCTATATTGTAGATGCTGGTTTTGTAAGGAATAAAACATATTTTAAAGAGATGAAAATTAAAGAAATTGAGAAGAAATTTAATCTTGATCTTTCAGCAATTTCTAATAAAGGGAAAACCGTTAAGCGTTTTGATTTTGTAATTAAAACAGGAAGTGCTGTTTATGGTATTGAAACGAATTTTTATGCAAGTAGTGGTTCAAAGCTAAATGAAACAGCGCGTAGTTATAAACAAATTTCCCAAGAAGCATGTGAAATTAAAGATTTTGTATTTGTCTGGTTTACTGATGGCAATGGTTGGTTGGATGCTAGAAATAACCTTGAAGAAACATTTGATGTCATGCAACATATTTATAATATCAAGGATTTGGAAGAAGGAATTATTAATAAAGTAATAGTATAGGTGATAACAAATTTTGAGTAAAATGCTTAGGTACAATGTTAATTTAGTTCCAATACATATATAAAATTAGGAACTAAATGCTTTGAAAGATGAACACAACAACATACAGTATTTGCTATTATGAGGTTAAAAATCTGCCATCAGGAGAAAAAATAAACTTTGCTAGTTTATAGTGATATGATTTTCCAATGTTTATTTTTAATCTATGTGAACAAAGTTTATGGTTAATTAGCCATAGTTAAATTAGAGATAATATAGTTGATAAATATTATAATGATAAGATGGAGGCATTATTGCTAATAGAAGATCTTTATAATTTTTGATGATGGGATGAATTAGATTACGTTATAGATGGATTGCAAAATCATGACACTATTGAAATTACTGTAGAAACAATTTTAAAAACATTAAGATGTATTTTAGAAATTAGAAGATTGTGCAATTATCCAACTAAGGCTGGAAGTTGATTTTCAATGAATTCTTTGTTGTATCAAATTGCCATTAATATTGAGGACATTAGATTATGGAAAAGAAAATAAGTAAATGGGAGCCAGAAGATTTTGAATTGGAAATGACTACACATTGGTCTTTTCCAAAGCGTGGAGACTGGGCAACTCATGATGCAAAATGGCGCGGTAATTGGTCGCCGTATATCCCACGGAATATACTGCTCCGCTATTCAAAAGAGAATGATTTGGTTCTTGATCAATTTGTAGGTGGTGGCACAACTCTTGTAGAAGCAAAGTTACTTAATCGAAACATAATAGGTGTTGATGTAAATGACATTGCTCTTGATAGATGCAAAGAAAAAACAAATTTTGAATATGACGGTGCTAATGGAAAGATATATTTGCGTAAAGGTGATGCAAGAAATTTAAATTTTATCCATGATAAAAGTGTTGATTTAATATGTACTCATCCACCGTATGCTAATATCATTAATTATAGTGATGATATTGATGAGGATTTATCACGCCTGAAAGTAAAAGATTTTCTTGAAGAAATGAAAAAAGTGGCTGATGAGTGCTACCGAGTTTTAAAAAGTGATAAGTTTTGTGCCATTCTTATGGGAGATACTCGTCAAAAAGGACATATGGTACCTATGTCTTTTGATGTTATGAGCATATTTCAGGAGGCTGGATTTAAGCTGAAAGAATTGATTATTAAAGAACAACATAATTGTAAAGCAACAGGGTACTGGAAAACAAATAGTATAAAATATAACTTTTTGCTTATTGCTCATGAATATTTGTTTGTGTTTAGAAAGTGAGAGACAACAGATGATACGTATTATAAAATGTGAAATATCACGATATCGTTCAATTTTATCTATGACATTAGATGTTTCGCAAGAATTAAATAGTATTGCAATATGTGGTCAAAATAATGTAGGAAAAACTAATACATTGCGTGCGATTAATCTATTTTTTTGCCCTGAAAATTATGATAGAGAAAAAGATATGCCTAAAATTAAAAAAGCAACAGGAGGACAATCTACTCATCCTAAAATTGAATTAACTTTTTGGGATGATCAAAGTAATAAGTATTTTCGTTTGTGTAGAGATATGAAAAATTATTTAAAGAATTCTCCCGATGATAGTCTTACAGGTTATCCAGTTGATAAACACGGAAAAAAGAAAAATGATGATTCACTATCTGCAGAAGATATTTTGAGTTTGTTTAAACAAATGGAATTTGTTTATATTGAATCCATAAATACATTTATTCCAGATCTGATAGGAAAAATAACTGATGGTATAATTGATGTTGAATATGACAAAAGCAGATTCTCACAGTCTAAAAGGGAATTAAAAGAAGCGTATGATACCTATATTGATGGATTATCTACTATATTGGGAAATTTTGCCAACGAAATTTCAGATACATTTAGGCATTTTAGAGAGAATTGGAAGGTGGAGTTTAATGTTCCTAAAAATTCAAACACATTTAGAGATTTAATATCTGAAGATGTAAAATTGTTGTTAAACGATAATGGAAGTGTTGGTGTTTTAGATAAAGGTGCTGGGTTACAGAGGTTAGCAACTATTCTTCTCAATTTTGAAATGTTATCTCGTCTAAAAGGAAAGAAAAATATATTTGTTTGTATTGATGAACCCGATGCTTATTTACACGAAGGTTTACAGAGAAAATTGAAATCCCTTTTTGATAAAAAAAGTACTTATATGCAATTATTTTTTACAACACATTCAAAAGTATTTATTAATGAATATAATATGCAAAATGTATTTTTATTGGATTCAAAGTATCGTGAGCAACATTCAGCTCGAAAAAAGAAATATATCAATGTTATGGAAACTTTACTCATAGATATTAATGAGCAAGATGGATATGATAAAATATGCTCGCATTTAGGCATTGAGCCTGTAAGTTATGATTTATTACAATGTAATAATCTGTTAGTTGAAGGAAATTGTGATAAAAAGTATTTAACTGAACTAATGAAGTTTTTTGGATTTACTTGTCCTAATATAGAATCTCTTAACGGTGCAGATAATGCTATAAAATTCTTGGAGTTTTATGATTCCTATTACCATAATAATACATCTAAGTATAAGCCTAAGATCAAAATTATTTTTGACAATGATGCAAAAGGAAGGGAAATATATAAAAAAGTAATAGCTAAAAATTATCAGCATATAGAAGTAAGCCCAATATTGATTAAAAATCATATGAATAGAGGAAATACAAACACAGATAATAACAATACGAACAATGAGATAGAGGATTTTATATATCCAGAGGTTACAGTTTATCTGATAAACTTGCTCTTGCAAAGAAAAAACATGAAAACTTTAGATTTAAGATCAATAGGTGAAAAAATTCATACACAGTCATTTTCTGCAAAAGGAATCCTAGAATTATGTGAATATGAGAAAAACTCTCTAAACCCAGATACAGGTGCAGAGATTTCGCTTATATCATCAGGAAACCAAACTAATAGAATAAAAGAGGGGTTGGCAGGAATGTTTAATTTGGAAGCAAATAAAGCTCTTCTATCTTTACTAAATGAGTGTAATACTAAATATCCTTATGTAAAAAAAGCCCTTGAGGAGTTGTGCACTTTTTAATTTGGATAAGCTATCATTTTTTCTGTAATATCTTTACAATAAAACGAGCAAAATTCAAATGTGTAATTCTTAGCAAAAGTAAAAATAGTTAAACCTACAAACAAATGTAGGCTTAACTATTGACAGGGTATAAAAATTGCAGTATACTAAAACCAGCTAATAATTGTAGGTTTAAATTTATGGAGGTATAGTATGAGAACTACAGATATTATTGAAAAGATACAAAATGATTTTGCAGATACTTATAAGAGTGCATCTAAGTTTATTAATTCCGGAGAGCTTTGGGATTTTTGTATCGACACAATTAAAAATCCGGTTGCATTAGGCAATATTGTATTTGCTAATGATATGGGGGTGCCACCTGTCAAGTCATTGATTACAATCTATGAAAGAAAGATAAATCCAAGTGAAAACTTTAGTGCAGTTCAAAGCCAGTATATGGGAGCGTTAATGGGATTTGTTTTCAAGTTTGTATTAGCTTATACTAGTCAGAGTGAACGCTGTACAGTCAATAAGCTTGGTGTCAAAACTGCCACAAAATTTTTAGATGGTCCTATTTGGGAATTTGAAGAATAATAAGTTTTATTATAATTATGAATTTTTTTATATATACTGTAATTATTCAAATATGATTATTTTATAATGCTAAATTATTATGCAAATATAAGCGCTAAATAAGCAACTATTAGTATAAGAAGTGCGCTTTTCCACATATTATATTCTATTGACACCTGAAAATATGTAAGTCGTATTCCTCATAAGAAGGATTTTGACAAGTGGATGAAGAATTTGTCAGATGAAGATTATAAAAAGATTGAGGATGAAATAAATAGTAAAATTGACCAAAATGACATTAATATGGTAGGCTGGCTTCCAGGTTACGATTGGACAGGAACTGTATACGAGTCAATATATAAAACTTGTGCTAAAAATCTCAGTCAGTCAGGATTATTCTTTGGACTCATTGTTTTTAATATATTGATGAATCGTAAAGATAGAGTATGGTGTTATACTATATTTAATGAGAATTTTTATATTGGAAACTTGAGTTAAAAAAATAAATATCAAAACTTGAAGATGTATGATTCAGAGTTTAATAAATAAAGTGAGGCAGAATATGGCAGATAAATTCACATGGCTTAAATTTTATATTGAATTGGCAAATAAGTTATTGCTTTTTAAAAATAATCGTACTTTATTGGTTGAAAAGCTTAGAGAAGCTCATAAAGTAGCTAATAAAGAACTGCCTAAGATTGAAAGCGACAATAATAATGTTCCGGACATGGATCCATTTACAGTATTTGCACTTTTTAACAGAGGGAGTCAAAGCGTTGAGACAAGAATAGAACTTTGCAAAGCTTATAAAGAAGTTTTTGAGCTTGAAGAATCTGTTCCATCTGACTTTTATGGAGTACCTATATACAATTACAATCAGTATTGTTTTTACAGATATTTGGATAATCCAAAGCGAAATAATAAGTGTTTTGATATTCTCTGGGACTTATTTCAAAGTGCTATAAAATATGCTGATTATAATTCAAATGAAGATGACTTCAAAAAATATTTTGAAGAAGCATTAAAGCTTGATGTTATCGGCTTGGGAAAATTAACTATGGGTTTATTCCAAATTAGACCAAATACCTTTGTCAACCTTGATAGCGCAAATGAGCAGTTGATTAAGGAAAAAACAGTAACTAATATCAGTATTGACTCCGGCAGTGATTACATAGGCCTTTGTAACAAAGTGCTTGATTATATAAAAAACAATTCAGATTTAAAAACATTAGCTGAGTTTTCTTACTTAGCTTATATCAACAAAAAAACTAAAGGGGTAAAAGAAGCAATGGATAATAAGAATAATGAAACTAAAAAACAAACAAATATTGCTAAAAATATAATTTTATACGGTCCTCTGGGAACTGGCAAAACCTATAATACAGTCCTCTATGCTGTAGCAATAATTGAGAAAAAGGATCTTGATACTATAAAAAATGAGAGCTATGAGGATGTTATTAAGCGCTATAACGATTATAAATCCAAAGGTCAGATTGAATTTACAACATTTCACCAGTCTTATGCCTATGAAGATTTTATAGAGGGTATTAAGCCACTTATGTATGACGAAGATGAGGAACATAAGGGAATAGAGTATGAGATTTCACAAGGTCTTTTCAAGAAATTCTGCGATAGAGCAAGTAATCCAATCTTAAAACAAGATAAAGATAATATTGTGATAGATGAAAATGCAACTATTTGGAAAGTTTCTCTTGAAGGTAGTGGAGATAATCTTACTCGTACAGACTGCATGGAAAACGACCATATTCGTGTAGGGTTTAATGAATATGGCGAAAATATAACAGATGAAACGGATTTTTCTAAGTATGGTGGCAAGGGTGTACTTAAGGCTTTTATCTATAGGATGAAGATAGGAGATATCGTCCTCTCATGTTATAGCTCAACTTTAATCGATGCCATCGGTATTGTAACAGGAGAATATGAATGGCATGACGAATATAAAGTGTATAAACGTCTTCGCAAGGTAAAGTGGATAGTGAAAAATATTCGTGAGGATATTAGTAAATTCGGAACGAAAATGAGTCCTTCCTCTGTTTATCGTATGAGTATTTCCCTTAATGATGTAATGTCTATCATCAGTAAACATTCACAAAGAGAAGACAAAGTTAAAGATAATGATAATAACTATGTTTTTGTGATTGATGAAATAAACAGAGGCAACATATCAAAGATTTTTGGCGAACTTATCACTCTAATTGAAGCACCAAAGAGAAAGGGTCAGGTTGAAGCTGCAAGTGCAAAACTTCCATATTCAAAAAAGGATTTTGCTGTACCGGATAATGTCTATTTGATAGGAACTATGAATACTGCTGACAGATCCATAGCGACTATAGATACTGCTTTACGTCGTCGTTTTCATTTTAAGGAAATGCAGCCCAATCCGAATGTACTTGATGGCATAAATGTTGAAGGAGTATCAATCAAAGAAATGCTTACTAGAATGAACCAAAAAATTAGTGTACTCTTTGATAGAGAACATACTATAGGTCATGCATACTTTATGCCGCTGAAAAATGATAATTCTTTAAATGCACTTGCGGAGATATTTGAAAATAATATTATCCCACTTCTGCAAGAATATTTCTATGATGACTACGAAAAAATAAGGCTTGTACTTGGAGATAATAAAAAAGACGAGTCAGAGCAGTTTATACTTAAAAAGTCTACTAATTATATGGAGCTGTTTGGAGATACTGATGTGGATTTTGAGGAGTCATTTAGCTATGAGATAAATAAGGGAGCATTTTACAAAATAAATGCATACAAATATATCTAAGAAATAAGTATCAAAGGAGAAGTCAATGAGAAAGACACATCAAATAAGTGAATATGGCTCATTTATTTCCTCCGAACGAGAGGGATATTATACTTTAGAGAAAAAAACCTTTGAGCAGCTTGAAAATTTCATTTTATCAAACAAAAATAAAGAAACAGATGCCTTGGAATTGATGAGCATTTCTGCTAAAAAAGGGATTGGTAAAGTTATTACTGCCAAGAATTATGTCGGTATTATTTCGATGAAAGATGGTACAACAATAGAAATACTGCCTAAAATCTTTTCCAAATCATTGGACAATATCTTACAGGTAAAAAAATTACTTGTTGATATGCTAAAAAGTCTTAGGAATTCACCATATAAATCCTTACAGACATCTCAACTTGACGTTGAAAAGATGGACATCTTTGAAATATTTATCCGTATGTTCCTTGATGAGGTACTTTTTATTGTAAAAAGAGGATTAAAAAGTAGCTACGAAACTGTATCTAAAAACGAGACTGTATTTAAAGGAAAGCTATTGTTTTCACAACAAATCAGGCATAATTTCGCTCATAAAGAAAAGGTGTACGTGCAATTTGATGAGTTTAATAACAATCGTCCTGAAAACAAATTGATAAAATCAACACTTATTTACCTCTATAGACAAACTACATCAGTGAAAAATAAAAATGACATCAAGACGCTACTAAATGCCTTTGCTGAGGTAGAACCTTCAAGTAATTACGAGGATGATTACTCAAAGTTCAGACCTGATAGAAATATGAAGGACTATAGTACAGCTTTGCTTTGGTGTAGAGTCTTTTTGATGGGCAAGAGCTTCACATCATTTAGCGGGTCAAATCTTGCATTTACTCTTTTATTCCCAATGGAAAGACTTTTTGAATCTTATATTGAGACACAAATGAGGAAGGTATTGGATTCTACAAAATATGAGCTGTCAGCTCAGGATAAAACATATCATTTGTTTACTATACCAAGTAATAAGTTCCTGATAAAACCTGATATTGTGGTTAAGAGAAAGGCTGATAATGCAGTCTTTATCTGCGATACTAAGTGGAAAATCCTCATGGATAATAAAGCAAATTATGGCATTAGCCAAAGTGATATGTATCAGATGTATGTCTATCAAAAGAAATACTCAGCAAAGCAGACAACCTTAATCTATCCTCTTACAGATAAAATAGCAGAAAAAGATATTTGCTTTGAGTATGAAGACGATACGATTGTGAGAGTAAGATTTGTTGATTTGCTTGATATTAAGAATAGTTTAAAAGAAATTATACAAGACTTTTAGTTGGGAAATAAAGGCAAAGCTACAAATAGGAATAAAATAGTTTTTGCAGGATTTTTTATGATATCAGATTGAAATTGCATTTGAAATGATACCTAAATACTGTAATATGTATAATAGCGGAGTTGATGGACAAGCAATAATGTTATTTTTGGAAAAATATTAAAAATTATGAAGGAAAGCATTTAACTATTTATATAAATTAATGGATAGTATATAAAGAGCACATAGTTTTAGGATATAAAAATCTTATAGCTATGTGCTTATTTTATTTATCCTTCTTAATTTAACATACATATATACTACACTTTTTTAACACTATAAAAAATGTAATTTTATTATTCATAGTCTGAGTAAAGGATGATATCTACAAATATAAAATATTTAATTAAGGCTATCTTTTAAACTAATAAATATCAGTATTAATCAAGCTTTTAAGCATAGAAATAAAAATAATAATAAAATTTTTTAATGTAACTATTGACATTACATATAAAAAGTGATAATATAATTACACAAGATGAAATCACAACGGTTACATTAAACTATAAAATTTTGGAGGACATTATCATGACAAACAAAGAAAAGGCATTGGCACTTATAAACACATTTGCATCAGGAGATACAGCAAAGGCAAAGGAACTTCTTGCTAAGGACTATATTCAACATAATCTTGCTTATGAAACAGGAGCAGACGCTTTTGTAGGAGCAGTAGAATATCTTGCCTCAGCACCTGTTAAAACAACTGTTAATAATATTCGTGCATTTGAAGACGGAGACAAGGTATTTTTACAAACTGTATATAATTTTGCAGGAGCAGGTGAGCAGGTAGCATTTGATATTTTCAGATTTGATTCTGAGGGGAAAATCGCAGAACATTGGGATAATTTAGCGACAAAAGCAGAAGCCAATCCTTCAGGTCATACTCAGATAGATGGAGTTTTAGAAAAGAAAAACGTGGATAAGGAAGAAACAAGAAAACTTGTAGCAGACTTTGTAGGGGATGTTCTTCGAGGAGAAAACCCCGATAAACTCACTTCATATTTTGACAAAGATGAGTATATTCAACATAATATATCAATAGCTGATGGACTTTCTGGACTTGGAGCTGCTTTGGAAGCATTAGCAAAACAAGGAATACAAATGATATACAATAAGACACACTTTGTACTTGCTGATGGAGATTTTGCACTTGCAGTTAGTGAAGGTACATTTGGCGGTGTTTTGACAGCATATTATGATTTGTTCCGTGTTGAAAACGGTAAGATAACTGAACACTGGGATGTTATGGAGAGCATAGCCGATGAGGCTACTTGGCAAAATAAAAATGGAAAATTTTAATGTAATTCTTGAAATTATAACAAAATGGATGTAGAATGATAGCAGGAGGATGATGCTATGCAAATATCGAGCAGATTTACTGTAGCCTTGCATATTTTTACCTGTGTAGATACATTTAAAGATGACTATAAGATTACAAGCGACTTTCTTGCAGGAAGTATAAACACAAATCCTGTTATCATTCGAAAAATTCTGACACAACTCAAAAATGCCGGACTTATTACAGTAGCAAGAGGTACAGGGGGAATAACACCTACAAGAGATTTAAAAGAAATATCTTTTTACGATGTGTATCAGGCTATAGAGCCAGTGGAAAATGGAAATCTTTTTAATTTCCATAACAGTCCAAACCCTAACTGTCCTGTAGGTAGAAATATTCACGCACTATTGGATGATAAACTAAAAGCCATACAAGTTGCAATGGAAGATGAGATGAAAAAATACAGCATAGATGATTTAAGGAGTGGAATGAAAGAGCTTCTGGCAAAGGAAATGTGAGATTAGACTCCGAAAAAACGGAGTCTTTTTTAAAGAGATATATTATTACCTATTTAATCTATGGATAATATTCATCAATAATTTTTAAAAAGTTCTATCTAATTTATAAATTCACTGAAAATATTTTATCCATTATTTTATTAAAATTCAGTAAAAAAATGTCTGCATTTTATGAACTGTTTGAATATTTATTATGTTATTGCAGTGGAAAGGAGCTAAGCTTATGAATAAAACTCAAGAGGAAAGATTGAATTATCTTTTGGAAGAATTTAAGGCTGATTCAGATAATTATAAAAATATAGAAATTCCTGATAATATAATTGAAAAGCAAAATCTTCTGCGTAGCCTGATGAATATTCGTATGCCGAAAAAAATGCCTGAACAAGTCATAAAAGTGCAAGATGAATATCTATCACATTGTGCTGATGAAAAAGGCATAGTAAAGCTATCAGATATTCCGGTGATTAGAGAAAATCTATCTATTTGGCAAGGAGATATAACAAGGCTAAAAGTCGATGCCATAGTAAATGCGGCTAATTCACAAATGCTTGGCTGTTTTCTTCCTATGCATATATGTATTGACAACCAAATCCACACTTTTGCAGGTATACAGCTAAGGGAAGAATGTAATCATCAGATGGAAAAATTAAGAGCAAAATATGGAAGAAATTATGAGCAAGCTACTGCTGTTCCAATGCTTACAGACGCTTATAATCTGCCTGCAAAAAAGGTGATTCACATAGTAGGTCCCATAGTAAATGATAAGCTCACTCCACAATTAGAAAAAAATCTTGAAGATTGTTACACAAATACCTTGGATATCTGTTTGGAAAATAACTTAAAAACTGTAGCCTTTTGTTGTATATCAACAGGAGTATTTAACTTTCCAAATAAAAAAGCGGCAGAGATTGCTGTAAAAACTGTGGAAAAGTGGTTATTAAATCATCCTGATTCAATGGATAGGGTAATTTTCAATGTCTTTAAAGACGAAGACAAGGAATATTATGAAGACTTACTACTATAATGCTAAATTTTAATAGGGTATGTATTATAAGTATGTTACAAATAATCTTTTAATATCTGATACAATAAAGGATAATATATTTTCAGTAAATTTAGTATGAAGCTATAGAAAATGAGCTATTTTTTAAAATAACTGATGAACATTATATATAAAGTAGATAATAGTATTAATTAAATTTCAAGAAATATCATTTATTATTTAAAGATATATATGGATATTGGGAAATAATTTAAAAAGCCATGGTAGGAGCGAGCTATTTGTAATAAAAATACGCTGCTTTTTGATGGTTTTTTTGTATAAAGTGTTTATATATTGCGCTAAATTGGAGTGGGTAATATGGATGGTAGATATATAAAGTCAAATATATTTCCAATTATGCTTGAGATTTTATTTGTACCGGCATGCTTGATATTTAAGGGATATCATATATATATATTAATTTTTTGTTTTATATGATTCTGGAGGTATATTTTTGCCAAAGAACAGATTTTAATATTGAAAAGTGTTGGAATTCCTTAAAGTAAGGATACATTTTTTGGAAGCAAGTTATATTGACTATATTCTTCTTTGTACTTGCCTTTATATTTACAAATTTTTTGGAGAATGTACTTCCGCATCTTAATTCAGGAATGATTAATCTAAGAGCTGACAATATCTTAAAACTTGTTCTGTTTACAGTATCTACGGTAATTTTAGCTCCAATTGTAGAAGAACTTTTCTATAGGAAAAATCTCATATGTTTTAAAAATAGAAAAATCTTAGTTTTGACAACTTTAATTAGTATGTTTTTGTATGCTTTAGAGCATACATTTACAATATGGGGAATATTCCTATGCATGATATGGGCATTACCGCTAAGCATTTCATATATTAAGACTAAAAATATATATGTTACAATGACTGCGCATTTTATATGCAATATACTTGTAAATGGCATTACAATTATAAAAGTGTTGGATTATCTACATAGTTGATTGAAATAAACAAATATCAGTATAGTATATCTTAATACCAAAATTAATACAATTATAGATAATATAGTTATTGAATATATGATAAAGATGGATGTATTTCTATGTTATTTCAATTAAATTCTTTATGAAATATCCATAGATTAGATGGATAATAGTATTGTCACAAAAGCACATGAATGTAAGATACACAAATCTTTCATCTATGTGCTTTTTGTTTTTTTCTTAATGTTTGATTACCTTGTATTTATTGTCAAAATTAGGGTTTATATAAATAGCTTATTTCATAATTTTTTTAATTAGTGATATCAAACTTACAGAAAATAAAATTATAATTCAAATATTTTAAAAATTTGGTGTTAAGTATGATAACTTTTAAAAATATATTAAAATTACTATAATCTCAATATAATTTTGATTCTAAAATAATGCTTGAAGACGGCTAAAGTTATATATAAGTTTGTTAATAAGTAACTATTATATTATTATGTGATATAATAATATAGTTCTTGCAAACTCAGCTTTACTTAAATATTTTAAAGTTGTGTTTTTATTGTTGTATATGTTATAATTTAAATATTGGATGATAGTCATATGTAATTATTTAAACCATACTTTTATTCAAGTGTAAGTATGCTTGAAGAAAAGTTACTTTTTTTAGAGTAAAACTAATTAAATATATTTTATAATAGATTTATACTATGATATGGATTGTACTTTTTATAGTTGTGTAGATATAGATAAAAAGAGCTTTAATATAACAAAGCCTTGAGATGGGAATATGATTTTGGGTTGAATAAAAATTGAAAGGGTGAAAATATTAGTGGAGAATAGAATTTTAAATGAAGAAGATTTGCTGATATGTTGTAGAAATAAACTTGCTCAAATTAACCCTATTGTGAAGGAAGGAGGAGTTTTAGGGCTTTTGCAGTATAGAAAGAATAATAATAAGAAACATCCGGATTCTTTATTGACTGATAAAGAATATAGCTGGATAGCAGAATTTTTATATGGAGGAATACCTGAAAGTGTTGATACAATTTTCAATTGTTGGAGTATGATTAAATTATATGATGCAGTACATAATGGAACTAATGAAAGTAGAGATAGCAATACAATACTGGAATGTATTAGAAATGGTCAGAATATATTTAGGGATGAACATAAAAAAGAGTTTGATTTATTAGCAGATAGGCATCACAGTATAGCAAATTTTATGCCTGCTCCAAAAGGATTTAACGGATGGGCTCAAAATCGTGGAAAAGGTCAGTATAATCAGGATAATGATTTTCCAGATATTTATTATAAACAAGCTGAAAATGAATTCCCTGAAATGTATAAATGGATTAAAAATAATATGAAATTGTATAGTTTGGAAGTATTTAAAGAAAAAATCACACCATGGGAAAATGGCAAGGCAAATTTTAGAACTATGAAGACAAAACCAACAGAAGGTGAATTATTTAATATTGCAAAGAGAATGAATGAGTTGTTAGAAGATAGGGCAGAAAATTTGATTAAAAGAAGTAAAAAGAATAAGTTGTAAAATTAAATAAATATATTGAAAATAGTATTATAAATAGACTAAATAAAAAACTTTGTAGATATGAACTTTTAAAGAGTGTAAAATTAAAAACTATGTTTGAAATCAAAGGAGAAATATTATGGAAAAGCCAAAGATAATAGTAGAGAAAATAGAGAATAAGAAATCAGAAATTAAAAATAATAAAATTGATATGCTATGGATAAGTTGTAAAAAAGTAGTTTCAGATACAATTAATCATAACAAAAATATTATTTCTCAGATGAGTTCGTATGATATACATGATGAAGAACATAGTGAGAAGATTCTTGAAATAGAGGAAGCATTACTTGGAGAAAAAATTAATGATTTGTCATTTTCAGAGTTATTGTTGTTGTACTTATCAGCATATCTACATGATTCAGCTATGGCACTGCCTGAATGGGAGTATAAGGCTCTTAAAGCTGTTGAAGGAACAAATGATTGTTATGATAGTAGTGTTGAGTTTTCAATAAGAAATGACTTGAAAACAACACAAAAGTATGTTGATGTAAAAAAAATTGTAAATGAAAATAAAGATAAGATATTTAATTATAATCAAGCAAAAGATTATATTTTTGCTCCTTCATCAGAAGAAGAAATGATAGAAGACATAACTTCTTTGATTGTTGACTATGAGGCGTTTAGAAGTGCTTATTATGATACATTGGGGAGTTTAGTTAATAGCGAAAATGAATATTTAGAATACAGCGAGAAAATAAGAATAGAATTTATAAGACAGAAACACCATATAAGAGCAGAAAAAAACGTAAAAAGACTAACAAAGCTATTTAAAGGTAGTATTGGAGAAAGAGAGGCAGGGAGATTTACTGATATATTGGCAAAGATTTGTAGAGCTCATGGTGAGAATCTTCTATATGTAAAAGAACTTCCAACAGAATTTATAGATTTTAATAAAGAAACATGCAATGCACAGTTTATAGCTATTATGCTAAGGATAGGAGATATAGTTCATTTTGATTATAACAGAGCTCCTATTTCCCTTTTTGCTGAAAAGCAAATTAAAGATTCCGTAAGTATAATGCACTGGATATCTAAGAATCAAGAATTGGAATATAATATCAATTCAAATGGTAAAAACATTGATATAGGATATAGTGCATATTGTAAAACACCGGAAACATATTATTTCATTCAAAACTATATGGATTGGATTGATGATGAACTATCAAATTATTATCATTTAAAAAATTGTTGGCAATCTGAAAAATTAGAAAGATATGAGCACTACGATTTACCACTTGCAATGAATGTTGATCGTTCTGAATTGGGCTTTGATTCAAATATATTTAGACCTGACCGTAACATGAAATTTGTATTGGATCAGAATAAGATATTAGAATTATTTATGGGGGTTGGATTATACCAAGATGAATTACTTTGCTTGAGAGAACTATATCAAAATGCTTTGGATGCATCAAAATGCATGCATGCTTATAATTTTACAAAAGGAATAAAACAGGAATTGCCTATAGTTTTTGGAATAGGTAAAGAACTCATCAATGGAAAAGAACAGGAATATATCTATTGTTTGGATCATGGGATGGGGATGGATGACTATATTATAAAAAACTATTTATTAAATATAGGTAGCTCTTATTATAAGTCAGCTGATTTTAAAAGAGCAAATGCGGATTGGAATTTTAATGTTATTCCCACTTCGCAGTTTGGTATTGGATTGTTGTCAGGATTTATGTTGGCTGATAAGATAGGAGTTACTTCTGTTTACCGACAAAATCGAAATAAATTATCTTGTATAATTGAAAAGCATGGTTATTCATACTATAATACGCCAAAAATAGATGACATTGAAAAGATTGGTGATCATGGTACTATGATAAAACTATATCTTAAATCTGAATATGAAGAAAGATTTAATAACAAAACATTAAAACCCTGGCTTTTGATGATGAGAAGTTCTAAATTGTGGAAAGAATACTATTCTAAGGATATGGTAGAAAATAATCTTCAATATATTATATTTAATATAATTGGAATTACAGAAGAAGATATACCTCTATTAATTGAAGATGATAATGGATGTTTCAATAGAGCATTATCAGCTGTCAGTATATTTGATTATAGAAATTATCCTGATATTAAAGAAGAAGATATAGAGAAGATTTTTCGAAATTATCATTATTTTTATATGAATTTTGAAAAGGAGATGGTTAAAAATAGGGACAATATTGTTGATTATTTAATTGAAGTTCAAACAGACAATATCAAATTATATTCTCATATTACATTACCTCTTAAAGGAGCAAATTTATCTGATGTAGAGCTGTTTGATTGTTGTAGGTTTTTAGGGCTAAAAGAGAATTCAACTTTCATTGATGGCATAAGTATAGGGGATAATTATTTTCATCATTATTTGTATGGGAACTATAATAAATATAACTTATTAGGAGAAGACATATTAAGAAATTCAATAATTAATTTTGTTGGGGAAAAAAGACCTATTTTGTCAGTAGATAGAAATTCAATTATTTCTTTTCCATCTATGGATGATGAATTACATGACTTAGAAAAGAGGTTTAATTCCAAACTTATAGAAATAATAAAGTCACATATTGAAAATCAAAACTATCATATAGGAAACTCTCAAGTAGCCTTAATATTAAAAATTGTACTTAGAAAATTTCCTGATATGGTCAATGATATTATTTGGAATTTAGAAAAAGGCAAAATTAACTTAGATTTATTTGTTGATAAAGATTTACAAAGATTATCTATTTACTCAGAGGATTTATTTAGAAAAACTAATTTATATTTTAAGAGTATTGACTTCAGAAAGTATGGAAATCTAATAAAACAAACTATTGTTTTACGTTTATTAGTTGCGGATAGTATAAGAATTGATGGAGATTCACTTACTGTTGAAGGGGATACTAAAATACTTAATGCTGAATTTGTAAATGATAAGTATGGAACGGATGATAATATACCTTATTTTAAAAATTTAGTAATTAAATCTGATAAGTGGGAAGGAGAATATAGTGAGTACGATATGGTAAATTCCTTATGGCCTATAGTATCTCCAAACTTATATAATACAATAAATTATTATAAGTTAGAGAATATATCAAATAGAGCAAAATTAACTAATAAATATATGGTAGATAATATATATGAAGAAGATAATGTTTATTTTGGTCATTATGTTCCTTATATTGCAAATCTTGATCCTGTGATGATTAATCCTGATATAGGTATATTATCAAAATATTCCTATTCTTGTAAAGAAAATAATTGTTATGTGGGAATAAGAGGGAATATAAAAAACGATTTCTATTTATATGAATTTAATAAAAGGGGAGAATCAGATTATAACAATAACAAGGCTTATGTATTATATGTTTTTTATAATCCAAGAGAGCTAAATGACTTAGAAGAGAAAAGATATCAAGAATTAAAAGAACAAAAAGTAGAGTATTGTAAAGGTTTAAAAGAAGGATTTAGTGTATTGTATATTAGTGGAGAAAAACCAAATTATGTGATTAGTGCAGGAAAAAAATCAAAAAATGAGATGTTAAAAAAAGTGCCGGACAGTTTTTGGACAAAAGGAGTTACTTATTATGATATGAAGGAAGAAATAGTTCATGAGGATAAATAGTAAATTTAATTCTAATTGTAGTAATCAATATATCTTTTAAAAAAATGAGAAGAGTATAAAAGTGTAGCATAAATATCACAACAATAATAAGAAATAAAATCATAAAAGATTGAGTATTATAGGATATAAGATAGTACTATTAGACTAAATTATGAATTTAGTCTTACCTATAATACTGTGGCTTAGTCTTATAAATGATTATAATAATGTATTGTTAAGTCAAAAGAAAGTCGCTGTAAAAGATATCAAAAGTAAAGGATTGGAGAGATCTTTATAATTTGTATCATAAATTAAAAAACTTGAGTTTTAAAGTCTTCCGTTTTTTGGGGGGCTTTATTGGAAATAGCAATTTATATAATATGTAACATATTAATACCAAAATCCAGTAGAATGTTAGATGATTTTATAAAAAATTATGTACTCAAAGTTTATCAACAAAAGATATTCTAAGAACATCACATGGATAAAATCCATAGTTTAAATTTAGGTTACTATAATTAAATAAGGGAAGTATTGCTTTTGACATATTACTAATCTAACTGTAATTCTAAGATATTCAAAGAAAAATTTACTGTTATTCAAATAAATAAAGGTATTAAAATTTGTGGGGGGATATATGAAGTTTAGAAATTCAAAGCCACAAGATTATAATGAAATTGTCTACTGTATTTATAAAGGTTTTGAAAATCATTTCAAGCTTTTCAAAATAAGTGATGAAAAAATAAAAAATATGCTGTTAAATATTGTTAAACTTAAGCAATTTAAAGTTGCGGTTGACGATGGCAAGGTGATTGCCTGTTGTGGTGTTGCAAAAGGTGGAAACAGACTTTATAAAAAAGAGGGCTATTCATTTTATAAAGAATTTGGTCTTGTAAAAGGCTTTATCATAGCTCAGCTTGTATATCAGGTATTGGGAAAGCCGTACAATGTGGAAGCTGATTGCGGATATTTTGAGTATGTGACTACTCTTGAGGCTTACCAAGGCAAGGGCATAATGAAAAAACTGCTAAAATGGACTATAGAAAACAGTGCTTACCCTTGTTATATGCTGGATGTAGCAAGTAATAATGAAGCTGCGATTAAACTTTATGAAAAGCTTGGCTTTGTAGAAAGTCGTCGTGTGAAGGAGAGGTTTGCAAAACACGCAGGCTTTGAATATCTTATATTTATGAAATTAGATTTATAGAGGTAGCAAATGAGAGAGTACAAAATTAGAGGAACAAGCCATAAGATTCGTTATAATGATTTTTCCGGAGAATTAATTCCTATTATTTTTATACATGGATTGGGATGTGCAGGATCTTTTGATTATGTGGAAGTGGCTTCTATTTTAGGATCTAAGCACCGAATAATTCTAATTGATTTATTAGGTGCAGGCTATAGTGACAAGCCATTGAATTTCACCTATTTTATTGATGCGCATGCAAGATATCTAAAGGAGTTTATTGAGGATCTTAATTTAGAAAAAGTTATAATTTTTGGACATAGTTTAGGTGGAGCTGTATCTATTGAGCTTTGTAACCTTATACAAGATAGAGTTCAAAGTCTGATACTTAGCGAGTCTAATTTGGATCCAAGCGTTCAGGGTGCAGCGAGCTTTGAAATTGCGAGTTTTGATAAGGATAATCTGGAAGAAGTTTTTAAAAGAAAGCTTAAAGAGTATGAAGAATCAGGAAGTACAATGTGGACAGCTACTTTGAGGAACTGGTTGCCAAAGGCAGCTTTTGAAATATCTACCCATGCGGTTAGAGGTGGGGAGATATCGTGGAGGGAGCTTTTGTACAGCTTTGAATTTCCTAAATACTTTATTTTTGGAGAGAATTCATTGCCTGACGACGATTTTGAAAAGCTAAAAGAGCATAATATAAAAATTGAAGTTGTTCCAAATACAGGACATTCAATGGCTTGGGAAAATCCTCAAGGCTTAGCTCAGGCTATAAAAAACTGTCTTTAAAAGTAAATTTTTCTATGGATAAATATAAAAGCACATAACTTGTAGATTTGAAAGTGTTTAAGTTATGTGTTTTTTTATGTCTAATAAAATATGAATTTATGATATAATATGTAGTAGCTCATTAAGAGGATTATAAAATTTTGTTTAATTTGATAATGCAGTTTTTAATGAAAAAATACTCTGAAAAGTATTATACGAGTTGCCTTGTATAGTTTATATCAAATCATATATGAGATTATATATTTTGTCATCAAAAATTTATTAATGTAGATATGAAAAATAAACTAAATTTAGTATGGAGTTATTTATCATTTAATGCTATATTGTATAGCATAGTAATACTTTTATTATATTTTAATCTTAGTTTATGGAGAGATGATAACGAAGATAAATACATAAGTGGAGGAGAAAATATATGAATTATAGTGCGGATCGTCCTATTAATAAAAGTGAGGATGATTTATTAGGTAGAGAGTCTTTTTCAAAATATTTAGGGAAGGCAATTTACAGATACAATGGAAGCGATGGACTTGTAATAGGACTTTTTGGAAAATGGGGAACAGGAAAAACTTCAATTATAAATATGGCTAAGGAGGAAATAAAAAAACAATCTGAAAATAATGAAAATAAGCCTATCATTATAGACTTTTCTCCTTGGAATTATTCTGATAAGAATGATTTAATAAGTTTGTTTTTTCAAAGTCTAAAAAGTAAATTTGATTTAGAAGCCAATATATTATCTAAAGTAGTCTCTTCTGTTCCATTTATTGGTAAATTTTTAAATAGTAAACTTGTATTAAAAGGTAAAGAAAAATCAAAACAAGAAATTGGTGAAGCTTTAAGTAATTATGCTGATGTACTTGATGCATTATCTTTTGTTCCATTAGTTGGTCCCGGTCTTGCTAAGTGGTTAAAGGCTGTAGCTAAGGCAAAAGGTAATAATCTTATGAAAACACCAGATCTTGATACTGCAAAGGAAAATCTTGAAAAGAAATTAAAAGAAAACAATCAAAAAATTATTATAGTAATAGATGATATAGATAGACTTGCAAATACACAGATTCGAGATATTTTTCAATTGGTAAAGCAGGTAGCAGATTTTCCTAACATTATATATATTTTATCTATGGATAGAGAAGTGGTAAGTAGAGCTCTCGAGGAAGTGCATAAGATTGACGGCAATCAATATTTGGAAAAGATTATTCAACTGCCTTTTGAAATACCGGAATTAAGTAAGTCTAGACTTAATAGTATATTTTTTTCCAAATTGGATAAGATTATAAAAGAACTTCCTTATAATGTTATTTGGGATGAAGACTATTGGGGTAATATTTTTAGAAATTGCATAGAACCATATATTAAGAATTTAAGGGATGTTAATAGGGTTATTAATACTTTTAGCTTTAGATATGGAATGTTATATGAAGAAACATGCTTTGAAGATATGATTGCTATTACAACAATTGAAGTCTTAGAACCAAAATTATATAAGTGGATTTATAATAATAAATATTCAGTATGTGGTGGACTACTTCATGGGCTTTCAATAGGTAAGAGTAAAATAGATTATAAGAAAAAATATACGGATGAATTTTCAAGTATAGGAGTAAATGCAGAACGTGCGATTAATTATGTTTCTACAATATTTCCTATATTTGCAAAAGATGTTAAAACGGGATATTTAAATTCTTCTAACATTAGAGGAAAGATGAGAGTAGCTCACGATGTAAGGTTTGATATCTATTTTGCATTTGATTTAGATGATATTAAGATATCAAGAAGTATTATAAATTCATTTATATACAAATTTAATTTTAATAATTTAAAAAGAACTATTATTGAAGTAAACAATCAAGGATATTTTAAATTTTTTATTGATGAATTAAGAGCTTTAATAGATAAAATACCTTATGAGCGTCTTGGGTTAATTGCATCTGTTTTACTTTGTATTAGAGGAGAACTAAAAGAGGAAAAAAATACTTCGTTTTTAGAATTATCTTCATATAATTCTTTGGAATATTGTGGATATGATATAATAAAAAGGATTAAAACTCCTAATGAAAGATTTGATGTCATTAAAAATACGCTTGAGGATATGAGTAAGTTTGGATTAGGTGTAATAGCATGTACAATAAATAGAATAGAGTTATCTTATGGAAGATTGGCTGGAGAATTTGAAAATGAAGAAGAACAAATTATCAGTGAGGAAGACTTATTAAAAATTGAGAAAATATATATAGATAAAATTCAGAATATAGATTATTCAGACTCTATACTTGGAATAAAAGAGTTTTATATGGCTTTTTATTTGTGGGAAAGTCTTGATAAGGATGGAGCTAAAAATTACATTTCATATATATTTAAAGATGACGTACAAAAGCTTAGATTTATATGTTCATTTGGAAGCTTTGTTGGAAATGTGTGGGCTTTCTCTTACCAAAAATATTCTGAATATATATCAGATGAAGAAATATATAATTTAATCCAAGGATTTGCTAAGAAAAATCTTGATAAGTTTTCTGAATTGGAGTTAATTAAGTTAGCTACATTTGTATTAAACTATGGGAAAGAAAATAGAAAGTATGGAGCAAATGAAGAGCAAGCTTCTAAGCTTGTGGAAGAATGGAAACAATCTAAATAGTTTAAATTGAAAACTAAGTATACAATATTATAAATATAGCTGTTCTAAACAATTATGGATATTTTATCGTTGAAAATTTGTACTTTGATTAAGGCTTTAATACTAAAAATCTATTAATAATTCATATAATTGAATTACAGTAAAATTGCTGATAACTCATAAACGATAATGTCATTAGTTATAAACACCTGGCATTATAAAAGGTGATTAGTATGATATATAGAAGATAAAAAAGATTTAAGATTTATCTACTTATGCTAAAATCTTATAGCATGATGGAAATTCATTATAATTAATTTTCATAAATAATTCAATAAATTTTATTTAGAAAAGTGTGTGTAAAGTAGTGTGCTAAAAAAACTATAAATATTTAAATTTCAAAGAAAATAGCGATAATTTTAGTGGGAAAGTTGAGGAAGTTATTATTAACTAAATTATCATGCAGTATTATATAAAAGTTTATGGTAGATACAGAGCATAAGTATATTAAGGGGTGGCTCATGGATAAAAATAGAAATAATAGAAAGAAAAAAAGGATAGTAGTCGCCATAATTATATTGTTTTTTATCTTTTTGTGGCTTAATAATACGAGTTTGTTTACTCCAAGAAGAGAGACTCCTTATAAATTTTTGGCACATAGGGGGCTTGCCCAAGTTTTTGATGAGTCTAAGGCAAATTGGGACAGTAATACAGCAGAGATGATTGAGACGCCTACACATGATTATATTGAAAATACAATTCCGTCTATGAAGGCTGCCCTTGATTTGGGAGCGACAGCTGTTGAGCTTGATGTGAAACTTTCCAAAGACGGACAGCTTGCGGTTTTTCATGATTCCACTTTATTATATCGTTGCGGAGTCAAGGGAGAGGTCCAAGATTATACTATGGAGCAGTTGAAAAAGATGGATGTAGGCTACGGCTATACTGCTGACGGTGGCAAGACTTATCCGCTTAGAGGCAAGGGAGTAGGTATGATGCCTACATTAAATGAGGTTTTGGACGCATTTCCCGATAAGGACTTTGTAATAGAGATAAAGGACGGTAAGATAGAAACTTACAAGGTATTTTGAGAAAATATGTCATCATTAGCACCTGAGAGATTGGATAAACTAAGTGTGGCTTGCAGTGTGGATGAGGGAGCGGATTATCTTAGAGGTCAAAGTAAGACTTTAAAAGTTATGTCGAAAAATTCTTTGATTACAGCCTTAGTAAAATATGAGCTGATGGCTTGGAGCGGATATATTCCTGAGGAGATAAAAAATACCGAGCTTAGAATACCTCTGTCTTATGCAAAATTCTTGTGGGGTTGGCCGTACAAATTTATGGAGAGGATGGATGGCGTCAATACTCGTGTAGAATTGACAGCAGGCGGCTCAGGTCTTTCTGAAGGCTTTGACACTATTGAAAGTGTAAGTTCTGTACCTAAGGATTTTTCAGGATTTATTTGGACTAACAGAATCAATGTTGTAAATCCTGATACTGTAAAAAAATAATTTTCTAATAGATTTAAATATTCTAAAGTTAAATTAAATAGAGTAGTGTATATTTAATTTTGGAACATTTATAGTCATCATGAATATTATACTGATTGAAATAAATATACAATTATGTATCAATAAAAATAATATTAAAATCAAATAGAATTTATTATAGTTTAATTAAAATGCCATGGTAGTTCAATTAAATATAAGTTAATTTGACTATCAAATAGCTGTATTGATTTACAAAGTTTATAAAGGATGATAGCCGACATGCTGGTTGAGTGTATAGAAAAATGTGATATTTTGGTTATAGGAGCCGGAATTGCCGGGATTTCTGCAGCGATAGAGTCTGCAAAGTCAGGTTCTTCAGTCGTACTTACAAGTGCTACAGAGATTTTTTCAGGTTCGAGCTTTTTTCCGGGGACATGGGGCTTGGGTCTGATAGGCCCGGAAAATGAAGATGACGAGGCTGACCTGGAAGAGAGCATTGCAAGAGTCGGATGTGCAATGGCAAAGGAGAAAATAGTAAAAACTTTTATTAAAAATATAAATCCTGCAATAGCTGAGCTAAGAGCAAGGGGAGTAGAGCTTATAACTGCGGAAAATTCTGATGAAAAAGAGTTTATACCATGTTTTGACCATAAGAAGAGAAATTGGAACGGGCTTGAAAATAAGAGCATGAGAGAGGTCTTTAAGAGAGAGCTTGAAGAATACAGTGTAAGGCTTCGTCCAAATTATGAGGCTTTGGAATTAATAGTGCAAGATGAAAGAGTATGCGGAGCTGTCTTTGCGGTAGATGGTAATATACTTGCTATAAGTAGCAAGGCGGTGATTCTTGCAACTGGCGGATATGGCGGACTTTTCCAAAATTATTTGACTACTTCTGACGTTATGGGTAGTGGTCAAGCCATGGCTCTTAGAGCAGGTGCAAAGTTGATAAATATGGAGTTTATGCAGATGATGCCTGGCTTTATTTCTCCTGCACCAAAGACAGTATTTAACGAAAAGACTTTCAGATTTGCTACGTTTAGTGATGAGAGCGGAAATAATATTTTTGAGCACATACAAAATTATACTAAACTTTTGGAGCAACGCTCGACTCATGGACCTTTTACCTCTGCCAAAAGAGATAGAGAGATTGATTTTACTATTGCAAAATATGAACATCAAGGCGGAGTCTATGCAAGCTATATTGATGAAATGAAGAGCAATCCGCCTGAGTTTATCAAGACATATTTTGACTGGCTTAGGGAGAAAAAGAAACTCAGCTTTGATGATATAGTGCGTGTAGGCATATATGCACATGCGGCTAACGGAGGTATAGAGATAGGAAGCGACGCCTCTACAGGAGTAGAAGGACTGTATGCCTGCGGTGAGGTAAGCGGAGGAATGCATGGAGCAGACAGGATAGGCGGTCTTTCCTCTGCCAACGGACTTGTGTTTGGAAAGATAGCAGGGCAATCAGCAACAGCTTATGCAAGCACGCATACAGAGTATAATGGAAATGTGGATTTGCCTTCCCATTTTGTATCAGATTATAGTGAGAAACTCTCAAAGCTTAGAAGGATAATGACTGAAAATGCCATGATATCCAGAAATGAAAGTGGATTGAAAAAGGCCATAGACTTTTGTGAGGAGAGCTTGGAAGAGATTGGAAAAAGCCCTGATAAGTCTTCAAACAAAGTCGAAGTAATCAACTATTATCGCCTTAAGTCCAATCTTTTTACCGCAATGTCGATATTAAAAGCTGCACTTCTAAGAAAAGAAAGCAGAGGCTCTCACTATAGGGAGGACTATCCTGACATCTCAAAGTCAAAAGAAAAAAGAATAGTCATAGCCTTGAAAAATGCTGAAGTAGTAGCAAATTATGAGGTTTGATTTTGTAAAAGCTATGTTAATAGCGAAAAACTGTAGAATAATTGGAATATTCTATGATTAAATTTCATAATAGCCTATTATACTAATGCTATTTAAATATATAATTTTATTAGAAAAAAGTATTATGCTGAAAAATCTTGATAATATATTGGAAATGCTATTAATACTAAGGTCAATAAAGTGTTTTAATATAATTTATATTGAGCTTGTAAATCGCATGGTATTTTTTAAAAATCATTGACGAATATCAAAATAGATAATAAATTATATGAGAAACAAAAAGCAAAATATTTTGAAATTTTTAAAAATATCAGTTAGATGATAATTAATACTAAAAACCTATCAAAAAACCGGGTAATTTTATTGCAGCAAGATTATTGATAATTTGCAAAATAAATAATTTGACAAAATAACAATATTGGCTTTATAAACGGTGATTAGTATAAAAAGTAATAAGGGAGGATGTTATGCTTTTATTAGGGGTAAAAAAAGAGGGTGCTTGGCTTATGTCCACCTTTAATCTGACTTATGGAGCAAGCTGGGAGATGATTTGTAAGGCAGTAAGCAAGTCTTATGACTATTTTGAAAATGTAGAGGTTTTAGTTGACGACATTAAAAAAGAGATTTCGTCTAAAGATGAGATATTGGGCTTTGATGAGTCGAGAAATATGACAATTCGTGGAATGTCCAAGATAATCCAAGTACCTGTTATGATGACTTTTTACAATCAGGTCAAAACAGTAAATGTGACGGTGGCATGTGCTACTGATGAGTTTAAGGAGGCTGACTACCACAACTTCAATATGTCTATGGGACAATTTATGGACAGCGTGGAGCTGGCTATGTATATGTAGTTAATACTAATACTAAAAAGCTTTTAAATCATTATGTAGATATTCTGCTTATGAATGTCATGCAATTTAAAAATAATCACTATACAAAATACTTTGTATGACTTTTTAAATGGAGATTAGTATAAAATCTATTATAATAATGGAATTTTTTTATAAAAATTGATACACTAAAAGTCTATTAACAAAAGATATGCTAATAAGTATCAGAAGTGTTAAATACATAGTCTAAATAGAGTTTAGTATAAATTAAAAACCTGCTATTTATATGGTAGGTTTATTTTTTTGTAAAATTTAACATTGACATACATAATGTATGTATGTTATTCTTTAGTATAGAATTTGATAAAAATAGGAGATTAATATGAAGATAAATAGTTTTTATCCTGTGCTTATGACAGATGAAGTTAAGAAATGTGCTGATTTTTTTATAAAATATTTTGATTTTAAGCTGACTTTTCAGATGGATTGGTATATCAGTCTAATTGATGAAAATAATAATGAACTTGCCTTTATTGACTACAAGCATGAATCTATTCCAAATGCTTATAAGCTTCCTAATTCAGGCTTGTTGTTGAACTTTGAAGTGGATAATGTGGATGATGTCTATAATAGGCTAAAACAAGATTTAGGGACTAAGATAATTTATGATATAAAAAGCGAGGACTTTGGTCAAAGGCATTTTATCCTAAGTGCACCTGGAAATATATTGGTAGATGTTATTCAAGTAATCTCGCCTTCAAAGGAGTATGAAGATAATTATGAATAAAAATGAATTGGCTTCTTTTCAAACTAAAGCTAAGATTTTAGAAATAGCAAGACAAAAATTTGTTACAAAGGGCTTTTATAACACTTCTTTGCAAGAAATTGTAGAGGAGATTGGTCTGACAAGGGGGGCATTTTACCATCATTTTAAAAATAAGGAAGAAATACTTTGTGAATTGATAAGTATAATTCAAGGTGAAATAGCTGACTATATAGTAGAAAAATCCATGAGAAGCAATGATGCTTGGGAGCAACTCATCATAGGTTGCGCATGTTTTGTGGAAAAAGCCATTGACAAAGATATAATAAAAATATTATTGATTGACGGTCCATCTGTCATTTCATGGCAGGAGTGGAAGAGGATTGACAGTGAAAACTCTGAATCTCATCTGAAAGAGCAACTGCTCATGTTGCAAACTCAAGGAAAAATCAAAGACATAAATATTGATTTTTTGACAAGTTTTATATCAGGTGGATTAAATGAGTTGGCTATGAGTATTTCAACTACAAATTCCATTGATATACAAGAGGTGGAAGTCTCAATAAGACAGTTTTTGGAAGGGATTAAGAAAGATGGCTAAAAAGCTCAAGGAATATTATGGCCATGAATATTTGAAATTTTTGTCTGATTTAATTGCAGGACAATATGAGGGTTTTGATAAGAAGACTTTTTTTGAATTGACAACAAGTATTGAAGAATTTGAATTTAATCAAAGGCAAGAGCTTATAGCGACTGCACTTCACAAGTCTTTTGACCTTGATTACGAAGATACTGTTGCTGTTTTTTATAAAATCTTAGGATGGGAACTCAAGGGTAACAGCGGGGCATTTTCTGAGGGTTGGTGGCTATGGCCTATAGGCAAATATGTGGAAATCTATGGAGAAGATCATTTTCTAATCAGTATAGATTTTAGTAAAGAGCTGACAAAGAGATTTACTTCAGAATATTGCATGCGTCCTTTGATTAAAAAATACCCTGAGGCTTCTTTGAAGATTCTTTATGATTGGAGCAAGGATGACAATGAAAGAGTTAGAAGGCTTTCAAGTGAGTGCCTTAGAATAAGACTGCCATGGGCAAAAAAGCTATATACAGCTTTGGAATATTTTGACGCCTATGTTGAGATACTTACGAATTTAAAGGATGACAAGGATAAGTATATACAAAAAAGTTTAGCCAATAATTTGAATGATTTGTATAAGGAAAATCCTGAGAAGTTTTATGATATTGTTAATAAGTGGCAAGATGGTCAAATCAGCAAAGAGTGTGAATGGATTATAAAGCATGGCTCACGCAATATAGGAAAAAAATAATCCTACCAGAGTTTTAATATAATGGCTCTAATAGGATTATTGAAGTGTTATTCTACGGAAAACTATTTAAATTGCAAATAAACTATGATATAATTTTCTCGTTATCGCAATTCCTAATCTGATAACAGATAGGAGGTGTAGACGTGAGAGAATTCTTATTTGAATTGGTAGTTTCCGTAGTTGCAAATGTATTAAGTTATTATATTTGCAAATATTTAGACGGAAATAACAGCGATAACTGAATAAATTTTAAAAGCACACTACTGCCATAGTGTGCTTTTTGGTGTTTCCGTTGAGTTCAAAGCTTACACTTTGAAATAAACTCTTATTTGAACTTTATGAGTACATTATATCATATTTTACATATTTTGCAAGTTGTATTTATACTAATGTCTGTTTAATTTATGGATATTATTCATTGAGAATTTTATTAAACTATCCTATTTTTATGACAGAATTATAAATATTTTAAATATAGGTTTTTAATAATTATATTAAAGTTTAGTATCAAAATCTAAAATATAGCTGTCATATCTTCATTTGACACATAGCCGTAGTATGAAGTGCCTACTTTATTTTTGGCATCATATAGCAAGATATTATCTGCTATTTTTTGTTCCTTGCCATTTTCTAAGAGTATCAATGACGTCTTTACATTTTCAAATATTTTTGAGTCTTTATTTATTCTCAAAAATACCAACTTGCCGCTGCCTATACTAAGTGGGGCTATATTAAAGCTGTCGTCCTTTGTAAGCAAGTCAGTTTTTCTATCTCTTACATTGTATCTGTAGATAGAAGACTTATTTTTGTACATATTTTTATAACTGTCGTCTGAAAAATTTGCTATCTCTTTTTGAGCACTGTAGTACACATATCTTCCTTCAAAGGATAGTGAAGGCGTCTGCGTCACCATATTTTCAGGGCTTATTCTTGTTGCTTTCTTGCTTTTAATATCGTAGAGTACAATTTTTTTATTTACGAGCATATCCCTGCCCTCGCCTTGATTTATTGCGATTAATGACGTAAAATACGCAAAGTCCATATTTTCTCTGTACTTGAGCATTCCTTCAAGCCCTTTTATTCCTTCTATCTTCTTATTTTCTGTAGATGTGCCTGATTTTTCAAGATTTTTCTTCATCTGTATCAAATCTTCGTGTTTTTTAGTAGTTACATCATAGATACCCAGTCCTACCAAGTCGGATGAAAGACTGCCTGACGCTGCTCTTTCTATTATGAAAAGTCTGTTTTCATTTAGGTCATATTTCAGCACTTGGGGAGAATAGCTTGATTGTTCAAAATTTTTGTTTTCGATTATTCTTTTAGTTGAGATTTTCTTAGGAGTGGTCTTTATCTCAAATATTCCGCCATCTTTTCCATAGGCTGAGGCGTAAATAATATCATCTTTGCCCGATGTAAGAGTGTAATATTCAAACTTGCTGTCTATATGCGATATCTTGCCTGTTTCTATGTCGTAAATATTAAATCCCCTTTGATTGTCCACTGTGAATACTATCTTATCATCTGCCCAAGTAAATTCATTGATATTCTTGGTATATACAGACTTTTTGCTATCTTTTTGTATGTCGTAGATTATAAGATTATTCTTGTCTTTTACAGCTACCTTTTTCTTATTTCTTGATATTATAGGCTTTTGCAATGTTTTTGAACCTATTTTACATATTTTCGGTTTTGAGCCTGCTTGAATATCTTGCACGCATAGATTGCCGTCTTTTATATAGGCTATTCTTGCAGTAGTAGGGGTTGTTAATGTTTCAGCAGGTTTGTCAGCTCCACCTATAACAGTCTTTTCGTTTATAGGGCTTGCCTTGGCATTATTGCAGGATAACAGAGCAAAGCTTGCGATTACTCCAATAGTTAGGATAAACATCCTTTTAAATCTCATTATTACTACCTCCTTTAGAATTTTTGCATAAAATATTTTTTAAAAAATTGCTTGTGAAATCAAGAGTTTTAGTTAAAAAACTATGTAGAAAAAGATATGCAATATTACTATGTATAAATATTTATTTACAAGTATATTTTAGCTCCACTTTTATTTAAAATCAAGTAACAGATATGTAAATAGGATGTGATTATTTTGTAATATATGCTATAATTTAAAGCCAAAGTTATAAAAGATGGTCTATAATTTTTTAAAAAGCAATAAAGAACAGGTGGACTATGGATATTTTATTAAGAAAGTCGAATTTGTCGGATTATGGAATAATTGATGAAATGCTATGCAAACTTCACAAGTATCATGTGGAAAATAAGCCTGAAGTTTACAAGGATATTGACTACTTTTTTTCTAAGGATGAATTTGAAAAGATACTTGAAGAAAAAAATTTTTTTATTCTGTCAATCCTTGACAGCGTAGTTGTAGGACTAATCTGGTATAGAAAAGCTGAAAAGGGCAATAAGTTTGAAAAAAATAGGACTCAGTTTTGGATAGATGGCATCTATGTGGATGAAAGATATAGGAATAAGGGTATTGCTGACAGACTACTTAGTGAAGTCATAGACATAGCGAAAAATGACGGTATTGATTCCATAGAGTCAATGGTGTGGGATTTTAATGAGGCTTCAAAAAAACTTTTTGCTAAGTATTTTGAAGTGCGTGCCAACATTATGTCGTATAATGTGAAATTATAGAGGTGAAGATGATGAAGAAGACAGCAGTACTTATATATGAAGGCTTTTGTAATTTTGAAATTAGTGTTGCACTTGAATGTATAGCTTTAAAAAATAGAGAAATTACAGTATTTGCAAAAAGTCCGGATTCTATAAAAAGCGAGGATGGTTTAAGAGTTTTGCCTGATAAATCAATCTATGAAATAGATATTGACGAGTATGACAGCCTTTTACTACCTGGTGCTGAGGATATACGAGATGTAATAGAAGATGAGGATATACTTAATTTTATAAGAAAGTTTGATGGAAAAGTTATAGGGGCAATATCCATAGCTCCAGTATTACTTTTAAAGTCAGGATTACTTAGTAATAGAGAATTTATGGCTGGAGTAAACAGGGAAGATTTGCTTGAAGAGGGTTTTACAGAAATTGAGCTTTGCAAGATGAGAGATTGGAATGATTGTGTAAATAATCCTACAAAAGATGGATATGTAATAGATTCCAATATTATCACATCTGTTTCATTTGAATTTGTAAAATTCTCACTTGCTTTTTGTAAGATGATTGGTATAGATATATCTCCAAAGAGTTTTGGGCTATAGAGTTTGACTAAGATTTACTTTATAGACTATACACATTAGAAAAAACTTATATAAAAATTTATTGACTTAAAATCTTTAATTTTTTATTAATATTCATCATTTTTCCTTGTAAGAGCTGTAATTTTACTGTATAATCAAATTTATAATTTTTTTATGCTTGATTTTTGTATCAAATCTTATAGATGTATTTTTATGGAGAGATAAATTGTCTGATAAAAACAAGACTGTGAAAACAGTAAGCTATATTATGATAATCACACTTTTCGGCAAGGTGTTGGCTTTGATTAGGGATATGCTCCTTGCGAGATTTTACGGTAGCGGTATGGACACGTCCGCATTTTTGACGGCGAGCAGGATACCCAGGGTGTTGTTTGACGCTATCTTTGCTTCGGCAATCACCTCGTCTTTCATCCCTATCTTCAACAAGGTGCTCAAAAAAGACGGACAGGATAAGGCTTATGAATTTAGCGACGTGTTTATAACAATAGTCGCACTTTTTATGACGGCACTTATGATAATTTCAATGATTTTTGCCAAAAACATAGCCTTTTTCTTTGCTGACGGCTTTGATGAAAAGACATTGGAACTTTGTACCAACCTACTTATAATACTGCTCCCTACAATGATTTGTACAGGTATAGCCTTTTCTTTCGTGGGCATATTGCAGTCTATGGAGCATTTTTTGATACCTGCTCTTATCAGTGTGGTGTTTAACGTAGTAATAATAGGATATTACTTTACTTTTAATAATTTGTTCGGTATTCACGGGCTTGCCTTTGTATATCTTATAGGCTGGATATTGCAGGTGGCTATACAGGTGCCGAGTCTGATAAAGATAAAGTACAAGTATCATTTCAGACCGTATTTTTCCTATCCTTATATGAAGGATACCTTGGTGCTGATGCTCCCTGTAATGATAAGTACATGGGTACAGCCCTTTAATATAATGATAAATGCAAAGTACGCTTCAAGATTATATAAGGGTGCGGCGGTACCGGCTATAGAGTTTGCAAATAACTTATACACTATGATAGCAGGCGTATTGGTGCTTTCAATTATGAACTTTATCTTCCCGAAGCTTTCCAAGCTGATACATGAAAACAAGGAAGATGAGTTTAATCAGACGGTAAAAACTACCATACTTTCGACTTTGTTCTTAGTAGTGCCGCTTTGTATTGGTGTGATGTCGCTTAGTCGTGAGCTGATAGCTCTGATATATGGGGGCAATAAATTCGACGACTTTTCAATTAGTATCACATCTACAGCACTTTTTTGCTTTTCTGCCGGAATGGTAGGATACTCTTTGCAAAATATACTTTCAAGGGTGTATTTTTCAAAAGAAAGCGGAAGAATGCCAATGATAAGTGCGATTATCGCCATAGTGATAAACTATATATTTTGTAATTTATTCATTAAAAGATACGAAATAGGCGGACTTGCAGTGTCGTCTACAATTTCTGTCACTATCAATGCCTTGATATTGGCGGCGCCTTTTTTCAATAAGAAGTACAAGATATTTGACTCGGTGTTTTTTGTGCAGTTGGGCAAGATTTTCATCTGCAGTTTTGCAATGAGCGCAGTTATATTGGTGCTTAAGGCTGTACTTGGATTTGAAAGCACTATTGCAAAGCTGATGAGTCTTAGCATTATATTTGTTGTCGCAGTAGGATTTTACTTTATATTGGCGATGATACTTAAGATTGATCAAATGGACTTTGTAAAAGGACGATTAAATAAAAAATAAGTGAGGGTTTATGTTAAAAAGATTTGAAAAATTCTTCTATTCGTCTTATGGCGTAGAGATTTTAATGATAGTCGTGATATTTATCTTTACCTTATTGTCTCCGATAAGACATAGGATAAATATTGAAAACGAATATAAGACTTATGAAACTGTGATGGAGATTTCAGACATCAAAAACATTGCAGCTCTTGAAGATAAGAGTGATTTGGATGTCGCAAAAGACTTTTTGGACGTGGGAGTAAATTCCATAGTATTTTTTGAAAACAGTATTGACTCGCTCAAGACTAACGAGAATTTCAAGATTTCTACAGATTATGACGGTCTGGACTTAAATGTGCACGGCACTGTACAAGGTCTTGCTTATGTGGAAAATGGAATAAAACAGGTGATAAAAGACGATAGGAGGATATACTATCGTGATGAAAACACACTTGTAATTGAGGGCAAACTTTCTGATTTCGTATATAATTCATCTCAGGTTTTGAGAGATTTTACCGGTAAAAAAACCACTGTAGATAATAGGAAGGTATCTTTAGTCGAGTATATGGGCTTGGGCTTTATAGACGAGGAACTGCAAAGATATAAGGACAACGGCATAAATATAGTGCTTAGACCTGTGTATTTCACATTGGTACAAGACGGCGAAAAATCAATAGACAGATATATGTCCTTTGTTGAAAAATTCTCTCCTAATCAAAAACTTGTGATATTTGGCAGTGAAGAGATGCTTGGTGGAGAAAAAAATGTAGATTATTTAAAAGAAAAGATGATAGAGCATAATCTCATACCTGTCGGCATAGAAACATCATTGCAAGATGGCAACATCGCTACAAAGGGTCTGCTTGCCTTAGTCCAAAAGATGGATTATCAAGCTACAAGATTATTTTCCACTCTATTTTATATCCAGGACAGATATGACTACGGTCTGCCACGTCATCACCAAGGCCAGGAGATAATGAATACCTATTACAGGGCGATAACTGAGAGAAATATAAGGGTTATTTACTTTAGACCTTTCCACTTTAAAGAAGGCGAAGTTATAACCGATATGAGTATATATAAGCAAAGATTTGAAGAATTAAATGCAAGACTTGACAAATACTACGGTATCAAGCCTGTATCAACTGAGAGTCCTATGCAGATTATGAAAAAGTTCGATGAGAGAAGCTCAGTATTGATACTGCCTATAGTTGCAGCTCTTTCTATAATCTTTTCATCCTTTGTAAAAAATAAAAAGGCTCAACTTATATTTATGAGTCTTGTAGTAATAGGAGCAATAGGTACGATAGTGCTTGGCATAGGAAGATTCTATTCGCTGTATGCACTTGCAACCACTATTATCTTCCCGACTCTGTCGATAATATATCTGCTCAATATGGTCAAGATATATGAAAATGATAAGACACTTAAAGAAAAGTCATATCTGCAACTTTTTGCAAAAGGTGTGGGTGTACTGACTGTGTGCGTGCTTATCTCATTTATGGGTTCGGTTTTTGTGGCGGCATTTTACGGAGACAGCATATATATGCTTGAATTTAAAAAGTTCTCCGGAGTTAAGATTTCGCAGATGTTCCCATTGCTAATAACAGTATTTACTTTTTTAAGTATTATAGGAGTAAGTCAATACTTCCATAAGGAAAGCTCATTGACATCACAATTGTCAGAATCACTCCAAAAAAATGTCAAGGTATGGCAGGCATTACTTGCCTTTGTAATGATAGGGGTGCTTGGGCTGATGATAATAAGGAGCGGACACGACTCAAATGTCGAACCTGCGACTTCAGAGCTTATACTTAGGAATGTGCTTGAGTTTATCACTCCTGCAAGACCGAGAAACAAGGCTATATTTTTAGGATTTCCGGCACTTATCATCTTTGTTATGATTTCCGGAAAGAAGATATTTAAGACAACTTATATACTTTTTGCCATTGCAGCGACTATAGGGCAGGCAAATATCCTAAACACATTTTCACATATAAGGACTCCGTTTATGATGTCTGTATACAGAACTGTGGGCGAGTATATAATATCAGTGATAATCACATTTTTCATAGCCTTATTGTTTATTGCGGTAGAAAATCTAATAAAAAGGAAGAAAATTCATGAGTAATATATTGCTGTCAGGATACTACGGCTACAATAATGCCGGAGATGAAGCAATCCTCAAATCAATAATACAAAATATAAGAGCTATCGACAAAGATGCGAAAATCACCGTGCTTTCCGATAATATCGCCTTTACTAAGGAAAAATACGGAATAAATGCAGTGAAAAGATTCAATCCTTTTTGCATAATAAGCGCCTTGCTTTCTTGTGATGTGCTGATAAGCGGAGGAGGTACACTCTTCCAAGATAAGACCAGCACACGCTCGCTGATATACTATACGAGTATTATCAATATGGCTAAGATGCTCGGTAAGAAGGTGATGATATATGCAAACGGCATAGGACCGCTGAAAAACGGAGCCAATATTGCAAGGGTGAAAAGATCCATAGAAAGAGCTGATTTGGTAACTCTAAGAGACAAAGAGGCTATGGAGCTGGTAGAGTCTATGGAAGTGAAGAATAAAAAGATTTTTATGACTACAGATCCTGTTTTTTGCCTCAATCCTGCAGATGATGAAGTCATAGATAAGATACTAAGAGAAAACGAGATAGAATCAAACAGAGAAATGGTCATTGTAGCAGTGAGGTCGTGGGAAAAACAGGGAGAGTTTACAGACATATTTGCCAATGTATGCGACTACATCATAGAAACCTATGCTAAAAATGTGGTATTTATCGTAATGCAACAGCCACACGATAAAGTGGCTACCAAGATAATAATTAGCAAGATGAAAAACGAAAGCTACATCATAGACAATATAACTCCCATAGATATGATGGGGCTGATGAGAAGGGCTAAGTATGTGCTCAGTATGAGGTTGCACGGACTGATTTTCTCCTCATCTGTAGGTACTCCTGTACTTGGTTTCAGCTATGATCCCAAGATAGAAAACATATTAAGGCAGGTCGATATGCCTTGTGTAGGTACGATAGAGGATATGAGTTTTGACGAGATGAAAAAAGCTGTTGACGATATAGAGGTAAATATCAACAGCTATCACGAGAAACTAACTCAAAATATAATAGAGATTAAAACTATGGCAAGAAGCAATTTTGACTATATGAAACAGATTATAGAAATGTAAATTCTGCTAATACTAAAATATAATATAATAATGATATTATTTTTTAAAAAATGATGCACTAAAAGTTTATTGATATAAAGACACGCTATAGAGTATCAGAAAGATAAAATCCTTAATTTAAATAGAGTTTAGTATAATTACAAATATGCTGTAAACTTAATCTATTTATAAAAGATAAAAGAGGGAAAGATGCAAGAGAGAAATTACAAGATTGACTTCATAAAAACTATGGCGATAATTTTTGTAATAGGCATACATGTGCTGGCAAATGCTCTGTATGATTACCAAATAGGCTCTAAGAGTTTTTTGCTTACAGCCTTTTACAGGTCTGTTGTTGCGTCTGCAGTACCTCTTTTTTTCATGTGCTCAGGGGCACTGCTCTTTGACAAGTCAAGAAATATAAGTATAGGAGATATTTTCAAAAAATATATACCAAGGGTTTTGATACCGCTGATATTTTGGGCGAGCATATACGAGCTTTTCCAGCTCTACTACAGATATACTCAGGTGGGAGTAGTGGAGATGGAGAGTATCAAGCTTGCTCTTAAAAATATGATATATTTCAACCATAACTATCAGCTGTACTTCATCTATATAATGTTTTTGTTTTATCTTTTTACGCCGATAGTCAAAATATTTATAAACAATGCCAAAACTGAGCATATAAGGTATTTTTTATTTGTCTGGTTTGCTCTTGGTATAGTATTGCCGACATTTTTGGGCTTTGAAGTGCTGGGGAGATTTCGCAATCTTACTCAGTACATCTCCATGCCTATGGGCTATGCGTCAATAGGATACGGAGTATTGGGATATTACATATCGCAAAATGTGAAGAAGACTTCTAAATATGTACTTGTCTTTGTATCAGGGCTCGTGCTCTCCATGATACTTACCATAGCGCTATGTATGTACAAAAATGATGTGGACATCACATTCTGGGGAGGTATGTCCTTTACTGTGGCGATGATGTCATATGGATTTTTCGGCATGGTTTATTCGAGTGATTTTAAGCTTTTTAAGGCAAAGTTTGTAGCTAAGGTTTCAAATGCTTCGTTTGCAATATTTTTAGTACATGATATATTTTTGAAAATCTTATTTTTCGAAGGAATTCAGACCTCGTCTTTACCGGTGATAGTTGCAGTACCTACAGTTATGCTTATAGTATTTATATGTAGTTACATCTTGTATCTACTCCTTTCAAAGATAGGCTTTGTAAGGAAGTATTTGATATAAGAGCTATTTAAGTAGACTGTAAGTTGCTGTCGAGATATTTTACAAAAATTATTGACAAATATTATCCATAAATTAAATAGAAAATAGTATAAAATTATAAAAATAAATTTTTATAGGAGATTGTTATGAATAAAGAATCTTTACATTTTTTAATTGACGCTCTAAGTCCGGAGGATTATAAGCTGACTTATGATTTTTTGTCACGTCTTACAAAGGATAAAAAGCAAGAAATAAAAAGCCCATTTTTTGACGAGTCCATAGATATAGAGATAATGATGGAGGGACTTGACGCATAATTGATACATCTTATAATGAGGTCATAAATCAAAATTTAGTACAATTAATTTTTAAGAAGTATTTATAGTTAAACTATATAGTCTAAGACTATATATTATATGTCTTAGACTATTTCAAAAAATGATAGAGCTATACTAATAAAAAAGCATTAGATTTTATGTACTTAGGATTAACGTAATCAGTATTGCGGTATTAATATCTATGGATATCAAAATAAGCTATGTTTTTATTGTATTATGAAGGGTGGTTTGTTTATGGCAGGATTTTCTTTAATTCTTGTCTTTTTTTCTATCTTCACTATAGGAACGATTTTTTTACTTACTTTTTGCATAACTTTAATTATAGGCTATGTACTGCTTTCAATATCATTGACATGTCTTGCAAAGAATAATGGATATGGTGAATATGCTGTGCTTGCATGGATACCTCCTTTAAACTTTTTCTTGATAGGTCTTCTCTGCGGTGATGTAAACTTTCTTAATTTGCTAAGAGTGAAGGCTAATATATTTTCAATTTTATCAATAATTTCATTCTTAGCCTTTGCAATATTGTTTTTGTTCTTTGGCATTGATTATTTCACTATAGAGCTGATAATGCTTGGTCTGTTTTTTATGTCTTATCTGCATATAACTTATGGTTTGCTTAGAAAAATACACAAGAGCTCTGCACCATATCTGACATTTTTGGCGGCTGTATTTCCTATAGCTCCAATAGCATTTATCTTTGTAAAAAGAAATACTATATTTCAAGATGAGCTATATATAGAAGAATAAGATTATGATATATACTAAAATCTAATTATTTTATAAAAAATATGCACTAAAGCTTTGTAAATAGAATAATGGATAAGCGTAATTATAGTAAAATTACAAATAACATACTATATTTTAAACCATTTTTAAAAATTATCCATAGATTAAAGAGATGATAGTGTGATACTAAAAAGCTTTTAAATCACCATGTAAATACTTAGCTTATGAATGTCATACAATTTAAGAGTAATCATCATACAAAATATTTTGCGTGACTTTTTAATAAAAAATCGCTTATGGACTTAAGGATTAAATTCTAATTCCAAAGTCAATAAGCGATTTTTTTGTTAATAAGATTTTATAATATCATAGATTTTTAGTAGATTAAATCTATGAGAGGTATTCATATAAATATTTTGTTCTAATAACTTAAATTTCAAATAAAGTATGAAAATTCATAAATATAATATACATATTTTTTTCTTAATTCATCTTCACCAGCATTGCTGATTTGGCTTTTACCTTGAGCTGATTTTCCAATGAGTACATTACTTCAGCTGATGCCTTTCGACTGTCTACATAGACATTAGCCTTGCTCCATATAGGCACGTCTATATCTTCAGCAAGCGGATTGAGTATCAGCATAAAGTTTTTGATGTGCATTATAAATGCCCCATATCTTAAATCTGTAAATGATATATTGTCGCATATTTCTCCGGCAGTCTTCATCCTAAATTCGTAAAAGTTCTTTTTAATAGCTATAAGCCCTCTATAGTAGTCCACCACATCGCTGTATCTTGTTATATAATTCCATTTTAGAGAGTTCAGTTTGTCGCTGGCGTTATAGCTGTTGTGATTATAGAACTTGCCGTCGTATTTTGACCTCAAAAACTCCTGACCTGCCTGTATAAACGGTACTCCTTGAGATAGAAATATCAACACCGCTCCAAGTTTATCCACTGCTATTATATCATCTTCGCTTGCATAAATCATAGATAGTCTGAGCTTGTCGTGGAAGGTATAGTTGTCATGTGCCTCCACATAGTTGACTGCCTGCATGGGATCATCTGTCCAACAATATTCAATACCTCTGTTTACCGACGGATGGAATATTCCGCCACAAAGTAAGGATTTTACTATTTCAGAAGTTCTTTCGTTATCTCCGTTTATATATCCGCAGTTTTTTTCATCAAAGACATTGCCCTTGATTATATCTCTAAAATCATCTGAAAACATTGAAATGGCAGGTACCTTTACAGCGTTTGACTTTACTGCCCTTCTTTCGTAACAAAGTGGACTGTCTCCACCTGTCCATCCTTCGCCGTACAATACGATGTTAGGATTTATTTCCTTGAGTTTTTGACTGCAGATATTGAGGGTTTCTATGTCTAGCAAGCCCATAAGGTCAAATCTGAATCCGTCAAGTCTGTACTCACTTGCAAGATAGCAGAGTGAGTCTATAATAAACTTTCTTACCATCTTCCTCTCGCTTGCTATTTCGTTGCCGCATCCTGAGCCGTTGGCAAAGTATCCGCCGAAGTGCCTATAGTAGTAATGAGGTACAATCTTGGAAAATGAGGAGTCAAAGCCGTGATAGGTGTGATTGTACACTACGTCCATAACTATGCCCAGTCCCTTTTCGTGAGCCTTCATAACCAGTTCTTTGAATTCTCTGACTCTTGAAAGTCCGTCATAAGGGTTTATCGAGTAGGAACCTTCCAGTACATTGTAGTTGTCAGGATCGTAGCCCCAGTTGTAAGACGGCTCTGCCGAGGACTCATCCACTGTGCCGAAGTCAAATACAGGTAGAAGGTGTATATGTGTAACTCCGAGATTTTTGATATAGTCCAGTCCAACCACATCTCCAAGTGAGTTTTTCACATTATCTTCTGTAAATGCCTTAAATTTTTTCTTAAATACAAATGAGGCATTTTCGTCAGATGAAAAGTCACGCACATGCAATTCGTATAATATTGCCTCGTCCTTTGATTTGATATGAGATGTATCATGGCTGTAAAATCCTTCAGGTGTTACATCATCCCTGTCAAATACCATACCCATCTTGCCGTTTACTCCGGAAGTCTTGGCGTAGATGTCGATAGTTTCCTCCACCTTGCCTTCTATATCTACACTGTAGGTATAAAAAACGTTTTTGTTATCTCCTTTGAGACTGTATTCCCATACGCCGTTTTCCTTTAATACCATGTCGTATTCCGCTACTTTGCTTTTTGCAATACATTTGCTGTATAGATTCAGTCTGATGCCCCTTGCTAACGGCGACCAAACTCTAAATATAGTCTCTTCTTTGCTATATATAGCTCCGAGTTCTCCGTCGTAGTAAAACCGCTCGTCCAAATCGTCAAAATGATACACATCTTGGGTAATCATACATTATCATCCCTTTTTATTATTTAAAAATTATCCAAGTCATTTTTATCAAGCAAGAATTCTTCCAGCTCTTTTCCGCTAAGAGCGGGCGTGTTTACAAATGACTTTTCTTTTTGATTTTCTTTAGTCTTTGGCTTTTTAGCTTCCCTTTGTTTTTCATGTACTTGAAGCACTTTTTCCATCTGCTCCAAACCTATGTTGCCAAACGTTATTACAGTTTCGCTTTCAAGTTTGTCATCCATTGATGATGATGTGATAAAGTCAAATAGTGAATTTAGACTAAAGTCTCTTTTTTTGTCTTTTTTCACATAGTCTATAGCTGAAAGTACTATGTCTTTTTTGTAGTTTTTGTATAGGAAAGACATCATCTTTTCCTGAGAGTTGTCAAGTCTGTCCATATTCATGTGGAACATTATCTCTGCTTTGAAATCCGCATAACTCACCTGATTTGTCTTAGTCAGCTCTTTATTTGCAGTGTAAAGTTTTTGCCAGTTGTCCATTATGGCATCCAAGTATTTGAAATTAGGTGTCTTTATTTTGAGAGTTTCGTCTATCGCCTTTTCTATCACTTCTATTGAAAAATTGTAATCGTCAATCCACTTGTTCATAATCTTTATTTCAGGCTTGGTAGGTAGGCGATACTCTCCGAAATATTTAAGTATCTTTCTATATGTCGCATATCTTTCATTGATGTTGAAAAGATTGCTGTCAAGGTCATTTGACGTATGGATGCCGTCACTTATCCACTGTTTGATTGTGCTTATCACGGTAGTGATAGATGAAGATTTTTTGTTGTAATATACGAACTTAAAAGCCTCAACCACGACATCATAAGAGAGGTCATTGTTTTTTATGACCGTGTCTATCTTTCTTATTTCGTTGGCATTCAGATTTCTTTGGATTATCTCTTCTATATTATCGTACATATTTTTTAAATTTTCATTTTTTTGTGTAAGATATTCCTCTTCGTAAGAAGTTTCGCTCTTTACAGCATACTTTTCTATAGGTAAAATCTCTACGCTGTAGTTGTCTGCGGATGAGTTCTCTATGTGGTGCTTTCTGATTAGATTGCACTTTTCGAGATAATCAAAGGCTGAAAGTACATCTGTTTCAGGTATATGAAGTTCGTTTGCTATCTGTACATTGGTCTTTATCCCTACCTTGTCAATGTTTGCAGCTAAGTAAAAAGAGTAAAAATATACTTTGAGATAGGCACTGTCTATATAAGGCAGTATCTGCTCGAAAAAAGTATTGTGAATCAATGTATATGAAGTCGAATCAATCCTGTTCGATAAAAAAATCATCTTTATCTCCTGATATTTAAGTAAAAAAACTTCTCTTACTATATTCTATAATTAATTTTAATTTTTGTATAGTGTATTTTGAAAATTAATGCTATTATTTTGAAATTTGTACAAACATTTTTGAAAATTTGCTCTTTTTATTGAGAATATTACGGGAGAAATTGAGAATTGGGAAAAATATGTTCAGATTTTAATTAAAAATTTGGACAATATATTAAATGGCTTAAAATTAGCAGGATTATCTTTTAATACTGAAAAGCTATCAAAAAGCCTTGTAATTTTATAACAGTAAAATTATTGATAATCTGCAAAACAAATAATTTGCTAATATAACAATCTTGACATTATAAATGCTGATTAGTATAAGATTACAATTGCGTAAATTTTTAAAATATAATTGCTTAAAAAATAAAGTTTGTATTATAATAAGTGGGTATTTTTATACTTATTGAAATAATTCAATCTCTAATACTAATATCTATTTAATCTATGGAAAATCTTTATTAATATTTAAAAAAAATAGTATAAGACTTATAACTTTATTATAAAAATATAAAACTTAGTTTATCCATTATTCTATTAGATTTTAGTATAAATATACAAGGAGAAGAAATGATAAAGATAGAGCATTTGAACAAGACATATAAGTCCAATAAAGTCAAGGCATTGGACGATATCAACATAGAAATAAAAAAAGGGGACATCTACGGTATAGTGGGTCTGTCGGGAGCAGGCAAGTCGTCTTTGGTAAGATGTATCAACCGACTTGAAGAAGCAGACAGCGGAAAGATAATAATTAATAATGTAGATATACTTTCCCTTTCTAAGAAAGAATTGATAGAGCAAAGAAAAAAGATAGGAATGATATTTCAAAGTTTCAATTTATTCAGCTCCAAGACCATATTTGAAAATATAGCCTATCCGCTAAGACTGGCAAAGATGAGCGAAGATAAGATAAAGCTCAGAGTAGAAGAACTGCTGGACATAGTTGAGCTAAAAGAAAAAAAAGACACCTATCCCTCTCAATTATCAGGTGGACAAAAACAAAGAGTAGGTATAGCAAGAGCCATAGCCAACAATCCTGATGTACTGCTTTGCGATGAGGCTACATCTGCACTGGATCCCAAGACTACAGCGCAGATATTGGATCTGCTCTTGGACATAAACAGGAAGACAAAGCTTACAATAGTTGTAATAACTCACGAAATGGAAGTAATCAAGCAGATATGCAACAAGGTGGCAATCATAGAATATGGTAAGATAATAGACTCAGGCAGAGTTATAGATTTATTTTCAAAGCCTGCAAATGAAAAGACTAAGCATTTTGTAGAATTTGACTACAATATACCTACTAAGATGATAAGAGGCAATCTGCTCTCACTTACATTTACAGGAGATACTGCCACTACAGGTATAATATCTAAGATTTCAAGGCAGTATAATGTAGATATAAGCATAATCTCAGGCAACATAGACTACATCCAGGGCGAGCCTTTGGGTAAGCTTTGTGTGGAAGTGCCCAGGGAATATGACTTATCTGCAATAAAGGCTGATTTTCAACAATATAATGTAAGAGTGGAGGAGATATAGATGGAAAATTTGGTAGAGCTTTTGTACAAACCTCTCGTTGAAACGCTGTATATGATAGGCGTGTCGATGATTTTCTCCGTAATTATAGGACTGATATTAGGTACAGTATTGGTGGTAACATCTGAAAATCACATCATGCCGTCAAAGATAATAAATACCATACTGTCAAATGTGATTAATATTACAAGGTCTTTCCCATTCATCATACTTTTGATAGTGCTGTTTCCTCTTACAAAGCTGATAGTGGGAACTAAGATAGGAACAACCGCTGCCATAGTACCTCTAAGTTTTGCAGCTACACCTTTTTTTGCAAGAATGGTAGAAACTGCGCTTAGGGACATACCTTGGGGTATAATAGAAGCCGCCCTTGCCATGGGATCTACTCCTATGCAGATAATAATCAAGGTCATGATACCTGAAGCCATGCCGTCTATAATACAGGCGGTAACTACAACTACCATAGGTGTACTTGGCTACTCTGCAATGGCAGGCTCAATCGGTGGCGGTGGACTGGGAGATTTGGCTATAGTGTACGGCTATCAGAGATGGCGTACAGATATTATGGTAATTACAGTAATAGTGCTGATTGTCCTTGTTGTAATCATTCAGCTTATTGGAGACTTCATATCAAGGAAGATAGACAAGAGATAGGACTAAGATTTATAATTTAAGTTGGAATTTTGTATTTTCTAATTAGATAAGTAAGGACTTATTAATAATTTAAACAGTTATTATATAAAAGCAATATAACAAGCTTATCATTTAGGCTTGTTATATTCAAAACTGTAAAAAAGCAGCTTAATATTAAAGTATAGGAATTTATATTTTTATTTGATAATACTCCTGACTTATCTATTAATACGAGTTAATAAGGCTATTACTTAAAAGGAAGATAAAAATGATATACAAAAAACTAAAAAAATACTTAGGAATTGTATTTTCAGTCCTGATTTTTACAGGCATATTTGCCTCTATAGATATCAATGCAAGCGTAAAATCACAAAAAATCTCCAAAGATTTGTACAGTGATAAAATGCTCTTTGAAACTGAAGATAACAATGCAGAAAATGTGCAAAATCAAAGAAAGAGAACATTGAAAAACTTTTTAAAAACTGCATTAATGCCTGTAGGAAAGACTATGTACGTATGGGGCGGAGGTTGGAACAAAGAGGATACCGGAGCAGGTATAGAGGCTGTAAGCATAGGTCTCAGTCCGAATTGGGAAAAATTTACAAAAAAGCAAAATAAGAATTACAACTACAAGAAAACAAGCTATCAAATCCATGACGGACTTGACTGCTCAGGCTATGTAGGTTGGGTAATTTACAATGTTTTTCATGATAAAGACGGGCAAAAAGGCTATGTAATGCTCGCTGAAAAAATGGCAAAAGCATTTTCAAAACAGGGCTTTGGCACTTTTACTCCTGCAAAGTTGGTCAAAAACTATAGAGCAGGCGATATCATGAGCAACAAATACCATGTGTACATCGTCATAGGTACTTGCAGTGACGGGAGTGTGGTGTTAATGCATGCCTCACCGCCGGGAGTACAGATAAACGGTACGGTTAATTCAAAAGGACAAAAAAACTCTGAGGCAAAAAAACTTGCTGATAGCTATATGAAAAAATACTACCCTATATGGTATGCAAAATATCCTCCAAAGACACTGGGGCTGTCATATCTGAAAAAATATGACCAAATGCGTTGGAATATCCATAAAAATGGAGTGCTTCAAGACGATGAAGGACTTGCAGACATGAATGCAAGCCAAGTGCTGAAAGTGATATTTGATGAGTGAATATGAAATTATGAAAAGGGTTCATTTTAAAATGAACCCTTTTCATATACTTATAAATAAAATCAATATAAACTCAGCTCTTATTAATTATTTCGATTAAAAATTAAGACAAACAATAGAAAAATTCATGAACTAATTATTCAACTATCTGTCCGCCTTTTTCCACTTCGCTTAAGTATCTATATATAGTCGCCTCGCTGGAATTAAGTAGCACCGCAACTTCCGGTACTGCTCCCTTAAGCAGAAATATTCCCTTTTCCTTGAGTGCAGATACTATTTTTATCTTTTCTTTCTTCTTGAGCTTTGTCATATTGATAGAGCCGTCTTTTGTTATGGATTCTATAGTTATCTTAAAGACTTCCTCTATACTTCTGCCGAAAATTTCAGTATCTTCGCCTATTTTCAAGTCTTCAATCTGTTCAAACTTATTCTCGCTGAGCAATTCGTCAGGATGGCAAAGACTCATTATGCTCTTGCTGATATTTCTGTAAGCCGTATCGTCAAATGTTATGCATAAAAGTCCGACCAATTCGTTGGCGTCTTTTATATAGAAAGTGGAAGATCTCAGTGATTTTTGCTCTACAGAAAGAGCAGTGTAATTTACTTCGTAATCCACCGTCTTATACCTTTCCCTCGACATAAAGCCAAGCACTGGGTTGGTAAGAGGTGCACCAAGAGATCTGTTTGTTATCTGACCGTTAGCTATTGCAATTACAGTCTCATCTCCCATGCTAAGGTCATGTAGGGCTATCTCGTAAGTAGGCCCAAGCACCATGCCCAAAAAATTTACAAGTTTGATATAGTGTTCCCTAAGTTCAACTCTCATAATTCATCCTTTACAATATAAATTTAATAAGTTTTTTGCAGTAATCTAATATCGATTAATTAAATTATTACTATACGAAATTTCTTTTTGATTTTCTAAAAATCTCAAAACTCTAAGCATAGGTAAAATACATATAAATAGCTAAATATCAAGTATTGTTGCCAAGTCTTAATGGGTATAAAAAATCTGTTTTAACATTATGTAGCATAAGAAAATATACTTTAAAACAATTGTCTTGCAAAAAATCCTAAAATTATTTTGCTATATTATACCATAAAAATAATTTTATTTAACAATAAATGTATAAAAATTATTAAAAAAATAGAAATTAATAAAATTTTATTAAAAAATGAGAATTAATAAGAAAAAAGTAGTAAAATATAAATTATTATTGACTTTTTTGATAAAAAATGATAGAATTTATATCAATAAAAATAATTTTCAATTTTTGTTATTTAGCTTAAATACATTTTATACTGATACTGATTAGTCGGCAAGAAGAGTTTATGTATTTATTGCGTTTCACTTACATAATAAAAGCAAGATAAAAATGTCCGGGGTCAGATATCAGTATGAGAAAACAGGAGGAGATTTTTATGGCAAAGTACATACCCGAACCTTTTAGAATTAAAATGGTAGAACCTATCAAAAAAACTACAAGGGAAGAAAGAGAAGAGATATTAAAACAAGCTCATTACAATATGTTCAACATACCGGGAGACAAGGTATATATAGACCTGCTTACAGACAGCGGAACAAATGCTATGAGTGATATACAGTGGAGCGGAGTAATGGTAGGAGACGAAGCCTATGCCGGTGGAAAGAGCTACTTCAAATTGGTTGAAGCAGGAAAAGACATCTTCGGCTATAATTTTATCCAACCTGTACATCAAGGTCGTGCTGCTGAAAAAGTATTTTTTCCTACAGTGATAAAAAAAGGGCAAATAGCAATATCAAATATGTTTTTTGACACTACAAGAGCTCACGTTACTCTATCAGGCGGAAAACCTGTTGACTGCGTTTGTGAAGAGGCTAAAAAACCTTCAGTATATGCACCTTTCAAAGGTAATATGGACGTCAAAAAACTCGAAGAAACAATACTTGAATGTGGCAAAGAAAATGTCGGTATGATAGTAATGACAGTTACAAACAACTCTGCCGGCGGACAAGCCGTATCTATACAAAATATCCGTGAAACAGCTGAAGTAGCGAAAAAATACGGAATACTGTTCAATATAGACGCAGCACGTTTTGCAGAAAACGCATATTTTATAAAGACAAGAGAAGAAGAGTTTAAAAACAGCTCTATCAAAGAAATAGTAAGAGAAATGTTTAAATATGCGGACAGCTTTACTATGAGTGCTAAAAAAGATGCCATAGTAAATATGGGCGGTCTCATAGGAATAAGAGACGACGAAAAACTATACCAATCCATTAAGGGCAATTGTATATCTTTTGAAGGCTTTGTAACTTACGGCGGACTTTCAGGACGTGATTTGGAAGCACTTGCCATAGGATTGTACGAAGGTATAGATGAAGATTACCTTGAATATAGAAACGGCTCAATGGAATATCTTGCTGAGAAATTGATGGATGAAGGTATAGCTATACAAAATCCTGCAGGAGGTCATGGTGTATATGTTGACGCCAATGCAATGTTCCCGCACATACCTTATTATGAATTCCCGGGACATACTCTTTGCGTAGAGCTTTATCGTGAAGCAGGAATAAGAACTTGCGACATAGGTTCATTCATGCTTGGCAACGATCCTGAGACAGGAGTACAAATAAAATCTGAATTTGAGTTTTCAAGATTGGCTATACCAAGAAGAGTGTACACTCAATCTCATATGGACGTAATAGCTGACGCATTTACAAATATTAAAAATAGAGCCTCTCAAGTCAAAGGCTATAAGATAACTTGGGAACCTCCTATACTTAGACACTTCCAAGCACATTTGGAACCTATTAAATAAAAATTTAGAATAATTTCATTAGACTTGTTTGATAAAATCGTAAAAATATACTTATAATATCTTAAAAGCCGTAGCTATATTACTGATAGAGAGCAGATAGAGTATGTAATTTGCCTATCAGTAAGCTGTATGGCATTGTAGACAGTAGGTATTAATTTAAATTTTAATTGTTTTAAGAAGTACAACTATCTTCCTTCAAATTGCGATAACTAAAAACTCAAATCTTTGAGCAATCAAACAAGTCTATTTTTTTAAAATAAAGTTGAATTTTATACTAATCACCATTTATAATGGCAAGTAGAGATTTTAAATAACTTTTTTGTAATATAATTACATGCTTTTTTAACCGCTTTTTAGTATTATATCGTTAAATTCCGTTCTTCTGAAATTTAATATAAATAAGGGATAAAGTATTTAGAAGATTTGAAATTATGTTGTAATACAAAAAACTTTAGTAGGTTTATTTTGCACTTAAAAAAGAAACGTTTTGCAAGGATTTGTTTTAAAAGCTATAATCTAATTTCAAGAAAAGTACTATCGTTCAAATTACTTTGAGATAAATATCAAAAGCAGCATTTAAAAAATTGTATCTATAAATTAAAATTAATTTTAAAAATACATAGTAAAGGAGGCATTATGGATTCTAACATTAAAGACAGAGATCAGTTTGCATCAAAGTGGGGCTTTATACTTGCTTGTATAGGATCAGCTGTAGGTATGGGTAATATTTGGCTCTTCCCTTTTAGAGTAGGGCAGTTTGGCGGTGCGGCGTTTTTGATTCCTTATTTTATATTTGTAGCTCTGATAGGATATACAGGAGTGGTTGAAGAAATGTGCTTCGGACGTGCTATGCGTACAGGCCCTCACGGAGCATTTACAAAGGCGACTGAATCAAGAGGAAGCAATGTAGGAAATGTCATAGGCTGGATACCTGTAATAGGCTCACTCGGTATTGCAGTGGGATATACAGTAGTTGTAGGCTGGATAATAAGATTTACCGTAGGAGCTTTTGACGGCTCTATGCTTGGAGCTCAAGACAACGGAGCATATTTCGGGGCTATAGCAGGTTCTTACGGCAGTCTTATCTGGCATGTAATTGCCATAGTTCTTACAGCAGTGATAATGATAGCGGGTGTGGCATCAGGTATAGAAAAGGTAAATAAGGTTATGATGCCTACATTTTTCGTATTGTTTATAATACTTGCCATTCGTGCTGCTACACTTAACGGAGCAATGGCAGGATATGAATTTATGTTCAAGGCTGATTTTTCAAAATTGGGCGATATTAAGACTTGGGTATTTGCGCTTGGTCAAGCCTTCTTCTCGCTATCACTTGCAGGTAGCGGTACTGTCGTATACGGAAGTTACTTAAGTGATAAGGAAAATGCGCCTGACAGTGCAAAGTATACAGCAGTATTTGATACCTTGGCAGCTATGCTTGCAGCACTTGTGATAATACCGTCAGTTTTTGCCTATGGTATAGAGCCAAGTGCAGGACCTCCGCTAATGTTTATAACTATGCCTATGGTATTTAAGCAAATGCCGGCGGGCTCTATATTTGCAATAATATTCTTCGTTGCGGTATTATTTGCCGGAATAACTTCTCTTATCAATCTTTACGAGACACCTATAGAATTATTGCAACAAAAATTCAAGATGAATCGCATTACTTCAGTAATCACTGTATTAGTAATAGGCTTTGTAGCCGGTATTTTCTTGGAAGACGGAAATAGCTTAGGTAAGTGGATGGATATAGTAAGTATTTACATCATACCTCTTGGAGCTTTGCTTGCCGGAATAATGTTCTTCTGGGTATGCTCAAAAGAATTTGCAATGGCGGAAGTCAACAAGGGTGTAGTTAATCCTCTTGGAGACGGATATTATAATATGGGCAAATATGTATATTGTGGAGTAACTTTTGCAGTGTATATCTTTGGTATATTCTTCGGCGGTATTGGTTGATTCAGTAAAGAAAATACTTTAAATTATCTGTCACATTCTATATTGAGAATGCGTATAAACTTTGAGATAAGCCATTGTAAAGAAAATATAAATATGTAGAAAAATTTATATTAGTCAATAATTTGGCTGTAGCAGATAATAAAAGCTGATTAACATAAAGGATAAAGACCTGCTTTATAATCTTACAAGAGATTGAAGATTACGGAGCAGGTCTTTTTTATCTTGTTGAAAATAATAAAGATGTCTTGATTACTTATCATACAGTTGTTTATACTAATCACCATTTATATTGCCAAGATTGTTATTTTAGCAAATTATTTGTTTTTAAGATTATCAATAATCTTGCTGTAATAAAATTACGTGGCTTTTTGATAGGTTTTTAGTATTAATACTAATCTCCACTTAAAAAGTCATGCAGAATATTTCCATTATTCTATTAGATTTTAGTATAAATATATAAATTTAATATTCAATTTTTAAAAGATAAAATTCAAAATAATCATAAAATAATAGCTAAAAAAATTTCTCTAAATTAAAAGAAAATTTACATAAAGAAAAAAGCTACATTATATAGGCGAAATATAGTCGGATAAAAAAATAAAAAAATTTTAAAAAATTTATTTTTCTTAACAGGGACTTTATATCCCTTGTGATATAATCTTCGTATAACAAAGGTCAAATAAAAAAGACTCTTTGAAAATAATTAATACCAAGCGATATTATCATAAGAGAGGTGTTAATTACAAGATGTGGTTTAATGAAAAATCTGAAAAAAAGGGGTGGTAGATGATAATAGTCCAATATTTACTTACAACAACTAATCTTATAAAAAAACTTCATTAAAGTAAAAAACTAACTTTACAAAAAATTCATTAACACTACAAAATCTTAATTTCTTAAAAAAAACTTCATTTTAATCGACAAAAACGATACAAAAAACTTCATAAAAACTTCAAAAATATTTAATACAAGTTCTATGTCGATATCTGAAATAGCCGACAAGACAGGTATCGACATAGAAATAAAAAAGTGATGTATAAAATAATAAGACAACTTATTAAATAATGATTAGTTAAAATAAAAAATTCAAATAGTAAATAAAAAATATAGATATTAAGCCTGCTTACATTAATTAGACTTACAATAGTATAGCAAAGTAGAGTGTAGCATAGCTTATGATAGGGAGAAATTACTTACTTTATAAAATTTAGAATAAGCAAATAAAAAAATAATAAAGAAAATAAAGAAAGATTGCAAGTACATAGGTATTGCGATTGAAAAATTGAAATATTAAAAACTTACTTAACAAAGGTGAATAATAAATTGAATTAAAAAATAAGTATTAAAAGGAGGATAAATGAAAAAGGAAAAAATCTTAAAATTTATCTTATTACTGGCGATATCATTTGCAGTAATGAGAATCTACGAGCTTATGCAGTATTTCGTAGGTGTATATGTGTTCGGATTTAAGCTGGATACTCCGCCAAATGTAAGTCAAGCCTTCTTTGACACTGTATGTTGCTCATTTCAAATAGCAGTATTTTGGATACTGTACATGATGACAAAAAGGCTGTACTTCGACAGGGGAGAAGATATTGAAGAAGTAGAAGAGACTCGCCTTGGCATAAAGGATGTACCGAGACTTTTGCCGAAGTTGATAGTAATATCGCTTGGAGTCAGCGGTCTGGTAAATTTATTTATGGTATTTGCGGAAAACTTCCTCACTTTCATACCGGCAATCAAGGAGTCGCTCTCATCTTTTGACAATACATGGAGCGCAGTAGCAGCACAGAACTATCTCTTCCAACTCGGCTCAATAGTAATACTTGGCCCTATAGTAGAAGAGTTTATGTTCAGAGGTTTCATCTACAATGCGGCAAAAAAATTCATGGGAGATTATTTCGCTATATTCTTCTCAGCTGTACTCTTCGGTATATGGCATAGGGAGTTGATACAGGGAATATATGTAACTTTTGTGGCTATAGTGCTGGGCATAGTGTATATGCGTACAAGAAACATCATCTACCCGATGATACTGCATATACTTAATAACTTTTATTCAGCTCTTCCGCCGAGATTCAGTACAGAGGCTTGGAATTTCAGAGTTACAGTCTTATGTTATATAATGCTTTTACCGGCACTATATTTAGTATATAAGATTTTTAAAAATAATAAGGGCTTAAAAAAAATCGAAAAAAATAAAAATTATTTTTTATCTTAACAGGGATTTAACAGCTGATATGATATAATAATTTTGTAATAAAAAATTAGATAAGTAAATTAGAATTAAAAAAATAAAAAATTAAAGGAGATTTAAAAATGAAATCAAAAACATCTAAAATATTAGCGGGAATGCTTACAGTAGGTTTGTGTTTATCACTTAGCGCATGCGGAGCAAAACAGGAAGAACCTAAACAATCAAAGGCAAATGAAACAACTCAACAAACAGAAAGTGTAAGTGCTGAACAAGCAGGTATGACAGATCCTTCAAAGGCAGGAGGAGATGCACAATCAGCAGGAGCTGCCTCAGGAAAGTTTAAACCTTCAGAATATACTGTAAAAAGTCAAGACATATACAAATATCCCTTCCTTGGCTTAGAGCTTATTCTTCCTGAACCTATAAAGGAAAAGATGAATAAGAAGGAAATAGCAATGCTTACTCATGAAGAGTTTGACGCTTCAAGTCAATTAAACTTTGCTTTTGCAAGCTGGAATAATATGACAGCAGCACAAAAAGACGAGATGGTAGATAAGATGGGAGACGGCTATTTCAAATGGCAAGACGCTCTTGACAGAATAGGTACAATAGGTATGTACAAAAAAGACATAACTGAAGACAAAATCTCTGAACTTACAAGATGCAAGACTCATACAAAAGTAGGAGAAAGTACAGATAAGAAATATAATTACTACCTAAGCACAAATGATACAACAGGTGCTGATGAACTTAAGAAAACTCAAATAAAGATAGTAAACAACGAACCTGCAAATCCTAATATGTCAGCTTTTTCAGAAATGACTGCACAAAGCACAAAACAAGAGATAACAGGTATCTCTAACCTTAAGACTCAAACAATAGACGGCAAAGACTTCACTCAAAGTGATTTTTCTAAATACGACCTTACAATGGTAAATGTATTTACAACTTGGTGTACAGCTTGTGTCAATGAAATACCTGAACTTGAAAAACTTCATCAAGAAATGAAGGCTAAGGGCGTAAACGTAGTAGGTGTTGTGCTTGATACAGTGGATGACAACGGAGAAAATAAGGAAATAATAGAAAAAGCTAAACTTATCCAAGAAAAGACAAAGGCAACTTATTCTTTCTTAAAACCTGATTCAACATATTTCAACGGAAGATTGGTAGGTATACAAGGATTCCCTGAAACATTTTTCGTAGACAAAAACGGAAACATAGTTGGAGAAACTGTACTTGGAAGTCGTGATTTCAACGGTTGGAAGAATATAGTAGAAAAAGAACTTAAAGATCTTAAGGAGAAAAAATAGATGAGATTAGCTCAAAAGGCAAGGAAAATCATCGGAGTGGCATCGACTTTTGTCGGTGTCGCTATGATGGTATTTGGTATACATCGTGGAGAAATGGCTGTTGTTTTGGCAAAAGCCGTAAGAGTATGTTTGGAGTGTATAGGAATTGGTTAAGAAAAAAAATAAAATGAGTGAAACTAAGAGACATTTATTTCAGTCTCTCTGGGCGGTCATTACAAACTCTCATTTTTCAGGCTTTGTGACCGGAAAAATATATACAGGTAACAGTAAGAACCTATGTGTGCCCGGTATGAACTGCTATTCATGTCCCGGAGCAAAAGGAGCCTGTCCTATAGGAGCACTTCAGGCTGTCATAGGTAATTACAATTTTAAATTTACTTACTATGTTGCAGGCTTTTTAATCTTCATAGGCGCACTTATGGGACGTTTCGTCTGTGGCTGGCTTTGTCCTTTCGGATTGATACAGGACCTACTTAACAAAATACCTTTTGTAAAAAAAATAAAGACATTTAAAGGGGATAAATTCCTAAGAAAGATGAAATACTTTATACTTGTAGTATTTGTCATCTTAATGCCTTTATTCTTAGTAGATGTCATAGGACAAGGCTCACCGTATTTTTGCAAATTAATCTGTCCTGTAGGAACACTTGAAGGTGGAATTCCATTAGTATTGTTAAATAAATCTTTGCGTAGTACCATAGGATTTTTATACGCATGGAAAAACTTCCTTCTAATAGCTACAATATTGCTGTCAATAATGATATACAGACCGTTTTGTAAGTATATCTGTCCGCTTGGAGCTATATACTCGCTATTTAACGGCATATCAATATTTTCTTACAGACTTGATTTCAGTAAATGTATAAGCTGCGGTGCATGTAGCAGAGCATGTAAGATGCAGGTAGATCCTACTCAAAATTGCAACGATTTGGAATGTATACGTTGCGGTCAATGTAAGAAGGCCTGTCCGACAGGAGCAATACAAACAGGGCTTTTGAAATCTTTCCCTCCAAAGGAAGAAAGCAAGAAGGCTGAAACTATATAACGAATTTATATAAAAACAGTTGTAATATGGTATAAGATTTGGTAAAATAATGGTAATATATATAACTTGATTGTAAGCTGTAATTAATCACTTATTAGTTGACATACAGAAAAAGGGGTATATCAGTGAAACTGTTGGTTGTAGAAGATGAAAAAGAGTTGCTTGACTCCATAGCAGAGGGTTTGAGACTTTCAGGCTATGCCGTTGATACGGCAAGCGACGGAGAAGAAGCTCAGGAGATGTGTTATGTGGAAAACTATGACCTTATTGTCCTTGATATAAATCTTCCCAAGATGGACGGATTTACCGTTTTGCAAAAGATAAGAGAAGAAGATAAACTTGTCAATGTAATAATGCTTACTGCAAGGACTCAGATCAAAGATCGTGTAAAAGGACTTGATTTGGGCGCAAATGACTATTTGATAAAGCCTTTTCATTTTGATGAGCTTGAGGCTCGTATACGTTCACTCTTAAGGAGAAAGCAGGTTCAGGAAGATTCAACGATATCAGCTTTCGGACTGATATTTGATACAAAGACCAAGACAGCCTCTGTAAACGATGAAAGAATAAAGCTGACTGTCAAGGAAACAGGAATACTGGAATATCTTCTACTCAATCAGGGGAGATATGTCCTGCAGGAAGAACTACTTGAGCATGTATGGGAAAGTGATATGAACGAGTTTAGCAATACAGTGCGTGTGCATGTCTACGGACTTAGGAATAAGCTCAAAGACGCACTTGGAAAAAATATAATCAGGAATGAGATTGGAAGGGGTTATATAATTGATAAGGAATAAGCTGTCTTCCAAGTCCATAATTGTAAAACTGACTTTTGTAACGATTATTTCCTTTGTAATCATGCTTTTGGTATCAAACTATATGATAGGAAAAAAGCAGATGCAGATAGCTCAGGAGTTGACCAAACATCTTGAGGAAAGCATAAATGCAGTAGAGCCTGACAATAAACTCTTATTTGTAATAGATGAAGCGCAGATTCAAACCATGGCGGAATATCGAGTGTATGCAGGTATTGTCATGGCGGTGACAGTGCTTATAGGGAGTACGATATTCATAATAGTAATCAGGAGAATATTGTATCCTCTCAAGACTCTTACAGAAAAAGTAAATCAAATAGATATGGAAAATGTGGTGCATATTCAAAACGACATAGCTATAAAGCAGGGAAGTTATGAGCTTAGGGCATTGTCGGAGAGTTTTCAACAAGCCATAGTGAAGATTTATGAGAATTATGAAAAGCAAAGACAATTCAGTGTAAATGTAGCACATGAACTTAGGACGCCGCTTGCAGTCTTAAGGACTAAGATAGATGTATTTAAGAAGAAAAATCATGTCAAAGATGAAAATGTAAATACATTTATACTTACTATAGAAAAAAACATAGCAAGACTTTCAGACTTGGTCGAAGAAATCTTGTTTTTAAGCAGAGATACCATGCCTGATATCAAGAAGATAAGCGTCAAGACCTTGATAAGCGAAGTGATGTTTGACTTGGAAGATAAGGTATTGGAAAATAATATAAGTTTGTCTGTAGAGGGAGAAGATATCCTTATAGATTCAGACGATATAATGTTGGAAAGGGCATTGTATAATCTTATAAACAATGCTATAAAATACAACTTGCCTGGCGGTGAATGCAAGGTAGAGATTGTAGATAAGTCAAAAGAAGTGGAAATAAATGTGAAAGATACAGGAATAGGTATGAAGGATGATGAAAAAATACACGCCTTCGACCTTTTCTACAGAGCTGATGAATCAAGGAATCACACTATAAGCGGATACGGCATAGGGCTTGCTCTTGTCAAAGACATAATGCAAAGACTTGGCGGAAAAATATCTGTCAAAGACAACAATCCAAGAGGCTGTATCTTCAGCATAACATTAAAAAAATAAGTATGCTAAGCTCCACTTTAACAAAATACGACAGTACGGGTAAATTGATACTGATACAATGGGAAAATCTCCACCTCAAACGAGGTGGAGATTTTCTTTATACTTCAAAACCCCTGCCTATTAATATACTTTTTACTTCATCTGTACTAATTTCTAAGCTTTTACTTATTACATCAAGCCCTATTCCGTTTTTAAAGAATTTTATCAATGCATCTATCTTACCTTCTTCTCTACCTTCTTTTCTGCCTCTCTTTTCTCCTGCTCTTACTTCATCTTTTAAGAAACTTTCAAATGCCTCTTCTTGTGTTGTAAATGCTGTTATCATCTCTTGCACCTCCATCTTTCACATTGAAACAAGAATATTATAGAGATAATATTTTACATATTTATACTTCAAAGCCTCTACCGATTAATATACTCTTTACTTCATCTATGCTAATTTCTAAACTTTTACTTATTACATCAAGCCCTATTCCGTTTTTGAAGAACTTTATCAATGTATCTATCTTACCTTTTTCTTCACCTCTTTTTTCACCTATCTTTTCTCCTTCTCTTCTACCTCTTTTCACCTCATCCTTTAAGAAACTTTCAAATGCCTCTTCTTGCGTTGTAAATGCCGTTATCATCTCTTGCACCTCCATCTTTCTGTAATCTAAGTATT
>CAUQVF010000010.1:0-71381 GCA_963521605.1 uncultured Peptostreptococcaceae bacterium | reverse complement strand
AAGTTGATTGGAAATTTGAAAAAATATGTATCCAATACTTGACACAAGGGTGGAATGTAAATGTAGATAAAGACTATAAAGAAATATTAACAAAAGTCATTTAAATATCCCCATATTGGAACAATTCTATTGAGAAAATTAAATTATTCAAAAAGATGAGTATTTATATATTAATATATAAGATAAAAATATGTATATTAATATAATTTAATGGTAGTCATTAGTTCTTAAGAATATTGATAAAATAAAAAAATATTAGTTTACATTTATATACTTCTATGTTATAATATCTTCAAGTTAAGGTTTTTTAAAGGTAAATCTGTTTTATAAATAATCTACTTAGAAACATAGAAGAATATAGTAATTTCATACTATACGTAATTGAAAAGATTCAGGATTCTAAATTAATGTAGATTATTGAGTTTTCAAAGGCATTAATCAATTTTGTCTTGTTCTAATATGTACATAGATATTTAATTTTAAATTTGTATTTGTTAAAAAATTTATAAAAGGAGGTTTAATCATATGAGTAACTTTATCAAGGATATTAAAGAGAATTATTTAAAAATGGAAAGAGAATTAGTAACACAATTAAATTATGATGTGACTAATCAGCAAGCAACTGCTGGGTCATATCGTGAAGAAATTTGGGCGGATTTTTTTAGAAGAATTGTCCCCAAAAAATTTAATATTGCCCGCTCAGTATTTATAATAGACTCTAAAGAAAATATTTCAAAAGAAGTGGATATAGCTATATATGATGAACAATATACACCATATATATTTAACTATGGGTTAATAAAGTTTATACCTATAGAAGCTGTAGCAGCAGTTGTACAGTGTAAGAGTAGATATTTAGACTCTAATGTTTTAGAAGATTGGGCACATTCTATTGATAAGTTAAAGACTTCAAATGATTCAATCGTAAGAGTGGCTACTTATATTCATATAGGTGAAAAACCAAAGAATGGAACCATTCAAACCGCAACTAAACCTATAAAAATATTATGTTATATACCTGAAGAGAAAACAAGTACCAATGATTCTAAAGGAAGAGATAAATTTGATATTGTTATTGAAGCATATCAAAATAGAAATTTAAACAATAATCAAGTCAGAGATAATTCTGATAAAGTATCTTATGATGGGAATTTAAAAATTACATTTAGAGATAATGATTTACTTGAAGTCTTACAAAAATACAATCAAGCAGACATTAAAAAAAGGATAGAAGGTAATTTTGAAAATTCAGAAAGTTTAAAAGAAAGAAAAATAGAGAACTACAGAGTAGGTAATGAAAAAAAGGAATATACTCTACTTTCATTTATCTTTCAATTTAATCAAATGTTGATGATGATAAATAATCCTATGTTTTTTCCACACAAGGCTTATGTAGATATGTTTAATAGAGATGTATAGGAGGAGCTGATTATGGAGAATGTTATTGTTATATCCATTGAAAAAGTTCAAAGATATATTTTTCAAGTAATTGATAATAATCAAGCAGATGAAAAAACACTTAGAAATATTATTTCTGCCTCTAATGATGTTGCAAGTAATATTTTAAAAGAAATTGAGTCTAAATTTAATATTAATGAAGGTCAATCTGGAGATGGAAATAAGATTCTTTGGATTTCAGGAAAAGTTGTATTTAGAAGTGAAGAAACGATAGAAGTAATCAAAACAAAGTTAAAAGAATTATATCAAAAGATTTATGCAGATTATCAAGGTAATATCTTTTTGAATTATACGTTTTTTCCTATTGAAACAAATGACTATATAAAAATTCTAAGAGAAGCTGAACGACTTCTTAAAGAAAGTGCGACCAAATCGCAGGTTATAAAAGATAACAATGAGCTGTTATTTAGCTTTAAGGAATTGGAAATTAAAAAGCAATATCATCTATTTGATAATAGAAGAGATGAGGAAAATGTATTTTTGACTAATATGGATGATTTGGTGGTAATGGATGAGAATCATGAAACAGATAGTAGTGATGGGAAGATTGCTATTGTAAAAGCTGATATCAATAACCTTGGAAGAATTATGAAAAAAATTTGCAATTATGATGAATATTTACAAGTAAGTAATTTATTGTTAGAAGCAGTGTCTATGGATAACTTTAGAATAATGGTTAAAAATAGTAATACACTAAAAAAAGGCGATAATGTAGAAAATAATGAGCTACAACAAGATGAAGAAATGTTTGAAAAGGCTATTCTTCCATTTTATGTAGCTGGTGATGATATTTTTTATGCAGTTCGTATTAATGCGTTGTTTGATTCAATAACAGTATTACATAATATGATAAATGAGATCAATCAGAAGTTAGATGAGATACAAAATAAGGCTAATAAAATAGAATTATCTATTTCTGTTGGTGTAGTTTTTGTTAATAATCATCAACCAATTAGATATTATAGGCAGATGGTTGAAGAGGAGTTATCTGTTGTTAAGAAGGATATGAAGAAGAATAAGTCTTTTAATTCAGTTGTTGGAGTTAGTATTGCAAAAAACCTTTTTTATATCTATAAAGAGGGATTTGGCTATGGAGAAAGTGATGGATTCTTTCGCTTTTGTAATGAGGTTAGAGAACTTAGGAAAATGATGGATGAAGAGATATTTACAAGAACATCATTGCACAATCTACTGATAAATTTGGAAACAGAAAGAGATCAGGAAAAACAGATGTTATATGCCCTATATTTTTTAATGCCAAACCTTAGGACCGGAGATATCAGTGATAAAGAAGAAAATAAAGAGCTGTATTTTAAATATTATTGGTTATCTCTTTTAGTTGAAGAAAAAAGGAATGGACAAAATAAGAACGAGAGGTTCTTTTTACCTGAAAATATTAATAAAATATTAATTCCAAAGATGAAGTTGATATTGTTATTGTTAAATAAAAAGTATTATGATAAAGATGAAGAATATAAATCAAAGGAGTTTAACTATAACTGTATCATTTCCTCAAATAACAAATCTTTTGCTGATCAAAAAATAAGAATACGTTCTGTTATGTTTCATAAACCAATAAACTATATATTAAAAGTGATAGAAGAAAAAAATATTGAGAGTATGTTTTTTAAAAAGCATAGTCAAGGAAAAGTATTGTATAAAAGTGCAAATTTTGATCCGTCTATATTCTTTAGAGCAAAAAGATTGATTGAATCTGGAAAAAAAGAGCAGGTAAAGACCATGTTTAGTCGATATAATTCAATCATAAATTCTCAATTAGTCAGTGATATTAAGGAAGAAAAAGAAAATGTTCATCGTCTTTCTTTTGATGAGAAAGATTTTGCTAAAAGAATTGAAAAAGTTTCAGGTACTGAATGGATAGATAGATTAATTTTACTTTATCAATATAATCAACAAAGAATTTTGTTGAAAACTACAGAGAAAGCTATAAAGGAAAAAAGTAAGAATAATAATATTAAAAATAATAAAGGTAAGAAAAAAAATTCTACCAAAACAGTAAATCAAAAAATAGGTGGAAGTAAGTATAACAAGAAAAACAATAAATAATGAAGTACTATTACTTGGAAAATGGAGGATAGTGATGTTTGAAATAAAGGTAAAATTAACTACTGTATCTTGTTGCTTAATTGGCAATCAAACTGAAAGTTTTTCTGTTGGAGGAGTAGATCAGTCTACAACTATAGACGAAAGTGGAAGACCTATTATACATGGCTCTGCATTTAAGGGTGCTTTGCGAAATATTGTAAGAGAGCAAGAAAAAGAAGTAAAAAATCTGAAAAAAACTAAAAACTATGTGGAACATATCATAAGAGAAATATTAGAAAAGTATAATAGTGAAGATATAACTAAGACGGAAAAAGTCAGAAATATGATTTCAAATCTTGAAAAACAAGTAAATAATAAATCATTAAAGGCAGAGTATATCTTTGGAATGGAAGGGATTAATGGAATGCCAAGAATTTTCTGTTCTGATTTTCGAGTTATAGAATCTAAAGATACGAAGATAGATGACTATTTTATGATAGATACAAAAAATAGTTTAGAAGAGATAAATGGTGAAATATTAAGTAATCCAAGGACTTATAAGGTTATAAAACCTGGGGTGAAATTTGAAGGAGTTATAAGATTCTATAATCCTTTTTCTAAAGAAGATGGTGAAATAGAAGCAGAACTCAAGTGTGCACTAAATATGTTTAACAGCGGAATATATGGAATAGGAAACTCTAAGTCAAGGGGATACGGACAGATAACAGTAGACTTTGATAATGATGGACAAGAGGGAGAATGCCATGATAATATATGAAGTAAAACTTAAAAAAATAGGTGAAATGACTACTCTACCTGACTCTCAAAGGCTTTTTGGATTTTTAATTAATAACTCTAAGAAGTACTGTAGTGAGGTTGAGATAAGCTCCTTTGTAAGAGATGTAAAGGAACAAAAGCAAAAATGTATGATATCAAATTTAGTTCCAAGTGGATATTATCCAACTCCAAAAGATTTAGTAATGAAAAATTTGCAGGGTAGGTTGAAAAAAAATCAAGAGGAAATTATAAATTTTGAAAAAGAGCAAATGGAATTAAAAAGTAAAAGTGAAACTATTGTGGAAAATCTAATAGAGAAAAATAATAAAAAGAAAGCAAATAGTGCAGAGAATAAATTAGGTAGTGAAGAAAAGAAAAAATTAAATGAAGAATTAGCTGAATTAAAATCAAATTTGGAAGAAATAAAAGTTTGCTTTAATAAGAACTCTGAACATATAAATAACATATCTTCAAAAAATATATACGAAACTATTAAGAAGATGGACTTTATTGATCAAAGTCAATTGAAAGAACTTTTGAAGCTTGGAGAAGATGAAGGTAAAATAGAAGTTGATGATTTATCAAAGTTCAAGTATATAAAGAAAAATCAGACTTTCATTCAAAAATTCCGCTTGGAAAATCAGATTAAACAACTTCCTGGAATGCCAAATGTAGCTTATTCTTTGCCTATTCTTTCTTTTGAAAATCAGGAAGGCGATGTTCAATTAAATTTCAGTTTTTTTGTAAAGGTTATGGAAGGAGCTTGTATTTCAAAGACATTGGAAGCTATGAAAAAAATTACGGATACAGATGAAAATGATATGCATGGACACAAAATCCCATGCTTTTTAGGGGGGAAGGGAAGTTCAGGTTATAATGAATATAGTATCTATAATATTAAAAAGTTAACGGAGGGTGAAGATGCAATACATTCATCTGTGGCTGCAAGTTATCTAAATATGGGAATGTTATTACCTGATTTTGATAAAATTGATGCTCAAAATTCTTCATTAGATATACATACATCAGATAGAAAGCCCTTTGAGATAGAAAATGAAGTATCTAAAATAATTAGTTTTGTAACTGCAGGAAGTGTTATTAAGTTAAAGCAAGATAAAACAGATTTATATGAGATAGGAAGAAGTATTGATAATAGTAAATATAATCCTATGTATAATAAAAATGCGATTATTTTTGGCAACTCCTATCTTGTGAAATTGGAGGTAAATTGATGAAACTTAAATTTACAACTGTTTCTCCAGTAATCTTATCACCAAGAATGGAGAAAGCACTATACAAAGGTGTTGATTTTAAAGAAATTGATGGAAAGAGTAAAAATTTAAAACTAAAGAAGATTGATAGTATAAATATTGTTTATCCTTTTTATAGTTATGAAGATAGAGATTTGTTATCAGAAAAAAATTTTTCATTTGTAAATAATTACTATATTCCAGCTTCATCATTAAAGGGCGGCTTGTTTGTCGGCAAAAAATGTGAAGATGACAATATGCTTAGGATTAAAAGTGTATTTAGAGATATAAATATTAGCAAAGACTATATAGAATTAAAAAATTTGTATAAATTTCAATATTTATATCAGAAAGCTGGAGAAATAGATACAGTAGGTAAAGATAAAGATAAAGATAAACAGGACTTGGTATATAAAACTCCAAAGTTTGAGCCTTTTTTTTCTGGAGTAGCAATAGAAATGATAGGAACAGGTAAAAAGTTTGAAAGTGAAATCTTACTAAAAACAGAGATATCAGAAGAATTATTTAAAAAGAAGTTGGACGAGAGTTTTAGTATAACAAAAATTAAATTAGAAAATTATATAAATGAAATTGAACTAAGGATAACAGATATTAATGAGTGGATAAAAAATGGAAATTTAAAACAAGAGGAAGATAATAAAGAAGATTATCTAAGTAAATTAAAAGAAATAAAAGAAAATATTAAATCTTTGATAGATAGAAAACTATTATTTTTAGGTGGATACAAGGGGATTTTAGGTAGCTTAACGAGTCAATTAGATAAAAGTCAAAAAGTTCAAAACGGTTTTTATATTGATGAAGAGACAATGTTGCCTTATGGATTGGTAGAAGTGTCTTTTGATTAAAAATAGTAGAGTGAAAGATTTATTTAGATTACTATTAGCTGGTGATAATACAGAAAAATAATGCTATTAAATTCTGCCAATTCTAATTAATTAATATCCTAAGATTTTAACATTTTAGTTTTAAATATAATACTAAAAACCTTTTAAACAACCATGTAGTTATTCTGCTTATGAATATCATACAATTTAAAAATAATCACCACACAAAATACTTTACATGACTTTTTAAATGGAGATTAGTATAAGTGTAACTCTTAATAAAAATTTAATTTTTAATATATAAAGAAAAGCTATATCTTAAATGAAAATTATTAAGAAGTTGTATAAATATTTATTATGCATAAATATACTAATTTCAGCATTAAAAATATCTTTGAAAGGGGATTTGATTTTGGGATTATTTGATAAGTTTAGTGCTAACAAGACAATAAATCCAAGTGAGAGAAGGGCAAAAAATAATAAATTTATTAAGTCAATGGGTATTTCTTGCTTAGAGGAACTACCGCTTACAGAGTCAAGTAATGAGGTAAATTTAAAAGATATTGACAGTATATGTAAGAGGTCAATTGCTTGCTTACTTTCTATTCAACTTGCTTGTGATATATGTGGAGAAGCAGATGTGGAAGAATCAAAGTCAGTGATTTTAGGCTTATTAGATAAGTTTCAAGTTTCTGATGCCTTGTTAGATATTGAGAAAAGATTGATTAGTGATGACTACAGTAAGCAAGATGCCATCGATGTCGCTTGGACATATGAATGTTACTGGTCTTTAATATGGGCTCTTGGACTTATTGATGATAATGATATTAAAATACCAAGTGATGTGTGTGATTGCAATAAGGCTATTGATACGGTAGCAAGTTGTAAAGACTACGATGAGTTTAAATCTAAAGTTAAAATTAGAAATATTGAAGATATATTGGATATGTTGGATTTATATTATCGTTATCACTGGGCTTGCGTTGATAAATCTATAAATCCAAAAAGCAACATAGGGAGCCTTAATCCTGAGGTTGTTGTGGAAAGGAGAAAAGGCTTAGAATGGCTAGTATCTAAAGCTGATGATTGGAACGACATATCTTTAGATACTTAATATTATAATCCAATATATTAGTAGATAAAATAGTTTCAGTGTATTTTTCAATGAAGTTATATATTATATACGTTTTTTTAAAATATTGATAAAAATTATCCATAAAATGATAGTATTACTAAAAATAGTATCTGAAAATCAAATATATATTATGCTAAAAACCTATCAAAAGCCACGTAATTCTATTACAGCAAGATTTATTGATAATATACAAACGCATAATTAAGTAAAATAATAGTTTTGCATTATAAATGGTATTTATATTAAATTCTAATAAAAGAATTTTATAAGATGTTTGAAGTAAAGAGACATGCAACAATAGAATCAAAGACAGAAAAGGTAATAGCAGAGTTAATCCAATTAAACATAAAACAAAGTATAAAATTAGCAAACACATTAATTAATTGGAAACAAGAGATAATAAATATAATAAAATACAAAATAAATAATTGATATGTAGAGGTATTTTTACACCACCCCTATTGACAAAGAACAATAAAAAAATTGGAAAGAGATTTATATACAACAAAAAACAATCACCTTTAGAGCTAGTATATAATGGCTTTATAAGGTGATTGTGCTGTTTTAGAATTGATAAATTTTATCTTGTATTACAATGATACCTTAGATAGTATTTCTTTTTCTATAGCATCTACTTTTGATTCTATTTCTTCCATTTGTTTTTGGGCATCTTTTACAAATTCTTCGTCCTTTATAGAGCCAAGATTTATTTTAACGTTGTAAAATGCTCCATGGACAGCTGTTCTTGCTTGCATTGCTGCAACAGCTCCGTCAGTTACAGCGTTTTGATTTCCTTTTAATACTACTGTTTTTGCCAATTCAAGAAGTTCAAATGCGTCCTTACCTACACTTAGCGGTACATTAGCTGCTCCTTTAAATGCAAGTTGTACAGTTTTTGTTCTTAGAGCCTTTTCTTCTTCAGTTTCCTTAGGAAGCTTAAATGCTTCCATTATTTTATTGAAAGAATTAGAGTCTTCATCGATATAATTTATAAATTTTTCTTTGTATTCTTTTGCTGTTTCTTTTACTTTTTCCATGTCTGCTGTTACTTCTTCATAGCTTTTTTTTCCTATAGTAAGATTAGCAACCATTTCAATCAAAGCTGCTGATGTAGCTGCGCTTAGAGCTGCAACACTTCCGCCTCCCGGAGCAGGAGAGTCTGAGCTTGTTTCATATATAAAATCTTTAACGCTTAAGTCTTTTAGCATTGCTTTTCCTCTTTTCAAAAATTTATATTTAATATTCAATAAAAAATTCACTCTAACTAAAATTGAAATATTTGCTCTCAGCCCTTTAATTTGCAGATGATATTAATAGGGAATTCACTGAAATAGTACATAATTTATAATATTATTGCAAATTTCTAAAAAATATTGAGCTTTATTCCTTTAAGTTTTAGCATAAGATAAATTTAAATGATATATTAATAAAAGTATTAGTGTTAATTTAAATATATTAAATGACTATATAAAACTCGCATAAGAATATAGAAGCTTATTTAAGTTTTATAATTAATATTTAATCATTATTGTTGAATAATATAAGAACAATCAGCTCTTCTTGTATAATCAATAAATATTGAAAAGTTAATAAAAAGAGCTGATTGAATAAAAGTCTTTAAGATATTAGAATAATCCTGTTATTACTCCGTTTTCATCTATATCCATGTTGTTGGCTGACGGTACTTTTGGAAGTCCCGGCATTACCATTATATTGCTTGTTTGGCAAACTATAAATCCTGCACCTGCAGATACTCTTACGTCTTTGATTGTTATTACAAAGCCGCTTGGAGCTCCCATTATATTTGGATTGTCTGTAAATGAGAATTGAGTTTTTGCCATACATATAGGCAATTTATCAAGGTTAAATTCTTCAAGAGTTTTAATTTGTTTTTTTGCACTATCTTCGATTACAACTTTATCAGCACCGTAGATTTCTCTTACTATCTTGTTAAGTTTATTCTCGATAGTATCTTCAATATCATATAATGGTTTGAATTCAGATTTTTCGTTATCAAGAATCTTAACAAGTTTTTCAGCCATTTCAATTCCGCCTTCTCCGCCTTTTGTAAAGCATTCGTTAAGTGAAACTTCTATGCAGAATTCTTGGCATTTTGCAGTAAGCAAGTCAATCTCAGCTTGAGTGTCGTTAGCAAATTTGTTTATTGCAACAAGTACTGGAAGACCGAATTTTCTCATGTTTTCCACTTGTTTTTGTAAGTTGGCAAATCCTTGGTTAAGTGCTTCCAAGTTTTCTACTCCAAGATCAGCTTTCTTAACACCACCATGCATTTTAAGTGCTCTAATCGTAGCAACTATTACAACAGCGTCCGGTTTCAAATCAGCGTATCTACATTTTATATCAAGGAATTTTTCAGCGCCAAGGTCTGCACCGAATCCTGCCTCAGTAACTAAGATATCTCCAAGTTTCAAACCAAGTTTTGTAGCTATTACAGAGTTACAACCATGAGCTATGTTGGCAAAAGGTCCACCGTGGATAAATGCAGGTGTATGTTCCAAAGTTTGAACAAGGTTAGGCTTTATAGCTTCTTTAAGCAACATCGCCATTGCACCGTGAACACCTATTTCTTTTGCTGTAACAGGGGCTCCGTCAAGATTGTAAGCTACTATTATTTTTCCAAGTCTTTCTTTCAAGTCCATAAGGTCATTTGAAAGGCAAAGTATTGCCATTACTTCTGAAGCAACAGTAATCATAAAACCGTCTTCTCTTGTAAATCCGCAAACTTTTCCACCAAGACCTACAACGACATTTCTAAGTGATCTGTCGTTCATGTCTATTACTCTTTTCCAAACTATTTGTCTTGAGTCTATTCTAAGAGTATTTCCATGGTGTATGTGGTTGTCTATAGCTGCAGACAACAAGTTATTTGCTGCAGTAATAGCATGCATATCACCAGTAAAATGTAGATTTATGTCTTCCATAGGTACAACTTGGGCATATCCGCCACCTGCAGCTCCACCTTTTACACCAAAAACAGGTCCCAAAGACGGCTCTCTTAGAGCTATGAAAGCTTTTTTACCTATTTTATTTAGTGCCTGTCCAAGACCTATAGTAGTTGTTGATTTTCCTTCTCCTGCAGGAGTAGGGCTTATAGCTGTAACCAAGACCAACTTTCCGTTTTCTCTGTTCTCCATTTTTTTGATGAAGTCAAATGAAACTTTAGCCTTGTACTTTCCGTACATTTCCAAATCATCTACATCTATTCCGAAATTTTCAGCTACTTCATTTATAGGTAACATCTTCACTTGTTGAGCAATTTCTATATCACTTAGCATATTTCACCTCTATATTTTTTTAAAATGGTAATAATTTAGTATGTTATTTAATATAATATTTTTAAAAATTTCCAATATTGTAAAAAATTATTAGTCAAGAAGTCTTTTTTCAAGAATTTGATTTATATCGAAGTTTTCTATTTGAAGATAGTATTCAGCAGCGTCAAGTAGAGATTTCATAGGTACTGTACCTATTACTTCACTACCTACTACATTTACTCCATATCTTCTGGCTTCCATTTTTACCATTTCAAATGCTTGATATACAGAAGATTTTTCATAGTTTACAAGGTTCATAGATACTTGAGTTTGATTTCTCTCTTCAAGTTTAAGTCCTATAGCTTTGACAAATCTAAGTCCTCCACCTATGAATCTTATCTTCTTTGCTATTGCACTTGCTATATCTACATTGTCTGTATCAAGGTTTACATTGTATGCAACTAAGGCAACTCTCGCTCCGACTGCAGTACAACCGCTTTTTGCATTCATTTCAGCTTTTCCAAAATCAGGTTCCCATTCGGCTTCTTTTATCTTATCGAAGAAGCCTTCGTATTGTCCTTTTCTTACATCAGCAAGATTTTTTCTTTCAGGCTTTGAAGCTGCGTCTTCATAAAGATATACAGGCACTCCAAGTTTAGATATTTCTTCACCGACTTCTTTTGCAAGTTGAACGCATTCGTCCATAGTAATTTCTGATACAGGTGTAAAAGGTACTACATCTACAGCGCCCATTCTTGGGTGAGCACCACTATGCTTTGTCATATCTATAAGCTCTACAGCTAATTTTGTCATATTCAAGACAGCTTCTTTTATCTTTGAAGGCTCGCCTATCATAGTTACAACTGAACGATTGTGGTCTTCATCTGATGAGTAATCAAGTAATTTTACTTCCTTTATTTTTCTTGCTTCATCAACAATTTTTTCAACAAGAGCTTTATCTCTTCCTTCACTAAAATTAGGTACGCATTCAACTAATCTTGCCATCTTTTTCTCCTCCGATTTTAAAACAATATAAAAAAATAAGTAAATAAAAAGCAGTTATTGATTTGTATTTACTATTAATTAACTTAAGTACGGCTAATATTATATTACTGTAAAATTAGCAATATAGAAAATATTATCAAATATATATTTACGAATTAGTATGTGAAAGAATTTGGTTATAGTATATATTTGATAATCCATCATAAATTTTACTTATAATATTATGATACTATTTTACAATTATGACATAAAAAAAGCGTCAAATTTTGCTTTGAACTTAAGAATTAATATTATAACTTTTAATATGATATCATAACAAACTATATTTAAGTATAAAATAGCAATTTTCTGATTAATAATCCAAGATATATTTTTATAATTTTATTTTAACTATTTTTAAAAGAGTACATTTATGCTGATATAAGATATGGTAATTAGAATATATTAAAGCTACAATAAGAGCTATAAAAACTAAAGTAAAATTATTTAAAGATACTACAATATCTAAAATTGTGCAGTGATAATATAAGTTTAAGTGCTGTTTTTATATACTTTAATTTCTATACACTTATGTATCATAATAATTGTTTAAGTAAATGTCTTATAAAAAAGTTTATTAAAAAATTGGATTTATGGTATAATCATAGAAAATAATAAAATTAAATCTGGAGGTAGACTTATGTTTGGATTCAAGAAAAAGGAAAAAGCAGTAGAAAAGGAATTAAAAGCTGTAGTTACAGGTGTAGCAAAAGCACTTGAAAAGGTTGAAGATGAAGTGTTTTCAAAAGGTTTCTTGGGTGACGGAATTTCAATTACACCTACAGATAGCAAGTTTTATGCACCTATAAGCGGTGTATTAAGTTCAGTATTTCCTACAGGTCATGCCTACGGCATTAAGGGAGATGACGGCGTTGAAGTACTTGTTCATATAGGTATTGATACTGTAAAGATGGAAGGCAAGGGTTTTGATATAAAGGTAAAACAGGATGATACTGTAAAACAAGGTGATTTACTTGTTATATGTGATTTGGATGCTATAAGCTCAGCCGGATATAAGACAGACACCATTGTAATAGTTACTAACCAGGATGAGTTCCCTATAGAAAAGGTAGCTCAAGACGGAGAAAATGTAGTAGCTAATGAGTCAGTTATAATTAGAAAAAAATAAATTTAAGGGGTCGGTATAATCCGATCCTTTTGTTTTTTATGTCGATTTTATCAAAAAATGCAAACTTATAATAATGTCATTTAGATTAGTGAAAAATTATTTCTTTGATTACCTTGCTTGCATTTAAAGTAGCAGTATATGAAAGTGAAGGATTCAAAATTTATTATTATAGAGATTGGTGAACAAAATTTATCACTTGCATTTGAAGCTTTATTTAAATTAATATTAATTTTAATAAAAAAAATACTGGTATTTAATAGAAAAAAGATAATTTTCAAAGAAATTTTATTAGAATATAATATTCATTTCATATGTTAATATTCGAATTATTTCGACTAAAAATATGAAATAATTTAATAATCATAGTGATTTGACAGAACATTAAAATTATCAAAATGATAAGTGAATGTGTTTGAATCAGTATATGATAAAGCATTTTTCCTTGACTTATTTTCTAAAACTACTTATAATCTATAGCAACACAAGTTTTACATAGTCAAATCTAATAATCCTATTTTGTAAGATATTATTGAACTTTAACCGAGGTATTTATCGGATAAATTCCTTGATTATGTTTTGAAAAAGAAGATTGTTTGAAATTTATCTAATTATATTCTTTGTTACTAAGACATATTTTATGAATAAATTATTTAGGTTTGTAAAAAGGAGGGGCAATATGATAATTGGAAAGAATGTTGCACGTGTGGATGCTTATGATAAGGTAACCGGACAGGCAAAGTATACCGAAGATGTTGGTGTAGCAAATTTGCTGGTAGCAAAGTTGGTAAGAAGCACAATAGCAAACGGTAGAGTAGTAAAAGTTGATATAGAAGAAGCTATGAAGGTAAAGGGCGTAGTAAAGATATTTACATGTTTTGACGTGCCTAAACATAATTTTCCTACAGCAGGTCACCCATGGTCTGTAGAAGCTTCACATCAAGATATATCAGACAGAAGATTGCTCAACGAAAGAGTAAGATATTACGGTGATGATGTTGCTGTGGTAGTTGCTAAGGATGAAGTAGCTGCCAAGAGAGCTGTAGAAAAAGTAAAGGTAGAATATGAAGAGTATACGCCTATTTTAAGTGTAGATGACGCATTAAGCGAAGAAGCGACAGTTTTGCACGAAGAAGTCAGGCCTACAAATACTATAGTAAAATCCAATTATAAGGTTGGAGATATAAATTTTGAAGACTTGGAAAAAGAAAAAGATTTAGTATATTTTGACAAGAAGTATGCAACTCAAACTGTACAACACTGTCATATAGAATTACCTGTTTCAAGAGCATATATGGAACATGGCAAGGTAGTGATAATATCTTCAACTCAAATACCTCATATTACAAGACGTGTATGTGGACAGGCTCTTGGCATTCCTTGGGGACAGATAAAAATAATCAAACCTTATATAGGCGGGGGATTTGGAAATAAGCAGGATGTACTGTACGAACCACTAAATGCCTGGCTTACTTATGTACTTGGTGGACAACCGGTAGAGCTTATTATATCAAGGGAAGAAACTTTCACATCTACAAGAACAAGACATGCTATAGATGGACATATAAGAGCTTATATAACAAAGACAGGAAGACTCGTAGGAAGAAAGTTCTATGGTAGAGCTGATAATGGTGCTTATGCATCACATGGACATGCTATAATGGCAAACTGTGCAAATGCTATAAGAATGATGTACCAAGATGAAAAAGTAATTGAAGGTACAGCTCATACAATTTATACAAACCATGCTTCAGCAGGAGCGATGAGAGCTTATGGAATACCTCAGGCTGCATTTATCCAAGAATCATTTATGGATGATATGGCAAGAGAGCTTGGAATAGATCCAATAGATATAAGAAAACAAAATATGATGAAATTGGGATATGTTGATCCGGTTACTACTATTACTTGCAATTCGTCAGGACTTGAAGAATGTATAGAAAAAGGTAGAAAATATATAAATTGGGATGAAAAGAGAAAAACTCTTGGAAAAGAACCTTTAAATAAAAGACGTGGTGTAGGTATGGCAATATTCTGTTACAAAACAGGAGTATATCCTATATCACTTGAAACAGCAACTGCAAGAATAACTTTAAATCCTGATGGAAGTGTTCAATTACAAATGGGAGCTACAGAGATAGGACAAGGAGCTGATACAGTATTTTCTCAAATGGCAGCTGAAACAATAGGTCTAAGCCTTGAAAATGTACACATAGTATCTACACAAGATACAGATGTTGCACCATTTGATACAGGAGCTTATGCATCAAGACAAACATACGTAAGTGGAGGTGCTGTTAGAAAAACTGCTGAAGAATTTAAAAGAAAAGTATTGGATAGAGCAGGAAGAATGTTTAAGGTAATACCTGAAACTTTAGATATAGTTGATGATTATATAATAGAAAAGCATTCTAAAAAGAAAATATCATCAATGCACGACTTTGCTATGGAAGCAATATACTCATTGCAAGAAAGTCAACATATATCAGCGTCTGAAACTTATGATTGCAAGAATAACACATATTCTTTCGGTTGCACATTTGCAGAAGTTGAAGTGGATTGCCTTTATGGAAAGATTAAGATAATAGATGTTATAAATGTGCATGACAGCGGTGCTTTAATAAATCCTCAGCTTGCAGAAGCTCAAGTGCATGGCGGTATGAGTATGGCTATAGGATATATTATGGGGGAAAACTACATCTATGATGCTAAGGGTAAGTTATTAAACGGTAATCTTCTTGACTATAAGATGCCGACAGCAATGGATCACCCTGATTTGCACGTTGAATTTGTAGAAACATACGATCCTACTGGACCTTATGGAAACAAATCACTTGGAGAGCCACCAACAATATCATTGGCGCCGGCAATTAGAAATGCAGTATTACATGCAACAGGTGTAGGAATAGATACCTTGCCTCTCAATCCGCAAAAGTTGATAGAAGAGTTTAAGAAAGCGGGATTAATAGACTAAGGTAAGTACAATACCAAAGGTAAATATAATATAAATTTATTTGACAAAAAATATCATATATAGGAGGCATTATGTACGATATTAAAAGGATATATGAGCCACATACTGTAGAAGAAGCTGTCAAATTCCTCGCAGAAGATAATGAAGCCATAGTAATAAACGGCGGTAGTGACGTGCTCATTAAAAATAGAGAAGGACAACTAACAAACTTACCCTTTGTAAGTGTATATAATATAAAAGAACTTAAAAATATTTATATAGACGAAAATGAAAGTATAATAATTGGTTCAGGAGCAAGCTTTACAAGCATAGAAAATAATGAGATTATAAATAAATATCTTGATTTCTTAGCCTTTGCTGTTGGACAAGTAGGAGGACCGCAGATAAGAAATATAGGTACTATGGGAGGCAATATCTGTAATGGAGTGCCAAGTGCTGATAGTTGTACAAGTGTAATGGCTTTAAATACTAATTTACATCTTCAAAGTGAAAGAGGTAAGAGGGTAGTTCCTGTATCTGAATTTTATGTTGGAGCAGGTAAGACTGTAAGAGAAAGAGATGAGTTACTTACTCATTTTGAAATAAAGAAAGAAGATTATTTTGGATATACAGGCAACTATATCAAGTATGCCATGAGAAATGCAATGGATATAGCAACTCTTGGATGCTGTGTTATGACAAAATTGAGTGATGATAAGAAGACTCTTGAAGATATAAGAATTACCTATGGAGTTGCTGCTCCTACTCCTATAAGAAGTCCTAAGTTGGAAGAAAAGTTAAAAGGACAAAGAGTGGACGACAATCTCATAAAGATAATTGATGAAAACTATACTTTGGATGTAAATCCGAGAGACAGTTGGAGGGCGTCAAGGGATTTCAGACTTCATATAATAAGAGAGATGACAAGAAGAAATATAAACGAAGCTATAATAAAAGGCGGTGGGCAAAGTGTTTACAGTTGTAGAGTTTAATGTTAACGGTGAAGATGTGTCTGTAGGTGTAGATGAAAGAGAATCTCTACTTGATACACTAAGAAACAGACTTGGTCTTACAAGTGTGAAAAGAGGCTGCGAAGTTGGAGAATGCGGTGCCTGTACGGTGCTGATAGATGGTGAGACTATAGACAGCTGTATCTACCTTACGGTATGGGCAAGAGGTAAGAATATTACTACTGTTGAAGGCTTAAAAACCGGAAATAATACTCTACATCCTGTTCAACAGGCGTTTATTGAAGAGGCAGCGGTTCAATGTGGCTTTTGTACTCCGGGACTTATAATGTCGGCAGTTGCAATAGCCGGTGAAAAGAAAAGATATACAAGAGATGAACTTAGAAGAAAGATATCAGGTCATCTATGCAGATGTACAGGTTATGAAAATATATTGAAGGCTGTAGAAAAAGCTATAGAAACGAATATAAATATGGCTTAGTTTTTATAAGAGATACTGTTTTATTAAAGGACAGTATCTCTTTTTAATAAATATCTAAAGAGTTATTAGGATTAACATAATAATTTTTAGTTTTTTGTTTTTAAATAGGATTATACTAAAAACCAATTAAATAGTCCTAAAAAATATATTAAGGATGAGTGCTTGGAAGCTGAAAAATAATATTTCAATAAGTTAAAATATATGACATTATAAATGGTGATTAGTATTAATTATGATTCAAGTACTGATATTTGCACAAAATATTATATTAGCTCTTTTGTTTTTCATTATCTTTTTATAGCAATTATATGATTATCTAAATATTTTTTAGATAATAGATGCTAGATTATTTTTATGTTCAAAAGAGAAATAAATATCAGTGTTATTGTGATTTTCAAATATGAAAAAAGGGTATGAATTTAAAAGTTGAGAATAAAAAACGAGGTGAATAATGAATACTATAAATCAGCATACAAGAATATACATAGGTAAAGACTCTTTAGAGCATTTGAAAGATATAAAAAATTCCAAGATTTTTATAGTTGTAGATGCTTTTTTAGTAAAAAATAAGATGATAGACAGGATATTGTACAATATAGATTCAAGCAATAAGGTTAAAATTTTTGATGAAGTAAAGCCTGATCCGTCTTTAGAGATAGTATCAAAGGCTACAGCTATCATGACTGAGTTTAAGGCTGAGCATATAATAGGTTTTGGTGGAGGCTCAGCTATTGACACGGCTAAGGGTGTAATATATTTTTTAAAGACCTCAAATGAAGCAAAAGATAATATAAATTTTATAGCCATACCTACTACCAGCGGTACAGGGTCTGAGGTGACATCCGTATCGGTGGTTACAGATGAAGAAAAACAGGTAAAACATCTACTTTCTTCAAGTGAGATATTGCCTGATGAAGCAGTACTTGATGCTACATTTACATTGACAGTACCTCCTAATATAGTGGCAAATACAGGATTAGACGTATTTACGCATATAATAGAAGCCTATGTTGCAAAGTGTGCTAATGATTTTTCAGACGCCTATGCGGAAAAATCAGGGCAATTACTTGTAAAGTACCTTTATGAAAGTTATTCTGACAAAGATAGTTTTGTAGCAAAGGAAAAGATGCACATTGCCTCAAATCTTGCAGGAACAGCATTTAACATAGCTGGTTTAGGATTAAATCATAGTATAGCACATCAAATTGGCGGTGTATTTCATATTCCTCACGGACTTGCAAATGCCATTTTGCTTAATGCTGTGATAGATTTTAACTGCAAAAGTGATATTGCAAGGAAGAGGTATGCTGACTTTGCCAGAAAAATAGGAATAGTAGAAATATATAAGAGCGATGACTTTGCTATAAGACTGCTAAAATCATATATTACTACTTTAATGAAGTTATTGGATATGCCACTTAAAATTTCTGATTGCAACATTGATAAGATAGCTTGGGATAAAAATAAGGCTTTGATGGCAAGAAATGCACTTGAGGATAATTGTATGAAGTATACTCCTGTTGCAGCAAGTGAGAAGGATGTTTGTAAGATTTTAGATGAAATATATTAGCCTTTTTTATAGTTAGCAGCAGAAAGTCAGGCTTATAAATTTAATAATGCAAGTTATTATTCCCTGTGGGATGGATTTTGATTTTTGATATTTTCTTCAAAAGTTATATGAAATTCTATACAGGGAATTTATATTTATTAATCTTTTGTATCATTGCAAATATAAGGGTTTTAAAATTAATGCTTTTATGTTACAATTTATGACAATGATAATTCACATATTTAAAAATACATGGAAAAGACTTTAGTTACAATAATTACAAGACATAATATATAAGTAAGAGACACTGCTTATATACAATATAATTGTGATAGATAAATTTGAGGAATATAGATGAACGAAAAATATCTTAAAATATTGGAATTTGATAAGATAAAGGGTATTTTATCAACTTACGCGATTTCTGAAAATGCAAAGGATAAGATTGAAAAGTTAGAGCCAAGTACAAGAAGAGAGGTAATAGAGCTTTTATTAGAGCAAACAAGTGAGGCACAAAAAATTATAGTCACAAAGGGAGCCATACCTTTTGGCAGTATCTATGATGTGCGCCTACAGGCAAAAAAAGCTTCAATAGGCTCAATATTGGATGCCAAATCATTAATCAAGGTAAAAGAAACTCTAAGAACTGCAAGAATAAGTAAGTCATATATAGAACAGTTTGATAATATACCTGTGATAAGGTCGCTTTCAGACAATATAAGAGTGAGCAAAAGTATTGAAGATGAGATAGAAAGAGCGATAATATCAGAAACAGAGATATCTGATGATGCCAGTACTGAGCTTAGAAGAATAAGACGTCAGATGGCAAATGAGAAACAAAGTATTAAAAATAAGTTAAATGAAATAGTGACATCAAGTAAATATGCTAAGATTCTTCAAGATACAGTAGTTACTGTGAGAAACGAGAGATTTGTCTTGCCTGTAAAATCTGAAAATAAGGATCAGTTCCCGGGAATAGTACATGACACATCATCATCAGGGGCAACTTTGTTCATTGAACCTATGGCTATAGTAAATATGAACAATCACCTTTCTGCTCTAAAGCAAGAAGAATACAAAGAAATTGAAAGAATATTGGCGTATTTGACATCTATAGTAGGTGAATTTTCTGAAGAGATAATTTACGACTGTGAAATGCTTGAGGAACTTGATTTTATCATGGCAAAGGGTAAGCTTTCAGTCAGCATGGACGCTATAGAGCCAAAGATTAATCAAGATAAGTATGTAAGGTTTGTAAATGCAAGACATCCTCTTATAGAAAAGGATAAGGTGGTAAGCTCTACTATTGAAATAGGCAAAACATATAGCACTCTTGTGATTACCGGTCCAAATACAGGTGGAAAGACAGTAACCCTAAAAACTTTGGGACTTTTATGCATAATGTTGCAATGTGGATTACACATACCTTGTGATATAGGAAGTAGCGGATATATTTTTAATAATATATTTGCTGACATCGGTGATGAACAGAGTATTGCACAAAGTTTGTCCACTTTTTCCGCACATATGACTAATATAGTAGGAATTATGAATGAGGTGGATGAAAATTCACTGGTGCTTTTTGATGAACTTGGGGCAGGAACTGACCCGGTAGAGGGAGCCGGACTTGCAATATCAATATTAGATACGCTTAAAGAAAAGGACATATTGACTGCAGCAACAACTCACTACAGTGAGCTTAAAAACTACGCTCTTACTGTAGAAAAGGTTACAAATGCAAGTGTGGAATTTGATGTAAATACCTTATCTCCAACATATAGACTTATAATAGGAATACCGGGAAAGTCAAATGCCTTTGAGATTTCTCAAAAGCTTGGTCTATCCACTGATATCATACAAAGGGCAAGAGATACTATTCATACTGAGTCTATCAAGGTGGAAGATGTAATAACTAAGCTTGATAAGATAAAAAATGAGTATGAAGAAAAAAAACAAAGACTTGAAAAAGAACTCGAAGATGCTGAATTCATAAGACTTAAACTTGAAAATAGAGAAAGACGAGCTCAACAAAATAGTGAAAAAATTCTTGAAGAAGCAAAAAATAAGGCAAGGTCTTTGGTGGAAGAAGCCAAAAATGAAGCTGATGAAATAAACAAGATATTAAATAAGTTGAAAAAGTCGTCAGATTATAAAAATATTGACCAAAAAATGAATGAAATAAAGGGAAAGATAAACACATATAAGGATAAGTACGCCAAGAAAAAGGAAGAACTTGTAAAATCTAATGAGAAACCTATAGAAAATGTCGAAGTTGGAGATACAGTTTATGTAAACAGCTTTTCCCAAAATGCAAAGGTATTGTCCGTAGACGACAAGAAAAATGAAGTGGTGGTACAATTAGGAGCCATTAAGATGACCTTGAAAAAAGAAAATATATCTCTTGAGAAAAAAGATAAGGATACAAAGGGCTCAAAAAGCGGAAAGATAATGAAAAACAAGGCTCAAGGAGCTACAACGTCTGTAGATCTTCGTGGCATGGATTTGGAAACTGCTCTTATGGAGGTTGATAAATATATAGATGATTCATACTTGGCAGGATTGGAACAGCTTACTATAATCCATGGTGTAGGTACTCTTGTGCTTAAAAAAGGTGTACAGTCATATCTGAAGAAACATAAGCATATAAAAAACTATAGAGATGGTCAATACGGTGAAGGAGGAATGGGTGTTACAATAGTGACACTCAAGTAAAATGAATATTTTTGCAATAGGAGATCTTCATCTGAGCAATTCTCTGCCGGAAAAATCCATGGAAAAATTCGGTTGGATAAATCATCAACAAAAGATATTTGAAAACTGGGAGCAAAATGTTAAAGATGAGGATATAGTGCTTCTTGTCGGAGATATATCATGGGCGATGAAACTTGAGGATGCCTTTGCAGACTTGGCTGAAATTGCAAAGATGAAAGGTCAAAAAATACTGATAAAAGGCAATCACGACTTTTGGTGGCAGTCTCTAAATAAGATTAAAAATTACGATGAGCATATGTTTTTTATGCAAAATAATATATATGAAATTGAAGATTATGTTATTTGCGGAACAAGAGGATGGCTTTGCCCCAATAAGATAAAATTTGATGAACATGATGAAAAAACTTACAAAAGAGAGGTATTAAGACTGGAAAACTCATTGATTTTAGCAAGTAAGTGCAATAAACAAATAATCTTACTCTTGCACTTTCCTCCTACAAATGATGAAAAACAGGATTCGGATTTTACAAGATTGATAAAAAAGTATAGTGTACAGACTGTAATATACGGGCATCTTCATGGTCAGGATTCTTTTAATCTAAGTTATAATGGTATGGTGGATGGTGTGAACTATCATTTGGTATCTGCTGACTACCTTGATTTTAAACTTAAAAAAATAGAAATTTAAAAATAATTTTAAATTAAAGAGGTAAAGATGATTATTTATTATGATAAGAAAAAATATGAAGTGGATGATAATATCACTGCTGAACAATTTGCACAAAATAATGAAATTAAAACTAATTATACAATTTGTCTGGTATTGATAAATAATGAAATCAGAGAGTTGACGAGAGTACTAAAGGATAATGATGAGATTTCTTTTTTAGACTTGACTGTAAAAGAGGCAAGAGATGCCTATATGAGGACTTTGTCCTTTATATTTTTATCAGCTCTCAAAAAGACGAATCCAAGTGCAAAATGCACTATAGAACATTCACTGAGCAACGGTATATATTGCTATATTGACAACGGCAGACAGGTCAACAGAGCAGTGGTTTCTAAAATATATGAAAAGATGAAGGAGATAGTAAAAGAGGATATAAGAATCAATAAATTGGAGCTTACAAAATCAGAGGCAAAAAAGTTTTATATGGAAGAAAATTTTGACGTAAAGATGGGCTTACTTGATTACAAGGACGATAGAAAGAAGGTCACTCTTTACGAGTTATGTGGACAAAAGGACTATTTCTACGGATATATGTTGCCTTCTACAGGATATGTGAAAATTTTCAACATTAGGCTTTGCAATGGAGGTATAGTATTACTCGGACCTGATATCAAAAGACCTGACAAAGTATCTGAATTTAAACATGAACCGAGGCTTTTCTCGGTATATGCTGAGGCAAAGTCATGGGGCAAAGCCATATCTGTAGAAAATGTACTTGACTTGAATAATTCAATAAAGAACAATTCATATCATGACTTGATAAGATATGCAGAGGGCTATCATGAGAAGAAGATATGCGAAATAGCTGATGCAATTTGTAGAGAAAATAAGAAAATTATACTTATTTCAGGACCGTCTTCATCAGGTAAGACGAGTTTTGCAAACAGGCTTAAGATACAACTCTTTGCTAGTAAGAAAAGACCCATTTCAATTTCCATGGACAATTACTTCATAGATAGGGATAAGATTCCTGTTGATAAGGATGGAAAAATGGATTTTGAGTCCCTCAAGGCTCTTGATGTGGAGAGATTTAACGATGATTTAGATATGTTGATTTCAGGAGAAGAAGTCAAACTGCCTACATTTGATTTTATAACAGGAAAAAGAAAAGATGAGAGTAATACAACTCCTACAAAGATTGATGATGATCAGCCTATAATAATAGAAGGGATTCATGGACTTAATCCCGCACTTACAGAGTCTCTGTCATCTGCATATAAGTATAAAATATATGTGTCAGCACTTACAGGACTTAATCTTGACTCTCACAACAAGATATCTACTACGGACATAAGGCTGATGAGAAGAATAATAAGGGACAATTCGCATAGAGGTTATGATGCCGAAAATACTATGGCAATGTGGTCATCTGTAGGAGAGGGAGAAAGAAAAAATATATTTGTTTTTCAGGAAAATGCTGATATAATGTTTAACTCTGCACTTATATATGAAATTGCCGTAATAAAAAAACATATTGAAGCTCTTTTAAAAAAGATAGGCAAAGATTCAAAATATTTTAATGAAGCTAAAAGATTGCTCAAATTTTTGAAATATTTTGCAAGTATAGACGATGAAAGTGACATACCTAATACTTCCATACTAAGGGAATTTATAGGTGGAAGTAAATTGGTAGATTGATTTTTTATAGTTATATTTGACAAATTTATTCAAAAGTAATATTATATCACGATATAATTATAAAGAAATTTTGTTATATTAAAAAATAGATAAAAATTTGCAATAAATTATTGATAAACAATTACTGTAGAGGTGAAGTTATTGAGCAATCTTATAATAGTTGAGTCTCCTGCCAAAGCTAAGACCATAGAAAAGTTTTTGGGAAAGGGATATAAGGTCAAGGCATCTGTAGGGCATGTAAGGGATTTACCCAAGTCAAAATTAGGAGTGGATATAGAAAATAATTTTGAGCCAAACTACATCACTATAAGAGGTAAGGCAGGCACGGTAAATGAGCTGAAAAAAGAGGCTAAAAAATCCGACAAGGTATTTCTTGCTACCGACCCAGATAGAGAAGGTGAAGCCATATCATGGCATTTGGCATTTTTACTTGGACTTGACGAAGAAGAAAAAAACAGAATAGAATTTAACGAAATAACAAAAGAAGCAGTTAGAAATGCTATCAAAAATCCAAGAAAGATAGATAAAAATCTTGTCGATGCACAACAGGCGAGAAGGGTACTTGACAGACTGGTAGGCTATAAGATATCACCTATTTTGTGGTCAAAGGTCAGAAAGGGACTCAGCGCAGGCAGAGTGCAATCGGCAGCTACAAAGATGATATGCGACAGGGAAGAAGAAATTGAAAAATTCATACCTAAGGAATACTGGAGCATTTTGCTTGAAACTCACAACTCTAAGAGAAAAAAAATAGAGTTTGAGCTTTCAAAATATAAAAATAAAAAAATAGAAATTAACGATAAAGAACAGTCTGACAAAATTGTATCTGAGATAGAAAATAAGGACTTGCTTATAAAAAGCATAGAAAAGAAAAATAGAAAAAAATCAGCCTACAGACCTTTTATTACAAGTACCCTACAACAAGAGGCATCAGCAAAATTAGGATTTACCACTAAAAAAACCATGCAGATAGCTCAGCAACTGTACGAGGGTATAAGTATAAAAGGAAGTGGCACTCAAGGTCTGATAACTTATATGAGAACCGACTCGCAAAGAATATCAACGGAGGCGCAAAATTTTGCGAAAGATGCCATAGTTTCAAAATATGGCAAGGAGTATTACAAGGCTTATGGATATAAGGCTGCAGGAAAAAATGTACAAGATGCACACGAATGTATAAGACCATCACATATAGACTTGGATCCGCAAAAAATTGAAGATTCCTTGAATAAGGACCAATATAAACTGTACAGACTTATATACAACAGATTCCTTGCATGTATGATGCAAGATGCGGTGTATGAACAACAGACAATAACAGGGCTGATAGATGATTATTCATTCAAAGCTAATGGATCTAAGCTTCTTTTTGACGGATTTTTAAGAGTATATGACTACAGCTCAAGCGAAGAAAATATCTTACCTGATGTTGAAGAAAATGAGCTATTGAAAGTAAAAAAGATAAATCCTAAGCAACATTTTACTCAGCCTCCTGCAAGATATAACGAGGCCTCATTGGTAAAGGCTCTTGAAGAACTCGGAATAGGCAGACCAAGTACCTATGCGTCAATTATCACTACTATTCAAGACAGACAATATGTAGAGAAAAAACAAAAAAATCTCTATCCTACGGAACTTGGAAAAGTAGTTACAAAATTATTGGAGCAGTACTTTGAACAGATAGTAAACTTGGAGTTCACGGCTGATATAGAGAGCAAGTTGGATATAATAGCCGACGGAAACAATCAGTGGAAGGAAATTGTATCAAATTACTATGAGCCTATAGAAAAAAATCTTGAGGTAGCAAGTAAAGAGATAGAACATATTAACATGGACGAAGCTACTGATGAAATATGTGAAAAATGTGGAAGTCCTATGGTGATAAAACATGGAAGATTTGGGAGATTCCTTGCCTGCTCAAACTACCCTGAATGTAAAAATGCAAAGCCTATACTGCAAAAACTGGGAATGAAATGTCCAAAATGTGGTGACGGCGACATAATCGTAAGAAAGAGTAAAAAAGGCAAGGTCTTCTATGGTTGCTCAAAATATCCTGAATGTGACTTTGTATCATGGGATAAGCCAACAGGCAATAAATGCCCTGATTGTGGCTCACCACTTGTGGAAGCTGACAAAAAATCAAAGCACAAAGAAAAATGCAGTAACAAAGAATGTAAATATAAGGTTTAATCATGCTGTATAACACCTATTCGACATATTTAAAAGAAAAATATAAGCAAAGAGTATATAAGATACCTATAAATTTGCCTGTATCATGTCCAAATCGTAAAGACGGTATGGGAGGATGCACCTATTGTTCCGATATTGCAGTTGGATATGAGATGCTATCCAATGATATGAGCGTATCTTCTCAACTGTCAAAAAACATAGACTATATAGGAAAAAAATATAAGGCGGAAAAATTTATAGCCTATTTTCAAAATTTTACCAATACCTACCTGAGATTGGATGATTTTACAAAATATATAAACGAGGCTGTAAGAGAAGATGTAGTCGAAATAGCTGTATCAACAAGACCTGATTGTGTAAATGAAAGATACCTTGATATACTTGCTGAAATAAAAGAAAAAACAGCTATAAACATCTGTATTGAACTTGGACTTCAAAGTGTAAATTATAATACTCTAAAGCTGATTAACAGAGGTCATAGCTTGGCTGAATATATAGATGCCATGATAAGAATCAAAAAATATGACTTTGATGTATCTACCCATATGATATTAAACTTGCCATATGATACTTTGGAAGATGTAATAGAAGCCGCAAAGATACTATCAGCTCTTAAGACAGATTTTGTCAAAATGCATAGTCTTTATATAGCAAAAAATACTGTCATGGAGCAAGAGTACAACTTAGGCAAGCTGAATGTGGGAACTATTGAAGACTATGTTCAAAGAGCAGGAGAATTCATAGCCTATCTTTCAAAAGATATAGTTATACAAAGATTGGTAGGCAGAGCTCCCAAGGAAGATACAGTGTTTTGTAATTACGATACTTCTTGGTGGAAGATAAAGGATATGATTGATGAATACTTGATTTCAAATAATCTTAGCCAGGGTATTAAATGTGATTACCTCAATGGAAAAGAAGTAAAAAAGTTTTTATAAATAAAGTAAGTACCCGATGTAAAAATTGGGTGCTTTTTTTTACACTTTTTTTAAAACATGAAACTAAAAAGTAATAAAATATTTTTAATGTTGATTTATCATATTTTGGAGAAGATTTTTAAAGTTTAAAAATAAATTATTATTGATTTATTATTTAAATGTGATAGAATATAAAACACTATATGTAGTGTATAAAAATAAAAATAGCACCAAATATAGTAGTTTTTTAGATTTTTTTAAGTAATATTCATTGGAGGGGCTAATGCAAACACTTGTAATCAAAAGAAACGGTAAAGAGGTGGATTTTGATAAGCAAAGAATAGTAAGAGCTATAGAAAAAGCTATGAAATACGGAAGTGGAATATATTCGTATCAAATAGCTGTTGATATAGCAAAGGAAATACATGAAGAATGCGTAGAAAAGCAGACTGACAAGATATCAATTTTCACCATTGAAGAAAAAGTATTCAACAAGCTGATTGCCCATGGTCAAAACGATACAGCCAGAGCATACGAGGCCTATAAGGCTATTAGGACTTATCAAAGAGAAAATAATACTACAGACGAGAATATAATGAGCCTTGTAGACAGGACAAATGAAGTATTGCTCAATGAAAATTCCAATAAGGATGCTATATTAAATTCTACACAAAGAGACTTGCTTGCAGGAGAAATATCAAAAGATATAGCTATGAGAAAGTTGATTCCTACTCATCTTGTACAGGCACATAGAAATGGAGCAATACATATACATGACATGGACTATATCTTGCAACCGATGACAAACTGCTGCCTCATAAACATAGGAGATATGTTTGAAAATGGCACTGTAATAAATAAAAAACAGATAAAAAAACCACGTTCTTTCCAAGTAGCTTGTACTGTACTTACTCAAATAATAGCTCAAATTGCAAGCAATCAATACGGAGGACAGTCGGTTGATTTGAGACATCTTGCTCAGTTTTTACCTATTTCTTATGAGAAATATTACAATACTATAATTGAAGAGGTACAAGACGAAGAGATTGCAAAAAAAATAGCTACAAAGATGACAAAAAGAGAGTTGCAATCAGGTATACAAACTATACAATACCAAGTAAATACCTTGCTTACAACTAACGGACAGGCTCCCTTTGTTACAATGTTTATGAACATAAAAGAAGGTATGCCTTATGAAAAAGAAATGGCGATGATAGTTGAAGAGGTGCTTAGTCAGAGGATAGAAGGTATAGAAAATGCTGTAGGAATTAAGATAACTCCGTCTTTTCCAAAACTTGTCTATGTCTTAAATGAAAGTACGACAAAAGGCGGTAAGTACTATTACCTTACAGAACTTGCAGCAAAATGTACAGCAAAAAGAATGTACCCTGACTATATATCAGAGAAGAAAATGTCTGAAATTTACTCAGGCAACTGCTTTTCTCCTATGGGTTGCCGTTCATTCCTACCTGCATGGAAGGATGAAAATGGAAATTACAAATTTGAGGGAAGACTCAACATAGGAGTGCAGACACTTAATCTTCCTCAGATAGCTATACTTGCTAATAAGGATAAGAATCTATTTTACAACATTCTTGAAGAAAGACTCAAACTTATAAGAGAGATGGGAATGCTCAGATATAATCTCCTTAAAAATCAGCCTTCAGACGTCTCACCTATACATTGGCAGTATGGGGGAATAGCAAGGCTGGGACAGGGAGAAAAAATCGGCAAACTCTTCTTGGACGGCTATGCTACGATATCAGTGGGATATATAGGACTACATGAGGCTGTATATGCCATGCTTTCAGAGTCTATCACTACTAAAGAAGGACACGAGTTTGCACTTGATATACTCAACTTTATGAAGTCAAGAGCTGACAGATGGAAGGAAGAGACAAGGCTTGCATTTACACTCTACGGTACCCCGAGTGAATCTACAGCAGGAAGATTGTGCGAAATAGATACACAGACATTCGGAGATATTGAGGGAGTAACAGATAAGGGATACTATACCAACTCATATCATGTCACACCTTCAGAAGATATAGATGCATTTTCAAAATTAAAATTAGAGTCACAGTTCCAGACAATATCAACCGGAGGTTGTATTTCATATATTGAAATACCAAATATGACTAATAATATAGAAGCTATTGAAACTGTAATAGACTTTATGTATAACAATATAACATATGCCGAATTTAATACAAAGTCTGACTATTGTCAGGTTTGCGGATATGACGGTGAGATAATAATAAATGATGACTTGGTTTGGGAATGTCCGCAATGCCACAATAAAGATATGCAAAAGATGAACGTTGTAAGGCGTACTTGTGGATATTTAGGAGAAAATTTCTGGTCAAAAGGTAGAACCAAGGATATAAAGGACAGAGTAATGCACCTGTAGCACGGTTAAAATTTAAAAAACCCCGGTAAAATGGGGTTTTTTTCTTGCAAAATAATTTTTCACATTAATAAATATTTGATTAAGGAAAGTGTATTAAAATATATTTAGTTCAAAGATTGAATTAAAGTTGCATAAGTATTTTATTAATTATACAAATTAAGTGAAAAATTTTTGCTTAATACATAAAGGCATAATTTTATTTTACAAGGTGATAGTATGAGAGAAAATAAAGCTTATTACAAGAAAAAACTGTACCTTATCTTAGTCTTGGCAACAATTATTTTGGGGATACATGGTCTATATGAATATTATAAAATAAAAATAGACAATCCCTTTCAGCTTATATCAGCAGTATTATATGGAAATATAAAGCTGTTTTTATTTGCTCCGCCCATATCTCCGGAGGCCAATGTCAGTATAACATATGAGCTTGCCAAATGGTTGGCTCCAATACTTACATCAGCCTTTGTATTTACCAAAATATCACTTACTCTACTTCATCTTAAAAATATGACTATAAACAGATTTAGCAAGAATCATATTTTAATCTTCGAAAATACTCTTATGGCAGATATGTTGATAAACAATTTGACAAATCAGAAAAATTCTTATAAGATTTCACTTATTTCCAAACATTTTTTTGATGACAATTGGAAGAATAAGTATGAGAAAAAAGGCATTGCAGTATATCAAATAGACTTTGAAAATAGCGATCAAAATGAGATAAATGAACTTATGTACAATGTCAATATCAATAATGTGAAGTATATGTTCTTTTGCTCTGAAGTTGATTTGGAAAACTATGCCTTATATACAAACATCATAAAGAGGATAAGACCAAAAAGACATATAACTTGCTATGTAAATTGTGAGTCTGCTACTATTTCTACTTATCTTGAGGATATGATAAGTCAGGAAAGTGAAAAAGAAGAAAAGCTAAAAAATATAGATACGGTGCATTTTGACAAGATAGATTTAACTGTCAGAATGTTGCTTTCAGATGAGAGTGTAAGCAAGAGTATTTCAGATAAAATGGATAATTTAGCTCTAATTGCCGAGGATTTTTCAGTGGAAAAAATAGATGAAAATATTGGTGATTTTCACATTTTAATGATAGGAATAAATGAGCTGACTACTACTTTGTTAAAGCATATTTCCAACGATATAACTCTGTCTTTGAAAAAAAATACTAAGGTCAGTATAATAGACAGTGATGCTAAGAATTATATGGATGAGTTGCTTTTTGATAATGAAGGGCTGAAAAAGTCGCTTGATTTGGAAATGATAGACTTAACATTTGAAAAGGGAAGATTACTTAAATATTTAAGAGAGGTGAAAAAGGAAAATACACCTTCTTTAATATTTATACTAAATGAAAATGTGCTTGTGAACCTTGAAATGCTCAAGATACTTGATAGATACTTTTCAAATGTTCCTAAGATAGTAAGAAATATATCTGATGTAGATTTAAAATATATATTACCTAAAAGCTATGATAAAATCAAGATTTTTGGAGATGTTTCACAAATAATGACACAAGAAGTAATTATAAGTGAGAAGCTTGATAATCATGCCAAAAAATTCAATGATAATTATAATGATGCTTCCAAGGCTGCTGGTATGGGAGAAGGTAAGGAGTGGAATGAGCTATCAAATGTTAAAAAGTCATCTTCACGATCTTCGGCAACTCATGCTAAGATAAAAGAAATGATGATTGCAAAAATATTTGCAGATAAAAATAAGGATGAAATAAAATCATATTTAAGTGAAAAATTTGAAGAATTCACTAAATTGCAAAACATACAAAGAGATGATAAGGAAGAATTTAAAATACTGTTTCGCAAATATTTAAAAGAAAATCCTCTACTTGATTTTTTGTCAAGATTGGAGCATAAGAGATGGTGCAACAGCTATTATGCAATGAATTTCAGATATGGGGAGGAAAAGGATGAAGCTATGAAAACTCATCCCTGTCTAATAGATGATTGGGAAATTGTGATAGGGGAAAAATTTGACATCTGTCATCCGGAATATGACTTGCTTTCTGTATTTATTCTTTTTCAAAAGGAGAACTGATAATGGAAAATGAACAAAAACATAGAATAACAACTGATGATATGCAAAAGGCTGCTGATGAATTCAAGCAAATTAAGTACAAGTATGACGCCTTTATCAGCTATAGGCATGTAGAGCCTGATCAGAGCATAGCAAAGCAAGTACATCAGATGATAGAAACTTTCAAAGCTCCAAAGGAGTTTTATGTAAATGGTGAAAAACCAACATTTAGAGTTTTTCGTGATAGAGAGGAACTGGCCGCAAGGGATCTCAGTAGCTCAATAGAAGACGCCCTTGCAACAAGTAGATATCTGATAGTTATATGCTCAAAGAGAACTCCGCTTTCCGATTGGTGTGAAAAGGAGATAGAGACATTTAGAAGAATGCATGGTGATGAAAGGATAATACCTGTATTGATAGAGGGGGAAGTAGACGAATCATTCCCAAGAGCCCTTAAACAACTTAAAAGAAAAGGTGATGAAAACTTACAGGATATTTTGGCTGCTGATATAAGACCTGATATGGTATTAAAAAATGACTTTGTAGGCTATGAGTATCTGCAAGATAATTATAGTCAAAAGTTAGGGGAACTAACTAAAGAATCTCTAAATTTGTTGAAAACTGAAAAATACAGAATAATGGCTACCATACTTGGCTGCACTTTCGGAGATCTCAAGCAGAGGGATAAGGAGAGAAAAAATAAGCTTATACTTGCTATTTCGTCTTTATCAGGAGCAGTATTTCTGATATTTGGCATATTTATGGCAAATGCCTATCAAAAAGCTGAACTTGCAAGGCAGGAGGCTGTGCAGTCAAATGCAAGTATATTGATGAAGACCTCCAAAGATTTTTTGAAAGAGGGAGATTACATCAAGGCTGTGCTTGTTGCAAAAGAGGCTATGAGTCCTATAACTAAAGATATGAAGGACTATGATGTCTTAAAAGCTGAGGAAATGTCAGTGTTCAATGATACCATATATCATACGGGGGCCTCAACCCTTACAACTATATCTACTAAAAATAAGCTTACTTTTATGGCAATAAGCAAAGATGAAAAATATGTAGCCTACGGATTAGATAATAACGACACTGCAATAGCAAGAGTGCAAAATGGAGAGGTGATAAAGAGATTTTCAGGTCACAGCCAACAGGTAAAAATGGTAGATTTTTCAAAAGATGGTAAGTATTTAGCTTCATCGTCATTTGACAATACATGTATCATATATGACATAGAAACAGGAGAAGAAAAGACAAAACTGGAGATTGATGGTGTACCCATGATGACCAGGTTTTCGAAGGACGGTTCTAAACTCTTCTATGCTACACTTACAAACAACGCTACAAATTTTTATGTATATGATACTACTACATGGCAAAAAGTAGGAGAACTTATTGTTAACGAGTCTGTGAAATATGCTGATATAAAAAATGACGGTACTGAAGCTCTAATAGTTCTAAGTGCAAATACAAAGGAACAACTTACAAGGAGAAGTTTGAAAGATGGAAAGATAATAGATGTCATTCCAAGAATAGAAGCTAATGGCATAGATAATAAACCATATTATAAGTCATATAAATTAGCAAATTATTCTAACGATGGAGAAAATTTGATTTTATTGACAGATTCGCAGATAATAAAAATATCTAAAAAGGATAAAAAAGAGATATTTAAGCAAAATATGTATATAAATTCCTATGACTCAAGACCAATATCTGAAAGTGAAAATGGAGAGAAAATTGCTCTAAAAGCAAATGTTCAAATCTATATTTTAGATGGAAAAAACGGTAAGATAAGTGATGAAATATATTTTAATGATATTGATATGAAATATTTTACCTATAATTACAAGACAAATACAGTCGTTGGCTTTGGAGAAAGTGGAAATTATTCAATATGGAGGGATAAAGTCATAGTGGAAAATAATTTGAGCTATGGCGGAGGTGTACCGGTAGAGTTTATCTTTTTAAAAGATGGTAGCAAGATACTGGCAAACTCACATGAGAGTCAGGCAATAAAGATAATAGACTTAAATTCAAGGGTAACATCTGAACCTGTATACGCCAGAATAATTGCCAACTCAAATGATAATTCTCATATGCTCTTATATGATGGAAATAGTTTTGCTATTTCAAATGATAATGGAAAGACAAGCAAAAAAATAAAGACGGATGAAACAGCTTTTTACGCTCTTATGCCAAATGCTAAGTATAATGCAATATCTGATGACGGAAGATACTATGCATCTATAGTGATGACGGAAGATTCGTCATCTAAGATATCAAAACCTGCGCTTAAAGTTTATGATCTTCAAAGTAATGTAAAAAAACATATAGGAATAAATTCAGCATCATCGTCATTTACTTTCACCGGAGATTCAAAACAAATAGCGGTATTAGATGATGTAGAAGGACTTAAAATATATGATATCCAGAATTTAAAATTGATAAAAAGCTACACAGATATAAAGGATAACTCCGGAGATATAATGATTTCAAATGATTCTAAAATTTTGGTCATAAATAGATTTTCAGGCATTGCATCCGTATATGATTTGGAGGAAGGAAAGCATGTAGATGATATTGCAGGGGAGGTTCTAAATATCCAAAATACCGGAGATGAGATAAAGCTTAAGGGGATACAAAATAATGCAGCATTTAATTGGAGCAGTAAAGCAGGTATGACTACATGGGAAATGGATGAGGCTTGTAATCAGACTCCGCTCAGCTTTGAAGATAGAAATCTTTATAATGAAAAAGGCGATATTTTGTTAATGATAAGGAACAACGAAACTAACAGAAAATGTTATGTAGTTGACTTTTCTACAGGAAGACTGATGATGACTCTTAATCCTTCAATTAAAAGATATACTGTAAACGGTCATATATCTCCTGACGGTAAGGTGATAGCCATAGATCAAAATTACTACGCTAATTATGATAGCGATAATTCAAAATCAATATCATATATAACAACCGCAGTTTACAAGATATTAAGTGAGGATGAAGTATTACAGGAAATAGATAGAATATTATCTGACAGAAAGCTTTCAAAAGAGGAAAAAGTTCAGATAGGTATAAGTGCAAAATAAGTAATTTTAAAAGGGCTCCTCTAAGGAGCTCTTTTAAATGTATAAATAAAATGTATATATCTTTTTGACTATTTGCTATAATACTAAATTCTAATAGAATAATGGAAATATTTTATAAAAAATGATACACTAAATGTTTATTAACTAAAGATATGCTATAGAGTATCATAAGTATAGAACTGATTAAATCCATGATTTAAATAGAGTTTAGTATAAAGTCAGGATTTATACTAGAATCTAATAAAATAATGGATAAATCTTTTTCAGAGCATTTATAATAAAGCCATAAACCACGTGCTGCTTTGTAAGTCATTTATGAAAATTATCCATAGATTAAATGGATAATAGTATTATAATAATCAAAAAATATATATGACTATTATAATGAAAAAAATGAAAGATGTCATTTCATTATTCTATTTAATACTGGTTTTACCTTTTTTATAATCTAATAAAATCCTCCGTCTTTCAATATTTCTACAAAATTACTCAATATCTTTGCAGTAAGGCCCCAAACTGTGCATTCCTTAAATTGATAAAAGAAAGTTTCTTCATAGCCAGAAAAAAAATTATAGTTTTTTCCGTTTTCTATAAGATGATAGGGGAAGTTTTCATCACGTTCTATTGTTATCTTAGATTTATAAGACGAATATTTTGTTTTAATTATTTCGTCCAAAGGCACAGCAATCAGCTTTTCTACCTCATCATTATAGTCTATGTCTTCGAATTTGATATTTGTAATTTCACATATAAAAGTATGGACAAAGAGGGAATTAAAATTCATAAGATAGTCAGATTCTCCAATTATATTTATATTATCTTCTGATAAATTACATTCCTCTTTAGTTTCTCTGATTGCAGCGGATAGAGGACTTTCATTTTCTTCTATATGTCCACCTATAAATGAGATATCACCGGATTGATTGACGTTGCCAGAGCGTTTTTCAAAAATAAGGTGGAGTTTGTCACCAATATTGATTAGAGCAATTACTACACTTACTTCTCTTAACTTTTTTATACTCTCAGGCCTTCGATTTTCAAATATCTTTTGTATCCTTAGAACATCGTTCATTATCCGATTTTTCCTCCATTTTTACTACCTCCCAAGTTTACAAGACTTAATATATTGCTGTCAAATGAAAATATTATGTCTTCTTGTTCTCTTGCTCTTTTTATAGCAAGCTGAATTAATTTTTCGAGTAAGTCAGGATAGTCCATGCCAACAGCCTTCCAAAGATAAAATGAAAGTGAGCCTGGTATAGTATTGATTTCGTTGACATATATTTTATTTTCTTTTTCATCTATGATGAAGTCTATCCTTGCAACTCCATTACAACCAAGGGTCTTGAAAGTATCAACTGCCATGTTTCTTATAGTTTCCCTTGTTGTTTCATCTATATCTGCAGGTAATTTTCTACTTAGAGATTCCATAGTACCTTTAGCATTTGAGCTGCCCGTTTTTTTGCCTGAGGAAGATTCATACTTATCTTGATAGCTAAGTATTTCTCCGGAGCCTATAGGTTGTTCACATTCAGATGCAACTGCAGACTCTATATCACCAAGTACACTACAATTTACTTCTTTTATTGATGTGATAGCTGGCTCTACTATCAGCTTATAAGAAAAGCCAAAAGCGTAATCTAGCGCATCTTCAAGAGAATAGTCGTCTTTTGCGATTCTTATACCTACTGATGAGCCAAGGTTAAATGGCTTTACAATGACAGGATAGTTGAATTTTGATTTTATTTCATTTTTTACTTCAGCACTGTTCTCAAGATACTTAAATTTATTTACGACTAAGCAGTCTAAAACAGGTATGTTGTTTTCTTTTAATATACATTTCATAGCGTATTTGTCCATACCTACAGCAGAGGAGTATACGTCGCAACCTACATATGGTATTCCAAGCATATTTAACATGCCCTGTAAAGTACCGTCTTCAACATTAGTACCATGAACTATTGGAAATGCTATGTCAATATAGTCATAAATTTTATTGCCTAAAAATTTAAATGGGTACTTTATTAAGTCTACTTTTTTTCCATTTTTTACCAGTAGAACCTGATTGCTTTTTTCAAGCAATGACTTTATATTTTTATACTCTTCTATTTTTCCTGTAAATTCAGAAACAAAAAATCTATTGTCTTTTGTAATATATATAGGTACTATATCGTACTTTGTTTTATCGAAAAATTCAGCTGCCTGTAGAGCTGATACTATTGATACTTCGTGTTCTGTAGAGTTTCCTCCAAAAAATAATCCTATTTTTATCTTCATAAAATTCACTCCATATTTAAAATTTTTCTCTCAATATAATAAACTTTTTTCATCAGAAATACAAGTGTTAGGATTTATTTTGTATTTAAAAATTATTTTTAAAGAATAAAGTTATTTTTTTAGCACAAAATAATGAAGAAAAATTTAATTTTTTATAAAAAGATAGCTAAGCTTTGAACTAAATTTTTAGTTTTAGATATATACAAAAAATAATATAAGTATTAGCATTAATAAGCACATTGTGATATAATAATAGATGAACTTTTTTTATAATTATTTTAGGAGAAGCTTGTGAATATAGGGGTTTTGGGAGGTACGTTTAATCCCATACATTACGGTCATCTGTTTATTGCGCAATATATACTCGATTTTATGAATTTGGATAAGATTTTATTTATTCCATCAGGAAATCCCCCTCATAAAAATGGAGTGATTGATAAAATTCACAGGTTAAATATGAGTATATTGGCAATAAGTGACAATGAAAGATTTGAAATAGATGAGTTTGAAGTTAGAAAAGAAAACTATTCTTATGCCTATGATACCTTAAACTATTTAAAAGAAAAATATGTAGAAGACAAGCTTTATTACATCATAGGTCAAGATGCAATGATTGACTTTGATAAATGGCATAGGTATCAGGAAGTGGGAACTATGGTTGATTTCATAGTTGTTACTCGGGGCGAGATTTTTACACAAAAATTAAAGGAATTATATACCGGTATAAATATGATTTTTATAGATACTCCTGTTATAGAGATATCGTCCACAGATATAAGAGACAGAGTGCTGAATAAAAAATCTGTAAGATATTTTTTAAGTAAAAATGTAGAAAAATATATATATGAAAATAATCTTTACGGGGTAAATAAAATGACTTTAGAAGACAAAATAAATGAAGATTTAAAAAAAATCCTGGATGAAAAAAGATACAGACATACTTTGGGTGTAGTAAAGTCAGCTCAGGAACTTTGTAAACTATATGGTGAAGATGCGCAAAAGGCTACTTTAGCAGCCTTGCTTCATGATGTGGCTAAGCAGATGAAAAAAGATGACATACAACAAAAGATTGAAAAATACAATATAAAGCTCGATGAAGTAGAAAAAGAGACTAATCAGTTGAAACATGCAAAGGTTGGTAGATATATAGCTGAATTTGAATATGGAATAAAGGACAGCAACATATTAAATGCTATAGACTACCATACAACAGGTAGGGCAAATATGTCTAAACTTGAGATGATAATTTGCCTTGCAGACTATATAGATGATACAAGAAGCTTTGATACAGTAGACGAGATAAGGAGGCTTTCTAAGTTAAATCTTGAGTACGCCTTATATTATGCAATTAACGGAACTTTGATTATTCTTGCACAAGATAATAAACAGATACACAAAAATACCATAGATTGTAGGAATTTTTTGCTTGAGAAGTGCAAAGATTGCATAGATAAACTATAAGCGGGAGATAATAATGAAGATTATTTTAAAACTATTATTAGTAATTGTCTTACTAATTGGAGGCTCAGTTTTGGCTTTTAATATTTACATTAATGTAAAATATCCAAATCAGATAAAAAGTGCCTCTATGACCTATGAACAACTTACAAAACTTGCAAAAGAAGGAGATAATGAGAGAGTAAATATATTGCTTCTTGGTGTTGATAATTTAAGTGCTGATGACAACAAAGCCAATATGCGTACAGATACTATGATGGTCTTTTCTCTTGATCCTAAGACAAAGACCGGATTTATTCTGTCTATACCAAGAGATACAAAGGTAAATGTAGAAGATTACAAAGGAAGAATTAATTCAGCATATTCTCTTGGTGGAATAGAGTTTACCATTAAGGCTGTGAAATCACTATTAAATATTCCTATACATCACTTTATGGAAGTTGATTATCAGGCGCTGTCTAAAACAGTGGATGATATCGGCGGAGTAGAAGTTGATGTACCTATGGATATGATATATGACGACCCTTATGCAAAACCACCTCTTCATATTGAGCTTAAGCAAGGCTTGCAGATGCTTAACGGTGAGAAAGCTATGCAATTTTTGAGATTTAGACATGGTTATGCTGATCAGGATCTTGGAAGGATAAAATCTCAACAGGCATTTATGAATGCTGTTATAAAAAAAGTGCTTTCGGCAGAGTCTATAAAGCAAATCCCCAATTATATAGATACTTTTTATACCCATGTGAAAACAGATATGAGTCTGACTGAAGTGTTTAAAATAGCATCAAAATTCATTGATATAAAACCATACAATATTAAGAGGGAAACTTTAATAGGAGATGCTAAATTACAGCATGGAGTGGCTTATTATATACATGATGAAGAAAAGATGAAAGAGCAAATCGATACACTTATGCAAGGAAAATATTTTGTTGAAGAAGATGTACAATCAGCAGGCGTAACTGAGCAACAAGATAAAAATTCTCAACAAGGGGAAGTAAAAATTCAAAATAACAGTAAAAATAAAGAAAATCCTAAGATACCTTATGTAGTGGTACTTAACGGAGTAGGTTCTCAGGGATTGGCTCAAAGAGCCAAAGATTTGTTGTATGTAAACAATATTGATGTTCAAGATACATCTAATGCTGATAATTTTGATTATACTCAGACCTATATTTATTATAAGGATGATGCAAGCCTTGCTGACAAGGTCCAATCCATACTCGGAACAGGAACTATAGTACAGGAAAATAAGGCGTATTTTGGTAAGGCTACAGACATACTGATAGTAATAGGTTCTGATTTTAAAAAATAGTTTAAATACAGGATTATAGTTAAAAAATACATTATTTAACAATGATATAAAAATAATAAATTGACTTTTTTAAAAATTATATTATAATTTTTAGTGTTCGAATTTTTTAAAAGGAGAAAAAATGAATACAATTGAAAAATTGAAAAAGATACATGAAGTACTTGACAAAAAATTAGGTGAAGATATTGTAATTTTAAAGATAGAAGGGATTTCTACCATCACTGATTATTTTGTAATAGTGTCTGCACCAAGTGAAAGACAGGTAAAAGCTCTTGAAGAGGCTCTTGATTATGAACTTGAAAAAGAGGGAGTAACTGCAAGAGCTGTAGAAGGAAGAAGTACAGCCAAATGGATATTGATGGATTATACAGATATAATAGTCCATATATTTAAAAACGATGAAAGAGAGTTTTACAATATTGAAAGATTGTGGAAGGACGCACTTTTAATTGATGTAAATGAATTATAAATTTTAAAATTTACGGAGGTAAAGCTTTGAATTTTTTTAATTTTTTGTCTTTAATTGGCGGACTTGCATTATTTTTATACGGTATGGAAGTTCTTGGAGATGGTTTGTCAAAGCTTACAGGCGGTAAGTTGGAAAAAATACTTGAAAAATTGACAAGCAATCCTATTAAAGCAATACTTTTAGGTGCCGGAGTAACAGCTGTGATACAAAGTTCATCAGCTACTACAGTTATGGTTGTAGGTTTGGTAAACTCTAGTGTCATGAAGTTACAACAGGCTGTAGGTGTAATAATGGGTGCCAATATAGGTACCACATTCACATCATGGATACTGAGCCTTACAGGTATTAAAAGTGATAGTTTTTTCATACAAATGATAAAACCGAATAATTTTTCACCTATAATTGCTATAATAGGTGTAGCTATGATACTCTTTTCAAAAAAGGAAAAGAAGAGAAACATAGGAACTATAATGATAGGATTTGCCATACTCATGTTCGGTATGGAAAATATGAGTAGTTCAGTAGAGCCTCTAGCTGATATACCGGAGTTTCAGGAATTATTTGTAATGTTTGAAAATCCTTTATTAGGTATGCTGGTAGGGCTTGTACTTACATCTATAATTCAATCTTCTTCAGCATCTGTTGGTATTTTACAGGCTCTATGTATGACAGGTAATGTTACCTTCGCTTCAGCTATACCTATAATTTTAGGGCAAAATATAGGTACTTGCGTTACAGCAATAATCTCATCCATTGGCGTTGGAAAAAATGGTAAGAGAGCAGCTTGTATACATCTTTATTTTAACTTACTAGGTACTATGCTATTTTTAGTTGTATTCTACGCACTCAATGCAATTTTTAAATTCTCATTTATGCCTCATGCTGCTACAGCTGTAGATATTGCTATAGTCCATTCAACATTTAATATTTTTGCTACAATATGTCTGTTTCCTTTAAGGGGTCTATTGTTGAAATTGGCAACATTAACTATAAAGCTTGATGAAGAGGAAGATGCCGAAAAGACTAAGTTCCAAAAAAATATAGCTTTGTTGGATGAACTATTTTTGGAAAGACCGGCTTTTGCATTAGAACAATGCGACAATGTAGTCAATGCTATGGCTCAGTTAGCAAAGAAATGTATATTTAGAAGTGCAGATATAGTAAAGAATTATACAGAAGAGAATTTCGAAAAAATAAAATCGATGGAAAAAGACAGTGATGCTTATGATGATGCTATAAGTACCTATCTTGTAAAACTTAGCACTAAAGATTTGGCTGATAACAATAGAAAGTATATAAATGTACTATTTCATATGATAGGACACCTTGAACGTATGACTGATCACGCCTTAAATGTAGCAGAAGGGGCCAGGACATTTAATGAAAAAGGAATGCTATTAACTCCTGAAGCATACCAAGAAATAGAGATATATGGAAGGGCAATACAAGATATAGTAGAAAAGTCGGTTAACTGCCTTCAAGATAAAAATTTAGAATTGGCAAAAGATATAGAGCCTTTGGAAGAGGTAGTGGATACTCTTACAAAAGAACTTAAAGAAAGGCATATAAAGAGGTTGACTAAAAATCTATGTAGTGTGGATGCGGGATTTGTGTGGACAGACTGGATGACAGATTTTGAAAGAATCTCTGATCACTGTAGTAACATAGCACTTTCAGTAATTGAAACAAGCAAGAATAATGCGAATATGCACGAATATATTGAAAAACTTAAGAATGAAAAAAATGGTTCATTCATTGAAAAATTCAACGAATATAAAGAACAATATAAATTGCCTTCAGCTTATGGTGCATAATAAATTTTACAAATAAAAACTCTTAACATTTAGATATAATATGTTAAGAGTTTTATTTTCTTTAGTATTTTTTATGTTTAAAGGGCATCATCTAATACTTTTTTTACTATATCTTTAGTTGGGGCACCTTCAAATACTTTTTCATTATCAGCGTAAAAGGTAGGAACATAGTAAAAATTAACGTCTACTAATTTTTCCTTTTCTTCATCTATATCAATCTTTTGTATGTCAAGTTCCTTATATTTAGGATTTTCTTCAAATAGTTCTTCAAGCCACTTGCTTGCATTATTACAATGTGGACACCATGCTGCTTTAAACATTCTTATTTTCTTCATATCTTACCTCCTATTAATTTAAAATTATACTTTGTAAATACCTAAAAAAATTGATAATAAACAAAAAATATTATATGGATTAATAAATGTAAAGAATGTTATATTATGCCTAAAAAATTATAATTTTTAAATAGTGTTAGTTACTTTATATATAATAATACTACTAATAATAAATAAAATATTATTAGAATCAAAATGTATATTATTACTTATCTAATATCTATTTGATAACTTATGTAATGCTTAGCAAGAATCAAAAATATATATTGAAAGTCTTATAAAAAAAGCGTATAATATATTAAAAGTTACAAAACCATTACAAATAAAAGTTCAATATTGAAACTCAAACACATTAATTTTATTGAATTATAATACATATTATGTAAGAAAAGAGAATTTTATGAGCGGTAGTGATTTGCTGAAGGAATTATCAAACAAATCTTTTGAAGTATGTCTTGTTTATGGCGAAGAAAGGTTTGAGATAGAAAAATTTATAGATACTATGAAAGAAAGTCTGTCAGAAAGCTTTAGACAACTAAACTTTATTTCTATAGATTCGGAGTATGATGTTGAAACAAATATAGATTTTTTGATAAATTCATGTGAATCCTTTCCTTTTATGGATGAAAAAAGAATAGTTTTGGTAAAAAACTCTAATTTATTTCAGACATCTACAACTAAGATTTATTCAAATGATGATATGATAAAGATTAAAAACTATCTGGAAAACCCTCTTAAAAGTACCAGGCTTATATTTGCCCCGACGAAGGTAGATAAAAGAAGTGAAATCTATAAACTGATAAATAAAAAATATGATGTTATTAACTGTGAGAGACTTGATAAAATAAGTTTTTCGAGGTGGGTTTTAAATAGGTTTAAGGAAAAAAATATCTTAGTGGATAATCAAAGTAAGGAGTATTTTATTCAAAGATGCGGATATCTCAATAAAGATTCAGAGCTGACGCTTTTGGATGTAGAAAGTGAAATAGAAAAACTAAGTGTAAATAATAAAGATAATAATTTAAGCATAGCAGATATAGACAAGTTAAATTTGCTTGTTGAGGAAAATAATGTATTCAGATATATTGATTATGTTTTTTCTAAAGATAGTGAAAAAGTTTATAATACTACCAAACAGATAATATTTTCTTTCAATTCCATATTAGTGCTTTCTTTAATAGGAAGGCAACTTTCCATACTTATGAAAATCTATATTCTTAGAAAAAATGGCTGTTCTCAGGAAAGTATAGCGAAAATACTATCTTTGCAACAATTTATTATAAAGAAGAACATGATACAGTTAAAAAAATATACGTTTCATGAACTTTTATCGCTCTATAATTTGTGCAGTGATTTAGATTATAGGATAAAAAAAGGACTTATAAAAGACAGTATAGGATTAGAAGTGATGGTAAATAAAATTTGCAAAAATTAATCTTAATTCTTAAATAAATTAAACATAAAATAAATTAATCTTAAGTAAAATTAAAAAAAATTAAGAAAAATTTAAAAAATATTTCGTTGAAATCCCAATTAAAATTCAATATTCTTAAAATAAATTTAAAAAAATTTCTATTTTATTGTAGAAATTTTTTTGTTTTTGTGGTAAGATATATTAAACTTAATTTAAGAAAGTGGAAATTTTTAAAAATATAAATTATAAAAGAGGTGTTTTTATGGCCTTAGGTAAAAAATCTAATAAGAAATCAGACGGTATGATGTCAAAAGATTTAGGTAGTATATTTAAAAAGAAATCTTCACCAAATAAGAAGAAAAAAGGTAAGTCAAGAAATTTTATTTCTCTTGATATCGGAAGCAGCGATATAAAGATGGTCTCAGGAAATTATAATAATGACGACATTGAAATATTGTCTTTCGATTCAATAAAACAGGAAAGAGGAGTATGCGTCGCAGGTGTTATAAATAATGAAAATGCGGTTGCTGAGTATCTTTCTACACTTGTTAGAAGATCAAGAGTTAAAGAAAAAGATGTAATTGTCAGTGTTGATACTCCGGAGATTATGAGAAGAGAGATGGTAATACCGGCAATGGAAGAAAAACTAATCTTAAGTACAGTAAGATTTGAAATAAGTGAGTTTTTGCCAATAGATATAGACAAATATATTATACAGTATTCAGAGATAGATCGTTATGTTGAAAATGACACTGAAAAGTTGAACGTGATGATTTACGCATTTCCTGAAATTGCAGCAAGACAGTATTTTGATATAGTTAGAACTGCAGGACTTAATCCGGTAGCTTTGGATATTCAATCCAACTGTATTAGAAAACTACTATATAATAGAAGTATAAATAATTATTCACTAAGAGATCAAACTGTAGCTATAATTGATATAGGTAATGAAAGTATGAATCTTACGATTATCAAAAATGGAAGACACGAGTTTAACAGAATGGTAAGAGGAAATGTTTCTATATCAAGTGTATTTGTAGAAAATGGAATATGCTCAGAGTCAAGTGCAGATAATATAATTGATAGATACAGCAATCAAAATCTATTTACTAACAGCCTGGCTATAGATGAACTTAGAATACAAGAGAGTATAATATCACTTGTAGATATATGGATAGCAGATATATTAAAACTTTTCCAATACTATACAAGTAGAAGCAATAAAAACAGCATAGACAGAATCTTCATCTATGGTGGAGGATCAAGAATTAAGAACGTGGATCATTATATAGGTACAAGGATAGGGATACCGACAAATACTATTGAATCTATACAAGGTGTTAAGTTCCCGCCTTCTGCAAGAAATAGAGAGTTGGCAAAATATGTGAATTGCATAAGTGCCATAATTGAAAAGTAGGGAGTGATAATATGGAATTAAATTTTTTTAACCCGTTTTTAGTTTCAAAAAGAGAAAAGAAAACCGGTGGTGGCGGTGGAGGAGGATCAATCCTTCCCATCTTAATTACAGCCTTAGTTATAATAGGTTTGGTAGCATATGCAGTATTTAGTATTACTTCTATACAGCTTGCTGAAAGTAATATAGTAAGATTAGAACAGGAACTTAACGATCCTAAATTTGCAAAACAATTAAAAGAAGCTGAAGATAAGGAAGCGGAAATAGCAAATATACAAGCTGAAAGGGCTTTTCTTGAAAGAGTAGATGTAGGTATAAAAGATATAGATACAGTTACAACAAATCTTTTGAGTCTTATAGCTAAGAATGTAACAAATGATTTATTTCTTACAGATATAGATGTCAAGATAAATGAGATTGTCCTTACAGGAAAATCAAAATCAAAACTTAGCATAGCTCAGTTTGAATATAATATAAGAGCATCTGAGCTTTTTGACAATATCTATGTTGATTCTATAAAATTGGAAGATAAAACAAAAGCTTATGATTTTGTAATAAAGTTTACAGCAAAGAAGGAAGCATATCAAGGTAGCGCTAAGCCTGCGAATGCAGCAAAAACAGCAGGTAATGCTAAGCAACCTGCAAATAATGGTACAAAGGGGGGGAAATAGATGAAAATTACAAATAGAGATAAGAATCTTCTTTTAGGAATATTTCTTATATTAGTTTGTGCCTTATATTATCAATTCTTTTTTACTCCTCAAAATGCTAAGTTAACAGAGCTTAAACAACAAAGCGAGGATTTAAATACTCGACTTGTAAACGGTAAGGCTAAAATTGAAAAGATTAAGATATTAAATAAAAATTTAGAAGATGAAAAGAAAAAAATATTAAAAATAGCTCAAAAATATCTTGTAAAAGTTAAACAAGAAGATATAATATTAATGATAAATGAGTTTGAAAATACAAGTTCTATAGGGATAGAAGAAATAACATTTACAGATCCTGAAGATAAGGGTATAATATTACCACAAGAACAAAAAGCGCAAGATGGAACTACAGATCCAAATAAACCTGCTGATGCAAATCAACCTGCCGATGCAAATCAACAGGGATCAGACAATAATGCTCAGCAACCTGCTGATGCAAACCAAGATGCAGGAGCTTCTGCAACAGAATCAGGCGAACCTGATTTAAGTAATATAGATCTTACTGTTGCTAAGATAAAATTCAAAGGAACGTATACCGATTTGGCGAATTTGGTAAAATCTGTAGACAGTTATAGTAAGAATATAGTATCAAATGAACTTAAGATAACAACAAAGAATGTTGAGTCTCAAAAAGACTATCTATTCTTGAAATCAAAGGGAAAAACAAGTCTTGGTGAAGAATTTATCGAAGGAGATTTGGAACTTAGATTCTTTAGAATATCTTCTATAGAGAAATATGTTCCTACTCCTGACAGCAAACTTAAGGCTCCTCTTGTACCTAAATCTACTAAGAAGACACCTGTTTCAATGTATGATTGGGCAGCTGTTACAAAAGTTTATTTCAATTCTAATACAGGAGAAGTAATAAGTACTATTACAAGAAATGAATTTGGAGTATTTGATGATCCTTCAAGTTCCGGAGGAGCTTCTTCAGGCTCAGGTGCGTACCCACCTTCAGGTGGTGGCGGAGTTTCATCAGGAACAGGTGGTGTAGTAGAGCCTCCTAAGTCAAGTGCTATACAACCTATTCAACCTGCTCCTGCACCGGTATTTAGCAAACCTAAAAATGTAGAGCCTCAAGTGCCTATGAAAGACTTTGTTTCTTATACAACTCCAATTGAACTTGTAAGATTTGATGGACTTGCAGATTTCTTTGGTAGAGGAGAAAAGGCTGGAGATTCTGTATCTCTTGGAATGGATGAAATTTCAAGCAAGAAATATAAGATAATTAAAAATTCAATTAACTTTGCCCAAAATTCACCTGTAGGAAATAAAGCTATATTTGATATGACTAAAAAAGATATCAAATTAAATGAAAAACCTGAAAGTATTCAACTCAATATATATACTGCCAATCCTGTAGAATATGAAGTAGGTTTGGTATTTTCAGATAAGGAAGGAAAAAAATATATACCATTTAGCAAGAGACTTTCTTTCACAGGATGGGAAAAGATAGAATTGACTCCAAATTCAGTTTTATTCCCTGCGACATTGGAAGGAATATACTTTAGCAGAGTAGATGAAAATGCTCCTTTGAATAGTGAAGTATATGTTGATAATTTAAGTGCTGTTTATGTACAAAAAAGATAGTTTATAATGCTAATATATAATAATTTAAATTATGTAAATGGTTGGGATAAATATGAATAGAAAAGACTCAAACAAAAAAATAAATAAGGTAGTTAAACCTCAAGGAAAATCTATCTTCTCAATGTTCGGTAAAGGAAGAGATTCCAAAAGAGATGAAGATATTCAAAGCATAAGCGATATATCTCAAAATGACTTTGGAACTTCAGGATCTTATAGAGATTCAGGTTTTGATAATGAAGATATGCTTAGCTTTATTAAAGATTATGATAATAAAAAGAATAATAAAGATGCGACTAATCAGTTGCAAAATAATACAAGTGAACCCGTTGCCCTTCAAGGTGGCAACGGAGCCACTCAACAGGTATTTAATCCAATTACTGGTATGCCTGCTAACGATTCAAATATTGCTGATTCATTTGGTAGTGGTGCCTCTTTAAGCGGTACAGGTTCAGATTCTGTCTTTGGAGATCTTGGAGATCACAGTTTCCCTGGTTATTCAGATATGAAATCAGAAGAAAATAATTTCCAAACACCTGATTTAACATCTACAGAAACTTCTATGGATTTTGGTCAAATAGGTGAATCTGTAAGCAATGAACTTGCTAATTTTACTTCTGATGATTCAGTAGAAACTCAAAGTGCTGATACTTTTGACAGTGCTAATGATGATATATATGCAATGTTAAATACTTCAGGTCATGTGGATACACCGGATGGATTGATGTCAGATACTGAGGAAGTAGAAAGTCCAAGTTTTGATTTTGAAACTCAAGAGTCGGTTGAAAGTGAAGATATTAGCTCTGATGAAATGCCTATAACTGACAAAATCGAGGAGTTTTATTCAAACAGCATATCAGATACTCAAGAAGTTGGTAATTATGACGATATAAGTGAAGACATCAATATGGAAAGTTCTATAGATTTGGACAAGTATCTTGAAGAATTTGACAAGGTTGATGAAGCAGATGACATAGAAGATGTATCCTCTTCTACAAAGGAAACAGATGAAGAAAGATTAAAGAGAATCAGAGAAAAGAGAAAAAGAAGCAAAGAAAGAAAGAAACAAAAGAGCAGAAAATATATTGAAGAAGGAAAGAAAATAGAAGAAAGGGCAAATTCTTCTCTTGTAGTTACCGGAAATAACGGTGATGACGTATTTGGAGACATTGAACATTTTTATTCAGAAAAAAATGAAAATAATGGTTTAAAAAATGAAAATTTGGATATACAACCAAGAATGAATTTGTCTACAGACGAAAATGACGTTAGCAATTCTAACATAGTAAATCTTGAAAGAATGATGAAAGAACAGGAATTAAAACTTGAAAGATTGCAAAAGGAATTGGAAGAAAAATCTAACGTATCTGACTCTAAAGCCGGTTCTCAAAATGATGAGCTTTTTGAAAGTGTAACTAAAAAGCAAATACAACTTTTGAAAAAAGAGTTGGAACTTAACTCAAGAGAAAACGAGTTAAAAAACAAAGTTCTTAATGTGTCTTCTAAAGATATAGCACAATATAAATTTGATTCGGTTAAGTATAATAAAAGTTATGATGTTGAGACTGCACTCAAACATTATGAGACTGATCCGAAAGCAGCTATTGAAGAATTGAGAGATATGGCGATTTATTCTCGTAGCAACAAAGAGTATATGGTTGCTTATTTAGCACTTAAGAAGCTTATCGATGATAACAGTGAGTTTCTTGAACTTATAAAAGAGATAGAAACCGCAAAAACTAAACAAAAATTGGAAATAGAGAGGTTTATCAGCACGTTAAATGTTGAAAAAAACAAACTATTGTAAATTTTAGGGAGGCTATCAAAATGAAGGATATTAAGGAAGTTTTAGGATTGCCGATCATCTCCATCCAAGAAGGAGAAGAGGGAGCAATAATAAAATCTGTTATTATTAATTGTAATAACAAGTCTTTAGAATATCTAATAGTGGAAAGAAGAAATGATAACCATACCGTACTGGAAGCTATACCTTATACTGCTGTAGTGGGAGTTGGGTACTATGCTGTAACAGTCGACTCGTTCGCATCGGTTATTGATTTTTCTACACTAAATTTGGAAGAAAAACAATTCAAAAAGTATGATGATATGCTATATCAAAGAATAGTGACTCAAATCGGAGACTTTGTAGGAGTTGTTTTAGGATTTTCTTTCAATGAAAATACCGGAAAAATTGAATCTATCCTTTACAAGGATGATGCAAGTCATAACAAGAAGTTGCAAAGAGAAAATCTGCTCACAATAGGTTACAGATTGCTAATAGTATCTTCATTGGATGGTAAAGTGGAAACTGAAAAAGTTTCAGCAATTGAAAGTGTAAGCAGATATTTAATGCCTAGCGATCAACAAAAAGCTATAGCTTTGGAAGATGTAAAGCAGCCAATGAGTGCTGTAGATACTTTCTTACTTAACAGCTTAAATGATGCAATGGGTAAGGTGCTTCTAAGTGATATTTATGACTATGAAGGCAATATACTTCTTCATGAAGGTACAAAAATATCTAGAGAACCGGTAGAAAAAGTCAGATTAGTTGACGAAAACTTGGTATACGAAATACTGGCTAATATATAGTCATCTCTCTAATTTAAGTAGTGAGAAAAGTTTTTTAATAGCAAAGTGTAGTAAGAGTAAATTATATTCTTATTGTACTTTGCTATTTTTTATATTAATTTTAATTCAATACATAATAGAAATTTTGTATACAATGTGATATAATACTTTAGTAAAAATTAAAGGAAAATAAGTGAAGGAAAAATTATGAAGATTTTTTTTATAGGAATAGGTGGGATCTCAATGAGTGGTCTTGCCATGATATGTAAGAATTTAGGCTGGGAAGTCATAGGATCTGATAGAGAAGATTCAAGTGTAATTCATCAACTTGAAAAAAAAGGAATTAAAGTATATATAGGACACAACAAAGATCATATTACTAGTGATATAGATAAGGTAGTATTTACTGCTGCAGTAAAACAAGATAATGAGGAAATAATAAAAACCAAAGAATTAGGAATAGACTTAGTTGAAAGAAGTGTTTTTTTAGGTAGTATAATGAAAGAATATGAGAACTCAATAGCTATTGCAGGAACTCATGGAAAAACTACTACAACTTCGATGATTACTCTTGTATTTGACAAGGCTCAAAAAAAACCGACTTCTCTTATAGGAGGCATGTTTAAAAATATAGGTGGCAATGTAGAAATTGGAAACTCTGATATATTTATATCTGAAGCCTGTGAGTATGTTGACAGCTTTTTACAATTCTATCCTAAAGTTGCTGTTATTACAAATATAGAAGAAGATCACTTAGATTATTTTGATGATTTAAGTCAGATAAAAAACTCGTTTTTAAAATTTGCTAATCAGGTAAAAGAAGGTGGCTTTGTAATAGCAAATGGAGATGATGAGAATGTCAGAGACACTTTGAAGGATTGTAAGAGAGATGTGTATTACTATGGATTTAATGAAGGTAATGACTTTATCATAGATAATCTTGAATTTGATGACTTAGGCTATCCAACATTCGATATCTTCTATGCAAATGACGGCGTTTTAATTGATAACTATAAGTTGAACGTATTTGGAAAGCATAATGTATATAACGCTACAAGTTCAATAGTATCAGCCTGTATGCTTGATATAGAAAAAGAAGATATAAAAAATGCTATTGAGAAGTTTACCGGAGTAGGAAGAAGATTCGAGTTTATAGGTGAAAAAGAGGGAGTAAGGGTATTTGATGACTATGCTCATCATCCTACGGAAATAAAATCAACTTTAGATGCCATAAAGTCCTTGAAGAAAAATAGATTTTTTTCAATTTTTCAACCTCATACTTATACAAGAACAAAGGCTTTATTTAAAGACTTTATTGAGTGTTTTGATGATACTGATATAGTGATATTTGCAGATATATATGCTGCAAGAGAAGCGATAGATGAAACTGTAAGCTCATCAATGCTATGTGATGAAGTAAACAGAAGGGGAAAAGATGCATATTATTTTGACAGTTTTGAGAAAATAGTGCAATTTCTTAAAGAAAATGCTACTGATGGTGATTTGATTTTCACAATTGGAGCAGGAGATGTTTATAAGATAGGAAAAATGTATCTTAATTCATAATGATTGATATTTTTCCTATGGTAAGGAGAAACAATTGATGAAATATTACGAGAATGTTCAACAAATCAGTGATTTTTTGTTGGAACATGACATAAAACCTTCTTTTCAGAGGGTAAAAATATTGGAAAGATTGAGTTATTTGGAAGATCATCCAACAGTTAATGAGATATATACAGATCTTGTGACAGATATACCTTCATTGTCAAAAACTACTGTTTACAATACTCTTAATCTTTTTGTAAAACACGGCGTTGCACGTACTGTTGGAGTTGATATTACAGAGGCAAGATACGATCTTATAACACACTTTCATGGACATTTTATCTGTAGTGAATGTGGGAGTATAAGTGATTTAGAATTGAATGATATGGTAAATTTTGACTTTCTAAATGATGATGGCAGAGAGATAACAGGTATAGATTTGACTGTTAGAGGAATATGCGAAAAATGCAAGGCGGAAAAAAATAAATAATTGATATTCAAAAATATCGTATATAAAAAGCTTTAGTATTTTTTATGTAATAATGATAGTTATATTTGTATTATAAAAAACATACTTAAATTCATAATGGGCTGCTTTATATATAAAAATTTATGATATTGTATAAGAATATTGGTCTAATCATAGAAATCGGGAGAAAAAATGGAATTTAAATTAGAAATTGCAAATATTTTAAATGATAATATAGATGTGTTAAGTCAACAAGAGATATACGAAATATTGGAAGTACCTCCAAATTCTGAGATGGGTGATTTTTCCTTTCCTTGTTTTAAATTATCAAAAGCCTTAAGGAAGTCTCCGCAAGCTATTGCTGAAGACTTAAGCAATAAAATAGATAAACCTACATTTATAAAGCAGATCAAAGTTGTATCAGGATATTTAAATTTTTATATCGATTCTCATACGATTATAAAGCAAACCTTAGATAAGGTTTTGGAAGAAAAGACAGAATATTGTAAGAAAAAAGCAAATAATAAGAATATAATTATAGATTACTCATCACCTAATATTGCAAAGCCATTCCATATAGGTCATATAAGAACTACAGTAATAGGTCATGCCTTATATAATCTATACAAGTTTATGGGATACAACGTAATAGGTATTAATCACTTAGGAGACTACGGTACTCAATTTGGTAAGTTGATAGTAGCTTATAAAAAATGGGGAAATGAAGACTTGCTCAAACAAGAGCCAATAAAAACTTTGTTAGCGCTCTATGTAAAATTCCATGAGGAAGAGGAAAAAGATGCATCTTTAACTGATGAGGCAAGGATGTGGTTTAAGAATCTTGAAGATGGAGATGAAGAAGCTAAAAAGCTTTGGTCGTTCTTTAGAGAGGAGTCACTAAAAGAGTTTTCCAAGGTTTATGATATGCTTGGTATCAAGTTTGACTCTTACAATGGAGAGAGTTTTTATTCTGACAAGATGCCTGCAGTACTTGAGGAGCTAAAAGAAAAAAATCTCTTGAAATCATCTCAAGGTACAACTATTGTTGATTTGGAAGAATATGGACTTGGAGCTGCTTTGGTGAAAAAAAACGACGGTTCAACTCTATATTTGACTAGGGATTTGGCTGCAGCAAAATATAGAAAGGAAACTTATAATTTTTATAAGACTCTATATGTAGTTGCGTCTCAACAGATGTTGCATTTTAAGCAGATGAAACAGGTATTAAAACTAATGGGTTATGATTGGTCGGATGACTGCATACATGTAATGTTCGGTATGGTTTCCCTTGAAGAAGGCACACTTTCTACAAGAAGAGGAAATGTTGTATTTTTAGAAGATGTGTTAAATAATGCAATAAAAAAGACAAGAGCCATAATAGAAGAAAAAAATCCGAATATAGCCAATATAGATGAGCTATCAAGACAAATAGGCGTTGGAGCGGTAATATTCCAAGAACTTGCAAATTCAAGAATAAAAGACTATGTGTTTTCTATGGAAAAGACACTTAGCTTTGATGGAGAAACAGGGCCTTATGTTCAGTACAGTTATGCAAGGGCATGTTCTGTTATAAGAAAGTCAAATGGGTTTGATTTTTCTTCTGCTACGTATGAGTCTCTTTCAGAAAATGAAGAGGCGATGAATATTATAAAGATAATTTCGACTTTTGATGAAGTGTTGACAAAAGCGGAAAATAAAAATGAGCCTCATCATATAGCAAGATATGTACTTGACTTGTCACAAGCATTTAATAAATTTTACCACTCAAATCCTATAAATGTAGATGAGACAGAGGTAAAAAAAGATAGACTTGCTCTTACTCTTGCAGTGACATATGCAATAGAAACAGCAATGTCAATCTTTGGCATACAAACTCCAAAACAGATGTAGATATAAACAATAATAATCTTATAAATTACTTGTAAGGGGAGAATTATTTGAAAAAAATAGATAATACAAGAAATTTTTGCATAATAGCGCATATAGATCATGGTAAATCAACTCTTGCTGACAGGCTTATTGAGGAAACAGGAGTAGTTGAAAAGCGTGATATGAAAGAACAGCTTCTTGACAATATGGAATTGGAAAGAGAAAGAGGAATTACCATAAAATTGCAAAGTATAAGATTGGTATATACTGCAAAAAATGGAGAAAAATATAACTTTAATCTAATAGATACTCCGGGTCACGTTGACTTCGGTTATGAGGTGTCGCGTTCACTTGCAGCTTGTGAGGGAGCAATACTTGTAGTCGATGCAGCACAGGGGGTAGAGGCTCAGACGCTTGCCAACGTGTATTTGGCTCTTGATCAGGATTTGGAGATAGTACCTGTAATAAATAAAATAGATTTACCGAGCGCCAGACCTGATGAAGTAAAGGTGGAGATAGAAGAAATAATAGGGCTTGATGCTTCAGATGCTCCTTTGATATCTGCGAAACAGGGACTAAATATTACAGATGTGCTTGAAGCTATAGTAAATAAGGTACCAAAACCCAGAGGAGATGTAGACAAGCCTCTTAAGGCTCTTATATTTGACTCGTACTATGACGCATACAAGGGTGTTATTGCATATGTGAGGATATTTGACGGCAAGGTTAAAAAAGGCGATCAAATATTGATGATGAATACCAAAAAAACTTTTGAAGTAACTGAGGTAGGTATTATTTCCCCAACTCATATAGCTGTTGATGAACTTGAAACAGGAGATGTAGGATATATTACAGCATCGATTAAAGATATAAGAAGCTGTAGGGTTGGAGATACTGTAACACTTGCTGACAATCCTACTACTGTACCTTTACCTGGATATAAAAAAGCTACACCTATGGTATACTGCGGAGTATATCCGGCAGAAGGTGAAAAATATGAAAATGTTCGTGATGCTCTGGAGAAGTTGCAGGTAAATGATGCTGCCTTAGAATTTGAAGCTGAGACATCTGTTGCGCTTGGATTTGGATTTAGATGCGGTTTTTTGGGTCTGCTCCATATGGAAATAATTCAGGAGAGATTGGAAAGGGAATTTGACCTTGATATAATTACTACAGCTCCTTCAGTAGTTTACAGGGTGACAAAGCATGACGGCACTGTAATGATGATACAAAATCCTACTAATCTTCCTACTGAGCAGGAGATAAGTATGATAGAAGAACCTATCGTAAATTCCAATATCATAGTACCTAAAGATTATGTTGGTGCTGTAATGGAGTTGGCACAGGAACGTCGTGGGATTATGATAAATATGGAATATCTTGACAGTACAAGGGTAATGCTTCACTATGAACTTCCACTGAATGAGGTTATATACGACTTTTTTGACTCTCTTAAATCAAGGACTCGTGGCTATGGCTCCCTTGATTATGAATTCAAAAACTTTGTAGAGTCTAAATTGGTAAAGCTTGATATATTGATAAATAAGGAGAAAGTTGACGCTCTTTCTTTTATAGTGCATGAAACAACTGCACAGACAAGAGGCAGGGTAATGTGTGAAAAATTGAAAGATGAGATTCCGAAGCATCAGTTTCCTGTTCCTATTCAAGCAGCAATAGGTGCTAAAATCATAGCAAGAGAAACTATAAGTGCCTATAGAAAAGACGTACTTGCAAAGTGCTACGGCGGAGATATCTCAAGAAAGAAAAAACTCCTTGAAAAGCAAAAAGAAGGTAAGAAAAGAATGCGTCAAATAGGAAATGTTGAAGTGCCTCAAAAAGCTTTTATGGCAGTATTAAAGATAGATAATGATTAATTTATGTGCTTAAATTAAAGAAATAAAAATTTATTTATTGATATTTACTATGGATAAAGTAACTATAGCTTTTATGTTATAGTTATTTTATTTTGGAGAGAAAAATGTTTTTGCTTGATTATAGGATAAACAATGATATAGAAGAATATTTTAAAAAAAGGAATTGGAACTACATTAAAACTATTGATAATAAGGATTTATATAAGGAGATAAGCGGACATCCTGATATTGTTGCCTGCACAATAGGGGAAACCACAGTTTTGGAGATGAAAACTTATGATATATTATTTGAAAAACTAAAATATTATAATATAGTAAGAGGAAGTGCCAAACTAAGAGAAAAGTATCCATTTGATATAGCATATAATGTCATTGCTACAGATAAATATCTTATAGGGAATCTAAATTATGTAGATGAAGTCATAATTAAAATTGCTAAAAGTAAAAAACTCAAATTTATAAATGTTAAGCAAGGATATACAAGATGTAGTACAATTGTAATAGAAAATGATATATTTATAAGCTCTGATATAGGTATATATAATGAACTAAAAAAAAATAACATCCATGTATATTATGTAAAAGCAGATGATATTATATTAAGTGATAGATATACCGGATTTTTGGGTGGAACATGTTTTTACTATAATAATGAATTGATTTTTTTTGGAAATATATCAAAAAATAACTTTTATAGAAAGATTAAGACCATACTTGATTCAAATAAGATTAAATTTACAAATGTATCAGAAACAAAACTTATAGATTACGGATCTGCAATAGAATTAATTTAAAAATCAAATGAGAATATTTAATCATAAGAATATAATTCGCAAATAAAAACTCTTCTTCAATTAATAATACAACTATAATATAGAAATATGAGTTTATCAAAAAAACTTAATAAAAATTTCTGTTTTATATTTACAAATGAAAAAATAAGTGATATAATGTCAACATATTTAATGTTATCAATTGAAGATAAAATAATAGGAGGAAATAAAAATGGCATATGTTATTCATGATAATTGTATAAGCTGTGGTGCTTGCGAACCAGAATGTCCGGTAGGAGCAATTTCTCAAGGAGATACTCAATATGTAATAGATGCTTCAGCATGTATCGACTGTGGAGCATGTGCAAGTGTATGCCCTGTTGACGCACCAAAACCGGAATAATAATTACTTATTTTAGAAATTAAGTCGACTTTAGAGTCGGCTTTTTTACATATTATGAATATTTTATAGACAATTCGTGATTTTTATGTTTAAATTATATGTATATAATTATTTAAAATTTTATAATAATAAAAAGTCCTTAAAGTTTATCTTTATGACTTTATTTTGTTCAAATTGTTGTAAAATGGGTAAATAGTTACAAAAACAATATTAATGCAAAATCTAAGAATATGGAGTATGAAATGAATAAAAATATAGCTATTTTATTTGATAGCGGTCTTTCTGTACCAAAAGAGAGTATGGGTAAAGATATGTATGTAGTACCCTTGTATATACATTTTAAAAATGAGTCATATAAAGATACAGTCAATATAACATCGCAGGAAGTTATGGATAAACTTCAAAATGAGGGAGTAGCAAAGACGAGTATACCGTCAATAGGCGATATAAAAGATATAATTGAAAAAATAAAAAGTGACGGTTATAAGAATATCATTGCTATCACCATATCATCAGGCTTAAGCGGAATATACAATGCTATGAAAATTGTTTCTGATGAAGAAAAAGATATCAATATTAAGGTGTTAGACACAAAAAATATAAGTTTATCTGCAGGTTTTTTTGCCATACATGCACAGGAAATTTTAAATGAAAATCCTGATGTCAGCTTGGAAGAAATGTATGAAAAATTACAAAATAATGTAAAAACATCTAAAGTATATATTTATTTAGAAACCTTAAAATATCTTATATCAGGTGGAAGAATTGGTAAGGTAATGGGTTCCATAGGTACATTACTAAAAGTGTTGCCTATCATAACTTGTGATGATGATGGTATATATCAGACTCTTGCAAAGGTAAGAAATATAGATAAGGCAATAATGGAAATGGTAAATAAGATCAAGGAGTTTTTATCGCAAAACTTGGACAAAAAATATTATCTGGCGATAGTTTATAAACGTGATATTAAGCTACTGGAAAAGATAAAAGAAATGTTGAAAGATGAAATTTCAAATGCACAGATGTTTATACAATGTGATATAGTAACTCCTGCAGTGGGAGTTCACTCAGGCTTTGGCGCAATAGGTATGTGCGTATATGCTTATGAAGGATAATGGAAAGTTTAATTTTTATATTAAGTTTTTGAAAAAATATTTGTATATAATTAAATATTCTACCTCATACTAATCACTAATTAAAAAGTCAGGCAATTTTTTAATTCTACACTAAATGTTTGAAATTCGGGTTATATATTTTCAAATATCATTAAATGGCAGTTTAAAAGGTTCTTAGCATCAATAATTAGTATAATCATATTTTATGTTGACTTTTACTATGTTAATATAGTAATATAGTACTTGAACATAAGAATTGTGTAAGAATTCTAGGATTTAAATTAATCACTTTTATTTTCATTGTATATGGTTTAGTATTATTGGAGGGACTATTATGAACAATATACCTACGCCTCATATAACGGCGGAGTACGGGAAGATAGCAAAGAAGGTTTTGATGCCGGGGGATCCGCTTAGAGCAAAATTTATTGCTGAAGAGTATTTGCAAGAAGTGGAGTGTTTTAATACAGTAAGAAATATGTTTGGTTATACAGGCATATATAAGGGCAAGGAAGTATCTGTAATGGGTAGTGGTATGGGTATGCCGTCTATAGGGATTTATTCTTATGAACTTTATAAATTTTATGATGTTGATTCAATAATAAGAATAGGATCAGCCGGTGCATTTAGGGATGATGTTCATGTTATGGATGTAGTAATAGCTATGGGAGCTTGTACCAATTCAAACTTTGCATCACAATATAAGTTAAACGGTACTTATGCTCCTATTGCAAGTTACGACCTTTTATCACGTGCAGTTGAAGTAGCTAATAGTCAAAATAAGAAGGTAGTTGTTGGTAATGTTCTTTCTTCAGATACCTTCTATAATGATGATGATGATGCAAGTTTTTCATGGAAGAAAATGGGCGTAGTTTGTGTTGAAATGGAAGCAGCTGCACTTTACATGAATGCTGCAAGATTAAATAAAAAAGCTCTTGCTATGTTTACAATTTCAGATCATATATATCTTGATGAGATATTGACTGCTGAACAAAGACAATTAGGATTTTCAAATATGATAGAAATTGCATTGGAAATGTAATTTTTTACTATAAGAATGATAGTTTCTGTTTAAATAATAATATTAAAAAGATAAAATATTCTTACTAATTATAGCGATTTTTAGTATTATTCTAATAGATTTTTACAAAAAAATAAAGTAGAAATAAAAAGAGAGCCCTTACTTAATTATTAAAGTAAAGGCTCTTTTATATATCATATTTACTATTCTTCTTTTTCTTCCTTGACAAAATTTTGCATAGATTCTTTGTTAGCTTGATCTGAAATTTCATCATAGGTGAATACATATTTATTAGCCCATGAAACAGATTCAAAATATAGATTAGGCACACTTGCAGGATTAATGCCAAGCTTCTCACAGGACTTATCAAGATTATCCCAATTTGCCTTTTCATAAGACAAGATAACGTCATATATGTCATATAAAGGAGAAGTTGCTTTTAGCATTATGGCATCTTTAACATCTGCATTCATAGGTATTTCCTTGAATATTCTGTTAAGTGATTTTCCAAGAACTACATCAATCATTGAGAATAGTCCAACTAAAGAAGCCTGATATTTTCTTGCTACTTGATTTGAATTTTCGGCTATAAGTTCTGCAAATCTTGAGCGTATAACCGACATTCTTACAACCTCATCATCATTTTCAGATATAAAGTCTGATACCATAATGAAGTTTATCCATTTTTCAATTTCTCTTATTCCAAGTATAGCTAAAGCATGCCTTATTGAATTGACCTCATTTATAAGGGAAAAAGAGTTTACAAGTCTTAGCAATTTATAGCTAATTCCTACATCACTCTCAATTATCTTAGTTATTTTATTGAAGTCAACTTCTTCTTTGTTCATCTCTTCCTTAAGTTTAATAAAATGAACGTTAATGGAGCTTGCAGACTTACCTGTAATTATCTCAGGCTTTGAGAAGAAAAATCCTTGGAAGTAATCATAGCCTAGGTCATAAGCTATATTAAACTCCTGTATAGTTTCTATCTTTTCTGCTAAAAATTTTCTCTTTCCGTTTCCATATTTTTCGATTATCTTTTTAGCACCGTCAACCCCGGCAAGCATAAAATCAACCTTTATTATATCATACAGTGGCAAAGTATTTTGATATGGGTAATCAAGAGTAAAGTCATCAAGAGCTAAAGTATATCCCTTTTTTTTCAAATCAATAAGATTAGATAAGAATACTCTGTCAGGTTCCACTGTTTCAAGAACTTCTATTATAACTCTGCTCTTGCTAAGCAAGGCAGGTATATCATTATTTATAAGTGCTGCGTCAAAATTTATAAAAGCATATTTATCTTCCACAAGATTGTCCATACCGATATTGATATGGCTATTAGTTATAAGTATTGAAGTAGCTTTTGTTGAACTTACTGTCGGATCAAAAAAATTCTTTAAAGAGTTTCTATAGAGCAGTTCATAAGCCATTATTTCTTTATTTCTGTCAAAAATGGGCTGTCTAGCAACAAATACGTCCATGTATATAAATCCGGCGAAAACGCCTTTCCTTTCAAATGAAAATTATTAGTTTTATATGACTATAAAAGTTTTATTATTAAAATGCTCAATATTAATATTAAAAATTACATAAATGTAAAAAATAAGAAAAATATATAAAAACTGTGTAATATATATCTCTTTTTTGGAAATTTTAAACATAATAATGGAATTATAGCATATTAATAATTGCCTTGCAATTAAAAAATAAGTTGTTTTAAAGATTTATTATCTAATACCAATGTTAATAAATAAATGAAAATTGAAAATCATACCCTTGTATGATTGCATCTTAAATTGAAATTTAAGATAGGTATATTTTGATTTATTTTCTTGAAAGCAATACCACATTTTCGATATGTGTACTGTGACAAAATAAATCAAATGGAGTAACTTCTTCCAAAGTATACTTATCATTTTCAAGTAATATCTTCAAATCTCTCGCTAAGGTAGAAGGATTACATGATATATAGACAATTTTTCTTGGAGATACCGAAATTATGGTATCTAATACAGTTTTTTCACATCCCTTTCTTGCGGGATCTAACACTATGATATCGGGGCTTTTTGCTTTTTTTGTTAGCTTTTTTATCTCATTTTCTACTTTTCCGCAAATAAATTCAACATTGTCTATATTATTTTCTCTTGCGTTATCTTTTGCACTTGTTATTGACTGATGAACTACTTCTACGCCATAGACATATTTTGCTCTTTTTGCAAGTAACAATGATATGCTTCCTATACCGCAGTAGAGATCATAAACTATATCATCTTTAGTTATTTGTGCATAATCCAAAGCTTTTTGATACATTTTTTCCATCTGAGTATAGTTTACCTGAAAAAATGAGTTAGGATAAATTTTAAATTTTAATTCATCTATATATTCTGTTATAAAATCATTTCCATATAAGAGAATGTTATCCGAAGATAAGATCACATTTGTGTTTTTTTTATTTATATTCTGTACTATTGATGTGATATTAAGATTGTTTTTGTTGATATCTTCTATTAAGTATGAAATATCAAGTTTCTTATCTGTATTTGTCACAAGAATAAGCATAATTTGGGATTTATCGTTCGAAATCTTAGTTACTATATGTCTAAGCACTCCTGTAGAGTCTTTTTCATTATATGGCTTAATTTTTGCAAATGACATATATCGCTTTATAATGCTTATTATTTCATTATTAATTTTATCTTGTATGATGCAGTCTTTAAATGGAATTATTTCATGAGATTTCTGTTTGTAAAATCCTATCTTTATATTATCAATAGTACCACCCACAGGAAGTTGTACTTTATTTCTATATCTATATGGTATTTCCATTCCTACAACATCATTAATCTTAGGCTTCTCTATATTTCCTATTCGAGTCAATTTTTGAAATACCATATCTTTTTTTATCTTTAGCTGTTTATCATATGATATATCCAATATCTGACAGCCGCCACAAAAATCTTGAATTTCACATAGTTGTTGTTCTATTCTTAAACAGGATCTTTCCAGTATCTCCTTTACTTTTGCCACAACATAATTTTTCTTAACTTTGATTATTTGTGCTGAAACTACGTCTCCTACTACACCTTTATCACAAAAAACTGCAATATTATCTAACTTTCCAACAGCAGAGCCATCATCAGTCATATCTGTTATTTCTAATTTTATAATCTGATTAATATTCATAACTATCCTTGTTTTAAACTTAATTTAATATATAAAAATATACGAATCATATTATAACATAAAGAAAGCTAAAATAAAAATACAGAATTGTAAAGAAGGCTTGATTATATGATGGCTTTTTAAAAATACAATTGAAAAATAGCATTTTTTTTGATAAAATATATCATGGTCTTTGAAAAATGACCTTGAAGTTGTATTGAGTTTTAATTATTAAAACAGATTTTAATTTAAATTGAGAAATTTTTCCTTACATATATCAGGAGGTAGTGATGTATCTCAAACAGGAAAGTAGGATAATAGAAGCGACAAGTATAAAATCTGAAAATATTTTTGAGGATATTTTTGAGTTTACAATAAATAGGGCAGGTTATAAGGAAGAGGATGACTCTATAACGGTACCTACCTATTTTACTCATATACAAGGTAGTTTTGAGGACTATGAGAAAAAACTGCTTAAACTCGATGAGAGACTTTCTCAAGAAATAAAGGGTTATACAAGGCTCACAAGTTTTGTGAATACTGTAGATGAAGAGTTTACAGACAAATTCAATCAATATTGGAAAGATATTAAGACAGCTGATGTTAAGGCTATTATGGCTAATTTAGAAGAATTATTTGTCTATATTTGCGAAAATGAGAACCTTAGAAAGATTTTAAAACTAAAATTTGAAACTGTTCTTGAGATGTATCTCAAACAACAACTTAATATGAATCTTGCAAAGGAGTCTGTTAAAAAACTTCTGTTTATATGTAAGAAATACTATTTTAATATAATGAACGAGTATTATCTGCAAGAGGGCAATCCTAAGATACTTTGTTATGGGCAGATATACAGAGATGACCTTTACTTCTTGCTTCTCATGTATTTTTGCGGAGTGGACATCTTGTATTTCAATCCTACAAAACAGGAGAAGTTCCCTTTTCCAAGAGAAGTTGTTCCATATATTGACGTTCAAAAACACGGTAGGACTTCAAATATTACCAAGTTATTTGTAAGTAACAAGGATAATGAAACAAATAGACAGGAGACCGTAGCATACAAAGCTTCTCAGGAAATAAATATGGTGTTACACGAAGACAAGGGTGGAATGTATGGCAGCTGGCAATTTGAAAGATATATGGTGGTAGCAAATACAATTAAGACATCATATGATGAAATATCTCAACTTAATACTGTTGAGGCAAGGTTTAGACAAGGCTTTGAAGTAGAGGATGGTTGCGTCTATATTCCTAATATCTTTTCAAAGGTTAGCGGTATAACTGTGGACAAATCAGATTATTTTGACTTTTTTGACACTGCATCTGCAGCAGCGCTTATTATAGAAAACGTACCTTTTAGTGTAAAAAGAGAACATAATGAGTCTCAAAATCTCGTTTCTGATGAAGGTCTTATTGATAAGGATGTAATAAAAAAACTTCCGCAATATCAATTTTCTCATCTCAAAGAAAGCGTACAGGACTATATCTTATCAACTATACAGGAAATGGTGACAAAAAAGGATGTTTTATTTAGATTTGCTGATGATGAGAATATAGATAATTTTATAGTATATGAATCGCTGACTTTAGAAAGAAGATATCAGGATTTACTACAAAATTTCGACTTTCCTTATAAGATACCAAGAATTGTAATATTCCATGATAATCAGGAAGTATTTAATAAAAATGATGCGATAAGAGTGGCGTTTTTTGTTTTATCAGGATTCGATGTTGTAATTTTCACACCAAGCGGATATAATGATATAGAGGTTGTACTCAACGATTTTATCTATGATGTTCATAAACTGGAAAGTTATGATTCAAATATCAAACTCAAGGATAGAAGTAAGTATAAAAAAACAAAAAAGAAAGGCTTTTTTGAGAATTTATTTGGTAATTAATTTAGTTGGAGGTAAAAATGAACGAAGAAATTACAATGCAAGATACAAAGATTGAAGAAGATCCAGCTCAAGAGATGCAAGTTATAACTACACAGTTGCAGGCATCTCCAGAGGTTGCAAGAATTGCTGATTCGCTTGATGTCAGCAATGCTCAAAACATTATGAAATTCGGACAGGAAACTGCAGTTGAGATTTCCAAATTTAGCGATAAGATACTCTCAACAATCAATAACTCACAAGTTGAAGACAGTGGAAGAATGATGAAGCAACTTTCCAACATAATGGATAAATTTGATCCGAAGGATTTTGAAGAAGAAAACAAAGGTTTTCTGGCAAATTTATTCGGTAAGGCAAAGGAAAATATTCAGTCTCTGCTTAAAAAATATGAAACTATGGATAAAGAAGTATCTCAAATCTATGTAGAGATTAAAAAATATGAGTCTGAAATAGGTAAGACAAATGACATGCTCAGCACTATGTATGAAAAAAATATAGAGTACTATAAAGAGCTTGAAAAGTATATAATGGCTGGGAATGTAGTAATAGAAAAGATGAAGAATGAAATAATTCCTCAGTATGAGAAAAAAGCAAGTGAGACTAATAACGAATTGGATAATTTTAATCTGCAAAACGTTAAGGAGTCTCTTGAGATGTTGGAACAAAGAGTATATGACCTTGAGCTTGCTAAGATGGTAGCCATGCAGTCAGCACCTCAAATAAAACTCATCCAAAGAGGGAATTACAACCTTCTTAGAAAAATAGGAAGTGCCTTTGTGGTAACAATACCGGTATTTAAAACTGGTATGATACAGGCTGTTGCAATAAAGAGGCAAAAGGTACAAGCAGACTCTATGAAGGCTCTTGATGAAAGAACAAATGAGATGCTTATGAAGAATGCTGAAAATATCTCTAAGCAATCTATTGACATTGCAAAACTTTCAGGATCTTCAAGTATAAAGATAGAAACTTTGGAAAGTACATTTAATACAATAATGAACGGTATAGAAGAGACTATGAGAATAGAAGATGAAAACAAACTCATAAGACAGCAGGGAAAAGATAGAATATTACAATTGCAATCAGATATGAAAAATAAACTTAAATCATTATAAAAATGATTATAAATTGAGTTTACTGTGTATAAAATACAGTAGAAAATATTTTTCTAAACTATAGATTTAAGGAGATTTTTGTGATGGAACATGTAATAACTATAGATAACAAGGCATCTGAAGAATTGAAGAGTATACTTTCATCAATGGATATCTCAGCTGATACCATTAGAATTTTTATTTCAGGTATGGCTTGTCATGGTCCTATGTTCAATATAGCTAAGGACGAAGAAAAGAAAAATGACTATGCTATGGAGTTTGACGGTATAAAGTATGTTGCCGACAAAGCTTTAATGGAAGAGTTCGGAGGATTTGAAATACAATATTTGGAAGATGATTCATTCCACGGTCTTTTTGTAAAACCTCAACTTATGCCTGAAAATGAAGGTGGATGCAGTTCTTGCTCAGGTTGTCATTAATATTAAAATGTATCAATATTATCTAAAAGTAAAGGGGCTGATTTTCAGCCCCTGTTTTTATTTTCTTCAAGTTCAGCTATTTTTAACTGTAGTTCGTAAAATCTAGCTTCCAATTCACGATTTATATCTATCTGTTCTTTAAGTTTTTCCTCATATTCTTTTTTTGTCTTGTCCAACTTTGATTGTAAGGATTGACTGTTTACATCTGTCATTTCAAGGCTTTTTATTTGTACGTCCTTTTGCTCCAATTGTAAATTTAAGCGGGCAATTTCTTTTTCTTTTTCCTTGATTTGATTACTCAATTCAGCTTCGTTGTATATAGATGACAATTGTTCATAGTATTTTTCAGCTATGTTGTTACAAGTTATGATTAGTATATCTATCTTGGAAAGATTGTCAGCATCTTTTTCAACAATGGATATCTCTTCATTTACCAAACTTGCAATTTTCAAGATATCTTCACTGTTTTTTTCGCTCACCAAAGTGTATTGTCTTCCAAAAATATTTACTTTCAGCCTATTGTTCATCACCAAATTCTCCCTGAAATTAGATAAGTACATCCAAATTTAATATAAGATATTAAGATTATACTATCATAAATAAAGCTAAAAATCAATTACTGTAATTAATAACTTAAATTTTCCGATTATAACATGGAAATATGATAAAAAATACTTAAAATTGTAACTTAGAACTCAGTATTTATATGTTTATAAGCTAACATAATACTGATATAATTTAAAAACTAAAAGTCAAAAAAAGGTGGTAAACTTCTCTTGTGTTCAGATTTTTTGTGAAGAGAAAGTATAATTTTTTCTTCATTTTCCGATACTTTTTCTCCTGTAATATATTTTTCAATAGAAGAATAACTTACTCCCATTTCAGCTTCATCTGTTTGATTCTCCCACAAATCAGCTGATGGAGCTTTTTTGAGTATATTTTCAGGTACACCTAATACTCTTCCTATTTCATACACGTCTTTTTTTAGTATCTTTTTTAATGGCATAAGATCTACGGCACCATCACCATACTTAGTAAAATAACCGGTATAAGTTTCATCCGCATTGTCAGTCCCAACTACCATATATCCAAGGTTATTTGCGATAGAGTACAAAGTTGACATTCTAAGTCTTGCCCTTAGGTTAGCATCAGTAATTTTAAGATAATCATCTTTAAAAAGCCCTAAGTCTTTAATACAATTCATTGATTTATCGAGTATGACTTGGTGTTCATCGCTCAAATCTACAACTACAGACTGTATGTTACACTGTTTTATAAGTAAATTGGCATCATCCAAACTGCTTCCACTTGAATGAATAGGAATGATTACACCAAGTGAAGAGTTGGGACAGGCTAACTTTATAAGATTGGCTACTACAGCGGAGTCAACTCCTCCGGATATGCCGACCAGCAATCCTTTGGAGTTTGAATTTTGCACCTGCATTTGTAACCATGAAACTAATCTGTCTGCTACATATTTATGATTCATGACTCCCCCTGTTTATCTACAATTATTTGCTTATGTTTTCAAAATATTTGTAGAGCATTAATACGCTGTTTCCTGTTCCTCCCTTAGTATGGAGTAAATCACCTTTTTCACTCCAAGCACTACCGGCTATGTCAAGGTGAGCGATAGGTGTGTCTTTCGCAAACTTAGTGACGAAAAGTCCTGCAGTAATAGAACCTCCGGCTCTTCCACCTGAGTTTTTCATATCTGCAACATCAGATTTGAGCAATGACATATATTCTTCATGGTAAGGTAATTGCCAAATTTCATCCAAGGTATCTTTTGAAGCTTTTTTCAAATCTTCATAGATATCATCATACTTTGTAATTACACCTGTAATATCATCTCCAAGAGCTACTATTACTGCTCCTGTAAGTGTAGATAATTCTATAATTTGAGATACTTTTTCTTCTTCTATAGAATAAGTTACAGCATCTGCAAGAGTAAGTCTACCCTCAGCATCAGTATTATCTACTTCAATAAAGGCTCCATCCATTGTACCAATTATATCTCCCGGCTTATATGCATTTCCGTCTATCATATTTTCACAAGCGGCAATAACGGCAGTCACATTTACTTTTAATTTATTTTTTGCTATAAGAGCCATTGCAGCTATTACAGTAGCGCTTCCGCCCATATCGCTTTTCATTTCAAGCATTGATGAAGTAGGTTTGATAGAGTATCCGCCACTGTCATAGCAAAGTCCTTTTCCAATAAGGCCGTAAGTTTTTTCGTCGTTTTTATTTCCTTTATACCTTAAAACTATTAGTTTAGGTCTGTTTACTGAGCCTTTAGCTACTGACAAAAATGCTGCCATTTTTTTAGATTTTATATAATCTTCATCAAAGATTTCAGCTTCAAATCCGTATTTTTTGGAAGTTTTTAGAGCTTCCTCAGCCAATGCCTCAGGGGTAAGTACATTTGCAGGTTCGTTGACAAGATTTCTTGTATATGATATAAGCTCAGATTCAAGTAAAGCCTTTTCTACTACATCATCTCTCATTTCAAAAATTTCATTTGATATGATGTTAAATACTATCTCTTCTTCTTTTTTGTCTTCAGATTTTTTGTATTTGTCAAATTTGTAATCTATAAGAGCAGTATGTCTTATAACTGTTCTCATATAAAGTTCATAATCTATATGTTCAAAAGGTCTTATTGCTAAGAAGATATTCGTCATATTTAAAGAAAGAGCTTTTTTTACTGCTTTTATAAAAGAAGTTGTATAAGTTTTCAAATTTATATCTTCTTTTTTACCAAGTCCTGCCAATATTACGTTGGTAATTTTCCCATCAGAAACAAAATTGAAAAAATGAACTTCCCCTTTTTTTGATTTAAATTTTTCTTTTTTTATTAAATCATTGGAAATAGTTAAGATTTCTGGAGTTATATCCAACTTTTTAAAGCTGATCATTTCATTTTCAAAAGTTGGAAGTATTATAATTCCATCGCTGAAATTAAGTTGATTGTTTTGAATTATATTAAATTTCATATCTCACCTCTTATATTTTTAATTATCACTATCTTTTTATACTCAAAATAAAATAAATTTAAACTAAAAGTATTGACAAACTTTGCAAAATATAGTATTATTTAGTCAAATAAACAAATGAATAATTGTTCATATGTAATAGGAGTAATTTATGGAATATAATAAATATTTAGCTATTGCATCTGATGTTTTGGAAAAGATGCAGGAAAATATTCCAATAGAAGAAGATATCTGTGACTTGGCAGACTTATTTAAGATGTTTGCAGATTCTACAAGACTCAAAATTCTTTGTATATTATGTGAAAGTGAGATGTGTGTCAATGATATAGCAAATCTTATTTCAATGTCACAGTCTGCTGTTTCCCATCAGCTTAGGATTTTAAAACAAAGTAAACTTATAAGGGGTAGAAGAGAAGGTAAGATAATATTTTATTCGCTTGCAGACAGTCATATTAACACTATTATTAATAACGGTTTGGAACATATACAGGAATAATTTTTTAGGAGGATATCATGAAGAAGAAATTAAAAATGAATAATCTTGATTGTGCAAATTGTGCAATGAAAATGCAGGAGGCAATATCAAAATTGGACGGAGTAAATGATGTTCAAATTAATTTTATGTTTCAAAAAATGACAATTGATGCAGATGATGAAAGGTTTGATGAGATAATAAAATTGGCTGAGTCGGAATGTAAAAAATTTGAAAAGAATGTTTCAATACTCTACTAAAGAAAGGATATTTATGGGCAAAGTTGAAAAAATAATACTTTTTAGAATTGTACTTACAGGATTCCTGTTACTTACATCCATATTCACAGATATTTTTAAGGCCATTGAAATGCCAATGTATATTATAATATTTCTTATAATTGCCTATGATATTATATGGAACGCTGTCTTAAATATTAAAAAAGGTCAGTTTTTAGATGAAAATTTTCTAATGAGTTTTGCTGCTATAGCAGCATTTATACTTGGACAATATGATGAAGCTATAGAAGTTATGCTTTTTTATCAGTTAGGGGAGTTATTCCAAGATATTGCAGTAAATAAATCGAGAAAGTCCATTTCAAGTATGATGAATATGGTTCCGGAATTTGCAAATATTGAAAGAGATGGACAAATTATTCAATCTGATCCTGATGATGTTGAGATTGATGACATAATAGTGATAAGACCTGGTGAAAAGATTCCTGTAGACGGAGTTATTGTTGAAGGATTCTCAAGCATTAATACAGCTGCCATAACAGGTGAAAACAAGCCTAAAGATGTTGAAGTTGGAGATGAGGTTATTAGTGGCTGTATTAATAATAACAAGTTAATAAAAATTAGAGCTGTAAAAATATTTGAAGATTCAACAGTTTCAAAGATATTGGAACTTGTAGAAAATGCAGCTGATAAAAAGGCAAAATCAGAAAAATTTGTAACAAAATTTGCACGATACTATACTCCTACTGTTGTTGGACTTGCATTCTTGTTAGCATTAATTCCACCTATTCTTACAGATTATAATTTTACTATGTGGATTAACAGAGCATTGGTATTTTTAGTTTCATCTTGCCCATGTGCCCTTGTTATTTCGATTCCTTTAGGTTTCTTTGGTGGAATAGGAGGAGCATCAAGAAATGGTATATTGATTAAGGGAGGTAACTATCTTGAGACTCTTTCAAAGGTAGGCTATGTAGTTTTTGATAAGACAGGGACTCTTACAAAAGGCAATTTTAAAGTTGTTGACATAAGAGTTAATAAATATTCAAAAGATGAATTATTAGAGTATACTTCATTGGCAGAGGCTTTTTCCACACACCCTATAGCTCTTTCTATCAAGGAAGAATACGCTAAAGAAATTGATATAAAAAGAGTTAAAGATGTTCAAGAAATTGCCGGTATTGGAATATCAGCTGTGGTTGATGACAAGAAGGTATATGTCGGTAATGAAAAGATGTTGGCTAAGTTCAAGATAAAAAGTGAAATAAATACTACAGGAACCGTTATAAATACAGTAATAGATGGAGTTTATGCCGGTAGTGTGGTAATATCAGATGAAGTAAAAAAAGAATCAAAAGAAGCTATAGAACTTTTGAAGAAAGATTACAACATAAAGACTATAATGCTTACTGGAGATAATCTAGCTATTGCTAAAGAAGTGGGAGATGAGCTTGGGATTGATGATATTAGAGCAGATTTATTGCCTGATGAGAAAGCTGAAATAGTTCAAGAGATAATAAAATCTAAGGATATTAATAAAAAAGTCGCCTTTGTAGGTGACGGTATAAATGACGCTCCTGTGCTTTCTATTGCCGATATAGGTATTGCTATGGGTGCTATGGGTTCTGATGCCGCTATAGAGGCTGCTGATATTGTACTTATGGATGATAATCCAAGAAAGGTTATGTCAGCAATAAAAGTTGCAAAGAAAACTATGAATGTAGTAATGCAAAATATAGTCTTTGCAATAGGGGTTAAAATCTTGGTCATGGTACTTGGAGCTTTTGGAATTGCTAATATACAAGCAGGTATATTTGCTGATATGGGTGTAACTGTAATTGCAATTTTAAACTCTTCAAGGACGTTGATGGTAAAAGAGTAATAAAAATGCTTATTCACGTTAAAAGTGAATAAGCATTTTTTTATCTTAATAAATTAAGGCTCTATAATAAATATGGGGGAGATAAAATATAAAAAAGTATATCAAAAATAT